>JAYQIV010000007.1:0-307211 GCA_038141825.1 Cryomorphaceae bacterium | reverse complement strand
TTTGTTAATGTTCACATACACCTAAAAGAATTGGACCATGGCCCAACTAGAATGGCAAACCGTCAAGGAATACGAGGAAATCACATTTAAGCAGCTTAACGGCGTCGCACGCATTGCGTTCAACCGTCCTGAGGTGCGTAACGCATTTACTCCAAAGACCGTAGACGAGCTTTGGGAGGCACTCATCTTGTGCCACGAGAGCCAAGAAATTGGTGTCGTGCTTATCACTGGTGAGGGACCGTCACCGAAAGACGGCGGCTGGGCATTCTGCTCTGGCGGTGACCAACGCGTTCGTTCGACCACCGGATACAAAGGAGAGAACGGCATCAATAGGTTCAACATCCTGGATGTGCAGCGTCAGATCCGATTCATGAATAAGGTCGTGATCGCTGTAGTGCCCGGTTGGGCAGTAGGTGGTGGCCACAGTCTTCATGTAGTGTGTGATATGACCATTGCCTCGAAAGAGCACGCGATCTTTAAGCAAACCGATGCGGATGTTGCAAGTTTCGACGGAGGGTTTGGCTCTGCCTACCTCGCTCGCCAAGTAGGTCAGAAAAGAGCGCGTGAAATCTTCTTCCTTGGTGCTGAGTATTCTGCTCAAGAAGCCTACGAGATGGGCATGGTAAACAAGGTAGTGCCGCATGAAGAACTAGAACAGACCGCTTACGACTGGGCGCAGGAGATCATGACTAAAAGCCCTACGGCCATCAAGATGTTGAAGTTTGGGTTCAACCTCATCGACGACGGATTGGTTGGTCAACAAGTGTACGCTGGAGAAGCTACTCGTTTGGCCTACGGTACAGATGAAGCCGTTGAAGGCCGCAATGCTTTCTTGGAAAAACGACCTCGAGACTTCTCTAAATTTCCGAAGTTTCCATAATGGACGCGATCAAGCAAAGAAAAACCCAAAAAGTATTGGCCAACAACCCCTGGACACCTTCGTTGACGGAGGGGGAAAGAGAGGAATTGGTCCAAGAACTCCTTACCCTTGCTGCTGCGGCTCCGTATCACTACGAAAGTGCGGCGAAGTACAGAACTGATTTGAGCTCTGGATTGCCATTTCGTTGCTATGTGGCGGATGCGGCACGTTGCCGTGCGGCCGTTGATTACGCTAAGGCCGAGGAGGTGCAGGCAGGTAAAATAGGCCAGATGCTCAATGCTGCTGAGGTATTGCTTGTGGTGACTTGGCTGCCGGATACCTTTGGAGAGCCGGTCGAAGGTAGAGAGCCTATTCCGTTCACAGGGAACTTGAGAAATATGGAGCATTTAGCGGCTACCGGCGCAGCCATTCAGAATATGTTGGTTGGCGCGACGGCCTTGGGATATCCAAACTATTGGTCGTCAGGTGGCGTGCTTCGTTTTGAACCGATGCGTACTCATTTCAATATTCCCACCGAAGAGATCATTCTAGGGACCTTGTTTATTTTCCCAAAAGACGCAGAATCTCGTGCCGATGAGGTTGTGCCAGGTAAGTTGCGGGACAAGGGAAAGACGTTGGACACTTGGTCAAAGAAGGTCTGATTTAGGTTGCACCCCCTATGAAAGCGCCGTACTTTTGGGGTAGATGGTATTCCACAAGTACAAAACAATCTTCGTTCATATTCCAAAAGCTGCGGGGCAAAGCGTCGAGGCTTATTTCCTGGGGTTAGAAGATTTATCATGGAGTGAACGATTGCCGTTGCTCTTGACGCCTAATGACGAGCCGTCTATCGGTCCGCCGCGCTTGGCACACTTGCAATTGCAGGAATACCTCGATAATCACTACGTTTCAGAAGAACTGTTCGAGCAGTATTATAAGTTTGGATTTGTGCGCAACCCGTGGTCTCGTGCGGTTTCCTTTTACAAGTTTCACGGTCACCATCATTTGATGAGCTTTGAAAGATTTGTGGATAAGGCCTTGCCAAAGCTGATCAAAACCGAAGGCTGGTTTTACGGTCCTCAATACGATTTCTTTTATCGCGATGGGGTGAACCAAGCAGATTTCATCGGTAAGTTCGAATCTCTTCAAGATGATTTTAAAACGGTCTGTGCCGCACTGGATATTCCAGCGACGGGACTGCCGCACCGCAATAAGAGTGCTGAGAAGGGAGGACTGGCTGGTTTGAAGAAATTTGGGAATAGATTTTTACACCGCCCTCAAACCTTGCCGGCATTGCTCTTTAGGAAGGGAGATACGGTGAAGAGTAAAGATTTTAGGGAGTACTACACGCCAGAATTGGTCTCGAAAGTTCAAGCCCTATATTCCAAGGATGTGGAGGCTTTTGGTTACTCTTTTGATTGATTCTTAATATCCTCCTGCATCGTCAAAAACAACTCCCGCTCGTCCATTCCATCGAGGCTGATCAACACAGGCATTTCTCCACTAGGATATAGGGCTAATACCTCGCCCACGGGTTTGTCAATGAGTAAGTGGTAGCGCGCTTTGTTAGGGCCTTTGAACTTGCCCTTCGCCACTTTTCCGGTGGAAATTCCGTGTGAGCGGATGGTGATTTCTGGCAGCCTTTCAAGTAAGGAAATCGAATCTAAATCACTGATATTTAGCGAAATGCTATAGGGCCCTTGAATTTCTAATTGATTGTTTTCATAGGTCCAGCTGCTCTCCCTGTCCGACCAAAAGAACAGCCCCACTACAAAGACTAGCGTCAAACTCAACACGATCAATCCGATGGTCGTGTTGTTCTTCGTGGCGCTGCTCAATCCTTCGTTGTATTTACGGGATGTCCAGAAGAAATAGCCATAGGCGAGAATGGGAGTAATGCCCAAATGGTATCCGACCAGGTCCGAATCGAGGAGGTGGAAGATCACCGATAACAGGGTATATAAGATTCCAAACCAAATGTGGAAGGTCTTGAACGCCTTGAGGTATTCCACAATGGGAAACTTCTCCTGGTCCTCACTGCTCATCGTATTGTACCCACTAAGCAGGTATTTCGCATTGCTTGGGGTAATGATGAAACCCATGCTAAAAAATAGCAAACCAAGGCCAATGGATACGTAAATCATGAGTGTGATATTTGTTATGCTCGTGCGAAGTGAAAAGTAGCAAATTTGCGCTTATTACTCCGTTATGAAAACTTTCTTTTCGCTCATTTTTGCCGTGGTTCTAGGATGGAATGCACAGGCACAGCACCACCCACATCAGGTGGAACCGGATCCTCACCACCATCGTCATCCCTTGCGTTTTGCATTACTCATCGGCCACGGTATGGTTCCGGAGGTTGGGGGAGAAGGTGTATTCTTTGTACCTACCTGGGGTATGGATGTGGATTACCACCTCAATGACCATTGGTCCATCGGTTGGCATAGTGATATTGAGTTGGAAAACTATCTCATTGAAAATGACCTTGGGGAAACCATTGAACTTCAAACACCGATGGTCTCTACGTTGGATATTTTCTACCGCCTCTCACACAATGTCTTGCTTGGGGTAGGTCCTGGGTTTACTGTGGAAAATGGTGAAATGAAAACCCTCATGCGTGTGGGGATTGAAGGCGAGGTGCCAATGAACGACCGATGGGAGTGGACGCCTACCTTGTATTTAGACCAGCGTATTGACGGGCACCAGGTATGGACCTTCGCCGTGGGCGTGGCGCATTACCTATAACTAGCGCTTCTCCCTTTTACTTTCTAGTTCGATGAGTAAATCGCGCAGTCTTGCGGCTTCGATGAAGTCCATAGATTTCGCTGCGGTTTCCATGCCTTTGCGTGTATCTCTGATGCGCTTTTCAAGATCTTCTTGGCTTGTATAGTTGACCGCTTCTTCTGCGGCTTTGACGGATGCCATGCCTTCCTTGTATTGGGCGCCCTTGTTTACGGCACTGGATTTAGCAAGGATTTCGTCTCGACTGCTTCGAAGGGCAGTGGGGACAATGCCGTTATCCTTGTTGTACGCATCTTGCTTTTCTCTGCGGCGCAAGGTCTCATCGATGGTGCGCTGCATACTATCCGTGATTTTATCCGCATACAGAATAGCTCTTCCGTTCACGTTTCGCGCCGCCCGTCCTATGGTTTGGGTCAAGGAACGCGTACTGCGTAAGAAACCTTCTTTATCAGCGTCCATAATGGCCACTAAACTTACCTCAGGGAAATCCAATCCTTCGCGGAGCAGGTTTACTCCGATCAGTACGTCAAAGGTGCCCAGTCTCAAATCGCGCATAATTTCTACACGTTCCAGTGTATCGACGTCGCTGTGAATGTAGCGGCATCGGATGTCGTAACGCGTGAAGTATTTGGTCAGCTCTTCTGCCATGCGTTTGGTTAAGGTGGTGACCAGGACGCGCTCGTCGCGTTCTACACGAATGCGTATTTCGTCCATGAGGTCGTCGACTTGGTTCTCGCACGGGCGTACTTCAACGACCGGGTCGAGCAGGCCAGTTGGGGCGGATGACTTGTTCGGCGAAGACCCCGCCGCTAAGCTCGAGTTCGAATTCTGCAGGTGTGGCGCTGACAAATAGAGCCTGTCCACGTATGTTCTCGAATTCTTCGAATTTCAAGGGACGGTTATCCATAGCTGCGGGCAGACGGAAGCCGTATTCTACCAAGTTTTCTTTACGCGAGCGGTCACCGCCGTACATGGCGCGTACTTGGGGGATGGTTACGTGGCTTTCGTCTACTACCAGCAGGAAGTCGTCGGCAAAGTAGTCGAGCAAACAGAAGGGACGTACGCCGGGAGCGCGCCCGTCGAGGTAGCGGCTGTAGTTTTCAATACCGGAACAGTAGCCCAATTCCCGTATCATCTCCAAATCAAAATTGGTGCGCTCCTCCAATCGCTTGGCTTCCAGTGGACGACTCACATTGCGGAAGTGGTCCACCTGCTGCATGAGGTCGTCCTGGATTTGGTGGATGGCGTGTTGTAACTGGTCCTTTTCGGTGACGAATAGGTTGGCAGGGAACAGTCGCATTTCATCCATGTGTTCGATGCGTTGGCCGCTGATCGGGTCCATGTGTTCAATGCTTTCCACTTCATCGCCCCAGAAACTGATGCGGTAATAGGTTTCCGCATAGGCAGGGAAAATATCGACGGTATCGCCTTTTACGCGAAAGCTGCCGCGTTTGAACTCGGCTGCGGTTCGGGCGTAGAGGGCGTTGACAAAGGCGTGGAGCAGGGCTTGGCGGGCGATGGTGTCGCCCACTTTTAATTGGACCACAGAACTATTAAAGGCCTCCGGGTTTCCCATCCCGTATAAACAACTGACGGACGCGACCACAATGACATCGCGGCGTCCGCTCAATAAGGAAGAGGTGGTGCTCAAGCGAAGCTTTTCGATCTCGTCGTTGATGCTCAGGTCTTTTTCGATGTATAGACCGGAGGAAGGAACGTAGGCTTCAGGCTGGTAATAGTCGTAGTAGCTGACGAAATATTCGACCGCGTTCTCAGGGAAGAATTCCTTCATCTCCCCGTAGAGTTGGGCCGCAAGCGTCTTGTTATGGCACAGGATGAGGGTAGGGCGTTGGGTACGTTCGATGACGTTCGCAACGGTGAAGGTCTTTCCAGACCCGGTCACCCCAAGCAATACCTGATCCCGCTCGCCGCCGTTCAGCCCTTCTACCAAATCGTTGATGGCCGTGGGCTGGTCTCCCATCGGCTCGAATGGAGCTACGAGCTTAAACTTCATGCCGGATTATTTCAGTAGGCTATTGAATAGCTTGCGCATGGCAGTGTAATGCTCTACCAAGGCTTTCTGTTCTTCAATTTTTGCCAATGCTGCTTCCAATAATGGGTTGCCTTTTGAGGCAGAGAAGAAGGCGATGTTGTTTTCAAGCTGGTGTAATTCCTTTTTAGCACGGTCCAATCCTTCACGGATGGCAGCACGTTGGCGGAACAACCCGTCTTGATCGTCGGCCTCTACCATAGCTTTCACTTTTGCTTGCATCAAAGCAGCTTCCACTTCTTGGGCACTGAGGCCTAGTGGTGCTACTTTTTCCGCCAACAACGTATCAAAGCTTTGGTCTAGATCACGTTTGCCTCCTTGGCCTAATGCGCCCCACTGCTCACTCAAGGCAATGGCGTCGTCTAGCGAGGCAACCTTTGCTTTCTTCATGCCGGCCAAGAAATCTTCTTTGGCTTTTTGAGCGGCATTACTTTGCTTTTCTATGGCTTTGCGCTCGCCGTGCATACGATCGAAGAAATGGTTACAGGCACTACGGAAGGCTTCCCAAAGTTTATCGCCCTCTTTTTTCGGGACATAACCGGACTTCTTCCAATCCTGTTGTGCTTTTTTAAGCACCTGCGCGGTTTCTGCAAAATCATCGCTGTCTTTCACGCTCTCCGCAAGCTCAATCAACGCCTTTTTCTTATCGAGATTTACGCGTTGTGCTTTTTTCTCCTCTTTGTAGAAGGCGTTTTTCAATCTATTAAACTCACGCTGGGCCGTTTTGTATTCTTCCCAAACCACGGAGTTTTCTTCGCTTTTCACAAAGCCAATTTTCTTAAACTCGCCACGCAAGGCCTCCAACGCTTTGCTGGCTTTTTGCCATCCGCCGTGTTTGGTCGGCAGCTCCGCAGTCAGCGCCTGGATTTTCGCCACAACTTCTTTCTTCGCGGCAATTTTCTCATCGTTTTGTGCCTTGATTTCCTCATTAAAGGAATCTCTCAGCTCATGGACCTTGCTGGTAATGGCTTTGAAGCGCTCCCATAGCTGGTCTTTGTGTTCGCGAGGTACAGGACCAATTCTTTTCCATTTACTGTGCGCCTGTTGTAGTGTTTTGAAAATCTTCGCAGAGGCACCGCCTGCCAACATATTCTCCAAGGATTCACATAGGGCGACCTTCTCCGCGAGGTTGTTTTGGTAATCAATCTCGATGAGGTCGTAGGCCATTCTCAAGTAGTCGAAGAAATTATCGACGTGGTGGTTGTAGTTTGCCCATACGTTGCGCGCATCTCCTTTTGGGACGAGGCCGGTGTTATTCCAGCGCTCACGCAATCCTTTGAATGTTTCGTATTTATCCTTGGCACTGCCTTCCATCATTGGCAGACCTTTGATTTGCTCGATGATATCAAGTTTGGTGGCCAAGTTTGTGCTGAGTTCTGCCTCCAGCTGGCTGTAATGCTTGCGCAACTTATCTCTATACCCGCCGTAGGTGGTGTTGAGTTGCTTGCGCAATGGCTGGTCGTAGTGGAAATCGATGCTGTTGCCGCCTTCTTCGATGAAGGCTGCTTTGGCTGCATCACGCTCTGCATTGAGCTCTTGAAGAATGCGAGAACGTCCGCTTTCTACCACGCCTTTGATGCGTTGTGGCTCGTGCTCGCCGATGTGCTGGCCGATGATTTCAAGGGATTGTTCTACCGTCAGGGCATCAAAATCTGGAATGATCAACTTGCGCTCCTTAGGGCTTTCGTGATCGTCTTCGGCCTCTACAGCTTTGACTTCCGTGTTTTGCTCGTCTTCCGTTTCTTCCACAGTTTCGCTACTCTCGGGCGCTTCCGGCATAGGTGTGCTGGTTGCCTCTGTAGGTTGCGCGTTTTCTTGTGGGTCCAATTCTTCTTGACTCATCATCTACAAATTTTTGTAGTAAGCGGCATGAAACAATTGCCATGCTTTTTTCGCTTGCTCAGTTAACATTAGGTTGCCGCCGATCACGGCAGCGCCCATTTCCTTACCCTTTAACATCATTGGGGTTGGGTTCGGTTCATAGGTCATATCAAAGATGGCGAATTCCTTCGTCAATACCTTATATGGCAATGGTAAATAATCGCCGGGGTATTTGGGGCCACCCACTGGGGTACAATTAATCCATCGGGGATGCGCCGACGCTTGTTCTTCCGTCAAGCTGTCGTAGGTCACTGCTCCGTGTCGCTGGACCATCAAGTAGGGGGTTTGTCGCGCCTCTAACACGGCACAAAGTGCTTTTGCTGCACCACCGCCTCCCAATACTAGGGTAGGTTGTTCTGGTCCTAAGGTGTCGAGGGTTTGGGCGATGCCGTCCACATCGGTATTGTAGCCTACAAATCGATCGCCAGTTTTTACGATGGTATTGATGGCACCAATTCTTTTCGCACCTTCATCTACCACATCCACCCAGTGAAGGGCTTGTTCTTTGAATGGAATGGTGATGTTGATGCCTGTTAATCCTTCTTGATCGAACAACTCCACCATGGCCTTGCGATCCATAGTGGTACGCTCATAACACTGGTATATACCCGGAGTACCGCTTTCTTCCATGAAACTATGGTGTAGGGCGGGGCTTTTGCTGTGCCCGATAGGATGTCCTATGAGGCCAAGACGAATCATGCGCGCTTTAGTTTTCCGGCCCACTCTAAGCCAAAGACCACCAACGCACCGGCAATGGCAAGGGGGAGGGCCAAGGTCCAATCTGCCCCTGGGGCTAAATTTTCAGTGATCAACGGAACGTATTCTTCCTTCGGAGTGCCTTCGTGCTTGATGTAATATTCCACCACCCATTTCCAAGGCCAAAGCTTGTTCAACGAGCCCAACAGAAATCCAGAGAGCAGGGCCACGGCAATGCTGTAGTAATGCTCGAAAATCCACTTCAAGGCTTTGGTAAAGCTGATGAGTCCGGCTACTGCACCGATGCCCACATAGGCTATGATGAGTAGGTTTCGATCGCTTACGGCACTCAGCACGGTAGCATAAGCACCCAACAACAGAAGAATAAAGCTGCCGCTGATGCCCGGTAAGATCATGGCACAAATGGCCAAGGCGCCGCAAAGGATAAGGTAGAGCGGGTGCTCTGTACCGCCCACAGCAGGTAAGGTGGTTACCCAATAGGCAATGGCGGTTCCGATGATGAAAGAAAGGATTTGCGGGGTGCCCCAGTGGGTGATGTTCCGTCCGACTATGAAGATAGAGGCGAAGACGAGGCCAAAGAAGAAACTCCAGATGGCAGTGGGGTGGTGCTCAAGTGCATAATCAAGGATGGAGGCTAGGGAAAGCACACTGGTGAAGATCCCAGCGAAGAGCACTGCGAGGAAGGTGCCGCCGATGTGGGACCATAGATCGCGGAATTGGCCCCGAAAAAGCAGCTTAATGGCATGCGCATCAAACCGGCTGAGGTTGCCTATTAATTCCTCGTAAATATTCGTGATAAATGCGATAGTTCCTCCGCTGACTCCGGGGACGACATCTGCCGCTCCCATGGCCATGCCTTTGAGGAACAAACTCAAATATTTTTGCATGGGTGGGTTATTTCAATTCTGCTAAAATAGCGGCCACTACTGGGACTTCAAGCAGATCTGGGAAGTATTCCGCAAATAGCGTACGCAACTCATCGCGGTTCAAGTGCAAATCTTCCAAAACCTCTTTTGCGCTGATGATATCGTCGGCCGCAAAGAGGTAACCGGCAAGCACTAATCTAAACTGAAGCACTTCTGGGAAGCGTTCGACGGCATCGTAGAGAATGGCGATGGCTTGTTCTAGTAGGTCCAATTCTATTAAACACTCCACGAAATCCAAGACATCCTCCGACCCGTAGGCTTCGTCCAACCAGACTTTTTTGTAATCCTTGACCGCTTCGGCATAGCGCTCCAATTCCATGAGCACACTCGCGCGCTCCAAATGGACATCATCCATATCTGGTTCTAGGGCGATGGCCTTGTTGAATTCACGTAAGGCTTCATTAGGGCTCCCAAGTTCTGCTTCGAGCAAACCGATGCGGAAATGCACATAGCCGCTGGGCAAGTCTTCGTTGACACTTTGCTTATAGGCCGTCAAGCGCGTTGATGTATTCTTCGTTGCGCTCGTGGATTCTGCCGATCTCAAAGTAGGCGGCGTGGAAGGTTTCATCTGCGGTGATGGCCCATTGGAACATTTCCAAGGCTTGGGCTTCGTTGTCCTTGCGCAATTGGAAAGCGCCCAGCTGGTACCACAATAATGGGTTGTAAGGTTCTTTTTGAGTGAAGCTTTCAAACAGGGCGATGGCACGGTCGTATTCGTTGGTGAAATCAAGGCACATGGCTAATTGGTACAATGCCCCTTCGTCCAAATCTTCCTCCTCTAAACGGCACCAACGCACTAAAATATTGATGGCCCGTGGGTAATCGCCCTGGCTCAAATGCGTGTCGGCGATCATCTGCAATACCTCCACGGGATCATCGGAACTAGCCAAGGCCTCGTCCAATAATTGTAATCCCTTTTGTGTATTGCCGCGGTGCATTAAGATCGTGGCGCGTGCGATGAGCAATTCCGTGGAACGCATATTCAATCCTTCTAAGTGATTCAGTTTCGCCTCAGCGCGAGTATAATCTTTCATCGCAATGTCCAGTTGTACCTCCTTGATCTTGAAGGTAAAGGCCAAAGGATGAATGGCTTGAGCGATTTCTAATGCGTTCTTGGTTTGCTCAAAAGACCCCGTGTCTAGGTAATAGTCTAGAATGAGTTCTAAATCTTCAACATCGAAATAGGGTTGTCTCCCTTCGCTGATCGCGTTTTCGAATGCATGTACTAATGTCAAGGTCTCGTGGTCCTCAAATCGCATAGTAGAAAGATAAGTGCTTTGTCCATCGGGAGAAAGGGTCAGGGGGTCTCAGAGACTTGAAGTTTTCACTCTGTTATTAACAATTAAGCAATTCTAATGCCATAGGTTGTACACGGTATTCTTTGCGGTTATCTTAGCCAAAAACATTCCAAACCTGCATGACACTGATCAAATCCATTTCAGGAATTCGCGGTACCATCGGCGGTGCCCCGGGCGATAATTTAACACCTATTGATGCGGTAAAGTTTGCCGCTGGCTACGGAAGTTGGCTCAAAACACGTGCGTCGAATCCTACGGTGGTTATAGGCCGTGATGCGCGTCCTTCCGGGCCGATGCTGGAACAATTGGTCATTAGCACCTTGCAGGGTTTGGGCATTGATGTGATCAACGCCGGTTTGAGCACCACTCCGACCGTAGAAATGCTCGTACCACGGTATGCGGCGGCGGGTGGCATTATCCTCACTGCCTCGCACAATCCGGAGCAATGGAATGCACTGAAACTCTTGAACGAAAAAGGTGAATTTGTTTCTGGTGATGATGGCGCTGAAATTTTGCGCTTGGCAGAAAGCACGGATTTGGATTTCGCTGAGGTAGGCGATCTCGGTACACTCACGACTTGTGAGGACGGTATGGATTGGCATATTGACCAAGTCTTGGCTTTGCCTTCTGTCGACGTCGCAGCGGTGCAAGCGGCAGGCTTTAAGGTCGCCATTGATGCGGTGCACAGCTCCGGAAGTGTTGCCATTCCTATGCTGCTCGATACATTGGGCGTAGCATACCACAACCTATATCCTGAACCGCACGGTAGATTCCCTCACAATCCTGAGCCCCTGGAGAAGCATTTGGGCGCCATTATCGATGAGGTGAGCAATGGCTCTTATGATCTTGGCATCGTGGTGGATCCGGATGTGGACCGCTTGGCCTTTATTGATGAAAAAGGCGCCATGTTTGGCGAAGAATATACCTTGGTTTTAGTGGCCGATTATTTGCTTTCACTCACCCCAGGGCATGTGGTCAGTAATATGAGCTCCTCTAAGGCCCTTCGCGATTTAGCGGAGTCAAAGGGGTCGACTTACAGCCCTTCTGCCGTAGGTGAGGTGAATGTAGTGAACGAAATGAAAGCCAAACATGCCGTGCTCGGTGGGGAAGGCAATGGAGGAATCATTCTGCCAGAATTGCACTACGGCCGTGATGCCCTGGTCGGCATTGCGCTCGCGTTGACACACTTGGCCAAATCCGGCAAAACCATGAGCGAACTGCGCGCGGGCTATCCTCAGTATTATATGGCCAAACAGAAAATTGAATTGACCCCAGGTTTAGATGTCGATGGCATCCTCGCGACCATCGCTGGACGTTATTCGGAAGAAGAATTAAGTACCATTGATGGCGTTAAAATCACTTGGTCAGACCGATGGGTTCATTTGAGAAAATCCAATACAGAGCCTATCATCCGTATCTATACGGAAGCACCTTCCACAGCAGAAGCCACCACATTAGGCGAGCGCTTCATGAAGGAGATTGAAGAATTAGCGTAAGCCTTATATTTGGGGAACCTAAAAACAGAGCATGGAAGTCATTTTCTTAGATAACGCTGCCACCACACCATTGGAGCCTCGTGTGAAAGATGAGATGGTGCGCATGATGGAGAATTTTGGTAATCCTTCAAGTACACATGTTAGCGGCCGTGGTGCCAAAGTAGAGGTAGAGGTAGTGCGTAAACGCATTGCACAACGCCTTGAAGCAGAGCCCGGTGAAATCTTCTTTACTTCTGGTGGAACGGAGGCCGACAACATGGCGTTGTTCTGTAGCGTTCGCGATTTAGGCGTGAAACGCATTATCACCACCACCATCGAACACCATGCCGTAGGTCACCTGTGGAGTTTATGGTGGAGCGCGGGGAAGTGGAAGCTGCCTATTTGAGCGTAAACGAATTTGGAGACATTGATTTGGCGGAGCTCGAAGCGCTCCTGAAGGATGGTCCCAAGACTTTGGTGAGTTTGATGTACGCCAACAACGAGATAGGCAACTTGAATCCTGTTAAGGAAATTAGTGCTTTGTGTAAGGCTTATGGCGCATTGTTCCATTCAGATACCGTTCAGGCGATGGGGCATTTGCCGATCAGCGTGAAGGAGGTAGAGTATGACTTTTTAACCTGCTCAGCACATAAGATTCACGGTCCAAAAGGCGTAGGCTTTGCCTATGTACGCAGTGGATTGAAGATAAAACCACTGATCCAAGGCGGTGCCCAGGAGCGCAACATGCGCGCAGGGACAGAAAATACCATCGGTATTGTTGCTTTGGGTAAGGCTTTTGAGATTGCCACCACAGAAATGGCCGAGGATCAGAAGAAAGTAGAGGCGTTGAAGCAACGTGTGATTGACGGTGTCATACGCATTGTTCCGGATGCGAAGTTCTTTGGCCGCAGTGCAGAATTGGACAAGAGTTTATATACCGTTTTGAGTATAGCCTTCCCAAAATCTGCCAACGATATGCTCACATTCTCATTTGATATGAAAGGCATCAATGTCAGCGGTGGTTCGGCTTGTACGAGCGGTTCTAACCAAGGCAGCCATGTCATTCGTGCGTTGGGGGATTGGACGTCAAACTACCAGCCGGTACGCGTTTCTTTCAGCAAATTCAATTCGGAAGATTGCGTTGATGGTTTCCTCAATGTCTTGGAGGAACTCTACGCGCCAGCTTAATTAATGATGGTCACGGTGCCCATGCGCACCTCTTTGCCACCGGTAAACCTGTAGGTATAGACATCCTGAGGCACGGGTTTTCCTTTGAAGGTGCCGTCCCAGAACTCGTGGAATGGATCCTCAGAGCGGAAGATCTCATTACCCCAGCTGTCGAAAATCACAAAAACTGGGTCTTCAAGACAACTGTTGCCTGAAATTTCAAAAAGTTCATTGTCTTTATCACCGTTTGGTGTGAAGGCATTAGGAATCCATACGCGCCCGTCAATGCGAATGATATCGGCTAGGAAATCGAAGGTGTAGCTGCGGTTACAGAGGGTATCCGTGATGGTGAGGTACACTTCTTCCAAGCCGCTTTCAGGATAACGGAACGATGGAATCATTCCGCTATCTATGTTGCCGTCAAAATTCCATTCAAAGAGCATTGTACTGTCCACGTTTTGATAGAAGACATCTACACCGCCGTACCTGCAACTATCGGTGGTTACCGTCACGGTAGGCAGAGATGCATCGTCGTCAAATTCGATGAGGAAACTTTGGTCTACGCTCACATCACAGAAGCTGTCTCGCGCGGTAACCGTGGCAGTGTATGTCGCAAAGGCAGGGTAGGCATGTATGATGTTTCTAGAAGTCGTGGTAAGGTTTTGTCCGTCCCCGAAGTCCCATTCATAATAATCAGCATCGGCCAATTGTTCTATGAAGTTCACCTCACGCATCAGGTCACAACTCACGTAATTCGCTATCCAGTCAGTTACAGGGAAACTTGCCGTATCGTGAATGATTTCGATAAAGGTGGTGTCGTAGCTGTCGCATACCGTATCAATGGCCACGAGCATAACGTTGTAGGTTCCGAGGTTAGGGAACGTAATTACAGGGTCCTTAAGGTTTGACGTATCTCCTTGATCGAAATCCCAGAAATAGGCGTTGGCATTGATGCTGTTGTTGTCGAGTTTCAAGGTGAGCTCGTAACAGTTTGTATCGATGAGGTAGTTGAGGTCAATTTCCGCTTTTGCCTCAATGCCCGTTTCAAAATCAAGTTTGATGACCCCTAGGTTACAATTGCTGCTGTTGTTGGTCTCACTGAAGGCGCCGGGAGTAGTAGGAAGGTCGTCATTACCTCCACAGCCGGCACATACGGCCTGGTAAATTCGGCCACGCTCGTCGAATCTACTCGTTCCTCCGTCCACGTGTTCGGCTGAGGTTGAGCCTCCGAAATAACTCCCGTATTTAAAGGAACCGAAGTTTTTGGTCAATACCATGAAGTAGAAGTCCGATCCGTTGGTGGAGCTTTGCAGGGCATCCGCACTCACGGGGAGTTGTTCTACCGTTGTGGGGAAATAACCGTTGTTGGTGACTCCGCCCCAACCGGAGAGTAGGATGTTCAGACAGTCGTCTACATTGAAGGCGGTTGGCACAAGATTTAAGCTCCCAGAAGGCGATCCGAACGCTGTAGAAGCTTGGCTTGAAGTCAAGTCGTTGCTGATCTTGTGAATAAACTGCTTGCGGTATTGAGGGGTTCCCCAGGCACCGGCAGTGATGGGGTAGTTGCCCAAGGTTTGCCCGAAGGCATATACATTGCCTAGTTTATCGACATCTAGAATGAAGCTTTGGTCGTATTGTGAGGTTCCGACATAGGTGCTTTGCAATAAGGCACCGGTAGAAGCATTGAACTTGGCCACATAACCGTCCGTATTACCTCCATAGGAACTTTTAAATCCGCCGCTTGTGGAAGGGAGGTTTCCGCCTTCGGTTCCACCAGTGATAAAATAGCGCCATTGTGGTATTTGAGGCTGTATCCAGCGTCATCACTGGTGCTTCCGTAATAGTTTGACCATAGTAAAGATGTTCCTGAAGCATTCAACTTTAAGACTACGGCATCTTGGCCACCGGCATTTGAACAACGCGTACAGTTGGTCGATGGGAAGTTTGAACTGTTGGTGGAAGCCGTCACATAAATGTTGTTGGATGCGTCGACCACGACTTCTCCACGGGCGGCATCTCCGTAGTTCTCAATAATCGCCGTGTTGAGGCCATCGTTGCCCGTTCCGCCGAGGTATGTGGAGCTCAGTACTGCCGTGCCAGAGGTGTTGAATCTAGTGACGAATAGGTCAGACTTTTTGAACTCGTAGCCGTTGATGGTTACATCGTTTCCGCCAGCGTTGCTGCTTTGTACAGGGTTTTGGGTTGGAAAATTCGAGCTCCCGGTGGTGCCCATCACAATGAGTTGGTCGTTACTATTGACCACCATACTGTGCGGATGATCCGGAGCAGTTCCGCCGAGGTAGGTGGCGTAGAGCATAGTCGTGCCTTGCGGCTCGAAGACCGTGATGGTTACATCTGGATTAAAGCCAAGGTTGATGCCGGGAGGATCATTGTAGGTGGTTTGAAACGCACCGGTGGAGGCCACATAACCAGTAGCAAAAGCAACGCCAGCACCGTATAATCTTCCTGCATCATCGTAGGTGGCAGAGAATCCCCAGTTATCGGTCAACGAACCACTAAAGGAAGTAAATATGAGTTGCGGATCTATGACCAAGGAATCTAAATCCATGGCTTCATCTTCCGCGGCAAAGCCTATTTCATGATCAACCAAAGTATACCAACAGCCAAAATCTACGCGCTCACCATTTTTCCAACCCCACGCCACGGGTGTGCTTTCCATGAACTCACCGACTGAGGTTTGGATTTGTAGACTGCCCTCAGGGTTTAATTGGACTCCGGTGGCGCCGTCGTACGTCCATTTAATCTGAGAAAGAACCTCAGGGTCTCGCAACTGCCAATCGTACTTCAGGTGGCTGTCTTTAGCATAAAATTTAAGTGTCGTGGAAGGGTAGAGGTCTTCGTAGACTAATGCATCGTGCGGTCGAACGCCGCCTTTCCAACGGCTTTGATCTTCTCCTAAGAAGTAATTGTGATAATATCCTGTTTCATGCGCACCACGACTTTCCTCAGGCTCGGCATCTATGAAGGACATACGAACCGCGTGTGTACGCAGCGGATCCACCGGCAAGCTCAAGCCCGCCTCGTGCATGTGGTGACCTCGTAAGTCTTCAATTTGCCCCGCATCGCGCAGCACCATTTGTACAGATGCAGGCTCAAAGAAAAGCGCGCCGTATTTCAATGGCAGTTTGTATTGAAATTCACCGTCCCATTGCCCCTCGTTTGGGACAAAAATCGCCTCCTGTCCGTGCAGTGTGCCTGCGCAGAGCAAAAGAAGGGCCCAAAGGATTTGACGGAGTTTCATACTACTAAGTTACGATTCAAAAAGCATGCCTCAATCCAGGCGTCTTGCAAGAATCATTTGTTTCTGAGTGCCCAATTTCATTGCGAAAATCTTCAACTCTCGCCCTTCTTTAATCTTGAGCTTTTTCCGAATCAAATCCGGGTGCTCAGGGAATCCGATGCGCTCAATGGCGGCTCGGTCCACAGGGGTTTGAATCTTGTACGGCTTCGCTATTTCTATAACCTCATAACGTTCATACAGTTCGTTTGGTGCAGGCATGTGCTCAGAAGTATACATATTGCCTGTGACCAATTTTTTCGCGCCCATCCCTCCAAGGAGTTCCTCATGACCACCACTTTTCGATAGTGCCGGTCCGGGCTGGACGAGAAAGGTGTGTATTTGATCTGTATGGGAGGAAGGGGTTGCCGAGGTACTGCTAGTGAAGAGGCGTACATCCTCTTCTCGCAAAATGACCACTGTATGTATGTCGGGCGCCCCGGCCCAATTTTTTCGCTGCACACAGAGCAATTCTTTGCACTCCCCATGAAATTCCACCACATAAATGGCTGCACAATCCTGTAGTTGTTTCAGCTCTTCTAAGGAAGCCATTGGGCTGTGTTTGGAAACCAAGGTATGTGCACATTCCAGCCACTGTCCTTGCAAGGAGGGGAGATGCGGCACAGTATATTCGAGGCTGTGAGCTTTGTTGCCACTGGCGCGGCGGTCAGGGTCCACATAAAGTGTCAGGTCCTCGGCATCAATGCCCAAGGCCTGTTTCCAAGCTTCAATAGCTGTGAAAAGTTCTTCGGCAGGTGCACTGGTCACCTTAGCGGTAGGAAGGTTGTGCTGGAGTAATTGTGCGAGGTCCGGATTTAATTCATTGGCCCAATGCTGATGCACCTCAGGACGCTGAGAAAGGGCATGGCTGTCTATACCCATGCCTGCGCAGAGGTCTATGGAATAAGGGGTGGTAAGCAATGTTGCTTTGAACCACGCCGTCGCAAAACTGCTGCTTTGCTCAAGGGGCAAGCCTGTGGGGAATAACCATTGCCTTTCGAATAACGGCCCGAATTTGCGGGCATATTTACGTTTGGCCTCTAACTGGCTGATCCAACTAAAGTAGGGACGTTCAAGCCCGTATTTTAGGCGCAGATCAGCAATCGAATTTCCTTCATGTTCAGCCATCCATACCCAGGCAGCGGAATCTTTGAAATCTTCGGGGTGTACCTGTTGCTGGGGTTGCGCCATGGCTAGGACCCTTGGTTCAACTCGTCGCGAACCGTATTGATGACGACACGAATAATGCTGTAGGCGGGAACGGCGAAGATCATTCCTGCAATTCCGAGCAGGGTGCCAGCAATGGATATAATAATGAAAATCTCAAGCGGATGTGCTCCAACGCTGTTACTGAAGATGAACGGTTGAAATACGATGTTATCCAATAATTGGACCACCGCAAACAAACCTACCAAGAGGTAGAGACCTTGCACTAAATCTGGATTTACAGCCGGATCTGCCGCTCCAACCGCATAAAGTTGTCCCATGCTAAGTAAAATACCAAGTGTCGCTCCAATGATAGGTCCGACATACGGCACTAGATTGAAAATCGCTGCTGTCAGTGCCAACACGATGGCGCCTTCCACTCCGATGAGGGTCATGCCGATGGAAAGCAAGGTAAAGATTACGGTGATTTGCAACAGGATCCCAAAGCTGTAACGGGTGACAATTCGCTTGATCTGAGGGACAATCATGTCCACTTTATTGTGGTGCTTCTTTGGGGTGATATAATCAATAAACGTATGGGCCAATTCTTGTTCACGGATCAAAAAGAAGCTGATAAAGGCAATGGAAAACAGCCCTATGATTACGTTTCCGACCGATCCGAGTACTCCCTGTACCGCTCCGGATATGGCTTCGACACTGGCAAAGTTCTGGAGGCTTTGGTTGATTTTCTGTAATTCAGCCTGACTATCAATGCCGAGATTGGCGAGGAGGTTTGAGAACTGGGTCATTTCTTGTTCTAAACTCGAAATCAATTTGTCGTATTGCATGCTGCGTAGCAAGGAGAACTCCTCCAAAACCATTGGAACAAACCACGAAATGAGAAAAGAAAATACGGCCCCTATGGCAAGCATGGTTAAGGTGGCGCTTCCCGTTGGCCCTAGGTATTTGCCTATGGGACTTTTATCTTGAATAATTTTGAACAATGGACGTCCTAAAACACTGATGTATAGTGCAATAAGTGCGTATGCTACTACGCCTTGAATCAGGAATAATGCGTAAATACCTAGGGCGACACCAAGCAATTGCAAGGCCGCTTTGGCGATGGGTTGTAGTTGGAATAAACTCATGGCTCAGTGTTTCGTGTTAAGGCCCAATGTAACAAGTTTGCGCCCATTTTTAGTGCTTTTTCGCGAGTCTCTTGACCGTCATTGTGAACTTCGGGGTCTTCCCAGCCATCTCCTAAATCTGATTCTAAAGTAAGTACCGCGACTAATTCCCCTTCGAGGAAGTAGCCCAGTGCTTGTGGGGGCTTGGCATCGTGTTCGTGAATTTTTGGGAGGCCTTCAGGGAATGCATATGGTCCTTTGAAAATGAAGTGGTCGGCAGGAAGGAGTTGGCCCTGCTGGTCTGGGAAAATCTTGTGCATTTCAGTGCGGGCAAACTCGGCCATGCCATAGTTGTCGTCAATGTGCAGAAATCCACCGCGCTCCACGAAGGCTCTAAGATTTTGAACATCCATCTCGTCAAAAAAGATACGGCCGTGACCCGTGGCATGTAGAAACGAGATGCCTGAGGTCAGCACGTTTGCGGGGGTAATTTGGCCTTGGACCTGACAAACGCCGTTCAAATTTTCATTGTAGAAAGAAGCTAGGTTTTCTAAGGCGGTTGGATTCGCGTACCAATCCCCACCGCCGTTGTATTTCATAACAGCCAAAACTTGTCCGGAGCCCGGGTGTTGAAGCCCTACGATCGCTAGTAAAATGAGGAGTTTCTTCACAAGGATAAATCTACTGATAATTCTCAAGTTCATTGAACACTTGCGCTAACTCATTGTTGCTATTTCGGTACGAAAGTTGTGGTATCATTGTACATATGAAAAACTCACGGTTATACGCGGTCGTTTTGACCTTGTTTTTTGTCGCGAACGCAGCGTTTGGGCAGTGTGTAAAGAGCACGCCTTATACGCAAGATTTTGAAGGTTCGAATTGGGTGCCTCAATCGAACTGGAACAATAGTGGTTCCATTCCTACTTGTTGGTCTCGACTGCAAACCAGCAACAACTACCTGTGGATGGCCGGACCGCCGTCTTTAGGTTCTCTAAACTCAGGACCTGCAGACGACCATACTCCAGGAAATGGTGGAGGATATGCCGTTGCCGAAGGGTGGTTTACCGGATCCACGAGTACCAATGCTACAGTTACCCATCTCATTACACCACCCATTGACTTGTCAAGCGATACGTTGCCAAGGTTGATCTTCTATTACCACATGTACGGTTCGGACATCGATTTGTTGGATGTACGAGTACGTAAGGTGGGCACTAATACTTGGACCCAGATTCATGTGGTAAATTCAACGACTGCGTCTAACCAGTTCTCTTCCACGAATTCAGCTTGGCGCAAGCAGGTGGAGAGTTTGAGCAACTGGGCAGGGGATACCATTCAAATCCGTTTTTCAGCAAAGCGCGATGTCGGTTTTTCTTGGTGGACCAATTCGCGTGTTTGTATCGACGATATTCTCGTTGAAGAAACACCTTCTTGTGATTTGCCTTTTTCGATGACCTCTTCTAACGTGGTGGCGACGTCGGCACAAATCAATTGGTCCTCGCTCAATACCTCACCGCTGGCCTACCAGGTACAGTATAAGCAGGGAAATACTACACCGTCCGGGGGGACTATCATTACCTCTTCAACAAAACCCACGACGCTTTCCGGGCTGAGCGCCAATACCACCTATGCCGCCCGTGCCAGAGAAATTTGTTCGGCTGGTGATACTTCGGGCTGGTCAAACTTCACTGTTTTTACTACGCAATGCTCGTATTACACAGCGCCTTTTGAAGAAGATTTTGAGGCCAATTCTTGGGATCCGGCTGGTAACTTGGAATATTCAGGGAGATCTAGACCAGTGTTGGTTGGATCAGGGGTCTACGACGCAGTTTTGGACGCCGGGGCCTCCAGCATTTAATTGGACCCAAACAGGACCATCAGGCGATCATACCACTGGGAATGGACAGTACATGTACAATCAGGTGACTTCGACCTTCGTTTCTGGAACGAATCCTCGATTAATTTCTCCATGGATTGATCTTGATACGCTTTCAAGTCCTGAGCTTTCTTTCTGGTACCATGGTTATGGCATTAGCATGGGCGACTTTGATGTCTATGTTCAGTCCTTAGGTGGTATCTGGTCAGCACTTTGGGATACCAGCGGCTCTACTCATGGTGGGTCCAGTGCAGCGTGGTTAGAAAAAATTATCTCGTTGTCCTCTTACGCTGGTGATACGGTTCGTATTCGATTTGATTATACAAACAACAGCAATTCCTTCTACACGCAATTTGCCATTGATGATGTTAAAATCGATAATGAGCCAAGCTGTCCGAAGCCCTACAATACTGCCGTAACAGCAGTAGGCGTGCAAGTGGCCCAACTAGATTGGAGCAGTGGCGGCGCATCGAATTACCAGATTCGATACCGCGAGGTGGGGACATCAAGTTGGAGTTGGACTACTGCAAATACCAGCAGCAAAGGGATACCAATGCTTTCTCCCCAAACGACATATGAATGGTTCGTTCGCGATTCATGTGGAACGGGTGATGTTAGTGAATGGGTCCCCGGACCTCGTTTTACCACGAACTGTACGTACTACACCGCTCCGTTTACAGAGACTTTCTCGAACTCGAATAAATGGGTAGGACCGGGTTGGCCCGACCAAAATGGGGAAGTAGACGAGTGTTGGTTGAGAAATGATACCACAGATTATTTCTGGACCGGGGGAGGAACGGTGAATCATTATTTCAACACAGGTCCTTCGGGAGACCATACATCAGGGAGTGGTGGTTACGTCTTTGCTCGCAGCGGAACACCTTTCACGGCCACTGCGGATACGGAACTGCGTACCCCATTGATTGATTTGGATACTTTACAAAGCCCGCAGTTGACGTTCTGGTACCACATGTTTGGTGATCATATTGATAAACTGCGCATTTTCATAAAGCCATTGGGCGCTACGGCTTCGACCTTATTGACGCTTAGTGGGCAGCAACAAACCGCGAGTAATTCGAATTGGCAGAAAGCGACCATTAACCTCAATGGTTACGAAGGGGATACGGTTCAGATCATCTTCAAGGCATTTAAAACGGGAACGTCGGCAACTTTCCGTGCGGCCATCTCATTAGATGATATCAAGATTGACGAGCCGACGAACTGTCCTACACCCACATTAGCGGTGAATAACATCTCCTACAATAGTGCAGATATTTCTTGGAATGGCTATGCGGCTACCTCTGCATTGGAATATGGAGTGACAGGTTATACGCTCGGAAATGGTACCCGAGTTACTGCTACGAATAGAGCCTATGGCTTAACTGGCTTACAACCCAATACTTCATATACCGTTTGGGTGAAAGATACCTGTACGGCTACCCTCACAAGTACATGGGAGGATATCACGTTTACGACACTTCCTTGTCCATCGATTACTGCCTCTGGAGGCACCAGTGTCAATGGGACGAGCGTTACCGCTACTAACATGACTACCGCGGCTGATTCTGTGCTGTGGTATTGGGGAGATGGCTCCTCTGATACGGGGAATGTAGTAAGCCATGCTTATTCTTCGCCTTTTGGCACATTTAACATCTACCAGGTAGTGTTCAATGCCTGTGGAAGTTCAGATTCTGTACTACACGCTGTAGATGTATGTGATACCATGCAGATCACCACTGGGTATACCGTAAATGGGCTCTCGTCGACCTTTACAACGACGGGGTCTCAGGGGACTGGATTGTCTTACGCTTGGGATTTCGGCGATGGGAATTCAGGCACGGGAAGCAGCGCTACCCATACCTATACCTCTGCGGGTAGTTATACGGTCATTTGTACGGCGACCTCTTACTGTGGCGAGACTATGACGGATACCATATTGCTTGAGATATGTAGTCCTGTCAATTTGAGCTTTACAGAGACAGCCAATGGCAACAACTTTAGTTTTGTGGCGACCCCATCAAATTTAGTGAGCTATGCTTGGGATTTCGGAGATAGTTTCTACGGTTCCGGTGCTTCTGTCAACCACACGTATCTATCTAATGGATCCTACACGGTGGTGCTAACCGCCACAGATTCTTGTGGAAATCAGCATACGTATTCTAAAGATGTGGCTACTTGTGAAGTGCCTCAAGGTGATTTTAGTTTCAATATCGTATCTACGGGCGGAAATGGTATGGTCGTGAATTTCTTCGCAACAGCGACAGATGCCACACAATACCACTGGTACTGGGGCGATGGAACGAACGACAAAGGCACAACCCCGAATGCGCAGCATACCTATGGGGTCATCACATTGAACTACACCATCAACTTAGTACTGATTAATGATTGTGGTGATTCCACCATTGTGACGCATAGTCTTACTGAGGCGGGTATTGCGGATGCGGAGCGTCATGCGAGCATTTATCCAAACCCTACACAGGGCGAACTTAATGTGGTGTTTGAGCAGCCTGTTGTCGGGACCTTATACTACTATACTGCCACTGGCGCCATGTTGGGTCAAATGGAGGTGAATTACGAGAGTTCTATTTTGCTCGATCTGAGTACTTGGCCGAGCGGAACCTATTGGTTGCGTTGGCAAGGGGAAGAAGCGCAGTGGAATCAAAGTATCGTTAAGCCGTAATCCGAAAGAGTCGGTGCTTATATTTGTGGTCTATCACTCTTTTGGGTAGCCCCCACGAATATGAAACAATTGACCAAAATCTTAGTCGCTAACCGAGGTGAGATCGCCTTGCGTGTGATGCGTAGTGCCCGTGAAATGGGTATTAAAACAGTAGCCGTTTATTCTGAAGTTGACCGTCGCGCGCCGCATGTGCTGTTTGCGGATGAAGCAGTTTGTGTGGGTCCAGCACCGTCATCGGAGAGTTATTTAAGAGGTTCGGAGATTGTGCGCGTTGCAAAGGAATTGGGCGTGGATGGTATCCATCCCGGTTATGGTTTCTTAAGTGAAAATGCTGCTTTTGCTGCTGAGGTGGAGGCTGCAGGTATGACCTTTATTGGTCCGCGTACACATGCCATCGAGATCATGGGCGATAAGCTCAGTGCAAAGGATGCCGTCAAGGATTTTGAGGTGCCGTTGGTGCCCGGTTCAGAAGGCGAGGTGCAAGATGTGCAAGAAGCGTTGGCCATTGCAGAGTCTATCGGTTTTCCTGTGATGATCAAAGCCAGTGCCGGTGGTGGTGGTAAGGGAATGCGTATCGTACATGAGGCAGCCGAATTTGAGTCGCAGATGAAGCGCGCCATCAGTGAGGCCACCAATAGCTTCGGCAATGGTGCGGTCTTCGTAGAAAAGTATATTCAGAACCCTCGTCATATTGAAATACAGGTCTTGGCGGATGAGCACGGCAATGTGGTGCATTTGTTTGAGCGTGAATGTTCCATTCAACGTCGCCATCAAAAGGTCATTGAGGAAGCGCCATCTGTGGTGTTGACGCCGGAATTAAGAGAAGCCATGGGAACAGCTGCGGTGAATGTGGCTAAGGCCTGTGATTACCGCGGTGCGGGAACTGTAGAGTTTATTTTCGAGCCAGGTGGAACGTTCTATTTCTTGGAGATGAACACACGATTGCAGGTGGAGCACCCTGTAACGGAACAGATCACTGGTGTGGATCTCGTCAAGGCCCAAATCCGTGTGGCACAGGGTGAAAAACTATGGTTCTCCCAGGAGGATTTGAAGATACAAGGACATGCGCTCGAGGTGCGTGTATATGCGGAGAACGCTGCAGAGAATTTTATGCCGGCCACCGGTACGTTGCGTGAATACAAGCGACCGCAGGGATTGGGCATTCGCGTGGATGACGGTCTTGAAGAAGGCATGGAAGTCAGTATTTATTACGATCCCATGATTGCGAAGCTCATCACTTTTGGAGCGGATCGTACTGAAGCGATTGCCCGTATGAAGCGCGCCATCAGTGAATACAGAATTGCTGGAGTGCAGACCACCTTGGATTTCGCGGATTACGTCATGGATCACGAGGCCTTCATTAGCGGGGATTTTGATACCCATTTCGTAGAGAAATACTTTACGCCGGACGTGTTACAAGGCAATGATGCAGCCGTGGAATCCATTGGAGCTATGGCATTGGCAAGTTTGTTGCAAGAGCAAAAGGGTCATCAAAAGATTCAAAAGAATGGAACGAACAGTCGCTGGAAGGCGAATCGTACTTAGTCTACTGCTATGGGCGATGGGGTGGAACCTGCAGGCGCAGGTCGATACCTTGTCTCGCGTGGAAGATGCCAGTAGTCCTTTGGTGGGCCAATTAGTCATTGACGGCGATACCATTCCTTGGACCGTACTGGACGAGATCTTGTTCGTTCCAGCGCCGACACTCAACGATTTTCAGGCGCGTCGCCAGTATTACATGCTGATGAAGAAGGTGAAGCGCGTGTACCCGTACGTGCGGGAGGCCGCGTTGCGCATGGACAGCGTGAATATGAAGCTCGAAGGGATTGAGGGACGTCGCAAGCGCAAGAAGTACGTCAAAGAATATCAGGATTTTTTAGAGGAACGTTTCGAGCCTGAGCTGCGTCGTTTGACAAGAAGCGAGGGTCAGATTTTGAGTAAGCTCATCTACAGAGAGACCGGGACGAGTGTTTACGAGATCATCAAGACCTATAGAAATGGGTTTTCGGCCCGATTCTGGTCGCTCACCGCGTGGTGGTACGACATCGATTTGAAAAAGCCTTACGATCCCGTGGAAGATGCGGAGGATAAGCTGATAGAGAATATTCTGGTTCGGAAGTTCATTGCGGGGGAATTGGTCCCCGCTAGAGAAGAAGAGCGTCTCCTATATCAGGGTAAATAATCGCGGAGCGCATCAACTACGCGCGCATTTTCCTAAATTCCCTTCGTGAAACTCGAACGCGCATTATCAATCATCGGCTTAGACCGGCTGCCCAAGGATGAGGCGGAGCTCAATGCTGTGTACAGGGAATTGGCCAAGAAGCTGCACCCAGATGCGGGTGGGAGTGAAGCTGCCTTTCAGGAATTAGGCGAAGCGGTCGAGTATTTGAAACGGGCGCTCCTGTTGTTGAACCAACGTGTTCAGACGAAAACGGCCACGGAAGATGCCTTGGCGCGTAAGCGGGCCATTTTGCGTGAGCAAATGCTGCGCCGCAGGGCCGAGGAGGATAGGCTGCGCAATCAACAAGCACAAAAATGGACCATTGGCCTTGTGGTAGTGCTCGCAGTAGTGGGATTGTGGTTTTTGGCCCAGCCGAAAATCAACCACTGGATGATCGAGCGCAATAGGGTTGAACGTATGGCTGAAGTCATCAGGCTGGATAATCACCGTAGCTACACCATTGAGTGGACCTACAATGGCAAGCGCTTCGAGAAGGATATCAATGGCCGATTCATTGATGGTTCATGGATTGTCGGGCCGGCCGGAATGCCCATGCTCCCGGGTGCGAAGTTTGTCGTGGCCTTCAATGCCGAGAATCCTAATTACTACGAGCTCCTCGATCAGTACATACATACGGAAACCGCCGAGATCTATTTTGCGATGACGAAGCAGACCTTGGCCAATTACATGGGGACCCTAGACAGTGATCCGGACGTGGTTTGTTTGTACTGGGCGCTGTTGGACGAATACGGGGTGGACGGTATTGCGCATCTGCATTTTAGGGAGTTGCCCATGCGGAAGAATTGGTCCCACAATGAACGCACATTCAACGTCTTGGCCGAATCTCCGCGCTTTCAAGAATTGTACAGAAGTTGTCGATTGCCATAGCGGCAAAGCCATCTTTATGAGGTATTTTTGTGCTATAACAAACGTCAATCCGCACCTATGAAGCCTTCAATAGCGAAAGGAACCAGAGATTTTTCAGCCGCTGAAGTACAGAAACGTCAACACATCATGAATGTGTTGCGCGAAGCGTTTGAGTTGCGTGGTTTCGATCCTATTGAAACGCCGTCGTTCGAGAATCTCGAGACTTTGACCGGGAAATATGGCGAAGAAGGGGACCGATTGATTTTTAAAATCCTCCGCTCCGGAGATTTTACTTCAAAAATTGACGATGGAGC
This sequence comes from Cryomorphaceae bacterium, assembly GCA_038141825.1. Classification (GTDB taxonomy): domain Bacteria; phylum Bacteroidota; class Bacteroidia; order Flavobacteriales; family Schleiferiaceae; genus UBA10364. Next base: position 280,564 of record JAYQIV010000007.1, on the reverse strand, counting down.
TTGGGCAGGTAAAGACCCGAAAACACTGGGGGCAAAGGTGGCTGATAAGGCCTTGCGTTACGATTTAACGGTGCCTTTTGCCCGGTACGTGGTGCAGCACCAAAACGAGATTGCCTTTCCGTTCAAGCGCTACCAAATGCAGCCGGTTTGGCGTGCCGACCGCCCACAAAAGGGGAGGTTCCGCGAGTTTTACCAGTGTGATGCCGATGTTGTAGGCTCGGATAGCCTGTGGCAAGAGGTAGAGCTCGTACACTTGTACGATGCGGCCTTCACAAAATTGGGTTTACCGACGACCATTAAGATCAATAACCGCAAAATCTTGGCAGGAATGGCCGAGGTTTTGGGGATCAAGGACCAATTCATTTCATTCACCGTAGCCATTGACAAACTCGATAAAGTAGGCCCTCAAGGCGTGCTTGATGAGATGTCGAATCAAGGCATAAGCAGTGAGGCAGTGACCCGTTTTGGGCAGTGGCTCGAGGCGGGGATGACCCTAGAGGCGCTCAAGGAAGTCTTGGCGGAATCTGAAGAAGGTCAGCTCGGGCTGGAAGAATTAGAATTTGTTTTAACCAACTCAAAATCAGGCATTAAATCGTCTAAGGTTGAATTTGATTTCACCCTAGCGCGTGGCTTGAATTACTACACCGGAACCATCTTCGAGGTGGCGGCGGAAGGAGTGGCCATGGGCAGTGTAGGCGGCGGCGGCCGTTATGCAGATTTGACCAGCATCTTCGGACTGAAGAACACCTCAGGGGTGGGTATCAGTTTTGGTTTGGACCGCATTTATTTGTGTCTAGAAGAATTGGGCTTGTTCCCGACTGAGGTGAGTGCACGTCCCGCCATCCTATTCGCAAATTTCGGGGAGGCAGAAGCGGTCTCAGCCTATCAATGGGTCACCAAGCTGGTGGGCCATGGCGTTCGTGCGGAATTATATCCAGATGCTGCCAAGCTCAAGAAGCAGTTTGATTTTGCCGATAAAAAAGGCATCGTTCACATGGCCATGGTGGGCACGAATGAAATGGGCGCGGCAGCCATTCCTGTGAAGAATCTCAGTACGGGCGAGCAAGAAGTGATGACCTTGGAGCAGATCGTTGCGCTGCTAGGCTAGTCCGGCAATTTTTTCCCAAAGTTTTGGATCGTTGTGCTCTGGTTTCATGAGCACACTGCGTACGACCACGAGTTCGTCTTGGTCCCATTCTACAGGCCATGGGCATTGTGCTGGGGCCAATTTAAATAGCGCCAAATGCACCCCCGCCCGAGCCTGCTCCTCAAAAAACTCACGATTCTCCGCGCTCACTTCTGAGGCCTTCAAACCCTTTTTGCTGAATACGCAGATATCCAATGCAGGGTCCATCACCCAATATCCTTCGTCCTCCAATGATTGGGTCAAGCCGCGTGCGGCGGCGAGGCTATGTTCCAAGCGCTGCGCGAACTCACCGCCCTTCTCCAATGGGAATTTCTGTAATGTGGCCCACAGCGCCGCCGCTGCTGCACCCGGTCTGGAACATTCCAAAGTAATCTCGCCCAAATGGAGCTGATCCGAGGTGAAATACGTGTACGGGCTGTCGTGCTTGTAAAACTTGCCCTCTTTCGGATTCTTGAACAGCACCGCACCACAACCATAGGGCTGAAGTCCGTGCTTGTGGGGATCAATAACCACTGAATCCGCCCGACCCAACGCTGCAAAGGCCGCCTCATCACCAGCCTCATTCAACGCACAAAGCTTAAAATACCCTCCGTAAGCGGCATCGGCATGGACGCGGGCGCCATAGACTCCGGCCAATTCCAGAATATCATGCAGCGGGTCAACGGCGCCCATACCCGTCGTTCCCATCGTAGCGACGATGGTGGCTCTGCGGCCTGCGGCCGCAAGTGTCTTCAAGGCTTCCTCGAGCTGGCCGAGATCCATACGGCCATGTTCATCGGCGCCGATGGCGCCGAACTCCATCCCCAACACCTCACTCATGCGCTGATGCGTGTAGTGACTTTGGGCGGAGGCGAGGACCTTGGTGGTGGGCTGGTTTTGGCGGGCGACCCAGAGCGCCTCGAGGTTTGCGACGGTGCCGCCGGAGGTGAGGTGGCCCAAGGGTTGATCGTAGCCGATCATCGTCCCAAGGGCTTGTATACATTCTAGTTCGAGGGCAGAAGTGGCTCTACCGCCGTCTAAGGCGTGGTTGTTCGGGTTGATGAAACTCGTCATCCAATGCGCCGCCTGTGCCAAATGGTGCGGAGGTTTGATCATCTGACCGGCATATTCAGGTGCCGCATAAGGATAGTTGTCCTGCAGCTTTTGAGCTAAGGCGTCCAAGATTTCCCGATCGCGGGCATCGAGGTCTAAGGAATCAAATTGTAATGTGGTGAGAAAGTTCCAATCCATGGTTGGAAATTACATCAATCCAGCCAAGTATTGACATATTCGCCTTTCGGATCGTAGCGCTCCGCCTGGAAGGCTGTATTGAACTTGCGGAATGGACGCGGATCATTGCCCACACCCGCGATGTAGAGCCAATTTCCGTAATTCGAAGCGGGGTCATGATCAACCAACATGGCCTCAAACCACGCCGCCCCATAGCGCCAATCGAGGTGTAGATCGTGAACCAAATAGGAGGCCACATTCTGGCGGCCTCTGTTGCTCATAAACCCTGTCGCAGCCAATTCTTTCATGTTCGCGTCTACCAACGGATCTCCCGTGGTGCCGTTTTTCCACATCTCGAAATGCTTGTTGCGGAAGTTCTTCTTTGGCTTGGCCGGTTGCAGCCCGCCTTGTAAGAACAAATCACGACCATGCTTGCGCGCGATCCATTGAAAATACTCACGCCACAACAGCTCGAAGTACAGCCAATAGGTGCTTTCGTTGGAGGTAATTTGGTGTTCAAATCGCTTGATTTCGGCATAGATCTCTCTCGCGGAAATACAGCCCAAGGCCAAGAACGCCGAGAACTTTGAACTGAAATCCGCCCCAAGCATGCCGTTGCGCGTTTCCTTATACGTCGTGATGTGTTCGGTATCCCAGAGGTAATGGTCTAATCGGTCCCAAGCTGCACTTATTCCGCCTTGAAATGGATGCGCACTGCGCTCGTCCAAAGAAGCATGGGTCGTTGGTGTCCATGGTTTGGTTTGCACGGGACAACGAGTAAGAATAGGTTGGGGCAGTGCGGAGGCGGGCTCGGCGTATTTCTCCAACTTTTTGCGAAAGGGGGTAAAGGATTGGGGTAAATCGGCCAATTCAAAAGGCAATTGATGCTGCTCAAAAAGCGTACGCTCTTCTAACCAATTCGCTTCAATATTTCGCTCCGCCGCCCAATGATCCAAGGCCAATTCCTCCATTTGTTCATTATAGGCAGGCTCTGTGGGACCGATAATAGCATCCACCTCATACATGGCGGCCAATGCACAGAGGCGCTCCACGATAGTGCCCTCATTTTGATCCACCAACAGGCTGCTGCCGTGTACCTCAAACAATTGTCCCAGTGAGGCCACACTTTGCGCTATAAACGCTTGCTTGTGTTCGCCCCAAGTAAAATGACCTGTGGGGTGCTCTGCATTTTGGGTGGGGTACAAATAAACCGGAATGACCTGATCGTAGTGCTGATAGGCGTGATAGACCGGAAGATTATCGCTCAGTCTGAGGTTGTTTCGAAACCAAAGTAGACAAGTTTTCATGGGAGGTTAGAGGTTTTCCAAATGATCGTGAATCCACCGAGCGCGCTCACGAAGGGCGACTTTATCGGCTTCTTTCATCTTGTTTAATGTCCTATAAACCATTCCGATGCGGGGATTGTTCCCTAATTGGTCTTCATTTCTTTCATAAAAATCCCAGTAGAGGGCATTGAACGGGCAACTGTCCTTTTCCGCACGGGTTTTTCGGTCGTACGGACAATGCGCGCAGTAGTCGCTCATCTTGTGGATGTAGTTCGCGGAACTTACATAGGGCTTGGTCGCAATCCATCCCCCGTCGGCAAACTGACTCATACCTCTGGTATTGGTGATCTCAACCCATTGGAAGGCATCGATATAAATGCCCAGGTACCATCGGTCTACCTCACTCGGGTCAATACCGGCCAAGAGCATGAAATTCCCAGTGATCATCAATCGCTGAATGTGGTGGGCATAGGCGTGGTCTAAGCTTTGGCCTATGCTCTGCTTCATGCATTCCATCTTCGTCTTGCCTGTCCAAAACCACGAGGGCAGCGGTGCGCTGTGGTTGAAATAGTTCAAATCCTCATAGTCCGGCATGGCCATCCAATAAGCCCCGCGCATGAATTCACGCCAGCCCAAAATTTGACGTATGAATCCTTCGGCTGCATTGATGGAAACTTCTTCGCGCTCGTGGTAGGCGCGCTCGACTTCTTGGCAGACCCAAAGCGGATCAATCATCTTCGTGTTGAGAGCAAAGGAGATCCGACTGTGGTACATGGCCCACTGATTGCGTGCCATGGCATCCTGAAAATCTCCAAAGAACGGCAGGTCGTGCTCGAGCCAATAGTGGAAGATGTCCTTGGCTTGTTCTGGTGTGGTTGGCCAATAGAAATGTTTGGGGTTGCCTAGGGAGCCTATGGTAGGGATGTTCGCTTGTTGGATATCCTCGACAATAGCACTCACATCTGTATCGGGGAAGTACCTTGGCGGGATGCTGTGTCCCTTTGGCAAGGCTTTGCGGTTACTCGCGTCGTAGTTCCATTTGCCTCCTAAGGGTTGGGCGCCTTGCATAAATATACCCGTAGATTTGCGCATTCTGCGGTAGAAGCTTTCCATGAGGAGGGTCTTTTTACCAGAGAATTGGGCCTTAAAATCTTCAACATCTGCGATGAAATGCTCGCTGCTGCATACCTCGATTTGGAGTCCATTTTCCCTTAAGCCAAGCAAATGCTCTTGCACTCTGTATTCATCGGGTTGTTGAATTTCGATGCGTTGGGTGTTGAGTTCGGTACACAGCTTGTTTAGGTTTTCCCCTAAGGACGGTAGGGTTTGGCCTATGCTGCCGTAATGCACCTTGTGGCCTTGTGCCTGTAATGCTGATGCAAAGGCGCGCATTCCCGCGAAAATTCCCACGACTTTCTGAATGTGGTGTGGGGCGTAGGTGGCTTCATCGTAACATTCGAAAAAAGCATAGGTAATGTCGTCGGACTGTTCCGAGAACCAGGTATGGTATCTGTTGAGTTGATCGCCTAGAATGAGCCGAATCATGGGGGAGGGTTTTAGGCATAACCGCTCGCGAAGTCGAAAGTTCAGGCAAAAAAAAAGGAGCCAATTTCTTGGCTCCGTACCCCTAACCTAATTCAAAGTTGCCTTTGAATAGTTCTAATATAGAAAGATTTTACTTCCCCACTCGCTATCGGTCTAATTTGAGACACGAAAAATCCGAAATCCCAAGAAATTAAGTGTAAATACTTACGAAATTGGGCCCAAATCCACCAAAATCCTTTACAGGTAAATCTTGAAGCTTTCCATCACAGCGTCCAAACAACTCTGTCTGTCCAATGCGAACGAGTCCATCGGACAGGGCATTTGGAGTTCCAAAAACAGTCCGTTGCTCAAAGTATCACGCAGCATCAGCTTGTGTGCGATGATGTAGGGAAAGGGTTCCTGCTCGTAATACCCATAGTTGACCAGCCAATCTTCTACAGTATCTTTTTTCAAGGTTTTCCAGCTATCTCTTCGGGCAAACTGCAGGTTGATGAACTCCTGTGCTTGGGTTTGCTCTTTGACCGAAACGTAAGATCCCACGCGCTTAAACGGGTGGACCTTCAGCAAAATACTCGCGGCGCTGTCGTCCGTGAATCGCGCTGCTTCGTAATAGTTGAAGTTTTGCTTGCCAAATTCTGGCATGCGGACTTGCCAGTCATAACCTAATTGGAATGCGAAATCAATGTTCGGCATCGCGTAGTACTGCGCCTGCTCGAAATTAAAGGTATATCGCGCGCTCAAGTCGCAGGATTTTTGTTCCGAGGAAGTTCCACAGCTCACAAGCGCCGTGGCAAGCAATATTGATTTTATCTTCGCGTTCATAAGTTCATCAGCATGATTCTAGAAAGTATTCTTCATGAGCACTCGCCGGTTCCTTCAAAAGTAATGAAGGACCTCATTGCTGGCGGCACTTTTCTAGAATCAATTGCCAAAGCTCCCTACCATTGGGAAAGCTTTGCCGACCAAGCCCAGGCACAGCAGGGATATTCTTCCGAAACAAGAGACGTGGTTGCCAACGCATTCGAACGTCAAAATCCCAACCTCAGTGCTTCCGAGGAAGCGTCGTTGCAGGCGTTTCGAGACGGTGCGCCGACCATCACCACTGGGCACCAGCTCATGGTATGTGGCGGAACGGTGTTTTTTGAAGCTAAGGTGCTCGGTGCTGTGGCATTGGCGAGAGCGGCTTCAAAGGAATTGGGCCGGGAGGTCGTTCCTGTGTTTTGGATGGCCAGTGAAGATCATGATTTTGAGGAGATTGCCTCTTTTCGAATAGGCGAACACCAGTTCACTTGGAAGCAGCCAGATGCAAAGGTCCCGTGGGGTATTTGCCTACGGATGATTTAGCGGACCAATTATCCTCATGGCTCGAACAAGTGCCGTTGAACGAGGCGCAGAAAAAATTGGTTCAACCGAGACTTCAAGCGTATCGCGAGGGTAAAAATCTTGCGGAAGCTACGCGTCAATGGGTGCGACAGTGGGCTGAAGGATTGGGACTTCTGGTTTTGGACGGTCAGGATGAAGCGCTCAAAGAACAAGCCGCTCCGCTTTGGACGGCCGAGATGGACGGTCAGTACTCCACGCTCATTCAATCACAGACAGATGCTCTTGTCGCAGCGGGGTATCAGGCCCAAGTATTTCCTCGTGAAATCAATCTATTCGATCTGCGCGATGGCGATCGTCAACGCTTCGAACAACCCGACCCGGAGTGTCCGAATTTCTACATCAGTCCTAATGCTTTGATGCGTCCGTTATACCAGGAGTGGTTATTGCCGAACCTGGCTTATGTCGGAGGGGGTGGTGAGTTGGCCTATTGGTTGCAACTGGGCAGTGCGTTTGAACATTTAGGTCGTCCCATGCCTTTGCTGTACTTGCGCAATAGCGTACTGGTCCAAGATTCCAAGCTCACTAAAAACTTGAAGAAATTGGGCATTACTCTGTCCGATGTAATCGCCTCAAATGCCGAAAAACTAAAAGGGGAGTTGTTGGGTAAGAACTCGGTATTACAGGCCGAAGGAGAGTCACTCCAAGCCCCATTGATGGAAGCTATTGACCAATGGAACGCGTCGCTTATAGAGCGTTATCCGGAGTTGCAACAGCACGCGGCGGCGTTGAAGGTGAAGATGGAAAAATTGGCCCAACGTACTTCAGAAACCAGGTACCGCACTCAGAAACGTCGTCATGAAGAGCTCATGCGTAGCATTGAAAGTGCGATTCATGCTATTTATCCCGGGGGCGTATTTTGGGAGCGTCGTGCTTCTTATGCAGATTTAGTCGGAATCCTAGGTCAAGATCCTAGGGATGCCATGGTTGAAAACATGTCAACAATAAAGGCCGGAACCATAGTCATACGGCCGAATTTTTAGTGGTATTTTTGTGCCATGCAAGAAACCATTTTGATCCTCGATTTTGGCTCTCAGTACACGCAGTTGATTGCGCGTCGTGTGAGAGAACTCAACGTCTATTGTGAAATCCATCCTTTCAACAATCCGCCTGCCCTCACAGAGGACATAAAAGGTGTGATTCTGAGCGGTTCACCTTATAGCACTTTGCAAGAAGATGCCCCTCAGTTTGATTTGAGCGACATCAAAGGGAAGCTGCCTTTGCTCGGTGTGTGTTACGGCGCACAATACATGGCGCTTACTGGCGGTGGGCAGGTTGCTCCTAGTGAAATTCGCGAGTATGGTAGAGCGAACCTAAGTGAGGTGGATGCCACTTCTGATTTATTCCAAGGAGTGGGCGCCGGATCTCAGGTTTGGATGAGCCACGGGGACACCATCATGGAATTGCCCACAGATTTTGAAGTCATTGCCTCAACGCACGACGTTCGTGTAGCGGGATATAAAGTAAAGGACGAAGCTACCTACGGTATTCAGTTCCACCCTGAAGTGTACCACAGTACAGACGGTACTCAGTTGTTGAAGAACTTCTTGTACGACGTAGTCGGGGTAAGCGGGGATTGGACTCCAGCACACTTTGTAGATGAAACGGTAGCGCAACTCAAGGCCCAGCTTGGCAATGATAAAGTCGTGCTCGGACTTTCAGGTGGTGTTGATAGTTCTGTTGCAGCCATGCTATTACATAAAGCTATTGGGGCCAATTTGTATTGCATCTTCGTCAACAACGGCCTCCTCCGCAAAGACGAGTTCACTCAGGTGTTGAAACAGTACGAAGGGATGGGCCTTAACGTAAAAGGCGTAGATGCTTCGGATCGTTTCTTAGATGCGTTAGCAGGTATTGAAGAGCCAGAGGCCAAGCGCAAAGCCATTGGACGTGTGTTCATTGAAGTATTTGACGATGAAGCACATATGATTGAGGATGTGGTTTGGTTAGCTCAGGGTACCATCTACCCAGATATCATTGAAAGTATTAGCGTGAAAGGTCCATCTGCGACCATTAAGTCACACCACAACGTAGGGGGTCTTCCAGATTTCATGAAGTTGAAAGTAGTAGAGCCGTTGAAGACGTTGTTCAAAGACGAGGTTCGCAGAGTGGGGGCTTCTATGGACATGAGTGCAGAATTGCTAGGACGTCATCCGTTCCCAGGGCCAGGTTTAGCCATTCGTATTCTCGGAGATATCACGGCTGAAAAAGTGCGTATCCTTCAAGAGGTAGATCACATTTTCATCAATGGATTGAAAACAGAAGGTCTTTACGATAAAGTTTGGCAAGCTGGTTGCATACTCTTACCTGTGAACTCAGTAGGAGTGATGGGAGACGAAAGAACCTATGAAAAAGTTGTAGCGCTTCGTGCGGTAGAAAGCACTGACGGTATGACGGCAGATTGGGTACATCTTCCTTATGAATTCCTAGCGAAGGTCAGTAACCAAATTATTAATAAGGTGAAGGGAGTGAACCGCGTAGTGTACGACATCAGCTCCAAGCCACCGGCCACCATTGAATGGGAATAAGAAAGAGCATATGGATGTTCTTGCTGCTGTTGGCATCAATAGCGCAAGGACAGAGTATTACTGAGCACATTGTGGCCAAGGGTAATACGCTGTATTCTATTTCAAAAACTTACGGTATTACTGTAGAAGCCTTGCAAGAGGCAAATCCTCAAATCTCAGGGACAGCATTGTCTGTAGGAGATACCCTGCTTATTCCAAGTATTGATCATCCGGCGCCCACAGCTGAAGTTCAACCTAGTGAAACCACGGGTCCAGCGCCTGTGGATGCGGGCTATGAAATGTACAAGGTTAAAAAAGGTGATACGCCGGCAGCACTTGCGAAAGCCTGGGGATTCACTACGATGCGTGCCTTCTACAGATTGAACCCAGATGCTCGTACAGATTGGAAGAAGGGGATGATTCTGGTAAAACCTGTACTGCCAGGTACTTTCGAGGAAAGCCCTAAAGATTCGGTAGCAATTACAGCTGGTTCAGATAGTACAGTTTCCGTCGAACTCCTTGATGAAGTACACATCTTAAGCTTGTTGCCATTTTTCCACAGAGATTACATCAACGAAACGCCATTGGCCAAACGCAGCCCCTTAGCGCTGAGTTTCCGTCAGGGGATGGAATTAGCCATTGATGAGCTCAATGATACAACACGTACCGTTGGTATAACCTTCGCGGATACCTACAACCACGCAGATTCGTTGCGCTTGGCTATTGAGCGAAATCCGTTGGATTCTTTTGACCTTGTTGTAGGTCCCTTGTATTCCAAACGAGTGATGGAAATCAGTAAGCACTCCCTAGCCAACAAAGTAATAAGCCCACTGAGTAAAAATGCGTCGATCAATGCGTCGCCATTACAAAATGCGGTCGTAGCTGAAGAATATCAGTGGCAGGCTATTATTGAATTAGTGGCGCAGCGTCAAGAGGTGGCCGTTTTGATGGCCAATCCACGAAGAACCCTCATCGTCGCCCAAAGCTCTGCGAAAACAGAGGCTGCCATTGGTGGAATGTTTTCAGTATTCAATCACCCCAAGGTCATGAAGGCAACCGAGGGATGGAAAGAAAATGAACGATTGGCATTTTTGGATTCTTCCATTCATTATGACCTGATCGTCTATGATAGTGATCCCGCCTTTGTTTTGGATGTGTTGCGTAATCTCCGTGCCGGAAATGCATCCTACACTTGGTATACCATCGAACATCAGATTGTCGACAACGGCATTACACAGGACAACTTTGCCAGAGAAAAAGAGGTGGTGTGTGCCTATTCCTCATACATAGACTACCGCAGCGAATCTGCCATGTCCATGGTCCAATCCTTCCGTGAAAAGTTTGGTGCGCAACCTGATGAATATGCCATAAAGGGATATGATGTTGCCCAGTTCTATGTCCGTAATATCACAGAGGGTACTGAAGCGTATCGCGGGGTATCACTTGGATTCCTGCCAAACGAACAAGAAAAGAACATGTATACTGAGCTACGTGTTTTCCAAAATTTGGAATGGCGAAAAATCAATCCTTAGGTTGAACAATCAAGGTAGGCTAAGGGTTTATTGAACAATAAAAACCGCATTATGCCCCTACAAAAAGCCCTCGATATCGGCGACCGTATTCCGGACTTCGAATTACAAGACCAACACGGTCAATGGATCAAAAGAGAAGATTTTGAAGGGAAACCTCTTGTCATCTTCTTTTATCCAAAAGACCATACGCCCGGTTGTACTGCTGAGGCGTGTTCTTTTAGAGATTATGAGAGTGAGTTTCAAGCGGCGGGGGCACAGGTTATAGGTATAAATGATGCTGGGGTAAGTATGCATAAAAGCTTTGCCGATAAGTATGCTCTAACATATCCAGTACTCAGTGATCCTGGGCATATAGTTCGAAAATCATTCGGTGCACCTGGATTGCTCTTTAATACTGTAGCGAATAGAATTACCTATGTCACTGATGGTTCCCATAAAGTGGCGTATATTTTCAAAAGTTTATTTCGAGCCAACGATCACGTGTCGGAGAGCTTGGATTATGTAAAAAAATTGGTTCATGACACCCATTGAGATTAGCATCGCATTGTTGACCTTTTTTGCCATGGAAGGTGTAGCCTGGGCAGCCCATAAATACCTGATGCATGGTATTTTATGGTTTCTTCACGACGATCACCATACCAAGACGCCTGGTGCCTTAGAAAAGAATGATACGTTCTTTTTGATTTTCGCCATTCCTTCTTGGTTGTGCATTATGCTTGGTTTATTCAACGGAAATGGAATCAGCGTGGCTATCGGGGCGGGTATTGCTTTGTATGGCTTTGCTTATGCCTTGGTCCATGAACTCTTTATTCACCAAAGACTGCCGGTTTTAAAGAAATCCCGTTTTGTGTATTGGGAAGCGGTTCGATTGGCGCACAAGATGCACCACCGCCACCTAGGTAAGGAAAACGGGGAGAATTTTGGGATGTTATGGGTACATCCAAAATACATCCGACAGGTACGCCAAATGCGCGCCAATTCTTAGAAACCGTGTTAGAAACCAAATGGCTTTATTTATTGCTCAACCTCTTCACGGTGAGCGTACCGTTGATTCGAAGCTTTGAGCCTCGAATCGCGTACTACAAAAGCTTTGGGTCCTTGGGTAAAGCCATGCTCATTTGGAGTGGCTTCTTTCTGATTTGGGATATTTGGTACACCGATCTTGGCGTGTGGGGATTTACCTCAGATTACCTCAGTGGGGTAGCGCTGTTCGGATTGCCCTTGGGTGAGTATTTGTTCTTTATCACTGTGCCTTTCGCTTGTGTATTCATCTACAAATGCATGGAACTATTCTTCCCGGATGGTATTCTGAGCGTGGCGGTGGCGAATAAGGTCAGCCAGTTGCTCATCCCTTTTACTCTTGTCGTTGGATTGATGTCTTTGGACAAGTTATATACTGCGGCGACCTTCTTGTTACTGGGGGTGGCGCTCATTTATGTGGCTTGGATTGCTCGTTGTACTTGGCTTCCTAGGTTCTATGAGAGCTATATTATCGCTCTGCTTCCCTTCTTTTTGAAAAATGGAATCTTAACAGGTTCCTTCTTGGAAAGCCAAGTCGTTTGGTATAACGATGCGGAAAATCTTGGCATTCGATTGGGTACTATTCCCTTTGAGGACATCTTTTATGGGATGTTACTCATCTTAGGCATTGTATACTTCTATGAAAAGTTTGAGGCGACCCGTAAGAGCCGCCTCCATAAGTAATTAGTCGATCATAAGGGAATCTGAAGGGGCTGTGCTAGCCTCAGCTTCTGCCTTAGCCGCAGCGGACTCCACGTATGTTTTTAAGTTTTGAAGACCTGCTTCGAAATCTGGTCCGACCCATTTGTCCATTTGTGCACCAATGAATCTACCAAAGAAGCCCATTTCACCGCTTAGGCCCCAGGTAACTTTCGTTGCACCATTATCTTGGATTTCAAAATCCCAAGAACCATTGCTCACGCCTTGCCCGTCAAAGTGGATTTCAGTTTTCATGGATTGCCCTTCGGTATATTCTAGAATGGACATGTTTCCTCCGCCCATGGCCTCACTGGTCCAACTGTAGGATCCGTCCACTCCTTGATAAGGGTCGCCTAGTTCGTAGGTCATGGTAGAATCTAATTGGAACCAAACACTCCAATGTGGCCAGGTGCTGAAATCCGATACCGTATGGCTGATGACGTCTGGAGCAACATTCATATTTACGGAGCGTTTCACCTCAAAATTAGAGGGTAGGGTTGCGTTCCAGATGATAAAAGCGCCGGCGAGAGCGGCAACAATGATTAAAAGTGTCTTAACAATTTTCATGCGTGTTGATTTAGGATGTTGACCAAAGATATACCTTTAAAACGCAAAAAATCGCATACCTATGGAAGCGCTATTGACCGCCCCTGGACTATTATCATTGGCCACCTTGACCTTCTTGGAGATTGTTTTAGGTATCGATAATATCATATTCATCTCCCTGGTTTCAAATGATTTGGAGGAAAGCCAGCAGCCTCTGGCGCGCCGTTTGGGTCTGGCGCTGGCGTTGGGGTTTCGAATATTAATGTTACTTGGAATAACCTGGCTTATTGGCTTGACGGCACCGTTGTTTCATCTTGGCGATCATGCGGTTTCCGGGAGGGATGCCATCTTATTCGCGGGTGGGGTGTTCCTGTTGGCCAAATCCTCTTCTGAGATCTTCAAGAAGACAGAGGGTAGAGGACATGGGGAGCACGCTCGTAAACCAAAATCTCTCGTTGGGGTGATCATCCAAATAGGGTTACTAGATATCGTGTTCAGCTTTGATAGCGTACTGACTGCGATCGGGATGACGCATGAGTTGGTCATCATGATCGTGGCGGTCATCATTTCCATGGTGATCATGCTGACTTTTGCGAAGCCCATTGCACATTTCATTGAGAAGCACGTGAGCTTGCAGATCTTGGCACTTAGTTTCTTGATTATGATCGGGACAGTTCTGGTCGCCGAAAGTGCGCATGTAGAAATCCCGAAACCCTATGTCTACAGTTCTGTAGGATTTGCGCTGATTGTCCAATTATTGAGCATTCGCGCGGCTGAAAAGTCCAAATCTACTGGTAGCGGCCCACAAGCCTAAAATAATCCTTGAGGACAGCCTGATTGGCCTTTTCATTGCTTTGTGTACCGTTCAATAGGAGGGAATCCCTTCCTTGAACGATGAAGGCACGGCGGTAATCCAGCGCATTTTGAAACACCCAAGCGGCCAGTCTGTAGTGGTCTGCGAAGTCCATATGATCAAGGCTTAAGGTAGCCATTGAATCCCCCAATGCGATATGCATCGTATCTGCGAAAAAACGTCGTGCATTCGGCTCGGCAATGATGTAAGCCTGGTCCGTACGCCAAGAATTGATGATGGTAAAGTTCAACAACGGTTGGGTCGTGTCGTAGGTGCACTTTAAATACCGGTGGACTTTAAATCCTTGTTGGGCCAATTCTGCTCGCTCCTCCGTCCTATATTGGTGAATACGGGTATTGTTGAAAAAGATTTCGTCACTTTCCTTAACCAAATAATTGGGTTCCAAATCCCAATGCTGCAACTTCTGCTCATAGGGCCATAGGATGCTCAGCAGCAACATTGCCGTGAAGAAAATTAAGGCAACGCGGTAGAGTTTCTTTTCCATCGTTTTTACAACAATAAATGGAGTTGGTTGTTTAGTGGATACCGCTAAGAAAATACCTTTACGCCACATGAAAAAGAATTCCATCTCAGTCGCGGTCATAGGATCTGGAATAGCTGGACTAAGCGCAGCCATACGTTTGGCCTTGCAGGGAAAGCAAGTGGTTGTTTTTGAACAAAATACCTACACAGGAGGAAAGGTCACCGCTTTCGAGAGGCAAGGGTATAGGTTCGATATGGGACCCTCCTTATTCACCATGCCCCACCTAGTGGAGGAATTGTTCGAATTAGCAGGGAAGGCACCGAAAGATTACTTCCAGTACCACACGCACGATGAGGTTTGCCGGTATTTCTGGCTAGATGGAAAGCATCTAACGCTATATCCTTCGGTAGATAGGAACGTGGAGTCGATTACCACGGTGTTCGGCAAAGAGTCCGGAAAACGAGTCCGAAAGTATTTTAATGATGCTCGTAAGAAATTCGAGCTCACGGCTCCTTTCTTTTTGGAAAGCAGCTTGCATAAAGCCAAAACATTCCTTTCACCTAAGGTTTTCAAGGTGATTTCAGAGATCCCAAGGCTGGGGTTGTTTTCGACTTTGGACGATCAAAACAAGCGTTATTTCAAGGAGCCTAAGCTGGTCCAATTATTCAATAGATATGCCACCTATAATGGTTCTTCACCGTATCAAACGCCTGGGATCATGCAGATGATTTCACATTTGGAACACGGTATGGGAACTCATTTTCCCGTGGGTGGAATGCATGCTATTTCGCAGAGTCTTACCAAACTTGCTCAGGAATTAGGCGTGCAGTTTGAACTGAATTCTAAAGTCGAGCAAATCCTCATTGAGGAGAAGAAAGTACGCGGCGTAGTGGTCAATGGTGCGGAACGGATGTTTGACCTAGTAGTTTGTAATTCAGATATCAAACACGCATATCATGAGTTGTTGCACGAGCACGTGCAGCGTCCAAAGAAAACTCTGGCGCAAGAACCTAGCTCAAGCGCGTTGATATTTTACTGGGGAATAGGGCAGACCTTTCCTGAGATGGATTTACACAACATCATCTTTAGTGAAGATTATGAGGAGGAGTTTGATCGCATTCGTACCAATGGGCCATTTTGGGAAGATCCCACGATCTATATTCACATTTCAAACCGATTAGAGGTTAATGACGCCCCTAAAGGCAAAGATTCTTGGTTTGTGATGGTGAACGTACCATACGATCAAGGACAGGACTGGGCAGAGATTCAAGGTAAGGTGAGGCAGAAGATTTTAGAGCGTATTTCTACTGTATTGGGACAAGATATTATGCCCTTGATTGAAACGGAAGATGTGCTAACTCCCCCGCAAATCCAGCACAGGACTTCAAGTGTAGGTGGCGCGCTCTACGGTACCAGCTCGAACGAGCGAATGGCGGCTTTTTTAAGGCATTACAATAAAAGTAGCTCGGTCAAAGGGTTGTACTTTTGTGGTGGATCAGCACATCCGGGAGGCGGTGTTCCCTTATGTATATTGAGCGGTAAAATTGCCGCAGAATGGATAGAAGAAGATGAATGATTTAGGAAAAATCCAATTATTGGCGGCCAAGTACGGCGGATACGTCCTCATCTTTTTCCACACCATAGGGCTGTTTTTACTCGGGGCCGAGTGGCGTCATGATTTTGTGTTTCTCACGCCCTACAACTTACTTCTGATGTTGGTGGTTTTCCTACTTGCCAGCGATCGACCAAAGAATTGGACACTTTACATGGCGCCCATTGTACTTGGCTTCATCATCGAGGTTATTGGCACCAATACCGGATGGCCTTTTGGTGCCTATACCTACGGGACAGCTTTAGGGCCGAGGTTATTCAGTACTCCTCTTATGATTGGCGTATTGTGGTGGGTGTTGATTCGAGCTTGGTTTGATTTGTCGGGACGATGGACGCAAAATACGTGGGCAAAAGCGCTTATTACGGGAACGGCTATGGTCTTGATGGACGTGATGATTGAACCTGTCGCGATTGAATTGGGCTTTTGGAACTGGGCGGAAGTTGAAGTTCCTGTGGCCAATTATATTTCATGGTTCGTCCTCGCCACACTGTTCGCAAGGGCCACGGCAGGCGGCAATACGAAAAACCCTCAGAGCCCTTGGGTCATAGCGGTGCTCACGGTGTTTTTCGCCGTACTCAACATTGCGTATGCATAAAAAAAGCCCCTGCGTAGGCAAGGGCTTTCATAGCTCAGGGGTACGAGCCTAGCGGTCTTTCAACCGTTTTATTTCAAGTTCAAGCTCCTCAATCTTCCGGTCGATATCTTCGTTCATCGCTTCAAGATCCTCTTCAATACTTTCCTCGAGATCTTCAGCCGAATAATATTCGATGTTGGGACAATCGATACAATCCAAACCTTGTTCCGTCATCATCCAAGTATGACCGAGCATATCTCCGTCCCAAAGATTCTGAACGTTCTTGAGATCATAAATGATGTTTTCAAGACTTGGGTCTAAGAATACGGTGGTTCCTACCGGTAACCTCAAGGTCACCTTGAGATCTTGTCCACGGTACAAGGCATCCTCGGGCACGCTGAAATACTCGCTTAATCTCAGTGTTTCACCACTTTGCTCGGTTTTGAAATCAAATTGTTGAGCCCGTTGTCTAGCCTCAGCGTGATTTCGGCCGCTTGCTGAATGTTTGAGCTCAAGGTGGGCTGTGCTATCCGCACTGCGCTCGATGTTGAAGCGGACGTTTTCGATTCTTAATTGGTCATCATCAATATCAAATAAAAATCCTGTGGATTCTTCCAAAATATCGGCTTCGAGGACGAGGGAATTTCCTTGTATCGGGAGCTTTTCTACTTCTGTAGAGCGCTCTTTAAAGTCTGTGGCCAACGATCCTGCACTAATGAAAATGAGGATCAAGCCAATAATGAATGATGCAATGCCGGAGAAGGAGAGTAGGCGTGCGTTCGAGATCGATTTCCCAAACAATTTGGCCAGGAATACTACCAGGGCAAAGAGGGGCATCAATAGGGTCAGCAAGGTTCCCACGCGCAATGACATCAAACGCCATCCCGATCCAAACAATGCCTGGGCACCGTCTATGCCGTAGATATAACCATTGATGTCGATGAAATCAAAGCCGCCAAGATTCCAAGTACTGCCAAACACGCCGATCAGTCCAACGATAAGGGTAAAGGCGATTACTGATCCAACGATGGCCAGTACGACCCCAAAGAATTTGAGGATAAATCCAAGGATGGCTCCAATGGTATTCGTTATGAAATCAAAAAATCCTCGCGGCGTGTTTTTGAACTTCTTTCCAAACGCTTTGCCCTGGGCCTCGAACTCCTTAAACTTCTTTTCAATATTGCCCAGGTTTACCGGCTCCCCCCGCATTTGGAGTTTTTGCGCAGTAGTTTTCGCTTCAGGTATGGCCGCCCATAGGATGATGTAGGTGATGAATCCAATTCCCGTAAAGAACAACAGCACCAAGAACAACACGCGAATCCAGACCACATCGATGTTGAAGTAGGCTGCGATCCCGCTACAAACGCCTCCAATGACGGTCTCGTCTGGGTTTCGGAAGAATCTGCGTTTGGTTTCAGTTTGAGTGGTATCTGTATCATCTGTAGCATCAGCAAAATCCTCCGGGCTGCCAAGAGTACTGATGATAAAATCAACATCTTCTTGTGTCACGACTTGGCGTTTGCCTTCAGATAGGCGCATGGAGAAGATTTCTGCGATGCGCGATTCGATATCTGCGACTATTTCGGCGCCGCCTTCCTCGTGAGATAATCGGTCCTTGATCGCATTTAAATACAAATTAAAGTTCTCGTAGGCACCTTCGTCCAAGTGATAGATGATGCCGCTTAGGTTGATGTTTATTGTCTTATTCATGGGGCGTTAATTCGAGGTAGTGATGTGTTCGACGGCTTTTTGGAGCGCATCCCAGGTACCTTTGAGTTCTTTCTGAAATGCTTTTCCTTCGGTAGAAAGGGAGTAGTATTTGCGCGGTGGTCCCGAGGTGCTTTCTTCCCAACGGTATTCGAGGAGTCCTGCATTTTTTAATCGGGTCAAGAGCGGATATAAAGTGCCCTCCACAACGATGAGTTCAGCATTCTTTAGATGTTCAATGATATCAGAGGCATAAGCATCACCGTTGCTGAGTATGCCTAAAATGCAATACTCAAGGACGCCTTTGCGCATCTGTGCTTTGGTATTCTCAATCTTCATGGAGGGTCTTGCTTAGGGTGAAGTCTCCGTAGAAGGTGATCAAAATGGTATTGCTTTCTTCTTTGACAAGGAAATGAGCTTCATCAAACTTGGTTCGGCTCCCTCGGATGTATAGGATATGTACATCTCCGTCGTCATCGTCGAGTTCAATTCTCTTATATCTCGCACGGTCCAAGAACTTTTGCCAGTCGTCGGTGATCTCTTTGATGTAGCGTTCATCACTTACTCTAAGCCACTGAACACGCTTGATTTCACCATTAAGGGTTCGTTCAAGGTCGCCGTTAGCGAAATCTATATCAAGGGGTAGGGCACTGAGTAAAGAGCCGCCAAAGCTAAAGCCGCCGATATACGGTTTGGGCTCGTATTCCTCGTAGAGGTCGTCTGCCAATCCTTTGGGTTGTGCCATTAAGGCTACCGGAAATAGCAATAGGAAAAGGGTTTTTTTCATGGTCCAATTTTATTGGTGACAAAGTTATAGGTAAAATTAGGTACTATGCAATACCAAGTACTATAATTTTTTTACGCCGTCTTTTAAGGTAGCGTTATGGTCTCTTTTATGAGACATATTAAGGTCTTTTAGACGGTTGACTGAGATCTATCGGCTCCAAACAGACTTAAGATGATACTTCTGCACTCACGCATCAAGATGCACAGTCCTAGCTTCGTCCAAAACCGATTGAATTATGACTATTACAATGATCGTTTTAGAAGTAGTAGGATTATACCTACTACTAGATTTTCTAACCGGCGTGGTTCACTTCTGGATGGATCGATACGGGAAAGAGAACATGCCTTTGGTAGGGAAGGCAATTATTGAAATCAACACCTGGCATCATGAAAACCCCAGACGTATGACAACCCGCAGTTACTGGTATTTGTGCAAAAGTGGATGGATTGGTGTTGGTGCCCTGTTATTGGGGGTGTATCTCATCATGGGCACCGTGAGCTGGCAGTGGTGGTTTATTGGAATTTTAGGGGCGAACGCGAATATTGTGCATCAATGGGCCCATAAGTTTCCCAACGAGAAGCCTAAGATCATTACGTTCTTACAGCGCATTAAAATCTTACAGCGCCCACATGATCATGCGAAGCACCATACGAAACCTGAAACACGCAGTTACTGTACCTACACACCTTGGCTCAATCCAATATTGGACCGAATAGGATTTTGGTTCGGTATCGAGCGGTTCTTTGCCGCCTTCGGTATTTATACCACGGATAGAATTGATTAAAGAAAACCCGCGCTCCGCGCGGGTTTTTTATTGCCATAATTTGGCGGAAAAAGGTAAGGTGATACGAGGTCGGCTCGACCGTCCAGACTAGACCTCGGCCTAAATCCCGCCTTTCACATAGGACCAGCCTTGTTCTTGCTTTTCCATGACCTCACCGATGCCCATGGGCACAAATTCAAATTCTTCCATGATGGCGTCGCGAGGGATGTCGCGGCCTTTGAGTGTGTTCTCGCACGCCAAGAAGATGATGCCGCGCTCTTTCAGGGCGAGGAGTTCTTCGCGGTATTCCGAGCGTTCCTTATGCAACAGGTCTAAGCCTGGGCCGTGGCAGACCACCTCGATGGTAATCGTATTGCCGTATCCGTCTTTGAGGTTGTTGAGCTGCTTGAGGAGCCCTTTTTGAACTTTGGGGTTGTTATCTACCATCTGCACCACCAGTTGGTGGTCAGTTTGAGCGTGTAGTGTGGTGGGTAGGGCCATAGATAGTAAGACCATGGCGGTGGTGAGGTAGGAAACCAATGTTTTCATGATGCTTTGCTTTTGGTGGAATCAAAGTACGATAATTGGTCCCACCTCGAGCGGAATCTAGGTCACAGTTTGCGTGCCTTTAGAGAATAGACCAATGGGAATAGGCCTTCGCGCCCTTTGATTTGATAGCGACCGGGGGATGGGGAGGTGGATTCAAACAGGGCATAAGGACTCCAATTCGTTTCTCCGAAATACACCAAATCTCGTTCAGGATGTTCCACAATGGGCAGCACGATGTCGCTGATGGGGTGGTTCCAGGTTTGGTTTTTCATGCGTTTGGCTTCCGGCGAAGCGTAGCTCCCTTCTCGCTCCTCTTCAATGACCCCGGTGTTGAAATAGGGGTAGGCGATGTGCTCGAAATTCTCGTCGAGAATCCAAAGGACAGGGTGGAAGTCCGCCATGATAAGCTCACCGCCGGGTTTTAAATAGGAGAAGGCCGCGTCCATCCACGGCTTGATGTCGGGGTGCCAGCCTAATACGCCATAGGAGGCGAAAACCAAATCGAATTGGCCCACCAACTCCTCCTGAATTTCAGTGGCATTGGCCAATACCCAATTCGCTTCCATGTCCAAATCCTGCGCCAGTGCCGCCGCCTCGCGAAGTGCCACAGGACTGAAATCCAGCCCCCAAACCTCGGCGGCGCCCAAGGTCTTGAGCGAAAGTGTATCCTGTCCAAAATGGCATTGCATGTGCAGGACCTTTTTCCCGGCCAATTCCGGCAACAACGCCCTCTCAATCTCGTGCAAGGTCATGGGGTTCTTGCGAAACGCTGCGGCATCGTAGAAATCCGATCGGGGATGCAAGTCCGCCCAATGGTCCCAAAGCTTGCGGTTGATGTCGAGGTACTCTTTCATTATCGTCCGTATTTCTCCAAGGCCTCCTGACGCTCCTTCTCGCGCTCGTATTCTTCGTAACAATCGAGCAGGGACACGAGGAATTGGTAATCGTTGAAGGTGCGAATTTCGGTTTCGGAATATTTGCAATAGAACATGAAGGCCTCCATTTCGGCTTTCGGAATGCCTGTCAATTCTTCAATGATTTGACGGTTGCTGCCCTCTTCGAGCATTTGGCGGTAATAATCCTCACGTTGTAATTGGCGCAGGGCCTGCAGTTGTTTCGGGCGTTTTCCGAAGCTGTAGTAGAGCAGATCGAGCGGGTTGGCGAGGGTAGGAGCCACCGCTTGTGGCATCCGAATGTCCTCGTTGCGCGGCACTCTAGGCTCGCTTTTGGGCATGGTCCGCGGGTTGTTCGAGGTGATGGCGTAAATGCTCACTTCGTCTAGAAGGTAGTTTCGAGGGACCAATTTTATCAGCAATTCCTCCCGAATACCACTGACCAATGCGCTATCTATGGCGAGGTAATAAAATTGGTACCCCACATTTGAAATTACCAACGTATCTCCCATGGATACTGGGATTTCGAAATACCCAATGCCGTTGGATACGGTCCCAAAATAGGTCTTGTTGTTGACCACATAAGAATTGGGCACTGCAAAAGATGAATCGCGGTCTACAACCGTGCCTTTCAATACGTAACTTTGGGCTACGGCTGTACGGGGCATGCACCCCAAGGCCAGAACAACAGCAAATACAAACTTTTTATAATCCATTAATCTCATGTCAGACGACGGTCAGAAGGTCATTTTTTCGATGTCCCGAGTGAGTAAGATCTTGCCACACAATAACAAGGCCATTCTCAAGGACATCTACCTTTCTTTTTTCTATGGAGCCAAAATAGGCATCTTAGGTTTAAACGGTTCAGGTAAATCCACACTTTTAAAAATCATCGCCGGGGTAGAAAAGAGCTACCAGGGAGATGTGGTGTTCGCCCCAGGCTACACGGTCGGCTATCTAGAGCAAGAGCCGGTGCTTGAAGCGGGGAAAACCGTGATGGACATCGTCAAAGAAGGTGCGGCGGAAACCGTAGCCGTATTGGAGGAATACAACAGTATTAACGAC
Source organism: Cryomorphaceae bacterium (assembly GCA_038141825.1). Lineage (GTDB taxonomy): Bacteria > Bacteroidota > Bacteroidia > Flavobacteriales > Schleiferiaceae > UBA10364. The sequence goes on along the minus strand of JAYQIV010000007.1, from coordinate 258,406 downwards.
CAGTTCGGCTTGCCGGAGGTTTACGAAAATCCGGATAAGATGGAGGCGCTGATGGCGCGTCAGGCGGAGCTTCAAGATAAAATTGATGCCACCAACGCGTGGGAACTCGATACTATGTTGAGCCGTGCGATGGATGCCCTGAACTGTCCACCCGCGGACCAATTAGTCGATAATCTCTCCGGTGGGGAAGCGCGCCGCGTTGCCCTATGTCGCCTACTCATCCAAACTCCGGACGTTCTTCTGTTGGATGAGCCTACCAACCACTTGGACGCAGAGAGCATCCTGTGGTTAGAGCAGCATTTGCAACAATATAAAGGAACGGTCATCGCCGTAACGCACGACCGTTATTTCCTAGATAACGTAGCCGGCTGGATCCTTGAACTCGACCGCGGGGAAGGCATTCCTTGGAAGGGGAATTACAGCTCTTGGTTGGATCAAAAAACCAAGCGCCTGGCCCAAGAAGAGAAGCAGGCTTCTAAGCGTCGTAAAACGCTGGAGCGAGAGTTGGAGTGGGTTCGCATGAATCCGAAAGGCCGCCAAAGCAAGAGCAAGGCTCGTTTGAACAACTACGAAGCCATGCTCGCCCAAGAGGACAAGGAGAAGGAAAGCAAGTTGGAAATCTTCATTCCTGCCGGACCTCGATTAGGAACGAACGTGATCAACGCGAAAAACGTGCGCAAAGCCTTTGGCGAGAAGCTCCTGTACGATGATTTGAACTTCACCCTTCCGCCTGCTGGAATCGTTGGAATTATCGGTCCAAACGGAGCCGGTAAGACGACGATTTTTAAAATGATCATGGACCAATTACAACCCGATGGCGGAAGCTTCGATGTAGGGGACACGGTCAAAATATCCTACGTTGACCAGAACCACGAAAAGATGAATCCTGAGAAGACCATCTTTGAAGTCATTGGCGATGGTACCGAGGAAGTGATGCTCGGAAATCAACGCACCAACGCCCGTGCCTACCTCAGTAGATTCAATTTTGCCGGCGGCGATCAAGGCAAAAAAGTCGGTGTTCTTTCTGGGGGTGAGCGCAACCGTTTGCACCTGGCCATGGCGCTCAAAGAAGGCGGTAATGTGTTGCTTTTAGATGAGCCTACTAATGATTTGGATGTCAATACATTACGCGCCTTGGAAGAGGCCCTGGAAAACTTCGCGGGATGTGCGGTAATTATCTCGCACGACCGCTGGTTCTTGGACCGTGTTTGTACGCACATCTTGGCCTTCGAAGGGGACTCGCAAGTCTATTCGTTCGAAGGCTCGTTCTCTGAATACGAAGAGAACAAACTGAAGCGCTTAGGACGCTCGGAACCCACCCGATTCAAGTACAAGAAGTTGATGAAAAACGACTAAGAAAATTGGTCCCAGAAAAATCTTTGAAGCCCGCAAACACCATGCGGGCTTCTTTGTTATCTTAAGGCTCAACCTATTACAACCAACTATGAGAATCAATCTATCTGATGCCCAGCAGGAAACGCTGGAAATGATCCGTCAAACTGCACAAGATTTTGCTGCCACTAAAATTAAACCTCACGTTATGGAGTGGGATGAGGCGCAACATTTTCCAGTGGATTTGTTCAGAGAAATGGGCCAATTAGGCTTTATGGGCGTCCTCGTTCCAGAAACCTACGGAGGAGCAGGCCTTGGCTACCAAGAATATATCACCATCATCGATGAAATCGCGCAGGTTTGCGGCTCCATCGGACTAAGCGTTGCCGCGCACAACAGCCTGTGTACCGGGCATATCCTGCAATTCGGTACGGAAGAGCAAAAGCAGAAGTGGTTGCCGAAATTGGCCACTGCGGAGTGGATTGGCGCCTGGGGATTGACCGAAACCGGCACAGGCTCGGATGCAGGTGGTATGGATACTACAGCGGTGCTCGATGGCGACCATTGGGTGTTGAATGGTTCAAAGAATTGGATTACCCACGCCATTTCCTCAGAGATTGCTGTGGTTATGGCCAGAACAGGCGAGAAAGGCGATAGCCACGGCATGAGCGCTTTCGTGGTGGAAAAGGGTACACCTGGATTCAGTGCTGGGAACAAAGAAAACAAGCTTGGTATGCGCGCTTCAGAAACCGCTGCCTTGTATTTTGATAATTGCCGTATTCCCAAAGAAAACATCCTTGGCCAGAAAGGAGAGGGCTTTATCCAAGCCATGAAGATTCTAGACGGCGGAAGGATTTCTATTGCGGCCTTGAGTATTGGTATTGCAAAAGGGGCGAAAAATGCTGCCGTTACCTACGCAGGTGAGCGCCAACAGTTCGGTAAAAAGATTCGTCAATTCCAAGGCGTGAGCTTTAAACTCGCTGAGATGGCTACGAAAATCTATGGTGCTGAGCTCATGACTAGACATGCCGCGGCACTAAAAGATGAGGGAAAGCCGATGACTCAAGAGAGCGCAATGGCGAAGCTCTATGCCTCCGAAATTTCGACAGAAGTTGCCAACGAAGCAGTACAAGTTTTTGGCGGTTATGGGTATACTAAAGACTACCCTGTAGAGAAGTTCTACAGAGATTGTAAATTGTGTACAATCGGAGAGGGAACCTCTGAAATTCAGAAGGTTGTGATCTCTAGAAACCTATACAAGTAGATTATTTATTGCGTCGACATCGCTCGCTGCAATACTTTACTTCGTCCCAATTCTTTTCCCATTTTTTGCGCCAAGTGAAGGGTCGTTCACATACTGGGCAAACTTTTTCGGGTAAATGAGGTTTCTTATGCATATGTCGGAACCAACATCACCTCAAGAAGAAAGTTCAAAACCCAGTTCAGAATTGGACCAAAGAGCCATTGACCGCATCGTGGAAATGGCTTGGGAAGATCGTACGCCATTTGATGCAATAACACTGCAATTTGGTCTTGCCGAGGCAGAAGTCATCAAGCTGATGCGCCGCGAAATGAAGCCTTCTTCATTCCGCATGTGGCGGGCCCGTGTGCAGGGTAGGAGTACCAAACACCAAGCTTTGCGGAACTTCAAAGTAGGCCGTAACCGAAGCGACCAACAGCGACACATTACTTTGAATAAAATTTCAAAGCGTCGATAATCTTCATGTAAAGCCCACTAAATTAGTGCTTTGAGTCGGTTACTCATTGTTAGTAATGGACGTCTATTTCCTCTTTTTCGAGTCAAATAATTACGCTATTTTCGGTGTTCAACTACGTTGTTATGAAATTAAGACGCATTTTAACCGTACTGGTGTTCACTTTGATGGCTTTCCAAAGCCAAGCAACCCACTTGTTGGGTGGTGAGATTATTTGGGAATGTCGACCAAACGGAAAATACAGATTCACGCTTGTTGTTTATCGTGATTGTGGTGGTGTATCCCTGCCTACCACAGCTCAAACACTTGGAACCAACTGTGGAACGGCTATCTCTTGTAGCTACATCACCACTGTGGATGTTGTTCCTTCTTGTTATACCGGTACGACCTCTTGTTCAGGTGCCTCTTCTGGTTCCGGAAAAATGCAGAAGTACATTTACCGTTCCGGTGATATACAGCTCACGGGTACGCCTCCAGCGGGTGGTTGGTACTTTACGTGGAGCAGCTGTTGTCGTCCTACGTCTATTTCTAACATCACCTCGCCATCTTCTGCGTCTTATTTGTTGCGCGCTGTGATGTACCCATATACGCCACCTGGCAGTACTTCACCATTGACGGCGACTACTGGTGGTAACCCAACGTGTTTTGACAACTCGCCGAACTTCTTGGAAGATCCGCAAGTTATTTCATGTACAGGTGTTGATGTAGTGTACAACAACCTAGGTTATGATCCGGATTTGGATTCGTTGTACTATGATTGGTCATACCCATGGGATGCTTCTACATTCTCAGCGAACCCTTCTTCGAATTCAGTAAACTTCTCTTCAGGATATTCTTACAATAACCCTATGCCTTCTACCGGTAGTTCAACGGGTGCCGATATCGACAATGAAACAGGAGAGGTAACCTTCAATTCTGCCGTTGCGGGATCATGGGCTACCTGTGTTAAGATTGAGGAGTGGCGTTGTGGTCAGTTGATCGGGGAGATTTACCGTGACATTCCTATCGTAACTTTGGCATGTACGCCACCAACTGGTTTGTGTTCTGCCGCTTTCGTGGATGAAGAGCCTGAAATGTCACTGACTATTGATTCTTCTTTGGCTAATCCTACCATCCTATCACCGGTAGTGAACACCTCTGGAGATACTATCTACTACTACACTGAAGTATATCCAGGAGATACTGTTCGTTTTAAAATTTCTTCTGCGGATCCATATCCAAACCCAAACTGTTCCTCTCAGAACATTCAATTCAAGGCCTCAGGGGGTAACTTAAGTTCAGCGTCTAATTACAGCAACGCGAACAACTGTTTGTTTAACCCGCCGTGTGCCACATTATCATCCCTAAACCCTGGTAATGTCTTTACTTATCCGGGTATTAACAACGTTCAATTCAATTGGTACATAGACTGTAACCACCTGTTCTACCAGCAGTACCAGTGTGGCGCATTGAAGTCAGAATATTCGTTCTATTTAAGAATGCAGGACGATCAATGTCCTATTAACCGCTTTGCTTACAAGAAGGTAGTGGTGAAAGTGAAAAACTACATGCCTGCACTTCCTGATGTTGGCAATGCCTGTGTGTTCCAAGATGATTTGGGCGTAAGCTTCGATTGGGTGGCAAATCCTGATACTGGATTTAATTGGGACTACTACTTAATTAATCGAATAGATACCTTGGGGAACCAAGCAGTCATTGATACCATTTACGATTGGTCAACTACCTCATATACAGATGCTAGTGCTGATCCAGATGCCGTAAATGGATATACCATTCAAGTAGCCGGTGGTTGTGGATTGTTATCAGATCCTACAGATACGCTTCAAAACGTTCGTGTGAACCTTCAAGCATTCCCTCCGCCACCGAACTCTTCGGTAGCTGTATTGAACTGGAACTCTTGGTTGCGCGGCGATACCAATACGATGTATGACGTATGGGTTGAGGCTCCTATTAATTCAGGTTCTTGGGTACAAATAGGGTCTACAGAAGATTTCACTTACACAGATTCAGTAGCCTTCTGTGGGGAATGGTTGAACTACCAAGTACGATACCATACTACTTGTGAGAGTACCACAGATAGTGGGTTCTTCTCTGACAAGACCCCTCCAGCTCCTGTGGTATTTGATAGTGTTACGGTCGCCAATGGTAATTTGGCCGCTCTAGCTTGGCAAGGATCAAATGATAGCGATGTAGTGTACTACCGCATCTACAGAAAAGATAATGGTGGTTTCTTCCAACCTATTGATTCTATTTCAGCTGCTGACCATGCGACATCTATGCCTTGGATTTATGCGCTTTCAAATGCTGAAAATGAGAGCGAGACGTATCTCATTACTGCGGTGGACAGCTGTGGCAATCAAAGTTCAGTAGGCAATACTACTCCTTCGAGTACGATATTCCTAAACTTAGGAGTCGATCCGTGTGATGGTTATGCTCGTATTCGCTGGAACACCTATAAAGAGTGGTCTCAAACACAGACTGCATCCTACAACTTGTACGCTGATATCACGGATCCTCTTGGGCGGAACGCTGACAGGTGTGCTACTAAAAGGGGGTAACCTCGATACGACTTTCAATCATTACGGAATCATTAATGGATATACCTACTGTTACTATGTACGTGCGGTAGATACCACTGGAACTATCAGTTCGACCTCGAACCGAGTTTGTAATAGTTCTGCAGTAGTACAAGGTTCAAAAGTGCTTATATCTAGGTCGTGCCTCTGTGAACTCTCAAAATGGGGTAGACTTGTATGCCTATATTGATAAAGATGCCGATGTTATTGATTTCAATATCCAGCGAGCCGATGACGAGATAGGTCCTTATATGACCATAGGTACCGTTGCAAAGCCAGCGTTGGGTCCATGGGAAGTGAAATTCATTGACTTTACAGGTGATCCAACCAGCCGCAGCTACTACTACAGAATTGCTTCACGTGATTCTTGTGGCGCGATGGATACGATTTCCAACCTAGGAACAAACATTCTGTTGAACGTTGAAGCGATCGGTAACTTGACCAATCAATTGATTTGGACCAAATACCGTGATTTTGATGCAGGTGTAGAGACTTATGAAATCTACCGTTCTATCAATGGTGGCGGTTCTTACACTCTCGCAGGAAGTACGACGGATACCGCCTTCTTAGACGATATTAAGCCTTATTCAAGCAGTAAGGGCAAATTCTGTTACTACGTGAAAGCCATCGCTAAAGATGGTATTATTCCTTGGCGTGATGAATTTGGTATGAAGTTCAATGCACGTTCAAACGTGGCTTGTGCCGTACACAAAGCACGTCTTTGGATGCCGAGTGCGTTCAATCCAAAATCTGATGTGGTTGAAAACCGTGTTTGGAAACCACAAGGAGTATTTGCACGTCCAGATAGCTACACCTTGTTTATCCAAAACCGTTGGGGACAAGAAGTCTTCCGCACCAATGACCTCAATGAAGGCTGGGACGGTATGATTGGCGGCAAGGAAGCAAAGATGGGAGTATATACCTACTACATCAAGTACAGAAGTATAGAAGATGTGCCCATTGAAGAGCGCGGTAACTTCACTTTGCTCTACTAATTGTTAAAAGAATATGAAACCTTACGGGCGGCCGCTGGCCGCCCGTTTTCTTTCAGATTAATTGCGTACCTTTGAGCGCAATTCAAATCGGAATTGCAATGCCTTATAACAACGATAAAGTTCTCAGTTTAGGATTAACGTACGACGACGTTTTGCTCGTACCGAATTACTCTGAAGTCTTGCCACGTGATGTGGATCTTTCCTCGAAATTCTCCCGTAACATAGGGATGAAAACACCTATAGTTTCTGCTGCCATGGATACGGTAACAGAGAGCGCTATGGCCATTGCTATCGCGCAGGAAGGTGGTATTGGTGTGATCCATAAAAACATGACCATTGAGCAACAAGCCATGGAAGTTCGCAAAGTAAAGCGTGCTGAAAGTGGAATGATCTTGGATCCTGTCACCCTAAGCAAAGATGCTACTGTTCGTGATGCCAAGGCGATGATGGCGGAATTCAAGATTGGCGGTATTCCCGTAGTCAATGATGACAAAGAACTCATCGGTATCATTACCAATCGTGATTTGCGTTTTGAAAAAGACAACGATCGTTTGATTGATGATGTGATGACGAAGGAAAACTTGGTCACCACAAAGCCGAACATGGCACCATGGACGAGGCCGAAGCAATTCTGCAAGAATATAAAATCGAAAAACTACCAGTGGTCGACGCCAACAATAAATTGGTTGGGTTGATTACCTACAGAGATATCACCAAGATTAAGATTAAGCCAAACGCGAATAAAGATCAATACGGTCGTTTGCGCGTTGCAGCTGCGGTGGGCGTCACTCCTGATGTAGTAGATCGAGTAGCTGCGCTGAACGAGAGCGGTGTGGATGCGGTGATTATCGATACCGCACACGGACATACTAAAGGCGTAGTGACCGCTTTAAAAAGTGTGAAGGCGAATTTCCCTGATTTAGATGTAGTGGTTGGAAATATTGCTACGGCCGAAGCAGCATTGTACTTGATGGAGGCGGGTGCCGATGCCGTTAAGGTGGGTATTGGTCCAGGATCTATTTGTACCACTCGTATCGTCGCCGGTGTGGGTTATCCTCAGTTGAGCGCGGTGATGGAAGTGTCTAAGGCCATTGATAACAGAATCCCGGTCATCGCAGACGGTGGTATTCGATTCACCGGTGATATTGTAAAGGCTATTGCTGCCGGCGCTGATTGTGTGATGTTGGGCTCTATGTTCGCAGGAACCAAGGAGAGTCCAGGAGAAACCGTGATCTACGAAGGAAGAAAGTATAAGACATATAGAGGTATGGGTTCTGTGGAAGCCATGTCTGACGGTTCGAAGGATCGCTATTTCCAAGACGTTGAGGACGATGTGAAAAAACTCGTTCCGGAAGGAATTGTGGGACGTGTTCCTTACAAAGGAGAAGTAGGAGAGGTGATGTACCAGTTCATTGGAGGATTGCGCGCAGGAATGGGCTATTGTGGCTCTAAAAACATCCCTACCCTTAAGGAAACTGCACGAATGGTACAGATTACTTCAGCGGGTATGCAGGAAAGCCATCCGCACAACGTTAGTATTACAAGAGAAGCACCTAACTACAGCAGATAAATGAAGAAGATTAGATTGGTACTCCTTGCCTTATTGGCAATGGGGTTAGGAGCAAACGCTCAAGAGAATTCCGTTTTATTCCAAGTAGGTGATGTCGTCGTTACTGCCGATGAGTTCACTGCTGTGTATGAGAAAAACAAAGGCGTGGGAGCCGCTATCGATCCCAAGACCCCTGAGGAATACTTGGACTTGTATATCACCTTTAAATTGAAAATTGCTGAAGCTTATGCGCAACACCGCGATACTGCTGCTCAGTTTTTGAGTGAATTTGGGGGATACAGAGCACAATTGGCCAAACCTTATTTAAGTGATCAAGGTGCAGAGCAAGAGCTTTTAACAGAGGCCTACGCTCGCATGCAAGAGGAGGTTCGTGCCTCTCATATCATGATTGCCTTGGACGGTGATGCATTACCAGCGGATACCCTGAAGGTCTACAATCAACTTATGGATTTGCGCGCAACCATCTTGAAAGGTAAGTTGACCTTTGAAAATGCTGCTCGTACGCAAAGTGCTGATACGTGGAGTGCCAAACAAGGCGGAGACCTAGGGTTCTTTACTGCGTTTAGTATGGTATATCCTTTTGAATCCGCTTCCTATGAGCTTGAGAAAGGAGAAATTAGTTTGCCCGTTCGTACACAATACGGTTATCACTTGATCAAGACTACAGATCGTCGTCCAGCCCGAGGAACAGTGCGTGTTCGTCATATTTTCTTTGCGGCAAATAACGGCGCAGAAGCCGCTCAGGCACAGCGTGCAGAGCGAAGCGCTCAAGAAATATATACTCGCCTTCAGAACGGCGAGTCTTTCATGGACTTGTTGGAGTACAGCGAAGACCGTCGTACGAAGGATAAGATGGGCGAGTTGCCAGAGTTCGGGATCAATAAAATGATGCCAGCATTTGAAGAGGCCGCCTTTGGCCTTGAAAATCCTGGTGATTATTCGGCGCCTGTACAAACAACTATTGGATGGCACGTGATCCAATTGATTGAGAAGAAGCCTATTGGTTCTTTTGACTCTATGGCAAAGGAGTTGAGCAAGAAAGTAAAGCGAGACAGCAGAAACGCTATTGGTGCCAAGCGCTTTGTCAAGCAACTCAAGCAAGGTTACAATTTCAAAATTGACGAGAAGGGCTACTGCTTATGCACTCAAGTTGGTAAACATGGATGCCTTTGAAAATCATACTTGGGAAGTGCCTGCGAGGTACCAGAACCGCACGGTAGCAACCTTTGCCGATCAAAAAGTAACGGTTTCTGATGTGCTTCCATTTTGGGCTCAGAACCAACAAGCCGAGGTTGGCGGTAAGGGAGAAGAATTTCTACGCTTACAATTCAACACGCTTTGTAACGACAAGGTGGTGGCGTATGAAGATAGCCAACTAGAGTCGAAGTATGGAGATTTCAGAAACTTGGTACGTGAATACCGCGAGGGCATTCTACTTTTCGATTTGACACAAGACGAAGTTTGGGACAAGGCAGCTAAGGATAGCGCAGGCATTGCGTTGGAGTACGAGCGCATCAAGGAAAACTACCGTTGGGACGACCGTATTACTTACAATTACTGGGTTTGTAAGGAAGCTAAGGATGCAAAGCGCATTGCGAAATGGTTGCTTAAGGACCGTCGCGATAAAGTCGACGAGTTGCTAGAGAGCCAGGAAGCCCTGAGTATTGCTTATGCTTCAGGGATGGCACAGCAGAAAGACGAGCCTGTGTTGCAAGAAGTTTGGAACATGGATCAGGGTGTCTATGGTCCTGTAGAGCTCTCTACTGGAGGATATGCCGTTTTGTTGGTTGAGGACAGCCATCCTTCAGCTCCGAAAGCCTTGAATGAGATCAAAGGACTTGTTATTGCGAGCTACCAAGACCAGTTGGAAAAAACTTGGGTGGCCTCATTGCGCGAGAAGTTTGATGTTCAAGTAAACGAAGAGGTTAAAGCTCAGGTTTTTGAAGCGTTGAAATAGTGCGTAATCTCCTGTACATAGGAATTTGTGCGCTAGCCGTATCCTGTGCCCCAAGGGTAGAGGATCCCACACTGTTGGCACAATTGGGCTCTGAAAAGCTCTATCTCGAGGATATTAAAGATCGCTTGCCGTCCGCAGGTTCTATGGAGGCTGCCGATAGCGCAGGCTATGTTGATCTGTTGATTACGAGTTGGGCGAAGAATGTACTATTAGTGCAAGCGGCTGAGTTTAATCTGCGTGCGGAATTACAGGACTTCGAGGATTTGGTGGAGCAATACCGTAATGATTTGTTGAAGCATGCGTACATAGATCGCTATATCAATCAGCACCTCGATACGACCATCACCGCTGAGGAAGTAAAGGAATATTACGAAGCCAATACATCAAGCTTTGAACTGAAGGAACGTATTGTGCAGGCGAAATACATTGCTGCGCCTGTAGGTGCTCAAAAAATGAGTGAGGCGAAGCGTTGGTTTACCTCCACGCGTCAACAGGAGAAGTTCCTGGACTGGGCCGAGGTATTCGCCACGAAACAAAGCAACTACCAGGATTCCATTTGGGTACCTCTGGATGATTTTATCGCAGAGATTCCTATAGAAGTGAGTAATCCATACTCCTACTTTAATAGGACCAAAAAATTTACCTGTGAAGACACTGTTCTTGTGTATTTTGTCGAGGTAAATGATGTCCGACTAGAGGATAGTTACAGCCCACTAGAATACGTGGAAGAGCGTGTTCGAAAGGTGTTGTTAAACAAACGCCGATTAAAACTAATCGAGCGTATAGAAGAAAATATCATTGATGATGCAATTGAAGAAGGCACACTTATTATTTACTAGTCTCTGTCTAGGGATTACTGTTTTTGCACAAGCACAGCCAAAAACGGTTGACGGTGTGGCTGCCATTGTTGGTGGGGATATCATCCTTCAGAGTGAAATTGAAGAGCAGTATGATGTCTTCAACCGCCAGAACTTTGGTGAGACGGTGACGTATTGTGAGGTCTTCGAGGAGTTGTTATTTCAGAAGTTGTTGATCCACCATGCGGAAATTGATTCTGTAACAGTGGGTGAGGACGAAGTTGAAGCGAATATGGACCGCCGTATTCAGCAATTGATCATGCAAATGGGCGACCAGCAGAAGCTCGAGGAGTTTTACGAGAAGTCTGTGGTTGAAATCAAGGAGGAAATGCGTGATTTGATCAAGGACCAATTGGTTGCGCAGCGCATGCAAATGACTGTGGTTGAAGGGATTGAGGTTACGCCTTCGGAAGTGCGTTCCTTTTATGAGAGCCTACCAGCGGATAGTGTTCCCTTGATCAATGCAGAAGTTGAAATCAGTCAGATTGTTAAATATCCTGAGGTTTCAAAAGAGGCAGAGCAAGAGGTCATTGACAAATTAACGAATCTTAAGGAGCGCATTGAAAACGGTACGAGCTTTTCTTCCATGGCCATCCTGTACAGCGAAGATCCTGGTTCTAACAAAAAAGGAGGAGAATATAAGGGCATCCAACGCGGTGTGTTCGTCAAAGAATTTGAAGCCGTTGCTTTCAACCTGCGCAAGGGCGAGATAAGCGAACCATTTAAGACGGAGTTTGGGTACCATATTGTCCAATTATTGGAGAAGCGCGGAGAGGAATTGGACCTTCGTCACATTTTGATTAAACCTAAGTTGAGCCAAGAAGACCTCCAGGAAGCCAAGGCTTTCTTAGACAGTGTAAGTAGTGCTATTTCTACCGGCGAATTGACCTTTGAAGAGGCAGCACGTCGATACAGTGAAGATGAGAATACACGTTTCAACGGCGGACAAATGAGCAATTTCCAAAACGGAAATAACAAATTCGAAATCAGTCAGTTAGACCGCACATTGTTCGGTATGGTAAACAGCTTAGCGCCGGGCGAGATTTCGGAATCGTCCTTTTTTGTGTCGGACGACCAACGTGAAGCATTCCGCATCATCAAACTCGATCAAAAATACGAGCCGCACCGCGCCAACCTCGACCTTGATTTTACTCGAATCAAAGGATTTGCCCTGCAAGAAAAACAGGCACGCATCGTGGATGAGTGGAAGGAAGAAAAACTACAAGAGACCTTCGTTCGAGTGAACTCGGGTTATTATCCTTGTGATGAATACTTAGAAGGTTGGAATTCTAACAATGACTGATCAGCAAATCATAGCCATACTCGAGTCCGCTCCGGAGCGCATCAAAGCCTTTAAGGCGGAGATCGCCAAGGTGATTATTGGACAAGAAGAGGCGGTAGATTTGATCGTCATGAGCATCCTGTGCCAAGGCCACAGCTTGTTGGTGGGTGTGCCAGGATTAGCAAAAACACTTTTGATTACCTCTGTATCTAAGGCATTGGGATTGGATTTTTCTAGGATTCAATTTACACCTGACCTCATGCCCTCAGATATTACAGGGACTGAAATGCTCAATGCGCAGCGCGAGTTTGTGTTTCATAAAGGACCGGTCTTTGCCAATATCGTTTTGGCCGATGAGATCAACAGAACTCCTCCGAAAACGCAAGCTGCATTACTCGAAGCGATGCAGGAGCGCAAGGTTAGTGCTGCCGGAAAAACGATGGATTTACCGCATCCGTTTTTTGTGTTGGCGACTCAGAATCCCATTGAGCAGGAGGGAACCTACCCGCTGCCTGAAGCGCAGCTTGACCGTTTCTTGTTTAATATCCGTATGGACTACCCGTCGGCTTCGGAAGAGGTTGCCGTGGTTCAGGCTACCACGACCAATGAAAAGCCCGAGGTACGCCCTTGTATGAGCGCACAAGATATTGTGGATCTGCAGCATGCCTTACGCGCCGTGCCGGTAGCTGATGATGTCGTGGCCTATGCGGTTTCGTTGGTCAGAAAAACACGTCCAGGTCAATCAGATAGCCATGCGGTAGCCGATGATTATTTCAGTTGGGGAGCGGGGCCACGAGCGTCCCAAAGCTTGGTCATCGCCGCCAAGGCCATTGCCATGATGCGCGGGGAGGGCAGTCCTTCTATGGCCCATATTCGCGAGGCAGCACCGGCGGTCTTACGCCATAGAATTGCCATCAATTACAAGGCCAAGGGCGAGGGACTTGATGTCGATGCATTAATTGGCCAAATCCTCTAGGCTGTTAATACGCGTTAAAAAAAGTCGCGGTCTCTGTGAAGCCCGTACCTTAGTACTATGTTCAAAGTACTGCTCAGCAAACTCAGAAAACATTCAACGACAGCCATATTAACGGCGGCTGTTTTGGGTGCCTTGTACCTACAGCTGAGCTTGTTGTCCGGGGAGTTGGAATTACAACGCCAGCAATACGAGACGAACGTGGGCCAAATGGCGACCAGTTTGAACGACCGCGTTCGTTTGCACATTCGTCGCAAAAGCATGGGCATGCGACAGACCACCACTACAGGCGATAGCACCGTCACCATTTCTACCCCCATGGGAACGACCACGTTGCGTTGGTCCAGCGGTCAGGTCCAAAACCCGTACGGTCTGGGCGGTATAGATACGAACTTCCTAGGCGGGATTTTTGACAACTTCCAAAGCAATCTGCCTTGGGAAACACAGTTGTCTTATGTTGAAATGGACAGCATCGTAACGGCTGAGTTGCGGGCACAAGGCATCACCGTTGAGCCTATGTGGAGCGTCGTGGAAAATGGCTATTTGAGTACGTTGACGACAGAGGGATTCGATCCGCAATTGGTCAAATTCAACTACGTTTTAGCCGAAAGCTTTTTCGGTCCCACGCGCCAATTCTTGTTGTACTTCCCTCGCGAAGGATTCTTTTTAGCCAAGCGCGTGTATTTGAGCTTGTTGGCAGCTTTACTGTTTGCGGCCGTTATTCTTATTGCCTTCTTCGGAGTGCAACGCCAAGGACGTCGTCAAAAGCGTTTGGCAGCGGTAAAGAGCGACTTCATCAACAATATGAGTCACGAGTTTAAAACCCCGTTGGCCACCATCAATTTGGCAGTGGATTCTCTGATGAAAAACGGAGAGAAGATGAACCCCGAGCAAATGCGCAGCTACTTTGAAATTATCAAGGCGGAAAACAAACGGATGAACGCTCAGATGGAGAGCGTATTGCAAATGTCTATGATGGATAAGGAGGAACTCACGCTGGATAAGGAGTGGATGAAACTAGACCAATTAGTAGAGGAGGCCGTCGACCATTTCCGTTTGAATGTTCAAGACCGCGGCGGCTGGATGGATCTGCAAATGGCAGAGGGTAGCTTTGATTTCCTCGGCGACCGTACCCAGTTAAAGAGCGCCTTGACGAATCTCATCGACAATGCCATTAAGTACAGTGCTTCAGCGCCGCAGATCAGTGTGAAATTGGGCCTAAATAATGCCCATTATCTCGTACACATCAAGGACAGAGGCATAGGCATGGATGAGGAAACTCAGATGCAGGTCTTTGACCGATTTTTCCGCGCTACCAAAGGAAATATTCACGACGTGAAAGGGCACGGATTAGGCCTTTCCTTCGTTAAAGAGATTGTAGAAAAACACCGAGGTCAGATTACGTTGAAAAGTGCACCCGGTGAAGGAACCACATTTACCCTAGCATTACCAAGAAAATAGATATGGACAAGCAGCACATATTACTGGTAGAAGATGATATCAACTTCGGCAATCTATTGCGAGATACACTGACCTTTAACGACTATGAAGTCACGCTTGAACGCGATGGTGTTCAAGGCCTTCGTGCTTTTAAGCAAGGCACCTTTGACCTGTGTATTTTCGACATCATGATGCCTAAGAAAGACGGCCTCACCTTGGCCACAGAGGTGAAGGAGATTGATAACGGTCAACCGCTGATTTTCCTCACTGCAAAAGGTCAAAAAGAGGATATCATTGCTGGATATTCGGCTGGGGCGGATGATTATTTGGTCAAGCCCTTCGATACTGATGTGTTGCTGTATAAAATTCAAGCCATCATTGGCCGTAAATCTGCGGAAGTAGAGGAGGAGCCGGATGAGCTAACCATTGGGAAATTCACGTTCTTCCCCAAGATTCGTCAGCTGGACCTGAACGGCGATGTCGTGCGATTAAGTCCTAAGGAAAGTGACTTGTTGAAGATGATGATCGCCCATCGCAACCAATTATTGCCGCGTTCCAAAGCGCTGCTAAAGATTTGGAAAGAGGATAACTATTTCACCGGGCGTTCCATGGATGTTTATGTGGCGAAGCTCCGTAAATACTTGCGTCCAGACGAGCGATTGCGCATTGAAAATGTGCACGGAGAAGGCTTCCGTTTGGTAGACGAAAGCTAGCGTTCGCGCCGACCTGGGTTGGTGTGTCTGGCGAGAATCCGTTTGGATTCTACCGCAGCAGATTTAGATTTTTTAGCTGCGTACAGCGTGTCGCTGGCGTGCTTTCGAGCTTTGGACAGATCGATGATCGGTTCGGCCGGATAATCTCCGAGGCTGATGTTTTCCATCGCCAATTGCAAAGGCGGAATGTTCCACGGCTCGTGGATGTACTCTTCCGGTACTTGGGCCAATTCTGGTATCCATTCCTTGATAAATATTCCTTTGGGGTCGTGGTCCTGACTCTGTTTGATCGGATTGTAGATGCGGATGGTGTTGACCCCTGTGTAGCCGCTTTGCATCTGAAATTGGGGGTAGTGGATGCCGGGTTCGAAATCAGTGAAAAGGCTGGCGAGATAATCGGCCCCGGGTTTCCAAGGCAGCCATAGGTATTGGCTGTAGAAACTGACGACCATGGCGCGCATTCTAAAGTTTAGGTAGCCTGTAGCATCCAGACAACGCATGCACGCATCGACCAGGGGCACGCCAGTGCGTCCCATTTTCCAAGCCGTGAATTTTTCTTCGTCCATCTTTTTGGTGGCATCCACGGCGATGAAGCCCCGATTGATGGGGACTTGCTCGTATTCTATTTCGCTTTCGAATTTTTGCATGAAGTGGCTCTGCCAGCGCAATCTGTCCTGGAAGGCTTTGAGGTTGCGTTTGCTGCCCGGTACCTCGAGATCACGCGAGCGTTGAAATACTTGGCGTACACTGAGGTTTCCCCAGGCTAAATGTGGCGATACGCGACTGCACCCACGGCGGCTTTCCCTAGGTTTGGAAATGCTGCGGGCGTAGACTGTAATGCGATCTAGCAAGAAGGAATCCAGCACCTTGTGGGCACGAGTGATGCCGCCGCGTTGGTAGAGGTTTTGGGCCAGTTCGGGAGCTGGGGCGGACCAGTGAGGGAAGGGGTTGGCTATGAGGAGCGACCTGCAACGCTCTAAATTAATAGGCGCTATTGGCGCATGGATATTCGTGTACCAATTCTTCAACCAGTACTTGCGTTGCCTCAACCCACGAGCCACACCGAAGGTGGGGAATTCATGCCAAGCAACGTTTCGTTCTTTGCACCATTCTGCCAGGGCGAGGTCCCGGTCGAAGGTCCATTGAATGCCCACTTCCTGATGACTGTAGATGCCGTTAATTTCGAACCGTTGTTCGCAGGCCTCGAAGAATTCCAACGCTTCGCAGCATAGGGCATGTACTTTTTGCTGACCCAAGACTTCATTCATAGCCATTACAGAATCCCAAACAAACTGCCATTGGCGGTCGGAATATTGAACCTGAGCCCATTGGGTAGGTTCCTTTAAATAAATGGTAAGGAGGGGTAAGCCGGATTGCAATGCAGATTGTAGCGCAGCATGATCCTGCCAACGCAGGTCACGCTTGAGCCACAAAATGCTGATTGCGGGCTTGGCCATGTTTAGATGGTGCTTTGTCCCCCGTCTACGTGTAGGATTTGGCCGGTAATCCAAGAACTTTTATCGCTCAAAAGGAAGGCTGCCATCTCGGCGATATCTTCTACTTCACCCACGCGCTTCATCGGGTTGTTGGCGCCAATGGCTTCCTTCTTTTCTGGGGTAGAAAGAAGTCTTCCTGCCAGTGGAGTATCGGTCAAGCTTGGTGCAATAGCGTTAATACGTGCCTTTGGCGCCCATTCTGAGGAGATGGCGCGGACTAATCCTTCGATCGCTCCTTTGGATGCGCTTACCGTAGCGTGAAAGGGCATGCCTCGTTGTACGGCCACGGTGGAGAATAACAGGCAAGAGGGGATGGAATCAGGATTGAAGTTACCGGCAGCGGCTTGCAGTGCTTTTACTGCGCCCATCACGTGGATTTGGAAATCCTCTTCGAAGGTCGCTGGCTTGAGGCCTTTGAACGGCTTGAGGTTGATGGTGCCGACGCTGTACATCAGTCCGTCGATGTGCTCGGGCATGCGGTCTTCCCAAGAATCGGTCAATACATCAAATTCTTCCCATTCAATGGTATGGGCAGGTCCTTCATAAGGGGTTCTGCTAAAAACAGTCACAGAGTGACCTTCGGCGGCTAGGAGTTCAGCGGTCGCTTTGCCAATGCCTTTGCTACCGCCTACGATTACATAGTGTTTCATTCTAGTACTTTGTTCTAAGAGTACAAACCCAATTTTGCCTACTGTGTTCAATTCCTCATGAAAATCCCACCTGACCGATGTATTTTTAAGACTTTAAACCCAAATACATGAACACCCTATCCATCGGTTCCCATTCTTTGTCTTATTCGGAGTATCAGCACATCGCAGAAGGCTCGGTACAACTTACCTTGAGCGAAGATGCCAAGGCCAAGATTCGTGCATCACGCGCTTTTTTAGAAGATAAAACCGCTCGTAGTGAACGCCCTATTTATGGTGTTAATACTGGATTTGGCAGCCTCTGTAACATAGAGATTAGCGAAGAGGATTTGGGATTACTCCAAACAAATTTGGTCCGCTCTCACGCTTGTGGGATGGGGGATTATGTACGCCCTGAGGTGATCCGATTAATGATTGCGCTCAAGCTCAAAAGTTTTGCTGTGGGCGTCAGCGGCATTCGACTGGAAGTTTGCCAGAGCCTGGTAGATATGTATAATAGTGGCGCGCTGCCCGTGATCTATAGCCAAGGCTCTTTAGGAGCATCGGGGGATTTGGCGCCATTGGCACATATGAGCTTGCCCTTACTAGGAGAAGGATCGATGTGGTGGAACGGAGAGATTGTCGAGACGGAGGTTGTCCTCAACGCCCTTGGATCAAACGCTTGGAACACGCATACCTTGGCCTCCAAAGAAGGATTGGCATTGCTAAATGGGACCCAATTCATGTCTGCACACGGAATGTTCGCCATGCTGCACGCGAGAAGATTGGATTATTTCGCAGATAAAATAGGGGCCTTATCCACAGCCGCCCATGACGGAAGAATAGAACCCTTCACAGCAGGTGTGAATGCCACCCGCCCGCAACCCGGGCAGGTCATGACCGCAAGTCGAATTCACCATTGGTTGAAAGAGGCGCCGATCATGCACAGCCCAAAAACCCATGTGCAGGATCCCTATAGTTTCCGGTGTATGCCACAGGTACACGGCGCCTCTAAAAACGCCTTGATGCACGCCATGCAGGTCATTGCTACCGAGGTGGATGCTGCGACAGATAATCCGGTAGTGTTGGAAGAGGAAGATGCCGTGATCAGCGCCGGTAATTTCCATGGGCAGCCGTTGGCCTTGGTGTTGGATTACGCGGCGTTGGCCTTGCACGAATTGGGCAGTATTTCCGAGCGTCGCACCTACCAATTAATTTCAGGGCGTCGCGGATTGCCGCCGTTCCTCACTCCAAACCCTGGTTTGAATAGCGGTTTGATGATCGCGCAGTACACGGCTGCAGGTATCGTCAGTCAAAACAAACAGTATTGTACGCCGGCCTCCGCCGATAGTATCGAGAGTTCGAACGGACAGGAAGACCACGTGAGCATGGGGGCCAATGCAGCCACAAAATTGCTTAAGGTGGTAGACAACTTATACAGCATTTTAGGAATCGAATTGATCAATGCCGCCCAGGCCGCTGACCTCAGAGGTTGTGATGTAGGGGCGGAGTTGAAGGGGTTATTGGACCAATTCCGCCAGCGCGTACCTACGCTCAGTGATGACCGCTACCTCCATCCAGAATTGGTCACGGCAGCGAACTTCTTGAAGTCCGAGGCGTTGGTAGAAGAAAGCGTACTTTTGTCCCTAAACTAAGACATCCCATGAGCCAAGACCCCTTTAAAGGACTCAGAGAAAAGCTGGAAGAGCGTCCCTGGCCCAACCTATACCTCTTCAAATTCATCGTACCTGCAGATGCGAAGTCCATCGCCGCAACAGAAGCCCTTTTCGACAGCAACGTTGCCCAGGTAGAATTGCGTCAAAGTAAAACTGGGAAGTTTGTGTCGGTCAGTGCGAAGGAAATGATGATGGATGTCGACAGCATCATCGCACGCTACGAAAAAGCAGTACAGATTGAAGGATTGATGGCCCTTTAGGTCCAGCCTTCATACACCCCCAAACCAAAGAGAGCATAGTCGAGTTTTGCCGGATCCTCTGGCGAAATGGCTCGTATACGGGTGTCCAATTCCTGTACCGCCTTCCAATCGTTTTGTTTGCGCTCCAAAAGCCCCAAGCTGCGCGCCACCCGCCCGCTATGTACATCTAATGGTAGGGAAAGCAACTTTGGACTTACCTCTTCCCACAATCCGAAATCAATGCCTTCGGTGTTGGGTCGTGCCATCCAGCGGCTGTACATCACAATCCGTTTGCAAGCGCTTCCACCTTCTGGATCTCCGAAGTGCTTTGCAGCCCGTGCAGGCAAACCATTGCTCAAGAGAAATTTCTTGAAGGCATGAAAGGCGGACCCTAGGTCTTGGCTGTGAGGAGTGAGGTGGGCCGCAAAGAATTGGCCGATACTGCCATACTCCGTGTACAGCGCTTGTAATCCCATCACAATCCCTTGTACATCAACGGCTTGGAAAGTACGGTGCTTGAAACCTTCAAAGGCCTTGAGATCAGTTGCTGTGGCCTCCTTGACGAAATTTCCAGGATCTTGGTCCATACGGTCCATGAGTTCCGTGCTTTTCGCGATAATGGTCTTGCGATTGCCCCAACTCAGCGTAGCCGCAAGCAAACCGCTGATTTCTATATCCTCTTTGGAAGTAAATCGATGGGGAATTTGGATGGGATCGTCTTCTACGAAACTTTTGGTCGCGTACTGGGTCGCTTTATCGACGAGAAATGAAGCTAATTCTTTGGGATCCATTAGGCCAGCATACCGTCGCGCATGGTCCACTTAGTCTTGCCTAATGCCGCCAATGCTTTGTTGTGCGTGACTACCACCACTGTTTGGCCGTGTATTTCGTTGAGCTCTTTCAAAATGGCGTGAACCTCATCCGCGTTCTTACTGTCCAAGTTTCCCGTTGGTTCGTCGGCCAAAAGCACATCTGGCGCATTCATCAGTGCTCTTGCAATGGCCACTCGTTGTTGCTCTCCACCCGAAAGCTCGCTGGGGTAGTGGTGCAGACGGTGTCCTACGCCTAAGCGTTCCAATAGTTCTTTCGCGCGGGCTTCCACCTGCTCGTCCTTCTGTTTTCCAAGCCAACTGGGAACCATGACATTATCTAGTGCATTGAGTTCCGGCAACAGGTTATGGAACTGAAAGACCAAACCTACACGCTGGTTGCGCCACTCGTTACGGGCGGTTTTGGATAATGAACTGATTTCCTTGCCTTCAAAGGTGATGCTGCCTTCAGAACATTGGTCCAATCCTGCAATGAGGTGCAAGAGGGTACTCTTCCCGGCGCCGGAGGCGCCGGAAATGGTGATAAAATCACCTTGAGAAATGGACGCTGAGATGCCTTTCAGCACGTGCGTTTGTCCAAAGCTCTTGTGTATGTTCTCTAGGATAATCATCTACGACGCAAGGTAGTGGATTTGCGCATTTGCGCATAATCTAGGAAATAGACAATGCGAAGGCTAAGGAGTTGGTCCGCCGGCAGGTCTGTAAGGCTCTGCATATTTTGGATGTATCCGAGTGCCGTGGCATCATCAGAATTTGCAATAGAGGTTCGGTACAGTAGGTTCATTTCGCGTCCTGGTGCGAACCACAATACATACTTCAAGTCGATGTTGAAGAAGTTGATGCGCAAATTTGGATCCGTATAGCTAGTGGAGGGGCTTAGAGAGCCATCTTCGTTCAGGTGGAAGGTGGCTTCGTTATCTATTCGGTTCCAGCTGTGGCGCAGGTCGAGGCTCAAATAAGAATTGGGCCCAAATAAATATTGTCCTTTGAGTGTTTGTTCCACATTACGGCGGTGTCTTCGCGCCATTCCTATGCTGTCCGTGCTGAGGGTTTGTGCCCAGCCCACTTGGTGGTGGGAACCGGCTTCGATGTTTAGGCGAAGATTGAATTGGTCACTAATTCGTCCTATTAATTCAACCTCCCCGTATTGCCCTCGAGCACCCCAATCTGCCCAACGCCATTGACCACCGCGTAATTCGTAGGCGAGGGGCTTTCGGAAATCTGTGCTGAGCCAGGCGTTGTGCCAAAAGGAAGCAGGATTTACGCGGTAACGTCCCCAAACTCTAGGATCAAAGTAATCGAATTCTTTAGGCCGTACTTCGATATTATACCCATAGGCTAAGAAAGATTTGGTCAGGCCGAAGAAGCTGTATTCTCCATGAATACGTTCGAAGGCAGAAGGTGCATACAAGCGATTGTATTGCATGCGCAACTGGTGGCGGCGTCTGAGATACTTGCTATTGGGTTCTAAGATTTGGTGGCTGAGTTCTACACGCTGGTGAACCTTGTTGCCGCGGCGTTGGAAGCCAAGATCGTTCGGATCAAAAGTTGGGCTGATGAGTTCCATTTGATGTTCCCATCGCCAAGCGCCGGTTTGCTTCCCGGTCTCCCAATACAAGGCATTACCAGAATAATTCTCGTCCGTATCGTAGATCATCGATCGTCCCATAGCGCCATTGAAATAATAGCGGTTCTCTAAGAAATTCAAATTCGCCGTGAGCGCAGAGACATTGGCATCTCGGGCATTGCCTTCTTGATTAAATCTGGTGGTGTTGGTATTGATCATTCCGACTGAACTATTCCCTTTGAAGCGCTGGTCGACAGCAAGGACATTATAGTTGGTCAAGGGTTCGGTGAGAATCTCTACTGCATTACCCAAGCTGTCTGTACCACTAAGGTAGTTGGGTGCTGTTATGGCGTTTAGGAATCCCATACTGAGATTGTTATCCGTCGTTCCCGTGAGTTTCGTGGCATTGAGCATGCGCGTGAAACTCTGTGTGGTATTGCTCAAGTCCCCAAGGTTCGCATTGGTAAAGTTCTTGGGGTTTCCACCGATGCGTCGGCTATAGAAGAGATCGGCTTTGTTGAAGAGGTTTACACCTTCGGTAAAAAACTGGCGGTTCTCGTCGAACTGTTGCTCGAAGGCTTCAAAATTCACAAACTGCTCATCGAAGGCGACTTGTGAAAAGTCAGGGAGCAGTGTCATGTCGAGCGTAAAGCTTTTGTTGAGTCCTATTTTAATGTCGGCTCCGGCAGCACCGGTGGATCTGCCTTGACCGCTGCCGTTTTGCAAGTAAGAGCCAGTAGTGTTCGGACGTAAACTGATGCGCAAGGGGGGATTAATGACATTAATACCCGTGAGGAGTCCACTTTGCAAGCTCTCATTATCAAAGTTGCGATCGATAGGGTTCCAACTATACATCGTGCGGTCGCTTCTTATGCTTCGCTTGATGTTGAATCCCCAAGCTGGAGCTTTTGCTCCCGCGCCGCCCTGTGGAATGCGGAGTACCTGGTAGGGTATATACATCTCAAATGACCAACGGTGTTTTTCTTTGACCACGGCGCTCCACCACACGGCGTTCCAACTGCCGTCTTCATCGTTGCTACTCGTGGCCCGTGAATCGCCTTGAACCCCCGCAGCACTCAGGTAGAAGTTGAAGTCGTTCGCCCCGTCGTTGAAGGGATTCAGGATGATGTGTATCCAATCTGTATTGGCATTAATGCGGTCTCGAGGCGTCAACTGTGACAAGATGGGCGCGCGATCGTCCTCAAAGCTCCCCGCAAAGTAAATACCCTCTTGGGTGTAGAAAATGCGTACGTCGCTTCGTATACTTTCAGATGTAGGCGCAGCTTCTGGAAAATATTGGTCCAATTCCGCGATGCGTGCACTCGACGCCCAAACGGCCTCGTCAAGCACACCATTTATAGAGACATTTTCAGCGCTCAGTTCGGGAACTTCAAGTCTTTTTTTCTCAGTGTTTTGAGCACTTAGGCCTACAGTGGCCCACAAGAGGAGTACAGTTAGGAGGTATTTGGACATAGGCGCAAATATCGTCAATCAATGGCATATATCATTTAATCAACTTAATCCATAAAAATGGTTCATCGTTCGAAGCCTGTACCCTAAATTTGCGTGCAAATCAAGGAACAGTATGAACCTCCACGAATACCAAGGAAAAGAAATTTTAGCCGGCTACGGCGTACGCATTCAACGCGGTAAAGTTGCTCAGACTCCAGCCGAGGCCGTAGAAGTAGCAAAACAACTCACTGAAGAAACAGGTACCTCATGGTACGTTGTCAAAGCCCAAGTACACGCAGGTGGCCGTGGTAAAGGTGGTGGTGTGAAGCTCGCTAAAGGCATTGATAAAGTGGAAGAGGTAGCCGATAGCATCATTGGCATGCAACTGGTGACTCCTCAAACTTCTGCAGAAGGGAAGAAGGTACACCAAGTGTTGATCGCTGAGGATGTATACTACCCAGGCGAAAGCGAAACTTCTGAGTTCTACATGTCAGTATTATTGAACCGTTCTACGGGCCGCAACATGATCATGTACTCTACAGAAGGAGGGATGGACATCGAGACTGTGGCAGAGGAAACTCCACATCTGATTTTCACTGAGGAGATTGATCCTAAAGTTGGTTTGACAGGATTCCAAGCACGCAAAGTAGCGTTCAACCTAGGTTTGAGTGGTGCAGCGTTCAAGGATATGACGAAGTTTGTAACGGCGTTGTACCGTGCGTACGAAGGTGCTGATGCATCATTGTTCGAGATCAACCCAGTACTAAAGACTTCAGACGATAAGATCTTAGCTGTAGATGCGAAAGTGACCATCGACGATAATGCCTTGTACCGTCACCAAGATATCGCTGCCATGCGCGATACTCGTGAAGAGGATGCCACAGAAGTAGAAGCTGGTGAAGCGGGCTTGAACTTCGTAAAACTAGATGGTAATGTAGGATGTATGGTCAACGGTGCTGGTCTTGCGATGGCTACAATGGACATCATCAAGATGGCAGGCGGTAACCCAGCAAACTTCCTAGATGTAGGTGGTACAGCGGATGCCGCGCGTGTTGAGCAGGCGTTCCGCATCATTTTGCGCGACGAAAACGTAAAAGCGATCCTGGTGAACATCTTCGGTGGTATCGTACGTTGTGACCGCGTAGCGCAGGGTGTTGTTGATGCGTATAAGAACATGGGCAATATCAATGTGCCAATTATTGTACGTCTTCAAGGAACCAACGCTGAAGAAGCGAAGAAATTAATCGACGAAAGTGGACTAGAAGTACATAGCGCTATTGCATTGCAGGAAGCGGCTGACTTGGTTCAAGAGTTGGTATAAGTCCAAAGAGATAATCTTAAATTAGCCCCGAGCACCAATGCTCGGGGTTTTTTATGTCCGTAAATTTTGTTTTCGAGTGGAGCGCCACATTGTTGAGTCTCGCCTTTCTCGTAGGCTTGATTCAGCGAAAAGTTTGGGCTTGGCCCGCAGGTATCGTAGGCAGTGCACTTTCCGTAGCATTGTTTCTTCGAGCAGGTCTCTATGCTGAAATGGGACTGTATACGGTCTATGTGGTGATGGGATTTTACGGCTGGATTCAGTGGTCTACCCATGCAGGCGAAAACCAAGTCCCACTCGTTGATCTCCCTGTAAAAACACAGCGTCTAGCGTGGTTAGGACTGCCCATTGCTGCCCTTTTAGGCTGGTCGCTCAACCAACTTCCTGGCGTGAGTTACGCTTACTTCGATGCCCTAACTACGGTATTTGGTCTTTGGGCCACTTGGCAAGAAACCCGCCGCATCCGCACGGCATTCCATTACTGGATTCCGTTGAATATTGCCTCCGTTGCACTCTATGGTATGAAGGGACTCTGGGTCTACGCAGCCTTGATGGTCATATATTCTATCATGAGCGTGATCGGATTTATACGATGGCGCGAATAAATCAGTTATTTTAGTGGCCAATTCTACAAAGAACACATGCAAGCACAACACTATATCGACCTTGTAAAGTCCACCTTGGACGCTCTTGATCCTAAAGCCTTGGAGGCCTTAGTCGAAGCTTTCCACACCACCTACGAAAAGGGCGGAAACATCTACACCATGGGTAATGGCGGCTCCGGTGCCTCAGCTTCACATGCGGCAGGAGATTTCCTCAAAGGGGCAAGCTACGTCCTAGACAAGCGATTTAAAATGATTTGCTTGAACGACAACCTACCCTCAATGATGGCCATCGCCAATGATATCGGTTGGGAGAGCATTTTCGTAGAGCCGCTCAAGAACTTCCTATCACCGAATGATTTGGTCATCGGAATTAGCGGTTCTGGAAACAGCAAGAATGTGGTCAACGCTCTGGAATACGCCAACGCACAAGGCGCTACCACGGTAGCGATGAGCGGTTTCAAAGGCGGTAAAATCTCAGAAATCGCCACCATTAACGTGCATGCACCTGTCATGGATATGGAAGTCACCGAAGATGTGCACATGGTCATCTTCAACATTGTGAAGAAGCAAATGATGGCCCGATTAATGGGAGATAACCCATCGATGGGAGATACCTACGATCAACGTATTGGCTAATGAAGCGTTTCGCGCTTATTGGTGCAGCGGGTTATATCGCACCACGACACCTTCAAGCCATCCACGAAGTGGGCGGCACTCTCGTGGCAGCATACGACCCTAGCGATAGCGTAGGTCATCTGGATGCGTACTTCCCAGAAGCTGCCTTTTTCACTGAGTTTGAGCGATTCGATCGCCATTTGAACAAGTTGGCTGAGCGTGGTGAAGCGGTAGAATACATCAGCATTTGTTCTCCTAACTACCTGCACGACAGTCATATTAGATATGCCTTACGCAACGGAGCGCATTGTATTTGTGAGAAGCCCATCACCTTGCGTCCTTGGAACGTAGAAGGGCTCACGGCCACAGCACAATCCACAGGCAAGCAAATTTTCACCATCCTTCAACTGCGTTTGCACGAGCAAGTCATTGCGTTGAAGGAGAAGGTGCAAGAAAAATTGGCCACAGATCCTCATTATATTTTTGACGTGGACCTCACCTACATCACCTCTCGAGGCCACTGGTATTACGCCTCTTGGAAAGGTGATGAGGAAAAGAGTGGAGGCATTGCCACGAACATCGGCGTCCATTTTTTCGATATGCTTCAATGGATATTCGGCACACCTCAGGGTCAGAAAGTCTATGTGCGATCGCACGATAGGGCCTCCGGCACGATTCGCTTCAGTAATGCCAACATTCGATGGTTCTTGAGCATCAATGCCCAAACCTTGCCTCAAGGCGCTAAAGATGCTGGTAAAAAGACCTTCCGTTCATTGACTTTTGATCAATGGTCGTTCGATTTCTCAGAAGGATTTACAGACCTACACACCGCCTCGTATGACCATATTTTGAATGGGGGAGGCTTCAGTGAAGTGGATGCGCAAAACGCCATTGCAATGGTTCACGAAATGAGGGAATTACCGCTCTCGGAATGGGATAAAGATGCCCATGAATTGGCCGCCTTGCCACCGGCTCCGCATCCCTTCAAAAAGAATCGTTAGTCCCTTGTAATCAGCGTATTATCGATTAACCAATAGTTATCCACATTGGTTTTATTTGCGCATGCTTTGTGGTAGATTTGAGTTTCACTCATTTTACGCTACACGGGCATGTTTTTAATCTTTGATACAGAGACTACAGGTTTTCCTAAGGATTGGAATGCACCCTTGACGGACTTTGATAATTGGCCACGGGTCGTTCAGATTGCTTGGCAAATTCACGGACCGGAAGGGGAGTTGATCGATGTTCAAGATCATATCATTTATCCTGAGGGTTATGATATCCCGTTCAATGCCACGAAAATCCACGGTATTTCCACGGATCGTGCCAAAGCGGAAGGGAAACCTCTGGCCGAAGTATTGGCCACCTTTCAGGCGGCCATGGATACTTGTGAGTTTGTCATAGGTCACAATGTGCGCTTTGACTTGAATGTCACCGGATGTGAGTATTTGCGTACCACAGGAGAGAATCCATTTACTTCTAAAAAATCTTTGGACTCCTGTACGGAAATCACCGCAGAGCTCTGTCAAATCCCTGGCGGACGTGGGGGTCGCTACAAGCTTCCTAAACTTGAGGAGCTGCACCAACACCTGTTTGGTGAAGGATTCGATGAGGCGCACAATGCCGCCTTTGATGTGGAGGCTACGGCGCGCGTGTTTTTAGAGCTTATCCGTATTGGCAACTTTACTCCGGCGGCAATTGGACGTGATGAGGCCTTTGTGGCGCGCTTCAAAGAGAAAAACCCTACGACTATACAGGCCATTGGTCTTGCCGTTGAAGATGCAAAAGCAAAACGCGCAGAGGGATTGACCGGAAGTACAGGGGAAACCGTATCACCGGAGGAAGATCTCGATGCAGATGATGTGCATTTTGCGCACTTGCACAACCACAGCCAGTTCTCTATTCTGCAGGCCACCAGCGTAGTCGCGGATTTGGTTCAGGCGGCCGTAGACGACGGCCACGATGGTGTGGCGCTGACGGACCTCGGCAATATGATGGGGGCTTTCCATTTCAACCGTGCCGTGATGGCAGTGCCTGGGAACCGTGAGGCCTATGACCACAATGAACAGGTTAAAAAAGGAGCGCTCAATGAGCCTTTGAAGCCCTACCCATTCGTGGGGGTTATCGGTTGTGAATTTTACGTATGTGAGGACAGGTTAGACCGCACCAAAAAAGACGACGGATACCAGATCGTCTTGCTCGCGAAGAATAAAAATGGGTATCACAATCTTGCCAAGCTCAGCAGCGAAGGGCAGTTGCATGGATATTATTACGTCCCGCGTATTGATAAACAGGTCCTTCTCGAGCACAAAGAAGACCTCATTGTACTCAGCGGTGGTCTGCGCGGGGAAATACCTTCTCTCTACCTGAACGTAGGCGAACAACAGGCCCGTGAAGCCTTGCTGTGGTGGCACGAACACTTCGGAGAAGATTTTTACCTCGAGCTCAATAGACACGGTTTGGACGAGGAAAACCACGCCAATACCCAGTTGCTCGCCTATGCCGAAGAATATGGCATCAAATACATGGCCGCGAATAACACGTTCTATCTGACGCAAGAAAATGCAGAAGCACACGATATCCTGCTTTGTGTAAAGGAGGGCGCACAAAAGAGTACGCCTATTGGTCGTGGTCGCGGCTTCCGCTATGGTTTCCCAAACCAGGAATTCTACTTCAAGGATAAGCAAGAGATGGCCAACCTCTTTGCCGACTTGCCGGAAGCCTTGAATACCACAAAGGAGATTCTAGATAAGGTAGAACTGTATCCCTTAGAGCGCAATGTACTTCTACCTGCCTTTGATATTCCTGAGGAATTTCAGGATCCACAGGATAAGGTGGATGGAGGTCAGCGCGGGGAGAATGCGTATCTGCGCCATTTGACTTACGCGGGAGCGGAGAAGCGCTATGGTGAACTTACCGATGATATCAAGGAGCGCTTAGACTTTGAATTAGAAACCATTGCCCGTACGGGATATCCAGGGTATTTCTTGATTGTTCAGGACTTCTGTGAGGCAGCCCGACAGATGGGCGTGAGCGTAGGACCAGGCCGCGGTTCGGCAGCAGGTTCTGCGGTCGCGTATGCTACGGGAATTACGAATGTAGATCCTATTAAGTACGACCTGCTTTTCGAGCGTTTCTTGAACCCTGAGCGTGTTTCTCTTCCAGATATTGATATTGACTTTGATGATGAAGGCCGAGATAAGGTTATTCAATACGTTATTGATAAATATGGCGCCTCTCAAGTAGCACAAATCATCACCTATGGTTCAATGGCAGCCAAAAGTTCTATCCGCGATGCGGGTAGGGTTTTGGAATTGCCTCTACCAGATACAGACCGCATCGCGAAACTCATCCCCGATATGACCAAGCTGAGGAAACTTTGGGAGCTCAGTGATAAGGAATTGAGTAAAAAGTTCTCTTCAGACGAGGCGCAACAAGTCGCTCAGCTCAAGCAAATAGCGGATGGGGATTCATTGGAAGCAACAACCATTAATCAAGCAAGAGTTCTCGAAGGATCATTGAGAAATACAGGGATCCATGCTTGTGGGGTAATCATCACCCCAAGCGATATTCGTGAGCTCGTGCCTGTGGCGCGCGCCAAGGATAGTGAGATGTGGTGCACGCAGTTTGATAACTCTGTAGTAGAGGATGCTGGTCTGCTCAAGATGGATTTCTTGGGTCTTCGTACGTTGACCATTATCAAGGAAGCATGCAGGTTGATCAAGCAACGCCATGGGGTAGAATTGGACCCAGATAGTTTCCCTCTTGACGATACCAAAACCTATGAGCTATTCCAACGGGGTGAAACCGTTGGGATCTTCCAGTACGAAAGTGCCGGAATGCAGAAATACCTCAAGGAACTCAAGCCTACAGAGTTTGCAGATTTGATTGCTATGAACGCGCTGTATCGCCCGGGACCCTTGGAATATATTCCGGAATTCATTGACCGTAAACACGGCCGTAAGGAGATTACCTACGATCTAGATGCCATGGAGGGCAAGCTCAAGGAGACCTATGGAATTACCGTATATCAAGAGCAAGTAATGCTCTTGTCGCAAGAATTGGCGGGCTTTACCAAGGGCCAGGCGGATATGTTGCGTAAGGGGATGGGTAAGAAACAGAAGTACATTATTGATAAGCTCAAGCCTATGTTCCTCGATGGTGGGGAAGAGCGCGGGCATCAGCGCGATGTACTCGAGAAAGTTTGGAAGGATTGGGAAGCGTTTGCATCGTATGCCTTCAACAAATCACACTCTACATGTTACGCTTGGGTAGCCTACCAGACGGCCTATCTCAAAGCACATTATCCCGCGGAATTCATGGCTTCAGTGCTCTCGAATAACATGTCCGACCTCAAAGCGGTGACCTTCTTTATGGAAGAATGTCGTCGTATTGGTGTCTCTGTTTTGGGACCTTCGGTGAATGAAAGTCTCTTGCGTTTTAGCGTGAATAATGAAGGTGCCGTTCGTTTCGGAATGGGCGGTATGAAGGGCGTTGGAGAAAATGCCGTGCGTGAAATTATCGCCAAGCGTGAGGAGGGAGGGCTTTACAAAGACCTCTTTGACCTGCTCGAACGCATTGACCTGCGCCAGGCAAACCGTAAAACCATTGAATGCTTAATTCTGGGCGGAGCGATGGATGATTTTGCCAATACACACCGTGCCATGTATTTCTCTGAAGAGGATGGTGGCAGGACCTTCGTTGAAAAGGCGATTAAATACGTACAGAATAAGAAGAACGATGCGGAAAGTGCCCAAGCCTCGCTTTTTGGGGAAGGTTCTGCGGAGGAATTGCCGCCGCCAAAAATGCCGGACATCACGCCTTGGCCTTCCATCATTGCCCTGAAAAAAGAGAAGGAAATCAACGGGATGTACCTCAGTTCACATCCGCTGGACGATTACCGTGCGGAAATTAAGTACTTCTGTACGGCTGAGCTCAATAGGCTCAATAATGTGGAAAGCGTTATTGGTCGAGAGGTGATGGTCGCGGGTATTGTGACGGATGCGCAGCACCGCATTTCAAAGATGGGCAAAGGCTGGGGAATTTTCCGGATGGAGGATTTCACGGGTGATTACGAATTCCGACTCTTTGGAGAGGATTACCTCAAA
This sequence comes from Cryomorphaceae bacterium, assembly GCA_038141825.1. Lineage (GTDB taxonomy): Bacteria > Bacteroidota > Bacteroidia > Flavobacteriales > Schleiferiaceae > UBA10364. The sequence continues at coordinate 227,464 of JAYQIV010000007.1, read as the reverse complement.
TTCAAACATTACTTCGAAAACGAGCAGTTGCTCTATGTGAAAGCTCGGGGGCGCAAATACAATCAGCGTCAAGGAGAGGGTTTTGTGGAGCGAATGTCCGTAGATGTGGCGGATGTGAGTTTGTTGGCGGATGTCCTAGAAAAGGGCAGCAAGAGCCTCGACGTGCAATTAGCCTTGGATAAGTTAGATACTAAACTCGTCGATGAATTGCACGATATCCTCAAGATGTACCCGGGTAAGAAACGCGTGAAACTCCATGTGATTGATACAGAAGAGGAGCTTGATGTGAAACTGCCTGTGAAGGACTTCAAGGTGGCCATCGATAAGGGCTTATTGAAGGATTTGGAGATGCATCCTTATCTAATGCCGAAGATCAATTCTTAAATGAAGCGCTGGGGCATCATATTGTGTTTATTTGGGCTTCATGCGAGTGCTCAGGTAAACTGCATCACATCCCCGGACCAGCTAGGTCCTTACTTTAAACACGGCGCTCCGCTCATTACCAACGATACACTCGCGCCAGGAGTTCAGGATTCTTCGAGGGCCTTGAAATTGAATTTTTACGTTTCCTACGATTGCGATACGGTGGATTTGGATACGTTGCCAAGTCCTTATGCGCTAGAGCTTTGGCATGCCAATGCTCAAGGGGAGTATAGCAATGTGGATGGAAACCCCAATGATTTTGCGTACCGAGGACGGTTGGTACTCTCAGGCAAAAAAAGCACGCTGTATACAGAGTTGCCAGGTATTTACCCGTGGCGCCCTTCCCACATACATGTGAAAGGTTTTTTGACGAATGCTTGGTTTACCGATACTATCGTTACCCAATTGTACTTCAAAGGGGATTCCTTGATTGTTTCTGATCCGGCGAAAGACTTTCCCGAGCGTTGGATACCGTTGGATACTACGGCTAATGGCTATGAAGGGAGCTTCGCCTTCGGGTTGTCCTATATCGTTGGAATGGAGGAGCGGTCAGAAGATCATTGGGTCTTAAAGCCGAATCCCGCGAGGGATGAATTCACCGTCACCGGCGTTCACGGCAGTGAGGAGCTGGTCGTTATGGATGCGCTGGGTCGTATTTTTTATAAAGAGAGGTTGTCGGATCATACCCGCATTTCCACAGTTCATTGGCCTCGGGGGACGTATTGGGTCAGATTAGGCGGTCGCGTACGCACTTTGGTACTGCTGTAGGTTGTTAACACTTGGGCGCCAACAGGTGTGAATAACATCGATAGGCACATAGGCGTACTCTATCAAATCATAGGGTAATTTGGTCTTACTTTTGATTATCCAATTAGAAAACACATAAGATTATGGCACTCGAAATAACCGAAGCGAATTTTGAAGAAGTAGTAATGAAATCAGATAAGCCTGTATTGGTTGATTTCTGGGCAGAATGGTGTGGTCCTTGCCGCATGGTTGGTCCTGTTGTGGATGAATTGGCAACGGAATACGAGGGCAAAGCAGTCGTTGGTAAGCTTAATGTTGATTCTGACGGTGCTGTAGCTCAGCAGTTCGGTGTGCGTAACATCCCAACGTTGTTGGTCTTCAAAAACGGAGAGATCGTTGATAAGCAAGTAGGTGCGACGAGCAAGCAAGTGCTCGCTGCCAAGCTTGACGGCGCCATGTAAGGCCGCCCGCGACCAAGCATTTTGAACCCCGAGCCGCAGGCTCGGGGTTTTTTGTTGGTAAAAACGAGTTCTCCACTTTCTTTGGAAATTACCTCTAGGGGTGCTCACTTATAAGGGTATTGATTTAACCTCAACCCTTATGAAAACACTTTTCCGCTTCACCCGCCTTCTGTTTTTGGTGCTGCCTTTATGCACCCAGGCCCAATTACGCGATACCTTCCAACACGCTTTTGAGCCGCTGCCGAACACCCTGTTCCAAAGCTCGTTCTTGCACGATCAAAGTGCCTTGTACCAAGTATTGGGAGATTATTATCCGCTCGACTCGTTCGATGGAACAATCCCAAGCCGAATCCTACGGCCAACAGATTTTGAGATCATGTACGAAGACCTCTACATGAGTCAAAGGCTTGATTCCAATGGGAACCGTGCAGGAGGTAAACCTGCTTATTTAATGGCATTCGATTCGTTTAATGCTGCTTACCACGCACAATCGGAGAAGGTAGATTGTCCCTTACACCTGTGTTGGATGAGATACAATGAGCTTGATACGTTGGCGCTCCGTTCCGGACGCTTCCTTTTCGAAGAGGGCCAGTGGAAGTTGCCTCCGTCTACGGTTCCCCCTAGATTCAGCCCGTAATTACGCAATCCACAACAAGAATATACACAACAATGCCTTGGCCTCAGTACTGACCAAGGAGGTATTCTTGGCTGGAGGAAATGTGCTTTCCCATTTTAGTACGGGCACTTCGACGACCATAAAGTTTGTCCTACCTGATACGCTGATCCAACAAAATGTCGGTGGGGTAGATGCCTATTGGGTGGATTTTGACGATGGGAAGGGATTTGTCCAATTGGTCCCTAATCAAACCGTCGCCATTGTATACCATGCTGTGGCTAATGGCGTAGAATGGGCCGAAAAATTCATCCGTATTCGTGCACGCCAAGGATCAATGTGGCGTGAATGTGCCTTTCGGTTACAATTAGTCTTTGCATCACCTAGAGCTGATACGGCCTTCAGTACAGCAGCTTTGCCTCCCTCGAAATGCCTAAATGCGAAACCCACACAACCGGCTTGGATCACTGTAGATTTTGCGGATTCCACCAAGGGGTTCCAAAAACCAGTGGTGGTCGTAGAAGGATTCGAGGGTACCGACCAACCTTTTGGCTATTTGCATTACGAATCCGTATCAACGGGCTATGTGTTTAATAGCAATGGGGATAGAATCTATACACATATGTCGAAGCTCGCATGGCTCATGGATAGTCTTTTGTCGCGAAATCACGATATCGTCTATGTCGATTTTGAAGAATCAAAGCTGGCTGTTGAGGAAAATGCGGAGACATTATTACAGGTGCTGCAGTGGATTCAACAACAAACGCCTGAGCAAGCCACAACCGTGGTTGGTGCGTCCCTTGGGGGACTCATTACTCGCTATGCCTTATTACAAGCACAGGAACAAGGCTGTTGTGTTGGCGTAGGCGCATATGCCACGTTCGATTCTCCCCACCGAGGAGCATTTATTCCTGTAGGTATTCAGGCACAGACAGAGCGCTTGGCAGCGTTGTTTCCAGCGGTTAAAGCATTGTCCAATCCGTGGGACTATACACTGGCGTCGAAAGCCGCCCATCAAATGCTGGTCTCTCATTATGATCCCGTAGCCAAAGCCTCCTATGAAGCCTTTCAAAGAACCATAGCAAATCGACACCCTCAGGGGATGTATTCGTTTGGGGTTTGCAATGGCAGTATTGAAGGGCTGTTTTCTGAACCCGAAGATTCTCTGGACCGCTACATTGCCTATGGCTGGGAACGGAATGTTCCAGTGGGGCATCACATCGGCGCGCTTCCTGATACCTTACAGTTCAATAGACAGGGCGTGCGGCAAAATATGCAGGTAGTCGGGGCGAGAAGTGAAGCCCATACAGGACAGCGGAATTATTTGATGGAGTCCGCGAAACTGAAAAATATTTGGCGAGTTGCCCAGATGAGATGGACCTCAATGAGCGGTGCAGCTTCGGCACAACTGATCTATAGTTTGGGGCATGCCACTAATTTTATTCCTGCGAATGTGGTAAATGCTGCGGTGGAGCGTATACAATTGGTCACCCATCAAAAGCTTCAATCTCTGTATTATGCTTCTTTGCAACAGGGACGCCGAGTACCTAAAGCCCAGTATCTTCAAGCCTTTGATCATATTCCAGGCTCGCTGACGGATACTCCGGAGTCGTTCGATTATCCATTTGTTCGGGTATTTAATCAAACGCATTGCTTCATCCCTAGCTTTAGTGCGCTTGACCTTCGTTACGATAGTTTACGCATTGACCAACGGCTTAACGAAATTCCTTTTACGTCCTTTTATGCGCCCATTTCCGATGATCAGGATAGCGCCAAGAATCAGATGCATATTGAAACCACCGAAGAGATCATAGAATATATTTTAAGCCAATTTCATTCCATATATGCGTCCTACAATCAGCCCATCACTGGGACTTATAATGACGCAATGCCACTGGGTATGGCGCAACGGTATCAATCTAATTTAAGCGGTGTCCAAATTGCCATTGGAGGGCATTTGAAGCTTGCTTGTCAAGGCCCTGTGGGTAAGTCCAATAGCACAACCCTTGCTGCAGCTGACCAAAAATTAAGTTTTTATGTGGGACCTGGCTGTAAAGGAAGTACACTTGAGGTCTTGGGAAGGTTAGACGTTGGGGACCACCCCGATCGAACGGCAGATCTTTATATCAAGAAGGGGAGTACGCTCGTCCTATTTGCCAAGAGTAATACTGTGATAGGCCCGGGCAGTAGATTGATTATAGAGGAGGGCGCAAAATTGATCGTTCACCCTAAAGCGGAGTTACATCTGAATGGAGGGTCGTTGGTTCAACACGGTATACTCGAAATATTACCTGGGGCAACCTTTTCTCCGCTCGCATCAGGCACTATAGAATTGCAATCGACCACGGTGTTTGAAGGAAGTGGGGCCATTGCCCTAGCATCACAGGATATCAAAGTGGATGGAGCGGTTCGAGTGCCTTCGCAAATAGCCTATATGCATTGGGCCGATATACATTGTTCGCTGAGCAACCTTGGTACCTTAGAATTAGAGACCAAGGGTGAGTTCAAACATTGTCGCTTTGAACATATTGGGGCCAAACCCTATTTGTCTTTGGTGGCCTTGGGCCCTGAATTACTCTTAGATGAATGTCGGTTCATCAAGGGTATAGCGGCTGTGACCATCGCCGATACAACAAACTGGTCAATGAATCATACCTATTTCAATGGATGTGAGGTTGGACTAAAAGCGTTGTCGACACCTGCATCGTTTGAATCCAACACCTTCGAACATTGTGTAATTGGAGCCCAATTAGAGGCCACAGGTGGTGGTGTAGCAATCAGCAGAAGCAACTTTAATCATTGTAAGAATGTTGGATTGGCAGTTTCAAATGTCCATCTTAGAATCACTTGTTCGACTTTTCAGTTTAACAAGGTAGGACTCCGGGTTCAAGAAGGTGCGCTAGATATGGCGCGCCACGCGAGCACTACTTGGATCAACAATGATACTGCTGTGTACCTGCGACAGGTAAAAGGTTTAGACCTGGCTCAAGGCCACAACAGGTTTCAAGGGAATGTGGGATATGATCTATATGGGACAATAGATCCAACGACAGCCATTGCACGGAGCAACGGTATGTTACAACTCGCGGCACCGTACAATGCCTTTAGCTTTAATGGGAGCACAGCGCTTAGACAGCACAGGGATCCTATTTATTTAAAATACAATCCAACACAAAGTATTAGCCCACACTTATGTCCGAGAGATATCGCAAATCCTGAAGATCCTTCTTCATTTTCGAACGCCTATGAGGGATCGCTTCGCATAGCGCCTAACCCTAGTAGTTCTGGAACAGGGATACTATTTCTGCCATCACCTTTTCAAGGCGGTACGGTACGTTTAATTTCGTCCCAAGGTGCGCTGGTCTTGGAGCGAGAGGTCAAGGCAGGAATACGAACAATAATGATTGAACGGCCTTTGGTAAAAGGTGCTTATACGGTCCAATTTATTCATGGTGAACAAACACACGCTTTGAAGTGGTTGGTCGTTAACTGATATGTATTGGAACTTCGCTATTTTGCATCTGTAAACGACTGAACTGTGTCCACGATTAAAATGCTTGATTTTCAAAGAATTCATCGTCCTTACCAGGAGGAGCTTTCTGCTGCTTTGGAGCGCGTTATGCACAGTGGTCAATACATTGGGGGACCGGAATCTGCAGCTTTCGAGGCAGATTTGTCCAAGTATCTAGGAGCACAAACCATTGGGGTCGCCAACGGTACAGATGCGCTTCAAATCGCATTAATGACCTTGGGAATTGGGCCTGGCGATGAGGTAATCGTCCCCGCCTTCACTTATGCAGCAAGTGCTGAGGTCATAGGGTTGTTGGGAGCAACAGCCGTTTGGTGTGATGTCGATGAGGCTTCGTTTAATCTTGATCTTGACCAATTACCCAAGCTGTACACCCGACAAACGAAAGCCATCATAGTGGTCCATTTGTACGGTCGTTGTGCGGATGTTGCTGCCGTTGAACAGGCATTGCCGGGTGTTGCTATTGTAGAAGATACAGCTCAAGCCTTCGGGGCTCAATGGACCTCAGGCCCCTATGCCGGGAAATATGCCGGTACTGTTGGGGCATTGGGAACCTTTAGTTTTTTCCCTACGAAATCATTGGGGGGAATGGGCGATGGTGGAGCAATATGCAGTCGAAATTCAGACCTTCTTGCACGAGCCAAGCGCATCGCGAGTCACGGCCAATCCAAGAAATACCACCATCAATGCATAGGTGTGAACTCTAGATTAGATCCTATGCAGGCGGCTGTATTGGGGGTGAAATTGAAATATTTCAATCAAAGCGTTGAAAGAAAAAAGAGCATAGCGTCCATGTACCTCGATGCGTTAAAGGGAGTGGACGGTTTGACGCTACCCGAGATAGTGGACGGTCATATCCTTCACCAGTTCACCGTTCGTATCCTGGGCGGTAAAAGAGATGGTCTTCAAGCATTTTTGAAGGAACACGGAATAGACTCTATGGTATATTATCCGATGGGATTGCACCAACAAGAGGCTTATAAACATTGGACTCCAAAGGTGTCTCTACAAGTTTCTGAACGGTTATCACACGAAGTATTGAGTCTACCTGTACATGAGGCCATGGACGAGGGAGAAGTCAAACTCGTAGTAGATTCCATTAAAGCATTTTTATCATGACCGATATCTTCATTCACCCTACCGCAACTGTGGACGAAGGTGCTGCCATTGGCGGTGGCACTAAGATTTGGCATTACAGTCATATCATGCCTCTAGCGAGTATAGGAGAAAGGTGTACTATCGGTCAAAACGTCTTCATTGCGAACAACGTTCGCATCGGAAAAGGCGCCAAGATTCAGAACAACGTGAGTGTATATGAAGGGGTAGAGCTAGAGGAGGATGTATTCCTAGGTCCTTCTATGGTTTTTACCAATGTAGATGTACCCCGTGCCTTCATTGAACGTAAGAACTATCTCAGCACCAAGGTGGGCAGAGGTGTAAGCATTGGGGCGAATGCCACGATTGTTTGCGGGAATGACCTTGGAGAATATGCTTTTATTGGTGCCGGAGCAGTGATAAACACAGAGGTGGAGCCCTTTGGCTTATATGTCGGTGTACCGGCCAAAAGAATTGGTTGGGTCAGTAAAGCGGGTCGAAGATTGACCTTTGATGCTCAGGGTAAAGCACAATGTCCAGAATTAGGCGATGCCTACGAATTAGTGGATGGAAAAGTACGCGCTGTATCGTGAGTATTCGCATTCTAACCATCGTCGGCGCACGTCCACAGTTCATTAAAAGTGCTCCTGTAAGCCGGGCTTTAAAAAATGCTGGTATTCAAGAGTTTGTGGTGCACACAGGGCAGCATTATGATCCTGAAATGAGTGCCGTATTTTTCGAAGAATTGGACTTGCCAAAACCTTATGCAGTTTTAGAATGTGGCGGGTTACAACGGGATGAGATGATTGATAAAATCGTTGCAGATTTACGTCCAATCATTACAGAGGTTGCTCCTCAATATGTTCTGGTGTTCGGTGATACGAATTCAACCTTAGCAGGGGCATTGGCTGCCGTTAAAGAAGGGGTTCCTATCATTCATGTCGAAGCCGGACTTCGTTCCTTTAACGATGAAATGCCTGAAGAATGGAATAGGATTCAAACCGATGAGCTTTCACACATCCTATTTACTCCCTCTGCTGCTGCTGATGAAAATATTGTGGATGAAGGATTTTTATCCCCACATCAACGCGTGGTAAACGTAGGAGATACCATGTTCGATGCGGTTCAGATGTTCTCTCCCTTTGCCCGACATAGCAAGGCAATGGGAGCACTAGAGTGGTTTCAGAAGCCTTTTGCTTTGGCGACCCTGCATCGCATGGAGAACGTGAAGCATCCTAAACGATTGAAGGAACGAATTGCAAGTCTGAATGAATTGCATCAACAAGGAGTTCCGGTTTGGATGCCATTGCACCCGTCCACACGAAATGAAGTGGAAAAGGCAGGGGTAGAGATAGCGTTTAAAACCGCACCCCCGGTGGGGTATTTGGAAATGCTTTGGGCCATTCAGCATTGTGCTATCGTGATTACCGATAGTGGTGGTCTTCAGAAGGAGGCCTATTTTTTAGGGAAACATTGCATCACCTTGAGAAATGAAACGGAATGGGTGGAATTAGTGGATATCGGAGCCAATGCGTTACATCCACTGGGTAGTACCGAACTGTTGAGTGACAAAGTCGGTAGCTTGTTGAACCAACCGCTTCCAACAAAATCACCTTACGGAACAGCTGATGCAGCCCTGCAAATCGCCCAATTCCTAATCGAGCAAGGGAGTTAAAAACTCATGAATATCCTGTAAACACTGGGCATTCAGGCTGTGTGCCATGGGGTAGGAATGGAAGGTGTATTCATTTAAATGGGAAAGGCCTTCTGCCGTGGCCTGGGCCCAAGTATATGGGATTACCGGGTCCATAGTTCCATGGCTCTGAAAAATAGGAGTTTTCGTTTCCAGAGATTTTAGTGCTTCATGCCATTCGGGTAGGGCATAGCCGCTCATCAAAACGAACCCTTTAGCGCTGAATCCTTGTAATAGAATTTGAAGCGAGGTGATGGCCCCTTGAGAAAATCCACCAATGAACACCTCGTTGTTTTGTACGTACTCTCCTTGCCAAGTCTTCAGGGATTCCAGTACGAGCTGGGCAGCTTCTTCGACAGCCGCACCATCGATCATCTTGGCGCCGTTTTCCCATTCAATAGGATACCAAGCATAACCTCCCATGCCCAGTGAAATAGGGGCTTGAAAGCAAACAATGTTGAGTGTTGGTAAATAGGGTTTAAGACCATAGAGATCTTCTTTGTTGGATCCGTAACCGTGCAGCAATACCAGCGTTGGATGCTTGGGATCAGAGATGTGGTGGATGTAAGAGAGCATTATTGGCGGTAATCGAGAATGTCCCATGTATGGTCCGCAAGCAATCGAATTTGATACATAAACTCATGCGGACAATTGCGCCATTCATGAGGCGCAATCATGCTCAAGACATTCTGATCTTCGTTTTTACGGTACAGGTAATACACATGATTGATTTCTGGCTTGAACCCCATCTGTGCCTTATAAATCTCTTCACTCAATGCTTTGCGCTCATGAATCTTACGGGCTTGTTCGGCCAATAATTCAATTTGGGCTTTGATTTGGTCCAGTTGCATGTCGGTCTGCAACTCCATGGCATTGAGGTCAAGGCTTTTGTTTTTTACGGCATCTACCGCTTTGAACGCAGGCGCACTTACGCTAGAGCCATAGGGAAGGATGTTCGCATTTTCGGCGATTTTATCCGGGTCGATAGGGTTGTGGGTACGTTTGTCCTTAGCCATGGGTCAAAAATAAAGTATTCCTTCTTTCGCATCCCCATAATGGTCTGCGAGGTTGTTGTGGTAGCGCCAAGCGATATCTAAAGCGAGCAAAGCATCGAATTGGTGCCAATTCTCAATGAATAACCCAGCAATAGGCAATTCAGTTCGTTCGACCAATGTCATAAGACAAGGTGCTATAGCTTCTGTATCGCCTTTATATCCTTGTTCTTGCAGCTGGTATCGTTCTGCACTGAGCTTAGGGTACACTTCAATGGTGGTCGCTTGAATTTCCGAGGCCAATTTCATGGCTCTTGCCGTCAATCCACCTAGAAACATGGGACTCATGGCCTTTGCCTTCCGATCCGCCGCGCGATAATGGAAATCATGGTTGCCCTCAAGTCCTTTGTAAATTCCAGGTAGTGAAAGGGGAGCGTCAATGCCTACGATATCCGCCGGATGCTCACGAAGTATGGACAGGGCAAAGGCATCTGCATCCTGTTTTTTTGAGCTTTGCCGCAGGAGAATCCGCTTCGAAGTTGTATCGAAGATGGCCAGAACTGTGGTGCCTGCTAGCTTAGAGCCGTAATCTATACCTACGACCCTTGCCATGTACCGAAGAGTTCCTCAACCTTTTTAAATCTGTAATCAAATATCTCTTCGAGCTTGGGGCGCACGATAAAAGGATGAGCGATCTTACCTAAAAGCCCCAGGGGTACCTTGTAGTTCACACGGTCGAGCATTTCCACACCGCCGGGTATGGCCTTGAAGTGATGCTCGTGATGCCAGATGGCATATGGACCTACTCGCTGCTCGTCCACAAAATAATTTGGTGCATCCACATAGGTGATTTCTGTGGTCCAATTCATTTTTATCCCGAAAAGAGGACTGACCTTGTAGTTGATGAATAATCCAGGATACATCTTTTTCGGTACCTCAGAAAGAATGTCGAATCCTAAACCATCAGGGGTGATGGTGGCTAGGTTGCTTGGATTTTGAAAAAAATCCCAGGCTTCTTCAATGGAGATAGGAACTTTTTGAATGCTCTCAATTGTATACATAAAGGAGGTTTGAGTACCCCATTAACGCTACAATACCAAAGAGGTTCGAATGAAATTTTAGATTCGCTTCATTTGTTGCTTGATGTATTTGGTTTGCTCTGCAAGCGCACCGTTTTTATCAAGCTTCTTCACCTCGGTCAAAAGGATTTGTGCCTCCTTTTTACGACGCTTTGTCAATGCGATTCCCGCGAGATTCAGTTTTGCCAATGCTTTGTCTTGGTCCAATCTCAATCCAGTGTTGAGCGCTCTCTTAAGTAAGGTTTCTGCCTTGCCTACTTTGCGCTGGCTCTCAATCATGCCCATGAGCAGATAGTAATATGCTAGCTGACCTTTGATCAGACTTTTCTCTGGATTGCGAATGCCGGCCAATGCTTTTTCAGCCTTGGCAACATCGTTTTTTCTCATGTGCCATAGAGAAAGTAAAATGCGCTCGTTACGGAAATAGGTGAACAATACCAATCCCATAGGGAAGAGCAATGCGATACCATTTCCTATTTCTCCATCAGCAAATTGATAGATTGACCAAGCAAAGATTGCAGCTGTTAGTCCGAGTCGAATGATTTTACTGAACATCTCTATTATTTTTGAGCAACGCAAAGAAACAAAGAAATGGGCACATCGGATTGGAAGAATTGGGATATGGAGGCAAAAAGAGCATTCTATGCGAAGTTGAGTTCGGAATTAACCGATCACAAGCGTCAATTGTTTCAAGATAAGGTCGCTCAGAGAACCCGACATTTCTCTTTGGCCCTAGAGGATATGATGAAATCTCAAAATGCCTCTGCACTGATGCGCACCGCCGATGCCTTCGGAATACACAAGGTGGACGTCTATGATAAGAACGAGCGTTTCAATGTGAGCAGCGGTATTTCAAAAGGGGTAGAGAAGTGGCTAGATGCCAGTTTTTTCAATACTTACAATGAAGGAGGCACGGAGGAATGGGCGGACCAATTAAAGGCCTCAGGACGCAAACTCTACGTTACCGCTCTGGACAAGGGGGCGCTACCCATTGATGCTATTGATCCAGCAGTCCCGGCGACCATATTATTTGGCAATGAGCAGGAGGGGGCATCCCCATTGATCCAGGAATTGGCCGACGAACGCATTTACATATCCATGCGAGGGTTTGTAGAAAGTTTTAATGTTTCCGTGAGTTGCGGGATTGTACTTCACCATCTCACCTTAGGAATGGAAAAAGCCGGAATTCAGAGAGGATTGACAACCGAGGATGAGCTGGACACGTTGATTAATTGGGCCCTTAGAACCATACCGAATCCTCACAGATTTCTTTAATCTAAGCGCAATAAGAACATGCCATCCGTGATCTCCCAATCAATGACTTCCCAACGAATGAGTCGAGCCAGGGTGGAGATGGCTTTCTGACGAGGCATTTGCATCACCTTTGCAGCTTTGCTAGTGGTGACCGTATCGTAATCCTTAAGGTATTGAATGAGTCGTTGTTCTTTTTCTGAGAAGGCTACCGGGCGCTTGCTTTGATCACTCAGCTCTTGTTTCCAGACTTCCACTAACACTGCGCCGGCCACCTTGTTTTCATCGTGGATGCGCACGTAGGCCAACTTTCCGTCTTTTTCATCCACGCGGTAAGGCTTGTGTTTTCCTTCCGGAATTTCGATTTCCCAAACGCGTTTTCCGTCGATATCATGAGCGAACACTTCCAGTTGAACCTCAGGTTCAGTAAAGACGCGTGCTGCACTTTCTAAAAGGTAAATATCGTCTTCATCCTTGACGCCACCGATCACTCCATTGTCTCGAACACCCACCAGGAGGCGACCGCCAGTAGTGTTGGAAAATGCACTTAGCGTTCGCGCTATTTTACGTGCATCTGAAATTTTGTACTTGAAGTCTTGATTTTCATGCTCACCTTCTGCGATGAGATCATGAATGTTGTTGAAGCTTTGGTATTGGTCAAAATCTTTCAACCGGAAGAATTATTTGGTCACGTAGATGACATCAACCAAGGCTTGAACTTCCGCATTTTTCCCGAACCATTGGGTTTTAAACTCTTCGGTGTACACACGAATGTTTGCAATGGTTACGCTATCGCCGTATTGTTGTCTTGCTTCGAATAGCATCTTATCATAGGTGATTAAACCGTCGTGTAGTACGAGCTCACGCGTTTTATCTGCGGCGGTAATTTTATCACTGTAAATGACATCTGGATATACCGTTATAGTTCCTAAGTAGGTCCAATTTTGCCCATAAAGCGTATTGGCCGTGTCGTACAGAGCGCGGTGCGGACTTGCACAAGAAACTAGGAATAAGGTAGAAGTTATGGCTAAAAGTCGCTTCATGTTGGAAATGCTGATTATGTCAAAAATATTGCAAAAAAAGGGCCGCATTTCTGCAGCCCTATAACTTTTTTACAATGACTTCAAACGGGCTTGTAACGCCTTTTCGGAGATTGATATTCCCTTGTCCTTGCAATACTGTTTTACCCTCGAGAGGTCGCCTTGAAACAGTTTAATGGCTTGGTTAATACTGCAAACTTTTCGCATAATGTTTGATATTGTATTAACACTGATGTGAAAATAGGAAAAGTGAGTGAATTATAACAATCTAGTTTTCAACACTTTGTTAAAAAGAATGCGGTTTGTAACTATAAAACTGCCGCTTTTATTAACTGTAATTCTTTCTTACATTAGACATAACCAATTACCAAAAAAACCAAGCCATGTCTTACGACAAGGACTACGACATCATATACGAGGGTCTATCCTTGCATATCCAGCATATAGATGCCTCAGATCAAGAGGCGTTGAAGAACCTTGCTCGTCGCTTTAATATCAGAACGTACAAAGAAGGAGATCATTTGTGGGAGTTGGGCACTAGCCAGGGTCAGCTTCATTTCATTCTTACAGGTGCCTTTGCGGAGTATTTGCAAGAAGGTAGAACACCACATTTACTTAGATTTTACTCCAGGAATAGATTTGCCTATTCTGAAGATTTAATTCTGTACTCCTCAAGACCTGCTACGTTTGTGAAATGCTTGGTGGAAGCAAAAGTGGCTTCCATCCCGGCCAAGGTGCTTGAGGAATATTTGATGAATGAGAAATTAGGCGGCATGTTACTCACCAGTCTCATCGAGTTGAGTATGACTGAATATAGAAATACTACCTATGAAATGTTACAGACAAGTGGTATACATCGGATTCATGCTGCGATGGAACAATTTCCTGAAGTATTGGATTTAATACCCAGAAAGGAATTAGCCGATTATCTAGGTATTTCGAGGGCCTCTTTATTTCGCTCGTTAAAACAGATAGAAAATGCCTAAATCTTTCGAGCAGAATATTTTTGACTTCTTCAGAGGCTTGCCGGCCTATACCACGGATATGGAGGAAACCGTACAGGCCATCATTGAGAGCTTTAATACGCCAGTATTGAAGAAGAAGGGAGCTATCCTCACGGAATTGGCCCCGCCAAATAAAGATTTCTGGTTCCTTTGCGATGGATTTTTAAAGGAGATTTACAAGAATCCTTTTCAAAATGAAGATGCACTGTTCAATTTTATTCCTCCTTCCTCAGTCTTCGTAAATGAGGACAGTTTGTTTTATAACAAGCGTCCACAGCACTATTACAAGGCCTATACTGATGTAGTGATCGCTTCGTTGAGCAACGAGAAGTTTCAAGAACTAAAGCACAAATACCCTTCGCTGATAAAACTTTATTTGAGCGGAACGGCAGAAATACAGAAAAACCGTCGCTCCAGATTATTAATGCTTCGTATGTCCAATACTCAAGATAGGATTGATTGGGTACGCGATCAAAGAGGCGATTTGTATAAGATCATGGATCGCGTGACATTGGCACAATATATTGGCGTGAGTCGGGCTAGTTTGTATCGAGCTTTTGATAAAACGGGGAAATCGCAATTTTAACACTCTCAGCGTCCCGATGATGCGTATTTTCGGAACTATGAAAGTGCGCCTAATCCTATTGTGTTTAACCATTGCGGCATTCTCCGAGCACAAGTTTCGGATACCACCGTGCTGTTGCCTTCAGTGACGGTGATGTATGAAGAGGATGAGGCCCAATTATTATGGCGCAGGCTCTCGGAAAATTGGCCCCTGTACGAAAAGCAATCGTATGAAAGCGCTAATATTTATAGTCGTCAATCCACAGCTTCAAATGAAGTCGAGTTTGAACAAGTCTCTAATGTCTATAGAAGCCAAGATTCTTGGTATCAAGAGGTTGTTGGGTTTAAAGATTACGATAGGCCTACGTAGATTTTGGGGATAATGTCGAGTTTCAGGCATCCTTTAGTTTTGACGGTGATTATGATTTTAATGAAGGGATGATCAAGGTACATTTTCAAAATATCCTTATTCCAAGTTTGAAAATCTACTTATTAGTCCCCTTAAACCGAATGGTAGATGTGGAATATGCTCCATCGCCGATCGTCGGTGTAATGGATCGAAATGCGATCAATCATTATGACTTCCAGATCATTGCAACATGGGAAAGCGACAGTAGCGAACATGCTACCTTATTTTTCACCCCGCGAGCCAATAGAGTAGGATGGACTGGTCAAATTCAAGTGGATGTGCGGGACGCAAGAATTGTAGAATTTGAGGGGGCCATAGGAGATAAGGAAGTGTTTCAAGATTTTAGTCGCTCCGATCTATTTTTTGTGGAGTATCAAAAGCTTTCTTGGTCTAATGGTGCCGTGAACGTTGAATTTTGGGCGTCTGATATCAATGCCTTGCCAGAAATGGTAGATAAGCCAAGAAATTTGGTCGCGGTCATCCCAGATCAACAGTTACAGGGCACAGACTTTTGGGCCCAGTACCGCCCGAAGGATGATAAGCTAGATGCATGGACCGCACGTCAGGACAGCATCATTCGTTACTTGAATTCCGATGAGTATTTGGATAGCGCCGATGCGGTATACAATGAGTTCCATTGGTACGAGCCGCTGGTCAGTGGGGTGGGATATAGAAAACGCAGTACAGGCACAAATTTCTTTTACAGCCCGTTAATAGGGCAATTTAACGCCTTTGGAGTAGGAGGATGGCGCTGGACTCCATTCGCTTATGGCACGAAAAGATTCGAGAACGATGAAATGCTGAGCATTACGGGCCGATTAAACTATGGCCTCACCAATGCAGATACTAAAGGAACGTTGGGAGCGACCTACACGTATGCGCCGCTCAGGAATGCCTCTTGGACGGTGAACATCGGTAATGATTACCAACAGATTACCCAAAGCGTCGATCTTACGGGCCTATTTGCTCGAAGCAACTTTATAGAAAAAACCTTTACAGAAGTTTACCACCGATTCGAGTGGTTTAATGGGTTCTACACTCGTTTAGGTTTTGAATACAGTAAAAGGGAAAGCATTGAAAATCTCGATCTTGGCAATGATATTTTCGGCTCACTAACACCGCCGCAGCCTTTGAAACATATACCGTAGGGCAGGTGAGTGCTGAAATCCTCATCAGACCATATCAGCGGTATTATCTGAAGGGCAGAAGAAAATAGTGTTGAGCTCCAAATGGCCAGATTTCAGAGTAGTCTTTAAACAGGGCATCCCAAATTTGCTCAACTCTGATGTGCGTTACAGTAAATACGAGTTTATTGTAGAAGATTATGTGCCATCGAATCGTCTAGGGTTTAGCCATTATCGTGTGGCATCCGGTGGTTTCTTGAATGATCCATCGACCGTTAGATTCATTGAATACAAATGGTTTAGAGGAGGCGATTATTTTCTTGTACACAAATCCACTGTATACCTTCCAGAATCTACCAGAGACCTTTGCTACGCCTGAAGTTTATTTTATGGCCAATGCTACCCATCATTTCGAGGGTTTCGTGTTGAACAGAGTGCCTCTCATTCGAAGATTAAAGCTCAATGTTGCTATGGGCGCATCTATGTTATCTATCCCTTCTCGAAGCCTACTGCACCTCGAAACCTATGTCGGTGCTGAGCGCAAGATGAAACTGTGGGACCAACCCGTGCGGTGGGGAATGTATTACGGTCTATTGCCTAATGATATGAATCCTGGGTACCGTATTAAAATTGGGATGGATTTCAAAGACACCTTCTTGGATCGATGGAACTTTTAGTCTCAAAAATGAATAGTAAGAAGATGGTATTGGCGTTTGAATGGGAACAAACGGTTCATATCAACGTTCTTTGAACAAAAGGAGTCCTTATTATACAGAGCAGCGTATTTTAGGTTTGTAATATGAGATACATTTTAGGTTTTATTAGAGTCATCGGTGTTCTGATCATCATTTTGCTAGGGGTATTGTCTCTCGCATTTACATTCCCTTTTGGCGGACGAATAATCGCACATAATATCTTCATGAGTGTGAGATGGGCTTTGCTTTGGGTGGTTGGTGTTAAGGTTCATGGACCCAAGTTTAAAGAAATTGGCCCTGGTATTATAATGGCCAATCACCGCTCGTATTTGGATGTATTATTCGTTCCTACTTCAGATCTTTTCACCATAGTCGGCAAGGTAGAGGTGCGCTCTTGGCCTCTCATTGGTTGGGCGGCACGCGCACTAGATCCTATATGGGTGAAAAGAGAAAACAAAGAGAGTAGAAACCAAACACGTCAGGATATTGTCAAGGCTATAAAAGATGGGAAGACCATCGTATTGTTCCCGGAAGGTACTTCTGGAGAAGGTCCTTTACTCTTGCCCTTGAAGCCTGCCATGTTCTATGAGGCGGCTAAACACGGTTTCAGTATTTACCAGTGGAGCATTCACTTTGATT
Source organism: Cryomorphaceae bacterium (assembly GCA_038141825.1). Classification (GTDB taxonomy): domain Bacteria; phylum Bacteroidota; class Bacteroidia; order Flavobacteriales; family Schleiferiaceae; genus UBA10364. Next base: position 210,106 of record JAYQIV010000007.1, on the reverse strand, counting down.
CAGCCAAAACGGGTTATCCTCCCGGCATAGGCTTCATCAATCATCTGTGGGCGGTATGTTCTGAACCCAAAATCAATGCCTACGTGACTATTCGTCAAGAGCCCTTGAATATGGACGACGGGGATGCACTTATTGCAGAAGCCAGTCGTTGGTGGAATGAAGAATTACGCCGTACTGCTACTGCGTACCCAGCGCGACACTTAGGCTATTGGCCGGATGAAAGAGATTTCTCTCTGGCTACGCGCTTAACGTCCCCTTCGTAAAAGGGAAGGCAAACCTATTCATATATGCGCCAACAGATTTTTCAGAACGGCTCAAAGCAATACGCTGCTTTGGAGGGATGCTGTCGCTGATGCGTTGTGTGAAGGAAATAGCGCCTACTTTCAAGAGTTGGTCAGCTTCGTCCATCACCAGTGTTTGCACCGAAGCGCTATTGAAACCTTCAATGTTTAATAATTCATTCAGGCGTTTGGGTGTGGCGATCACTACATCTGCACCGAAATAAATATCTTCTTTCTGTTGCTGGATTTTCGGGCCTTCGTAGGCCGTCCAAACTCTCAAGTCAGTATGTCCGCCCAGATTTTCGAAGAGCTCAAAATAAGCATCGGCAATCTCAGCGGTGGGCACAAGAATCAGGGCACGAGCAACATCTTCGTAGCTCTCTTTCAAGCTGTGAATGATCGTCGCAGCCACCGCGATACGAAGTTCTTCAGCATTTTCGTGCAGGTGCCAGTGGTTTTGCCCGCTCTTGAGGCTGCTGACCAAAGTGCGTTGTGCCTTGTTGAAGGGCAGGAGTGATGCTGCTTCCAACGCTTCCAATACTTCCTGTTGTAGTTTGAGTTTGGCCATTTGCTCAAGTTTTATGCAAAACTAAGGGCTACTTAACAAATGCGAGGATAATCAGTGGGCGGATTGTAAATTGATGCTTCAAATTTTTGAACATGAAAAAGATTTTCGTCGTACTCACACTCATTGTTGCCCTACCCGCATTAGGTCAGAAATTAACCAAGATTGAACCGGCCTCTTGGTGGCGTGGAATGGAACTCGATACCGTAGAGTTCATGGTTTATGGTAAAGATATTTCCGAGCTACGGGCTGTTGGGAAGGAATTGATGGTCATTGGTACCACGGCATTGGAAAGCCCAAACTATTTGTTTGTAGAAGTTGTCATTCCTGATGATTCCCGTATTGGCACACATAAGTTGCTATTTAAAGATCAAAAAGGTCGCCAGAAGGGAACCTTGGCTATTGAGGTTTTGGAGCGCGAGGAAGGATCTGCAAAACGCAAAGGATTCAGCTCGGCAGATTTTATTTACCTCATCACTCCAGATCGTTTCAGAAATGGCGATCCTTCCAATGACCAGGTAAAAGGTATGTTGGAAGGTCCGAACCGTGAATTTATCGGTGGAAGACACGGCGGTGATTTGGCGGGGATCATTGAGAGCTTGGATTATTTCGAAAAGATGGGCATTTCTAGCTTGTGGTTGAATCCTGTACTTGAGAATAATATGGAGACCTACAGCTACCATGGGTATGCGATGACGGACTTGTACAATGTGGATCCACGCTATGGGACGAATGAGCAATACAAGGAATTGGCTGAGAAGGCTAAGGAAAAAGGTATTGGGATTATTATGGACCAAGTGGCAAACCACATCGGAAGCTTGCACCCGTGGATGAGTGATTTACCTAGCGAGGACTGGGTGAATCAATGGCCGGAGTTCACGCAGACGAATCACATGAAAGTCAGCAGGTTCGATCCGCACGGAGCCGAAGTCGACCGCAAGCAATTCACAGACGGATGGTTTGTGGAGACCATGCCGGATTTGAATCAGCGCAACGAGAAATTGGCCCGTTACCTTATTCAAAATTCCATCTGGTGGGTAGAATATTTAGGACTGCACGGCATTCGAATGGATACCTGGCCTTACCCGGACAAGCAATTCTTGGCGGATTGGACCAAGGCTATTCTAGACGAGTACCCGAATTTCAACATTGTCGGGGAGGAATGGGTCAGCGATCCATCGTTGATCAGCTATTGGCAGGCAGGAACGGCCAAGATGGACGACTACACCACCTATTTGCCGAGCATCATGGACTTCCCATTGCAAAGTGCCGTGGTTGATGGATTGATGGGCGAAGCGAGTTGGCGCAGCAGTATGACCAAGATTTACGAAAGCTTGGCCAATGATTATATGTATGGGGACCTGAATAACATCATGATCTTCCCGGACAACCATGATATGAGCCGCATTTACACTCGTCTTGATGAGGATTTCGACAAGTGGAAAATGGCGATGACCCTGTTCTTTACCACTCGCGGTACCCTTCAGTTTTACTATGGTACAGAAATCCTAATGAACAATCCAGGTACGGATGATCACGGTGTGATTCGGTCCGATTTTCCTGGCGGTTGGGAAGGAGATGCTGTGAACGCCTTCACGGGTGAAGGATTGACTTCCCAGCAGAAGGAAGCGCAGCAGTTTATCGCGGATTTGGCGCACTTACGTCGTCAATCGTGTGCCTTGAACATGGGTGAAATGCTACATTACATCCCGCTTGGTGAGGTATATGTATACTTTAAGTCTTTTGGGGATGAGCACAAGATGATTGTGTTGAACCGAAATGATGAGGAAGTGGAGCTTGGTTTGGAGCGATTCCAACAAGGTCTTGAAGGCTTTGCCCAGTATGAATAATGTGTGGACAGGTGAGGTGGAGGAAATTGGCTCCACTTTAACCCTAGCGCCAATGGGATCGTACATTTTTGACCTCAACTAAATATGCGAGGACTACTATTAAGTCTGGGGATTGCGCTTGTTGCCGCAAGTTGTTCGAACCCGGAGGTGGCGCCCGCGGCTGCTCCTGTGGCTTGGGACACCGTTTCTGGGGTTAGCAAGGGGACGTTATTGCGTTTAGATTCAGCGCATGCCACGCCTTGGTTGAGTGCGCGGCCATTAGATGTTTGGCTCCCAAGCACTTATAATGGTAAGCGTAAACATGCGGTGCTGTACATGTATGATGCACAAATGCTTTTTGATTCCAAGGTCACTTGGAACCATCAGGAATGGCGGGTGGATGAGATCTTGGACAGCCTTATCACCAGCAAAGCAATACTGCCTACTATCGTTGTAGGGCTCCACAATGGAGGCATGATGCGCAATTTTGAATATTTTCCTCAAAAGCCGTTCAATGCTCTAAAGAGTACCTTTTCAGATTCTACCATGGCGGATATTGCTATGCGCTATGGATCAGATTCGACCTTTCCAGTGCGAAGCGATCTGTATTTACAATATATGGTGGAAGGGGTGAAACCCTTGGTAGATTCAACGTTTGCGGTGTATACCGATAAAGGCGCCACGGCTGTGGCAGGGAGTTCAATGGGAGGCTTGATGAGTATGTATGCCATCGGCGAATATCCGGATGTGTTTGGCACTGCGCTTTGTATGAGCACGCATTGGCCAGGGGGATTCAGTCCAAATGAAGAGATTCCAAATGCTTTCCAAGCGTACGTGGCGGAATACATTCGTCCGGAACGTGTAGGCAAGATTTACTTTGATTACGGAACGGAGACTTTGGACGGTATGTACGAGCCGTTTCAGAATGCTGTGAACCAAGTCTTGTTGGACAATGGGTTTGTTTCAGAAGGGAATTGGACCACGCAGAAGTTTCCTGGTGCGGCACACGATGAGAAAAGTTGGGCCAAGCGATTGCATGTTCCCCTCACATTCGCGTTCGCAAAGCAGCGGTAGGCAAAATTTTTTAGCACAAAAAAAAACACCCCCGGGCGCGGAGCGTCCGGGGGTGTTTGTATTCAAATTTTCGCCGGCGAATTAGAAAGAATCAATGGCGTTGTTTAGCGTAGCGGAAGGACGCATGATGGCCGTTGCCTTCGCGTCGTTCATAAAGTAATACCCGCCGATATCTGCAGGCTTTCCTTGCACAGCGATAAGCTCTTCTACGATGGTGTTTTCGTTGCTGCTCAAGACTTCTGCTAGTGGCGCAAATGTTGCCTTAAGCTCAGCATCATCATTTTGCTGTGCCAATTCCTGTGCCCAGTACATCGCTAAGAAGTAATGAGAACCACGGTTATCGATACCGCCTAAGCGACGGGTCGGGCTCTTATCATTATCTAAGAACTTCGAGGTTGCGTCGTCCAAAGTACGTGATAGTACTGCCGCTTTGGTGTTGCCGTCTTTTTCTGCAAAATGCTCTAAGCTTACACCAAGTGCTAGGAATTCACCCAAGCTGTCCCAGCGCAAGTAGTTTTCGCCCGTGAGCTGTTCTACGTGCTTTGGTGCAGAACCACCGGCTCCAGTTTCAAACAATCCACCGCCGTTCATCAACGGTACGATTGATAACATCTTTGCGGAAGTACCTACCTCAAGGATAGGGAAGAGGTCGGTCAAGTAATCGCGCAATACGTTACCGGTGACAGAGATGGTATCTAATCCTTGTACAATGCGCTCTAGGCTGAAGGTGGTTGCCTGAATTGGCGCCATAATAAAGATGTCCAATCCTTCGGCATCGTGCTCTGGCAGATACGCTTCCACTTTCTTGATCAATTCGCGATCGTGGGCTCTATTCTCGTCAAGCCAGAACACCGCTGGAGTTTCAGTGGCGCGCGCACGACGAACGGCAAGCCCCACCCAATCCTTGATAGGCGCGTCTTTTACTTGGCACATGCGGAAAATATCACCGGCTTCCACGGCTTGGGTCAACACCGCTTGTCCATTGATCATCACATCTACACGGCCATCAGCACCCAGCTGGAAGGTCTTATCATGCGAACCATATTCCTCTGCCTTCTGTGCCATCAAGCCTACGTTGCTCACGCTACCCATGGTCGTCGGATCCAATGCGCCATTCTCCTTACAGAAGTCCATGGTCGCTTGGTAGATGCCGCTGTATGAACGGTCTGGGATTACTGCTTTCGTATCGCGTGGCTGTCCGTTTTTATCCCACATGCGACCTGAGGTGCGAATCATGGCCGGCATTGAAGCGTCGATGATTACATCTGAAGGAACGTGCAGGTTGGTGATGCCTTTGTCGCTATTGACCATGGCCAAATCAGGTCCGTTCTCAATAGCGGTAGCAAGGGCAGCTTCAATTTCATTGCGCTGGTCGGCAGGTAGGGTCGCGATCTTCGCGTACACATCGCCCAATCCATTGCGCACATCAACTCCCAATTGTTTGAAGGTCTCTCCGTATGTCTCGAACACCTCGGCGAAATAAACTTCTACTGCGGCACCGAAAAGAATAGGGTCGCTGACCTTCATCATGGTCGCTTTCATGTGCAATGAGAACAACACGCCTTGTTCCTTTGGCGTCTTTGATTTGTTCCGCCAAGAAAGACTTTAGGGTGTTCATGCTGATGGCAGAAGCATCGATTACTTCGCCAGCTTGCAGGGTGATGCCTGCTTTTAATGTTTTTGTGGTGCCGTCGTTGCCAGTGAATACGATATCTGCTGCGCACGGGGCTGCGATGGTAGTGCTCACTTCTGAACCATAGAAATCGCCTTCGCTCATACTGCTCACGTGGCTCTTACTTTCTGCGGTCCATTGACCCATGCTATGTGGGTGCTTGCGGGCGTAATTCTTTACGGCTTTGGGGGCGCGACGGTCGCTGTTTCCTTCACGGAGTACAGGGTTCACCGCAGATCCCTTGATTTTATCGTAACGACCTTTGATGGCCACTTCTTCGTCATTTTTAGGCTCTTCCGGGTAGGATGGCACAGCGAAACCGGCCGCTTGTAGTTCAGCGATGGCCGCTTTTAACTGTGGGATAGAGGCACTAATGTTTGGAAGCTTGATAATGTTGGCTTCCGGAGTTTTTGCCAACTCACCTAATTCTGCGAGGGCATCGCCCATTTGCTGCTCCTCATTGAGGAAGTCAGGGAAGGTCGCAAGGATGCGTCCGGCCAAGCTGATGTCGCGTGTTTCCACATCGATGCCGGCTTTGGCGGTGAAGGCTTTAACAATAGGCAAGAAGCTGTAGGTAGCTAATGCCGGTGCTTCGTCTGTTTTCGTGTACAGAATTTTAGACATAATCAGAGTGTGTTTGCGGGCGCAAATATAATGCGCAGCGCCTCAAGGTTAAACCCTTCTATCGGAACTTAGCAACCTTCTCATCGTTGCTTAATCTGTTCTCTCCCAGGTGGTATTGAACGTTTAGTAGAAATTCCGGGGTGGTTTTAAGGTTTTGAAGCTCTAGGACCAATTCATTTATAACGCCCTGTTCCCCTTCAACACTGGTGCCAAACGGCCCCACGCTATACCGAACACCCGAGGCTTGGATAATAGCGATGGCTTCATCTACCCGGTCCATGGGAGAGTCGCTGTGGAGTGGAATGAATTGGATTTGAGCACTAATGGTCATTAGATGGGCATTTGAATGAAGGAACCAATAAAGGTGGAGAGCGCCATAATCAAGGTGCTCCAAATGGTGATACGCAATACTGCCTTTTTCACGCTGGAACCGCCCAAGGCTGCGCTGGCACCACCCAACAATGCGAGGAAACTCACGGAGAACAAGTATTCAATCCAGAACAATTGCTCGAGTGGAAAAAGGAAAATGAGTAAGAAGGGGAGACCGCCGCCTACCAAGAAGCTCAGCGCACTGGCCCCTGCGGCCTCCAACGGATTGGCCGAGGTGATTTCATTAATGCCTAACTCGTCCCGGGCGTGAGCGCCTAGTGCATCGTGTTCGTGTAATTGGCGTGCGACCTCTGCGGCGGTCTCGGGCTTGAGCCCGCGACGAACATAGATCTTGGCCAATTCCTTTTCCTCCAACTCCGGCATTTCTTCCAGCTCACGAGCTTCTCGTTCTAGATCGGCTTGTTCGATATCTGCCTGTGAGCTCACACTGACATATTCTCCAGCGGCCATGCTCAATGCCCCGGCCACAAGACCGGCCAGCCCTGCAATGAGGACAGGGTCTTTGGTGGTGCTGGCGGATGCCACGCCCACAACGATGCTGGACACACTGAGGATCCCGTCATTGGCCCCTAATACTGCGGCGCGAATCCAATTCGCAACTTTATTCATGCTTAAACAGATCATGGTATTTCTGGTACGAACATAAAGAAGGCACTAACGGCAAAGAAGAATAGCGACGCCCCGATGAACATGTTGAAGTAGTACAACGGATCATTAGTAGTCGCTTTGTGCAAGTGTGTGATCTTATCCAGCCAGCCAGGTAATTCCTTGGCGGTGAATTTCGCTTCTCCAGTCTCAGGATTGTAAGCACCTTGCTCAAAAACTAACATGGTGCCGTCGTTATCAATTACTTTAAGATCGCGAATTCTCAAGGCGCGGCCCAGTGTTTCTTCGGTGAGGCCTCTTCGACGGTGATCTCTTTTTGAACCTCTTGTTTGAAGGTATCGGTGTTTCTAAAAATCAGGGTAATGCCTGAAACGGCATAAATCATCATGATTCCGGCACCAGGTGGTCTTCTAAAGGTCATGGTTTATTTCAAAGTGTTTTCAAATGTACTCTTTAGATTGGCCGTTCCACTCGTTATAAAATTGAGTCATTGGCCCCTAATACTGCGGCGCGAATCCAATTCGATCTATTGACGTAATGCTTTTCTAGCTCTTCACTCATGGCAGGTAATGGATGATGAATATCAATTCATTGGTTGTGGTATCTAAGGTAGCGAACCACTGGTGATCCTTCCTAGTGCCGTTGGCAGAAAAAAGGTGGTCTCCACTGTATTCGAAATACGTTGCAGCATATTGAGCCTTGTCCTTCCCTGATTTATGCAGTTGAAAGCTCACCTTCCGCTGCGTTGGAGAGAGTTCGCAATAATTGCGAGTGATCTTGGGGATATCTATTCCAGTGCGGAGTTCGATGTGGTCAATGTTGAATTGGTCACAATCCATACTCCAATAAATTTCCTTGGCGAGGGATTGGCAACCCTTCATGAGCAAGAGGGGAATTGCGAAAATTATGGCAATGATGAGTAGTATTCGGGCAGTTTTGTTGCGTTTCATTCAGTTGATTTAGGTATTTGTTGAATTTGAAACATAATAAGGCTTTAAATTTTGAATTGAATTCAATAAATTTGCCATTCCCTTATAAATCCAACCGAAAATAGTTGTTTATGACTAAGCATCATTCGGATCTATCACAGGAAAATAAGGAATACGACGGACTTTACCACCCGTCCTTTGAGCACGATTCCTGTGGGATCGGCTTCGTCGCGAACCTAAACGGTTCAAAATCTAGAAACGTAGTACAAGGCGCACTCACCATGTTGGAAAACATGGAGCACCGCGGAGGACAAGGCGCAGAACCGACGTCTGGTGATGGCGCGGGTATTCTGGTTCAAATTCCTCACAAGTTTCTTTCCGCTGAAGTGGCGGAGCTTGGGTTCACGCTCCCCGCACAAGGGACCTATGGGGTTGGAAACACCTTCTTTCCAAAGGAGGATAATGTAAGGGCGAAGTGTTTGGTGGAATTGGAAAAATACATTGCCAATTTCAAACTCAACCTTCTCGGATACAGGGATGTACCGGTCAACAACGAACCGTTAGGAAAGAGCGCTAAGGACTCAGAGCCGGCGCATATTCAGTTTTTCGTGGCGCCGAAAGAGGCGATGGACGAAGATACTTTGGAGCGCAAGATGGTCGTGCTGCGCAAATACGCCAACCGTACCATTCACCAGCTATTTCCATCTACTTACGATAGTTTTTACATCAGCTCGCTCAGTTGTAGAACCTTGATTTACAAGGGCCAATTAACTACCGAGCAGTTGCAGCAGTACTTCTTAGACCTGCAGCGCGATACTTTTGAAAGTGCTTTGGCACTAGTTCACAGCCGTTTTTCGACCAACACTACCCCGAAGTGGAAATTGGCCCAGCCGTTCCGCTACATTGCGCATAATGGGGAAATCAATACCATTGCGGGTAACGTCAACGGCATGAGCAGCAAGACTGCCTTATTCAAGGACAGCTTGTTTTCTGAGCAAGAACTAGAACTCATTCACCCGATCTGTGACGTTCGTCGCTCAGACAGTTCGAACTTAGATAACGTCGTTGAGATTTTAACGGCCTCGGGTCGTTCGCTTCCTCATGCGATGATGATGTTGGTGCCAGAGGCGTATGAGAATGACGCCAATATGCCACAGTACAAAAAGGATTTCTACGGATACCATGCCCACCTGATGGAGGCTTGGGACGGTCCTGCTTCGTTATCCTTTACCGACGGTAAGGTGGTAGGCGCCGTGTTGGATCGTAACGGACTGCGTCCTTCGCGCTACACCTTAACCAAGGATGGAATGGTGATCATGTCGTCTGAAGCGGGCTCACTGCCTGTTGAACCGGCGAATGTTTTGAAGAAAGGCCGTCTGGAGCCGGGTAAGATGTTTGTTGCTGATTTGCAGCAAGGCCGCATCATCACCGACGAAGAGCTTAAAGAGGACATTTGTAAAGCCAAACCTTACGGCCAGTGGTTGGCTGATGGGGAGCTAAGGCTAGAAGATCTCCCTGCGGTGAATGAAAAAGCTTTAGGAAACAGCACCTATGAAGAACGTTTGCGTTTCCATGGGTATACGAAAGAAGAGGTAGAGCGCGTCCTACTCCCTATGTTCAATGATGCCAAAGAGGCCATTGGTTCTATGGGAGCGGATAACCCAATTGCTGCGCTGAGTGAGCAACCACAGCATTTGAGCCATTACTTCCGCCAGCGTTTTGCACAGGTAAGTAATCCTCCGATTGACAGTATACGCGAGCGATCGGTAATGTCTTTGACAGCGCTTTTGGGCAAGACGCGAAATGTCTTAGATGCCACCGGTGAGCACTGCCGTAAGATCCGTATTGAACAACCGGTATTGACCAACGGCGAACTACAGAAATTGCGCAACATATCGGCGCCGGGCTTTGCTTCGCATGAAATTGAAAGTCTGTTTTATGCAGATAATCCGGAGACTGGACTAGAAAACGCCATCAAGAGTATCTGCAAAGAGGCCGATTTCGCCGTGAAATCGGGCAACAACCTATTGATCATTTCCGACCGCAATGCCGATAAGAATCGAGTGGCTATTCCGTCGCTTTTAGCCGTGGGCGCCATTCATCACTACTTGATTAAACAAGGTGTACGTTCTAATGTCAGCTTGGTTGTTGAATGTGGAGATGCGAGAAGCACCCATCATTTTGCGACGACGCTTTAGGCTACGGAGCCAATGCGATTAACCCGTACATGGTGTACGATATCCTGCGTCATTCCTTGAAAGAAGGTAGGGTAGAATCTACTTCAGCTAATACTGAGTTAGATGCTTATTTTGAGAAGGTTAAGAATTATCAAAAAGCAATTGGCAAGGGGCTGTTGAAGATCTTCGCCAAGATGGGAATCTCTACTTTGGAGAGTTACCAGGGCGCTCAGATTTTTGAGCCTATTGGACTCAACGGTCGAGTGGTCGGAACGTGTTTCCGTGGCTCACTAAGTCGCATTGGTGGTTTGGACTTCGAGCATATTGCGAAGGAGCAATTGGACAAACTCTCTCTGGCATTAAATGATGCTGAAGAGACCTTGCCTTACGGCGGGGTGTACCATTGGCGCGTGAATGGTGAGTACCACCATATGAATCCGCGTACCATTACAGCTTTACAACGCGCTTGTCGTGAAGGCAATTACGAGCACTTCAAGAATTACAGTGCATTACTAGACGGGAACGGTCGCTCGTTGCGCCACTTGTTGGAATTCAAACAGCGTCCATCCGTTCCACTAGAAGAGGTGGAAGCGGTAGAAAACATCTTGAAGCGCTTTGCTACTGGGGCCATGTCTTTTGGTTCTATATCGCACGAAGCCCACAGCACGCTTGCAGTGGCGATGAATAGAATAGGGGCTAAATCGAACTCAGGTGAAGGCGGTGAAGACGAGATTCGCTTTGGCACCAAAGAGAACGGCGATAGCGAAAACAGTGCGATTAAGCAGATCGCCTCTGGCCGATTCGGGGTGACGATCAATTACCTCGCGAACGCTGTTGAACTACAGATTAAAATGGCTCAGGGTGCAAAACCTGGTGAAGGTGGGCACTTGCCTGGGCACAAGGTGGACGATTGGATCGGTCGAGTACGCCATTCTACCCCGGGGGTAGGTTTGATTTCACCGCCGCCACACCACGATATTTATTCTATTGAGGATTTGGCCCAATTGATTTATGACCTCAAACGTGCCAACCCTAAGGCAAGAGTGAGCGTGAAGCTTGTTTCTTTAGCTGGGGTAGGAACTATCGCTACAGGTGTTGTAAAAGCCAAGGCCGATACCGTGCTTATCTCAGGAATGGACGGAGGTACAGGTGCTTCGCCACTTAGTTCTATCCAGCACGCAGGTGTGCCGTGGGAATTAGGCTTGGCAGAGGCGCATCAGACATTGGTGAGTAGCCGATTAAGAGACCGCGTATTGCTCCAAACCGACGGGATGATTCGCACCGGTAGAGATTTGGCCATTGCCACCTTACTAGGTGCTGAAGAATGGGGCGTTGCCACGGCTGCCTTGATCGCAGAAGGGTGTATCATGATGCGTAAGTGTCATTTGAATACCTGCCCAGTGGGTATCGCGACGCAGAATCCAGAGCTGCGCAAGTTGTTCTCAGGAAAGCCTGAGCACGTGATCAATATGTTCTCTTTCATGGCGCAAGAACTGCGCGAGATTATGGCGGAATTGGGCTTTAGAACCATAGAAGAAATGGTGGGACAAGCGCATGTATTGAAACAGAATACGAAGGCAGGCAACTGGAAAGCGGCATTATTGAATTTAGACCCCTTACTGAAATACGCGGATTGGAGTAAAACTACCAAGGGATATCCATCGCAGCCTATTCCATCTACTGCCTTAGATACTGCCATGGTGGAGGCTGTGCACAAATACAAAGCGGATCCAAATCCGGCGCAGTATTCTTTCGAAATTCTCAACACGGACCGTTCTACGGGGACTACAGCGAGCCACGAAGTAGCTAAATGGCGCGGTAGCGCTGGATTACCGGGCGATGCACTCACATTTAACCTTGTAGGTTCAGCGGGTCAAAGCTTTGGTGCTTTTGGCGCGAGAGGGCTGACCTTCAATCTCGTTGGAGAGAGTAACGACTACACTGGTAAAGGCCTTAGTGGTGCGAAAATTATTATTCGTAAACCTGAAGATGCCACGATTGTAGCGCACGACAATATCATTTGTGGTAACGTTGCCTTGTACGGAGCGACCTCCGGTGAACTTTATGTAAATGGGATTGCCGGTGAACGTTTCTGTGTACGAAATTCAGGTGCCAAAGCCATTGTAGAAGGTGTGGGGGACCACGGATTGGAATACATGACCGGTGGTGAAGCCATCATCTTGGGTACCACGGGTAAAAACTTCGGTGCAGGGATGAGTGGTGGAATCGCTTACGTCCTAGACGCCGACGGCACTCTTGAAAGCAGATTTAACAACGATAGCGCTGATCTAGAGCAGCCAACAGCCGAAGACTTAGCCTACTTACAATCTCGCATTCAGGCGCATTTGGACCATACGGGTAGTGAGCGTGCTAAGGCATTGCTTGGCGATTGGAATACTGCTTCAGGCCAATTTGTCAAAGTATTCCCAAGAGATTACAAACGCGTTCTAGAATCGAAAAAAGCACAAGCACATGGGTAAGGATACCGGATTTTTAGAAGTAAATCGCCAAGGGCCAGCTATGCGCCAGCCTGAGGAGCGGGTTAAAGATTACAAAGAACATTACTTACCGCTAGGCGAAAGAGCTACCGAGCAAGCCTCGCGCTGTATGGACTGTGGTGTGCCTTTTTGTAACTCTGGATGTCCACTAGGCAACCGTATTCCTGAGTTTAACGACGCGGTGTACCGTGGCGACTACAAGGAAGCATACAGCGTTTTACGCACTACGAATAACTTCCCTGAATTCACGGGTAGAATTTGTCCTGCGCCTTGTGAGGCAGCCTGCGTATTGGGCATTAACAACAACCCGGTAACTATTGAATTCATTGAAAAAGAAATCAGTGAGAAGGCCTGGGAAGAAGGTTGGGTGGTGCCTAAGCTGCCCGTGGTTAGAACGGGTAAAAGCGTAGCCGTTGTAGGTGCAGGCCCTGCTGGTTTAGCCGCTGCGGACCAATTGAACCAAAAAGGCCACCGTGTTAAAGTCTTTGAACGCGATGCTCGTGTTGGAGGACTACTGACCTACGGTATTCCCGATTACAAGCTTGAAAAGCATGTAGTGGCACGCCGAGCGGCCATCATGGAAGAAGAGGGTGTCGTATTTCAATGTGGTACGGAGATTGGCACAGACATTACGCTCGAGGAATTACGTGAATCTTTCGATGCTGTACTCATCACTATTGGTTCAAAGCAACCTCGAGATATCCGTGCGAAAGGCAGAGAGGCTAAAGGCGTTCATTTTGCGATGGACTTCCTGCACTTGAACAACCAGAAGGTCGCAGGTGATGCGCCTGTAGGTCAGGACATCACAGCCAAGGATAAAACTGTTCTGGTCATTGGCGGGGGAGATACAGGTTCGGATTGTATCGGTACCTCTATTCGTCAAGGGGCTAAGGAGGTGATCCAGGTGACCATTGAAGAGCAACCACCGTTGGAGCGCGCTGAGAATAACCCATGGCCGGAGTGGCCAAAGATTATGCGCACATCGTCTTCTCATGAAGAAGGCTGTGAACGTATATGGGGGCTGAATGCGACTTCTTTCAATGCTGATCAGCAAGGAAATCTGGTAAGCGTGAGCTTTGATGAAGTTCGCGGTGAGGAATTGGCCGGTAGATGGCAATTTGTTCCAACCGGAACCCAGCGCACCATTGAATGTGATATGGCTGTATTGGCTATTGGTTTCGTCCATCCAGAGCACGAAGGTCTGGTGAGCGGTGCAGGCTTATCAACGGATCCACGAGGAAATATTGCTGCAGAAGGTTTCAAGACGAGTATGGAGGGTGTATTCACCGCCGGTGATGCGCGCAGAGGACAGAGCTTAGTGGTTTGGGCCATCGCTGAAGGTCGTCAGGCAGCTGATGCAATTGATGTATCTTTAGCAGAAAGCTAAAGACCTTGAAATACCTATACATTGCCGTCTCTGCACTGCTATTGGCGTGTGCATCGGAAGAACAACCCGCAGAAATCGCATTATTCAATGGTGAAGACCTGAGTGGTTGGCACCTGTACAACGAGGAAAAAACACCGTCAATTTGGTCTGTCGAAGATGGACTGTTAACGTGCGATCCGAGCAATGACGGTGCTTTTGGCGATCTGGTGACGGACCTTACCTACGAGGGCGATTACATTTTTCAATGCAGTTGGCGGGTCGATTCTGCGGGCAACAGCGGTATTTTCTTTCATGTATTAGAAACTCAGAGCCTCGCTGCTCCTTGGATGAGTGGGGTAGAGTACCAAATTCTGGATCACAGCGATACCACGAACCACAATTACGGCGATCCTACTCGAATGAGTGGTGCATTGTATGGATTCCAAGAATTGCCAGATTCCTCCCTTTATCACCAAGGGGATTGGAACCAAACAGAGGTTCACATGAAAGGCGGTGTGATCACCTACTTCTTAAACGGTATCCAAACGGCGCAGATGGATTTGAACAGTGAATCTTGGAAGGCAGCGGTAGCAGCATCTAAATTCGAGGAATACGGCGTTTTCGGCAAGCCAAGAAACGGACGTATAGGTTTACAAGCTTGGAAAGGGCGTGTCCAATTCAAGGACATCACCCTAAGACGTTAATTGTTCTGCAGTGCGTAGGCGTTTAGCGTAATCGCGATACTTAGCCACACTACGTACGGAGTAAGCAGCCAGGTAAGCTGGGGCATGTAAGGCTTTGCCTTGATGGCCATGAAGCCAACTACAAAGACCAATAGGATGATTTCAATCAAAGCGATTCCCATCCAATGCAGGTCGAAGAACAGTGGATTCCAAAGGATGTTCAGGACCAATTGGACCCCATAAATCCATAAAATAGTCTTGCTAAGTGCTTCAATTTGAACGGCTTTATTCATGAAAATGCTTAAACATACCATGATCAAGGTCCAAGACGCACCAAATACCCAACCCGGAGGTGTCCATGGCGCCTTATTGAGGTTCGTATACCAACTGCCCATGGGACCATCCCCCATCAGGTAACTGCCCAAAGCGAGGGCACCAAAATTCAAAACGAAAAAGAGGAGGAGTCTCATTATTTAATAATTGCGCTGAGCAGCAATCCAATCCCGATGCCACCTATGATGCTTCCAACGAAGGCCAAGCCACCCATAGTTTGAAGCAAGAAAAAACCTAAGCCAAGTCCGGTCATTAAACCGCCGCCCATGGCCAATGCTTGACGATGATTGAATTCGTTTTTGCTCATAATTAAACCATTAACATGATGATTGCCAATACAATACCTCCCAAAGTAAACCAAAGTCCTTTCTTGAATATAGGTGATTTTGGCACGAACATAAAGAAGGCACTAACGGCAAAGAAGAATAGGGAAGCCCCAAAGAACATATTGAAATAGTACAACGGATCGTTGGTGGTGGCTTTGTGCAAATGCGTCAGCTTATCGAGCCATCCCGGTAGCTCTTTGGCCGTGAATTTCGCTTCTCCCGTTTCGGAATTATAGGCACCTTGCTCAAAAACTAACACGGTGCCGTCGTTATCAATTACTTTAAGGTCGCGAATTCTCAAGGCGCGGCCCAGTGTTTCTTCGGTGAGGCCTGCTTCGACGGTGATCTCTTTTTGAACCTCTTGTTTGAAGGTGTCGGTGTTTCTAAAAATCAGGGTAATGCCTGAAACGGCATAAATCATCATGATTCCGGCTAGGAAAAAGCCAAGGTAGCGGTGTAGCACTCTAAAGGTGAGCATAATTTGTTGGGGTTTAGATGTTTTAAAGATAGCACAGATTTAGCGCTGGCCGTTCCATTCCTGGTAAAATTGGTCCAAAAATGCTTCCATATGTACCGTGTCTTTGTTCGGCAATTCTTTTTCCACTCTCGGTATTCATTAAATCCTTGAGCAGAAGGAGTTTTTCGTAAAAGTGATTGATGGTCGGCGCGGTCGATTTCTTGTATTCCTCCTTAGTCATAGTGAGATTTGGGGAGATTGCTGGATCATAAATGGCTCTGTTTTTAAATCCTCCATAGTTGAACGTGCGTGCAATTCCGATGGCACCGATGGCATCTAGGCGGTCGGCATCCTGGACGACATGGAACTCAATGCTGTGGTCCTCATGATCGTTGGCGCCGCCTTTGTAGCTGATGGCACGAATGATCGAGGCGATGCGATCAATGCGGTCCTGAGGATAGTTTTGGGAACGAAGCCAGTTTGCGGCTGTTTTGGGTCCAATTTCCTCATCACCCCCATGAAACTTTGAATCTGCGATGTCGTGGAGAAGCGCAGCTAATTGGACCAATTCCATATCACAATCCTCCTTCTTAGCGATCAGCATCGCATTCTTCCAAACCCGTTCGATGTGGAACCAATCGTGCCCGCCTTCAGCATCAGCAAGGGTTTTTTGCACAAACCCAATGGTATTTTGAATAATGTCAGACATGTGAACAAATGTGATAAATTCGGAAGAGGTAAACCTAAGCACAATGAAAAGAATTTTACTCCTGGCCGCATTATGTTGTGGCATCACTGCTCAAAGCCAAAGCAACAATGCCTTGCACTTCGACGGCTCGGACGACTACATCAGCACCACAAAATCCAGCATACAAGGAAATGCAGCGCGCTCCTTCGAGGCGTGGATCAGAACAGACGAGAACTGCGTCCCGGGCGCCGCAGGTGGCGTTCAGCAGGTCATTGCGGATATGGGATCATTCGTTGTGGGCAAGCGCTTCACTTTCAATTTGCTTTGGTCAAATTCTATCCGTCTTGAGATCGGCGGTTCTGGGGTGAGTGGGACTACAGCGGTAAACGATTCTTTGTGGCACCACGTTGCAGCCGTGTACAATCCGAACTCCGCAAAAACCGTAGAGTTATTTGTGGACGGCGTGAGCTGTGGTACTGGGAATTTCACTTCTACACCTGCCACTACTGCGGGTAATGTGGTAATAGGACGTCGTATCGACGGGGTGAATAATTTCGGTGGGGACATCGATGAATTTCGTTTATGGGACATCGCATTGACGCAAAGTCAAATCCAAGCTCATATGAACGGGGAGATTTGCGCTCCTTCGAGTAACCTCGTGTTGTATTACACGATGAATGATGGAGTTGCGGACGGAAGTAATTCTTCTAACACGACCATAACGGACCATGCGGGTACGAATAATGGGACCTTGCAGAATTTTAATTTGAGCGGATCTAGTTCGAATTGGACCTATGGACAAAATTTAAGTCAAACTGTGTACGACACAGTAGTAGCAACAGCTTGTAGCCAGTACATGATTCCAGATAGCAGTGGCTATTGGGATGCGACGGGAACCTACAGTTGGACCTTCAACCAAGTGTCTGGAGCATCAGCGGGTTGTGATTCCATCGTCACCTATGATCTTACCATTGATACGGTCGATACTCGGACTTCGGTGAACGGTATTGTGCTATCTGCATTGGCCACAAATGCCACCTATCAATGGGTAAACTGCGGCGATAGTTCGTTGATTTCAGGGGCCAATTCCGCTACCTATGTCGCCTCCGCCAATGGCGATTATGCGGCACTCATCACCCAAGGGAATTGCACCGAGTGGACGGATTGTATTTCGGTCACGACCATAGGGCTGGAAGAAAGATCTCATCATGGAGTAGTGGTCTACCCAAATCCATCCAAGGGAACGGTGTACGTTCTGCATGCGGAAGAGGGCGTAAAGATGGAAATCCTTGATATGTATGGTCGAAAAGTGGGAGAATTTGCAATTGAAAACGGCACCATCGAATTGCCGACTCATTTGGTCAATGGTATGTATGTCCTGCGCAGTGCAGCGTTGGAATCGCCGTTGAAATTGCAACTGTTGAGATAATTGGATTTTAATAAGAGGCCAATTTCTATTCAACCTCGTACTTTAGCATTATCAATTTGAATCCACGTTGAACGCAAAGGCCTTACAGCAAATCACCGAGAGTAAATGGATGGACCTACTAGGGGTAGCCTTAGTTATTGGCGTCTCCATTTCCTTAGGTTTCCACCTGACCGTGCGCGAAGGAATTCCCATCGGCTACTTCTCTACGTTCGGGGCAGCAGGTTCTATGATGGTCACCAGGTTAGTGACCAAGCGCAATAACATAGGCAACCTCATCGGATTGCTCACTGCAGTGAATTCTGCCTTCGTCGATTATTATTTGGGCAATGAAGCAGCATTCTTAACCTATCCCATTTCCTTTCTAGGAGCGGGAGTTTCTTATCTGTATTGGAAACGTAAAAAGGATCGAGTCCCACGTAAGATCGATTATGTGTATTTCATCAATATCTTGATTGCTTTTGTCTTAGGGATTGGCCTGAACTACATTGGGTTCACAGATTTTCTCTCAGCACCCATAGGAGATAAGATGTCAAAGTTCACCGTGACGGCCATCATCACAGGGATTACTTATTCCGGAATTCTGAATACGCCTCGCATGTATGCAGATTCATGGGCAAGCTGGCAAGTATATAATATGCTTAAGCTCTACCAAAACATTCTGTTTGGCAACATTGCCTACGTCGCTAAATACGCGTTCTACATGGTCAATGCTTCACTGGCTTGGATCGTATGGCACCGAGTTCGAAAAGGAGAGGATTACAGCGCCTCCTAACGCACCAAGATTCCCTGTACTTGTAAGACGGGAATAGGGTCCATGAAATTGGCATCAATGGTATGTGGGCCAAAAATGTACTTCCGATCCTTCATTTGACCACCTTCGAAAAAGCTGATCCAATACTCGTTGAATAGATCAAAAACCTCGGGCATGATGGGTTCTAGCTTCGCTGCGCTTCTTGCAGGCAGAACTTTAATGGCCTTTCTTAAGGTAGCTGTTTGTTTGCCTCCTTTTGTTTCCAAGTCACTATATCCACGGCTCTGAATCATCAAATGTTCTAATGGACCTTCAGTATCATTGATAATGTGTACCCACCAGTTCTTATTGCCTTGTTCATCTTCGCGTTGAATGGCTGCGACGTAAACATTTTTAACCTCTGGAATGATGATGTCTTTTTTCAAAGCTGAGTCTTTGTTTGCAAATGTACTGCAGGCTCATCACATACTATTGTCTCAAATATGAGTGATAATTATTCTATTGTCCGATTTAGGTCTGTATAAAACCACATAAAAAGACGTATAACGGGATTTTTTGAATTGTGGGAGCATTTTAATCGAGGGTACTTAGCACCATAATCAAAACACAATTCGTTATGAAATTCAAATTAACTACCATTCTTACAATGTTGACTGTAGCATTGTTTGCGCAAAAGACTCCATCAGTGGCAGTCTTAGACTTCGACACCCGAGGTTATGATGAAGTAGCTCGTCAACAGATTATTCAAAAGTTGACCTTAGAGATGATTAATATGGAAGGCTATGAGGTCATTGATAGCTATGATGTGGAATACATCTCTGAACGTGATGATGTAGACTTCACTGGTTGTTTCTCAAGAATCTGTTTGAAAGAGTTAGGGGAGAAGCTAGAAGTAGATTTTATTCTTACTGGCTCTATGAACTTGCTCGGTGAGAAAGTAAGTACTACCGTAAGATTGTTCGATGTAGCTCAAGGCTCTTTCGTGAACAGTGCCAATCGCAACTATGTAGATGTGCCGAAGAATGACCTACTCATGGCCGAACTTACCTTGAAAGACATGATGGGCTTGGAAAATGATCCGGAATTGGTCCGTCGAGTTACTGTAGCTAACGATTATGAGAACATATTAAACAATCCTTTTGACCGCACTATTGTTGCAGAAGGTCCACGTATGGGCTTCGGTTTTGTCACTGGTGCTAATGCTCAAATTCTTGCTAAGCCAGCGAGTGAAGGAGGTTTCGATCAAAAGATTCCCATTATGTCTCAGTTCGGTTACCAGTTTGAAAAAGCCTACATCACCACAGGAAATTGGCAGGCATTGGCTGAATTTATTCCCTTAGTTAGTGGCCTCGAAGCCAACCGCTTTGTCCCAAATGTTACCTTGCTAAATGGATTGCGTAACAACAATTCTGGATGGGAATTTGCCTTTGGCCCAACCCTGGATATCACTAAAACGATGGATGGCCAGCTCGATTCTCGTGGAGTGTACGGTGTGAGTACAGCCTTGGTGTTCTCAGTAGGTAAAACAGTAAAAAGCGGGGAGATGAACTTCCCCATTAATGCGTATTTCATCCCTCCAAAGGATGGCTCGTCTTTTAGATTCGGATTATCTATGGGATGGAATGCTTCTTCAAAGAAGCGAATGTTTGATTAAGTCAAACGAATTTGTGTAACGACCCCTTCAAGCTTTGGTTTGGAGGGGTTTTTACTTCCCGATACAGAACTTGCTGAAGATGTTGGCCAACAGGTCGTCGGTTGATATGGTGCCAGTAATTTCACCCAATCCATCGAGTGCCAATCGCAAGTCCTGAGCCAATAAATCCCCAGGAATACTGAGTTCTACCGCTTCGATACTTTTATCTAGCGCCAAAGAGGTTCTGCGCAAAGCATCGGCGTGACGTGCATTAGTTACAATGGTTTGAGAGGCACTGTGTGAGGTCCAAGCGGTGGCCTCCTTTAGTTCGGCGAGGAGCTCATTGAGTCCTTCTTTAGTCTTGGCGGCTATTTCGAAGATTTGGCGTTTCGAACCTTCCAATCTTGTTAGAATTTCTATCGTATCGGCTTGATCGGATTTATTGATGCACAAGAACAATTCTGCTTGAGAGGCCGATTGTTCCAAATGTGCAATACGCTGTTCAAGATCCGCTTCGACGTTAGTGGCGTCAATGAGGTAGAAAATGACATCGGCTTTTTCGGCTTGCTCGAACGCCTTTTGAATACCAATTTTCTCCACATAATCCTCCGTCTCTCGAATCCCTGCGGTATCAATTAATCTGTAGGTCAATCCGCCATAGTTGAATGTGTCCTCAACCGTATCTCTGGTCGTACCAGCAATAGCACTGACTATGGCACGATCCTCACCAAGCAGGGCATTTAATAAAGTGGATTTGCCAGCGTTTGGGGCGCCGAGGATTGCAGTGGCAATACCTTTTTTTAGTGCATTGCCGTACTTGAAACTATCAATCAACGCATTGACCTTAGTTTTCAGCGAATGCAGCATGTCGAGTAGATCTTTCCTTGATGCGAATTCTACATCTTCCTCGCTAAAATCTAATTCTAACTCAATCATCGAGGCGAAGTGGACCAAGTCTTCTCTAAATGTAGAGATTTCGTTGGAGAAGCCACCTTTTAGTTGGCGCAAGGCCACATCGTGCATGGTTTTGTTCTCTGCATGGATCAAATCTGCCACCGCCTCGGCTTGGGCAAGGTCCATGCGACCGTTCATAAAGGCACGCATGGTGTATTCTCCAGGGTCGGCCAAACGAGCTCCGGCTTCGAGCAAGCTTTCCATGATTCGGGCGACGATATATGGTGAGCCGTGGCAGCTGATTTCAAAGCTTTCCTCTCCAGTGAAGCTCTTGCCTTCTTCAAAGAAAGTAATCAGGACCTCGTCAATATGCTCGCCTGCGATGCTGTAATCCCCGAAATAGGCGCGGTGGGATTCAAGGCCCAATTTCTGTGCCCGCTTCGAGGTGAAGTAAGGGGAGAGGAGTGCGGCGGAATTGGCCCCACTAACTCTAACTATCGCTAGTGCACCTACCCCTTGTGGCGTAGATAACGCGCATATGATATCGTCTCTCAACATGGCGCAAAGATACATCGATAAGTAATGAGCAAAGAAATTTGAATTCGAGGGAAAGCGATTGCGCCTTGGGTAGTACATTTGCCGAGTATTTCACAGAAAATCGATTTCCAATGAGCGTTTTAGTCAACAAAGACTCTAAGATTATTGTCCAAGGTTTTACCGGTAAAGAAGGTACGTTCCATGCTACTCAGATGATTGAGTACGGAACGAATGTAGTAGGTGGAGTGACTCCAGGAAAAGGAGGCATGACGCATCTTGACCGTCCGGTATTCAACACAGTAGCGGATGCCGTTGCGAAAGCGGGTGCAGACACTTCTATCATCTTTATTCCACCAGCCTTTGCTGCTGATGGTATTATGGAGGCTGCTGAAGCGGGTATCAAAGTGATCATTTGTATCACAGAAGGTATTCCGGTAGCTGATATGGTAAAGGTGAAGGAGTACTTGAAAGACAAAGAGTGTACGTTGATTGGCCCGAACTGTCCTGGTGTAATGACGGCTGGTGAAGCGAAAGTGGGTATTATGCCTGGTTTCATCTTCAACAAGGGTACCGTAGGTATCGTAAGTAAATCAGGTACATTGACGTACGAGGCTGTAGACCAGTGTACAAAAGCTGGTTTGGGTCAGACTACGGCTATTGGTATCGGTGGTGATCCTATTATCGGAACAACCACAAAGCAAGCGGTGGAGTTGTTGATGAACGATCCGGAGACTGAAGGTATCATCATGATTGGCGAGATCGGTGGTCAGCTAGAGGCTGAAGCAGGTAAGTGGATCAAAGAAAACGGAACGAAGCCAGTGGTAGCCTTTATCGCAGGTGAAACTGCACCGGCAGGACGTACAATGGGCCACGCAGGTGCGATTGTAGGTGGGGCTGAGGATACAGCGGCTGCTAAGAAGGCGATTTTGCGCGATTGTGGCATTACTGTAGTTGATTCGCCAGCGGATCTAGGTACTGCTATGGCTAAATTGCTTGGTAAGTAATAAGACTATTGAAAAGTATAGAGCCGCTTCACATTGTGAGGCGGCTTTTTTGTTGCCTTTGGCCGTACCTTCGTTCTATGAAAGAAATCAAATGCCCCAAGTGTACCCAGTGGTATGAGGTAGATCCAGCCATGGACAAGTACTCATATACGTGTAGCGGGTGTCGAGCGCCTTATGCGGTGAAGACTGAAGTTCAGTTGGAGCGTGAGGAGGGAATGAAGGCCCCAGTGAGCAAGCCGCCGCTGACTTGGAAGCGCTTTGGGGAAATGCATTGGGCGTTGGTGATCTTGAACAACATTGGCTTCATTATTCAGACCATTTTGTTCATGATTGGCACAATCATCGGTATCTTAGTTGCACCACTGTAGAACTATGGAATTTCTATCACCTAAAACGAAAGAGCGTATCGCGAAATTGGAGCAAGAAAATGCCCAGTTAAAAGCGGCTGCTCAATCCCAACAAGAGAAGTCTTCGGGTGCCCTGGCTTGGTTGCCATGGGGCTTGGTGGTCATTTCGAGTGCCATAGCGGTCTTTTTATTCCTTCGCCCCTCGGGACCTTCTGAGGAAGAAGTAGGGGCAATGCAGGTTGAAATGTGGCGCAACGGAGCGGTGGTGGATACCGTTTTAAAGCCGAACACTGGTCTTGTTTTTTCAATTCAAGTTGGAGCATATAAAGACTTGGATATGAGTGAATTGAGTCACGGTCTTTCAGCTATGTCCTTTGCGCAAGATAGCGCTTACACACGTATAAAATTGGGCCAATTTGCTTCCCTTCCTAGGCACAGGAATTTTTGGAATTGGTCATAAATATGGGATTTGAACGGGCTTTTATTGTTGCGTATAAAGACGATAATGCCGTAGGTTTGCTCTCGAATAAAACCGCACTTAATTAAATCATATGGGTTTACTTTCAGGAAAAACGCCATCATTACTGGGGCCTCGAAAGGTATTGGTAAAGGAATTGCTGAGACTTTCGCTAAAGAAGGCGCAAATGTTGCCTTCACCTATTTGAGTTCTGTCGAAAAGGGACAGGCTTTAGAAGAAGAATTAAAACAATACGGTACTACTGTGAAAGGATACCGCTCTGATGCTTCTAAAATGGAGGATGCAGAGGCATTAGTGGCGCAGGTCGTTGAGGACTTCGGCGGCGTTCATATCGTTGTAAATAACGCTGGAATCACCAAGGACATGCTGTTGATGCGCATGACTGAGGAAGATTTCACTCGTGTGATTGAGGTGAATTTGAACTCTGTGTTCAACATGACCAAAGCGGTGCAGCGTACGTTCTTGAAGCAACGCTCGGGCTCTATCGTGAACATCAGCTCAGTTGTGGGTGTGAAGGGAAATGCGGGACAGGCCAACTATGCAGCTTCTAAGGCAGGTATCATTGGCTTTACGAAATCTGTGGCATTGGAATTAGGTTCACGCAACATTCGTTGTAATGCCATCGCACCTGGATTTATCGAAACAGAGATGACCGCTGTATTGGATGAAAAGACCGTACAACAATGGCGCGACGGTATTCCATTGAAACGCGGCGGTAGCCCAGAAGATGTGGCTAACGCGTGTTTATTCCTGGCTTCTGATATGAGCGGTTACATTACCGGTCAAGTCATGAACGTTTGTGGTGGAATGTTGACCTGATGACGAGTCTCGGCGCAGCTGGTATAGCCTTATTTGTAGGCGCTGCAGCAGCGTTCGTTTTATATTATACATCAAGTAAAAAGCCAGAGTCCGTGTGGATTCTGGCTTTTCTTCGTTTTGGTTGGATGGCATTGCTGGTCTATGCCATTCTGGCTCCGGCACTCGAGAGGAAGCAGGAGGTAGATCGACCTCAGGTGCTTTGGATTTTAGCGGATACTTCTCGTTCCGTAAAGGGTGATGCGATGCGTCTTGCTGAGGAGATTCATGGGACACACCAAGGACAGGGGTTACAGTGCATGACTGTACCGTATGCTAATGATGCCATTCCTGCTCAAGCAGCCTTGGATTTATATAGGTGATGGGCATATTGAATCTATACATTCCTCGGTTACTGCGCCAGTAGGGATGTACATGATGCCGGCCAATCCGCTCGATGCGCCGTCTTTGGTTCAGGGTATTTCCGTCCCTCCGCGTGTTGTGGCCGGTTCTACCTTTCCTTACAAGGTCCAATTATCTCGTGGAGAGGTTGATCTCACGCTTCAATGGAATGGCCAGCAATTGCAGGGCGTAGAAGGTTTGTTGAAGGCGCCGGAGGAATTGGGCACATATGCAGTAAAAGTTGTGGCAACCTCAGGCAGTCAAACAGATCAAAGGACTGTTTGGGTCCAAGTGGAGAAGGAGTACCGTAAAGTGGGGCTTTTGAGTGATGCTGCGCATCCGCATGAAATGATGGTGCGCCGTTGGGCCAAAAAACGTCGCTATGGTATTGTAGGTGAACGTACGGTTTCGAACATCATCACCATTGGTAAGGTGTCCGCCCCCGAGGATAAGGAAATATTGAAGTTGAGTGGGGGATTGCCCAATGCATTTGATTTTGCTCAGGTGTACAAGCCTGGAAAATCCTCATTGCCGAATGCGGTAAAACTTTGGACTTCACAGGAGGGCTTGCTGGATTTATCTCAGGTGCACTGGTACCGTTCGGCGCTAGAGGATGAAAAAGTCATTGCTGTTTTTGAGGATTATTTGGACCAATTCATTGCTCGTACCACACCGCCTCGCATCTCCTACAGTGGAAATTCAAGTCCACTCAAGGGACAACAAGCCTCTTGGACGCTCGCGCTCATAGGGTCAGATGGCTTGCCAAAGCAGGCCAGTAGTAGGATTGAGATTTGGAAAGGAGAGGAGCTCGTAGATGTTCCTGTGATTGAAGAGAGTGAATCTGGCATCTATGGCTTTACTACCCAATTCACTGCAGCTGGCACCTTCGATATCAGAATGTCCATGACTCGTGATGGGGAAGATTTTGTCGCTCAAGAGCGCGTAGAGGTTGTCGAGGGCGATATTGAAGCCATCCGTCCTTACAATCAAAGATTGATGAATGAGTGGATGCAACAGGCGCAATGGGTCGCAAGCGATAGCAATACCACAGCCTATGAAGCTTGGGAATTCGAGCGTCAGACGATGGAATTGGCCATAAAAAATCCCCAGCACTACACGTGGTGGTACTGGGGACTTGCATTGTTGCTTGCCGCATTAGAGTGGGTACTCCGCCGTCGTCAAGGCTTGATTTAAAGGTTGTTCATCAAGAAGTTGTTCAACTCTTCTGGCGATAAGTTCTTTCCAACGATCACGCCATTATCGTCCAACAAGATGTTTTGAGGAATGTATTGAATGCCATAGTACACGGCGATTTCATTTTTCCAAAAGTTCAAGTCACTCACTTGTGGCCAAGGCAAACCGTCGGCTTCGATCCCTGCTTTCCACTTCTCAGCATCCTGGTCCAAGCTAATGCCGACAATGTTGAATCCTTTTTCATGGTAAGCGTTATATGCAGCTACTAACGCTGGGTTAGCGGCACGACAAGGGCCACACCATGAAGCCCAGAAATCTACTAATACGTAGGTTCCTTCGACGCTCAAAATGCTCAATAGCTCGCCTTCTGGGGTGGCTTGGGTGAAGTCTTGGAAGTTGGCGCCTATTTGGGAACGCTCAAGTTCTTCGATTTTGGCCTGTATTTTTTCGTAATCTGGACAAGCGTGGTATTCTTCAGAGATCTGGTCGCGTACTTGGATGAAGTCCTGGTACGTAATATCTGAGGTCGCTTGGCTTAGAATGATGGCTGCACCGAGTAAATTGTTGTTCTTGGCGAACTTCACTACTGATTTAGATTGGCTCGCGATGAGGTTCATCGCCTCTGCGCGAATTTGCTCTTGGGCGGCAGTATCGTTCATGGTCATGGCATCGCGGAACTTGATCTCAAGCATGCCCATGGTGTTATTGAAGATCTCGCCTCGTTGGTTGAAAGCGGTCACTGAATCTTGGAAGGCACCGGCAGTAATGTTGAAACCTGCGATCGAATCGAAGGCAATGCTTACATCTGTTCCTTCATGGAAGTACATTCCCGGTGCACCGAGTTGCTCGATTTGCACCATCACGTGTTGTGGTAGGATATCGTCTACGTTTACATCTAGACTTCCGCCATTTGAGTTCACCTTCGAAAAGGATTTGGTTATCTTCTAAAGAGATGCGTACGGGGCTGTTTCCGGCCTCTGGAATATCTATGGAAAGATTGAATGTTCCTTCAGGAGCCGAACAAGCGGCCAAAAAAGCAGCACTTACCGCTGCTAGGAGAAATTTCTTCATTGCTAATGATTAAGTTTACACTCCGCAAATTACATAGAAGAGATGAAGAAAATCGTTACCCTAATCACAATCTTAGTTTTTAGTGTCCAATTATCTGCGAAGGAAGGCATGTGGATCCCCATGCTCCTGAACAATAACATCGCAGAAATGCAAGCGATGGGCTGCGAGCTCAGTGCCGAGGACATTTACAGCGTAAACCACAGCTCCTTGAAAGATGCCATCGTAAGTTTTGGCGGTTTCTGTACGGGCGAATTCATTTCTTCCAAAGGACTCGTATTGACCAACCACCACTGTGGATACGGTCAGATCCAAAAGCAGAGCTCGATGGAGCACAACTACTTAAAGGATGGTTTTTGGGCGCGTTCCATGGACGAGGAGTTGAAAAACCCAGGGTTGTTCGTAGAGCAATTGGTCTATATGGAAGATGTGACCAATGCCTTGGTGAACTCCGGCGATAAATTCAAAGAAATAGAGGCGGCCTTGATTGAAGCCAAAGAATTGGACAACCCAAACCTCACGTACAAAGTCGTTCCATTTTTCGGCAACAACCAATTCTTCCTGTTGGCCACCATCAAATACAACGATGTACGCCTGGTAGGTGCGCCTCCGAGTTCCATCGGTAAGTTCGGCGCGGATACGGACAACTGGGTGTTCCCGCGTCACACCGGGGATTTCAGCTTGTTCCGAGTATACGACGAGAACGGAAATGCCTTTACACCGGCGCAGCACTTGAAAGTGAACATTGCGCCGCGTACCCCGGGTGAATTCACCATGGTTTTGGGTACCCTGGCCGCACTCAGGAATATCTAACGGCGGTTGAAATGGATCAGCTGGTCAATGTTGAAAACGCCCGTCGTGTAGAAATCCGCGATGTTCTCTTATCTATCATGGACAGTGAAATGCGCGCGGATGCGGAGGTACAGCTGAAGTATGCTTCAAAATATGCTCGTATTGCCAACGGATGGAAAAAATGGATTGGGCAGATTGAAGGGGTCCAATTCTCCAAAGGCCTAGACCGCAAACGCAAAATCGAAGCCGAATTCACGGCCCGCATTGCGGCTGATGCCAACCTTTGGGACAAATACAGCGGCCTGTTGGACGAAATTGCCGTGAACAATACGCAGATTGCAGATGGTCAACTCAAGCGCAACGAATTCATCGAAACCATCTACTACGGAATGGAGTGGTTCTCATTGATGAGCCAACTGCAACGCGCGAAATCTGATGTTGATATGGACGTGGCTCTAGTTGAGTTCAATCAGAACTACAGCCGCACGGTCAGTGAAAAAACCACCGCGGCCATGCTTTCTATGGCGTTGGCAACCTTCCCAGACCTATTGGGGGATATGGACGAGGCGACGTTTGTAAGTACGGTTCATAATGAGATTGATGCGTTGGTAGAATTGGCCACTAAAGATGAACCTATTGAATTAACAGCAGTTGCACCTACAGCCAGCAATTTCAATACATCGGCATTCCAAGCATTTTACGCTGTATCACCGGACAATGCCTTGTTGCAAAAGGCGACCGAACTCTCGGCCGAATACATGCGTGCATTGATGGAAGTATTTCCTGAGCGAAACTTCTACCCAGATGCCAATAGCACGCTGCGGGTGACCTACGGAAAGCTAGAAGGAGTAAGCCCTCGCGATGCCGTGTCGTATGGAACCACTACGTACCTCGACGGAGCGATGGCCAAATACAAGCCAGGCGATTACGAATTTGATATGCCTAGTAAACTGATCGAGTTGTACGACAACAAAGACTACGGTCAATATTCAGAAAACGGCAAGCTTCCGGTATGTAATATCGCTTCGAATCACACCACTGGAGGGAACAGCGGATCTCCGGTGTTGAACGCACGTGGAGAGCTCATTGGCTTGAATTTCGATCGTATCTGGGAAGGGACGATGAGTGATGTGAACTTTGATGCCAACATCTGTCGTAACATCATGGTGGACAGCCGTTATGTGCTGTTTATCATAGATAAGTTCGCTGGACAGCAGTGGTTGATTGAAGAAATGGATTTGATAGCGCTTTAAACCTTTTCAATTCAAAGTCGTCAAAGTAGAAACACAGCCTATGAAATCAACCCCAATTCTTGTCGCCATCACCGCTGGAGCCTTGTTCGCCACCTCTTGTGGTAAAAACAAGCCTACACCGGCGGAGCCTTTCGAAGCCGTCTATGCAGCCTTTGGAACTAGTGTGCCGGTGGAACCTCCATATTCGTATGAAAGCCAAGCGCCGGTCTAATTTCAGAAAGACAATAGAGGTGGAGTAGCTGTAGACGATAAGAAAGCAACCCTGGGTCGTGTTTTGTTTTATGATAAGGCGTTGAGCGACAATCAAACCATAGCCTGTGGTTCTTGCCACCAGCAAGCTTTTGCATTTTCGGATACTGCGCAGCGCAGTGTAGGCTTGAACGGGGGGCTCACGGGACGACATAGTATGCGTTTAGTCAATAACAGGTTTGCAGTAGAGCAAAAAATGTTCTGGGATGAGCGCGCCATCGACCTTGAGGCCCAAGTAGTACAGCCCATCCAAGACCACGTTGAGATGGGATTCAGTGGGACTAACGGTCAGCCTGGCGTAAGCGAATTGGTCACACGTCTTCAAAACCTTGCGTATTACCGAGAACTGTTCGCTTGGGTCTATGATGGCGATAGCACCGTGACTTTAGGAAAAATGGGAGAGGCGTTGACAGATTTTGTCAATTCAATTGAGAGTTACGATGCCAAGTTTGACGATGGGTACACCAATCAAGCAGCATTGCCCCAGCCTTTTTCAAACTTCACCCCGCAGGAGAATCAAGGTAAAGCCTTGTTCTTAGCTCCTCCAAATGTTGATATCAATGGTATTCGAACCGGTGGCGGTGCAGGATGTGCGGGCTGTCATCAACCTCCTGAATTTGATATCGATCCAAATTCTGGAAACAATGGCGTTGATCATGTCGCTGGTGATCCGGCAAGTGCGGATTTCACCAACACCCGTTCCCCATCCTTGAGGGATGTTATCGGCCCTAATGGTCAACCCAATGGTCCTATGATGCATACCGGTGATTTTATTGAATTTCAAACGGTCATAGAACACTACAATGAAGTCATCCCTGATGTGAATAACAACACCTTAGACATGCGCCTTAGACGTGGACCCAATAGATTGCAATTAGAGCTCACAGCCACTGAACGCGCGGCTTTAGAAGCGTTTGTAAAGACTTTGACGGGTTCAAATGTCTATACGGACACTCGTTGGTCGGACCCCTTCTAATGTGTATAAATAGGGTGGTTTAATTCGTTAGTCCGCAGTACTTTTGGTGCTTCAAGTAAAAGTACCATGAGAGATACAACCATCTTTGACTTAATCGCCCAAGAAAAACAACGCCAGATCAACGGTATTGAGTTGATCGCTTCTGAGAATTTTGCTTCCCCTCAAGTGATGGAGGCGCAAGGTTCTGTATTGACTAACAAATATGCGGAAGGCTACCCAGGCAAGCGTTATTACGGCGGTTGTGAAATCGTGGATGTCGTTGAGGATTTGGCGCGTGATCGTGCGAAGGAGCTATACGGCGCTGCATATGTGAACGTTCAGCCTCACTCAGGCTCTCAGGCTAATGCTGCGGTATATCTCGCAGTGATGAAGCCTGGCGATACAGTATTGGGCTTTGATTTGAGCCACGGAGGTCACTTGACACACGGTTCACCTGTGAACTTCTCTGGTAAGACTTATAACGCGGAATTCTACGGTGTAGAGAAGGAAACGGGATTGTTGAACTACGATGCTATCGAGGCCAAAGCGAAGGAGTGCAAGCCACGCATGATCATTGCAGGTGCGTCTGCATATAGCCGCGATATTGATTTCGCTCGTTTCCGTGACATCGCTGATGAAGTAGGTGCCATCCTTTTGGCAGATATTTCTCACCCTTCAGGTATGATTGCCAAAGGAATCTTGAACGATCCTATGCCGCATTGTCACATTGTTACGACAACCACACACAAAACCTTGCGTGGTCCACGTGGTGGTATGATCATGATGGGCGAAGATTTCCCTAACCCATGGGGTGAAACTAATAACAAGGGTGAGGTGAAAATGATGTCAAATATCCTGGATATGGCGATTTTCCCAGGGATCCAAGGTGGTCCGTTGGAGCACGTTATTGCGGCAAAAGCGGTTGCCTACGGCGAAGCATTGACCGACGAGTTCTTCCACTACCAACTCCAAGTAAAGAAAAACGCCGCAGCTATGGCCAAAGCGTTCGTAGACCGCGGTTATGATATTATTTCAGGCGGTACGGATAACCACTTGATGTTGATTGATTTGCGTAATAAAGGTGTCACGGGTAAAGCTACAGAGCAAGCCCTCGTACGTGCGCACATTACGGCCAACAAAAACATGGTTCCATTCGACGATAAGAGTCCATTTACGACTTCGGGTATTCGATTGGGAGCACCTGCAATCACTACACGTGGTTTGAAAGAAGGAGATATGGATACTATCGCAGATTTGATTGATCGCGTAGTCATGAACATTGATTCTGATGCCCACATCAAGGCAGTAGGCGAGGAAGTGGTTAAAATGATGCAAGATCGCCCATTGTTTACTTGGGAATAAGTAAATTCGGGGGACAACCAAACCTCTACAGATGAAAAATCATATGGAGCGCTATGGCTGGTTGGCTGTAGCGCTTTTTTTATCGCTTGCCGTGAAGGCGCAGATCCAATTCGAGCCTGATCGCAGCATCAAAGAAACCCGCTTGGGTATTATTCGCAATACCATCGCGACCATAGATGATGATGCAAAGGCGATCATACAACGCCCTTGGAATAATCCGAACCGAACGGCAAATGCTATTAAGCTCTTTGCTTTAGTGGCCACAGATTACCAAACCACGAAGTTTTTTCAGGAGAACATTGAGCCGTTGGATGTATATGTACGAGATGTGGTTTCCTTTCCTTCTCTTTTTCCTGGCGTACCAGTGCTAGGTCGTTGGGGCGGTGGAGTAGATGGTTATATGTATTCGGGCGTAACCGCAATGTATGCCGCAGGGCTGATTAGCGGAAATGAAAAGATGCAGGAAGCAGGAATTCTCACTGTCAAAGCTGTGGTAGAATCATATATGGTTAGTCATGTGGTTCTAAAAACATTAGTAGCGCGACATCGGCCGGCAAGGCCATTAGGGGGGGTAGGCTCAGATCGCGACAGCCAATATCCCTTTGTTCAAAGCCCTTATGATTTCTTCAATTTTCATCCAGTGTATTTACACTCCGAGGCTTATGGCACAGGATTTCCATCCTATCATGCGACGATGTTCTTCGCCTTTGCAAGCGTAAATAGCAGAGTATTCGATCGCAGCTGGGTTCCTTATGCATTGGCAACTACGGCCTTAGTCTATGATATTCGTGGTCATAATCATTGGGTGAGTGAATTAGTTGCAGGTGCAGTCATTGGTGAATTCATCGGAAAGGTGGTCTATGAGAACTATCATGAAGCCCGTCAAAATTCAGCGACAACACGTGCTAAAACAAAGCGTTGGAAGAGTGATGTGAGTTTGGGACAAACCTTTGGAGTAATTGGCCCAAAATTTGCTCTTTCATGGTAAATTTGAACTTATTCAAACCCCAATAAGTGAAACAACTATTATTCTTAACCTTCGCAGCAGCTTCGTTGCTTTCATGTGAACCTCAGGAACCAACAGTAACCAATACTGAGCGATTCTATCGCAGCGGATGGAACATCGAAGTTCATCGCGAACACGCCGCTGTTGGTCAATTACCCGCTGCGGATGAGGATTATTCTACTACATGTACGTTAGAGAAAGGTGGTCGGTTTATCCTTAATGAAAATGCACTAAACGACCATATGTACCAATATTGGCAATATTCATGGTCTACGGACCAATTCTTTATGAACTGGGAGCAATGTTTGAATTGGCACATCAATGCAGCGGAGGATTCCATGTACCTGCAGTACAACCACTATGATTACGATCCCAATACGGGCAACAGTTTCTACTGGTTGTATGAACTAGAAATGACGAGATAAAAAAAGCCGGCTTCTGCCGGCTTTTTTTATTGATTGAGTTTCTTTTTCAATTCGGCTAATTCCTTTGCCAGTGCGTCAATCACGCGAAAAGTGATCAGGGTGGTGGCAAGAAAGCCGACGGTCAAGATGTAAATCAAAGTTTCCATGGAATACAAAGTGCTTTACCCTATAACTCATCTACCACCTTCTTGTTTTTAAAATCTAAAAAAAGACTTTCAAATATGTTGGCGGTGTTTATATTTGCACCCCACGAAATGGCGAGGTAGCTCAGCTGGTTAGAGCGTCGGATTCATAACCCGGAGGCCGAGAGTTCAAGTCTCTCTCTCGCTACAACAAGAAAGCCTTGATGCACAGCATCAGGGCTTTTTTTATGCCTGCACTTGTGCTTGCACAAAAGTGCATAGGCATGAAAAAAGACCAGAAGCGCTGAAGGCGCTTCAAGGCTTGTTGATGTAAAGCTTCTCCACCGGAGTCCGCAAGTCTTTTGCGCAGCAAAAACTTGCAATCTCGAACGAGCAAAGCGCTGAAGGCGCTTCAAGGCTTGTTGGTGTAAAGCTCCCCACCGGAGCCGCAAGTCTTTTGCGCAGCAAAAGCTTGCAATCTCGAACGAGCCCTACTCTTCAATAAAATCCAAATCCCTTCCGAAGGTTTCATCGAGCCCTGAGATGGCCCAATAGGTAATGGCCATGACTATTACAGCTGTGGTAATACCACTTCCTACATAGCTCATGTAGCTGCCGAGGCCGATGAAGAGGGCAGAGATGCCGTTTAGAGATCCACGGACCATGTTTGGGATAGTGGTAGCGGCGGTAGGCGCGCAAATTGGTCCCAAAATTTTCGGCTCCAATAGTGACGAATACTGCCCAAAATCCGGTCCCAAAGCCCATGATGCCTGTGGAAATGTACAATTGAAGTGGGGTGGTGGCCGTGAAGAAAACGACCATACCTATGATGGTAATGCCGTAAAAAACGTGCATGGCTTGCTTGCGGGATTGCAGACGTTGTGAGAGTAGTCCAATCACTACGTCCCCAACGGCGATGGCGGAATAGGAAATCATAATCCCGATTCCTGGATCTATGGTGGCTTCGATGCCTAATTGGCGTGCGAATTCTGGAGAGAAACTGATCAGAATGCCGACGACGAACCAAGTGGGCAGACCGATCAAGATGCTGCGCAGGTAGCGCATAAATCGTTCACGTTTATTAAAGAGCATGAAGAAATTACCGCGGACTACTGTCGTATTCTTTTCCATCTTCTCAAACAAGCCGCTTTCAAAGACACTTAAACGCAAGAGGAGTAGTGCCAGTCCTAAACCACCGCCGATGAAGTAGCAGGTACGCCAATCAAACCATTGGGCAATGAAGAAAGCCAGTACGGCACCTGTAAGACCAACACCTGCGACTACAGAAGTACCTATGCCACGCTTTTCCTTAGGCAGTAGTTCAGAAACCAGGGTAATACCCGCGCCAAGTTCGCCGGCGAGGCCTATGCCCGCTATGAATCGGATAATGGCATATTGCGTGCCCGTTTGCACGAAGCCATTCAGGATGTTTCCAATGGAATACAGTGCTATGGATAGGAATAGGACTTTGGTGCGACCTAATCTATCTCCTAATACGCCCCAAAGGATTCCTCCGAGCAATAAACCGAACATCTGTGTGTTTAGGATCAGCAGCCCTACATCTGAGACGTTGTCCACGCCTATAGACCGAAGGGAAGGGATTCTTATGATGCTGAATAACAGCAAGTCGTAGATGTCAACGAAATAGCCAAGTGCGGCGACCCAGATAATGGCTTGGGTGAAGATGGAGGAGTTTTGTTTCATGCGAGTGTGTGAATAGCGGTTTGAAATTAACAAAATCCGCTAAACTCTTGGAAATATGACGCGCCGTGTTATATTGCAAACACGATACTACTACCATGGAAAAAGAAAAATTTGAACTAGAATTCCCATTACGTGCCTCCCCAAAAATGCTATTCCCATTCTTGAGTACTCCCTCAGGA
Source organism: Cryomorphaceae bacterium (assembly GCA_038141825.1). Taxonomy (GTDB): domain Bacteria; phylum Bacteroidota; class Bacteroidia; order Flavobacteriales; family Schleiferiaceae; genus UBA10364. The sequence goes on along the minus strand of JAYQIV010000007.1, from coordinate 175,029 downwards.
TTGAGCGAGTGGTTTTGTGACGATGTAAATTCGCGTACGGAAATGTTCACGTTCTTTTGGGACGGTTCGGAGGAGCAAGCGAAACTGCTGAAAAAACAGCAAGACAAAATGGTGCGTTTCAGATGGCTCAGCGATGATGAGGATGGTTTGGATTGCTATTTCGAGTTCCGCATTGAGGTAGATGCCATTACTCACGATACGTCTGTAATTGTGACAGATTTTGCAGAGCCAGAAGAAATGGAAGAAGCGAAGCAACTGTGGGAAAGCCAAATTCACGAATTGCAGCACATTCTCGGCGCATAATGAAGCACATTCCGTATTTCAGCATACCCGCAGTCCTGTTTGTTATGGCCTGCGGGATTTTTTTATCCTTTTTTCCAGATAAGGTCGAGGCCCAATTAGCCTTGCACCACCATTGGTATTCCCCTCGAGGCTACACTTGGATGGGCTTCATCACAGGATGGGGCGAAGGTCCCATGTTTGTACTGGTGATCATAGCCTACGCCTTACAAAAGGCGTGGTGGCGTGCCGGAGAGTTTGTGGCTGCTGGAATTTTATCAAGTTTGTTGGTCCAATTATTAAAGAAGCTCGTCTTTGCGCCGTCACCGCGGCCTATGGGGGTTATTGAGTGGAGCCAAACACAATTGGCCACAGAACTAGAACTCCCGCTACAATTCGCTTTTCCGAGCGGTCATACAACCACAGCTTTCGTGTTTTTCACCCTAATAGCCTTGCATTGGCGCCGTCCCGCCATTCAAGTGTTTGCTGTTTTTTGCGCTATTGCTGTAGCAATCTCGAGAGTGTATCTGATGGCGCATTGGATTACTGATGTGATGGCCGGAGCTGTACTGGGGATGAGCATTGCCTTGGTGGTATTTGCCGTTTCTCAAAGAGTACAAAAAAAGCCGCTCACCCAAGGGTAAGCGGCTCAATACTAGAGTGGAACGGGTTTATAGTTCCAATTTCTTTTTCATTGACTTCGCAATAGAATCTTTGTGCATCATCACGCTGATGGTTTTCAAGCGCACATAGCTTTCTGACGCATACAAATATCCTGGACGGTAATCATTTGGGATATCACCCCAAGAGTTCTTGATGATGTAGAAAAGGTTGCCCTCTTGATCTTTTACCATTCCTTGAATGACCATACCGTGGTCGTCTTGGGTGAGGTAATTGTCGTATTGCTCCTGACGCATTTCTTGGTCTACCACTGCCTCTTCGTGTGGTGCACTGTACACTGCCTGCGCTTCTTCTGAAGACATGTCGCTCCAGCTCTGGTTAGGCATCACGGCGATACCGTTTTTGATCGAGAAGCCTTTGTCGCTCACATCACAAGCCCAAGCAACTGGGTAGCCCGCCTCGAGAGAGGTGTTGATGGCTTCCATCATTTCGTCGAGTGGCAGGTTGTAAGATGTTCCCCAAGTCCAGTTGTCCGGTACTTGGATTTGGCATGGTGCATACATCTCGTGGTGCGTTCAAGAGGTGAGTTGTACGTAGTCGTCCGGGTTGATGCCGATCACTTCATCCGCAAAGGTGCGTGGGGTGTAGGTCTTTCCATTGTATCCGAACTGCGCAGGATCATCACCAAGGTAGGCGTCCAATACGCCGTTGAAGCCTTTTTGCCAGCTTGGGCTTAGTTTGCCGTTTTTGTTATCAATCACAGCATCCAAAATCCCCTTAAGTGAGGCTTCCATTTCACCGTGGCGGTTGATTTCCGTACCGTAGTTCAAGCCGCTATATACTTCTTGTGGTACAGCACCGTAGTGTTTGATCACATAGAGGACATCTGGCAAGGCACCACCTTGTGCGAAGTTCAAATAGCCGTGTAGACGAACGTATTTTTCTCCTTTGTCTTCATATACCTTACGCACGGTATACATTTCTGAGATATCGATAGGCTCTTTGCCCATGCGGATCATCTCACTTTCTACAAATGAGGTCGTGGCGTAAGACCAACAAGTTCCTGAGGCACCTTGGTTTTTAACTGGGGTTGCTTCAATATCTACGATGGTTTCCCATTCGTAGCCTAGGGGTGCATCGGCACCGTTGTCTTTGACCTTGTTGATCAAATCTACTTGGGCAAAGGCTGCTGTCGAGAATAGAAGTGCAGCGGCAATAGCGTGTAGTTTCATAGTGAGGGTATTAAATAAATTGTTGACTGACTTTGGCGTTTTTCACGCCTTCTGAATAATCGTAGAATCCTTCTCCGGATTTTACCCCTTTCTTACCTGCGGTCACCATATTGACGAGCAATGGGCAAGGGGCGTATTTGGTGTTTCCGAGGCCGTCGTAGAGCACATTCAAAATGCTCAAGCAAACGTCGAGGCCAATGAAATCGGCCAATTGCAATGGACCCATAGGGTGCGCCATACCTAATTTCATGATGGTATCGATCTCTTCTACGCCGGCCACACCTTCGTGCAGTGCGATGATGGCTTCATTGATCATCGGCATCAAGATTCGATTAGCGACGAAGCCGGGATAGTCGTTACAGCTCACAGGAACTTTGCCGAGGGACGCGCTCATCTGCACTACGGCATCTGTAGTCTCCTTCGAAGTACTGTATCCATTGATGATTTCGACGAGTTTCATCACCGGAACTGGATTCATGAAGTGCATGCCTATGACTTTGTCCGGGCGCGAAGTTTGTGCCGCAATCTTGGTGATGGAAATGGAAGAGGTATTGGAGGCAAGGATACAATTCGCTGGGGCCAATTCGTCCAAGTCCTTGAACAATTGGAACTTAATAGCGGTATTCTCAGTGGCTGCTTCAACTACTAGATCAGCGGCTGTCACGGCGGCACCAAGGTCAGTGCCCGTTTGTAATCTGTCCAATGCCGCTGCCTTATCAGCCTCGCTAAGGAGCTCTTTAGCGATCTGGCGGTCCATGTTCTTGCCAATGGTGGCTACGGCGCGCTGCAAGGCGTCTTCGCTAATATCAAAGAGTTGAACGTTAAATCCGCTTTGGGCGAAAACATGTGCAATACCATTGCCCATAGTTCCTGCTCCGATTACTGTGATGTTCTTCATGTATTTGGGTTTGTGTGGTTCTTATTTGCCCCGTCCTTGTAAGACAATGACTAAGGTATAGAAGAGGATTTTGATATCGTTAAGAAGGGTAATGTTTTCGGTGTAGATCAAGTCGTATCTCGCGCGCTCGAGCATTTCTTCCACGTTCTCCGCATAGCCAAACTTCACCATCCCCCAGGAAGTAATGCCAGGCTTTACCCTAAGCAGGTAGCGGTATTGCGGGGCCGATTCTATGATTTGGTCGAAATAAAATTTGCGCTCGGGACGCGGTCCCACGATGCTCATGTCGCCGCGAAGTACATTGTAAAATTGAGGCATTTCATCGAGTCGGAACTTGCGCATGGTGCGTCCCCAAGGGGTGATACGTGGATCGTCTTCACTGCTGAGCTTAGGACCTTGGGCTTCGGCATCTTGATACATCGAGCGTAGTTTGATGATGCGGAAGGTGCGCCCGTGTTTGCCGAGGCGTTCTTGAGTGAAGAAAATTGGACCCTTAGAACCCACAGCAATCATGGCCATGGAAAACAATACGAACGGGGAGGAAAGAACCAAAAGAATGGCAGCTACCACGATATCAAAGATGCGCTTGATGAACGCGACGTGCGGCTTGATCAGCTCGCGCTTGACTTCGATGAGGGACCGGCCCAAACTCTCCATGCGGACTTGGCCAGAAATGATACTGAAGACGTTCGGCAAGACGTGAATCCGCACATTGACGTTTTCAATGGTACTGATCATTCGAGCGATGAGATCGCTGTTGCCGGAAGGGATGGCAATGATGACGTCGTCAATGATATTGTCGTTGAGCAGGTCGGTTAATTGGGACGCGGTACCTAAATAAGGAATGGCCTTCATGCGCTCGTCGGTGGTATTTCCGTCTAGGGATAAGTACCCTTTAAAGTCGTAGCCCTTGCTGCGGTCCTTAGTAAAGGTGGTCAACAAATCTGCCGCTTCCTTTCCAGAACCAATGATCAGGGTAGGGAAGGTGAGCTTCTTTTTGTCGATGAGGATGCGGACTCTGGTGCTCCAAATTAATCGGAAACTCATGCTGATGAACAACAACGCGCCCACATTCCCCAAGGTGAGGTAGTATTGGCTGTAGTTTTTGACGAAATCATCGAGGAAAATGGCGAAGAAGAGCAACACCGCTGTAATCATCACGCCGCCAACAGTATTGAATACGAGGGCGAGTCTTGATTTACGTGCCAAATCTCTGTAGATCCCGCTCAGTCCACTGATGCCTAGAAATACCAAGGTGGTCAATAGCAGGCCTAGGAAGAATTTGCCGTCAAACTTGATGGCCACCTCTTGCCCAAATTTCATAGGCTCTACATAGACCTTACGCACGATATGCAAAGCGGTATAGGCTAGGGCACCACTGAGGGTATCGGTGAGCAGGTATGCCCAGAATTGGACCCTTTCTATGCGCTTAGAATAACTCAATACAACAGTTTAATGTTATCAATATACGTTGTAGTCGTGTCCTGAGAAGTGTTGATGCTTCCGAAGAACAGGTGGTAATCTTGGGCGGCGGGGTACGCACTTACTTCAGTAACGAGGTTGATATATACTTTATTCCATTGATCGTTCGGAAATAAAGTAACCACCGGCGCTTGAACACTTTGCAACGGTTCGTTGGCGAAAATCCCGAAGGTTAATGCCACATCCGTCTTGTAGTCAATTTCCATCCAAACATTTGCGCCGTATTTCGGCAAGTCAAAGGCCTGTAAGGTCTTGAATTCCCCACGTGTTATAGGAGGCAGCACATATTTCCCGCTCTTATTGGGCCACTCACCATCAATATTCAACGCTTCGTCGATTGCAGAGGTCAATTGCAGCGTAGTATCACTTTTGATGGTGTGCACATAGTTCAAGCCGACGTCGTCGAAGTCTTCCAAAACTTCTAAGGTATATGCCATATTGTATTCGAAGGTGGTCCTAGTAGTGGCCACATTTTTAGTGCTTTGTGCTGCTAAATCCCATGTTACACTATTGGGAGATAACATCTCGTATTGGTTGCGCTGTGCGTACGAACCATTGAGGTTTACACCTGGGATGAACCTGATAGTGGTATTCTCCTTGGCAAAGACGGGAATGGTGCAAGGAGGGGTGAAAGCGCCCATTTGCTCTCCATCTTGTTCGATCCAAAGTGTAGTCAATTTTGAAGAAGCGGTGCCTTGGTTTGCCTTGGGCGCGACCATGAGGGTGTCTACGGTGAGGTAGGCGACTTCAGGTGCAGGTTGGACGTCGCAGCTGTGTAGAAGCAATGCGAAGACGGCGATGGCCAAGACGAGGCAGTTTTTCATGGAATTCAAAGGTAATGATTGGGGTCCAATTCTATTTTGTTAAAAACAACCCATATTTAGTCCGAAGAATCCCTCAACGAGCGCGTAATTTCATCCTAGTGAAAATGACCGATTCCTCCATTCATCAAGGCCAGCGCGCCATTTTATGCAATACCTTAAAAGAGAAGGGTATAGCTGGAGATCGCGTATTGCAGGCGATGAATAGAATCCCAAGGCATTGGTTTTTGGAAAGTGGTTTTCACCAGCATGCCTATCAAGACAAAGCCTTTCCCATCGCTGCTAACCAGACCATTTCTCACCCGTCAACGGTGGCTTGGCAAAGCGAATTATTAGAAGTGGAACGGGGTCAAAAAATCCTCGAAATAGGCACGGGAAGTGGCTATCAGGCTGCGGTTTTATGTGAATTAGGCGTGAAGCTTTTCACCATCGAACGTCAGAAGGAGCTCTTCGATTTTTCCCAACACATGCTGCAAATGCTAGGATACCGGGCGGAACAAAAATTTGGCGATGGATTCAAAGGCATGCCTGTTTTTGCGCCATTTGATCGCATCATCGTTACCTGCGGCGCTCCCTATGTGCCCAAAGAACTGCTCAAGCAATTAAAGCCTGGTGGAATTATGATCATTCCTGTAGGTGAGGGCACACAAAAGATGGTGCGAATTCAGAAAAAATCCGACGGCACCTTTGTTCAAAAGGTGTTGGGAGATGCAGCCTTCGTTCCGATGCTCAAAGACCGCGAGTAACGTACCTTTGCGGTATGAAATCTGTGGAGATTAAAAATAAACGCGCCAAGTTCGATTATGAATGGTTGGACACCTACACTGCGGGACTACAACTCGTAGGCACCGAGGTGAAGAGCATTCGCATGGGCAAAGCATCCATTGCGGAAGCCTATTGCTATATGAGCGAAGGTGAAATGTTCATAAAAGGTATGAACGTGACGGAATGGTCCCACGGAAACATCTTCAACCACGATCCCATCCGCGAACGCAAGCTGCTCTTGAGCAAGAGGGAGCTCGATAAAATCGATAAAGCACTCAAAGATCAAGGCACTACGGTTGTTCCTACAAAGCTCTTTATCAGTGAAAAAGGCTGGATTAAGCTGAACATTGCGGTGGCCAAAGGAAAGAAGAACTACGACAAGCGTCAGTCATTAAAAGAAAAGGATGCCAAGAGAGATTTGGCCCGATTGAAATCATATTAACATGTACAAGAGTCTCATCCGACCCATTTTGTTCCTCATGAACGCCGAGCAGGCCCACCATTTCACATTTAAGACATTGAAATGGGCCTTCCGAATTCCAGGAGTAGCATCATTGGTCAATGTGTTTTTTGGTTCCGTCAAAGGCCAAGAAAAACAAGTGATGGGATTGAATTTCAAGAATCCCGTAGGACTCGCCGCCGGATTCGACAAGGATGCGAAGCTCTACAATGAGTTGGCCAGTTTCGGTTTTGGCTTCATCGAAGTAGGAACCTTAACGCCTAAACCTCAAGCCGGAAACCCAAAACCGAGGTTGTTCCGCTTGGTAGAAGATGAATCCGTGATCAACCGCATGGGCTTCAATAATGGCGGTCTAGATGAAGCGGTATTGCGACTGATGAAGCGTAAAACGGATCTGATCATTGGCGGAAATATTGGCAAAAACAAGGTGACTCCTAATGAGGAGGCGTTGAATGATTACCTCTTGGGCGTGGAAGCCTTGCATCCTGTAGTAGATTATTTTGTGGTCAACGTAAGTTCTCCCAACACTCCGAATTTAAGGGAGTTACAGGAAAAAGAACCCTTGACAAAACTGCTTAAAGCAGTGCAGGAAAAGAATAATGCCTTGGGTAAAAAGCCGTTGCTTTTGAAAATCGCCCCCGATTTAACTGAAGGTCAGTTAGACGATATTATCGACATCATCAATAGCTTGGAGCTAGACGGTATTGTCGCTACAAATACGACCATCTCTCGCGATGGCCTGCGTACGCCTGCATCTAAGGTGGAGGCCATCGGTGCCGGTGGATTGAGCGGAAAAGTATTGCGAGAACGCAGTACAGAAGTCATTGCTTATTTGCGTTCAAGACTAAAAAGTTCTATTGCCATTATTGCCGTAGGTGGCATCTTCACCGGAGCAGATGCCAAGGAGAAGTTGAACGCCGGTGCAGATCTAGTACAAGTTTGGACAGGATTTTTGTACGAAGGTCCTGCGATGGTGCGTAGAATGCTCCGCAATTTGTAATTTCGGAGGAGAACCTATCCAACCCTCAGAAATGAACCAAATCTCTATTGTAGAGTGTCCTCGTGATGCCTGGCAGGGCATACATGAATTTATTCCTACTTCGGAAAAAGTAGCCTACCTCAAGCAATTGTTGCAATGTGGGTTCCATACCCTGGACGCAGGTAGTTTCGTCAGCCCCCGTGCCATGCCGCAAATGGCCGATGCTTATGAGCTATTTGGGGCGCTAGAGGAAGCCAAATCAAAGAGCCCGACTAAGTTGCTGGCAATCGTTGCCAACGAAGGCGGAGCAAGACGCGCAGCGCAATATGATTTCATTGATGCTTGGGGCTATCCCTTTAGTGTGAGCGAAGTATTTCAACAACGCAATTCTAGAAAGGATATACCCAAGGCGATAGAAGATTTGAAACGGGTAAAAGACTTGGCTTCCGCCCACAATGTGGAACTAGTCGTATACCTCAGCATGGCCTTCGGAAATCCCTATGGGGAAGCCTATGATGTAGATATGGTCTTGGAAAGATTGCATCAAGCCGTGGAATGTGGTGCTGATATAGTGTCTTTGAGCGATACCACAGGGCAAGGCACCTTAGAGAAGGTGGGAACCTTGAGTGCGTTGATGAACGTGGAGTCGACAGTTCCCTGGGGCGCCCATATGCACAGCATCTACGGGGAAGCAGCTGCGAAGGCCCAGGAGGCTATTAAGCACGGCTGTAGAAGAATAGATACAGCGCTGCGTGGCTTTGGCGGTTGTCCTTTTGCCAGTGATGCCTTGATCGGCAATATGCCTACAGAAAAGGTCTTGAGCGTCGTTACCGCCGGTGGCTTCGACTGTACCGTGGATCCTTTACAATTAGAAAGTTCATATAATAGTGCGCTCAAGCTCTTTGGGCGTTATTCATAAGCGTACCTTTACACCATAGGTTGTTCAGCGGAAGTTGAACCGAAGAAGGAACTCGGTGGGAGTCCGGGGCTTTGCCAGAAGCTGTAATTCGTGTGGAAAGCACCTGTAGCCACTGCCTTAGGCGGGAAGGAAGGTGTGGGAGCGAAGAGCCAGAAGACTTGGCCTATGATGAATATTTAATGGTGCTCTGGGTCAAGCACTGGAATAGGATGAAAAACAAAACGCTTCTTTTTCTAGCTGTAGCGTGCCCTATGTTCATGTGGGGCCAAATAGATACACTGTGGACTGCCGATATCATTGGCCAGATGTCCACAGGCAGTGAATACCGCTCCTCAGCAGATTCCTTGGCCACGGATGTGGAAAGTGCCTCGGATTATCTGCAAAAGGATTCGCGATTCAACCTCAAGCAATATACACCTGGCAGTGTCGTGGCATCCAGTTTTGGCGGTGCTTCAAGTGAGCAAAGTAGGGTGCTTTGGGACGGCATTGATATTAGCAGCATGGCCACCGGGGTCTTGGATCTCAGTTTAGTCCCGGCCATGATGCTGAGTACTACTTCCATTGTGGACGGTATTAATGGCGGCGCCTCTTCAAATATGGGCTCCATGGGGGCGTTAAACTTAAACCTAGGTCCGAAATCTGGTCGTGGAACTACGACGGCTGTTGGCCTGACGAGCATAGGTGAACGAACCTTGAATGCCCATTCATGGGGGAGTTTTTCAAAAATCCGGTACCAGAGCATAGTGCGATTTACTAGCAGCGAGAATGAATATGATTATCGGCTCGGCTCGTTGGAAGGAAGAATGGTCGGCAATGGATACGGAGATCTAACCTATCTACAGCGTTTTAGTGGATCTATGGGTAAAACCTATTGGAGTTCCGATCTCTGGTATACTCAGAGCGAAAAAAACAACAGCGGATCCATTTTAAGCCCCGGATACATCAACCATCTTGAGGACGAGGTGGTCCGGTTTAAGTATAAATTAAAAAGGAGGCACAACGAGATGAAGCTATTTGCTTCGCAGGAATGGCAAGCCTACACGGATACGATGTCCTCTTGGACGCTACGCGATACCAACACTTTTGGCCAATTCACTGCGCAATATACCCGCACCGAAAAGCGATACCATGCACACCTCACGTTGAACCGATACACCGCAGGAGGCACGAATAGAACCGCAACGGTATGGATGCCGCAGGTACAGCTAAATCTGAAGCCAAGCCAGGCGTGGAATACCGTGCTTAAAGCGGCTCAGTACCACAACCAGGTGTATTGGAGTGCTTACGCCTTGTATTCGCGTTCAAAAACCCCATGGTTGCAACAATGGTCGGTGGGGAGCTATTATCGATTGCCGACACTGAACGAGATGTATTGGAACCCTGGAGGCAATGCAGAAGTGAGCGCAGAACGTTCGTATGGGGCTAAATATTCGTTGGAACATGAGGGTAATTGGACCATTCGTTTCACATCGGACCAATTGTATTACGACCAGATGATTCAATGGGCGCCGGGAAGCGATGGAAATTGGACCCCGCAAAACTATTATTCCGTCTATACCAGCACCACGTACTTAGGGGTGCAGCGGAAAATATGGCATCAACAACATGCCTTTAACACCACCCATCAATATAGCCGTATCCTAGATGTGGCCTCGAATAACGCCAGTATCATAGGCAAACAACTTATCTATAGGCCGGCCTTACAAGCGGTATATACCATAGAGCAAGAATTGCCTGTAGGGACCTTGATGCTACGTGGATATTACACGGGACTTCGGCACACGCTTCGCGACAATGCTCGAACGGGAGAGTTACCGGCACAATCCTGGGTGGATTTGGCATATTCTTTGAGCAGTAAGAGCAAGCGTTGGCAATGGGTATTCCGCATTGAGAACATTACGGGAGCTCAGCGCCAATTCTACCAATATTATCCTATGCCGGGCAGAACCTATTTATTGAACATTAAACTCCATTCATAACACATGAGAAAATCATCATCCCTAGCCATTATTGCAGCAGTAGCCTTGGCATCTTGCGGCAAAACACCACCCGCCACAGGTCCTTCAGGATTCTATACAGACCTGCATCTCATCCTTAACGAGGGGCCTTTTGGTACCGGTACAGGTACGATTACTGCCTACGATGCGGATACCGTGATTGAATCTGCCTTCGCTTTAGAGAACGGCTTTCCATTAGGCAACGTGGCTCAGCACATGCTGGAAAGCGATTCATTGCTTTTTATTACCATCAACAACAGCAATAAGGTGCGCGCGATCAACAGAAATACATTGCAGCACAAGTGGTCTGTAGATCTTGAACAACCTCGTTATTTGGCGGCTCACGGCAGCAATATTTTTGTAACTAACTGGAAGGATAGCGCGGTATACGTGCTTTCTAAGGAAACAGGGGCCCAAGTAGATAGCATCTACGTGGGGAACTTCTCAGAGCAGATGATGGTCCATGATAATAAGCTGTTTGTTGGCGTAGGCACCTACGAAGGCCCGTATAAGGTAGCCGAGATCAATGTGAATACGTTCGAAGTGACCCTGCACAACACTGGCGATGTACCAAATTCCTTTGCAGTGATAGGCAATGATTTATTTGTGCTTAATACAGGCGAGCAGAACTGGGGCGTTAGTCCTGATACGAAATCTAGTATTTGGAAATATACTGGATCAGGGTTCTCAGAGCAAGCCGTAGCCCCGAACACCAACAAACACGCTATTTCTTTAGCGAGCGACGGTACGAACGGCTATTTCTTGAACAACAACTACGATGGAGCTATTGTAAAATGGACTCCAGGGCAGAATTGGCAAACGTCAACGATGACCTTGCCCGGCGGCTACAAACTGAATGCACACGCGGGCAACCTATATTTCTTAGACGCCAAAGACTACGCAAGCAACGGGGAGTTGCGCGTGTATTCCACTTCAGGAGATTTGTTGGAAACTGTTCCAGCGGGTGTTATTCCCCGCCAGGTCATCTATTAAGCTTTAACCGTACTGAATTTGGTCTCTGCAGCATAGGCTATCGCGCTAAACAATGCTGTGGAGATCAATTCAGGTGCGTAGAAAGGAACGGCCGCAGCATAAGTGGCCATCAATCCTCCCCAAGTCATAGGGAACAAACTGTAGGCGCTTAGGAAAACACCAAGATTGCTGAGCAAGAAGAACGCTACAGAACCGCCTACAAGCAGCGCTGAACCATTTCTCATGTTCGTTGCGTTGCGGCCGAGCAGTGCATAGGCCGCGAATCCAGCGTACGTGAAGAGCGATCCTGAATACATTAGAACGAATTCACCAGTAGGGTAGATAAGATTGTTGATGACCAAATCACTGATCATCATCGCGCCAACTATTACAGCCAGCGATCCCCAAATGCTCTTCATGCGAGAAGCGCCAAAGAAAGCCAAGGCTCCCATGGCAGTGAAATTAGGGTAATGAGGGGCGATGCGAGATACTAACGCCACAATAATCAATCCTAGTAATACTTTGTTCTTCGTCATCATAGTTCTGTGAATTCCCTACAAATATACGCGGATTACGCTTCTTTGGTATAGGTATTCCACGTCCCGTTTGGATTTAATACCAACAGTTTTTCCTCGGATTTTGTTGCGGGATGCACGGATGGAGTAGGAGGAAGCTCTGTTTTAACCTCTTGAGACAGTTCTCGCAGTTCTCCGGTTAGGAGGTAGCGAATATCTAAGGAAGTATCAAAGAGGGCCAATTGTTGGAGCAATTGAAGGTTCGGCTTATTCCGACCATTGAGAATATGTACAAGGGTAGGACGGTTCATGCCAATGGCCTTTGCCAACGTTGTGGCATTGTGGCCGCTTTGGTCCATATATTCCTGAATTCGACGTACTACATCCTCCATAGTTACAAATGTAATACAATTGAAACACCACTCAAACGTATTCCAAATGAAATTTCTCATGAATATTGGAGTGGATTTAGCACGACCAGTACGCGGGGAGTTTTAGTTTAAGAAGTGGTAATTAATTTGTTGATGTACAGTGATTTAATCTTAAATCATATTATGTTTCACACCTCGTATTCGTATTGAAACAGAGCTTTACCTGACGCATCGATCAATGAAACCACAATGTGCCACTGGTCTTTCGAGTGATTCAAACGTAGTGTTCCAAAATGTTGCGTGTCCGTGGTGCCCTCGTGCACTCTGGTGGTGTTTTCCTCGTCGTGATGGGGGTGAGCATTGGCCGTAATGGGCGAAGCACACGCTTCTACGATGGCTTTACCATTGAGTTCTAACAGGTTGATTTCACCGCTGTGACGGTCTCCAGTGAGTACAATAGGTGCGCCAGGGGCCTCAGAAAGCCATTGCAGCAGCGTTTCACGCTCCGCTGGGTAGTTGCTCATGTTCTCGAAGACTTGGGCCGTATTGAGCAGTTGCCCGCCCATACAGATCAAATGCACCTCAGCCGATGATTGTTGAAGGGTTTTATGGAACCAATTCAGTTGTTCCGTCCCAAAGACAGTAGCATTTGCGCTGTCTTTGTGGGTGCGAAAGCTTCTATTGTCGAGCAGGTAGATATCTATCTTGCCCTCCGCTAAGAACGTACGGCCGTAGTAACTCGTAGAATCTGGTTGGGGGTAGGAGGGCTGCCAGAAGTCTTTAAAGGCCTGCATGGTGGTCGCGAAACCACTAAAAGATGATAGATCGCAATCGTTTGGTCCGGCATCGTGATCGTCCCAAATGGCCAAATGTTGGCTCTTGCCTAGGATTTCCTGAAAAGCATCACCTCCAAAAACCTCGTTGTAGCGGGTCATGGTGGCGGCATAGGTATTCCATTGACCGTCCACGAGATATACGTTATCTCCCAGCCATATGTACTGGTCGAGTGTATCTAATGCTTTACTTAAGGTGGGGAGAAGGTCCTGTGTTTGTGAGGGTTCGTTACAGCTGCCGAAGCCAATAGTTACAGTTGTTTCATCTGTAACACATGATGTTCCAATGGCGAACAACGAAGCGTAGATCAAGTTTCTGGCGATCATAATGTTTGTATTTGGGAGAATGTCACAGTTGTGATGTAACTTTCCCTATAAATCTACGAGAATGTCTACGAATTTCGATTCGACATATTTAACTGATAAACAGTGGTATATCCCATATTCAGGGCTGCAATCAGCACATAATTGGGAAATTATTGGGTATTCCAGTGAAGAACGCCCCTTACTCTACACCACCTTAGGCCATGGCCCACGTTCCATTTGTATTTGGGCCGGTATGCACGGCAATGAAACGACTGGGGTATTTATCATCCTGTCGCTCATTGAACTGTTTCAAAAGAAACAAATTGATTTAGAAGGGTTTACCCTTCATCTCATGCCGGTAGTGAATCCCGATGCCTATGTACGTTATAGTCGCCGCAATGGATTAGGCATAGACCTGAACAGAGACTTTAATAGCTTTCAGACCATTGAAAGTGCCAAACTGGTAGGTTGGATCAAGATGCATGAACCTGAATTGTGCTTTAACCTGCACGATCAGCGAACCATCTTCCATGTGGGCGGGCATTCAGCATATACCTCTCTTTTGGTGCCTAGTGCCGAAATTACTCGTGAAGTTACCCCTATGCGTCGTGCCCTGATGAATAGATTGGGTAATGCGCTATCCTCCATGCAGGTTGATTTAACTGGTGTTGGAAGGTATACAGATGAATATTATCCCACTGCCATCGGGGATTACCTCATGGCCAATGGCATTGCCAATATCCTCATCGAAAGTGGCGTAAAAGAAGGTGATCTCGAACGTCGTGCGGCGCGCGAGTTCGGATTGCGTACCATTTTGGCCACCATCAGCGCTAATGATAGTCCATCCAAGGTCTATGATCAGTTGCCTTTGAACGAGCAAGGCCAGTTAGAATGGGTATTTACGAATGTGCTGTATGCTCACATGCGAGTAGATGTGGCGATCAAGCGATTCCATTTTGTCAATGGTCATGCAGCGGACTATGTGTACCTCGTGGACGACATAGGCGATTTAAAGGCCAAACCACGTATGAAGGAGGTCGATGGTACTGCCATTGCCTTGGCGCAGCCCCTGGAGCTTGAGAAGCCCGTCAATGGCCACTTTGGGGACTATCTCTTTGAGGAAGGAAAAATTTTGAGCTTGTAAGGACCACACCAGGCCGGAGGCCTGGTGTGGGTCCAGGCATCAATTTTCGCCGGACTTTTTGTTGCCGAGTAAGAGCATGTCTCGAGCAATTACTTCCGTAAAATACTTCTTGTTGCCCTTCTCGTCTTCGTAGGAGCGAGTGACTAATCGGCCCGAGATCCCAATTTTATCGCCCTTTTTGACGTACTGCTCGATGGTTTGAGCCAATCCGCCCCAAGCGACAATATTGTGCCAGTCGGTCATGGTTTTCTTGTTGCCATCACTGTCTCTATACACAGTATTGGTGGCGAGGGTGAAGGTGGCCTTCACCGTGTCATTGATGTTTTTGGCTTCCGGGTTCATGCCCAGGTTGCCAATAAGTTGGACTTGATTTTCCATACGTATAACATTAAAGGTTAGTCCCAAGAAATTGGACCCAAAGAATGACGTATGCAAAAAAGGTGGAAAACTCCTCGTTATCAACACCCTACTGGGCGCGCTTGATGGTGTTTATGGTGGCGAAAGCGGCATTGACGTCGTCGTTGTGGACGATGAAGGTCGCCTCGTTTGTGGTGGAGATGATTTCCTTGATGGGCACACCGGCCGAGGCGATGTGCTTGAAGAAAAAGTAATAGAGACCGATGACTTCTGAGCTGCTGTTGGGCAGGCGTAAGGTGATGGAAGAGAGGTCTTTGGTAATGCCGAGCTGGGTTTCCCCTACCATGGCGTGTTCGAGATCTGTGCCGAAATCCTCGCTAATGACGATGGTGGTTTCTTCCATACCCCCAGTAAAACTGTGGAATCCCGAAGGTTTTGATTTAATCGCTTCTAAGAAAACGGCTTGTTTTGCGGTAAGGGCAGGGGTCTTCTTATAGGTATAGGCCACAAGGTTGGAGCGCACAATGATATCTCCTAAGGAAGAAATGAACTGCTGAAGCTTGTGTTGCATCTTGAGCTGAAGCTTTGGTTCGCGGCGGCGGATGGCCATCACCACGGCACTTTCCTTGATTTCTTTACCGATAAGGTATTCGATGTCCGGCTTGATGGCGCGGGCCAAGGAACTGAGGTTGATCAAATCGTCTTGAAGGGCTTCCTCTACGAAAGGACGTTTGCGGAGGCATTCCTCCAAAGCTTCACGTAAATTCATTTTTTCTATGCTTTGCGTTGCAAAATTACACCATTGTTAGTTTTTAAACACTCATGTTACGACCAAAATTGCCTTAATTTTGCGCTATGAGTGAACGCGTCATCATTGTCGGAGGAGGGGCTGCAGGTTATTTTGCAGCCATCGCATGTGCCGAGGCTAATCCAGCAGCCAACATTACCTTATTAGAAAAGGGTAAGGATGTATTAGGCAAGGTTTTGATCAGTGGTGGCGGGCGCTGCAACGTGACGCACGCGTGTTTTGATCCAAGGGAATTGGTCCAATTCTATCCTCGCGGCAGCCGTGAACTCCTAGGTCCCTTCCACAAATTCCAGCCCGGCGATACCATGGAATGGTTTGCGGATCGAGGTGTAGAGCTCAAGATTGAATCCGATAACCGCGTTTTTCCGGTGACCGATTCTTCTCAAACCATCATCGACTGCCTGAAGGAAATGGCATCAACCAACGGCATTGAAGTGCTGACTTCTTCTGGGGTCAAGTCCTTCCAGCCTTTGGACGGCGACCGATGGGAGGTAGTGACCAATGCAGGTCAAACCTACGATTGCGATGCTTTGATGATTGCTCCAGGATCGTCCAAAGCGATGTGGGACGGGCTTAAAAAATTGGGCCATAAGATCATTGAACCCGTGCCTTCGCTCTTCACGTTTAATATTAAAGACCCAAGAATCAAGGGGTTGAGCGGCATTAGTATGCCAAATGCAAGCGTTCAAATTGCGGCTTCAGATTTGGAAGCCGAGGGACCGCTGCTCATTACCCACTGGGGGCTCTCAGGGCCCGCTATTCTTCGCTTGAGCGCTTGGGGCGCCCGAGAACTTAGCGATAGATTTTACCGATTCCCCATCCTGATCAATTGGTTGGGGCGCGATGAAGAGGAGGTACTCGACCTCTTATCAGATGAGAAAAAGTCCAACGGTAAAAAGCGATTGGGCAATCACGCGATGTTTGGCATTCCGTTGCGCCTGTGGAAATCTATGGTGGAGGCTGCGGGTATTAAGAGCACTGCGACTTGGGGCGATGTTTCGGGTAAGCAGCTTAAAGAT
Source organism: Cryomorphaceae bacterium (assembly GCA_038141825.1). Taxonomy (GTDB): domain Bacteria; phylum Bacteroidota; class Bacteroidia; order Flavobacteriales; family Schleiferiaceae; genus UBA10364. The sequence continues at coordinate 158,251 of JAYQIV010000007.1, read as the reverse complement.
TTGTGTTGCGAGCTCACCGGCGCTGTGTTCCAAGTCACTGGTAAGAGCACCTTCAAGGAAGAGTTTGTCACCGCGGGTGGGGTAGATTTAAAGGAGATTGATTTTAAATCCTTCCAAAGCCGACTTTGCCCGAACCTATATTTGGCGGGAGAGATTCTGAATATTGACGGCATCACCGGCGGATTCAACTTCCAGGCGGCATGGACCGGTGGATTTTTGGCGGGTAACGCCATGGCCGGTTATCCGCTAGAGTAGGCCGTCTTTACGCAGCCATTTCAAGATTTTGTCCCCGCGATTTTTCATTCCGGCGCTGCCGTATTCTATAATGGTTTCTAAGGTCTGTGCCAGTTCTGGGGCCAATTCCGGGTACGCCCGAACCATCCTATAGGCTATGGTCATCCCGTACACGCGCGGGGCTACTGCAGCTTGCATGTCCATCATGCATTTCCAGCTGTAATCCAGCAGCCTGCCTTGCGCCTCTTCGCCTTGTGGAAGCTCATATTTGGAGAAATACCGAAGAATAAACCGCACTTCGGCATCTGTTTTCGCATGGTCCAATTGGTCCATCATCCTCCCCACAAACCCCAATAAAAGCTCGGGCTTACGGTCGCCCACATGGTGCAAAATCCAGCATGCCCTGGTACGCTCCTTATCCGTCCCTTCAAAGGCAAACTTTACCGTTTCCTCGAGCACATCGGCCTCGACCAAAGCCTCCTGAATCCAGTAGGCATAGGCCTCGTCCTTAGCGACAGTACACGTATTTAGAAGTTCTTTCAGGACCACCTTAAAAAATTATTGCACAAATGATGAAAATATTAGAATTCTAACTAAATTAGCATTGTATTCATCTTTTAAAGATACGCTGTATGAACTACGTAAAGAACAACTTGAAATTTCTTCGCAAGAAAGAGGCGCTGACTCAAGAGCAGTTGGCGGTAAAGATTGGTGTAAAGCGCGCCATGATAGGCGCTTACGAAGAAGGTAGGGCTGAGCCTAGGTTGCACACTTTGCAGCATTTGGCGGCGTACTTTCAGGTGCGACTCGATGATTTCGTGAACAAGGACCTCTCTGGTGGGGGATCCATTCCCAAGGCCGATGTTAGTGGTGCGCAGTTGCGCATTCTCCCGGTAGTGGTGGATGGCACGGACGAAAGAGAGTTGGGAACATTGGTACCGGTAAAGGCCTCTGCGGGATACCTCGCGGGGTATGGCGACGCAGATTACATTGGTGCCTTGCCGCGTTTTTCAATGCCCTTCCCAGAATTGCCGCAAGACCGTACGTACCGCGTATTCCAAATCCGTGGGGAAAGCATGCTGCCCATTAAACCGGGTGCCTACGTCATTACAGAATATGTACAAGATTGGAAGTCCATCCGCAATGACGATTGTTATGTGCTTATTACCAAGGACGAGGGCGTGGTCTACAAGCGTGTGATCAACAACTTGCACGTCGGCGAGCTGATGCTCAAATCTGATAACCCACAGTTTGCACCCTATACCGTCCCTGTGGACCGATTAGTGGAGGCATGGAAAGCCGTAGGATATACCAGCTTTGAGCTTCCTGCAGCGGGAACCAACCAGGAGATGTCACAGTTGATGCACATGGTGGCAGACCTGCGTAAGGAGATGAGTACGTTGAAAGACAACTAAGCATTTTTAACATAATAGATCCTTTGTTTGAGCGGCCTTAGTGCCGCTCGAATAGGCTGTAAACACCCCTAAAACAAACCTGTAGGAACATGGACCGCTCCATATTACATCTGGATTTGGACACCTTTTTTGTCTCTGTTGAGCGCCTAATGGACAGCCGTTTGAGCGGTAAACCCATTATCATCGGCGGCACAGGCGACCGTGGGGTCGTTGCGGCCTGCAGCTATGAAACCCGAAAGTTCGGGGTACACTCTGCCATGCCCATGCGAATGGCGCGTGAGCTCTGTCCGGAAGCCATTGTGATCCGTGGCAACTCCGCGAATTACAGCAAATACTCCAACCTCGTGACGGACGTCATCAAGGAAGATGTGCCCGTGTACGAGAAGACCTCGGTAGATGAGTTTTATGTCGATCTCACGGGCATGGACCGCTTCTTTGGCAACTTCAAATTTGCCAGTGAACTCCGCGATAAGGTCATACGAGAGACCGGTCTTCCCATCAGCTTTGGCCTGTCCATCAATAAAACGGTCAGTAAGGTGGCCACCGGGGAAGCCAAGCCCAACAACAAAATCTACGTTCAAAAAGGATTAGAGCGTCCCTTCCTAGCCCCCTTATCCGTGCGCAAGATCCCAATGGTGGGAGAGAAGACCTACCAAACCCTTCGCAACCTTGGGGTACGCAGGATACAGACCCTACAAGAGATGCCGCTAGAGATGATGCAAAGCGTCATGGGCAAGCACGGATCCATTATCTGGCACAAGGCCCAGGGAGTGGATCAAAGCCCTGTACTGCCTTACCAAGAGCGCAAGAGCATTTCTACTGAGCGCACCTTTGCTAAGGATACCATCGACATGGTCAAGCTAGAAGGCATCATCGTCGCCATGACGGAGAACCTAGCCTACCAGCTGCGTCGTGGGGATAAACTCACTTCCTGCATCACAGTGAAGATTCGTTATTCGGACTTCAATACACATACCCTTCAAGCGCGAATTCCCTACACTGCGGCGGACCACATCCTCATTCCCAAGGTGAAGGAGCTCTTCAAGCGACTCTATGACCGCCGCTTATTGGTGCGTTTAATAGGAGTGCGCTGTTCACATTTGGTGGGCGGCGGCTACCAGATGAATCTTTTTGAGGAGAGCGAAGAGCTGAGCAACCTCTACAGCGCCATGGACCATATTCGCCAGCGTTTTGGCGACCGTTCCGTACTCCGGGCGGTTTCACTCGGGGCCAAAACCATCGGGCGAACGAACCCTTTCAATGGGGAACCGCCGCCGTTATTGGCCAATAGACATCAGTAAAAAGAACTTAACTTAGAGAGAGGAAGTACCATGTGCGGTAGATACGTCAACATCAGTAAAATCAAAGCGGTAGAGAAACGCTTCAGCGCCCTTGTCGAGCGCCCAGACCTTTATGCCCCTAATACCAACACGAGCATAGGGGACTTAGGTGCCGTTATTACTCAGGAACACCCCGGCGTAATTAAGCATTACCGCTTCGGCTTTACCCCGTATTGGGCGAAGAAGCCCTTCCACTTGTTCAATGCCCGCTCCGAAGGCGATCACAACTCGGAGAATGACCCTTCTTACCGCGGCGCCAAGGGCATTACCACCAAGCCTGCCTTCCGTCAAAGTATTCGCTCCAAACGCTGCCTAGTCTTGGCCGACGCCTTTATTGAAGGTCCGCAAAAAGAGCGCTTGTCCAAACCCTATGTAGTCTACAAGAGGGACGGGGCGCCCTTTGCTTTTGCGGGAATCTATGATACTTGGGTCAATCCAGATACAGGAGAGATGGTCGATAGCTTCGCCATCATCACCACCGTACAGAACAAGATTACCGCAGCCATAGATCACCACCGTTCGCCCGTCATCCTGCATGAGGAAGATGAGCAGGTGTGGTTGAATAGTGAAATGCCGCTGGCGGAGGTGACCGGTCTATTGGAGCCCTATCCCTCGGAAGAGCTCAATGCTTATCCCATCTCAGCGGCCATTAAGAGCCCTAAAGCCAATGGTCCTGAGCTCCTCAAGCCCATCGGCCAGCGCCTGGTCCCCGAATACGATTATGAAATCTATTCGCACCTGTCTCTGCAGGGCATGGGCATGACCCAAGCGCGTCAACGAAAATTGGACCTAGGATTTTAGAACGCAGCTGCACTCATGCTACTGAATACGCACAGTTACTACAGCTTGCGCTATGGCATTCTATCGCCTAAAGAATGGATGGCCTTCTTAGAGGACCAGCCCTGGCCAACCATGGCCCTGACCGACATCAACAATACCTCGGCGTGCATGACGGTGCTCTATCTCATGCGAAAACATCCCACCAAGCGCCCTGCCGTGGGGGTCGACTTTCGTAACGGCATCCAGCAATGCTACATCCTCCTGGCGAAGAATTGGGAAGGCATGCGCCAAATCAATGACCACCTTTCTTGGCACCTTCATCATAAAGTGCGTTTTCCCGATCGCCCACCACTACAAGCCTTAAGCCAAGCATGGGTCATATATCCTTCCACCACCGAGGTCCCGCTTGACCAACTCCAAAACAATGAGCTTGTCGGCATTCCTCCACAGGAAGTTGCCTCCATTCCTTTTCGAAAGTGGAAGACCCACCTGCACAAATTAGTGGCCCTTCCTACCGCCACCTTCCGAGGAAAGCGCGATCACAACGCACACCGCCTCCTTAGAGCCATCGACGAGAACACCTTGCTCAGCAAACTCCCGCAGGAAGAGCAGGGGAGTCCACAGGACCTCTACCTAAACGATGAGGCCCTTCGCACTGCCTATGCCGCCATGCCCCAGCTTCTGCGCAATGCAGCACAAATCCTAGCGGATTGCCGCATCACACTGCCCGAGGAATCGGAACTACTCAACCTACAGACCTATTCAGGCTCCGCAGAGAAAGACATCAAACTCCTGCGCAAACTCTGCTTCGACGGCCTCCCATATCGATATCCCCACGCCGATTTCCGAGTTCGCGAGCGCATTGAAAAGGAACTCGACCTCATCGAAAAGAAGCACTTCGTAGCTTATTTCTTGATTAATTGGGACATCGTAAACTACGCACAGAAACGCGGTTACTTCTATGTAGGGCGGGGGAGCGGTGCCAATAGTATCGTTGCCTACCTGCTAAAAATCACTGACGTAGACCCCATCGAACTGGACCTCTACTTCGAACGGTTCATCAACCTGCACCGCTCGTCGCCACCGGATTTCGACCTCGATTTCTCCTGGCGCGATCGGGAGGACATCACCCAATACATCTTCAAACGCTTTCCCCACACCGCACTCCTGGCGACCTACAACACCTTTCAATACCGCTCTGTGGTGCGAGAGTTGGGGAAGGTTTTCGGCCTGCCCAAACACGAAATCGACAAACTCAGCAAGGGCGCCATCTCCTCCTCAAACCTGGACCAACTCTCGCACTTAGTCCTTCGTTACAGCACCTACATACAAGGGTTTCCCAGCCACTTGAGCATTCATGCAGGCGGGATATTGATTGCCGAGCGCAGCCTGCATTACCACAGTGCCACCTTCCTGCCGCCCAAAGGTTTTCCCACTGTACAGTTTGATATGATTGTCGCGGAAGATATTGGGCTGCATAAGTTTGATATCCTCAGCCAACGCGGGCTCTCCAAGATTCAGGATACCCTTGCCATTGTTGCGAAGAATAGGCCCCAGCATCCGAACATCGACATACGAGACCTGCAGCGTTTTAAGGCAGATGAGCAGATCAAACACTTGTTGCGCAATGGATTAGCCATAGGTTGCTTTTATGTGGAATCCCCAGCAATGCGGATGTTGCTGAAGAAGTTGAAGGTAGATACCTATTTGGGACTAGTGGCGGCAAGCTCCATCATACGGCCGGGCGTGAGCAATAGTGGTATGATGCGCGAATATATTCTGCGCTTCACAGATCCTGAGCGTCGGAAAGAAGCACACCCTGTGATGTTGGAGATCATGCCCGATACCTTCGGGGTAATGGTCTATCAGGAAGATGTCATCAAGGTAGCCCATCACTTCGCGGGGTTATCCTTAGGAGAGGCCGATGTATTAAGGCGGGGGATGTCGGGAAAATATCGTTCAAGAAGAGAGTTTCAAAATATTGAAAATCAATACTTTGAGAATTGTCGGGAGCGTGGGTATAGTGAGGAGTTGAGCCGTGAAATTTGGCGGCAAATAGAGAGTTTTGCCGGCTACGCCTTCGCCAAGGGACACAGTGCTTCCTATGCGGTGGAGAGCTATCAAAGCCTCTTCCTAAAAGCACATTTCCCGTTGGAGTACATGGTGGCGGTGATCAATAATTTCGGTGGGTTTTACAGGACCGAGTTTTACGTGCATGAAGCGCGTAGGAGTGGGGGGCGAATAGAAGCACCCTGTGTGCAGCACGGCGATTATCCTACGGTCATTGATGGAACCACCATTTATTTGGGGTTTGTGCTGCTGCGCAGTTTGGACGAAAAAATAGGGGTACGCATCGGCCAAGAGCGTGAGGAGGGAGGCCCTTATGAAGATTTGGCTGATTTCTTAAACCGCGTGCCTATTGGGATAGAGCAAGTTTCGTTACTCATTCGCATAGGAGCCTTACGATTTACGGGAAAGGAAAAACAAACCTTGTTGTGGGAAGCCCATCATATGTTGCGTGGACGTAATACCAAAGAGGTGTTAGCGGCTCCGCCCAGTCTGTTCAAAGGCAACCAACAAGCCCATGATTACAAGGTTCCCGTACTCCGCCAAAGCAGGCTGGAAGAGGCCTTTGACCAAATAGAGTTGCTGGGATTTCCGTTGCGTGATCCCTTTGAATTGGCCGATGAACCCTTAGAAAACGGTACGAGAGCACGTGAACTGCCAGATAAACTAGGACATTTCGTGGTGGCCTACGGTTATTTGGTCACCGTGAAGGATACGAAGACGATCAAGGGCGACCGCATGAATTTCGCCACATTTATTGATCAGGACGGCGAATTCCTGGATAGCGTTCATTTCCCAAACATCGCTGCGCAGTTTCCATTTCGCGGCAAAGGCATTTATCGAGTACAAGGACGCGTTGTCGAAGAATTTGGTTTTTACAGCATAGAGGCTTCTGCATTGTATAAGGTGGCCATGGTGCCAGATCCTCGTTATGAGGATACCATGGCTAGAGAAAAGGACAACTACAGCAAAACCAGCAATACTATGAAGCGTGGACGTAAATCTGCAGAATCAGCGTAAATTGAGATATGGTTCAATTAATCTGTGAGAAAGGGCACCGCTTTGAAAAGAGCAGCAGCTGTAGGACTTGTCCAACCTGTGAGCGCCAACGACTGAAAAATCTACTGCCTGGATTGGCGGCACCTGCTAAGCGTGCATTGCTTGCTCACGGCATCGAGCAATACAGCGATGTGGTTCGATTCTCAAAATCCGAAGTTGCCCAGTGGCATGGAATAGGAAAAACAGCTGTGATGATTATTGAGGAGAATCTAACAGCACACCATATTCCCTGGAGAGAGTAGTTCTATGAAAATACTATTTAACATAATATATATTATAGCAAAAAAGGATAAAGTCAAAAGAAAAGCCCAAATACCGAAATACTTGGGCTTTCTATAAATCTTAAGAACTGAGCTTATTCGCCAGCTTCGTCTAGGATTGCTTTCATATCCATTGACTTCTGGTAATCACCAACCTTACGATATACTTCCATGAGTGCACGAACGATGTCCATATCCTCAGGCTTCATTTCGTAAGCATTCTCAAAGTATCCTAATGATTCACCGAATACTTCCTTTTGCTTGTCTTTTAATTGGTTGTACTTACGAGTTTCGTTCAAACCAAGCTTGTTCATTTGCTCAGTGATCTCGTTTGCACGATCAATGTATACCAAACCACACATGTACATAGCGTCGCTCATATCTGGCTCAACTTCGAGTGCGGCCTTGTATTCTGCCAAAGCACCATCCAAATCCTTCATTTCAGTTTGCATGATGTTTCCTTTTACGAAATGGTAAATACCTTTCTCAGGATTCTTGGCAATGGCCTCGTTCAAGTTGTTCATAGCACCCTCGTAATCTTTTACATCTAGGAATGCCTGCAACTGGATGTCCAACAAGTCTTTGTTTTCTGGATACGCTTCACGCGCCTCAGTCAACCACTTGTTGTAAGTGTCCATTTTGTCCATTTTCTTGGCGTTGTTGATCAAGCTGATGTACACACTAGGACGAACATCTTCACCAACTACAGGATCAGTAGCTAAACCACCTTTGATATCTTTTTCCATGGCAGCTTTATTCGGGTATTGCTTAGGATTCCCTAAAACATCCGTAGCACTGTACGTAATTCCCTTGTAGCCCATTTCCAAACACTGCGCGAAGGCTGCGCTACTCTTCTCAAGATCACCTGCAGAACCTGCGATAATCCCAGCGTTGAACAACAATCCTGTATCTACTGCAGCGAACATACCGAGTAATTCATTTTGCTTGAACTCAAACGCAGACATATATCCTTCGTAGGCCGTTTGGTAATCTCCCGCCTCATATGCTGCACCTGCATCTACTAGGTAGTTATATGCAATATTCATCGATTCACGTTGCGCTTCCTCGGTGTACAATTGCTTCTTCGCAGTAGTTTCAAATTGCAACAAATCCAACAAGCTCTGCGCTGCAACCACATTTGCATCGGCTGCCAATGCTTTCGTTGCTGCATCAGGAGAAGCAGCGATTTTAGAGTAAATCAACGCTTTGTTGTAGTAGAACTTAGACATGATTTTCTCTTTGATATCTGCCTGGTTCTTACCGTCGATAATGGTTGTTGCTTCATCGATAAAGCCTTTCGCTTCAACGAGTTCATTGCCTCTCAATGCGATAATTGCGCTAGTTACTTTTGGAGCTTCTTGCGCCGTTGCCATAAAAGTTGCAGCGGTTAGGACTGCGACTAGTAGCTTTTTCATAATTCTAATCTCTTCGTTTTTAAGTGGCTACAAATGTAGTTTTCATAGTTAAAACAAACATTGCGCCAAGATTACTTATTCTTCAGAAGTAGTTTCCTCCCCTCCTTCAGCTGCTGCAGCCGGAGCATCGCCATCAGTGATGTTTTCTACGCCTTCTACATCCAATACTTCATCTTCCTCTTCCTCAGAAGCAGGAACTTTAGCAATGGAAGCAATCTCGTCGCCTTTGCGTAAGGTGATCAAACGAACACCTTGCGTTGCTCTACCCATGACGCGCAGGGTATCAACTCCCATGCGAATCATAGTTCCTTTCTTGGTGATGATCATCAAATCATCTTCATCTGTAACAGCTTTTAGGCTGACCAGTTCACCAGTTTTGTCGGTTACGGTAATGGTTTTAACACCCTTACCACCACGGTTTGTGATGCGGTAATCTTCTAGTGCAGATCGCTTTCCGTAACCTTGTTCACTAACGACCATTACATCGAATCCGTCGCCTTCTTGTACGACAATCATACCCACCACTTCGTCAGTTTCACTGTCCACAGTGATGGCTCGAACACCGGAGGCGTTTCGTCCCATGCTACGCACCTTGCTCTCTGGGAAGCGAATGGCTTTACCACTCTTCACTGCAAGCATGATATCTTGCTCGCCATTGGTCAACTTCGCCTCTAACAACGTATCTCCTTCCCTTACGGTGATGGCATTGATACCGTTCACACGTGGACGAGAATATGCTTCTAAGCTGGTCTTCTTGATGATACCTTGCTTGGTACACATCACAATGAAATGATTGTTGATGTACTCCTCGTCTTTCAAGTTCAATACATTGATGAAGGCCAATACCTTATCATCCTGTGGAAGGTTGATCAAGTTTTGAATGGCCCTACCCTTGCTCTGACGTGTTCCTTCTGGAATTTCAAATACGCGCATCCAGAAACAACGTCCCTGCTCCGTAAAGAACAACATGTACTGGTGGTTCGTAGCGACAAAGACGTGCTCAATGAAGTCTTGGTCTCGGGTACTAGCAGCTTTAGCGCCTACTCCCCCACGGTTTTGCTTCTTATACTCAGTCAATGCAGTACGCTTGATGTAGCCAGCATGAGAAATAGTAATGACTACCTCTGAATCTGGAATCATATCCTCAATGCTTACATCACCGCCTGAGTATTCAATATCCGTTCTACGGTCATCACCAAACTTATCTTTAACCTCTTCGAGTTCTTCTTTGATGATAGACATACGCAATGCTCTATCATTCAAGATGCTCTTTAAGTATTCGATAGTTTTCATCAATTCCTCATACTCGGCTTTGATCTTATCACGCTCAAGACCAGTAAGCTTTTGGAGACGCATGTCCAAGATAGCTTTGGCCTGAATCTCACTGAGTTTGAATTCAGTCATCAACCCAGTCTTCGCCTCTTCTGGGGTAGAAGAAGCGCGGATGAGCTTGATGACAGCATCGAGGTTATCAATCGCGATCAGTAAACCTTCTAGAACGTGTGCACGCTTTTCAGCTTGCTTCAATTCGTATTCAGTACGACGGACAACAACTTCGTGTCTGTGGTCAACAAAATGACGAATCATGTCCTTGAGATTCAATAGCTCCGGACGGCCATTGACTAGTGCGATGTTGTTGACAGAGAATGAGCTCTGAAGCTGAGTGTATTTGTACAGCTTGTTGAGGACTACGTTAGGTACTGCATCGCGTTTCAAAACGTATACGATGCGCATTCCCTTACGGTCACTCTCGTCACGGATATCTGAAATGCCTTCGAGCTTTTTATCATTGACCAATTCCGCTGTCTTCTTGATCATATCCGCTTTGTTTACCAAATACGGGATCTCAGTAACAATGATACATTCGCGGCCTTTGACCTCTTCAATAACAGCCTTACCGCGCAACACGATACGTCCACGTCCTGTATGGAAGGCATCACGAACGCCTTCATAACCGTAGATGGTTCCTCCGGTCGGGAAATCTGGTGCACTGATGTGTTGCATCAATCCATCTACTTCGATTTCATTGTCGTCGATGTAGGCATTGATGGCATTAATACTTTCTGTCAAGTTGTGAGGCGGCATGTTTGTCGCCATACCTACGGCGATACCCGAAGCACCATTGACCAACAATCCTGGAATACGTGTTGGAAGAACAGTAGGTTCTTTGAGGGAATCGTCAAAGTTTAGCTGCCAGTCGACGGTATCCTTATCGATGTCGGATAGCATGTCCTCTGCAATCTTGCGCATACGAACCTCCGTATAACGCATTGCCGCAGGACTATCACCATCTACAGATCCAAAGTTCCCCTGGCCATCTACCAACATGTAACGCAACGACCAATCTTGAGCCATACGCACCATGGTATCATACACGGAGCTATCGCCATGCGGGTGGTACTTACCCAATACGTCCCCTACTACCCTTGCAGATTTCTTGTAGGCTTTGGTACTGGTCACCCCCATGTCGTGCATGCCGTAAAGCACACGTCTGTGAACGGGTTTCAAACCATCGCGAACATCTGGTAAAGCACGAGAAACGATCACCGACATAGAGTAGTCGATGTAGGAGCTCTTCATCTGCTCCTCAATATTTATGGGGATAATTTTTTCTCCCTGCGCCATATTGTCAGTATTTAGGGCGGCGAGTGCCGCGTTTTTTCGTAATTTTCAAATATACCTTTTCAGCCCCCGTTAATTCCTTGTAAGCGCTGTGAACTTGCGCCTTTTTTCCACATGCGAATGTTAACAAATCGTTCTGTGGGCAGGGGTACATCGGGTCGAATCTGCCATTAGATTTGAAAAGAAAGGTTGGCACGCTATGTGCAATGACTAAGACGGTAAAAGAACCAGCACAATATGGAAGAGAATTTTAGCCCCAGAGTTCGCGATGTGATTACGTTCAGCAAGGAAGAAGCCTTGCGCTTAGGTCACGACTATATTGGTACGGAGCACCTGTTACTCGGTATTATCCGAGAAGGTGAAGGAACGGCCATTCAAATTTTAAAAGACTTAGGGTTGGACCTGAAGCAGGTACGCTCCAAGATTGAAGGGTTGAGTACGCCTTATGCGACCAATAATCCGGCGAATGGTAAAAACCTACCCTTGACGCGCCAGGCGGAAAAGGCCTTGAAGACTACATTCCTTGAGGCTAAGCTGTTCCAGAGTCCTATTATTCGTACGCCTCACCTATTGTTGTGTATTCTGAGAAATGACAATGATCCGATCAGCGGTATTATGGCGCAGTTCGGCGCTTCATACGATGCGGTGAAAAGTGAATACCAGAGCAATTACATTGAGACCGAAACGGAAGAGCCGAAGGATGATATGATCTCACCTTCGATGAGTTACGACGATCCCGATCCAGAGGAAGGAAGTACCCCGTCAAGTGGTCGTAGAAGCTCTCCGGTGGGCGGTAGAAAAGAAAAATCGAAGACACCTGTACTCGATAATTTTGGTAAAGATTTAACGCGTTCTGCCGAGCAAGGAAAACTCGATCCTGTGGTCGGTCGCTCCAAGGAAATAGAGCGCGTTAGTCAGATTCTAAGCCGAAGAAAGAAGAACAATCCGTTGCTTATAGGTGAGCCTGGTGTGGGTAAAAGCGCTATTGCAGAGGGATTGGCCCTTCGTATAGTGAATAAGGAAGTTAGCCGAGTGTTATTCAACAAAAGAGTGATCAGCTTGGACTTGGCGAGCCTTGTGGCGGGAACGAAATACCGGGGGCAATTTGAAGAGCGTATGAAAGCACTCATGAACGAGCTCGAGAAGAACGACGATATTATCCTTTTCATCGACGAATTACATACCATTGTAGGGGCCGGTGGTGCCACGGGTTCGTTGGATGCCTCAAATATGTTTAAGCCCGCGCTAGCTCGTGGTGAGATTCAATGTATCGGTGCTACTACCCTAGACGAATACCGTCAATTCATTGAGAAGGACGGTGCCCTCGAGCGCAGGTTCCAGAAGGTAACGGTGGATCCGACCAGCATGGAGGAAACTGTACAAATCTTGAATAACATCAAGGATAAATACGAAGAACATCATAATGTGAGTTATACGCCGGAAGCCATACAGGCTTGTGTGAGGTTGACTCAGCGTTACATGACCGATAGACACCTCCCCGATAAGGCCATTGATGCCTTGGATGAGGCAGGTTCGCGTGTTCACATCACAAACATTGAAGTGCCTGCAACCATTACTGAGCTTGAAGCTGAATTACAGCATATCAAAGAGGAAAAGGTTCGCGTGGTGAAGAGTCAGCGCTATGAAGAAGCGGCTCGCCTACGTGATGATGAGAAGAAACTTGAGGCGAAATTGGCCAATGCAAAAGAAGCTTGGGAAGATTCTATCAAGCTTAACAAGAAGATTGTAGATGAGCCCGAAGTTGCAGAGGTTGTGGCCATGATGACTGGGGTTCCAGTACAGCGCGTGGCAGCCCAAGAAATGGATAAGCTGGCTAAGATGGACGAAGCCTTGCAAGGCACTGTGATCGGTCAGGACGAGGCGGTTAAAAAGATTGTGCGTGCCATTCAGCGCAACCGCGCAGGTTTGAAAGATCCAAAGAAGCCTATTGGTTCCTTTATTTTCTTAGGCCCTACTGGAGTTGGAAAGACTCAATTAGCCAAGGAATTGACCAAACTGCTGTTCGACAGTGAGGACAACATGATTCGCATCGATATGAGCGAGTACATGGAGAAGTTCGCAATCAGTCGACTCGTAGGTGCGCCTCCGGGATATGTAGGATATGAAGAAGGTGGCCAATTAACTGAGCGTGTGCGCCGCAAGCCTTATTCTGTCATCTTGTTAGATGAGATTGAAAAAGCACACCCTGATGTATTCAATTTACTGCTGCAAGCCTTAGACGACGGTCAGATTACCGATAGTTTAGGCCGTAAGGTGGATTTCAAGAATACCATCATCATCATGACCTCGAATCTGGGTTCACGCCAATTGAAAGATTTCGGAACTGGTGTAGGTTTTGGAACCAATGCGCGCGAGGAAAACAAAGGAGATATAGAGAAGAGCGTCATTCAGAGCGCCTTGAAGAAGGCTTTTGCCCCTGAATTCTTGAATCGTATTGACGATGTTGTGCTGTTCAACAGTTTGACTCGTGAGGACATTCATAAGATCATTGATATCGAGCTCAAAGGCCTCTTCCACCGTATTGAAGATTTGGGATATGCGATTTCCATGAGCCAAGAAGCCAAAGATCACATTGCCGATGAGGGCTTTGATGAAGCCTTTGGGGCCCGTCCGTTGGCCCGCGCCTTGCAGAAATTGGTCGAAGATCCGTTGGCAGAGAAAATCATTGGTAAAGAGATCGCGGAAGGCGATGCCATTGAGATTACGCTGAACGAGAAGGAATTAGCGTTCAAGGTGACCAAGCCTAAAAAGGTGAAAGCACCGAAGGAAACGCCGAAACTTGAGGAAGGCTCGGAGGAAACCCCTGCGGAAGAACCTTCTGAAACCAAAGATTAAACTGGGATAATGGAGCCTGGTCGGTCCTCGACCAGCTTCATTCCTATGGCATTAATCGTGGGAGACGGCTGGACGGCAATGAAATGTTCCCGTATCCACTGTTCGTTGTGCAAGAAATCATCGTCTGTGTAGATGCCAGTGATGCTCCCGTTTTCAATGAAAAGCGCTCCTTGTTCTGGGCTCAAATCAATGAGGAACTTCATGGCTTGTTGCTCTTGAATACGCTCAAGGGCCTCTGATAAGGTGATTTCCTCTCGTGCGGCTTGGTCCTGAAGTGCTGCGAGCCACTGTTGCCCGGCGAGGTAGGATCCAAACCTAACCAATGCCCCATCCCCTATGACTTTCTGTACCACGCATTTGAGCTCCCCTCTCCCATTTTTATAGGTGTAGAGTCCAAATTTCAAGGCTTGTTTTTTCTGCGCCTTGTTCAGCGGTGGCCAATGTTGACGTATTAAATGATCCTCGTACACTAGCGCGAGCGTTTCATTCGGCAGGGTCGTATAGCTGAGGGAATAACACTCTTTCATGAGGCGCTGGTACTTGGTACTGCCCTGCTGTGTGCTGAAGTGCTGGGTGATGCGGGATTTTATGTTATTCGCCTTACCGATATAGAGCGGAAGGCCCATTTGATCGAGGAATTGGTACACCCCGTGGGATTTTGGTAGGGTGTCGTAGTAATGCGCCGGCATGTTGTCGGGCATTTGAATGCGCTTTAATAGGCCCAATTTCGGGTCGTTCAGCCGCTGCTCGTCATAATCGCCGTGCAAGCAATGGATCAATACCTCTGCAGCGCAAAGGGCATCGCTCAACGCCCGGTGCGGATTGTCGTTCTCCACCGCTAAGGCTCTGGACAAGTGCGCCAAAGAATAGCGACCAAATTCTGGAAACACCGCTTTACTGTACTTCACGGTACACAGCTTCGGCATTCGCCAAGATTGACCCGCTTCACGGAAGGCGGCATCAATAAAACTGTAGTCAAAGTTGACCGAATGGGCCACGAAAATATCTCCTTCCAAATGTTTCAAAAGCTCCGGTATGGCTTCCTCAAATGTGGGCGCATCGGCCACCATATCATCGTTGATGCCCGTGAGCATTTGGATGTTGTAGGGAATGGATTGCAACGGGTTGATGAAGGTAGACCATTGGTGGGTGATCTTTTTGTGCTCGACATGTACGATACCGATCTCCGTAATCCCATTGCCATTGGGCTTTCCGCCGGTTGTTTCGATATCTACGACCACATACTTCATAGGGGTAAATCTATTGTATATTTAGCCTCATGGAACTGCTCATCATCATCTTATTTCTCACAGGTATCGTAGGCGCAGTATTGCCCGTTTTACCCGGTTCCTTGATTACCGCCGCCGCTCTTGTAGCAGGCATGTACGAAGCTGAAAGTTTTACCATCAACACTTGGATTTGGGTAATTGTTGGAGTTGCAGTTTTTGTGGCCGATTATTTCCTGCCTTCCATCCTCACCAAACTTGGGGGTGGATCAAAGCGAGCCGCCATAGGTGCGGGCATCGGTTTGGTGGTTGGATTGATCACCGGACCCTTTATGATTGTAGGGGCACTTTTGGGAGCCTTTATCGGTGAGTATATGGAACAAAAGGATGCTGGTCAGAGCTTGAAAAGTGCCTTGATGGCTGTCCTCGGACTGTTCACAGGGATCGTTATAAAATTGGTCTATACGGTAGCTATGCCAATCCTATACTACTGGAACATGCTTTCATGATCGTCATATTCGAAGAACATAGCATCTCCTACCCTTCACTTGATCTCAGTACAGGCCTTCACTTGATTACAGGGGCTTCCGGTACCGGGAAAACGACCTTGCTCCGAGTCCTTCATGGGGCTCAAGAAGCGCAGGATAAACCAAATTTAGAAGGTGTAACGGCGCTCATGCCGCAACACCCGCAATGGATTGAATACGCCACGATGCAGGAGCAATTATCCATGATGGCGGGAGATGGTTTTGAGCGGGATGCGGTAGCGTTGGGAATTAGACCCTTATTACACAGATTTCCACATCAGCTCAGCATAGGTCAGTTGCAACGGTTCGCCCTCGTGCTCGCCATGAACCAAGGCGCTTCGACCCTATTATTGGACGAGCCTACCAGTGCACTAGATGACGATTGGGCCGAGAAGGCATGTGAACTCTTAGACCAATGGTTAAGCGCTCATCCTCAAGGCAGGATTTATGCGGTCACGCACGACCAGCGTATGAAAGATAGATTCAACCACGTAAATACGCTTGCTTTATGAGTTTGTGGTTGATGCAATGGAAACGCAAATGGGCTGCTCTGCTCATTGTTGGGGTATTGGCCTTTATCACGGGAGTATTCATCAAAGCGCCACGTGCGATGGAGCATTATATCTTTCACCAATGGGAAGAGAGTGCGTCCCAAGTAGATTTGATTGTTGGTTACAAAGGAAGTCCTATTCAAATTGTAGCCAGCACCTTATATAGACTTGAAAATCCAACAGGAAATATTTCAGCGGACACTTACGAGTTTTGGCAAGGTCATCCTCTTGTTGCAACGGCGACTCCTATTGCCTTGGGCGATAACGTAAAAGGTCACCCATTGGTGGGAACGGACAGTACCTACTATCCCTGGTTCGGTTTATCATTGAAAGACGGTCATTTACCTTCTGCCTCAGGCGAAGTGGTTTTAGATGCTGCCTTGGCTGATCAACTTCAGGTGAGTATAGGTTCGAGTCTGACCTCGGCACACGGCAGCGATTCGCGTGGCGAATCGCACGAACATCCACTTAAAGTGGTAGGAATCGTAAATGCCGAACGCAGTGCTGATAAGAGTGCCTTATTCACAGTGCCTCAAACGTATTGGACCTTGCACCACAGTGTGGAACCGTCCTACACCTCGGTGATGTTGAAACTGAAGTCTAAAGCGGCCATGCTGATGCTGCCAAACATCATCAGTCAGCGTACGGACGAACAAGGGGCTTTCCCAGTCTTCATCTTTGGCCAGCTACAAAAACAATGGCAACCCACCATAGATCAGGCCACTCGTTGGTCTTGGATCGTCGCTGTTGGGGTAATGCTTTTGTTTATCGCTTACATCTCAAATATGTACCATGCTGAGCGCAATACCATCGCCTTTTTGCGAAACCATCACGAACCGACTGTTTCAATTTTTGTAAAAGCCTTTGGCAATGTGCTAATCCTCATGTTTGTAGGCTTGATGCTCGCAGAACTGATTATTCAAGGGATGATCGGAGTGGCGCCAATCGTTGAGGAATGGATGGCCATGTTGGTGACCGTGGCTTTAGGTGTGGGATTATTATGGATTAAACTGAGAAAGTCATGAGAAAATGGGCTTGGGTCATAGTGATGGCTGCCGGCCTTCAAGTCACTGCTTGGGGACAGAAGGTGGTGTCCTGGGATTTGTTAGCTGTGCCCTATAGCACGACGCCAGAAGGATTGTATGCACCCCAATTCCCTTCTTGGCTGGACAGTTACAAGAATCAAGAGGTGGTGCTGCAAGGGTATTTGGTACCCGTGGATGTAGCGACCAAGCAATATGCGCTGAGCCGTTACGCGTTCTCGAGCTGTTTTTTCTGCGGAAATGCAGCGCCGAATACCGTTGTGGAATTGGTCTTTAAAGATCAGCCGGATCATTTGGTTACGGACCAATTCGTCGTGATCAAAGGCATCCTCGTGTTCAACGATAAAGACCCCTACCGATTGTTTTTCATCATTCAACAAGCTGAATTCCACGGATGAGAAAAGGTTTGATTATAGCGCTGTTCTTCATTGGTTTCTGCGGTTTTGCGCAAGAGCGACTTTCCTGGAGTGCCCTCGAGCAAATCGATTTCACTGAAGTGTACGACGAAGGCACGGCCTCCTGGGTCCAAGTCCCTCAATGGACTACAGAACAACGAGCGAATTGGGACGGAAAAGAAATGAAAATCACGGGATACGCCATCGTTCTAGACCCTGTCGACCAAATCTATGCATTGAGCGCCTTCCCCTTTTCAAGCTGCTTTTTCTGCGGTGCTGCAGGACCTGAAAGTGTGATGGAATTAGAGTTTGAACGTCCCGTAGATCTCCTCACGGACGAAGTAATCACTGTCATAGGAACCTTGGACTTGAATACGTCACCTGAGCATTTGCCAATAACCCTCGTGGGGGCCAAACTCAAAGAATGATTTTCGAATCTCCTGCCATATTATGGGCCCTGCCCTTTGCCTTGCTCCCCACCATCATTCATCTGATGGGTAAACGCCCGCGCAAATCCACGCCCATTCCGTCTTTAATGTGGCTCAATACGTTTAAAACCAGCGAACGTCGCCGACAAAAACTCCGCGACCTCATCGTGCTTACCATGAGAACCTTGGCCATTCTCTCGGTTATATTCGCCTTATCGCGCCCAAATTTTGGAGTGCAATCGCAAGAATTGGTCATCGATAATTACCCCGGCTTATGGAAACAGGGCACTTGGTTGGAAGTCATGCTCGACAAGTTGCCGGCGGGTAATTACAACATTACCACTAGGGACGGAGCCCGCTTTGAAAACATTGCACAGTCGAACATTGCCGCGCTGATGGAACAATGGCCGTCGAGCACTATGCCGTTGAAAGTGGATTCTACCGCGGTTTTGATGACGTCGGCCTATGGGCCTATTCCTCGTGGCTTTGAGGTTGTCATTGCGCCAGATCGCGATTCATTAAGCAATTTTTGGTTGGTGGGAAGTGTAGAAGGTAAAATGGCGAGGGTCCAATTATTGGGCGGTGCCTCCACGACGAATTGGTTTTTGGAGCAACGTGGTCAGCGCCTGATGGAATGGCAAGACCTAGATGAAGTTCGAATTCCTTTGGAAGGTCTGCTCCCGGATTCGCTCTACACCTTGCGTATGGAAGCGGATAGTGTATATGCCGATAACGTCTTGAGCTTCTCTGTCGGCAACCCTAGGGAAACTTGGTTGGTCAGTGGTCGGAATGCTAGAAATGTGGAGGATTTTGCTCGTGTATTTGGCCCCGATTCTATCATGCAATACACCACCAACGAACTGTGGTCCAACCTCGGAGCGCCAAAAAACCTTTTGCTCGTCGGATTTGATTTTGTGCCTGAGGTGCTCGAAGAATTGGCCCATAATGCCCTCGTTTTCCCTTCAACCTCCTCAGAGAACATCCTTACTTCTGTGCTTCCGCAAATTGAACACCCGTTGTATTCAGAGCAATTCATTGCACCCTCGCTTCGCAACGATTGGCCCAGCCCAAAGACATCCAAAATTTTAAAAGGCTCTTGGGAACCGCTTTTGGCAAGTCCCGAAGGCACTGTAGGAGGCTTTGTATCTGCTACCAAGGGTGCGATACTGTATCAGCAAGGTTTTGTGCCTCAAGATATTGAACACCCCTACTACAAAGCCCTACACCAATGGATCATGCGTGATAGGAATGTGAAATGGGATGTTCCTGCCTTAATTGGCCCCGATAATTACCCTCAAAATAAACGTGCCGTTAGCTTTCAAACCCAGGCCATTACTGGTGCTAAGGGGATAGTTTTACATGATCCCATGCAAATTGGATTGCTTTTAGCATTGGTTTTCGCATTAATAGCACTTATTTTTGTCAAAATTTTCTGAGATGCAGCTCCTTATCAAGAACGCTCACATCGTTGACATCAACAGCCCGTATCACTTGCAAACCGTTGATGTATTGATTGAAGGAGATACCATTACAGCTATTGGCACACTTACATCGGATACCGCCCAGGTTTGGGATGCGGCCGGTGCCACCGTGTACCCAGGAATGGCAGAACTTCATAGTGATTTAGGCGAGCCTGGTAATGAAGAATCAGAAACCTTACTATCCGGTGCTGCGGCAGCTGCCGCAGGAGGATTTACCGCTGTCGGCGTGGTTTCTAACGGACATCCCTATGCCGATAACAAAACCGGTGTAGAATTCATAGCCAATAAGAGCGACCAAAGCCCTATTCACTTGATTCCCATCGGAACAGCCACCAAAGGACGTGCCGGGGAAGAATTAAGTGAGATGTTCGACATGCACCAGCACGGCAGCCCAATGTTTGGGGATTACAAGCACGGCATTACCAATGCCAATGTATTGAAATTAGCCCTGCTGTATTCTCGATCTTTCGGTCGAATCATGGTGCATCCAGAGGATGAAAACTTAGTTGCAGGAGGAAAAATGAATGAAGGCGAAACAAGCACTTTCGTCGGTCTCAAAGGCACTCCTGCCCTATCTGAATACCTCAGAATTTCACGTGACCTACAGTTGTTGGAATACACTGAAGGTGCGCTACACATCGCCAGTATCAGTACAAAAGAAGGTATAGAAGCCGTAAGAGGAGCGAAAGCTAAGGGCCTCAACATTACCTGTAGCGTGAATATTCACCACTTGCTCTATACAGACCAGGCGGTAAGCACTTACGACACTAGTTTCAAAGTAAGCCCACCACTACGTACGAGTGAAGATCAGCAGGCCCTTATCGACGCGGTAATGGATGGCACTGTAGATTGTTTGACCATAGATCATTTACCAAAGGATATTGAGCAAAAGCAATGCGAGTTTGATAACGCAGCCTTTGGGATGGCAGGCTTCGAAGGAGCCGTTTGTCATTTACTCGATGCGATGGACCTTTCCCCAGAGCGTGTACAGGCATTGCTCAGTACCAATCCTCGCGCCCTCTTGGGTATGCCCGAGATTTGCATCAAGGAAGGTGGCGTAGCAGAGTTGACAGTGATTTCCCAAGAAGGTCAAGACTGGACGGGCTTTGCAAGCAAGGCGTTCAATAATCCAATGATTGGAAGCACAACCAAACATGCTGTGAAAGCAGTGGTTGTCAAAGGAGCGATTCTAGGACTTTAACTCAATTTTACCGGTAATCTAAGACCATCGTACGCGATGTGCATCCCTTCAGGCAGCTGAGCCTCAGTTTGTTCATGAGTACCCATGTGATGGCTTAAATGAATAAAGTAGGTATGTTCGGCACCTATTTTCTTAGCCCATTCCACAGCTTCCTCCAGCGTACAATGACTCTGATGCGGGTAATGATGTAAGGCATCAAATACCAACGTTTTCAATCCATGAAGTTTTTCGAGAGAGGCATCCGGTACTGTTTTTACATCTGTGATGTAGGCCATGTCCCCTATTCTATAACCTAAAATGGGAAGTTGACCGTGGTATACAGGGATGGGTTGAACAGCAATACCTTCAATAGTTAGGGAGTCCAAATCATCTATCGAGTGTACATCGAATTTTGGGGCACCTGGATATGGCTGCTCTTCGAAGGCGTAATGGAAGGCTTTTTTTATCCTAGCAATCACACGCTCTTGGCCGTATAAGGGCATGGCTTTCTTAGTCCTGAAAATCATCGGGCGCACGTCGTCCAGACCCGCGATATGATCCTGGTGTTCGTGTGTAAACAGTACAGCATTGACTTCGTGCAACCCTTCGCGCAACATTTGGGTCCTAAAATCTGGTCCTGTATCGATCTGTATCCCTATGCCATCAAAGGAGAAATGAACCGAGGATCGGGAACGTTTATCTCTTGGGTCTTCGCTGCAACATACTTCACATTCACAGCCAATGACCGGCACCCCTTGAGAGGTTCCAGTACCTAAGAAAATCAATTCACCGTTTTGGTCCATTTATTGCTCGGAATTAAGCAGTAATCTTCTGCAGAGATACCTGAGGAAGCCTTACTTTTGTTACATCAACTACCTATCAGACAAAGTATGAAGGACCGCGTCATTCTTACTACCGCCCAAAAGGCACTTAAAATTAACCTAAACTCGGATATCTACGGGACATTCGCAGAAATAGGTGCCGGGCAAGAAACAGTTCGTGAATTTTTTAGAGCGGGTGCAGCCTCAGGAACCATTGCGAAGGCAATGAGTGCCTACGACAAGGCCTTTTCGGACGACATCTACGGCATCGAAGAGGATCGTC
This sequence comes from Cryomorphaceae bacterium, assembly GCA_038141825.1. GTDB lineage: Bacteria > Bacteroidota > Bacteroidia > Flavobacteriales > Schleiferiaceae > UBA10364. Next base: position 136,268 of record JAYQIV010000007.1, on the reverse strand, counting down.
GATATGTTACGGAAAGCAGGTTGAGAAAGATGCTCAAGCACGAGTACAATCTCATCGAAAAGCGCCTAGATCGAAACGATCACCCAAACAAAACGTATTTCGCCTACGCCAATACTGTAGCCACCATCAACTTTACCAAGACCTTTAAGGGTCACGGTTGGATGGGCATTCGCTTCCAAACGGCTCCAAATAAAGGCACGAATGATATCATCATTCACTTCAGGTTGCATGAAAACGAGGCTAAGCACCAGCAGGAAACTGTCGGGCGCTTGGGCACCAACCTCATTTACGCCGCCTACAATTCATACGAGGATTGTAAGGAGTTTTTGAAGAGCTTATACGATAATATAGACGGTGCGGCCATTGAGATTGATTTGGTAAATTTCTCTGGACCAGATTTTGAAGAAGTCGATAACCGATTAATGTCGCTCCAACTCATCAAAAATGGCTACACAGATGCAGTGATTTTCGGTCCAGAAGGAAACAACCTCCTTCCTGCAGAACTTCTATACAAGAAGCACATCCTTGCGATGCGCGGTTCCTTCCGCCCTGTGACCAAGGTGAACATGGATATGATCAAGCGCGGTTACGAGGTATTCGCCAGCGACAAACGCGTCAACCCAGATAAGACCGTAGTGCTATGGGAGATCACCCTGAATAACCTTTTGGCGGATGGAGAGATTGATGAGCAAGATTTCTTGGATCGTGCAGAAATCCTTTGTAGCCTAGGACAGACGGTATTGATTTCAAACTACCAGGAATATTATAAGCTCGTCGACTACTTTGGCCGATTCTCCAAGAAACGCCAAGGCCTAGTCATGGGTGTAAACAACTTGAGCGAGCTCTTTAACGAAAAGTATTACCGCGATCTACAAGGGGGTATTCTCGAAGCCTTTGGCCGTATTTTCTCTAAAGACTTGAAGATTCTTGTGTACCCATTCCAAGAAGACGCTACCTCAAAGGTGACAAGGAAGGAAGATGCAGAGGTGCACCCTAGGTTCCGCCCTATTATCGATTATTTGATTTTCCACAACCGCATTCTCGATATTGAGGAATACGATGAAACCATTACCAATATCTTCTCACGCGAGGTACTCAACAAGATTCGTTGCGGTGAAGAAGGATGGGAAGATTGTCTGCCAAAATACGTGGATACGGTGATCAAAGAGAAGCAGCTCTTCGGATACTCCACGGCGGAATAAGTTAGGCTAGCGCCTCCTTAAACCTTGCAAGGCAACGTTCTCGGGCCCACTTGTGTTCCACAATGGGCTTAGGATAGAGATGTGTGTCCAATTCCGGCACCCATTTCCTAATATACCTAAGGTCCTTATCAAACTTCTCCATTTGGGAGGTCGGATTGAACACTCTGAAATAAGGGGCTGCATCTAATCCACTACCACTGGCCCATTGCCACCCACCGATATTGCTGGCGAGATCAAAGTCTAATAGCTTCTGAGCAAAATACGCCTCGCCCCATCTCCAATCGATTAACAGGTGTTTGGTCAAGAAACTCGCAACAATCATACGTACGCGATTGTGCATGTGCCCTGTGGCATTGAGTTCACGCATTCCTGCATCCACAATGGGATACCCCGTTTTGCCCTTGCACCAAGCCTTGAAATGGTCTTCGTTGTTCTCCCAAACAATACGGTCGTATTTCGGCTTGATTGCCTTCTCCCTGCTTTCTGGAAAATTATACAATGCCATCTGGAAGAAATCACGCCAGATCAATTCATTGACGAAGGTGTCATTATGCTGTAAGCCGTGGCGCAATAAAGCACGAATAGAAATGGTTCCAAACCTCAAATGAAGGCCCAGCCTCGTCGTCCCTTTCTTTTGTCCTGGGAAATTGCGCGTTTCATCGTAGCGTTTAATGATGTCTGTATCAATGGCCGCACTGGGGATCTCAATGCCGGTGCGTTCAAAGTTCATGGTTGCCAGACTTGGCACCTCAAAAGCATCACATTGATGAAAACGATCAAAGTATTTATTATTCGGATAGCTCTTGTATTGGTACGCGTCCAATTGTTTTCGCCACATCTTCGCATAGGGGCTGAACACCAAATATGGCGTCCCATCAGCTTTGACGACTTCATCCTTTTCGAAGATCACATGATCCTTAGCCCCTACAACAGCTACATCCTTGGCCTTCCAAAATTCAAAAACTTCAGTATCTCGGGCGCTAGCGTAGGGATCGTAATCCCGATTTAAATACACGCCACGGACATCGTAAGCACTGGACAATGCTTCCATCGCTTCCATCGGGGTGCCATAGAACACCTTCAGCGATGAACCTAATGACTGAAGTTCCTGATCTAAGGCTGTAATTCTATCGTGTAAGAAACTCACTCGTGCATCACTGCGATCTTCGAGCTTGTCCAAGATGTTACGGTCAAAAACAAAGATGGGCAGCACTGCACGGCCGGATTTAAGGGCCTTCCAAAGTCCGGCATTATCCTCTAGCCGCAGGTCCCTGCGAAACCAGAAAACACTTACTGTATCCATTATTTAAACGATTCTAGAAATAGTCGTTTGTAGTTTTCCTCCTCGAATTTCCCATGGAAAGCCATAGTGATGGTAGAACTGCCATCGTCCTCTATTCCTCGAGTCTTCACACACATGTGATCTGCTTCAAGGTAAACGGCTACATGAGAAGTGCCAAGGCCTTCCATCAATGCCTCTGCAATCTGGCGCGTCAATCGCTCCTGCACCTGAGGTCGCTTAGCGTAGTGCTTAACAATGCGATTCAGCTTGCTTAGCCCAACAACTTTACCATTTGGAATGTAGGCAACGTGGCACTTGCCAATAATGGGCACGAAATGATGCTCACAGTGAGAATGCACCTTGATATCCTTCTCAATCAACATTTCGCTGTAAGCGTATTTGTTCGAAAACAGCTTCATTTCAGGCTTGTTCTTGGGATTCAAACCAGCGAAAGCCTCAGTGACATACATCTTGGCCACTCGCAACGGGGTTCCGGAAAGACTATCGTCATTAAGGTCAAGGCCCAAGATGTTCATGATGTCTTCGAATTTGGCGGCAATCATCTTGATTTTCTCCTCGTCCGATAGCTTAAATGCATCTTCACGTAAAGGGGTATCTATGGAGGTACCCAAATGCGCTTCTACTAACTGCTCTAACTCTTCTGCAGTGAATTTAGGGTCATGTGTCGTCATAATTCTATTTTTTATAATCCACTGTATTCCACATAGTTTCGTGGAGTTTCGTAGAGCGTAACTTTAAGTTCTAATTCCTTCGGCAATACAGCGGTTAAGCGATTCCAAATCACATAAGCGATGTGCTCTGCAGTAGGATTGAGTGTCGTAAACTCAGGCACCTGTATGTTTAGATTTTTGTGATCTAAATAATCCTCAACCTCATGCTTGATGTGGTCGCGCAAAACTTTCATATCAATGAGGTAGCCGGTTTTGGGATCGACCTCCCCTGTGACGTGCACGATTAGATCGTAATTATGCCCGTGGTAGTATTCATTGTTACACTTGCCAAAAGTCTGTTGGTTTTCCTCGAGGGACAGTTCTGGATTGTGCAGTCGGTGTGCTGCGTTGAAGTGCGCTTTTCTAGAGACCGTGATCCTCATTGTGCCAGTACGTTAAGAATCGGTCGTAGATGATTTTGAACCATTCTGTGTACTTCTCGGGATGCGTTTTGATATCCTCCGCTACCCAATCCACAGATTTCCAGTCAAAACTATCGACTTCATCAGGGTTAATATTAGGATCGTCATTGTAACGAGCAATAAGCACATGGTCTAGTTCATGTTCTGTGAGCTCGTTGTCCAATTCTGCTTTGTAGATAAAGCTAAAAATGCGCTTCACCTCACAAGTGAATCCCATCTCCTCCATTAATCTACGGGTGGCGGCTTCTTCAACGGTTTCCCCATCTCTCGGATGTGAACAGCAGGTGTTTGTCCATAACCCTCCACTATGGTACTTGTGGAGTGCTCGGCGCTGAAGTAAAATTTCGTTTTGATCGTTCATGGCGAAAACAGAGAATGCACGGTGCAGTTTCGCCTTTCGGTGCGCTTCCATTTTCTCCATCAGTCCCAGAGCATTGTCGTGCTCATCGACCAGGATAACTTGTTCAAGCATTTCTATAAATTATATCCAGTTAATGGTATGTCTCAAGTAGCTACTCAAGAATAACCCATACTTTCTTTTGTTACTAATACGTACGCGCTCGTTGAGAATCAAATCGCAGTGCGTTTTTCTGATCTTCTTGAAGAGACTGTAGTAGTAGACATATGCAATATACACCCCAAATCTCGCGCCCTTCGGAAGTTTCTTGATTCCTTCATAACCGGCCTTGAAGTCGATATCAATATCGGCTTCGATACTAGCTTTGACCTCTTCATTGAAATTATCAAGATCAACTCCCGGGAAGTAAGTTCTTCCTAAGCTTTGATAATCGGCATGTAGATCTCTGAGGAAATTGATTTTTTGGAAAGCCGAGCCTAATTGCATAGCAGGCTCTTTAAGTGCCAAATAACGCTCTTGATTGCCGTCTACAAATACCTTGAGGCACATTAACCCAACAACCTCTGCACTACCTAAGATATAGGCCTTATACCCTTCCTCATCGTACTCATTCTTGTACAAATCCATTTCCATGGACTTTAAGAACGTTTCTATCAAATCGTGATCAATTTCGTACGCATGTACAACTTGTTGGAAGCTGTTGAGAATAGGGTTTAAGCTAATTTTATCCTCAAGCGCTTGGTATGTGTCTTTCCAGAAACGCTCTAAAAGTTCCTTCTGTGGATACCCTTCAAAGGAATCAACGATTTCGTCGGCAAAGCGAACGAAGCCATAAATAGCATAAATAGGATCATGGTATTTACGGTCTAATCCCAAAATACCCAAGGAAAATGAAGTACTATAGGATTTGGTAACCATCCTACTAGAACGAATGCTAATGCTGTCAAATAAGGCCTTCATTACTTCAATTTAAAATCTTTTGCAATCTCTTTACTCACCACCTCACCACTTATTAGTGTTGGAGGCACGCCAGGTCCCGGAGTGGTAAGCTGGCCCGAGAAATAAAGATTACTAATCCTTTTGCTCTTTAATCGTGGTTTTAGAATAGCCGTTTGGTCTAATGTATTGGCCAAACCGTAGGCATTTCCCTTGAAACTATTGTATTCAGATTTAAAATCAGAATAAGCAAAGCTTCTCTTCACCACTACTCTATCTCTAATGCTAGAACCGGTAAATTGTTCAAGACGGTCCATCATTATGTCGTAGTACTTCTCTCTAACTTCTTCTGCATCACCTGCTAATCCTGGCGCAGTAGGCATCAACAAGAACATATTTTCACAACCTTCTGGTGCAATACTTCTATCTGTCTTTGTAGGCGCGCTAGCGTAGAATAGAGGCTTCGTAGGCCACTGCGGATGAGTATAGAGTTCTGCAGCGTGTTGGTCTAACTCGTGATCAAAGAATAAATTGTGGTGTAAGACGTTTGGCACCTCTCCTTTGATTCCCAGGTAATACAACAACGAAGATGGAGCCATTTTACGCTTGTCCCAATATTGTTCAGAGTATTCTCTACGTCCTTCATCGGAAACCTCTTGGTCAATGTGGTGGTAATCTGCTCCCGCCACTACGATATCTGCGCTAAAACCACCAGTTTTCGTGAGTACGCCGACAATCTTGTTTCCAGCGTATTTGAAGCCTTTTACTTCCGCCTTGGTTCTAAACTTCACTCCCTGCTCCTTCGCCACCTTCACCATGGCCTCGATAATCTTATGCATACCGCCTTGCGGATACCAAGTACCCATGGACATATCCGCATAATTCATTAGGCTATATAAGGCTGGTGTATTCTGAGGCAATGCTCCTAGGAAGAGGACAGGAAACTCCATAATGGCCTTCAGCTTTGGATGTGTACTGACTTCAGCCACATGTTTTCGCATGTCTTTTAGAAGGTCTAATTGGAACAGCCCTTTAAGTATTCTAAAATCTGCAAACTCTAAAAGCGAGCGAGATGGTTTGTGCACCAAATCTTTGATCCCTACTTCATATTTATACGCGGCTTCTTCGAGAAATTTTCTCAAACGCTTACTTGAGCCGGGATCAAGGCGATCGAACATGGCTTCTAGTTCAGCCATGTTTGCGCTTTGGTCCTCATGATCGTTCGGCCCAAAAACCACACGATAGGAAGGATCGAGGCGAACGAGATCGTATAAGTCTGAAACGTCGTATCCAAAACTTTTGAAGTAGCGCTCGAAAACATCTGGCATCCAGTACCAGCTCGGTCCCATATCAAATTTGAAGCCTTCCGTCTCCCAAACGCGTGCTCTACCTCCTAGAGAGTCGTTTTTTTCAAGTACGGTGACGTCGTATCCTGCTTTAGCTAAGAATGTAGCAGAACTGAGGCCCGCGAATCCGGAGCCTATGACAATGACTGATTTCATGTTGGCGTTTAGGTTAGAGTTTAGTAGCGAAGATCACCAAGTTTTTCCATCATTTTTTGGCGTGCGAGGAAAATTCTTGACTTCACCGTTCCTAGTGGAATATTGAAGTGCTCAGCAATTTCTTCATACTTATACCCTTCATAGTGCATGAAAAACGCTTCGGTATAATGTTTTTCGATGCTATCTATTTGATTCATAATGTATTCATTGTCCACATTTGCTTCCGTGTGCGTACCCTTACTGGCTTCTTTAGAGTTGAGGAAGTATTGTGAATCCGTTTCGTCAACAAACGTATTCTGATTGCGCTTGCGACGGTAGTTATTGATGAAGGTATTCTTCATGATCGTGTACAACCACCCTTTAAGGTTTGTACCCGTCGCAAATTTGTCTTTATTCTTCAATGCCTTGTAATAGGTATCTTGAATAAGATCTTCTGCATCGTCCTTTTGCTTTGTCAACTTCATTGCCAGTTGATTGAGAAACTCATATTCTCTATCAATTAATTGACCAAATTCTGCGGTAGACATAATAGTTTGTTTAACAATTCGAGATTAAAGTTAAACAAAGTGTTTGAACAATTTGTCTAACTTTTTAAAAAATTTATTAAACAAAGTGAAAAAGCTTACACAGCGGCGCTTAAATCCTTTAAAGACAGGTGAATTTGAATATTTTTCCAACTCATTTTTGTGTGAAATTGTTGGAATTGATACCCGGTTAAGTGGACTTTCACAGAATTTTGCTCCACCATTTCGTCCAATTCAGTGAGGTAATCCTCCATTTGTTCCACATCTGGGTGGGTAGTGAATGCGCTAATAAGATGTGTTACCGGTTGATGATTGAGAAGATCTTGCAGATATTCCTTCGGCAAACTTTGTCCTAAATAGAAGACATGCTCTCCCCTTTCTTTCAACACATACGTTAGATACAAAAGTCCCAGTTCATGAAGTTCATTCGTAGGGAGGAATAAAGCGTAGGTTCCATGTTTGGGAACGGCTGGACTTTCTAGGCTGTCAATAGCAGAAAACAGTTTCTGACGAATGAGCGAAGACATGAAATGTTCTTGGGAAATACTAACATTTCCGGCTAACCAAAATTTCCCTAGTTCTTGGATATAGTCGCCGATAATATTCTGAAAGGTCTTATGAACCCCGAACTTATCGATACAATGAGCCATGACCGCTTCGAAACGAGGAAGGTCAAAGTTCAAGGTTGACATTTTCAATTCATTCAGTTCATAGGTGTACAACCCCGTATATGGGCTCGCCTCTAAGGCCTTTTCGCTAATTTCCTCTGGCGAGAGTTTTGCTATTTGGCCAATTTTATGTCCGGCTTCTAATAATACCGACGTATTTAATACAATACGAAGATCATCATCACCATAGAAACGAATATTGGTACTCGTACGTTTAGGAATTATCAGCTTATGACGCTGTTCCCACGCACGCAACGTATGGGCTTTAATCCCACTAAGTTGCTCTAAGTCTTTGATTGAGTATCTACTTTCCACGTTCGGTAAACACTTAAAATCGGCAAAGGTTTAAGAATAGAACGCGAGTATACTAAATTTCCGCTGAAGAGGCGGTTTCCCTTTGATATATTTGCACTCTAATTCTTCAAGGATGTCCATAAAATCTGAAATTCAAAAGCGCAGAACCTTCGGTATTATTTCTCACCCAGATGCCGGAAAGACTACATTGACAGAGAAACTGCTGCTTTTTGGTGGTGCTATTCAAGAGGCCGGAGCTGTAAAAAGTAACAAGGTCAAAAAGGCAGCTACCTCAGATTTCATGGAGATTGAAAAACAAAGAGGTATATCTGTAGCCACCTCCGTAATGGGTTTCTATTACAAGGATAAGAAGATCAATATTCTCGACACACCCGGGCACCAGGACTTCGCAGAGGATACCTATAGAACCCTGACCGCTTGTGATAGTGTCATCGTCGTCATTGATGTTGCCAAGGGCGTAGAGGCGCAAACGGAAAAATTGGTCCAAGTATGTCGCATGCGGGATACTCCTATTATTGTTTTCATCAATAAATTGGACCGAGAAGGAAAAGATGGCTTTGACCTTATTGATGAAGTCGAGCAAAAGTTAGGTCTTACCCTCTGCCCTATGTCATGGCCTATTGGTATGGGGCAACGTTTCCGCGGTGTATACAATAAATGGGAATCAAACCTTCATTTGTACAGTGGAGAGAATAAGCAAAAGATTACCGAGGGGGTAGCTATCACTGACCTTACAGATCCAACCTTGGATAACATGGTAGGTACTGAGGCAGCGGATGAGCTGCGCAATGATGTAGAACTCTTAGAAGCGGTATATCCGGAATTCGACAAGGAATCGTATTTGAAGGGTGAACTATGCCCAGTATTCTTTGGTTCGGCGCTGAATAACTTTGGTGTACGAGAATTGTTGGATTGCTTTCAAGAAATAGCACCATTCCCACAACCAAAAGCCGCAGAAGAACGCTTAGTACGTCCTGAAGAGGAGGAATTCAGTGGATTCGTCTTTAAGATTCACGCCAACATTGACCCAAACCATCGAAATAGAATTGCATTCTTGAAGGTGGTGAGTGGCAAGTTTGAGCGCAATAAGCAATACACGCATACTAGAACGGGCAAGACATTTAGAGTAAGTGCTCCTACTGCTTTTATGGCAGAAAAGAAGAGCACTATAGATGAAGCATATCCTGGGGATATTATTGGTATCCCGGATAACGGCACCTTTAGAATTGGGGATACGGTAACGGCCAAGGAAGATTTGCATTTTCAAGGCATTCCGTCTTTTTCTCCTGAGCATTTCAGATTCATCAATAATGACGATCCGTTGAAAGCGAAACAATTGGCCAAGGGTATAGATCAATTGATGGATGAAGGTGTGGCTCAGTTGTTTACTCTAAAACAGAATAACCGCAAAATTATCGGTACTGTAGGTGCCCTTCAATACGAGGTGATTCAATACCGATTAGAGCACGAGTATAATGCAAAATGTAGCTACGAGGCCTTCCCAGCGTACAAAGCTTGTTGGATTGAAAGTAGTGATGATGCCCAATTGGCCGAATTCAGCACCTTAAAACAACGATATTTAGCCGAGGACAAGTTCGGTCGTCTTGTATTCTTGGCGGATTCTCAATTTTCGTTACAAATGGCGCAAGAGAAGTTTGATAAGATTACCTTCCACCTGAAAAGCGAATTCTAATGAGTCACATCATTAATCATAGGTTGAACCAATTCTCCTGGGCAGTAGCAGCGTTACTTCTTCTCCCCTTACTCTTTACAAAGGGCATGTTTTTCGATGGATTGACCTATGCCACCATTGCAAGGAACCTTGAGGAAGGATTAGGAACCTTTTGGGCGCCGCATTACACAGCGTACATTCACCCAGAATTTTACGAGCACCCACCGTTCTCCTTCGGCATACACAGTATTTTTTACCGTCTCTTTGGCGATCAGGCATGGGTCGATAGATTCTATGCCTACACTCTTTATGGTCTAAGCATTTTGATGATGCGCAGATTATGGTCCCTGTTCATTGCAGCAGGTCACCGCGCTTGGATTCCTCAATTACTTTGGACCATCACTCCCGGTGTGATTTGGGTGCACCAAAACAATATGTTGGAAGCACCCTTGAACGCCGCCACCTTAGCGGTCACTTGGTTGCTCATAGAAGGAACCTTAAAACGTAACTACTTTTGGAGTGCTCTCGCGGGTGTCCTATTGTACGTTGCCCTTGGTGTTAAGGGGCCCGTAGGTGCCTTTGTCATCATGGTTCTTCCTGTTTTAGCCGTGTTGTTCCCGGAACACCGCAAGGCAAGTCTTTGGAGCGGAATGGCCATGATCGTTTCATTCAGTGTGTTGTTTAGTTACTCCTATTTATATGTGCCCGATTTCACTAAGTTCTTCGAAGGCTACTTAAACAAGCAGCTAATGCCAACGCTCGGAGGATTGCGCGAGCAATCGGGCTCGGTGAGTGATAGCCTCTGGACCATAGGAAAGCAATTTATTATTCCTATTGCCGTACTCGCCATTTTGGTCATTAGAAAAAAGGCAACCTACAAGATGCGTCGCGAATCTGCATTCTTCTTCATTATAGCCCTCTGTGCCACCCTTCCCTTCCTTTTCATGGACCGCCAGCACCATTACTACTTCATGCCAGCAATGGCATACTGGATGTTAGGTTTTGCCATACTCATGGAACAAAACCCATGGCCTTGGGGAATACAGCGAAAAAAATGGGTCATTCGGTTGACCATCACGAACCTGAGCATGTGGGTCATTGCCTTAGGATTGAGCATTTATTTCAGCAAGAGTCCTTCGCGTGACAAACATGTGATAAAGGCAATGAAAGCCATTTCAGAAGAATATCCCGAAGCTACTATTCAGGTAGCACATTTGCCGTCTCAATGGAAGTGGGCGGCGATCGCAGCACGTTACGAAAAGATTCAACTCTGCGAAGCACCCCAAGAACTCTACTTGAATGTCCGAGGGGAATCAGCACCTGACGATTTCGAGCTTCTGACAGAATATCCTAAGGCAGGATTTGATATCTACAAAAAAGCCACCCCGTAAGGGTGGCTTTTTACTTTATATAGGGTTGGATATTACTCCTCTCCTTCCATGAATTGAGCCATCACTAGATCGCTAACCCCCATGTTACTAAATCCTCCATCATTGTAGAGGTTTTGCATCGTAACACGTTTGGTCAGGTCAGAGAACATGGCCACACAGTAGTTCGCACAATCCTCAGCCGTAGCATTGCCTAATGGCGACATTTTCTCAGCGTAGGCAATAAATCCACCGAAACCTTTAACACCGCTACCGGCTGTAGTTGGCGTAGGGCTTTGAGAAATCGTATTGACACGAACATTCTTCTTAACTCCCCAGTGGTATCCAAAACTACGTGCGATACTTTCCAAGTACGACTTATTATCCGCCATATCGTTATAATCTGGGAACGTACGTTGCGCAGCCATGTATGTGAGACCTAAGATAGATCCCCACTCATTCATGGCATCTAGGTTCCATGCAGTTTGCATCACCTTGTGGAAGCTGACGGCACTTACATCCCATCCCTTCTGCAACCAGTCGTAGTTTAATTCTGTATAGTGCTTTCCTTTACGGACATTCACACTCATACCAATAGAGTGTAAGATGAAATCTATTTTACCTCCGAAGTGGTCCATGGCGCCTTGAATGAGTTTTTCAAGGTCTTCCATGCTTGTCGCATCTGCTGGAATGATTGGAGCATCGATGGCTTCAGCCAATCCGTTGAGCTCGCCCATTCTCATGGCAATAGGTGCATTGGTCAATACTACCTTACCGCCTTGTGCATGAATTGCTTCTGCAGCTTTCCAGGCGATAGAATCTGAATTAAGAGCACCAAATACGATACCGCATTTTCCACTCAATAGTCCATTTGACATAGTTATTCGTGTTGATTTGAACCGCTAAAATAGTCTTAATCGCGGTACAACAATACCTCTGCTTGCTTGAGAGCAGCATTTGTTATTAACGCTCCACTTAACATGCGGGCGATCTCCTGCACTCTTTCTGAGTCGCTTAGCGAGGTGACAGAGGTATTGGTTGCTGTTTCGGATTGAATTTTTTCCACCTTCCAGTGCTGGTCACCATAGGCGGCAACTTGTGGTAAATGTGTAATGGTAAGGACTTGCTGACGCTTTGAAAGTACTTTCATCGCTGCCCCTATGCGTTCGGCAGTAGAGCCACTAACTCCAGTATCTATCTCATCAAAGATTTGGCAGCTCAAACTCATGTGTTGGCTAAGCACGCTTTTTAATGCCAGTTTTACCCGGCTCATTTCACCACCCGAAGCCACTTTGGATAACACTTCCATGGGCGTACCTGGATTCGCAGAAAACTTAAAAACAGGTTTAAAGGTACCATAGATGGTTGGTGAGGTTTTTTCCCAAGCTAATTCTAGCCTAGCTTTCGGTAGATCAACACTAGCCAATGATTCATTCAGCGCTTGTTGGATTTGTGCAGAGGCCTTTATTCGTAAGGATTGGAGCGTATGACCTAATTCTTGAACCTTCAAGGACCAATCGCTAATCAATGAAGAAAGTTCCTTAATACGATTACTCTTATGATGTATGGCGTGGATGCGTCCGGCAATCTCATCGAATTTATCAACGAGATCATCGGCATCGAGAAGTTTATGTTTACGAACTAGGGCATTGATCTTTGAAAGCCGCTCCTGAAGCGCATCTACATCGACCTCTTGATGTAGTGCATGAGCTCTTTGGGCAGTTGACTTCTCTAAATGCTGCAACACTGCGATCACAGATTGTAGCTCAACGAGTTCACTTTCGAATTCGGTTTGATCACTGGCTAAGCGCTGTAATTTAGATTCGAGGGTAAATAATTGGTCCATTACCCCACCATCCTTGGAATAGAGCTGATTCAATTCCTCAATACGCTCTGCATATTTATGCTGATCCTTTACTCTAGCCAGGGTGTTTTCTATGGTGCTGACCTCCCCTTTTTTGACATTGGCCTTATCGAGCTCATGGTACAGAAATTCGAGGTAATCCAGATCGTTTTCTTCATTTGAGGATTGAAGTTCGTCCAATTCCTTTAAACACCCTTTCCATTCTTTAAAGGCTGCGGCATAAGCAGCCTTCTCGACCTCGGCAGATTCAAAGCTATCGATTAGATCTAGTTGTTCTTGAACATTCTGTAAGAGTCCGCTATCGCTTTGGCTATTGATATCGACCAAGAGCGATGCAAAGAAATTAAGATCCGCGCTCTTTGCTGGAGTATCATTGATAAACCCTCGTGATTTACCGGTAGGCAACAACTCGCGACGAAAAACCGTAGTGGAATCAAAATCAAAGTCCTTGGATTCAAAGGCTTCTCGCATACTTTCAGAAACTTGGAAGCTCACCTCTACAATAGCCTTTTTACTAGGATCCTTTAATAATCCCTTGGAGGGCATTCTGTTTCCAAGTGCAGCGCCTAAGGCACCTAGTAAGATACTTTTACCGGCACCTGTCTCCCCCGTTAATACAGTCATTCCCTCCCCTACATTTATGTTTAGGGAATCTATGAGAATGAAGTTCGATATGCTCAGCCGTGTAATCATTTCTTTGCACCGAGATTGGCATACTCGCTTGAATGGGTTTGATCGATATTCTCCAAGGTTGATTGAAGATTCTTCGTGTCTATACCCAATGACGAAGCGGTGCTGAACACATTTACAATTTCTCCATGCTTGGCATCGAAGAAGATGTTCAATAGCCAACTGTTTGGACGTTTTTGATTGGGTTCTTGAAGCTTTTGCAGTGCGGTGCTCATCGTAGACAAGGCTTGTTCGTGGTTTTCAACCTTGTACATGAGGTCTAGACCTTGACGATGGTAGAGGTACCAGCATTCTTTCACCGGTTCAAATACGGGGCTATTGAGTTGATCGGCAATCCAAAATCTATTTTTGGTGCCGTCGAAGCTTTTCCAACCGCTGGCTCCACCACCACTTTGGGCTGTTGTGACAATGCTTTGTGCGATGGCGAACTCTGCATCGCCGCCATTGGCCTTAAATGTAGTTCTGTCGGCTCCTATAATGGTATAGGCGTAGAAGGCTAAAATCGAGCTAAGATTCGTGGTGTAGGAGTTTTGTTGAAAATCGATGGGTTCATTTTCTCGGTAACTAAAAACTACATCCTTGTCTAGGATATTCAATACCGGGCTGCTGTATTTAGAACCATAGATAGGTCTAGAGTATTGAACCTGAAGCGTAGCATCAAACTTATTTCCGTTCAAACTCTTTACAGTGAGGATGAAACTACATTCGATACGCTCCTCGTCGGCATATTTATAATCCGTCCATGAATTCCCATTGAGGAAATTGTCTAATGTAGTTTCTAAGGCTTGAAAAATGTCTTTGTTGGTAGCCTGTACTTCGGGACTCAGGACCTTTACGGTGGCCCTAAGTTCTTGGGCTACGAGTACATTGCCCAGAAGAAACAAAAAGAGGAGGATTCGAATTTTCATTCTTATAAGTTAAACCAATGGATGAAATCTTGAACTAACTGGGCCCCTAAATCTTCTTTGGATTGCAAAGGATAGTTTTTGGATGTACCATCGGATAAGAAAACGGTGACTTCATTGGTTTTCGTGTGGAAACCAACGCCCTCTTTGCTCATTTCATTGAGCACAATGGCATCGGCATTTTTCTTAACAAGTTTGCCTTTGGCGTATTCCGCTCCATTCTGAGTCTCCAGCGCAAATCCCACTAACCTTTGATCTGCATTCTTCAGTGCTCCCAAGGAGGCAAGAATATCTCTAGTGGGTACCATTTTAATGATGAGCTCGGATTCAGATCCTTTCTTAATCTTTTGTGCACTTTGGCTTTCAGTCGTGAAATCAGCGACTGCAGCAGTACAAATAGTTAAGTCCGCATTTCCGAACGAATCTTTCATAGCCAACCACATATCCTCTGCGGAAGTAGTACGAATAACATTCAACCCTTGTAGGTCTAAGGCCGTATCCGTTGGCCCCAAGACCAAGGTAGTATTAGCTCCTAGTTTTCTTGCGGCCTGAGCAATGGCCACTCCCATCCTGCCTGAGCTATTATTGCCAATGAATCGAACAGGATCAATATGCTCGTGCGTGGGGCCCGCATTGATGAGGACCTGTTTTCCAGATAAGGGTAATGATTTGGCCAATTCGGCTTCGATCGCTTCCACTATATGCTCAGGCTCCGCTAGACGTCCCTTGCCTTCAAGTCCGGAGGCAAGTTCTCCTTCTTCACTGTCGATGATGTGAACGCCTCTTGCACTGAGTGTGCTAAGATTATCTTGGGTGGCACCGTTGGCATACATGTCTAAATCCATGGCTGGTGCTACATATACAGGACACTTTGCACTCAAGTATACTGCGGTCAATAAGTTATCGCATGCCCCTGTGGCGATCTTAGATAAGGTATTTGAAGAGGCTGGTGCAATGAGCATGAGGTCAGCCCATAATCCCATATCTACGTGATTGTTCCAAACCCCATAGGCCTTTTGGTCATCTTCAATAAACTCACTGTATACAGGTCGTTTACTTAAGGTAGATAATGTAAGAGGGGTAATGAAATCCTTAGCAGCATGGGTCATGACTACTTGGACTTCAGCACCCCTCTTGATGAGTTCTCGTACTATAAAAGCGCTTTTGTACGCGGCAATACTCCCGGAAACACCGAGCAGTACCTTTCGCTTGTACAAAAGGCTCATGGAGCGATTACTTTTCTTCTTCCTTGCGGAAGTAAATTCTGTTCTCCAACCACTCTTGCAATGCTAAAGCTGTTGGTTTTGGCAAGCTTTCGTAGAATTTACTCACTTCGATTTGCTCTTTATTTTCAAAGATCTCCTCAAGTGATTCAGTCGAAGAAGCAAATTCCTCAAGCTTAGCGTGTAGCTCTTCACGAGTAGAATCGTTGATTTGCTCAGCACGTTTTGCGATGATCGTCAATGCTTCGTATACGTTATCCGTTGCAGCATCGATTTCGTTGATGTTGTGCGTGCGGGTAGTTTTATCCGCTTGCATTTTTTTAAAATCCATAGTTATAAGGATGTATTAAGGATTCATTTTCTTTAAATCTTCAAGCTTTTCACTTGAAGGGAAAGCGACTTCAAAGTCATTGAGCGCTGTTCTTGCTTCGCGGTAGCGCTCCTCTTGAAGTTGCTCGAGACTATTATCAGCGAGTTTGTAGGCTGCTATAGCTCTGTAGTACATCGCATCCTCGCGGTACGGTGTATCTGGGTATTCGCTCAAGGTTGTCGTGAAGGCGGTTATGGCTGCCTTGTAATTCCTTGTGCGGTAGTATTGATAAGCGATTTCGTAGCTTTTTGTTTCCAATCTGCTGCGCAAATCTTCCATGTATTCGTTGCACTCATCGATCTTATCAGAACCTGGATGAGTATTGATAAACAACTGAATCTCATTGATGGCCTTATAGGTATAGGCTTGATCCAAGCTGTGCTCCGGGGCTTCTAGGTAGTAGCAATAGGCCGTCAAGAACGCAGCTTCATCTGCCTTTTCATTGTTTGGGAACGTCTTGTAAAAGTTCTTGAAATGGTATCCGGCCAAGATGTAATCTCTTTGCTTGTATAAGGTGTGGGCGTAGTAGAAATATACTTCTTGTGCCTTGTGCGTACCGCGATACAATGTGATTAACTCGTCGAAAATGGGGTAAGCTTTGTTGTACTCACCAGCATCATAATATTCGACTGCCTTGGAGAATTTGTAATCCAAGTCTTTGCTTTTGAGCACTTCTTGGTATTCACCACAGCTCGTGAGCAACAGGGAAACCCCTACTAAATATGATATAAACGGTACCTTCATGAAGGTGCAAATGTAGTGTTTTTACCACACTTGTAAAGAGGAAATGTCGTCGAGCGGCACTCCTTTTTTTCGCATTTTTAACAATCCCTTTTACGAGCGCATCTGCGTAATCTGGCCATCGGATGTATTGAGGCGTTGGAGCGGATAAAAATTCCTGAATCTCAGGCTTGAAATTTTCAGAGAATTCCGGGATCATTTTGAGGCCAATTTTCTCAGCAGCCAATCCATTACACAACTGCTCATATTGCCCTTTAATGGGAATGACCAACACCTTTTTGCCCAAGTGAACTGCCTCCGCAGGAGCTTCAAATCCGGCCCCACAGATGATACCTGTGCAGGTACGCAGAGACTCTTTAAATCCCTCTACATTTGCGGGTTTTACTGTGATATTGTGTTCTTCAAAACTTGCCTTATCCTTTGCAAATACTTCGAAGTTGGTCTTTGGGAAATCCTGAAGGATACTCGCAAGGTATCTACTATCATACGAGGGCAGATACACTGTATAATGCCCATCATCCGTGGGTGTTAGTGACCGAATCTCTGCTCGAATAATGGGCGGTAGAACTTTTGGTCCATAGGCTTGGAAATGGAATCCAATGGCATAGGTGGCTGGAGACATATTGCGCAATACCCATTCCCAATGCCAGATTCTTTTTGATGGTCTTGGGGCTTCCGGTGATAAGTAGGCAGCTTGATGGCTTAATTGTAACGCCTTTACGCCTCGGAGCTTACAAGCATAGGACGTCACGGCTTCAAAATCTATGATTACGAGATCGTATTCTTTGACGGGTAAGCGGAGGACGTCCAAACAAAATTGGACCAATTTATTCTTCCATAAACTTCTCCAATAACTAACCGCCCCGTGCTTGTCGTACACCATGGTCAATCCGTGAAATTTGTAGCATATGGGGACCCCCACGTCCAAATCAGATTCTGTGCCCGCAATGAGTACGTCCACCCTTCCGAGCGCCGCAAATCGTGGAATAAGGTCCCTAGCACGTGCGACATGCCCATTACCCGTGCCTTGGAAGGCGTATAAGATTTTCAATATTATGCCGATTTTATACGAACCTCGACGATATCTTCCATTAACTCTTTCGGTGAGAATTCGATAATATCATCATCTTCGTTCGTGTTTTGGTCATCTAATTTACCAACAGGATGAGTGTAAAGACTCCACTTTTCGTTGGAATATTCCAAAGCACTTAAGTTTTCCACCCAATCTCCACTGTTCATGTAGACCGTAGATAGCCTGCCTTTTTTGACCTTGCGTATCTGAGGTTGATGAATGTGTCCGCAAATGACATAATCATATCCCTTTTCTATGGCCAATTCTGCCGCAACGTTCTCAAAATCAGCGATAAACTTCACAGCTTTTTTAACACTGTCCTTAATTTTCTTCGACAGCGAATACTTTTCTTTACCACGTTTTTCTAAGTACAAGTTGATGATTCTATTGAACCAGATTAAGAGATCATAGCCCCACCCTCCTAGCTTAGCGATGAATTTTGCTTGTTGAATGCTGATATCAAAGACATCTCCATGAAAGATCCATATTTGCTTATCGTCTTTTCAATGATGAGTTTATTGGACAGCTTAATATTTCCAAGATCAAATCCCACGAAGCGTCTTAGGGCTTCGTCATGGTTTCCTGTGAGATAGTCAATTTTGACGCCGTTTGCCGCCATTTTCAACAAGGTTCTGACCACTTTCAAATGTGATTTTGGAAAGTAGCGCTTGCGGAAATTCCAAATGTCAATTATATCGCCATTTAGAACGAGACGTTTCGGCGATATAGACTTTAAGTAGTCGTTGAGTTCTTTTGCGTGACATCCGAATGTACCTAAGTGTAGGTCACTAATAACACAGATATCTAACTCTCTCTTCTCCATGGCAAAGCATTTTAACAAACATGCGATGCTACAGTGGATCGAAGGTTACAAAAGGGTTAGAGAAGTATTAATAAATCAGTGTTTCTTAACAACTTAAAGTTGCAAATGTGTTAACTCTGTCTCTAGCTGGGCACGAAGTTCTGAACTTGCCGATACTAAAGGTAAACGTACGGTAGAACCGCAAACACCTCGTAATTCAAGCAAAGCTTTAATCCCTGCTGGATTTCCTTCCGCAAATAATAGATTGGTCAGGTCAAACAGCGATAAATGCGCTTCTCGTGCAGTGTAAAAATCACCATCTAGTGCAGCATCAACCATCGTACAGAACACTTCAGGAACGCCTTGACCGCTCACTGAAATAACCCCTTCCGCACCCAGAAGCATCATGTGCAAGGTCAAATTGTCGTCTCCAGAAATGACTTGGAAGCCGTCAGGGCGATTCAGTAAGATCTCAGTGATCTGATCCAAATTCCCACTAGCCTCTTTGATGGCGACGATGTTCCCAAAGTCCTTGGCTAGGCGTAACAGTGGTCTCTGCCGCTAATATTACTGCTTGTTCTCCCTGGCACATTGTAAAGAATGATAGGCAACGCGCTGCATTGACTTAAGGCAGCGTAATGTTGGTAGATTCCTTCCTGAGTAGGTTTATTGTAATAAGGACTGGCACTCAGGATGGCGCTAACTCCTTCGACATCGAAGTTCGAAATTTCATCCATCAATGCCTGTGTATTATTGCCGCCGATGCCGTAAATGACGGGTACTCGGTCCTGAGCTTTGGAGATTACAGATTGTAAAATCAGGGACTTCTCTTCCGCAGTCAATGTTGGATTCTCTGCTGTGGTTCCATTGACTACGAGGTAATCCACCCCATTAGTAATGCAATGTTCGACCAATTTTTTTAGGCCTTCAAAGTCCACACTTCTATCTGGGTGAAATGGAGTGATTAACGCCACTCCTACCCCTGTTAAATCTATGGTTCTCATTTGGTTATAACGTTCAAGGTCTTCTGTAAGGTATGTAATTTGTCGCTGAGTGTATCGGCACTTCCTGGGCCTATTTGAATATCTGCATCCTCATACACTCCGCACAAATCTACCTTAAAGTCGTAGGTGCGTGCATACCAATACCAAGTTAATATTGGAGGATTTGGTTCAAGATTTAACAATAAATGATTGCCCTCGGGCTCAGGAATAGTTCGTTTCGGGATGCCTCGGTAATCGAAATCATCCTTGTATAAATGTGAGGTTTTGGTTGGATAGCCTTTTGGGCGCTTTAAATCTTCATAGAACACAAAATCTACTTGTGTGAAGTATTTCTTGATTACCTCTACCTCCACCATGTTTCTTGTGAGCACGGTGATTTTCGGATCATTGTTCTTTAATCCCTTCGCACTAGGTTGTGCCTGCTGAAGTCCCTTCTTCAAAAAGTATTGCTGGATACGTCTCATTGAATTAGGACTTTAAACTCTTCTTCACTAAGCACAGGTATGCCTAGCTTCTCTGCCTTGGCTTTTTTGGAAGGTCCCATTCCTTCGCCAGCCACAACATAGGTGGTTTTTGAACTGATACTGCTCACATTCTGTCCCCCTAAGGTTTCGATTAGTGCCTTGAGTTGATGGCGAGAGAACGATTCAAATACCCCACTCACAACCACTTTTGCCCCTACTAGAGGTCCCTCAGAAGGTGTATCTACGACCTCCATTTCAAACTGAAGTCCGGCATGCTGTAACCTGGCCAATTCCTCCAAGTTTGCATCCTCGTTAAAGTATTCAGTAAGCTGAAGTGCAATGACTTCGCCAATGTCGTCAACAGCTTTAAGCGTTTCAAAATCAGCTTGTAACAGTTGAGTCATGCTGCCGAAATGGCGTGCTAATTTCTTTGCCACTGTTGCGCCAATATGGCGAATACCCAACCCAAATAAGACGCGGTCAAAGGGTATTTGTTTGGAGGCATTGAGACCTTCAAGTAAATTGGTCACACTCTTTTCTTTAAACCCTTCTAGCGCAATGATTTGATCATAGGTTAGGTCGTATAAATCCGCAATAGAGTGTAGGAGGCCTTTCTCCACGAAGAGTTGTACCGTTTCGCTCCCCATACCCATGATATCCATGGCTTTACGCGAAATGAAATGCTGAATACGACCGCTGATTTGGGGCGTACATCCGTTGGTATTTGGGCAATAATGCTGCGCCTCTCCTTCCTTGCGGACCAATTCTGTTTGGCACTCCGGACAGTGACTAATAAATTCTACTGGCTTGGCGCCTAATGCTCTCGCATCAAGCTTTATACCCACCACTTTTGGAATAATCTCACCTCCCTTTTCCACAAAGACCTCATCCCCTTCGTGTAAATCAAGCAGGGCAATTTGGTCTTGATTGTGTAATGAGGCGCGTTTTACCGTCGTTCCTCCGAGCCATACAGGCTTCAAATTAGCCACAGGGGTAATGGCGCCGGTACGGCCAACTTGGTAACTCACGTGCTCTAATCTCGTACTTACCTGCTCCGCCTTGAACTTGAACGCAGTGGCCCATCGAGGGGATTTTGCGGTGAAGCCCAAATCTTGTTGAGCCTTGTAATCATTGACTTTTATAACAATGCCGTCGATGTCGAATGGCAATTGATGGCGTTCTACGTCCCAATATTCAATGAAAGATTTGATCTCTTCTATGCCCGAACACTCAGCGATGTATTTATCCGACGTTCTAGGCACTTTGAATCCCAGATTGCCAGCAGCTTCGATGGTTTTACTGTGCGTATCCGCCAGTACTCCATCTGGCAGTACAAAGTAGAGGTAAGCATCCAGTCCTCTCGAGGCCACAACACTGCTGTCCTGAAGTTTAAGTGTACCCGAGGCGCAGTTACGTGGATTTGCAAATTCAGGCTGACCTTCTGCCCGTCTCGCCGCATTCAAACGCTCAAATGCTGCATGTGGCAACACTATTTCTCCGCGAATTTCAAAACTCTCAGGCGCAGGTCCATTGAGCTGCAAGGGCACACTTCTTATGGTACGTACGTTGGTAGTGATATCATCTCCTTGAGTACCGTCGCCCCTAGTCACAGCTTGAACAAGCTTTCCGTGCTCGTATCGAATACCAATAGCGACACCATCATATTTGAGTTCACAAACGAAGGTTGATTCTGGGGCCAATTTCTCGACGCGCCCAATCCAATCTGCCAACTCCTCCCAATTATAGGTGTTGCCCAAAGACAACATTGGATATTGGTGTACCACCGTATTGAACGACTTCACGACACTACCCCCCACACGCATGGTTGGGCTGTTTTCGTCGTAAAACTCAGGGTACTGGCGCTCGAGTTGCTCTAATTCCTTGAGTAATTGGTCAAATTCAAAATCTGAAATAGTGGGTTGATCCAGTATATAGTACCTGTGATTGTGCGCATGGAGCGCAGTTCTAAGGTCGGCAATACGTTCTTGTGGATTCATCGCTGTGCTAATATCATTCGGTCGCGCCCTTGCAGGTCTTTCCGCAGTTCTATTCGATCGAATCCAAATTTAGCCAACATCTCCCGCATTTCCTTGCCAAAACCCATGTGGATTTCAAAGAAAACGGTGGACGCCTGTTGAGCGATAATTCGGTAAAACAACAACGGATCATCATCCGGCACAAACAGCGCCAATCCCGGTTCGTGACGAATGACATGCGGCTCCATTGTTTGCCGCTCTAACGCCGGGATATACGGTGGATTGCTTATAATTACATCTGCCGCTGGCAGGCTTTGTTCTATGACATCAACCTGTCTAAAATCAACGTCCACACCACATGTTTTTGCGTTACGACGGGCGATATCTAGTGCTTCCGAATCCACATCTATGGCAATGACCGTACAATCCGGTCGAGCACGCTTAAGTGCGATCGCAATGGCTCCGCTGCCTGTACCTACATCTAGTAGGGTGAGCTTGTGTTGGGGAAGAGTTTCTATGACCCATTGGACCAATTCTTCCGTCTCGGGTCTCGGAATCAACGTATCCCCACTCACCTCAAGCCAAAAGTCCATAAATGGGGCACGACCGCATACATATTGCACCGGCTCATGTTGCTGAAGTCGAGATAAATCCTCCTCGTAACTTGGGAAATCAATAGGCTCTTCTAGCTTCAAAACGAAATCCGTTCGACTAAGGCCCAACCGTTGCTCAAACCAGTATGAAACCACATTCTGCGCCTCACGCTTGTCATAGAAGTGAGCGAGTGCGGACAACGCCGCGTTTCTGTATGTCGAAAGTGATTTCATAGTTCTTCGAAAATAGCCACACTACCCTACCTTTGTTACATGTCAGATCGCAAGTTTCTCACACGTTGCTTACAATTGGCCAATTTTGCTCGCGGCAACACCTCTCCTAACCCGTTGGTGGGTGCTGTGGTTGTATACAACGGTCGGATTATTGGCGAAGGCTACCACCACCGCGCCGGCGAACCCCACGCGGAAGTGATGGCCATCCGATCTGTGAAAGACCCATCGTTACTCCCAGAAGCCACCGTTTACTGCAGTCTTGAACCATGTTCTCATTTCGGTAAAACACCACCTTGCAGTCATCTTCTTGTAGAATGTAATGTCAAACGTGTGGTGATCGGATGTTTGGACCCCAATCCTTTAGTTGCTGGTCGCGGCAAAGCCTACCTCGAACAACACGGCGTCCAAGTAGATACTTACGAAGCGCCTGAAGCGTTTAAAGCGCTCAATAAAGTGTTCTTCACGAACTTCGTGAAAAAGAGGCCTTATATCGCATTAAAATGGGCGCGCTCACAAGACGGATTCGTAGATCACGTTCGGGAAAGTGCTGAACTGCCGGCTGCGACCATATCTGGTCCCTTAGCGGCCATCAATACACACAGGTTACGGGCTGAGTACGACGGCATACTCATTAGTGCGAAGACGTTAGTCTTGGACCGACCTAGGTTGAACCTGAGGCATTTTGGAGGTAAAGCGCCGCGGCCAATTATCGTAGGATCGAGTTCTTTACAAATTGGCCCCAAGGAATTATCGGCATTAGATATTTCCCCATTGATCGTAACGAAAGAAGTAATCCCAGGATTTGATTGCATTCAAGCGGATCCGAGAGATGTGGACCATTGGCTGTCTAAACTCTTCGAACATGGGGTGTATAGCATATTGGTCGAAGGCGGTCCTACCCTGCAATCTTCCTTCGTTAGTGCGAATCTAGTAGACGAATGCCACGAATACGTTAGTTCAGAATCGCTAGGCCACGGGGTATCAGCAATTAGTATAGATCCGAATTCTTCGGTTATCATAGGTTCGGACCAATACAACAAGCGCTTTGGATAGTTTTCGCACCATAACAGCGCCTTGTGTTGCGGATATCAAAGAGAAAGGCAGTGTATTCAAGGCTTATATGCTTCCGGTGCAATCAACGGAGAGCTTTTTCAACCAATTGGCTCTCATCAAAGAACAAGAGCCCAAGGCAAATCATCATTGTTGGGCCTACAGGATTGACCCAGACGGTCTGTTGGAACGTTCTTCAGACGATGGTGAGCCCTCTAATACCGCCGGTGCACCCATACTCAGAGCGCTATTGTCCGCTGAATTGTACAATGTAGCAGTGGTCGTGGTTCGGTATTTCGGAGGTACAAAACTTGGTGTTTCCGGCTTGATTTCTGCCTATGGCGATGCTACTCGGGCCGTTATTGATAGCGCGCCTATATTGGAATCCAAACTGACTTGGCCCATGAGCATTGGGTTTGGCTATGATCAAATCTCCTTCGTGGAGCGCATCTGTCAATCCCCTGCAGTCGAAATAATCGAGCGCAATCAAGAGGCAACGTTGACCTACCATATCTCGGTAATAAGAAGTAATTTCGAAGAAATCAAAGGTCAACTTGAAGCCAATCACCTCCTTACTGTTCGCGCTGATATGTAGCGCCACTTTCGCGCAAAATCGCCCAGGCGTAGCATACCGTCATACCTTCACGAAAAAGACGCCATTCGCTACCTATGAGCGATATGCCATAGAATACAAAGGTTTGACGATTGTTGACGGGCAATATTTGGAGGCAAGATCCTTCTCTGGTCAAAAGTTGAAGTCATGGAGAAGCATTTCTATTGAAATGTTGGACCAATTACCTGCTTCCCCCCTAGGTCCCGCAATGTTATATGCCGATAATACTTGGAAGTCTGTTGAATTAGATACCGTTCTTTCGGGATCACAACACGAGTTGGTCATTTCTCAGAATGGAAACATACTTGAGCGACGCGATCTCACCGCACATGCCCTTGATACAACCGTTGCTGTTCGAGTATTTAATCCAGATCCCCTCACCCCATTCGGCTATAGTTATGGCGGGAGCTATGTGGATATGAACGATGGAAATGGAAGTGTTTTAGACTCTTTGGCCATCATAGATAGCATCACGGTCAATACCAACGTGGGTGGTGCTATCCTAGAGAATCAATATCTAAAAGTCGTGGATTTTGATGCCCCGTACATTGCCCCTAGTACCAATGCCTCACAATGGATGGCCAGTCGCTCCGATGATGCCTTTGAACAAGTGATGGTGGTCTATCACATTACGCGGTGGAACCAATACCTAGATAGCTTAGGTTATGATAGTATACTGAACTATGCGATTCACGTAGACCCTCAAGCATTAAATGGTCAGGATCAAAGTATGTTCAACTTTGGGTACAACCCTGCCCGCCTGTATTTTGGTGAAGGTGGTGTCGATGATGCAGAAGATGCTGATGTGATCATTCATGAGTTGAGTCATGCCATATCTCATGGAGCCGCACCAAATACAAATACAGGTACTGAAAGAAGGACGTTTGACGAAGCCTTTGGTGATTATTTCGCAGAACGCTACGGTCGCCGTCTAGGCATTACAAGTACTAGAGTATTTGATTGGGACGGTAACAATACGTTTTGGAACGGACGCTCCATCAGTTATGATGGATCCAAGAATTACAACACAATATTCTTCTCCAACATCTACCAACACACAGATTTGATGTCTAGTGCCATGCTCGAGTTTTCAAGTGCTGCGGGGGTTCAACCTGCGGTGGCCGACCAAATCATTTTGGAAGCGGTACACATGTTAATGCCGAACCAAGGCTTGAGAAAAATTGCTCAAAACATTCTTTTTGCTGATTCTTTAATTACCGGTGGAACGTATCAATCTCAGATTCAACAGAGCTTCGGAGCACCAAAAAACATCCTGAATCAGAGCGACATCAAGGAACTAACGGAATCACAAGGGTGCCAATTATACTACACAGAAGATGGATGGTTATTGAAGCCTATGATGGCTACGGAAATGAGTGTAAGTGTATTCAATACTGCAGGTCAACTTATACGTACATCAAGCACATCAAAATCACTGCTTATCAATGATAATCAGGCATTTATCATTGTTGTGACGCTTGATTCGGGAGAGGTGTTGACCTTTAAAGTCCCTTAAGCAGGGCCTCTAAATCTGAAGGACAACTCTTAGGCTTGAAGGTTTTTGTATCACAAAAAACAAGTACTACTTTACCGGTAACCAGCGTATTACCTGACCCATCTCTAAGGTGGTGGTAAAATGATATCTTCCTTGTAGGGAGCTCGATCAATTTGGTTTCCAAAAAGATTTGCTCATCGTACTTCGCTCCGCGCTTAAAATCGATACTCATGTGGACCACTGGTAACATCGTTCCAGTGGCTTCCATTTGCGCATAAGTCATTCCTATTTGACGGAGCAATTCTACCCTTCCTACTTCGAAGTACGCGGCGTAATTCCCGTAGTACACGACACCCATCTGATCGGTCTCCGAATATCGAGGCCGAAATTCTGTAATATTTGAAATATTTAGTTCCATTGTATGCTCCAAAGTAACCCTTTTTGAAATGGCTTTTAGGTAGTGGGAAATGCCCTGAGCGTACTATTTATGCACAATAGGGCTGAGTAGCAGTAATTTATACCTAAAATTTTTGGACAATTATTTAAATAACTGATTAACAGTAGTATAACAACCCCCTTAGCAAAAACTTTTTATTAACACAACCCTCTAAAAATTTTTTTAAAAGGGATTTTATAAACACATTTGTAATGCAAGTAATGGGGGACTCACTCACCGCCATTTTTGCCGCCCACATAGATTTTTGTTTAATCAATGACTAACGGAGGAAAGAACAGCCTCCGATAAGAGATTTTTGACCATGGATAAAAGCGTTAACGCTGTTTGGAAAGATACCCTTCAATTCATTAATGATAACGTAGATGAACAATGTTTTGCAACTTGGTTTGAGCCGATCAAACCACTCAAGATTCAAGGGAATGTTCTAACTGTTCAGGTTCCCTCTAAGTTCTTCTATGAATACCTGGAGGAAAACTACATTCAGCTGCTTAAATCAGCCATAACCAAGTGCATGGGCGAAAACGCAAAATTGGTATATAGTATTGTGTTGGAGAACGCATATGATAATGCTACTCCCCCTACCATGAAATTGCCTAGTGCAGGCCGTAAAAAGCTTAGTCCTCAATCTGTCAACATGCCAATGAAGATTGGTAATGATAAGGGAATTAAGAATCCATTCGTAATTCCTGGACTTCAGAAATTGAATATTGATAGCCAACTCAATCCAAGCTATAACTTTGATAATTTCATTGAAGGAGATTGCAACCGTTTGGCGCGTAGTGCCGGTTTCGCGGTATCTAAAAACCCAGGAGGCACATCATTCAATCCTTTGATGCTCTACGGCGGTGTAGGTTTGGGCAAAACGCACCTTGCACATGCTATAGGTGTAGAGATCAAGGACAATTATCCTGAGAAGACAGTATTGTACGTAAGTGCAGAGAAGTTCACTCAACAGTTCATTGATAGCATTAGAAACAATACCAAGAATGATTTTGTACACTTCTATCAAATGATTGATGTGTTGATCATTGACGATGTTCAAAGTTTCTCTGGTAAGGAAAAAACTCAAGATGTATTCTTTGAGATTTTCAATCATTTACACCAAAACGGCAATCAAATCATCTTGACTTCGGATAGAGCACCTGTTGAGCTTCAAGGTATGGAGCAACGCTTGTTGAGCAGATTCAAGTGGGGCTTGAGCGCAGATTTACAAAAGCCAGATCTTGAGACGCGTGTAGCCATTCTTGTAAAGAAACTCTATAACGACGGCATTGAGATTGATCAAGAAATTATTGAGTACATCGCCTACGCGATTAATTCAAATATCCGTGAATTAGAAGGTGCATTGATTTCCATTCTTGCGCAAAGTAGCTTGAACAAGAAGCAAATCACCATGGAACTTGTCAAGTCAATGGTAGATAAGTTCGTGAAGAGCACTACAAGAGAGATTTCCATAGATTTCATTCAAAAGGTAGTGTGTGATTACTTCGATATGCCACTTGAATTACTGAAAAGTAAAACGCGTAAACGTGAAATCGTACAGGCACGTCAGTTGTCGATGTACTTCTCTAAGCAGTTGACAAAGAACAGTTTGGCTTCAATAGGCCAGCAATGTGGAAATAAGGACCATGCCACAGTACTTCACGCATGCAGAACAGTCAATAACCTACGAGAAACAGACAAACGTTTTAGAACCTACGTTGAGGAACTTCAAAAACGATTGACTTTATCTTAATCAAATACGAGCGAATGCTATTTGGAGTCAGTATCTTCGGGTACTGACTCTTTTTTATTATGAAAGTACTAATGGTTTGTCTAGGGAACATATGTCGTTCTCCCCTAGCCCACGGCATTTTAGAATCTAAACTTCCAAAGGGCTGGAGTGTGGACTCTGCAGGTACATCAGGTTGGCATGAAGGAGAGCGTCCGGACACTAGATCAATTCTCGAGGCAAAAAAGAACAATATCAATATCGATCATCAACGTTCCCGTCCCGTGTGTGAGCAAGATTTTTACGACTTCGATATTCTCTTTGCAATGGATTCCTCTAACCACACGAACTTGTGTAATATGGCTCCAGACGAGGGATTAAAAACCAAGGTTAGGTTGATTATGAATGAGGTAGAACCTGGTAAAAACATACAAGTACCTGACCCGTATACTGGAGGTCAGAGTGGCTTTGCTCACGTGTTTGGAATGTTGGATGGGGCTATTGATGCCTTTTTAGAAAAGAACTCATGAAAGGAACTATATATTTAATTCCCAATACTTTAGGTCCTACTAAAGGCGATAAAGTTTTACCGGTCGATGTGCAACAAATGTTGGGTAGGTTAACGTATTTTATCGTTGAGAATGAACGTACGGCTCGCGCTTTCATCAAGAGTATACACCCCGATAAAAACCAACAGGAACTAAGGTTTGAAATTATTGATAAACAAACCGATCCCTTAGACCTTCCCTTGTTCTTGAAACCCGTGGAACAAGGTGAGGATGTTGGCATTATTTCCGAAGCGGGCGTACCCTGTGTAGCAGATCCAGGATCTGAAATTGTCAGCATTGCACATAGAAAAGGCTTGAGAGTTGTTCCTATGGTTGGTCCCTCCTCTATTTTACTGGCTTTGATGGCAAGTGGTTTCAACGGGCAACAGTTTACTTTTAGAGGCTACCTTCCATTTGATAAGCCAATTAGAAAGCGTGTGTTTCAGGCAATGATCAAAGATTGCCGAGACGGTATCACACAAATATTCATGGAGACCCCTTATCGGAATAACAAATTGCTAGAGGAATTGGCCGCAACTTTACATCCTGAGACCAAGCTTTGTATCGCTGTAGACATTACCTTAGATACTGAGTTTATTGCCACTAAGACCATTGCGCAATGGAAAAGTGAGCGTATCGATTTGCACAAACGGCCAGCGATATTTTTAATTGATTAAGAGATGACCGCAAACGAGGACAGAGACTATAATTTGGTGGAAGGCGCCTTTCAGGATTTGCTCAATAGCATTGAGTACAAGACTGAGGATGCGGACAACCAGCTCATTACTCGTGCGTTTCAATTGGCAAAAGATGCACACAAAGGGGTGCATAGAAAATCGGGAGAACCTTATATCACTCACCCCATCTCTGTAGCCCAGATTGTCGCTACAGAAATAGGTCTTGGCCCCACGAGTATAGCGACAGCGCTAATGCATGATGTGGTCGAAGATTCAGATTACACCCTAGAGGATATCGAGAACATGTTCAATCCGAACATCGCTCGCTTGATTGACGGTCTTACGAAAATCTCTGGTGTGGTCAGCATGGAAAGCAGCATGCAGTTAGAGAATTACCGCAAAATGCTGTTGACTATTTCCGATGATGTTCGGGTCATATTGATCAAGCTTGCGGATCGATTGCATAATATGCGTACGATGCAAGGCATGCCTGCTCATAAGCAACTAAAAATCGCCTCGGAAACACTGTTCATTTATGCTCCCCTTGCCCATCGTTTGGGTTTATTCCGCATAAAAACGGAATTAGAGGATATCAGCTTAAAGTACACGGAGCCTGAGATGTTTGAAGAGCTGTCAAAAAAAATGGACGAGCTCGTCAGCAAAGATTTTGAATACCTAAATAAGTTTACTCGGACCATAAGCGGTGAGCTTAAAAAAGCCGGATTGAAATTCGAGGTTAAGAAGCGAACTAAGAGCATTTTCTCCATTCGTCGTAAGATGCGTAACCAGCAGGTTACGTTTGATGAAGTGTATGATAAATATGCGATCAGAATTATTCTAGATACAAAGTTGGCGAATGAAAAATCGGATTGTTGGAAGGCCTATTCGGTAGTGACTGAGAATTACAGCCCCAACCCTAACCGCTTGAGAGATTGGATTTCATCGCCGAAGAGCAATGGGTATGAAAGTCTACACTCCACTGTGATGGGGCCTGAGGGACACTGGGTAGAGGTCCAAATTCGTACGAAGCGTATGGACGATATCGCGGAGAACGGATTTGCTGCCCATTGGAAGTATAAAGAGGATAGCTCTGGAAGTAATCAGCTCGATTCATGGTTGCGTAGAATTCGTGAGTTCTTAGACAATCCGGACAACGATAGTGAAGATTTCATCGATAGCTTCAAGATGAACCTCTTCTCCTCGGAAATATTTGTGTTTACCCCTCGTGGGGAGATGGTTACGCTACCAAAAGGAGCGACGGCGTTGGATTTTGCATTTGATGTGCACAGCGAGGTTGGCGCCCATTGTTTGGGTACGAAAGTCAATGGAAAATTGGTCCCACTAAGTTCTCCTTTAAAATCTGGTGATCAGATTGAAGTGCTTACGTCGATGAAGCAAGAGCCAAAAGAGGAATGGTTGAGCTTTGTGAAGACGGGAAAGGCCAAGCAGCGTATACGCCAGAGTTTGAAGAAAGAGAAGCAATTGATTACTGGACAAGGGCAAATGACCTTGGAGCGTAAACTCAAAGTACTTAAACTCAAATCAACGCACAGCAACATTCAAAAGCTTGTCAATTATTTTGGGCTAAAGAACCCGGACGAATTGTTTTACAAAGTGGGCTTGGGTGTCATCGATAATAAGAAGCTTCGCGAATATGCACGGGAAACTGCGGGTCTCGTCAATTATTTTAAAAGGAGAATAGTCAAGAGTTCCTATGCCAAGCAAAAGCCGCTTGCTAAGGAAGTCAAGAAGGACCTTATGCTTGTTTTCGGTACGGATGAGCATGAAATGGAATATACCTTGGCAAAATGCTGTAATCCTGTCCCTGGCGATCGTGTCTTTGGTTTTGTCACCACAGCAGAAGGATTAAAGGTTCATAGAGACGATTGTCCGAACGCGGTGTTGTTGCAGAGTCGTTTTGCGAATAGAACGCTTAAAGCGAAGTGGATCGATAAAAAGGGCTCGTTTGCGACGATTAACCTTCTTATTGAAGGAATGGACCGCATGGGTTTGGTGAATGATGTCACCAAAGTCATTTCTAGTGAGCTAAGCTTGAATATAAAAGCAATTTCTTTTGCCGTTGATGATGGGTTATTCACAGGCCAATTAACCATTGAAGTCGCGGATAAAGTGGCCTTGACGGATACGATCACGAATATTAAACAATTAGAAGGCATTAGTACCGTCTCTAGGGTAGGTAAATTCGACTGATTCAACGTATTTTAGCGCTTTAATTCTCATGGGTACAACTGAGGCATACGAGAAGGTTAAGGAAGTGTTTGGTCGCTATTTGGAAGAAAACAACCAAAGAAAGACACCAGAACGCTTTGAGATATTGAAAGAGGTCTATGAAAACGAGGACCATTTCGATGTGGAAACCTTGTATCTCAACATGAAAAACAAGAATTACCGCGTTTCTCGTGCCACCCTGTACAATACCATTGAATTATTGATCACCTGCGGTTTGGTTCGTAAGCATCAGTTCGGACAGAACCAGAGCTTTTACGAGAAATCATATTTCAATAAACAACACGATCATGTAATTCTGACGGATACCGGTGAGGTATTCGAATTCTGTGATCCTCGGATTCAAAACATTAAACAAACGATTGAAGATTTGTTCGGTGTAGATGTGGAAAGCCATAGCTTGTACTTCTACGCTAAGCGCAAACCTTCTAACAACAACTAAATATGGCTGTAGATGTGCTGCTAGGACTCCAATGGGGTGATGAAGGCAAGGGTAAAATTGTTGATGTACTGACAAAAGAGTACGATATCATTGCACGATTCCAAGGAGGCCCTAATGCTGGGCATACATTGGAGTTTGAAGGAAAGAAGCACGTTCTTCATACTATTCCTTCTGGTGTTTTCCACCACGATGTAATGAATGTGGTAGGTAATGGTGTAGTAATCGATCCTGTGATTTTCAAAGGGGAATTGGACAAACTCATTGCCCAAGAGCCTGATGTCTTAAAGCGATTGAAAATTTCGCGCAAAGCACATTTGATTTTGCCTACTCATAGGTTATTGGATGCTGCCAGCGAAAGCGCAAAGGGTAAGAAGAAGATTGGATCTACTTTGAAGGGAATTGGTCCAACATACATGGACAAGACAGGTAGAAATGGCCTTCGTGTGGGAGATATTCAACTGGATAACTTCCAAGAGCTCTACGACCAATTAGTTACCAAGCACAAGCAATTGCTCAGTGGATACCCTGGTTTCGAATACAATCTTGATGAGCTAGAGCCTACTTGGTTCGCTGCCATTGAATATTTACGTTCGTTGGACATCATTGATAGCGAGCCTTATTTCCACACGAACTTGGCAGCTGGAAAAACCATCTTGGCAGAAGGTGCTCAAGGAACACTATTGGACATTGATTTTGGTAGCTACCCATTTGTAACCTCATCCAACACCACTTGTGCGGGTGCTTGTACAGGTATGGGCATTGCTCCAAATACAATTAAAAACGTTTACGGGATTTTCAAAGCATACTGTACGCGTGTAGGTAGTGGTCCTTTCCCTACCGAATTGTTTGATACTACTGGTGAAACCATTCAGGCAAACGGTCGTGAGTTCGGTGCAACCACCGGTCGCCCTCGTCGTTGTGGCTGGTTAGATTTACCTGCTCTGAAATACGCGATCAACATTAATGGCGTTACAGAGTTGATGATGATGAAAGCGGATGTGCTATCGGGAATTGGCAATTTGAAGATTTGTACCGCGTACAAGTACAACGGTGAGGTCATTGATCACCTTCCTTATAAGCTTCAGGATGATTTGATTGAGCCAATTTTCACGGAAGTTCCAGGTTGGGATGAAGATTTGATGCAAATGACCAGTGAAGATGAATTCCCAGAAACCTTCAAGTCGTATATCGCCTTCATTGAAAAGGAAGTAGGCGTGCCTATTACCTTAGTTAGTGTGGGTCCAGACCGCGCTCAAACAATCCTTAGAAAGTAATGAGAAAGGCCATACAACTTTGTGTGGCCCTTTTTTTCTCCACCGTGACCATCGGCTGGGGACAGACGAAAATTCAAATCCTCAGTAGTGATATTACAGATATTACCAAGGGTAAAGACAATACGCGTACATATTACTTAAGAGGAAATGTAGGCCTGAAACAAGATGTGGCTTACATGTATTGCGATTCTGCGGTGCTACGACAGCCTGAGAATACGTTTGAAGCCTACGGGAATGTTCGAATTATTCAATCCGATACTGTTCGCATCAACGGTAAGGAGCTATTCTATTCTGGAGATGATCGTGTATTTACCATCAAGAAAGATGTGGTACTTACAACCCCTTCCTCAAGATTAGCTACCTCAGTACTCCGCTACGATCGAAATAATTCGACAGCATATTATTTGACGCGTTCTACCTTAGAACGCAAAACCCTGAGACTTACATCCGATGTAGGCAGTTACAATACGGAAATAGATCTAGTAAAACTGCGAGGTGAAGTGGTGGCCGTTGATTCTTCATTCTTGATGAATACAGATACCTTATTGTATTATCCAAAGCGGAATGTGTACGATTTTGCTGGGCCCACTACTATGGTCCGGGACAGCACCACATTATATTGTCAACAGGGCACATATGAAGCAGATCAAACGCTCCTACATCTTGAAGGCGGTGCCTCGATGATTTCACCTGGCCAATTTATCAAAGCCTCAACCCTCACCTATAATCTCAAAGCAAACAGTGGTGAACTTCATGGACAAGGGCTGGTATCTGATACTGCTCAAGGGTTTGTCTTAGAAGGAGAATTCATTGAATATGTAAAATCACCAGTATTTGTAGATGCATATTACCCAGTTTTCTATCGTCAGGATATGGACGGTGATACCCTGTATTCCAAAGGCGATACCTTGCATATACGAGAGGATTCCTTGGGGTATAAAAACGTAGTATTGCGAAACAATACACAATTTTTCAGCTCAGATTTTCAAGGCATCAGTCCTAATTTTAATTACGACGAAGGCAAGGAAGAATTGGCCCTATACCCCTCTCCTACACTTTGGAGTGAGAAGAACCAATTCGCCTCTGACTCTGCCGCACTCAAGCTCAAAGAAGACCGATTAGATAGTTTGTTCATGGTCGGTTTGGTGCGCATTGCGAGTCAAACAGACGATTCCACCTTTTTTGATCAAACCACCGGGAAATACCTACGAGGAAATTTTGTGGAAGGCCAGCTTAGTGCGATTCGACTCGACGGAAATGCACAGAACTATTTACACAACATAAGCGATGGAAAGGCCGTTGGATTAAACAATAGCACCTGTTCGTGGCTTCAACTCAATTTCGAAGAAGGCACGGTCAATCGTATTCGAATGGCCAAAGATGTCCAAGCTACCTATAGGCCCATTGATGATAGTGGGCCACAGTGGTTGGAAGGCTGTAAGCCAAACTTTGAATTACGTCCCGAAAAGATCAACCTTAGGCCTTAAGGTGCTTTTCTAAAATGGCGCCAATATTAGGTTTGAAATAATTAGGCCCCTTCATCACCTTTCCATCCTCTCTATAGATCGGTTTACCGTCCGCACCTAGTTTACTCATGTTGCTGGCTTGAATCTCTTCAAAGATCTCTTCAATGATGTGTTGCATGCCGTGGCTTAAAATAGTGCCACATAGAATGTACATCATATCCCCTAGGGCATCTGCGACTTCCACGGCATCACCGGCCAATGCCGCTTCCAAATACTCTTCATTTTCCTCAGCCATTAATCTGTGGCGTAGGGCAATAGTGTCCTCGCCTACACGTGCTTCAGGTTGATATTTGTTGGTGATTCCAAACGTATCATGGAATTTTTCGACATGGTCCAATTGTTTCTTCATGAGTGCCTTAAAATGATTGAATGAGATGTAAATTTACAACATGGAAAACATTACGACAGGACATTGGATTTTTGCGGGAATATTTGCCGTAGCCTTCCTCTCCTACTTAACATACAGCTATAGAAAAGACCTAAAACTTCACAAAGTACATTACAGCGGAGGTGGGATTCAGGTCTTGTTGTTGATTGTCATTACCCTGTTCGTACTCTTCGTCTTCAAGCGAATCATGTAGGCCCCATTCTGTCGTATATTTGTAGGGACTAATGTCAACCCTATCACATGACAGAGAAACATACCAAAGAAATAAGCTACCAGGAGTACAAAACAGAAGTACTTGAAGATTACCGTATTGCGACCATGTCAAGAGAATGTTCCTTGATGGGACGTCGTGAGGTACTCACTGGTAAGGCGAAGTTCGGCATTTTTGGTGCCGGGAAAGAATTGGCCCAAATTGCATGGGCAAAAGCATTCCAAAAAGGTGATTTCCGTTCCGGGTATTACCGCGATCAAACCTTCATGATGGCATTGGGAGAAATGGACGCTACGTCTTTCTTCACTTCGCTATATGCAGTAACCGATACCAAGGTTGAGCCTATGGCCGGTGGTAGACAAATGAATGGTCATTTTGCCACACGTTCATTGGATGAAAATGGCCAGTGGGTCGATCTTACTAAGCAATACAATAGCTCTTCCGATATCAGTCCTACAGCGGGGCAAATGCCTAGACTGCTTGGTTTAGCGCAAGCCTCGAAAGTATACAAGGAAGTTTCTTTCGAAGGATCTGAAAAGTTCTCCAATAACGGAAACGAAGTAGCTTGGGGGACCATAGGAAATGCCTCTACTTCTGAAGGATTATTTTTTGAAACCATCAATGCTGCTGGGGTGTTGCAAGTCCCCATGGTCATTTCTGTTTGGGATGATGAATACGGTATTTCCGTAGGAGCTGAATATCAGACCACTAAAGAAGATATCAGTGCTATTCTTAAAGGATTTCAGCGTGACGAACAAGGGAAAGGATACGACATATTTGTCGTAGAGGCCTGGGATTATCCAGAGCTTATAAAGACCTTCTTGCGCGCATCGAAAGTGGCTAGAGAAGAACATGTACCTGTGATGATTCACGTGAAGGGCATGACGCAACCGCAAGGCCACAGTACTTCTGGATCGCATGAGCGCTACAAGTCTCCTGAGCGTTTGCAATGGGAGAAAGACCATGATTGCATCCTCAAGTTTGGACAGTGGATCATCGATCGTGGCATTGCGACTCAGGAAGAATTAGACGCAGTAACCCAAGATGCAAAAAAAGCTTCGAGAGAAGGAAAAAAAGAAGCTTGGAACATTTTCCAAAGTATACCAAAACAACTTCGTAATGAAGCCTTATCTCTATTGAAAGGCATTCAGCAAAAAGGTGAGAAAGGTATTTTTACTACTAATCTCATCCAGGAATTAGAAGCCCAGCAAGACCTAGATGTGGCCATGTCCATACGTGCTGTGCGCAAGGCCGTACGTATGGTGAACGGCGATGCTGCTATTGATACTGCCCCACTTAAGGCGTGGCTAGCGGCAGCAACAGCGGAACAAGAACGTCGTTATAGTTCACATCTATACAATCCAAACGATGAGGAAAAGCTCCTCGAATATATCGCAGCGGATGTTGAAAACGCAGAGCAAGTAGATGCCCGTATTGTGATTAGAGATAATTTTGATGCTCTATTCGCGAAACATCCTCAGGCCATGGTCTTTGGTGAAGATTCGGGAAAGATTGGCGATGTAAACCAGGGGTTAGAAGGTATGCAAGCGAAATACGGAGAGACCCGTGTTTCTGATGCCGGAATTCGTGAAGCCACTATTATGGGTCAAGGTATAGGATTGGCCATGAGAGGTTTACGCCCCATTGCCGAGATTCAGTACCTGGATTATTTATTGTACGCCCTTCAGATCATGTCTGATGATTTAGCTACAGTCCACTACAGAACTGTTGGTGGCCAAATGGCTCCAACTATTGTTAGAACGCGCGGTCACAGACTCGAAGGTATTTGGCATTCGGGCTCTCCGATGGGTACGATCATCAACTCTATTAAGGGAATGTATGTGTTAGTACCTCGCAACATGGTACAAGCCGCTGGTTTCTATAACAAATTGATGGAGCTTGAAACTCCTGCCCTTGTCGTAGAATGTTTGAATGGCTACCGAAGAAAAGAATCGTTGCCGAAGAATCTAGGGGATTACACCACACCTATTGGTGCATTATAAGTATTGCAGGAAGGTACTGATTTGACCTTGTTGACCTATGGTAGTAATTGTGTTCTTGCACAAGCAGCCTGCGATGAATTAGCTACTTTAGGCATAAGCGTCGAACTTATTGATGCACAGTCACTTATTCCTTTTGATTTGGAGCACGAAGTAGCTGCAAGTGTTCGTAAAACCAATGCCTTTGTTGTTCTTGATGAGGACGTTCGCGGAGGTGCTAGTGCCTTCCTAATGCAACAAGTATTGGAAGATCAAGGAGCCTACGAATATCTAGATGCAGCGCCTATGACCATTACCTCGAAAGATCATCGACCTGCCTTCGCATCGGATGGCGATTACTTCTCTAAACCCAGCGTTGACGATATGGTAGAGCGAATTTATGGTTTGATGCACGAACGTAATCCACAGCAATACCCTGCATTATAAATGTCCATTCAAACCCAAAGGTTATTTCCGAATACCGTTGCTGGGGTTCTTGAGGCCTTAGAAATCACTTTTGGGAAAGGGATTTATGCGGACAAGGTTGTCGAACGTATTCTCCGCCAAAATAAGAAGTGGGGATCGAGAGACCGCAGTTTTGTAGCCGAACATACCTATGAAATGGTACGTTGGTGGGGGCTTTTGTGGGCTATTCTTGATCAAGAGCCCAATACCAAAAGGAAAGATCTTCAGAAGCTTTTCGGAGTCTATTGGTTATGGCGAGGAGGCATTCTTCCTGATTGGCCAAAATTCGACGCCATTCGCAATCTAGAAGTAGGTCAGCGCCTAAAAGCTATTGATAATGTGGCAACGAAGGAAAGTTATGCGCCATGGTTTTCAGCGTTGGCAGAAGAACAATTGGGCCCTGAGAAATGGTCTCGAATCGCTGCAGCAATGAATATCCCCAATACAGTCAACCTTCGTATAAACTCTTTAAAAGCAAGTGTGGAACAGGTTACTGAATCTCTTGTAGAACATGGGATTACCTTGTACGAGCACCCTAAATTTGAAGGTGCCTACTACATTGAAGGTCGTCCGCGGTTGAATCACATCGCGTCCTTTCAAGAAGGATGGTTTGAAGTACAAGATGCTGGCTCACAAAGTATTGCCCCTTATTTACAACCGCAGCCTGGTGCAACTGTCATTGATGCTTGTGCTGGAGCCGGAGGAAAAACATTGCACTTAGGAATGTTGATGAACAACCAGGGTCGATTAATCGCCATGGATGTGGAAGGTAGAAAGCTTGGGGAACTGCTCAAGCGTACACAGCGCAGCGGTTTGGACATCGTAGAAACGAAAGCATGGGAAGAGCCCGGAGTATTAGAAAGCTTGAAAGACACTGCGGATTATCTGTTGTTGGATGTTCCGTGCTCTGGTACAGGCGTGATCAAGCGTGAACCGGACACTAAATGGAAGTTGGAACCGGAACACTTGGAACGTTTAGAAGGTGTACAGCAAGAAATCATCAGCTCCTACTCTGCTATGGTTAAGCCTCAGGGGACTATGGTATATGCAACTTGTAGTATTTTACCGCAGGAAAATGAACGCCAAGTACAACGCTTTTTGGAATCTCATCCTGAATTTGAATTGGTTGAAGATCAAAGTGTAGAGCCTTCCACTTATAATGATGGATTTTACATGGCCCGATTGAAACGAAACGCATGAAAACCACAGAGCAAAGTTCGAATTACAACAATCTAGAAAGCATGGCCGTTGGTGATGTTTTGCGCGGGATCAATACAGAAGATGCGACCATAAGTCAAGCCATTGCTGCAAAGATTCCAGCCATTGAAGCGTTCGTAGCGGCATTGGTGGAACGAATGAAACGCGGAGGAAGATTGTTTTACATCGGTGCTGGAACCTCAGGGCGCTTGGGTATTTTGGATGCCAGCGAGTGTCCACCTACCTATGGCGTGCCACATGATTTGGTCATCGGATTAATTGCAGGCGGCGACAGCGCCATTCGCAAAGCTGTGGAGCATGCAGAAGATGATTTCCATGGGGCCTGGCGCGACCTGAGCAATTATTCGCCTACTCCCGAGGACACCCTGGTCGGCATCGCTGCGAGCGGATCCACGCCTTACGTGGTAGGCGGATTGAAAGCAGCTCGTGAGGCTGGCATGCTTACGGCCTGTATTACGTGTAATGAAGGTTCAGCTTGTGCTGATGCCGCGGAGCACCCTATCGAAGTAGTCGTAGGACCAGAGTTTGTTACCGGTTCCACTAGAATGAAAGCGGGAACAGCTCAGAAATTGGTCTTGAATATGATTTCTACTACTGCTATGATTCAGTTAGGACGTGTACAAGGCAATAAAATGGTCGACATGCAGCTCAGTAACGCCAAGCTTGTAGAACGCGGTACTCGTATGATTGTGGAGGCGTTGAGTGTTAGACGAAGCTACCGCAAAAGAACTCCTATTAACCCACGGCAGTGTGCGCGCTGCTGTTGAACATTGGAACCATGGCAAGAAGTAATCAGGACAAAATCATTGCAGGGTTGTTTAGACTGGCTTGGTCCTTCCCTTTCATATTCATTGGACCAGCGCTGTTTATTGGTAAAGGAACGGGAGGTCACTGGTCTTGGACCGCCATTTCCTTAGTGATTATGGCTACCGGAGTATTCCTCGCTGTGGCAGGCCTACGTTTAGTTCTTAAAGGGTTCTTTAACGACTAATTCCTCAACTCATCTGTTGAGAATTAGATGGTTTTGATCACACGTAATCGTTGGAACTCATTACCTCGCCTGAGATATAGGATGTACATTCCTGGAGGCACATGATCACCCGGGCTCCAAAGAGTTTGATAGCGTTTACCTACCAAGGTGCCCTCTGCGACTTTTCGATCCATCAGATCGTACAATTCAAGCTCAATATCCAAGGCTTCACCATCCGGCAGGAACAATTCAACGTAATCTGCAAAGGGATTAGGATATACCAAAGTTCTAGGGACTTCCCCTCCTACTACAACATCTAGGTTGCGCTTTGCCAATCCAAGATTTGGAATACCATATCCTATGCGGATATTGTGACTGTAATAATGTGAGGCACTGGTTTCGAGCGCTTTGATGATCTGTTGGGCCGTCGCATTGGGTTGGGTTTGCCATAGACAGGCCGCTGCTCCTGCCATGATGGGCGAACTGAAACTGGTGCCATTTGCCCAAGCTAATTGTCCGTCGGGACGAAACACATAGGCACCTTCTCCCCGAGCGCAAACATTTGGTTTAACGCGTCCGTCGACCGTATATCCTCGAGAACTAAAGGCGCTGGCCATGCCGTATTGATTCACACTTCCTACGGTGAGCACGCTATCAGCATCTGCAGGGAAAGTGATTTTATCCCAAGCACTACCTCCTGCGTTTCCGGCACTGGTTACTACAAGCATTCCTGTACGAGCCGCAGCCAAGGCACCCAAGGAGATAATACTGGTACGTCCGTCGAGGTCATTAACGGTGTAATCGTCCGCAGGATCGTCAAAGGTGCTATAGCCTAGGGAACTGTTGATGATATCTGCGCCAATGGAATCGGCAAATTCAGCACCAGCGATCCAGTTGAACATTTCTTCTGGTGTTTCGCTCAGCTCCTTTTCGGTTTTGATCAAGGCATAAGTGGCCTCGGGTGCAGTTCCTACATAGAAATCACGTTGGAAAGTGGCCATAGTGGAAAGCACACTGAATCCATGAGAGGATCCTTGGTAGACATCTATACCTCCCTCTACGAAGTTTCTCGTGGTAAGGATGTTTAGGTTGTCGTTGATATTGACAGAATTGGCCCCAACAAATCCCGCATCTAAAACAGCAATGAGCATGCCCTCACCTCGAATTATATCGAGCTCATATCCATTATTTTGATAAGTATGTAGCTTCTAAATTAATCTGATCATTTTGAGACTCCGCATACCCGTAAAATCCATGCGTGGCTGTACCGCCAGTAATGGGTTGAACCTTCGCGACAAAGGGAAGGCTCTGGATTTGAGCAAGTTCTGAAGGTGTTGCTTCTACATACATGCCGTTCAACCATTTAGAGGTGTGGCCGGCGTAAGACACGAGGTTTGCGACAGTTTCTCTTCTGAGGTTTGATACGGGGATGTCCGAGGGGCCTAAGGCAATTCCCTGTCTTTCACGGCGTGCGATGGCCCTTTCGGAAAGGAACGTGGTGGGTTGTTGTAGTTGCCAAAGGTTTTCTTTCGCGGTGAAGGAAATCATATAGGCCTGCTGGTCTTGACCTTGAAGGGACAAGGTGCAGAGTAGGAATGCGATAAGGCCCAATTTCTTCATCCTATTCCGCAATTATTCCTGATCCAATGAGTTCTTCTCCATCATACCAAGCAGCGAATTGGCCCGGTGTAATGGCTTTTTCTGGTGTTTCGAACTCCATGTACAAACCATCCTCAACCTTGTGTAAGGTTACGGGCACCAAAGGTTGACGGTATCGAATACGTGCAGAATACTGCGCCGTTTCGCCAGGCTGCATGCTACGGTCTGGTCTGACCCAATGCTCTTCAGCAGCCGTGATGAACAATGCTTTGCGGTAGAGGCCTGGGTGATCGTCGCCTTGTCCTACGTAAATGGCATTGTACTGTGTGTTTACCCCTAGTACGAACAAAGGAAGTGGACTGCCACCAATATTCAAGCCTTTGCGCTGCCCTACGGTGTAATAATGAGCACCGCGGTGCCTGCCTCTTTTTTCCGCATGCTTGGGATGGAAATCGAAAGGCTTGGCTTGTTCTTCCAAGGTATGTCGTGGTTCTTGTAGGAACGCTGCCTCTCTCGGTACTTCCCAAACATTCCCATCTTTAGGTTCCAGCTTCTGTTGAAGGAATTCTGGCAAGCGTACTTTGCCGATAAAGCATAGGCCTTGGGAATCTTTCTTTTCTGCAGTGGCTAAGCCTGCCTCGCGTGCAATATCGCGTACTTCGGACTTTAGCAGCTCGCCTATGGGAAAGAGTGCTTTGGATAATTGGTCCTGGGAAAGCTGACAGAGAAAATAACTCTGGTCCTTATTAGGGTCCTTCCCTCCTAGTAATTGATATACGGTTTGGCCATCGACTTCCACAGAAGATTTACGCGCATAATGTCCCGTAGCTACATAATCTGCACCCAATGACAGTGCCGTCTTCAGGAACAAGTCGAATTTGATTTCCCGATTACAAAGAACATCCGGATTAGGGGTGCGGCCTCGTTCGTATTCACCGAACATATAATCCACGATGCGCTCTTGATACGGGGCGCTCATGTCTATGACTTGGAATGGTATGCCCAATTTATCCGCCACCAACATGGCATCATTGGAATCCTCGACCCAAGGACATTCGTCGTGAATGGTCACACTCTCGTCCACCCAGTTACGCATGAACAATCCGATGACCTTGTAGCCTTCCTGCTGCAATAGATAGGCTGTCACAGAGGAATCAACACCACCGCTTAAGCCTACAACTACTGTAGTATCACTCTTCGCTTTCGCCATAGACTGTTTCACCTTCTAGGGTTCCGTATCGGTACTCTTCCTTTCTCACGACTTTATTATCCTCGAAATAATACCAAGTCTTGTGTTTTTTATTGTGGTGGTATTCACCCTTTGCGAGCAATTTTCCTTCTTCGTCAAAGTACTTGCACTCGCCCTCTAATTGGCCATTAACATAGTTGCCTTTGGTGCGCATAGTACCGTCTTCCCATTTGCGAATCCATGCGCCCTGTTCTGCACCATATTCGTAAGTGATACGCTCAGCAACATTGCCACTTTCGTAATAGGTGATTTGATCTCCATGGAGCTCACCTCCTTTGAAATCTTCGCGCTGGGTTAGGACACCTTTTGGATCATAATAGGTCCAAGTA
Organism: Cryomorphaceae bacterium; assembly: GCA_038141825.1. Taxonomy (GTDB): domain Bacteria; phylum Bacteroidota; class Bacteroidia; order Flavobacteriales; family Schleiferiaceae; genus UBA10364. The sequence continues at coordinate 92,903 of JAYQIV010000007.1, read as the reverse complement.
CTGTCTTTTAATTGGTTATTGTAAATCCCTTCGGCTTGTACCATTCCATTGCGGTGATAGGCCTTGGCGAACCCCGTTCCCGTGATGCCACGATAGAATATTTCGGACATGATACCGCCTTCACCCTCGTAATAATAGATAAAGTGACCTACGGGCACATCGTCTTTAAACGCCCCCTCATAGCGCTTTTTGCCGCTTTCATAGGTCTTCACCCAAGCGCCTTGTTTTCTGCCTTTGGCATCGGTGTGATTGACTTGGGCCATGGAAACCAAGCTAAACAATAGGATGAGAGATGTAAGAATGTACTTCATATTGCAAATTTAGGCACTTACCACAAGTGAACAGGCAAGGATTGAATTAGTTCCACACCAAAATATACGGGACTGTAGGTGCCGCCTGGGAAGTATTTTTGTCTGAGGTTCATTTTGAGATTTGATAAGGGGCCAATTTTACATTCCACCTGTACTCCAGGCGCAATCATCAGGCCAGAACCCACCTCTATTCCACCACCACCAGCTATTCCAGAAGTCAAATCCACACCGTATCTAAAAGTCTCGCTGTTTTTCATAAAGGCTGCACTGAACAACCCCTCTGCATAGGCACCGTAACCACCACTGGCCGCCCAAAACGTATGACCATAGGCATCCAACGAATAGGTCTCATTGCTCCAGGTTTCAATGCCGAGCCCTATGGCAATACCTAACATAGGATTATAAGGATTGCCGTTTCGATCCATACCGGAAGAACGCTGTTGTCCCACTCCTGCCAACACTTTTAAGGCTACCTCGCGTGAGTCTTTATAAGTGCTTTCCGCACCTCCATAATAAAAACCTAAAGAGCTCTTGAAATCTATATGTCGGCTGTAGGAAACGAAGGGAATAGAAGCTTCATCGCTTAGCGCCGTCCATTGTCCTACGCTGAATTGATGCCCACCAAACTGCGTTCCAGCACATACCATAGTGGATATTCCACCTCCAGTGTATACACCGCCGCCACCGCCGGATCCAAGATGTGCGCGGAAGAATAGACGTTGAGAAGGCGTATTGAATCGTAGCCCCATGGAATAATTCATGTACCCGTCAATGTTGCCTAATGCACCGGCCCCTAGTTGCAGTTCAGCTCCAACGGTATGAATGGTGTTCAAATACTGCCCAACACGCACACCTGCATAGGCACTTTGCACCGGTTCACTGTTGCGAGAAGCATCTTCCGGACCCAAGAACCAAAGACCCGTGACCCATTCAAAATAGGTAGGATAATAGCTGTTATGGTCGCTATATTCTATTCGATAAGGCAATACATATGTGTAGCCGATTGATATATGATTCGAGGTAATAGCGCCCGAAGGAAAATTAATGTGATTGTAGCCTACATCTACAATCCCGTATTTACTCTTAGCAGATATTCCCGCATACCCACGGTACATTAATCCATCGCCGTCCGGGGCACCTGCACCTCCTCCTGAGGCTATAGATCCGCCCATATGAGCGAATACCCATGGACGTAAATATTGATAAACACCTCCTGTAAACCCGAAGGCATAGAAACCACCATAATCACCCATCACAGCACTTTGGGTCTCCAGACCACCAGAGATGGCGGTTTTTGTACTCGTATACTTGACTAACTCGAAGCGCTGAGTCACCCACATCATGTCATTAGAGGGTTCCAATGGCTCAAACATAAGAGTCATGGAAGTCCCTTGACCCATAACGTATTGATGAGTTACAACGAAAAGTAGTAGCAACAACCTGCGCATCAGAATTGGGTATTAAAAGGGATATTAAAGGTCATGCCCAATTGCCATCCATAGGTAGGAAATGCCTGAGAGGAATATACGTTGTAGATACCGCGACCTGTAACATCCCAATAATCGTTTACAGGTATTTCAAAACCCGCATTGACAAAAGCTAGCGCGGCAGCGCCCCATAGGTTAATTCCACCCCCTGCTCCGGCGCCCACCTGCGTCTCGACAAACCAAATATTTGGCTGAAGGCGCAGGCCAAACAAACCTTCTGCATAGGCACCTCTGCCGTCTGTAAAGGCCCAGTAACTCTCTCCACGAAGCTGGACCATACCTTTTCTGTACAGTCGAAAGGCTATGCCCAGGTTTGAGAAGCCATCTTCTCCGAGATACGTTCTAATCCCGTTTTCAATACTGAGATTCATCGGCGTGAAGCCGTTTTCATTTTGAGTAGCGGTATAATGAAAATCAATACCAGTGTGCAATCCTGTGAACCCGAAATAAAACGGTCCGTCTAAGCTTTTTAGCACTCCGGAACTTACACCCACGAATTTTCCGCCATGGTGCCATTGAAGCTCTGCTTGGACCCCGCCTAGGAGTCCTCCTCCAGCAGGCGCTTTTCCACCACCTCCGGTACCGGCATTGATTTCACCGAGCAATCGTATGGGGCCATAATCACCATGGATGCCATAGCCTCCATAGACGTCCATGTACCCTCCTAGGTCAGTAACGGCGGCAGTAAGGTATACGCTTTTGTAGGTGTGTTTATCAAATAATCGGCCCCCGACTCCTACAAATCCTGTATTTCTTTGGTGCTCATTCCAAGTAGAATACATCACATTCGTAAAGATTTGAGCCTGAGATACTACATAGGGCTGTCGCTCAAAATTTTGGTGCAAGCGAACGTTCAACATAGGGCTCCAGCCTTGAATCACCCCTGTGCTCACATAGCTGTACTGCCCGCCTATTCCCCACTCCAGTGTGTTTGTACGGTGTTGCAGGAGCAAGGCAGTGGTTAAGAATCCACCCGAGCCATCGTTGCTTTCCGCACCTCCACCTGTGGTGAACATCAGTTTAGGATGTAGGGACCAATTCTTTCCTACATCCATCGTCGTGCCTGCCTGATATCCGAACGTATAATATCCCGCCCGAGTCCCCACTGCAGCGTTGTTCAATCGTATGCCAAAATAGCTTGGCCCGTCTTTTACATGGTAATTCGCAGCCGTACCCATAAAGCCTATTGGACCCTTTGGGGCCTCAATGACTTGGAGGTAATCAAATTCTATAGAAGTCGTTTGTGAGAAACCAGGAGAAAATTGGCCCACAAACAGAAGAATCAATAGTTTTGCCCGTATGAGATTGCGCAGCATTATTTGGGTATTGGTGGTCGTTTTGGTCACAAGCATTAAAGTTAATGCGCAAGAGGCCAAGGATTCTACTGTTGTGGAAGAAATCATTGTTTTCTCTACCCGAGGGATCAATCCTTCGGGAGCCCGCTACCACATTGACGGCTGCCGCTACCTCAAGAATGGTCAAATCAAAGTAGATGAACGTCAAGCCTTAGAACGCGGGCTCCTACCCTGTTCTGTTTGCTTGCCAGAGCGACCGAAAGACTTGCCGTATTTGCGCACCAAGAAAGATAACGGGCCTAAAAAAGTCTACCGTAAATGTGTCTTTAAGACCAAGAGTGGTTCGAAATGCGAACGCCCGGCTCAAAAAGACGGACGGTATTGCGAGCTGCACGAATCCAGGGAAAAAGTCAAACGAAAATAAAAGGAATCAAAAAGCCCCGAGAGCGATGCTCTCGGGGCTTTCTTTTTGTTGGCGATCCGGACGAGACTCGAACTCGCGACCCCAAGCGTGACAGGCTTGTATTCTAACCAACTGAACTACCGGACCAGTTTTCCATTGCGGTGTGCAAATGTAAAATGGAATTTCAATCTATCAAGGGTTAGAGCAAAAAAAAGTGAAATATTTTTCGTGTGAGCTTTTGGCTTGCAGCCTGTGGTAATTGGGGGTGATTCCGTAGGTTTGGCCTAAACTATTGAAGACCATGCAGACAGCTGTAATTCTCGCTGGAGGAAAAGGAACAAGATTGGCCTCGGTTCGAAAGGATATTCCTAAACCGATGATGCCCGTATTGGACAAACCCCTACTCCAGTATCAAATAGAGTTATTAGCGGAGCACGGGTTCACAAAAGTTTGGCTCATTGTAGGGCATTTGCACGAGCAGATTCAGGAATATTTCGGGAACGGATCAAGTTTCGGTATTGATATTCAGTACTATATCGAAGAGATGCCTCTGGGTACCGTGGGCGGTGTGAAAGCGCTCGAAGCGCATTTGACCGAGCCTTTCTTGGTGTTGTACGGGGATGTGATGATGAATATGGATCTAGAGAAATTGGTCCTATTTCATCAAAACAAAGGGGCGGATGCCACATTGGTGGTGCATCCTAACGATCATCCTTACGACAGTGATTTATTGGATGTCGACGGTCAAGACCGCGTTACGGCCTTCTATCCTAAGCCGCATCCGGAAGGCTTGCGCTATCGAAATTTGGTCAATGCCGCGGCTTATGTGTTCAATCCTTCGGTGCTCACAACGCTAGAAGCAGGTGTGAAGGCGGATTTTGGTAAGGACATTTTCCCTTGGCTCTACAAAGAATTGAAGGTCTATGCTTACAATACACCGGAATATTTGAAGGACATGGGTACGCCGGATAGATTATCGAAGGTCGAACAGGCCATATCTTCCGGAAAAGTGTCCCGAAGAAATTTGAGAAATCCACAGCGTTGTGTTTTCCTAGACCGTGATGGCGTGATCAATATCGATACGGATTTGATTCACAGGGCAGAAGATTTTGAACTCTACCCCTACGCTGGCGAAAGCATTCGCAAGATCAATAAGATGGGCTTCCTAGCCGTAGTGGTGACGAATCAAAGTGTTTTGGCCCGTGGCATGTGTTCGGTGGCCGATTTGGATGAGATTCACAAGAAGATGGAAACAGAATTGGGCCATCAAGGCGCCTTCGTAGAAGCCATCTATTACTGTCCTCACCATCCGCACGGAGGTTTTCCCGAGGAAGTACCTGAACTAAAGATTGATTGTCATTGCCGTAAACCCAAACCGGGTATGCTTTTAGATGCGGCACAGCGCTTCAACATTGACCTCACTCAGAGTTATCTCATTGGAGATAGCCCAAGAGATATTGAGGCTGGGCAAAATGCTGGTGTTACGACCATTCGTGTAAAGACCGGGCATGGTCTCAAACCAAGCGAGGCAACACCCGATCACCACGTACAAGATTTGGCAGCTGCGGTAGCATTGATCGAATCGCTCGAGAAATAGATTACTTTCCGTCGAAGTCTTTTCGGAACTGGATTCCGACTCCTTGGGTATAGGGCCCGGTGTTTTGGAGTAGTGGGTCGTTTCGATTGCTTCTGTTGAACGCTCGAAGCACTGTACGACCATCTTTTGTCAACTCATATTCTATCTGTGTATCCCCTAGCAACAGTGTAGAAGAGCCGTCTGCGGAAATAGGCACATCTAAAGAAGAATTTATGCGCAATCTACCGTCCATAAAGTCCTTGCTCACCCCTAGGCGTATTTCATCGCCACTTTGGACCAAGGAATTATAGGGGTTGTTGCCTGTGGTGTAGTCCAATTCTACATCCACATAGGAGCCCAAACCTGCGGCAATCCACGTACCAAATTGGCTCACCAAAACCTCTGAGGTAGAGCGAGTAAAAAGATTCACTAAGGTTAATTCCTTCTTGAACACCCAAATTCTGGCGATAAAAATCTCCCAACATCAATAGTGAAAACGCCTGGTAGTTCATCGCATCGGCGGTAAGAATGCGACGTTCTAATTCTTGCTGGTACGAAGAAGGACTATTTGGCAGGACTATATCAAAGCCTATTTCAGGCTGCATTAGTGAACCGGTCAGGGTAATGATCAAATCTACATCTACGTTCTCGTTGGAATAATTGGTATTTGTCACTAACCCCTTCAAATCCGTATTCACCGAATACTTCGCTTGTAGATTAACCTCTGCCTCGTACAGGTCCCCTGACCATAAAATGGTACCACCTGGGATCAATTCAAACGGTTTGTTAATGATTCCTTGCAAGGTGAACAGGTAATCTCCCGAAGCAATGGTGTAGAGCCCGTACAACTCAAACGATTCGTCTTCCAAAATCTTCACGCGCATATTTCCCGCCCCTCTAGAAGAAATAATGTCTCCCATTACCTCGTCCAAAATGAGCTCGACCAATGCATCTGGCAACACTTCTATTTCCATATCCGTGGTGAAATACTCCAAAGATTTTGCCTTGGAAGTGTCGACCGGAGCCCTAGACTCATTAGATACAAAACGCAAGAACGACGGAGCCTCTACTTCTGTGGGATTATCTAATGGAATCTTCAATATCGACCCTCTTTTTGTGGTTGCATTAAGGCCCAAGTGTATCTGCTCTACCGGGCCTTCGACAACTAGATCACCATCGACTATTCCAGTGCCATAGAAGTACGAATCATATGCCCAATTCAACTGCATCCCCAATGCACAATCGGCCTTTAGGTGAATATTAAAATCTAGCATTGAAAAGCGGTCATGTTCAATTCCACCCCAGGTTAACGCGGCGGTCGTGTTAGTACCATCCGTCCAATACCCAGAGTCCAAAACTATACGCTGTTCATTCAATCCAAAATCTAAGGTAGAAGCAGATAATGAAGTACCTGTAATAGGAATATTGAAAGTAGGTTTTACGAGTGAAAACTCCCCATCCACTCCCCAATCCTTTACAGGGCCTGATACACGAGCGCTACCGTTTAAAATCCCTGAGATTTGCGTTAGAACGCCACCCAATAAAGGTTCAAACGGGTGAATATCCAGTTGATCCACTACCACAACCATATCCAAATCATCAATGCTCGGATTGTAGTGTCCTGATAATCTAGCCTTTGTTGCTCCGGGTTGCAAAAGTGTTCCGTTCAAGAAAATATCATTAGCCGCGGTAGACCACTGTAACGTACTATTAAAATTACCTAGCAACTCTCTGTTTAACTGCACATTCGACCATTGTAAAGACCCCGACCCTTCTAGATTTGGGAAGGATTCTTCAACGCGAAGTATGGCATCCAATCGACCATCGAACTGCATTCTTGGTTCTCGGTACCAGTAGTTCAGCCAATGTGCGTTTATGTTTGACAATGAAATGCGCAAAGGATTTGTGGCTAATGCTCCCAATCCTCCACTCATTCTAATCGTACCCAAGGATCCTTGTAGCATTACACTATCGGAATCAAAACTGGTACTGTTCCAAAACACCGGTGATGCGCCTACTAAAGAGGCTTGATGAGCCCCCATTTGAAGTTCAATTAAATTGGGCGTGAAGGTCCCCGCCTTGTATTCTGCCCCAGCCAACAGACTTGTCGGAACACTATCTCTAACATGTGCCAAGGCCGTAAATTGTTGAAAATCGGTCGGTGAATCCCATCTCAATGCTATGCTATCCAAGGGTGTCGAGATACCATCAACGGCTCCAGCCTTGAGAAAGGCTTGAATACCACGGCGTTCCTTTGAACCCTCTCCTTCTATGGCAAACGCTTCTATCCCATTGTAGCTTAAATGTGGGACGTTCAAGCTGTAATTCCATGACGAGGACGAACCATTAAAATTGGCCACCATATATCCTCCTCTGGAAGGACTACTCCTAGGTGCAGCAACTGACTCAACCAATCAATTGTACTGGCTTCAAATGCCAACTTCGCATTTACATTCGTGATTACCTTCGGTCCGCCGGCTAAATCACTAAAAAGCACACCGGGTATAGCACTGAGGCCATTCCAATCAAACTACCTTCAATGTACCCTTGCATAACATCACTGCTCACCCCTATCCTTCTTCCCATGGGTAGCATTTCATGCACTACATCAAAGGCACTGATAAAAACGACATCTGTTGGACGTTGTAGCAATAGGTGCTGCGCATTGATAAACCCAGTCAAATCCTCTTTTACTTCTGCGGACAATCGAGCACTCAAGATCTGTCCTGTATCTAACGGGTCTAACAGTTCCAACCCTAAGGCATTGATGTTGGATTGGACTTTGTAAGTGCCTTTTTCTGCGACCAGCGAACCGTCGATATCCATCAAACTGTCCAAACAGGACCACCAAATGGAATCCTTCGTTGATAGATGTTGCCAATTAAAACTCAAGCCTCTCACAGCATAATCATCAAACACCAATGCCGGTGCTAACCCCACTACTTGGGTTCCTTGCTGTGTAAAAAGCGCTTCCAGATTCGGTTTAATGGCCGCCTTCACTGAACCTCCGCTAAGCGGTCCCTGCTGAAAATGAGGGAGATTGAGCTCCAATCTGGCCACATCATTCCATTCCTTGGACCAGATTCGAGCGGTATTCATTCCCTTACTTGCCCCCAAATCATAGGCCAGCGCACCTGATTCCAATGACCCTTTAATCGAATATTGTAGGTCAGCCGCCTGCATTTCTGGTTCAGGCAACCATTCCGCCAGCACAGTACTGTCGTAGGCATGCTGATGCAAATGGATGTTTCCTTTTAGATCATATCTAGGATTGTACAGCTTTGCCATTGCTGTACCGGTGAAGAACGGATGATGGAATTGGGCCTTTGTGGTAAGAGAATCGAAAGATGGTCCAGAAATTTCTACATATAGGTCCATCCCATTGATAAACCCTTGCCATTCTTCCGGAATTTGGGATAATTTGAACTCTTGCGTAGTACTTACCTTGGCATTACAATCGTATGCCATTTTCATTCCATTGAACATCTACGAGGATCATCGCACCTAGGTTACTATTTGCATCCACCTGAAATGCAGTTGCTGTTGCCGAGGTAGAGTTGGGTAATATGAACGTTCGTTTCAATGGTGTCCAGCTTTAGAGCACCGCTCAACGCCTCACACGCCACACCTTTGTTAAACGATATTGTGGCAGCCAAAAGATTCCCTTGAATATGTTGATCATTGGGCAGTTCAATCTCGAGAAATTCAATGGAGTTGTTGGCTATCGCAAGAGGAAGTCCTTCGTTGGTAGTATCTGAAGGCAAATCACGAAGCCACCTTGAAAACAATGCCGTATCCCGTGCATCGATGCTAATTGTATCGCAAGAAATGGATGCTATTTGAACTATTCCTTGCCTCCATCGTACATCTGCGATATGCACTCCTTTCAGTGTGGCAGTGGTTTTTTGATACAATCGAAGGTCCAATTCTTCTATCGTGAACTCCCCTTCCGAATAATCCATCCCTGAAAAATCCGTGCTCACACCTAAGGTTTCTAATGCAGGTGTCGCGTACCTATTATAAATAATACACTGTATCGTTTTTGAATGTAATACTAGCCAAAAAGCTAAACAACCCACCACGAGGAGCAACCCTAAACCAATTCCCAATCTACGGGTGGTTCTCATGGCGGTACTTTGATGTATTTTTGGGGCATTCATGAAGCAACAACCTTACATTCTAGCTATTGAAAGCTCTTGTGACGACACAAGCGCTGCTGTATTGCATGGCAACGCGCTGTTGTCCAATATTGTCGCTTCCCAAAAGGTACATGAAGAATACGGCGGAGTGGTACCAGAATTGGCCTCCAGAGCGCATCAACAAAACATTGTACCCACGGTTAAACATGCGTTAAAGGTAGCAAATATCAAGCCCCAAGAGTTAGACGCCATCGCTTTTACCAACGGCCCCGGACTTATGGGGTCCTTACTGGTTGGAACCTCTTTTGCCAAGAGCTTGAGTTTAGCGCTGGACATTCCGCTCATCCCAGTGCATCACATGCATGCCCATATTCTGGCGCATCTTATCGATGGCGCTCACGAAGAGCCCATCACCTTCCCATTCCTATGCCTCACGGTCAGCGGCGGCCATACTCAACTAGTCAAGGTAGATGGACCTAAGCAAATGACGGTGTTAGGAGAAACCATTGACGATGCGGTTGGTGAAGCTTTTGATAAGGCAGCAAAGATCCTTGGGCTTCCCTATCCTGGTGGACCTATGATCGATAAGCTTGCCGCTGAAGGAGATGCTAATTTCTTGACTTTCGCAAAACCTAATTTACCGGAATATGATTTCAGCTTTTCAGGGTTGAAGACAAGCTTCCTCTATACCCTACAGCAAAAGGTAAAGGATCACCCGAATTTTGTAGCTGAACACCTCAATGACATTTGTGCGAGCTACCAAAAAGCCTTGATAGATGCCCTGATGCGAAAGGTTAAAAAGGCTGCGAAAGACACTGGTATTCAGAACTTTGCTATTGCTGGGGGTGTGAGTGCAAACAGTGCGCTTCGCAAAGAATTAAAAACGTGGGGAGCAAAGCATAAGTTATCTATTTTCGTGCCCCCATTTGAATATACCACGGACAATGCAGCCATGATTGGCATTGCAGGATACTACAACTATTTGGCCGGTGAAAATGCGCCCTTGAGCACCGGAGCACAAGCGAAAATTAAATTTTAGTAAATTATTTCTACCCTATTGATTCTTAAGAATTTAAATGGGTAATTCGCGCCATGAAAAATTGGAACATTTTAGGTGCTACTGCAGACGTTTGTTTTCCTGATTTAGGAATCAAAAGTGTGCAAGCGCGTGTCGATACTGGAGCTACTTCTTGTGCGCTACACGCCTCTTTTATAGAGATTATTGATGAGGAAGGCGAAGATCCGTTGCTCAAAGTGGTGCTCTTCGACAAGGATTCCGAGTTCTACACCGGTGAAGTGCTAGAGTTCAATGATTTTGTGATTCGAAACGTTCGCAATTCATTCGGAAAGAAAATGGCACGTCCCATGATTAAAACCACGGTAAGCATTCACAAGCAAGCTTTTCAAGTATTGGTTGGGTTTAGTGACCGTAGCAAACTAACTTACGATATGTTGATCGGCAGAAACCTTTTAGAAAAGGGGTTCATCGTTGATGTGACGAAATAACTTATAGCCATGAAATTAGCCATTCTTAGTGCCAACCCTTCCCTCTACTCTACCAATAGATTGAAGGAAGCTGCTGAAAAGCGTGGACACAATGTCGAAGTGATCAACCACAACCATTGTTATGTAGCCATGGAAACTGATGCAAACTCAGTGTATCTAGGGGATCATGAACTAGAGGGGTTTGATGCAATCATACCTAGAATTGGAGCTTCTGTAACGTTCTACGGTTCAAGCATTATCCGTCAGTTTGAGGTGAAGCATGTGTATACCACGCTGAGTTCATTGGCATTAGTACGTTCTAGAGATAAACTTAGAGCTACTCAAGTATTGGCTAAACACGGTATTGGTATTCCTAAAACAGTATTTGCCAAACAACCCCGTGATGTCCAGAACCTTATCAAAACCGTAGGTGGTCCCCCGTTGATTGTAAAGCTACTTGAGGGTACCCAAGGTCTAGGTGTGGTGTTGGCAGAAACTAAAACAGCCGCTAAAAGTGTCATTGAGGCGTTTTACGGACTTAATGCCAATATTCTAGTGCAAGAGTTCATCAAAGAAGCCGGTGGCTCAGACATTCGGGCCTTGGTGGTGGGCGGAAAAGTAGTAGCAGCCTACAAGCGTCAAGGCCAAGAGGGTGAGTTCCGTTCAAACCTTCACCGCGGCGGCATGGGTGTAAAAATCAAGCTTTCGGCCATTGAGAAAAAAACAGCCATTGCAGCCACTAAAGCACTCGGGTTAAATGTCGCGGGTGTTGATATGCTCAGATCTGATAGAGGTCCTCTAGTGCTGGAAGTAAATAGTTCTCCGGGCATTGAGGGTGTAGAACATGTGACAGGCATTGACGTTGCCGATAAAATCATCGCCTTTGTCGAGACCCAGATCGATCGTCCATTAACCAAAACTAAAGATAAAGTAGGCGTATAATGCAACTCTTTTACGGACATATCGAAGGAGCAGAATTTCACTTGGATGCTGGCGAAGTACAGCATTGCGTGAAGGTCCTTCGAAAATCTGTCGGAGACCATATACACTTCATCACAGGCGACGGATCACTCTATGAGGGTCAAATATCTTTTGTTTCAAAATCAAAGGTTTACGGCGCGTTTACTAAAGTAGAACATGAATTTGGCAAGGTCCCCTATCATTTGACCATGGCCATTGCTCCTACCAAGAGCATGGACCGGATTGAGGCATTTGTTGAGAAAGCTGTGGAGATGGGAATCAGTCGAATCATCCCTATCATTTGCGAGCATAGTGAACGTCGTACGATCAAAACGGAGCGACTTCGTAAAATCGCATTAAGTGCCACGAAGCAAAGCCTTAAAGGCGCAATAGTGCACATAGACGAAGCCATGACCTTTCAAGACTTTCTAGCTGAAAAGCAGGAACAACTAATGATCGCACATTGTGAAAACGATGAAACCAAGAAAGGCATTAAAGAAATAATAGACTCTTCTAGACCTCTATGTATCATGATAGGTCCTGAAGGAGATTTCTCACCTGCTGAAGTGCAAGCGGCTATATCAGCCGGCGCTAAGCCAATTCATCTGGGCTCGAGCCGTCTTCGTACCGAAACTGCGGGCCTTGTGGCCGTGGCGACGGTGTACCACTTGTTGGGCTGATTTTTTCATGGACTAGCTCTCTTTCAAAGGGATGCTTCCAATCGTCCCACAGTACTTCCTCATCTTCTGTGCGTTCTTCATTTCGCAAGGACTCTATCGGTTCTAATTTTCGGAAGTACCATGCGAGCACCACACCAACGATGGCACCACTCAAGTGACCTTCATAGCTAATGGTCGGGTCATGAGGCAACACACCCCATACAAAACTCCCGTACAAAAACACCATTAACAGGCTCTGAGCCAATAATTTAACATGCAGCCGCAGCACCCCACTAAAGAACACAAATGCTACCATAGCGTACAACCACGCGCTCGCCCCAATGTGTACATCTGGTCTACCAATAAACCAAAGTAAAATCCCTGGCGCTATGAGGCTGATGAACCAAACTCGATCGAAAATCTTTGGAAAACTGTAGCGAATCAATGCCCCAACAAAAAATAGGCTGATGGTATTACTCACAATATGGTTCACATCACTGTGTAACCATGGAAAGGTAATGGGTCCGTACCAAGAATGAACATCACCCGGTACGATACCTAATTTTCTAAGCGGTAAACCGGCACCTTCCTCCAACAGAAATATTGACCAGGCCAGAACAAGCCAAAGACTTGGCCACAGAAACAAGCCTTTGTGAATTCCATATTTTCTCCAATGGGACATAGCGAAAAGATAGTTACTTTCGAGGAATGAAACCGCTTGCAGAACAGCTTCGACCACAGAATTTGGACCAATATTTGGGCCAAGAGCACCTTATAGGTCAAAATGGCGCATTGCGCCGAAGCTTGGACATCGGAAGATTGCCCTCAATCGTTCTTTGGGGGCCGCCAGGAGTGGGAAAAACTACGCTTGCGTTGCTTCTTGCAAAGGAGCTAGAAGCACCTTTGTATCAACTAAGTGCGGTGAGTGCTGGTGTCAAAGATGTACGTGAAGTACTTGCAACTGCTGAGAAGAAGAGCCTTTTTGACAGCAAACGCCCTATCCTTTTCATTGATGAGATCCATCGCTTCAACAAAGGTCAACAAGATAGCCTACTCCATGCCGTTGAACGAGGGTGGATTACGCTCATCGGTGCCACTACGGAAAATCCTTCCTTTGAAATCAACGCAGCCCTTCTCTCAAGGATGCAGGTGTATGTCTTGAATTCGCATTCTAAGGAAGATCTGACCAAGATGATAGATCTGGCGAATGCGACGGAATACGCCACCCAAAAAGACCTCAAAATTACCGCGCACGACTTCTTGATTCGTCAGAGTATGGGAGACGCTAGGAAACTATATAACCTTGTAGAGCTTTGTTTTCAGCAAGGACAACGTGGTGTTCCTATTGATGAGGAATTTGCTCAAAATGTCTTGAGCAATGCCCAGATTCGCTACGACAAAGGCGGTGATGAACATTACAACGTTATTTCAGCCTTCATTAAGTCCATTAGAGGTTCTGATCCACAGGCAGCGGTGTACTACCTCGCTCGGATGATAGAAGGCGGTGAAGATGTGAAAATTATAGCTCGTAGGTTAATCATTTCTGCCGCTGAGGATATTGGGCGCGCCAATCCAAACGCCTTGATGCTCGCCAATGAAACTTTTAGTGCTGTCGAGCGCGTAGGTTGGCCAGAGAGTAGAATTATCTTAAGCCAGTGTACCATCTATTTGGCCACTTCACCGAAATCCAACAGTGCCTACACGGCCATTGGTCGAGCACAAAAACTGGTACAACAAACGGGGAATCTGGAAATTCCGGACCACCTCAAGAATGCTTCTAGTGCTTTAGCCAAAGATTTGGGCCACGGTAAAGGGTATCTGTATCCTCACGATCATTCCGGAGGGTTTGTGCCTCAAGAATACTTGCCCAAAGAGGTTCAAGGAAGTGTGTTGTGGTCTCCGGCATCAAACGCCAAAGAGCAACAGATCAGCGCCCAACAAAAGGCCATGTGGAAAAATAAATACGAAGGTTAACGCAAGAGAACCTCGGTGCGTCTGTTCAAGGCTCTTCCCGCTTCTGTGTCGTTTGAAGCAACAGGCTTATCCATTCCTCGACCTTCCGAGATGAGTCTATTTGAATCAATACCGTGCTGCACCAACCAACTCAGAACTGCACCCGCTCTAGCCTCGCTTAGTCTTTGATTGTAGGCCCGTCCTCCTTGGTTGTCCGTGTGTCCAATGATGGTGGCTTCCAGTGCCCTGTTGTCTTCAAGCATTCGTAAGAGTGCCGAAAGTTCCTTTTCACTTTCAGGCAATAAGGTACTTTGGTCCAATTCGAACAAAATGTTTCGTAACGCGAAAACCTTACCTGAAGCAATTGGAGTGAGCTTGATGGTGGCCACCTTGCTCCCATGCAATGGTCTGGCGATGTAGTCCAGCTGAGAAATAACACCTGAATACGGCAAGTATCCTTTGTGATATACCGATAATCGCACTTCTCCACCATCGGTCATTAAACGGACCATTCCAGTATTCTTGGCGCTGGTGCCAGAATAGAATTGGACCCCGTCAAGATTAAAGAGCTGCACAGAAGCATCACCTATTGGCCCTAATGTCAAACTATCCACTACTACAAGATCGTAATTATCTCTGACCTCCGGCTGAAGGTGTTTTGGCAAGTCAAACCGATATAGATCTAACGAACTGAGTCCATCATAACTAGGAACAATAGCTTCACCTCGGTCAGAAGCGAGGTATCCAAACTGCCCACTTTTATCGATCACAAGTGAAAACTCGTCCCCGAAACTATTGAATGGAAATCCGAGATTAATGGGGTCTGACCAGGTAGAATCGTTGATGCGAGTGGACTTAAAGAAATCCGATGCACCCAACGAAGGACTGCGCTCAGACCGAAAATACAAGGTCTTCCCGTCAAAGTGTATAAAGGGACAACTTTCCCTGTCGCTGCCATTGATATTCGAAGGAAGCTTTTGTCCTTTGGTCCAATTCCCTTCATCATCCTTAGTGGACACAAAAATATCCCGATCCGTCTCCATGTTATTACTAGCCCGAACAAAGTAGATGGTGCGTCCATCTGGGCCCAAACTTGGTTGACTCTCCCACCGACCTGTATTAATAGCACCAGGAAGTGGCTTTGGAGTTTCCCATCCGTAGTTTGGATTCCAATGGCTGTAATACAGATCGCAACTTCCTGCACCGTCCGGGCGATCACAAACTGTGAGCACCATGAATTGGCCATCTGGGCTAATACAAGCAGCACCCTCATTCAAACGAGAATTCAAGTTTCCTTCAAGCGGAACACCGAACTTTGAAATGCCATCAAGGGCCGCTTCAAAGAGGTTTTCATCCGTTGGCCTGCTTCCTGAAATAAAGCGGTGGGTATAGATGAGGTTCTCATTTCCCCCAGTTATTGTAGGAAAATACTCTAATTCCTCAGTGGAAAAACTCAGCTTCTGGATGTTGTAATCAAAATCCGATGCTACATATTTTTCATATTCCCCTTTGGCAAAACGAAGGTTTTCTAATTCCAATTCCGCACCCGCTCGCCGCTCCTTTGATAGCCTCGCCACCGATAAGTACTTCTCCCATTGAGAAATGCTCTCCTCCCAACGGTACAAATATTTATTGGCTAGACTTTTCTTCAAATAGGTCGTGGAAATAACATCTATTGCCAAACTCTCATCGTAGTAGTCTATGGCCAATTCGTATTTGCCTTCACGAAAGCATTGGTCGCCCGCGAAAATAAAGGCCTGGTAATACGTGTCCTTGCCTTTCTTCATGCTCTTGTCCAAGTACTGCCAACCTTTTTCATTCTCGCCATTCCGGAATGACTCCTTGGCTTTTTGGAAGGCTGTAATGGCCGACTTTGGCTGGGCAAATGTGGATAAGCTCAGAAAAAGTAGTAGCGCAATTACGTGATGAAATCGGACCATTAGAAGTACATTTGAAGTTCTACGAAGATATCTCATACCCATTGAAAACGACGAGAATTGCCATTACGGGGTCTCCTGCCACAGGAAAAACTACGTTAAGCCTTGCGTTAGAGCAACATGGCTATCCCGTTTTCCACGAACAAGCCCGCGAAATCATTCAAAATTCATTGGACGAAGAGTCGGATTTAGTGCCTTGGAAAGACCTTTTGGGCTTTACTCAACTTGTTTGGGACCTACGCAATGAGCAGTACCACAATGCATTGTTAGAAAAAATTAATTTTTACGACCGCACCAATGTGGATGCCTACGCGTACCTTAATAAAGGAAACGCAGAACTTTCTGAGGATTG
Source organism: Cryomorphaceae bacterium (assembly GCA_038141825.1). Taxonomy (GTDB): domain Bacteria; phylum Bacteroidota; class Bacteroidia; order Flavobacteriales; family Schleiferiaceae; genus UBA10364. Next base: position 76,346 of record JAYQIV010000007.1, on the reverse strand, counting down.
GAAGGCAGATTTGCAGGAAATGAGATTTGAAAAAGTCTTTTTCTTACCGGTTTGGCCGGAGATTCACAGTCTTGATAAGCAGCGCATGGAAACGCTTGAGGAGTGCTATGAAGTGGAAGAGCACTTGAAAGCGGCTTATGCAGCATTAGGATATGAGTGTATTGAAGTCCCTCCAGCCTCTGTAGAAGAACGCGTTGCCTTTATTTTGGCACGTTTATGATCCTTCAACAGGCAAAAGAAATACTAAACAAATATTGGGGCTATCTTGATTTTCGAGGATTGCAGGGGGATATCATCTCTTCCGTGCTCTCGGGAAAACACACTATAGGATTACTCCCCACTGGCGGCGGTAAATCCATTTGTTATCAAGTCCCAGGATTAGCGTTGAACGGCATCACTATTGTTATCAGTCCCTTATTGGCACTAATGCAGGACCAATTACACGGACTAACCAAAAGAAACATCAAAGCGTACCAATTCACCGGTTCCTATTCCCCAAGACAGTTAGACGAAGCCTTTCGAAATATTAAATACGGCGGGTACAAATTTGTCTTTCTCGCTCCTGAAAGACTTTCAAACGCATTGTTTTTGGAGTACCTACAGAATGCAGAAGTCAGCTTAATTGCCATTGATGAAGCGCATTGTATCTCACAATGGGGGTTTGATTTTCGTCCTTCATATTTAAACGTACACCTTCTTCGGGAGCGATTTCCAAACATTCCAGTCCTGGCATTAACCGCATCCGCAACTGATCGGGTCAAAAAGGATCTAGCCGAGCAGCTTCAAATTCCGGACGCCACGATGTACGAAGGCAGTGTGCGCCGGGACAACTTACAGCTTGAAAAACGCCTCACACCCAATAAAGACAAGCAGCTATTGCGATTATTGGGGCGCTTGACCGGTACGGGGATTATTTATGCGAAGACCCGATCAAGTTGTGAATCCATTAGTCATTACATCAATGAAAATGGATTACACTCCACATTCTTTCACGCTGGTTTGGATTTAAAAGAGAAGAACGAACGCCAGGAACGTTGGCTTGACAATAAAGTCCCTATCATGGTCAGCACCACCGCGTTTGGAATGGGTATCGACAAAGCAGATGTGATGTGGGTCATTCATTGGGATGCGCCGGATACCATCGAAGGCTACTACCAAGAGGTTGGCCGTGGTGGTCGCGGGGGCCAATTATCTCAAGCGTACCTTCTTTACAATCAGCAAGATTTCGCGCGCATTTCAAAGGGAATCACAGACCTTCCGCAACCCGAAGAGGTAGAAGCTGTTTATCACAAGATTTGTAGTCATTTTCAAATTGCTGTCGGCGCGGGTCAAGATCACCAAGAAAACTTCTCGTTGGTGAATCTGGCCGCTAAGCTTCAAACCCCAATCCCACAGTTATTGACCTATATCAAGCTGCTTCAACAACGAGGCGTTTGGCAGTTCATAGAGAGTAATCAACTCTACCCAGAATTACTTTTCCTAACCAGTCCTGAACATTGGTCTGGATTGCCTGAGAATGATCATCAGTGCTTGATACAATTGTTTCGCGTGTACAGTCGGGCAGCACAACACTCCACCAGAATTCAATTGGATGCCGTAGCCCCCATGCTACACAAAACTGCCAAGGACCTTGCCCAGTGGCTACAAAGAATGCATCAGAAAGGATTGATTCAGTACAAGGCGGAACAAAACCAGTGCGCCCTACTCTTTTTAGAAAACCGCATCGACAAACGTTATTTCAAGTTGTCTCGATCGTTCGTAGAATCCTGGATCACCAGTAAAAAAGAGCGGTCACAAGCTATTCTCAACTTTTTGGCTTCTGAGGAATGCTTGGCCAAGGATGTTGAACAATACTTTGGTCAAGCACCAGGAGAGGCTTGTGGTATCTGCAGCAATTGTACGCTTAATCACTACCCCGATGGGGAAACAGTTCAAGCCATGCTCAAAGACGGGCTAAGTTTTGACGATATTTGGTTCGATTTAAATTGTCCACCTGATGCCTTACGACAACATTAGCATAGTATACATGGGTACACCAGAGTTTGCTGTACCTCCACTGCAAGCATTAGTTAGCGCCGGATATAATGTTAAGGCTGTTGTTACAGTGGCAGATAAGCCTTCTGGACGCGGAAGAAAGCTCACGTCCAGTGCCGTTAAGCAAGCTTCATTGGACCTAGCCATAACGGTATTGCAGCCAACCTCATTAAAAGATGAAGAGTTCCTAAAGGAATTAGATGCACTTCAAGCGGATCTCTTTGTAGTAGTTGCCTTCCGTATGCTACCTAAAGAAGTTTGGGGAAGACCAAAATTGGGAACCTTCAATCTACACGGATCATTACTGCCCCAGCTTCGAGGAGCAGCCCCTATTCACTGGGCTATAATCAATGGTTTAAAAGAAACGGGACTGACCACCTTCCTTATCGACGAGCAAATTGATACTGGAAACATCCTATTGCAGGAAAAGCTAAGTATCGAGCCACATTGGAATACAGGCGAGTTGCATGATGCATTACTTCCTGTAGGAGCACAATTGGTCGTAGATACCGTCAAGGGTCTAGCAGCGGGTTCTTTAACCCCTCAAGCACAAAATGATGGGCAAGCCACGCACGCACCTAAATTAACGAAGGACAATACTCGCTTAGATTTCACGCTTGCCCCGGCTTCACTTGTCCAGCTCATTAAAGGATTATGCCCCTTCCCTGCGGCATATTATGGAGAATATAAATTTCTAGATGCGGCCATTTGTGAGCAGCAAAACCCATCTGTTGATCCCATGTTAAGGGTGAGACAAAAGCATTTATTTCTCGATTATGCTTTAGGAAGTATAGAAATCACCCAAATCAAACCTGCTGGAAAGCGTTCCATGTCAAGCTCAGACTACATTAATGGTATTAACACCACAGAAATTTCACTCTAATTCGCCATTTAAAAGGGGTCAAAACACCCCTTTTTGTGAATAAGTAGCCCTTTTTATTAACTTTTTTTGTCCGAAGGCCCGAAAACACTTGCATGGAAGCAATTTTCATCTATATTTGGTAAGCATTCGTTTAAAAGAAATAATAATTAAAATTTAATTGCAATGAACAAAGCACAATTGATCGACGCAATGGCAGCAGATGCTGGCATCTCTAAAGCACAAGCTAAAGCAGCTTTGGATTCTTTCACTGGTAACGTAGGTTCTACCCTAGCAGGTGGTGGCCGTGTATCTCTAGTAGGTTTCGGTTCTTTCTCTGTTTCTGAGCGTGCAGCTCGTGACGGTCGTAACCCACAGACTGGTGCAGTTATCAAAATCGCTGCTAAGAAAGTAGCTAAGTTTAAGGCTGGAGCAGAACTTAACGGTAAGCTCTAATAGCATAAACTTATTAGATACAAAGAAGCCCTCCTCGGAGGGCTTTTTTAATATCCATATCTTAAGGTTGTAACCTCCTAGTGGTCCAATGGGAATCTTTCAATGTATACACAATACGATCGTGTAAGCGACCCTCTCTACCCTGCCAAAATTCGAATGAAATGGGTTGTATGGCAAACCCACCCCAATTTTCAGGCATAGGCACAGTACTACCTTCAGGGTATTCATTTTGATATTCAGAAAATTTGGACTCCAACGCGCTTCTCTGTTTGCAATGGGTTGACTTTGTTCTGAAGCAGCTGCGCCTATTTGACTTAAGTATGGACGAGTCGCAAAATAAGACTCACTTTTCTCTTTAGATATTCTAACATCTTTTCCTTGAATACGTACTTGACGTTCTTGTTCTCTCCAAAAAAAAGTGCACTCACCACTGGATTATTCAACAAGTCTTGCCCCTTGGCACTGGCGTAATTCGTAAAAAAGATCAATTCATCGTTTTCCACGGCCTTTAGTAGTACAATTCTATTGCTTGGAAACCCTTCAGAATCTACTGTAGCAATGGCCATGGCATTAGAATCTTTGATGCGCAGCTCTGCATAGCTCTGATACCAATGCTGAAATTGATCAAAGGGATTGCTTTCTAAATTGGATTCTAATAATGAATCAAACTTGTAGCTTTCTCTTATGTTGTGTAAATCCATATGTCTAATTTAGTGTAATGCATTGGAACAATCAGCCTGCTAAAGGAACACTTCTAATTTCTAAACCACTCATTGGCGATGGCTTTTTTGAGCAAAGTGTGGTGTACCTCACTGAACATAACGATGAAGGCACCTTAGGGTTTACCTTGAATAAAGAAAGTAATCTGTTGGTGAAAGATTTGGTGGACGATTTCGAACCTAATAATGCGCTAATGTTCGGTGGTCCCGTGGAACAAGATGCCCTATTCTACCTTCATGAAGAAGAGCGTATACCCAACAGTGCCCCTGTGGGTAATGGTTTGTATTTAGGAGGTGATTTCGAAGTATTTCAAAAACTGATACAAGAAGATCAAAGAACTCCCTTCAAAGCATTTTTAGGGTATAGTGGATGGGCACCGGGCCAATTAGAGGATGAAATATCTGATGGCACCTGGGTAGTGCTTCATCCGCCCTTTGAGACTGATATATTGACATTGTCTAAAGATGCATGGCGAAACTACATGCACACTCTTGGTGGTGAATACCGCATTTGGGCCAATGCCCCAGAAGATCCTTGGATGAATTAAAGCTTACTGAGCACCTCTAGCTTTCTATTGATCAAAGCGACCGCTTCCGCTGCTTTAATGCTCGAGAATGTTTTTTTACGGTAGGTTTTAATCGCCTGAACACCTTTAATCGTATTCGTGATCCAGAGTTCGTCTGCCTTTTGTAGATCAAAGGGCGAAATACTCTTTTCCTCAATGTCAAGGCCCAATTCCTTCGCCCAAACCAACATATTCTTTCTAAAAACTCCTCGTAAGGCGCCATCTTCTAATGGTGGCGTTATAAGCTTAGATCCTTGCAAAAGGAAAAGGTTACCATTGTTTGCTTCCACTACCATCTTCTGGTCATTGATCAACAATACAGCATCAAGATTATTCTCTGCCGCAAAAATTCCGCTTAGTATATAAGGTAAGGCATTGGTAGACTTCACAGTGGTCAGTAATCCTGCTTGAAGGGGATGATCCTTAAACAGATCCACAGTTAAATCATCACGCAACGTGTAATCAGCTTCTTGAAGCGGTTCTATTTCGACCCACCAGTGGATACCGTTGGATTGCACTGGCGTATACTTACCCATACCGTTTCTGACCACTTGCAATCGCAACCTAGCATTGGTATAGCTGAAATGATGCGCTAATTTTTCACATTCCGCCACCAAAAACTCTGGTGTAAACTCCATGGGAATGGTCATTCTCAAAATCCTCATTGAAGCCATGAGACGGAAGTAATGATCTTCGATGAAAAGTACCTTCCCTTCACGCATTCTCATGGTTTCAAACAACCCATCGCCATAACTAAGCGCTCGCTTGACTTGAGAAATAGGTATTGTATTCAGGGCGACTAAGGAACCGTTGTAATTGACCATTAGTAGAGGATTTGGGACAAACTTAGAGCAAAAAAAAGCCCCACACTAACGTGCGGGGCTCAAAATATGAATCGATAGAATTATCTGATCGAAATTCGCTTGGTCATTTCTTGTCCATTCGAACTTATCTTCAATAAATACATACCGGAACTTAGGTGTTCAGCTTGAAGTGTTTTGCTCATGGCATTGATTTCCTCGGCGTGAACTAAGCGTCCTGTAATGTCCAAAATCTGAACACGGTCGATGACCATACCATTGGATTTCAATGTAATCAAACCGTTAGATGGGTTCGGGTATACATCCACAGAAAGCTGTACTTCGCCAATACCTGCCGGCACACCTTCAGCTTGAAGTACAGTGGCCATACGTGGAACTATGAAAGACATCACAGTATCGATCCAAGCCTGTGAAGTAGATTCCACATTTGGATTCGCCGGGTTCTGGCTTGCATATGGATCGTTTGGATCGTACCAATTCCATGGAGCTGTATGTACAATCCAAGGAGTTAATGCATTCGCCGGAGCTATTTCGATGGTGTACAAACACTCCTCACCTGTTGGGTTGGTTGCTTGTTGATCCACCCAAACGGCATCGGTGTAATTCTCATTCAAGAACACGTCGTTATTTCCGTAGGCATTGGCTGCTTTGATAGCTCCGTAAGAACCTGTAACGCTTACTACTGGGAAGAATTGTTGGCCAATTGGCACATAAACCATCCCTGTATCATAAGGCGCAAAGAAATCGTACTTACTATGAATGCTCAACATTGGCACATCACCTTGCTCCAACCAAGCTCCATCACCTAAGGCACCTCCCATATTGATCACCATCAGCACATCATCCGACATCCCTGCGTGGTTCACATAATTACGGCCAGGAGAGCTGTAATCCATAGTTGGTACACCAAAGGCGTTTTGGCCCGTTACTGTAATGGCTGCACCGTATCCATCAATATCACCTACCATACTCGTATCTACATATGGATCGCCTGGCAAGACCGGCTGGCCAAAGATTCCGGTAGAATCTTGATACTTAAACTTCGCAGGACCCGCTACTTCCGAATACTTATCAATGGTAGCGTAGGCGAAGGTGATATAACCACCTGATCCTTGACCAACCATGATTGTATTGCTCGCGTTAATACCGTACGGGTTACCTGCACCGATCTGTGTCAGGTTCAAGTAACGCACCAACGCTTTCGCATCTTGAATAGAATAGTACACCGCAAGCAAGTTGGAACCACGACGAACATCTAGGTTCGTGCTGTTCGCCAACCAACCTAAACGGTAAGATGCAGCAACACTTACGTAGCCCATTTTAGCAAAACGCTCACACATCTCAACTACAGCGCTATCCTTTCGCGTGCCTAGTGGCGATCCGTTCAATCCTTTGGGAATGAATGAACCGGTGTGCCAAATAATCACTACCGGACGATCCGTAGCTGTATCCACCGCTGGCGATGGCATGTAAAAATCAGCCTGAAGCGGCTGAAGATTCGTACCCGAAAGCGGGTTGGTCGCACTCGATGTAGTATCCACATAAGGGTTGAAATTCACCCCGTATGATACATCAGATTGTACAACAATCTCAGAATCCGTGAAGATTTCCGTGGTATAGCGTTGTCCAAACGCCATCGAAGAGATCATCAAGGCTCCCATTAAAAGAGTAATCTTTTTCATACACTGTTTTTTAGGAAGGTTAATTGATTTGAATACTCAGGTAGGCCAACCTTCCCACTAAGGGCCCACCGAATACTTGATACACTTGATTATTCAATGCGTTGCTCGCACCGATTTTATAGGTTATTGTTGTTTTCTTATCGCTCTTGTTACGAATCTGTGTAAACGAACATTGTGCGTCCACTAATCCGTACGATGGAATACTACCGGTAAACTGCGGGGAACCTTCAAATACGAAGCCTTGTACCCATTTATAGTTCACTCCTGCCCCCAACAATCTTTCCTTATTGTTATTTATAGGGTAATTACGAATGTTCCAGCCCACATTGAACTTATGTTCTGGTGTATTGAAGGCAGGAACTATAGGATCGGAAACGGCGGAGGTCAATTTATTCCAGCTGTAATTGGCAGAAAGCGTTTGGTAATCTCCAATGAATGTATTTAATCCCACCGAGAACCCTTGTGTGGTGACCTGCTCTGTGGCATTCGCAGCAATACGGTATACCTGTAATGACTTGAGTCTATCAATAGCAGTAGTACCTTCTTCAATATCTGCCCCGATAATGTACCCGATGAAATCATCGTAGAGCGAATAATAATAATTGGCATCCACGAAAACTCGCTCAAACAAAGTAGCACGGTATCCTCCCTCAAGCGTCTTAACCTTTTCAGGGCGGATGGCATCTACATTGAAGTAGCCAAAATCATGAGCTAGACGATCCGAGGCCGCTTTACCCAAATAATCGACAATGTTATCTAAGGTAACCAGGCTGTCAAATCCGTTCAAATTGCCTTTGAGTACCGCCCGTCCTACATTATAGTACAGGTATTGATCTGCCAAGGTTGGGTTTCGGATGGCGCTCGAAAAACTGAGACGGACGGTTTGATTTTCGTCCAATTTATATACCATAGAAACGGCCGGTGATACTAGCGGCTGGAAATTTTGGTTCTTATCCACACGTCCAGTAACGCTCAACTTTAATCTGTCGTCCATTAGATCTTGTTCGTATCCACCGTACACTCCAAATTCTTGATTCGTAATAGCAATGCCCGCTGTATCTGAAAAAATTGTCCCCGCACTTCTCGGAGTGTAGCGTCTATAATTCGCTCCTAAGCGCAATGTCCCACCCTTTTCTGTCGTAAAGGTTCGCTCACCTTGAGTATGGTAAAGGGCCGATTTATCATAGAATCGGCTCCCACCTTCCGTGAACAGCGTAGAAGTGATATGACTCTTTAAATCATCGAAAGCTTGGGTACCTGGGTTCAATAGATTCGAGAAATATTCCAGTTCTTCTGTAGTTGTGTATCCCGCTGCCGAGCCGGCCGCATACAATACATTATTATGATTGTTGCGATGAAGTTCCGTGAAGAAATCAAGATTTGTCGCAATCAACGAGTCCATCACAGCTTGGTATTCATTCATCGGTAGGCTATTGGCAGGTGCACCAGGTAAGGCACGCACTTGAGGTCTATTGATCATCTGCCAAAACGTTCTGTAATAGTTGCTGTAGAATTGGTTTGAGGCAATACTATCCTGCATTCTCAACGCCGTGAAATAAGCATCGTAGCTGTTTCCTGCATCCTCATGAGTAGAATAGGCTCGCACGAACCACTTATCGTCTTTGCGAAGCTCTACCCTGTTTTGGAGGAATAAAATGTCTTTCAAACTATATCTATTATCCCCTTGATACACCGTGGTACCTGAACCGAAGTTTACCGCATAAATGGCCCTTAGATCATCTTTAATCTTGTAGTGAAGTGCCGAAGTCAATTTGATATTCTCTGTATCATAATCAACCAAATACTTCTCTTCAATCCCTGGACGGTAGAACCTTCCTATACCCGCGTAATATTTCGAATCGCCTCCATCGTCCCACCAATCTTCATCCCCGTAGCGATTAACTGCATCATATCCACCAGGATTGGTCACGCCATCACGGCTTATATCGGTAGGATCCATATTCCCAGCCTCCCAATCATCAGCCTTCAACGCAAATAGATTGATCTTATACGCAAACTTTTCATTGACCTTGTCGGCCCAACGAACCGAAACTTCGGTAAGGTTTCTCTCTCCCACCTTAATGCTACTACTGAGACCAGTGAACAAGAAAGGATCCTTGGTCGTCATTGAGATGACCCCATTAAAAGCACTTGGCCCATAAAATGCAGTCGACGCACCTGCAATAACATCCACCCCTACGATATCAAGATCAGGAGCACCGAGAAAGTTTCCTAACGAGAAATTCAGACCTGGGCTCTGATTATCCACCCCATCGATTAATTGAAGTGAACGAACCGGTGAAGTACTGTTAAATCCTCTCGTGTTGATAATCTTGAATCCAATACTTGCACTCGTTAAATCCACCCCTTTCAATGTCCCCAAATGGTCGTAAAAACTTACGCTAGGACTTTCTTTAATAGCGAGCGCATCCATGCTTTCCACGGTAAGGGCACTCTTTTCTTGTTTTTCTGATAAGCGCTGTTGAACAACGCTCACCTCAGTGAGTACATTTTGATCAGGCGCTAAGCCAATAGCGACAGGAGAAGTTGAGCGAATGACAACATCTTTACTTGCAAATCCTAAACTCGCTACTCGTACCGTAACGGAAGGTTGCCTATCGGTTAAGTACACCTTGAGAGACCAATTCCCATCAAAATCCGTCACCGTCCCTATGTTAGAAGGCACTCCATTTTGCAAGACAGTGATGCTAGCGCCGACAATGGGCTCTTTGAATTGATCAATGACTGAGCCGCTGATTTGCGCACGCAAAAATCCCCCTATGAGCAGGGCGAATGTGAGTAGGGTTTTGTTCATACCCTAATGTAACAAAGATTTCAATAAAAAGGTTGACTTACCTCTTTATCTATCAACGAGTTGCAGCTGCTCGCACCAAACGATCATTGATGGCACGACCTAATCCCTCTTCTGGCAATCTAACTGCATGGATTTCAGCATATTTGGCACCCAATTCTCGCAACATAGCAAACAGGTTTTTTGCTGCTTCGTCATAACTCTCGGAAACACTCAAGCTGTACTGATGATTATAACCTGACATCCTCCACCTGGTCCAAAAAGCAGTACTGCAGTATCATTCGTTACACTTGCAGCGCTCAAGGCCTCTTCATGAGTGTCGTGTAAAACTATTTTTGCACCCGGATTGTAATGTGCGCTCAGCATACCTGGCGCATGTGGAGTTGAACTACTCGTTTGTACAGGAAGTTCCCCTAATACTAGCTCTAATTGGGCCACATCCATACCGCCTAATCTCAAGACCTTCGGCGACTGCCCCGTAAAATCAACAATAGTACTTTCAAGACCCACTGTACAAGGTCCACCATCCAATACCCCACCGATGCGCTCACCTAGTTGCGCCAAAACGTGCTGTGCTGTTGTAGGCGAGGTATATCCAAAGGGATTAGCACTTGGAGCCGCAATGAATAAACCGCTTTGTTTTAATACCTGAAGCATCATGGGGTGCGCTGGGATGCGCACAGCCACTGTTGGATGACCGCTGGTCACTAAATCAGGAACAATGGACTTCTTCTTCAACACCACTGTAAGCGGTCCTGGTGAAAATGCGAGCAGTAAGGACTCAGCCTCAGGCGTGAGCTCGGCAATACTCTGTACCCCATCCAAATCTGCTACATGGACAATCAACGGATCAAAGGACGGTCGATTCTTTGCTTCAAATACCTTGGCAACAGCCGTGGCATGTCAAGGGCATTAGCACCCAAGCCATAGACGGTTTCAGTAGGCAATCCTACTACTTGTCCAGATTGCAATAAACGTACTGCCTCATCTATGTTACAGAGCCCAGCCATCTTAAGGGATTCTTAAGTATTTATGGGTTTGAAGACTGATCTTCCACTTTGGATGTTCAAGAATATAATCCACCAACAACGGCATGATTTCATCGCGCTTGCTCCATTCTGGCTGAAGGTACAGCGTACACTTATCATTGATTTTGGCCGCATGTTCTTCCGCCCACTTCAAGTCGTGGCGATTGTACACAATGACTTTCAGTTCGTGCGCATGCTCGTAGTAGCCGTCTTTCACCAAGCCGTTTTCTTGGGACTCAAGGTGATCCAATCCCAATGACCGGTCAATGGATAAGCACCACTTGTTTCGACATGTACGGTGATTCCTTCAGCATGGAAGGCATCGACCAAAGGTTTCATATTCCAAGTAAGTGGCTCACCGCCCGTCACGACTACTGTATCCGAATATTTCTTGGCTTCCTCAACGATGCTTTGGATAGGTGTGGGAGGATGCGTATCCGGATTCCAGCTTTCCTTCACATCACACCAATGACAACCTACATCACATCCCCCAATACGCACAAAATAGGCGGCTTTTCCGGTATGTGCCCCCTCTCCCTGGATCGTATAAAACTGCTCCATGAGCGGGACTACCTCACCGCGACGAATGGTATCTTGAGCGAAGCTCTGTGATGTGGTAATGTCTTTCATTAGGCTTGGCCCAATTCTGTCACTTTCATCGTATTCATCATCAATGCAGCACGAGTCATCGGCCCGACACCACCCGGAACAGGTGTGATAAAACTACATTTCGGCGCCACAGCATCAAAATCCACATCTCCAAGCAATCTGAAGCCTGATTTTTTAGTAGCATCGTCTACTCGAGTAATGCCTACATCGATCACGCACGCCCCTTCTTTAACCATATCCGCGGTTACAAAACCTGGTCGGCCCAAAGCAGCGACAATGATATCGGCTTTACGACAGATTTCTTCCAAGTTCTTGGTGCGGCTGTGGCATAGAGTTACTGTACAGTTTCCAGGGTAATTGTGCTGGCTTAGCAAAATGGACATAGGAGAGCCTACGATATGAGAGCGTCCGATCACCACACAGTCTTTCCCTTCAGTAGGTACCTCATAACGACGCAACAGCTCTACAATGCCCATTGGTGTGGCGGGGATGTAGGTAGGTAATCCTAAGGTCATTCGTCCAACATTTTGTGGATGAAATCCATCCACGTCCTTTTTAGGATCAACGGCCATCAACACTGCAGTTTCGTCGATGTGTTTTGGCAACGGTAATTGGACAATATAGCCATCAATATCCTCGTCATTATTGAGCTTATTGATCGCTTTAAGCAGTTCCTCTTGGGTCGTTTCAGCAGGCAGTTTAATCAACGTCGAGCCAAACCCAACCTCTTCACAATCGCGAACTTTAGCATTCACATAGGTTCTCGATGCGCCATCTTCCCCTACAAGGATTGCTGCCAAATGAGGGACCTTCCCTCCTTCTGCTTTCAGAGCTTTTACTTGTTCTGCCAATTCAGCACGAATCTTTGCAGAAGTTTCTTTACCGTCTAAAACTACCATCGTCTACTAGTATTAGCGCATGCCGCGCATCATATTCATCATTCCTCGTTTGCCGCCTCCACTCTGCATCATCTTCATCATTTTACGCATGTCAGTGAATTGCTTCAATAAAGCATTCACATCTTGAACGGTGCGGCCTGAACCGTTGGCTATGCGTTTCCGACGAGAGCCATTGATAATATCAGGGTTTTGACGCTCGCCTAAAGTCATGGAGTTAATCATGGCTTCGATGTGCTTGAACGCATCATCATCGATATCTACGTTTTTCAACGCCTTGCCCATTCCAGGAATCATTCCCATGAGGTCTTTCATGTTCCCCATTTTTTTGATTTGCTGGATTTGATTCATAAAGTCATCGAATCCGAAAGAATCGGTCGCGATCTTCTTACTCATCTTACGCGCCTCAGCCTCATCGAACTGTTCTTGGGCCTTTTCCACAAGAGAAACAACATCTCCCATGCCCAAGATTCTATCCGCCATACGATCCGGATGGAACACATCAAGTGCATCCATCTTCTCACCCATACCTACAAACTTGATAGGTTTGTTTACGACAGATTTGATAGTCAAGGCCGCACCACCACGGGTATCCCCGTCTAGTTTGGTAAGAATGACTCCGTCGAAATCAAGGACATCATTAAAAGCTTTAGCTGTATTCACAGCATCTTGACCCGTCATCGAATCCACGACAAATAGCGTCTCAGATGGAGTAATGGCCTTGTGAATGTTGCCTATTTCTTGCATCATTGCTTCATCCACCGCCAAACGCCCGGCAGTATCGACAATCACCACATTGAAACCATTGGATTTCGCGTGGTTCAATGCGTTTGATGCAATGGCTACCGGATCATTATTGCCTTCCTCTGAATAAACTTCAATACCTAATTGTTCCCCAAGTACGTGAAGCTGATTAATAGCCGCTGGACGATAGACATCACAAGCGACGAGTAATGGCTTTTTGGTTTTTTTACGCTTGAGGTAATTGGCCAATTTTGCACTGTGGGTAGTTTTACCCGATCCTTGAAGACCGGCCATCAAAATTACTGTGGGCGAACCTGTTAGGTTTAAATCTTCTGCCTGACCTCCCATCAGTTCAGCCATTTCATCTCGGACAATCTTGACCATCATTTGGCCCGGTTGTACCGCGTTGATTACGCCCTCGCCTATGGCCTTGTCTTTGACCTTATTGGTGAACTCTTTCGCAATTTTAAAGCTAACATCTGCCTCTACTAAGGCACGACGAATTTGCTTCACACTATCGGCAATGTTCAGCTCGGTAATCTTGTGATTACCTTTTAATGTTTTAAACGCGCCTTCTAGACGATCACTTAAATTTTCAAACATGGTCTTATACCGTTGGTATGTTTTCTAAAGTTCTCAAGAAGAAGTCCCAACTCTTCTGTACGCTGCTGATTTGACATTTTTCGTCTGGACTGTGAGCCCCGCGAATGTTCGGTCCAAAAGAGATGAGTTCCATCTCGGGATAATTGGTCCCTAAAATTCCACATTCTAGGCCTGCATGGCAAGCCGCTACGTGAGGTTGCTCTTTAAACATCTCAACGTATAGGTCGCGCATCGTGGTTAGTATGGCACTGGAAGGATTAGGCGTCCAACCAGGGTAGTTACCGCTAAGTTCAACGCTGTATCCCTTCTGTTCGAAGTTGCGCTCAATAGCACGTGCTAAATCCATTTTTTCAGTTTCCACTGCACTCCGTGTCAAACACATGATCACTAATTGACCATTCTCAATGGCCACACGCGCCAGGTTGTTCGAAGTTTGTACTAGACCTTCGATATCTGGGGACATGCGATAAATGCCATTAGGACAGGCATAGATGGCACTGATTAAGGACTCTTTGAATTCTACACTCACTACTTCTACAGGTACTGCTGTTTCTGTCCAAAGAACTTGAGCGCTTGCATCTGTTGTGCGATGTTCGGCTTTAATTTCTGCAGATACGGCCTCCAACGTTGCTACAACATTACTTTCTGTTGCCGCATCGAATACTACCACAGCATTGCTTTCGCGAGGGATGGCGTTGCGTAGGCCGCCACCGTTTAGCGCAGATAATTGGACACTAGCACCTAACCTGTCCAAGATTCTATTCATAAGCTTGTTGGCGTTGCCTAATCCTTTGTGGATATCCATACCACTATGGCCACCGTTTAATCCTTTTACGGATAAGGCTAGGGCCTTTGCTCCCGAAGGTGCGGCAACCATAGGTACAGCGGCTGTTGCGGTCACATCAATGCCGCCAGCACAGCCGATGGTCAATTCATCGTCGTCCTCAGTATCAATGTTGAGCAAGATCTTCCCGTTCAGCATGCCGCCCTTTAGCTCGAGCGCCCCGGTCATACCCGTTTCCTCATCAATGGTAAAGAGGGCATCGATGGCAGGATGTGCGATATCGGTTGAGCTAAGGATCGCCATGATAAAGGCCACGCCTATGCCGTTGTCCGCGCCCAAGGTGGTGCCGTCGGCTTTAACCCAGTCTCCATCCACTGACATGCGGATGCCTTCTGTTTCAAAATCGAAATCTGTGCCGTTGTTCTTTTGGTGCACCATGTCCAAGTGCGCCTGCAATACCACAGGAGTACTTGCCTCCATACCTGGTGAAGCAGGTTTGCGAATGAATACGTTACCAATGTGGTCAACCTCCGTGGGCAGGCCTAAGGAATGGCCAAAGTCCACCATGAATTTGATCACGCGCTCTTCTTTCTTAGACGGGCGAGGTACTGCATTTAAATCTGCAAAATGGTTCCAGACACTTGAAGGTGAAAGGGATCTTACTGCTTCACTCATATTACATTCTATTTGGTACCTGGATACCCAGGCAATTCATCGACGAGGCTATAACCTCACCTACTTTCTTACTCAATAACAATCGGAACGCAATTCGTTCATCGCTCTCCGCATTTAGAATACTGTTGTTCTGATAGAAGCCATTGTACTTCTTGACTAAATCGTAAGTGTAATTCGCTAGGACTGCCGGGCTCAGCTGCTTAGCGGCTTGCTCCACTATCGAAGGGTACTGCACCAAGGCTTTCATCAATACGACCTCTTCTTCATTTGGATGTAGATCGGCCCAATTGACCGTAAGTCCCTCAGGCGCTTTGCGTTGCAAGCTTTGAATACGCGCATAGGTATATTGGATAAACGGTCCGGTATTCCCATTGAAGTCGATACTTTCCGCAGGGTTGAACAGCATGCGCTTTTTCGGATCTACTTTAAGGATGAAGTATTTCAATGCTCCTAGACCGAGGGTTTGGAATAATTGGTCCTGTTCCTCTTCAGGCATATTATCTAATTTGCCCAATTCCTTTGAGATTGCAGCTGCATCCTGAATCATAGAATCAATCAAATCATCGGCATCTACGACCGTTCCTTCGCGACTCTTCATCTTTCCAGAAGGTAAATCCACCATGCCGTAGCTCAAGTGGTGAAGGCTCTCCGCCCAAGTATATCCAAGACGCTTGAGAATAATGAACAGAACTTTAAAGTGGTAATCTTGTTCATTTCCCACTACGTAGGTCATTCCCTTGGCATCAAAATCTTTGAAACGCTGAATGGCCGTACCTATATCTTGAGTCATGTACACGGAAGTACCATCGCGGCGCAATACCAGCTTGTGGTCTAATCCTTCATCCTCGAGATCAATCCAAACCGAGCCGTCCTCTTTGCGATAGAACACGCCATCTTCCAATCCTTTGAGCACATCGTCCTTACCGAGAACGTAGGTATCACTCTCGTAGTAGTTTTTATCGAAGCTAACCCCCAGTTTTTTGTAGGTATGGTTGAATCCTTCATACACCCAATGATTCATGGTGCGCCACAATTCCATTACGGCGGCATCGCCCTGCTCCCATTTTAAGAGCATCTCTTGAGCTTTTAATAGTGATGGCGCTTGCTTTTTAGCTTCGTCCTCACTCATGCCTTCTGCTACAAGGGTTTGAATTTCACCCTTATAGACTTGGTCAAACTTCACATAGTACTTCCCGACCAAATGATCTCCTTTAATTCCTGTGCTTTCAGGAGTTTCTCCATTCCCATATTCAGACCAAGCCAACATGGACTTACAAATGTGAATACCGCGATCGTTGATGATCTGAACCTTTGTGACGGCCACCCCATCGGCTTCAAGAATATTAGAAACGCTGCTTCCCAAGAGGTTATTTCTAATGTGTCCAAGGTGCAGGGGCTTATTCGTATTTGGCGAGCTGTACTCCACAATATACTGACCCTTACTCCCAGGCGCCGGTAAATTGAGATTCGCATCCAACGCAAAGGCTTTGAAATCGTTGACGAAAACGTTTGAATCCAGTACCATGTTCAAGAATCCCTTGACCACGTTGTAGGATACAATGGCACCGGCTTCCACTAGGGCAGCACCAATGTCTCCCGCAACATCTTCAGGTCTTTTCTTCGCGGCACGCACAAACGGGAATACCACCAAGGTGAGATCGCCTTCAAATTCTTTGCGGGTTTCCTGCAATTCTATGGTGGCTTCTACTTGGTAGAGGTTCTGTACAATGTCCTGAATCTGAGTCTCTAACATGATTAAGATTTTTGGGGTAGGTAAATTTCTGCAAGCATGCATCTCGCACTTCCGCCGCCCAACGTTTCTATGGTGGGAAGGTCGGAATAAATGATTGTATGGTCCAATTCTATTCTAGCCACTTGCTCCGGGGTAAGTGCGCGGTAGGCACTGCCGCTCATGACCAAAAATAATTGGTCCATAGCTCCCTTCACTAAGAGCATGTTTCCAGCGAACTGTATCTTCTGTTCTTTCGTGATTTCAAGAATGTCTTTGCCACTGTCCTTAATGGCCTTGACCACCGCAGCGCGTTCAGCAGCGTCGTTTATGGTATCCAAGCATATAAGCGCATAGGTATTGGTCATGCACATCAGCACATTCGTGTGGTAAATGGGCTGAGGCCCCGTGGGAGTATCCTGGAATGCGCTGAATACTACGGGTGTATAATTTAATTGGCCACAAAGCGATACAAAAGCCTGCTCATCCGCGCGTTGACTGCGTGCCAAATAGGCAATTCGATGATCGTGATCAAATACAATAGAGCCTGTGCCTTCAAGGAACACCCCCTCTTCTTCCAACCCGGTCAAGTCAATAAGCGCATCTGTGGTAAAGCCCCATTTTTTGAGGATTTGGAAAATCTCTTCACGACGTTCTAATCGTCGGTTTTCAGCCTTCATTGGGTAGAGCACTACAGTTCCGTCCGAGTGCATACTGATCCAGTTATTTGGGAAAATGCTATCAGGGGTGTGTGGCTCAGGAGTATCCTCCAACACATGAACGTTCACGCCATGGGCGGTTAGGGTCGCTACGAAGTGTTCAAATTCCGCTAGAGCTTTTTCCTGGTCCGAAGCGCCAGTGGCAGCTTCCTGATTTTGATAGAAATTATCCACCGCTGTTTGGGCGTTCATACCAAAACGAACGGGACGGACCATTAGAATATGTGAACTAGCGTTATTCGTCATAAGCTCTCTGTAGTGGCATGGTACTGCAACGGAGCAGCCCACCCATTTTTACGATTTCATTGTACTGGACCAAATGAGTCTTATAACCCTGTCCAAGCAACCATTTGTTCAGCTTTGTTGCGGAGGCCGGCAAAATGATGTCATTTGGGCTAACGCTAAAGAAGTTGGTATTCAGGTCGTACGCCTCATCGGCATCACATTCATAAATATTTTCTTCGCCGAAGAATTCCTTAAGCCAATGCACGTCTTTTTGGTGCTTGAACAGATGTGGTGCGATTACAGCGCCTCTTCCTATGGGCTGGAAGGCACAATCCAAATGCAAACTTCCGCCATGAGGATTGGTATCGTTCTTCAGGAGCTCAAATCCTTTGAATTCTTTAGCGGGGAATTCATCGTTGAGGTATTCCATACCCGCATAATTTGTGCGGGCCGTTTTGTAGCGATCAAAATCTTCATCATTACTCACACCAACAAAGATGTGGTCGTGGTGCACGATCACATCACCGCCTTCTGCATGACAGCCGGAAGGCATCATGATGATTTGAGCCGAAGGTATACCGGCTTCAATGAGGGCCATAGCATCGCGTTCCTCGGCTCGGTCTTCAATGATATTCGGTATAATAAACTGATCCTCAATTACAAAAGCGATGTCTCTAGCAAACACCTGGTTCAAGGCAGGCAAGACCTCGGGACGCAATACCTGCACATCCAAAGACTCCAAAACCTCAATTAAACCTTTCATTTGCACCATACAATCCTCCTCTGAAGGATAGTTTTTAAGTTGTACGGATTCATAGCTCCGCGCATCGTAGCAATCCTCGAGTTCAGGAGTCCCCCCCATTCTTCGAGCTACGCCCACGACAACACTAAGCAACCTTCCATATTCGTTATGAATTTCCGGTTGTATCTGCATGCATTGAGGTTTAAGCGACAAAAATAGGACTTAAAAGTGTTGATAACGCTATTCAACCGCCCGAGTTTACTAATACTTGAGACATTATTTTTGAATAAAACATCCTAAGTCAGCTATGGCGAAAAAAGCAACGTCTTCGAAACCAAAATCACCCTCCAAAATTCAATTGCGTTTTCAAGAATTGAATGCGAATTGGAAGGAAATCGCCAGTGACCCAACCGTTAAAGTATTTACTGCGGTACTATTCATTTTCTTAGGATTGTTCACCCTGGTTTCTAGTTTGAGTTTTATGGCCAATTGGTCCAAGGACTTCACACTTCAATGGTCTTCCTCTATTGACGACCACACAGGAATTGGTAATGTATTCGGATTATTAGGACACAAGCTGGGTTGGACTTTTATCATGCGTGGCTTTGGCTTGAGTGCCTTGGTATTTCCCGTTTGGTTTATGGCTGTGGGAGCACGCAATGCTTTTGCCCTGAATCGAATTAAGCCTGCTAAGCTTTTGCTCCACATGATCTTCTTTGCCCTGGTTGGCAGCACTTTAATCGCTTGGGTAGTACCGGCACACCCTACTCTGTGGAGTGGACTTTCTGGACATTATATCTATCACCACTTGGCCATTATTGTAGGGCACATGGGAGTGGCACTTATTGGCTTCGTTGCGTTATTGCTTTACGTAGTTGTGGCAAGACAGCTGGAAACCCTTCGTTTGCCGAAGAAGCAAAAAGAAGAAGAATCTCCTGCCGAACAAGAGGAAACTCAAGAGCAAATCATCGAGTTCAACAACGAGGTTGATGAAGAACCCTGGGCTCCAGAACCAGCAGTAGTAGAAGTTGACGAGGCTCCAATGCCTGAACCAGAGATGATTATCCCTACTCCTTCACCATCGCCTATGACCTCGAAGTTGGAAAAAGAATCTGAGGAGGACACCATCGATGTGCAGGTCGAGATACATCAAGAATTGGTCGAAGATGATAAAGCCATCAATAAGAAGGTCAAGGATTTCGGGGAATACGACCCTACGCTAGACTTGAGCAGGTTCCAACTTCCGAAAATCGACTTATTGCAACAATATGGGGATGGTCAAATCACCTTTGATAAAGAAGAGATTGAAGCCAACAAGAACCGCATCGTTGAAACGCTACAGAACTACAACATCGAGATCAAGGAAATCAAAGCCACCATTGGGCCAACGGTGACATTGTATGAGATTGTTCCCGCTGCAGGTATTCGAATTTCCAAGATCAAAAACTTGGAAGATGATATTGCCTTGAGCCTTGCCGCACTGGGTATTCGTATCATTGCTCCTATTCCAGGAAAGGGGACTATTGGTATTGAAGTACCGAATGCCAATGCACAAATGGTGAGCATGCGCCAAGTCATTGCCTCGAAGAAATTCCAAGAAGCAAAAATGGAATTGCCGGTAGCCATGGGACGTACCATCACCAATGAGAACTTCATTTTTGATTTGGCGAAGATGCCTCACCTTTTGATGGCAGGTGCCACGGGACAGGGCAAATCTGTCGGGTTGAACGCCATCCTAACTTCATTACTCTACAAGAAGCACCCCAGCCAATTAAAGTTTGTCTTGGTCGATCCTAAAAAGGTCGAACTCACGCTCTACAATAAAATTGAACGGCATTATTTGGCCATCTTACCTGATTCAGATGAAGCCATCATCACCGATACCACCAAGGTGATCAACACGTTGAATAGTCTCTGTATTGAAATGGACAATCGCTATGAGTTGCTCAAATCAGCCATGGTCCGCAACATTAAGGAGTACAACGCCAAATTCATTTCACGGCGCCTAAACCCTGAAGAAGGTCACAAATACCTGCCCTACATCGTCCTGGTTATTGATGAGTTCGCAGATTTGATCATGACTGCGGGTAAGGAAGTGGAAATGCCCATTGCCCGTCTTGCCCAGCTTGCTCGTGCCATTGGTATCCACCTCATTGTTGCTACTCAACGTCCATCTGTAAATGTGATTACCGGTATTATCAAAGCGAACTTCCCAGCTCGTGCAGCGTTCCGCGTAACCTCTAAAATTGATTCTCGTACTATTCTAGATGCAGGAGGCGCCGACCAGCTCATTGGTAAAGGAGATATGCTTTTCTCACAAGGATCAGATTTGGTCCGTTTACAATGTGCCTTTGTCGATACGCCGGAAGTCGAGGAGATCTGTGATTTTATCGGCAACCAACAAGCCTATCCTACCGCTTACCAACTTCCGGAGTACGTGGGTGAAGAAGGCGGTGGCGTAGGTGATATAGACCCATCAGATAGAGATGCCCTCTTTGAGGATGCCGCACGTTTGGTAGTGGCGACCCAGCAAGGATCAACTTCAATGATTCAAAGAAAACTCAAACTAGGATATAATAGAGCCGGTCGTATTGTGGACCAATTAGAAGCCGCAGGCATACTAGGTCCATTCGAAGGTTCTAAGGCAAGACAAGTATTAGTACCAGATGAAATGGCTTTGGAACAAAAATTGAACGGAGATGCGTAAATTCGCCCCCATGAGAATATTAGCCCTTTTATTGTTGCCATTCTTTACCATGGCACAATCCCATAACGAAGCCAAGGACCTACTCAACAAGGTATATGAGAAAACCTTAGGACTCGAAACTCAGCACATCTCTTTCACCAACACTATTGCAGCACCTAGCAATGGCGGCATGAAAGAACGCAGCTCAGATGGGGAACTCTATGCCATTGGCGAAAAGGTGCGCATTAAAACGGATGCCTTTGAATTTCTCTCAGACGGCAACAACGCTTACCTGATTTATCCCGAGGATGAGGAGATCGAGAAAACGGCCTCTGGAGAAGAAACTTCACTAAGTCCTTCAGATATCTTAAAGAACTACCAGAGTGGATATAGCTACAAGATGGCTGGAAAAGCCACAGAAAACGGCAAGTCAATACAATATGTCGTCCTAAAACCCGTTGCTAGTGAGGAGGTTAAGGAGATCATGATCGGCATAGACACAAAAAGCATGTTACTTGAGAACTATACTCAGTTCGGTACGAATGGGATCAATACAACCTTCACGGTTAAACAGTATGAAGTAAACGTCCCCTTAAGTACAGAGATGTTCAACATCAACGCCAAGGAATTTGACGGGTTTTATCGACTATAGGCATGAATAAACTAGACTGGTACGTCTTAAAAAGTTACGTAAGACCATTGCTCCCCACCGTAGGAATTATGGTCTTTTTCTTTTTGATGCAGATGGTCTGGAAATACGTAGATGACCTTGCCGGAAAAGGCATTGAATGGTACGTGCTTCTAGAACTCATGATCTATTGGGCTGCCAGCGTTGTTCCTTTTGCATTGCCCGTAAGTGTGTTGTTTGCCTCCCTCCTCACCTTCGGGAACTTCGGTGAGCACTACGAAATGGCTGCCATGAAGAGTTCTGGTATTAGTCTATTCAGAGGTATTCGCTCGCTGATCATTTTAAACATAGGCATTGCAATAGGATCATTTTACTTCTACAATAATGTTATTCCTGTGGCCAATTTAAAAGGCCAAAGCCTCCTCATAAACATCTCCAAGAGCAAGCCAGCCTTCCATATTACACCCGGCATCTTCTACAATGGCTTCGAAGGATATTCTATCAAGATTGGGGAAAAATCAGGCGACGGTGAGCAGGAACTTCAAGACATCTACATCTACGACCACAAAGAGAATAAAAAGGGAAACCAGAAAGTCCTAACTGCTGCCAGTGGTATCATGCGTACTGTAGCCAATGACCAATACCTAGAAATCGAACTACACGACGGGGCCACCTACGAAGATATTGTGAAGGCAGATCGCGAGGAACGCAAGAAGATGCCTTGGGCACGTAGCGAGTTTGATACTGCCTTTATTAGATTTAACCTTGGCGGTTTCGATAATCCAAACCTTTACAAAACTCGCCGGCGAGACTTTATGATGCTCAACACCCAACAGTTGAAGCTCAAAGCGGATACGCTGAAAGATCAGATGATTGAGCGCGAAGCGAATTTCAAAAAGAATTTAACGGGTAAGTATAAGTTTGATTACATCGAACCGGAGACTGCAGATGCTACGGAAGCCTTGAGAGATGATATTATGAAGAATCTCCTTAGCGGCATGCGATTGAGAGCCTCTCAAAACGCCATTCGATTGGCAAGATCAAATCTTGATTACCTCAGACAAATGGATCGTGAAATGGAATGGCGTAATGAAACCAGATTGCGCCATTGGCTGGAGTATTATAAAAAGTTTGCTCTAGGTGTAAGTGTATTGATCATGTTCTTTATTGGCGCTCCATTGGGAAGTATCATTCGCAAAGGTGGTATAGGCTTGCCACTAGTCATTAGCACTGTGGCTTTCTTGATTTTCCATGTCTTGAACACCACATTCGAAAAAATGGGACGTGAGGAGTTGATGGACCCGCTGACAGCGACTTGGTTGCCCTCTATGATATTAGCGCCCGTAGCATTGTGGTTAACCTACAGTGCTTCAACAGACAAAGCGTTGATCTCAGGAGAATGGTTTAGTACCATAACAGCGAAATTCTACCGGAAAAAGGATGAAGGATAAGGTTCTCATTCTATCGAACAAACTCCCCTATCCTAGTGATGACGGAAGTTCTATTGCCATGGCTCGGTTGCTAGAGACTTTGGTGATGAAGGAATTGGACCTACATTACTTTGCTATCAATACCGACAAGCACTTCAAAGATGTTGAGATCAGCAAAGCACATCAACCCAATGTGACGTTTGAAGGCTTTGCCTGGAATACCTCGCCTAAGGTGAGCACAGCACTAGGGAATTTGGCGACCAACTTACCTTACCATGTTAGTCGATTTTACATTCCTACGCTCCTACGGCGTCTTGAAGCATACGACACCGATAGTTTTCATACAGTTGTTTTGGAAGGGGCATTCATGGGCATGTATGTAAACGAGGCCAAACGCATCGGCCAACAGACTATTTTACGAGCACACAATGTGGAGCATGAGATTTGGCAACGTTTGGCTGAGAATGAGAAAAACCCATTGAAACGATGGTATTTAAAGCTTCAGTCTAGCAGATTGCAACGATTTGAAAGCCAATTATCCCAAGCCGTGGACCAAATCTGGTGCATCTCAGAAAAGGACCAGCAGTGGTTTGAATCTTACACTCCAGCGGCTTCTTTTATTCCTACTGCAGTGCTGCCTGCATCTGGACCTTCGAACATTCAACCGCTTCGTTGCCATCACTTGGGAGCATTGGATTGGGCGCCGTCTATCCAAGGCTTACAATGGTTCATGACTGAAATCTGGCCACAGGTCCTCCATAGCGTTCCACAGGCTGAATTTCACATTGCGGGAAACAATCCCCCAGAGAATTTCCAATTCCCTCAAGATCAGAACATCTTTTTTCACGGTCGAGTTGCCGATGCCACCGCTTTCACCCACGAGCACGGAATCAGCGTTATTCCTCTATTGGCGGGCTCTGGGATGCGTATAAAAATCTTACAGAACAGTGCTGCTTCAGTACCGTCTATTTCCACAGCTATTGGTGCAGAGGGCATATATACCAAGGACTCAACGGAGGCCATCATTGTGGATTCTGCCCCCGAATTTATTAAGGCTTTGGTAGAACTCGTACAGCAACCAGAGCGTGCCTTAGCCTTGGGGCAAAAGGCCCAAGAGGATATTTTGAATAGGTTCGGAATGCAACCTACCTTGCAACGCATAGAAAAGGTATGGTCTTAGTAGCAACAACAATATTCTTTATTTGTCTCCTTTGGATTACCATACCCTACTTGTGGTATCCGTTGTGGCAATTGGCCTTTCCAGGTAAAGCGTTGGTAATCAACAAACCAACTTCATTTCCCAAGTTGAGCGTAGTGTTCGCCGCATATAATGAGCGTTCCATTATTGAGGACAAGATCAGAAGCATTTTCGCCTCGCACTACCCACAAGAACTCATTGAGGTTTGGATAGGCAGTGACCTTTCGGATGATGGTCAAGACGATATCATTCGTGCACTTCAAAAGGACTTTCCCGGCCTGAATTTGCACATCAATGCCCAGCGTTCGGGTAAGTCTGCCACTATTAATAGATTGGTGGAACTGTGTACGGGTGAGATCATCGTTGCCACCGATGCTAATATCATTTTTGATGAGAATACCTTAGTGGAATTGGCCAGTCCAATTATCTCTTCACAAGCCACCGCCGTCGCGGGCACATTGACCTACGGGAAGGCAATGACCGCCGGTACCACAGCAACCACTGAGCGACAATACCTCTCCATTGAGAATAAAATACGCAAATCTGAAAGCCAAAAATACGGATTTTGCCTAGGCATGGAAGGCGGTCTATACAGCATGCGAAAATCTGCATGGCAACCTATTCCTCCGCACACCTTCATGGAAGATTTCTTCCAAACGGTTCAGCTCATTCAGAACGATCATCGAATCTTCTACAGTGATACTGCCCTAGGATATGAAGATGTGAGTACATCACTGCAGGAGGAATTCAAACGCAAAAAGCGCATCAGCATTGGGAATTATCAAAACTTAAAGCGCTTCCGTGGCCTTCTGATGAAGAAAGTCCATCCCTTCGGATGGGTCTTTTTATTCCATAAAATTTTGCGTTGGACTGCCCCTCAAGCTATGCTCATAGGGGCCGTAGCCTTAGCCTTCACTCCATTTGCACTGCCAACATTTGCTGGTATTGGAGCGTTAGTATTGTTGGAACTGCTCTTCTATCGCGGTGCAGGTCCTTTGGTGTATTTTTGCGCCATGAATCTTGCAATGTTGCAAGGTTACCTAACCTATTTACAAGGAGTGTCGTCGAGTGTATGGCAACCCACCAAAAGAAATCAGAATGAGTCTTAACACCATAGAAGAAGCAATAGAGGATATCAAAGCCGGTAAGGTGGTCATTGTTGTTGACGATGAAGATCGCGAGAACGAAGGTGATTTTGTTGCTGCAGCGTCTAAAGTCAGCCCAGAGATGATCAATTTCATGGCGACCGAGGGACGTGGACTTATTTGTACGCCCATTCTCCCGGCGCGTGCAGCGGAATTGGACCTCCCTCCTATGGTGAACAATAACACGGACCCCAATAAAACGGCATTTACGGTGAGTATTGACCGCATTGGAGAAGGTTGTACCACGGGAATTAGTGCTTACGACCGATATATGACCGTGAAATCGTTGGTGGATCCTGCGATTAAGCCAGAACAACTCGCGCGCCCTGGCCACATTTTTCCATTGATTGCCAAGCAAGGCGGTGTCTTGCGCCGGGTGGGCCATACCGAAGCGGCTGTAGATTTGGCACGATTGGCCGGTTTAGAGCCCGCCGGTGTTATTGTAGAAATCATGAATGAAGACGGTACCATGGCGCGTTTGCCCCAGCTTCGTAAGATTGCTGTGAAGCATGGTCTAAAAATCGTATCGATTGAGGATTTGGTAGCGTATAGAATGGCGCAGGAAAGTCTCATAGAATTGGCCGAAAAATTCCAAATAGAAACGCCACACGGCATGTTCTGCCTGCACGCTTTTGAGCAAAAGACCAATCACCAAGTACACATCGCCCTAACTATGGGCCAGTGGACTGATGAGGAGACCGTACCGGTACGCATTCAAAGCGCGGGCGTAGCCAATGATATTTTCCACCTGCTCACCAGCAATGAAAGTTCACAATTGGAAAAGTCATTAAAGGCTATTAGCCAACGCGGTAAAGGCGCGATTATTTACATGAATCAAGAGCCAAATGGCAACCGATTACTTCATAGAATTCGCTCGTTTAACAAAGGAAACACAGAGCAGAAATCGAGTTTTAGTAAAGACGCACGAGATTTTGGTGTTGGCGCTCAAATCATTAGATTTCTAGGGATTAAGCATATTGATTTGCTGACCAACAATCCTATCAAGAGAATTGGGGTAAGCGGATACGGCCTTGAAATTGTACAAAACTCACCCTTGGATTGAAAGAAGGAAACACCATAGTAGGAGCCATCAGGTTTTACAGGTCATTTGACCATTTACCTTCGCTAGGTACTATGTTCCTATTAACCGGTCTTAGCGGCATCTTCGAGACCCTTCCCATCCTCGCTTCCCTACCATTGTTGCGCACGATTTTTCTTGATCAGTCTAGCATTCACATTGCAGGATTGGACTTCCAATGGATCGAATATGGTGCCATCTTACTTATTATTCTCGTGGCGCGCCTGATTTTAGGGTATTTGAGTCAATACAAAAATGGTTCTATTCGGGTCCAATTAATGACGGAGTTCCGCCAAAATACTTCCAACGATAGAAGCGCTCGATTTGAATTTGGAAAACGTACCCAAGGATTGAACTTCCTGTTTGTCGGATGGTCTCAATTCGTACCAGGCGTGGCGTTTCTAGCCCTTGGCGTATTCCTTATGCCAAAATTTGGAGCCTTAGTTCTTGCCACACTTGTGCTCTGGTCCTTTTTGATCAACCAACTGAAAAAGAAACAAGACCAACAACACCATTTGGTATCGGAACTGCAACAAGAATTGGACGCTGAAGAAGATGCGAATCTAGTATTGCAATGGGGACAGGCTAGACAAAGGGCTATTCAATGGGATGCGCTCAACAAAAATGCCCGTGAATTCATCATTCTATCGACCTTAATTCTTACCCTATGGGCGGCTGAGCAATGGGGTTGGTTAGGCGAGAATGCTTCCCTGATATCAATCATAATGCTCCTTCGTGGTATGCAGCAACTCTACACGGCGTATCACATGTCACAGCAATTGTCGGGATTGCGTCGTTACTTCTCTGTAGAAATA
Organism: Cryomorphaceae bacterium; assembly: GCA_038141825.1. Classification (GTDB taxonomy): domain Bacteria; phylum Bacteroidota; class Bacteroidia; order Flavobacteriales; family Schleiferiaceae; genus UBA10364. Next base: position 48,663 of record JAYQIV010000007.1, on the reverse strand, counting down.
ATAGGTCCTTAATTAAGACCTATTACCTTTGTATTACTAAGCAACCTGAGTTTTTAGCATATGAAAAGAATTTTTCCTGTGGCTCTTTTAGGAGCACTCGGCTTGTTCAGTTGTCAATCTGATGTCGTGAACCCTACTGATGTCAATATTGTCGCCGAACCCGCCCTCGCCTTTCCATTGGGAAGCGTAAACCTGACCATGGAGCACCTCCTTGCTCCAGACGACAGCTTGATTTACAACGACAATGCGACTTACAAAGTAGTAGTTGCGCAAGACAGTGTTTTTGGAATCAACGTGAACGATTTGATTTCAATCCCCGCTCAAAGCCCTTCTTCCAGTGCTATTAGCATGGGGACAATTGCAGTGGACAACGTAACGATGTCGCAAAGCATTCCACTAGGAGCTGTTGCCAGTGATGCAGGCTTAACAACTCTATTTCAGCGGCTCATGGATCTAATGCCCATTTTCCTCAATGAATGAAACCAATGTTGGTACATATGGAGGTAGTGGATTTGGTTCTTTTAGCAGTGCTTCCTTTTCAAACGGGTACGCTCTCTTTAGAATTGACCAACAACTGGCCTGTACCTGTTTCTATGGGTGTCGATTTGGTGAATACCGCTACAGGAAGTACCATCGTTTCTTACTCTTTATCTAATGCTAGTGCTAATGGCGGAACAGCAACGGATACCGAATCTTTAGTAAACAAGACTTTGCCAAATAGTGTGGGTTTCAAAATCACTTCGTTGACCTCACCTGGCTCAGGAACTTCTTTGTAGGCATTGATACCACTGATAATTTGGTTTTGGATATTTCTTCAGCGGATTTGGAAGTATATAATGCCATTACCCAAATTAATTCACAAGATATTGCTTCAGATACTCAATATGTTGATTTGAGCACTGGTGGTAGTGAAGAGTTGAGAGAACTCAAATTCGCTACCGCAAGTTTCGATTACGAGTTCACTTCGACATTGGCTAGTGACCTAGAATTGAATTTGAACTTCCCAGGTTCAGACCAAAACGGTAGTGAAGTCGATACTACCATCACTGTTACTGCGGGTTCAACCACCTCGGGTTCCATTAACATGAACAATACCATCTTGGATTTGACCCAAGATCCCACTCAGAACCACAGTAGATTGCCTATTGCAGTTAGCGCTACTCTTTTGGGTTCCACCAGTATGGTCACTGTAGATAGCTCAGATGCGTTGAACATGACCTTTGAAATGGCCAATCTTCAGTTCGGGCACATCAAAGGGTTCTTCGGCACACAACAGATTACCATTGATCCAGGAGCTGTGGATTTAGCCATTGACTTCCTTGATAACTTCGAAGGATCAATCAGTTTTGCGGAACCAAGTATTTCTATGGATGTGACCAATTCCATTGGCCTCCCCATCGAATTGGTCCTAGATTTCGCCTCTTATAAAGACGGAACTGCTTATGCCTTAAACGGTCCTGATTATGTATTGCCTTACCCTACAACACTGGGCAATACAGCTACGGGAACCTTGAGCTACGACAACACAAACTCATCCATCGTAGATGTCTTTACCCTTCCTAAGGATAGCATTGTATACGGAGGAGAAGTCAATGTAAATCACGATACCGCGACCTTCGGTACAGATAACTTTGTGACCAATACCTCTTCTATTTCTGGAGATCTTCTCATGGAAATGCCCTTTTACTTTACGGCTGCAGGGCTAGCCTTCGGTGATACTTTGGCGACGGATATGGACAACGCCAATACCTTGCCTGAGGGTGCTACGTTAGAAAGTGCTAAAATTCTTTTGCAAACGACCACTACCCTGCCTTTGGACGCCAACGTTCAGATCAAGTTCTATGATGCTTCATGGAACGAGGTCATGATGAAAGATCTTGGGTTAATGGAAAGTGGTACGCCAGATGCGGCAGGTATCATTACTACTGCCAATGTTCTCGATAGTGAATTAGCGCTAGATGCTACAGAAGCGCTTACTCTATTGAACGCTAAGCATATTGTGGCAGAAGCTACTATGGACACTTACAACGCAGGCAATGATCCTGTGAAGTTGAGGACGGATGCTACATTAAAATTGGACCTAGGGGTTCAATTGCAAGTGAAATACGAACTATAAACAGTACTAAAGATGAAAAAGATAGCACTACTACTATTGACCATCGTTACTGTTTCTAGTAACGCACAGAACTTGACCACATTCGGTCTATCGGGAAATGCCAACAACTTAACGCACAACCCAGCTGCTGATCCATTGACCTCATTCCACCTAAACTATACAGGTTTAAATTACACCCTTGGAATGAATCAAACGGCGGGTGATATTTTCGCCACGACGGATCTTCTTGCAAACTTGAGTAACCTCAATACGAATGCATTAAGTCTTACCGGGGAAACCAGTATTGATATTTTCCACCTCGGATTTAAAGCAGGTAAAAACTATGTTTTCGCCGGCTACACCCAGAATATTGCCCTTGGATTTGATTTCGATACGGACCTTGCCCACTTCGCTAAATATGGTTTTGGTGATGGTAATGGGAACTTGAATCTAAACTACCAAGGTGATTTCAGCGATTTAGGGGGTTCGCTTGATATCACAAACGATATATTCGTAGGGCTGCAGCGTTCTTTCATGGAGAACAAGCTACGATTAGGTGTAAGTGCGCATCAGATTGGTTATGGTTTGGGCATGAGAATGCAAGCGGATGCATTCAGCATCAACAGCACAGCCACTGCAGTTCCTGGACGTAACAATGTGAATGTGAACTATGATTTCACCGTGGCTACTGCAAGTTTATTAGATGCTAACGCTACGACGGATCAGTTATCTGATTTAGGCAATGCACTAGCCGCTACCGATGCACTTGTTCAGAGCCTCACTACCCCGTCTAACAACACTACTGCGTTTACCATTGGTGCAAACTATAAGCCAATTGATAAGCTTAGCCTACAGTTTAGCATGAGTGGCTTGGGTGCCTCACCCATTACCATCACTTCGGATGTCGCTAAGCGCCTAGCTGGTGGTGTAGCTATCGATGGCTTCGAGTACATCAGCAATGCGACTGATACTCTAGGTACAGCGGTACGCAATGAAGTACAGAGCTTTACGGATGGAATTTCAAATGGTTTAAACACGAACCTAGAGAACACCTCTTTTGGCTACGAATATGCTGTACCACAAGTGACTAACGCAGCGATGAATTACCATCTCAAAGGCCAAACCTATGTTGGAGTTCATTACACGAGCCGTACAAACTCCATTATGGATTATGAGTACCTAGGGTTTACGTCATTCTTGTGGTTGCACAAAAACATTCAATTGAAAGGTGCCTACTACCTTACGATGAATGAGAATAATGCAGATCTAATCACAACCGCATTGCAATTCAGAGTAACGCCTCTATTACAGGTATACCTTGGCACCACTACAACTGGAGATATCGCAACGATTGCGGCGAATTCCGGCGAGTCTATTATGGTAGGCGCTGCTACTCAAGGAGTAAACATTACTGCGGGAGTCAGTATGGTATTCTTTGATAAAAGATTTAAGAAAGACAAAAAGGATAAAGCGGAGAAGAAAGGCAAAGAAGCTACGCCGCTTTCTCCTGAAGATGTTAAGAAGGTTGATGATGCACATAGCAACAGTGACACCGTCAAAAAGAATAAGTAACTTCTCAGGTTCGATTAAAAAGCCCGGCTCCGCCGGGCTTTTTTATGCCAATAATTTTCTCAGTAGTACGACAGGATCTTCGTCCACATTCAGAGCATCTATGGCTATCCCCGCCCCTCTTGCAGTAAGCTCTAGGGTTGAGCGTTGCTGCTTACAGAAATTAGTGTATCGGCGCACTTCTTCTTCGTTGAGGTAGGTCTTCTTGCCCGTTTCAAAATCCATCACTTGATGACCTGCCAGCCCGTTGCCTTCTATTTCAAACTGCTCGCTATACATGAGTATTAATCGAACGTGATGATTGGCGTGTTTGAATTTTGAAAGCGATTGTACCAAAGCCTTTACATCTTGGTGATAGATATCCGTGAACACTAGGATCTGACTGCGCTTCGGCAACCTTGAATGCAACGATTCGAGCTGGTCTATGAATACTTCATTGCCAATCTTCCGCTCTTGTAAACCCCGAATATTGTGAAGGAGAAGTCGAATATTTTCCTCCTTATTGGAGCTTTCAAAAAAATGAGCATCGGCATCATTCACCTCGAACAATCCTAAGGCATCTCGCTGCTTCTGAAGTAAGGAAGCGATCAGAGTAATGACTTTGAACGGTGCGCTCCCACTTCCCTATTTCTTCATTTGGGAAGTACATGCTCGAACTGGAATCCAACACGAAGAATGTTCTCATATTAGATTCGGCCTCATACAATTTGGTTAGGAAGCGATCCGTCTTTGCATACACGGACCAATCAATATGTTTGGGAGAATCACCCGGTACATACTGACGGTGCTGGGCAAATTCTACGCTGTAGCCAAAATCAGGGCTGCGGTGCAGCCCTGACATAAAGCCTTGGACGCGTTCCTGCGCCCACCAATACAAATCATTGATTTGGTCTGTGTTCACTAGCTAAGCTCGATTTTCTTTCTTGCCCATGAAGATAAGGTGATATAATCAAGTGGCACCTGAGAATTCATTAGTTCAAGCACCAATTTTATTCTCCAACGCAACATCCGAATTCGCTCTATCAATTCTGAAGGGAATCCTCCACGAATCATACGAGCACTATTGGCGATACGAATATGTTCGAGTAGCAATGATAATCGGTCTAATGCATTCTTGTAATAGCTAATGAAGGTATGCTCGAATCTAGCACTGACCCCTAAATCCAAATCATTGCAAATGCCGATGATATCATCTTTGATTTTAAAGGCAAGATTGAATGTTCCATTACTATGATATCCTCTTGTAATATCCTGAATGGTCCTATTTATGGCCAAGGATTCCTGATACATGGGTTGAGAAATGTTTGTTTTCATAATCAATTAGGTCGGTTAAGGTTTCTTATCTGAAAGAGGTAAATACGCATTTGCCCGACTTCATTTTGTAAGCTGTAATACAAATCCTGAATGTAATGTAGTACATGATCCATGCCTGGAAACTCAAGGCCTTCATGAATGATGAACTGCAACAATGCCTTGAACTCAATCACTTGTTGAACAAGAAAATCATACACTAAAATGTTTTGTTCAAGCGAACCTTTTTCATTGAATTCACAAATAGCAGCTGACATAAACGCATGGCATTGCAACATACTTTCATAGAAAGGCTGGCCTTTGCATTCATGGAAAATAGGTTAACACACGATGCGCCGATTGTTGTAGGTAAAAAGCGGATTTGCTTTGGATCAAATATGTATTTGAATACATGTTTAATTGCATTTAGTATTTATAAATTTTGATCATAGGTACTGGTTCAATAAGGTGGGCGTATGAGCCCATCGGTTCTCGAAAAAAGTGGTTTTCGAACCACTCTTTCTGTCTCAAAAGAGTTTTATTCATGGCGATTAATGGTTTTGTCTGCTTTTAAAACTACGAGGATATCCTTCAAAAAATTGTGAGTTTGGAAAACTTTAGGTTATCCACAATACCTATTTTAGGGCCATGATTATCACCAAGACCCCATTCCGTATTTCCTTTGTTGGCGGCGGTAGTGACTTACCTGCTTTCTTCGAGAAACAAAAAGGTGCCGTGCTCAGTACTAGCATTAATAAGTACATGTACATCAGCACACACCAGTACTTCGAAGCGGATAAAATCCGTTGTAAGTATTCTCAAACAGAGACCGTTGGGGATGTCAACGAATTGAAGCACCCTATCCTGAAAACGGTATTGAGTGATTTTAATCTGAACGGGATTGAGGTGAGTTCCATTGCGGATATTCCTGGTGGTACCGGCATGGGCAGCAGCTCGAGCTTTACAGTAGGCCTACTCCACAATTTGAACACTTACATTGGTAAAGAAGTAAGCAAAGAGGAATTGGGCGCAGGTGCGTGTCGCATCGAGATTGAGCTTTTGGGCGAGCCCATTGGCAAGCAGGATCAATACGCCGCGGCCTACGGAGGCTTGAATGTGATTGAATTCAATCCGGACGGTACGGTGACGGTGAGCCCTGTGATTATTAGTGATGAGATTAGGGACCAATTGGACCAAAATCTTAAACTCTATTATCTGGGCAATCAAAGATCTGCCAGCGCCATTCTTTCCGAGCAGAAGAAAAACACCTCTGCGGAGGATAAATTCAAGGCCTTGGAGCATATGGTGAGCCTCGTATATAAACTTCGAGACAGCTTGGAATCCGGTAATTTGGATGATTTTGGGGCCTTAATGCATGAAAATTGGTTGCTTAAACAACAGCTCGCTTCTGGCATTACCACCCCTCAGATTACTGAAACCTATGATGCTGGCTTGAAAGCAGGTGCCTTAGGCGGTAAGTTGTTGGGAGCCGGTGGTGGCGGCTTTATGCTGTTCTATGCCCCTGCAGATGTGCATGATGCACTGGATTCGGCGATGGAAAAGGTTGGGACTACGCCTTTTGAGTTTTCTATGGAAACGGAAGGCTCCAAACTCATACATGTGGAAAGATAATCCGCATAAACGCTTGCATTAATTTACTTTCCTTACTTTTGCGCCTCATTAATTTATTAATTAACTGGGTTTCGGACCCTTGTAAAACAATTAATTATGGCAACAAAGATTCGTTTGCAACGTGGTGGACGCAAAGCACGTCCTATTTACTCAATCGTAGTGGCAGATGCTCGCGCTAAGCGTGACGGTCGTTTCATCGAGAAACTAGGTACGTACAACCCGAACACCAACCCGGCAACAATCGATCTAAACTTTGACTCAGCTCTATCTTGGGTCATGAAAGGTGCTCAGCCTACTGATACTGCTCGTGCAATTCTATCTTACCGTGGTGTAATGATGAAAAAGCACTTGTTAGAAGGTGTACGCAAAGGTGCTTTGACTGAAGAGCAAGCAGAAGCAAAGTTTGAAGCTTGGACCAACGAGAAGGAGTCTAAGATTCAAAACAAAGTAGAATCTCTAGCTAGTGCTGATGCTAAGGCGAAGTCTGACCGTTTGGCGGCTGAATCTGAAGCGAACAAAGCACGTGCTGCTGCTATTGCAGCTGCAAATGCTCCTGTAGAGGAAGCACCAGCAGAAGAGGTTGAAGCTACTGAAGAAACTGCCGAAGCAGCAGAAGCTACTGAAGAAGCACCAGCAGAAGAGGTTGAAGCTACTGAAGAAACTGCAGACAGAAAGCTACTGAAGAAGTAGTTGCTGAAGCTGAGGAAGCTCCTGCAGAAGAAAGCGCAGAGTAATTGTGCAAAAGGAGCAGTGTTTTCCACTCGGTAAAATCACAAAACTCCACGGGTACAAGGGAGGTCTCATATTACATATAGACTCTTCTACCCCACAATACTTTAAAGATTTGGAATCAGTTCTACTGGACATTGACCAGGAACTGGTTCCATTTTTTTTGAGCCAAAAAGGCAAACTCAACGGCAAGAAATTGCTCATCTACCTCGAAGACGTTCGTCCAGAAGATGCGCATAAATATGTGGGCCGCGAGGCCTATTTACCTGAATCCATGCTTCCCGAGGCCGAAGATGATGCGTATTACGATAAAGCAATCATTGGATATACTGCATGGGAAGGAAAAGGTGATATAGGTGTAGTCGTTGATGTCGTGGAGAATTCAAGCCAAAACCTCTTCGTCGTAGAAAAGGGTGAGCAAGAATTCCTAATTCCGGCGGTAGATGCGTTCATCAAGGGCATCGATACCAATGAAAAAATCATTTATCTTGAATTGCCTGAAGGTCTGCTTGACCTGTAATTCAAGATGAACGAAAAACCCGCTTACGATCCCAGTTCCCTGCAACTGATCTATTCAGTGCTGTTAATGGCCCAGTTAGTCATTACGGTAGTGGTTATGTATGTAGCGCAAGAACAGGCCAATGTGCGTTTTGAATGGGGCAATTGGAATCATATCGCTATTCCTGTGATCGCTGGGGTTTTAGGCTCTTTGGGTAAGACCATTTGGAATAAGGGGATGATAAAGATTAGCCAAACCCAGGAAATAGAAGATAAACTGCAGGTATTGACGCGTATTCATATTTGGCAATGGGTGATGGTAGAATTGGCCACCATATTGCTGCTTACCTATACCTTGATGGAGTCGAATTTCTTTTACTTCATTTTTGCCTTGGTCAATATCATCTATTTTTTCACCTTGCGTCCTAAGATTTTTAGTTTGACTGGAGGCATATGAATTACCTCAAACCGTTCGAAATGAAAGAATTCACCGTGGCGCACGATCAATGCGCGATGCGTGTGAATACCGACGGATGCTTGCTTGGCGCCGTTGCAGGCGAGGAATTCGAGCCCCACGAAGTGCAACATGTACTGGATATCGGCACAGGAAGTGGCGTCATTGCCATGCAATTGGCCCAGCGCTTTGAAAAGGCCTACGTGGATGCTGTGGAAATCCACGGTCCTAGTGCTAAACAAGCCACAGAAAACTTCAGCAAAAGCCCTTATGCCGGCCGAATGGTATGCTATCATGAGCCGATCCAAGAATATGAGCTCAATCTTCTGTACGATTTGATTGTCAGCAACCCCCCCTATTTTGAAGCGGGGCCCACAAAGCTGGATGCAGGCATCGCTGCGGCAAGACATGCGCTAACGCTTGATTTCAAAAGCTTGGTGATGAACGCTTCTCGGTTATTGAAAAAAAACGGCCAATTCTGGGTGATCCTCCCTTGTGACCAAAGTGACCGTTTCTTGGACGAAGCCATGGACGAAGGGTTGAGTTTGAAGACCATCATCCACGTGCATCCAAAAGCCGAACGTGATGCCAACAGATGCATTTACGGCCTGTGTAAATGTGAAGTCGATGAACCCGTGCGTAAGCGCATTACACTCTACGCACAAGATCAACATTATACCGAAGAAGCACGGGAAGTGCTCTCCCCTTTCTACGCGTCGCTCTAATATCCGTTGTAGGGGACGGATTTCTCGTAGAATTGGACCCCAAAATCCGAACTAAGCTCCTCTAATATAGGCCCATACCATTGCGCGGTCATCGGTAATTGCACCCCTGTACTTTCTATTTTACCCTCGAGAATCAAGCGAGTCGCAATGGCCAATGGAAGTCCAACCGTGGATGCCATCGCAGTTTGTGTGGCGCTCTGCCCCTCGACTCCCATGGAACTTTCCACCATGAAGCGCTCGCCATTCTTTTCCCATCCAATCTTGTGGTACATCACAATAAGGTCCTTATCCTCATCCTTCAAGGTCCACACCTGGCGTAGTATGTATTCCAAACACTGCGCCGGTGAGCCCGATTCAAACGGGAACATCTGCGATGAGAATAACCCCGCCCAAACTAATTTGTCCATTAAATCAGAATCCTGGGGGATACCCAGATAGTATTTAAGCTTAAGTTCCACACTATCTTGGGGATTATAAGCCAAGAAGAGATTGGTGAATTCACGGAACGAAAGTAAATGTGTATTGGCAATTTGATACGAATCATCGGTCATGCCCAATTTCACAAAAGAATCCCAAGCACGCGCAAAACCGGGCCTACGCAAGGTTCCTCTGTAGAGAGTTTCAACATTTTCAAGGCCATATACTTCGCGGTATTTCAGACTGTCCCGATTCGCGATTCCTTCAAATTTGCCAAACCCTTCTACATTCATGAATTCGGTTCTTCTAAAGACCATGTGTGGGGGAATGTATTTATACTTCCCTTCCTGAATGAACTTCACAGCCCCTCCCTGTCCAGCAAGTACGACATTGCGAGGATTCCAAGTAAACTTATAACGCCAAGGATTGCCCTCTTCTGAAGATGGGCTCAACAAACCACCGGTAAAACTTTCGAAAAGCACCACCTTTCCACCATCACTTCGAATGGCGTCTAGAAGCTTCATGGCGCTCATATGATCAATCCCGGGATCCAACCCACACTCATTTAAGAAAACCAAACCCTCGCGCTGAACTTCGCTGCTTAATTCGTGCATCTCTGGCGTTGCGTAACTGGCTGTCACCAAATGTGCGCCAAATTTCAAGCACATCTTTGCCACCGGTAAATGCATATGTGCGGGCACCATGGAAATGACCAATTGGCATCCCTTAATTTCCTCTGTGAGGGCTTGCTCATCCTGAATATCCAAGGCACCGGACGAAGTGTGTGGCACAACCTCTCCGAGGCGCTTAGCCGCCAAGACTCCGTCTCGATCAACCACCCGAAGCTCCCATTGATGCGATTCTATTCTCTTTTTAAGATATGGGACCAATTGCTGTGTGCTCAAACCAGCACCGATGAGTAGGATTTTTTGACGCATGAAGCGGTATATACTAAATTGTGATTGTTACGAATTCAACTTTATGTGGAATTACCGTCCTAAATATAACACATCTTCGTGCCGATTAGAATGTAACTTTGAAGTATGAAAAGAATTGCTGCAATTTTTGGAGGCCTTGCCGTCATTCTGGGCGCCCTAGGTGCACATGCACTCAAAGACTTGTTGGACTCGGCTGCCATGGAAAGCTTCAAAACAGCCACCATGTATCAGCTTTTTCACGCCATTGCCCTACTAGCACTTCCTAACGAATCTAGAAATTCCTTTGGACCACTAGATGTTGGAGCGCTGGTATTCTACTCTTTTCAGGCAGCATTTACCTCTTAGTCTTCGATGATCTTTTGGGGATATGAACCTCTCTTTTATGGGCCCCATTACCCCTTTAGGAGGCCTTTTCTTAATCGCCGGTTGGATATCACTTTGGTTCGCATATCCCAACAAAACAAGTCATTAGGATAATTTCTGATTTCTCGTAGATAATTTTTGATGATTTAAGGCCCAATTCTATCCTAAGGTCTCTACATTTGTCATACCTATTATAGAACCAACCACATAATACAATGACCACCCAGAACCACCTTGAGTTCTTGAACTCATTGGGTATCATGCCAAACGTTGTGCATAGCAACTTGCATCCAGATGTTTTGGAACAGCATAGTCTCGACCGAAACATGGCAGTGCGCTCAACCTTTGGTGCCCTCGCTATCCAGACCGGAACATTTACCGGTAGAAGTCCAGAAGACCGTTTCATTGTGAAAGATTCCTATACCGAAGATGCACTTTGGTGGGGGGCTATTAACAAGCCATTCTCGACGGAACACTACAGCCAACTAAAGCAAGACCTCTGTGCGTATTTAAGCGATAGAGAAGTCTACGTACGTGATGCTTATGCAGGAGCGCATCCCTCATACCGTATGTCGTTACGAGTGGTCAATGAATACCCATGGTCCAATCAGTTTGCCTACAATATGTTCCTTCGCCCTAGCGAAGACGAGCTCCTTGGCTTCAATCACGAATGGACCATATTAAATGCACCAGGTTTCTTAGCGGATCCAAACAAACACGGGACGAGACAAGCAAACTTTGCCGTACTCAATTTTACAGAGAAATTTATTCTCATTGGCGGTACTGGATATACCGGGGAAATTAAAAAAGGAATATTCAGCGCCCTTAACTTCATCCTTCCCTACGAAAAGAATGTGCTGAGCATGCACTGTTCCGCCAATGTTGGTAAAGATGGTGATACTGCCATTTTCTTTGGATTGAGCGGTACTGGAAAAACGACACTAAGCGCCGACCCCGAGCGCAAGCTCATCGGCGATGACGAGCATGGATGGTGTGCGGATAATACCATCTTTAATTTCGAAGGAGGGTGTTATGCCAAAGTCATTGATCTTTCTGAAGAGAAAGAACCGGATATCTACCGCGCGATTAAACCTCATGCCATTCTTGAGAACGTCATTATGGACGAAAACGGCCATGTAGATTTCTCAGATACGAGCATTACACAGAATACTCGTGTAAGTTATCCTATTGATCATATCAATAACATTCAGCCCGGCAGTCTGGCAAATAATCCAAAAAACATCTTCTTTCTAACCGCAGATGCATATGGTGTTTTGCCTCCTATCTCTAGATTGGATGCCAACCAAGCTGCGTACCATTTTATTTCAGGGTATACCGCCAAAGTAGCGGGTACTGAAGAAGGAATCAACGAACCAAAAGCAGTATTCAGTGCTTGTTTTGGAGCACCATTCATGCCATTGCACCCTACTTTCTATGCCACCATGCTTTCAGAAAAAATGGAGGCTGCAGGGGTAAATGTTTGGCTTATCAATACTGGATGGGTAGGCGGTGCTTATGGTGTAGGTAAAAGAATCAAGCTATCCTACACCAGGGCCATGATTAGTGCAGCCCTTACTGGTGATTTGGACCAATTATCTTATCAAGAACATCCCATTTTCGGTTTGATGATGCCAGAATCGTGTCCCAATGTACCCGCAGAATTATTGAATCCTAAAAACACTTGGACCGATAAAGAGGCCTATGATCAGCAGGCTCTCGTATTGGCAAAGAAATTTGAACAAAACTTCAAAGCATTTGAAGATCAGGCATCCCCTGATATTCTTAAAGGAGCCCCTAGCCTCTATGTATCGGCTGAATAGCCAGACGTAGATGTGTTGTGTTCGAGCCCGCGTTTTTAACGCGGGCTTTCTTTTTCCACATAAAGTGGTTGGTAACTCTTCGAGAATTCCAAATTCTTAACTTCTTCCTAACCTCGTCTTTCGGTAATTTAAAGCAAACAACACTGTTATGCCTGCTAAAAAAGCAACTACTCGTAAGAGCAAGCCCCGTAAAATCTTTGTTTTAGACACTTCTGTCATTCTTTTTGACCATAATTCCATCAACTGTTTTGAAGAACACGACGTCGTTCTACCTATTTCAGTACTAGAAGAATTGGACGAGTTTAAAAAGGGACACGATTCAAAAAATTATGAGGCGCGTGAGTTCATTCGCAATCTAGATCGAATTACAGAGGACAAGGATTTTACCCACTGGATACCACTAGAGGGAGACCGTAAAGGCTCCATCAAAGTCATCATGGACACCTCTCGTACAGGCGTCGATGCTGAAAAAGTCCTCGGCAGGAAAATGGACCACCGCATTATTAATGCAGCATTGAACATTGCCGATGAGGAACCTGGACGTCCTACCATTCTTATTACCAAAGACATCAACCTCAGGTTGAAGGCAAAAGCCTTGGAACTCGAGAGTCAAGATTACCTAACCGGTAAGATCAAAGACGTCGACTCACTGTTCAAAGGCAAAGAAACCATAGAAAATTTCAATGCCCTAACCTTATCGAACCTGTATGAGCACAAGGCATTAGATATCGATGATGTCATAGCAGAAAACCCCCATTTCTCTCCCATTCCAAACTGTTTCTACATTTTAAAGTCCGAAACCAGCAGCGGTCTTGCCTACTATAACGCCCATAACAAGACCTTAGATCATGTCGAGAAACGCAGCGTATACGGCATCAAACCTCGTAATGCGGAACAAGCCTTTGCCCTGCATGCCATATTGAATCCAGATATTAAGTTGGTGAGCTTGACGGGTGTGGCAGGAACGGGTAAAACACTCATTGCCCTTGCGGCCTCACTCGAGCAACGTAGAGATTTCAAGCAGATCTATTTGGCACGACCAATAGTACCACTGTCGAATAGAGACTTGGGGTATCTACCTGGCGATGCGAAAGAGAAGATCAATCCATATATGCAACCTCTTTGGGATAATCTTAAGTTTATCAAGAACAACTTCTCTGATCGCGATAAGGAATACAAGCAATTAGAGGCCATGGTAGAAAAAGAGAAAATTGTCATTACTCCACTGGCCTACATTCGAGGTCGCTCATTGGCGAATATTATTTTCATTGTTGATGAGAGTCAAAACCTGACACCGCATGAAGTAAAAACCATTATCACCCGTGCTGGTGAAGGTGCAAAATTCATTTTCACAGGAGATGTCCGTCAAATAGATACTCCCTACCTCGATGAACAATCTAATGGATTAAGCTACCTCGTAGATAAAGTCAAAGGACACGACATGTACGCACATATCACCTTAGAAAAGGGCGAACGATCCGCCCTCGCCAATTTGGCAAACGATTTGCTATAACACCAATAAACCAAAACTACCATGGGCAGAACTATTCTTTACACCGCAGTATCCCTCGACGGATATATTGCTGATACCGAAGGAAAAATTGACTTTCTCGACCATCCTCGCTTCGATTTACCCGATGAGGACTACGGTTACGAAGCATTTATGGATGGGATTGATACCATTGTCATGGGCTACAACACCTATGCTCAGATTCTTCAGTTTGAAGGCGAATATCCCTATAAGGGTAAGCATAGCATTGTCTTAAGCCGTGATACAAATATTCCATTGGCAGATGAGAATGTTGAAGTCTTCACAGAAGGTTCTGTAGCTCTCTTGCAAGCACTAAAGGAACAAGGTAAGCGTATCTGGATAGTAGGTGGAGGCGCCACCAATGCTAGGTTCCATCAAGCGGATCTCATTGACGAGCTGATCCTAACCTATATCCCTAGTACTCTGGGAAATGGTATTCCTCTATTTCGTGAGAATGAAGGTAAATCAGAGTGGAGAACTGAAGGTGTTCGATCCTATCCCAATGGTCTGGTTCAGCTCCATTTGGTGAGAAGCTGATCTATCTTCTCCTGAAGTGCTTCAGGAGTACCTGAATTATCGATGGCCTGGTGCGCTAATTGTAGTCTTTGCACATCAGAGGTTTGATTCCTCATTCGAGCCTCAACATCTTCCCTCGTCCAATCTGAGTTTCGGATGAGCACACGGGAAATTCGCAGTTCCGCTTCGGCATGGACGACTACTATTGTTTGACAACTTTGATCTTCAATCTCCAAGGCAAGAGGGCTTTCTTTAAAGAGCAGCGGGCTCGTTTGCTCTTTGCTCCACTGGACAAAATCTTGATGCACCCGAGGATGTACGATGGATTCAAGGGATTGTTTAAGATCTGGATCATTGAAAATTCGCCTCGCTAATTCAGGGCGATTCAATTCCTCACTATCCATATAAATGGCAGGGCCAAAAACAGCAATGAGTTGTGCTCGAATTTGGGAATCGCTCTCCATAAGTGCCTTAGCTCGTAGATCACTGTAGTAGACCGGATATCCACGTTCTTCTAGATACCTACACACCGTACTCTTTCCAGAGCCTATGCCGCCTGTAATACAGATTACCTTACTCATAGCTGCACATATTTAGGTTCGTAATTCAACACCTCTACTCCCGGTGTAAGAGATCTAATATCAACCCTGAGCCTTTGATCCTCCATGCGCCATTCGAGGTCTATGTACGACTCTGGAGTATTCACCAAAGTACTCATTGGGCCGCTCAACCACAGGACAATTGGATAATCCTGATTTTGATAACGAAGATTCAATTGTTGTTCTACCTCCGTCCAAGCATCCGCACTTGCGGAAATATTCAACCAATTCACATTTGCAGTAATATACCTCGGGAGCTTATCTAAAGGCAATTCTTTTTGTCCAAACCGTCCCAAACAATGGAATGGGGCTGTAATAGACGGTTGAAAATCTAACAACAAGGCCTCTGGCCCCATACATTCAATGCTATCCGGCTCTAACGTCGGACGCTGTATCCATCGATGACCTTCTGGAATGGAAATATTTTCCGGGGAAAGTAAAGCAACAGGCAAGGTTTTACTAACCAAGGTACTCGATGGAAAAATTAGAGAATCGCCTGACCATTTAAATCTGTATTCTCGCCCATATTCCTGCTGAAGAATCGTTTGGATATCCACATTGAGCAGGTATGCGCTCTTCGTTGAGGTTCTTAAAAAATCATCCGAATCAAATGGAATCAACCGCTCATCAAACCTATCCATGAACAAGGCATCCAACCCACTCGCTTCAATGATGATACTTAATTCCTGAGTACTATCCTCAAGCCATATGCCATCTACCGCACGCCCCACAGCAATCAACTCCACGTTGATTTGGCGAGTCACCTCAGTATTGGAGATTCGCATGGCAAGCCATACCGAAAAGGCAAAGCCAATGAAGAGCAGTGCTTCTAATCCTTTATTTGAGGTGATTTTCGACATAAAAAAACCGGCGTGTGCCGGTTTCTAAGTTACAATGTTACTTGTTGTATTGGGCACTGAGCTCTTTACTCACCGCGCTTTTTTCAATTTTAAGTCGAGTGTTTTCACTCTCTATAATCAAATACGTGTCCCCTACTTCTAAAATTTTTGCATGAATACCTGAGGTGGTCACAATGCGGGCGCCTTTCTTTACCTCTTGACGGAACTTATTTTCTTCCTTTTGCTTCTTCATCTGAGGACGGAAGAAAAACAAATACATCACCACAAGGATGAGTACGAAAGGAAGTAGGCTCATGGCACCGCCTGGTGAGGTTTGCTGTAGAAATAAAGTTGTCATTATTGATTGTTTGAAATTACGTTAGAGGTGATGTTTAACACCTTTGATTGTGGAACGGCATTGGTAGTCAACGTTACACGCTTGTCTTGGCGTCCAGCTCTACCTGTAGAGTTGAAGCTTACCTTAATCTGACCTTTTTGACCTGGTGCAATAGGTTGGCGTGGCCAATCTGGCACAGTACAACCACAAGATCCTTGTGCATTAGAGATGATTAAAGGACCTTCACCTTCATTGGTAAACGTGAACGTGTGTTCCACCACGTCTCCTTCTTGAACTTCACCGAAATCGTGGAACTCTTCCGCGAAAGCAATAGTTGGTAAAGCATCCATCATGGCTTCTGTCCCAGAAGCGGCATCATCAGATGATTTAATTCGATCCGTTGCGCTGGTACAAGATGCTAATGTGATTGCGACTACAGAGGCAATAAAAAATGTGCGTTTCATAATTATGGTTGCAATTATTGAATCATTCCGCGGCCCACCTTATTGATGAGGCCATCTTCCTGCAAATTAGTAACGATTTTGTCAAGTATACCATTGATAAAGGCAGAACTTTTTGGGGTACTGTATTGCTTGCTCAAATCCAGGTATTCGTTGAGCGATACTTTCATTGGAATTTCTTCAAAACCACGCCATTCCGCAATGCACAGCTTCATTAACATGATGTCCATCTTGGCAATGCGGTCACTTTCCCAATTTCTACTCTTGCTCTCAATCCTTGCTTGACTGTCTTTGTTAAACTCAAAGTATTTACGAGCCAATAAGGCCCCAAAAGCCGCATCTGATTCATCCTTGTACAGGGAAGGCACAATAAGTTGTTCTGCGTCTTCCTTCCAGCTAGCGATGACCTTTCCGGACATCATTTGAGCGGCGTCCAAGTCATCACTCCAAGCTGCTTGCTCATCTTCATAAATGTCGTGAAGAAGTTCGTTTTCAGCAATGTAGAGCTGATACACCTCACGAATGAAACGCTTTTGTTGGGTGAAATCCGGGGTGCTTTGCACGAAGTTCTCGTACGACTCACTCGCAAAGAGCGTGTCCCATTGCTTGCGGAAATGCTGGTCATAATCGGCCCAACGTGCATGCGAACCTTCCACCAAGGTATTCAGGGCAGCACTCTCCTTGCACAAGGCCCAAAACTTGAGTTGGGTGAACTTTGCAATGCGCTCCATCAATGCGTGATCCGGTTGCTGACGCTCCGAAACTCTCTGATATTGACGCTCTGCTTCTTCGTGCAATCTTAAAAATGCACTGATGTCCCAAGCGAACAGGCGATGAACCTCATTGAGACTCTTGTTGAGGTTCTTCAACAATAAGGCAGCGTCCATGCCCTCGTCTGTACTTTGGGCAAAAAGGTGGTGCAACACCTTGATACGAATGTGGCGTCTAGTAATCATTAGAATATATAAATGCAGGCATGCGGGTTCAGAATGAACGACTTCATCAAAGAGGTGTTATTTTTGTGGCTCCGCATGTAAAGGACTGTTTTTACTGCGGCAAATATACACCCTCACGTAGGCAACTCGCACCATGCAGGCATTAAAAAAACTCAATCCCTATTTCGGCAAACACAAATGGTTATTGATCACAGGTGCCTTTTTTGTGATCATCTCGGTCATATTCAAGCTCTTCCCTGCGCTATTCATTAGGAATAGCTTTGATGCTATTGCCGTGATTATTGAGAATTACCGCAACGGAGTGGCTCAAGACGGCAATGTGAGTGGAGAATTGGTCCGGTACGGCCTGTACATCATTGGAGCCGCTGTATTACAAGGAATCTTTATGTATTTCATGCGCCAAACCATCGTGGTGATGTCGCGCCATATTGAGTTTGATCTGAAAAACACAGTCTTTGAGCATTACCAGCGATTGACTCAAAAATTCTACAAGAACAACAGCACCGGAGATTTGATGAACAGAATTTCCGAGGATGTGAGCAAAGTTCGCATGTATGTAGGTCCCGCCATCATGTACGCGCTGAATACTGGTTTTACCATCATTTTGGTCATCAGTATCATGATTTCCGTAAGCCCTAAGCTCACCTTGTTGACCTTAATTCCCCTGCCCTTCCTAGCTTTTTTGGTATATCGTGTGGCCAATTTAATCCATACCCGTTCGCGCAAAGTACAAGAGCAATTGAGCGAACTCAGCACCTTTGCCCAAGAATCATTTTCCGGAGCACGAGTCATTAAAGCCTACCACAAAAGCCCATGGTTCAGTGCAAATTTTAAAGCACAAGCCATAGAATACCGCAGTGTAAATGAGCGATTATTCCGCGTTAACGCTACGTTCCAACCCTTGATGATCTTGATGGTCGGCATCAGTACATTGATCACCATCTACGTTGGGGGTAGATTATACTTTGCGGGCCAAGTAAGTGCCGGAAACATCACCGAGTTCATTTACTACGTGAATTTGTTGACTTGGCCCATCGCTTCCATAGGTTGGGTCACTTCCCTGGTTCAAAGCGCCGATGCCTCCATGCAACGTTTGGACGAGTTTTTAAAAGAACAACCTGAATTCTCCAACGGCACGCACAAGCCTTCCTCGTTCGAAGGCCGTATTGAATTCAAGAACGTTTCCTTCACCTACCCCAACAGTGGCATTACAGCGCTAAAAGATGTTTCCTTTACCATAGCACCGGGCAATAGTCTTGGAGTACTGGGTAAGACTGGAGCGGGAAAGAGTACTATTGCTGCATTGATGGTGCGCCAGTACGATCCTACCGAGGGTGCCATTCTAGTGGACGGAGTGGACATCAAAAACTGGGACCTTCCCACTCTAAAATCATACCTAGGATGGGTGCCTCAAGAAGCCTTCCTCTTTAGCGATACCATTGCCAATAACATCGCCTTCGGAATGGATGCCATGGACATGGATGCGGTCAAAAGTGCGGCGAAAGCGGCCGGGGTGCATGATAATATCATGGGCTTTGATAAGCAATACCAAATCAAGGTCGGCGAACGCGGCATTACCCTAAGCGGTGGACAAAAGCAACGCGTAAGCATTGCGCGAGCCCTGATCAAGTCTCCCAAAGTCATTGTTCTTGACGATTGCTTGAGCGCAGTGGATACTGAAACTGAAGAGCAGATTCTATCTAACCTTAGAAAGGCCACAGAAAACCTGAGTGGTATCATCATTGCCCACCGCGTGAGTAGTGTGAAGCATTGCCAACAGATCATATGTTTGGATCAAGGTGAAATCATCGAAAGAGGAACTCCAGCAGAACTTGAAGCTGCAGAGGGTCATTATTCTGATCTGATCAAGATGCAACTTGAGGGACAGTTCGAAGGTTCCTAACGAGAGTGTTCATTACTTTTTTAGCATTTCGATAAGCAATGGTTTACTTTTGAGTTTACCATTTCTGAAAGCACATCTTTATGTCACATATAATCGCAATTGCCAATCAAAAAGGCGGCGTTGGAAAAACCACAACCGCGGTAAACTTGAGTGCAGCCCTTGGGGCGCTTGAAAAGCGAGTTTTACTAGTGGATGCAGATCCACAGGCAAATGCTACTAGTGGATTGGGCATACAGCCAGATCAGGCGCTGCAAGGCACCTATGAATTGATTGAAGGTGCAAAGGCTGCGGCAGAATTGGTCCTAAAAACGGATGCTCCAAACGTGAGCATTATTCCAGCACATCTAGATTTGGTAGCCGTTGAACTCGAAATCATTGACCAACCCAAACGCGAGTATTTCCTCAAGAAAGCCTTGGAATCCGTGGCCAATGATTACGATTATGTCATCATCGATTGTGCTCCTTCCCTTGGTCTTATTACCCTAAACGCGTTGACGGCGGCAAACTCCATTTTGGTGCCTATTCAATGTGAATATTATGCCCTAGAAGGATTAGGAAAGCTGTTGAATACCATCAAAAAGGTGCAAGAACTGCACAATGAAGACCTCAGTATTGAAGGGCTTTTGCTGACCATGTTTGACAGCAGATTGCGTTTGTCAAACCAAGTTTCTGATGAAGTGCGAAACCACTTCGAAGGATTGGTCTTTGAGACGGTCATTCATCGCAACGTGAAACTGAGCGAGGCACCTAGTTATGGGGAGAACATCTTGAAGTACGATGCCGGTAGTAAGGGCGCTGAGAATTACCTTACTTTAGCACAAGAGATACTGGCAAAAAGCGCATAAGCATGGCAAAACGAGCAATGGGAAAAGGCCTATCGGCCATTTTGGGAGAAGAAATCGCGAAAGTGAATAAAGTTACCGATGCGGGTGCTGAGAAGCTCGTGGGTCAGGTGGCGATGATCTCCTTAGATGCCATTACAACCAATCCTTTCCAGCCTCGATCAAACTTTGATAATGATGCCTTGGTAGAATTGGCCCAAAGCATCAGTGAACTCGGTATCATTCAGCCCATTACCGTTCGCAAGAATGGCATGAAGTTCGAATTGATTTCTGGGGAACGCCGCTTCCGTGCTTCACAAATCGCTGGTTTAGAAGAGATTCCCGCCTACGTGCGTCTTGCGGACGATCGCAACATGTTGGAGCTGGCCATTGTAGAAAATCTTCAACGTGAGGACTTAGACCCTATCGAGATGGCCTATTCCTGCAAACGCATGATGGATGAACTAGGCTTAACTCAGGAAGAGGTGGCAAAGCGATTGGGAAAAGGACGCTCTACAGTGACCAATTTTCTGCGCTTGCTCAAGCTTCCAGCCATCATACAAGCTGAGTTACGCGACATCAACCGCAACGAAAGTCTCGATGAGAATAGCGACGGCATCACTTCAGTAGTGTTCAGCATGGGACATGCGAGAGCCTTGTTGAATTTGCCGTCTGAAGAATCACAGATCGACCTCTACAAGAAGATCCTCAAAGGAGGATTGAGTGTGCGTCAAACGGAGGCACTTGCTGCTGCCATTAAGAAGCCTAAGGAGAAAGCGCCTGAAACACCTGTGCAGCCGGGCATGAAGGAATTAGGAAAGGAATTGGGTCAATACTTCCAAACCAAGGTGAACATTCAAGTGAAACCTAGCGGTAAGGGACGTATTCAAATAGACTTTGATTCTGACGACGATCTACAGCGCATCATCTCGAAATTCAACTCATGAGATATGTATTGAGTGTAATGGTGGTGTTGGCGTGCCTTTCTGTGAAGGCCCAACACAGTGATTCCACTCATACCGCAGATGAATTACACAACATCAAACTGGCCACCACCCTTTCGCTCATTCCGGGTGGAGGACAGATTTACAATGGAAAATATTGGAAAGCCCCAGTATTCTGGGCAGGCATAGGCGGTACCGCTTATTATTATGGCCAACTCAATACACAATTCAAATCCTACGAAAGTGTATTGCAATTTATCATTGATAACCCGAGCTATACCACAAGAGCAGAGCTAGAAAGTGCCGCTCCTGAAATTTTCACCGCCATACCCTCCCCGTTTTATCAAACATCAGTGAACGGTGTGGCTCAAGAAGCAATGGGTTATATGGAGCAATTACGCACCCAAAGAGAATATACCTTGTTTGGGATATTAGGCATCTATTTATTGGGAATTTTAGATGCAAATATTGATGCTCACCTCCATGATTTTGATGTGAGCGATGATTTAAGCATCAGCCCTCAATTAACTCAAAAACAATATTTTGCAGGCAACGAGAGTACTATCCAAGCTCCTGGCCTGTCTTTAACACTTTCCCTGCCATGAACATTGCCATCATAGGATATGGACGCATGGGTAAAACCATCGAACGAATCGCCCAATCTCGGGGCCATCATATCGTGCACATTCACGACGGCGGCACCATGAATCTGGAGGCCTTGAAAGCGGCCGATGTGGCCATTGAGTTTACCCAACCGGAAGCGGCCGCAGAAAATATTGCTGCCCTCTTGACTCATGGAATTCCTGTGATCAGTGGAACCACCGGTTGGCTAGAGCACAAAGCTTCCATGGATGCATTGGCAGAGCAACATGAGGTAGGATTCTTATATGCGTCCAATTTTTCTCTCGGCGTGAACTTGTTCTTTGTGATGAATGAGAAATTGGCTACCATGATGCACGCCTACCCTGAATTCAAACCAGGCATTCATGAAATCCATCACACCGGTAAAAAGGATGCACCTTCCGGAACTGCCATTACGGCTGCAGAAGGTGTACTGCAGGCCTATAAAGAGCTAAACGGTTGGACTATGGATAAGGATGATCAAGCATTGCGCATTACGGCAGACCGGATTGACCCTTACTTTGGAACACACGAAGTGCATTACACCAGCGACATCGATACCATCACTTTTACCCATGAAGCAAAGAGCCGCGATGGTTTTGCCTTAGGGGCGGTCATGGCCGCTGAATGGCTTCCTGGAAAGGCGGGAAGCTTTGGTATGCGCGATGTTTTGAACCTCTAAGCTTTTCACAATACCCTAACAACCTATTCCTCCTAAAAGAAATAGATTCGCCTTATGGAATTTATCATATTCACCTTAGTACAAGCAGTGTGGTTTGGAGCCATCTCTTGGAAGTTCTACGTTGCCGCTGACCGCAAAGCTTGGGAGGCATTCATCCCCGTATATAATGCGTACGTGCTTGTAAAAATTGCCGAACGACCTGTGTATTGGGTACTGCTGTATTGTATTCCAGTGGTGGGCGTGGTCATGGGCATTATCATGATCTACGAACTGCTGCACGTGTTTAAATTCCGTAAGACTTGGCAAACCGCCGCGGTGATGGCCTCTTTTGGGTTGTATCTAGGTTATTTGAATTACAAGGAAAGCTTGAAATATTGGGGCCGCGATGATGCTTACATCAAGAAGAACTTAGGCGAAGGGGTAAATAGTATTTTCTTCGCGGTGGTAGTGGCGACAGTTATTCGCTCCACCACGTTTGAGGCTTATACCATTCCTACAAGTTCGATGGAGAAAAGTTTGATGGTGGGAGATTTCTTGTTTGTGTCGAAGATGCATTACGGGGTTCGCGTACCGATGACGCCTATTAGTTTGCCGTTGGTGCACAATAAGGTGCCTTTTGCGGGGGTTCCCTCTTATCTGAATTGGCCCCAGATTCCTTACCTCAGACTTCCTGCCATTTCCCCTATTGCATCTGGCGATCCGGTGGTCTTCAACTATCCGATGGACAATATGCCCGTGGATAAGAAGGAAAACTACGTGAAGCGCTGTATCGGAACGCCGGGCGATAGCTTGGAAATTGTGGATCGTACGGTGCTGGTCAACGGTAATGCCTTCAGATTTCCAGACCGCAGTTATCCGCAATACCTGTATTATGTCAAGACGGACGGTCGTGGATTCTCGAAGAGTTGGTTGAAAGACCGATTGGACATCAACTACCTCACGAATGAGGAAATGCGTCAATATCCGACCGATCAGGATGTGTATCAACGCACTCAGGACGAATACATCATGTTCCTACAGTCAAGACATGTGGAGGCTATTTCCGCGCTGGAAAATGTAAAAAAGTATGGCCTATTGTCGCACAGCGCCCAGGCACTCCTCTTGACTCAACGCTTCCGCAAGGGTTGATTGATATTCAGTTGGGACAAGCGGAGGAGATTCTCTTCCCTAATCCAGATACGGGGCATGGAGAGCGTCCCTACAACGATACTTGGGACAATTTCGGGCCCATTTATGTACCGAAAGCCGGCCAAACCGTCGAGCTCACGCCGAAAAACTTGAACAGCTACAGACGCATTATTGGTGAGTATGAAGGTCACGATTTGAAGATCAAAAAGGACGGTGAAGTGCTTATTGATGGTGTTAAGGCCACCTCTTACACGTTCGAAAAAGACTATTACTGGATGATGGGTGATAACCGTCATAACTCGCTAGATAGCCGCAAATGGGGCTATGTACCCGGGGATCATATTGTCGGAAAGCCTGTATTTATTTGGATGTCTTGGGACAAGCACGGTGAAGGACTGAAGAAGATTCGAAGCGAGCGCGTGTTCACTACCGTAAATGGTGAAGGCGAACGCACCAGTTACTTCTGGTATTTTATCGCTGCGATTGCGTTGTACCAAGTACTCCAATTCGTACGTCGTCGTAAAAAAGCATAATGTCTGGCGTTGTTCTTTCTACCGCATACTTCCCTCCCATTGAGTGGATGGCGCATTATGTGCAACAGAACAGCATTACCCTCGAGGGACAGGAGTTTTATCAGAAACAAACCTACAGGAGTCGGGCGTTGATTGCCGGGCCCAACGGCACGCAAATTCTCAATGTTCCGGTCAAGCGCAAGGTTCGTGAGATTCAAGACTGCTTGATCAGCTATGAAGAAGATTGGGTCAAAGACCACGTGAAAGCGCTGGAGAGTGCCTATGCCAAAAGCCCTTTCTATGAAGTGTTGATGCCGGATGTTGTGGCGTTGTTGCGAGAAAAAAGAACGACGTTATGGGAATTGAATTTGGGCACCTTGGCGCTTTTTGAGCGTTGGTTGGATGTGGACAGGAAGTGGGAATTGTCGGAGCGGTTTGAGCTCGAGGCCCGTGGATTGGACCTTCGCAACCTTAGTCCGAAGGTGTCGAGCACCTTGGAATTTGCTCCTTATCCGCAGGTATTTCAGGAAAAAATTGGTTTTCAAAACAACTTGAGTGCCTTAGATCTGTTCTTTAACTTAGGGCGTAGCTCGTGGGACTACCTCACCGAGCTTGAACTATGACAAGAACCACATCACATTCATGAACCTATCCTTCAACAAAAATGACGACGAGCTGAGGCTCTTGCTCAGTGAATTGAGAAAGCGTCAGGCCCAAGTAGAATTGGGCGGAGGTGCCGCCAAACTTCAAAAACAACGCGATCAAGGCAAGCTTACTGCTCGTGAGCGCATCGCTTACCTCGTCGATCCCAAACAACCCTGTCTAGAAATTGCCTCCTTTGCGGGCGACGGCATGTATGAGGAGTATGGCGGATGTCCCGCCGGAGGCGTGGTCGTCGTATTGGCCTTTATCAAAGGGCGCCAATGTATTGTCGTGGCCAATGATGCCACAGTGAAAGCGGGTGCCTGGTTCCCCATCACGGGAAAGAAGAACCTCAGAGCACAGCAAATTGCCATAGAGAATCGCCTTCCCATCATCTATTTGGTGGATAGCGCGGGGGTTTTCCTGCCTCTGCAAGATGAGATCTTCCCCGACCGGGAGCACTTCGGGCGCATATTCCGCAACAATGCCGTGCTCTCCAGTATGGGCGTTCCACAGATTTCTGCCATCATGGGGAGTTGTGTGGCGGGCGGGGCCTATTTGCCCATCATGTCCGACGAGAGTTTGATTGTCAAAGGTTCTGGAAGCATTTTCCTGGCCGGCTCGTATTTAGTCAAAGCCGCAATCGGTGAGGACATCGATAACGAGACGCTTGGGGGAGCCGATACCCACTGTGATATCAGCGGGGTAACGGATTACAAGTGTGAAAACGATCAAGAAGCTTTGGATACTATTAAAGGGGTTGGTCGACAAACAAGGTGCGTTCCCGAAAGCGGGGTTTGATCGAATAGAATCGGTCGCGCCTAAACATCCTACTGAAGATATTTACGGGTACATCCCCCACGACGGCAAGCCTTTCGACAACATGCCCATTATTGAATGCATCGTTGATGCGGACAGCTGGCAGCCCTATAAAGAGTCCTATGGACAAACCATCCATTGTGGTTATGCTCGACTTGACGGTTGGGCTGTGGGCATTGTGGCAAACAACAGGACTATCATTAAAAACGCCAAGGGCGAAATGCAGATTGGTGGTGTGATTTACAGCGATAGCGCGGATAAGGCAGCTCGTTTTGTGGCCAATTGTAACCAAAAGCGCATCCCGCTCATCTTCCTGCAAGATGTTACTGGATTTATGGTTGGCTCGAAGAGTGAGCACGGCGGCATTATTAAAGATGGTGCGAAAATGGTCAATGCTGTGGCCAATTCTACGGTGCCGAAATTCACCGTCATTACCGGCAACAGCTTTGGAGCGGGGAATTATGCTATGAACGGGACGGCTTACGACCCGAGACTCATACTGGCTTGGCCAAACGCTAAACTAGCCGTGATGGGCGGTGCTCAGGCGGCCAAGGTACTTTTACAGATTGAAAAATCGCGGTTGAAGGCCGCTGGAGAAGAATTGGACCCAAAGGCGCTGAAAGCCTTGCAGGAGAAGATTGAGGCGCGCTATGAAGCGCAGATGAGCCCGTATTATGCTGCTTCTCGACTGTGGGTAGATGCGGTCATTGATCCTGCGAAAACCAGACAATGGTTGAGTTACGGTATTGGAATGGCCGATCATAATCCCGATATTCCACGCTACAACCCTGGAGTAATTCAAACCTGATGAAAAAACTACTCGTCGTATTCCTGTTGAGCACCACGACGCTCTTCGCACAAAGCATGCAACAAAAGCGTATTTCTATTGAGTACGCAGGCACCTTTAATCCGCGATCGGCGAACACAGGGGTGATTTCCTTCCTCTATCCTACGGGAGCGCCCGTTCCTGGCGGAGAGGGCTACAAGAGCTTTCTAGCGTCGCAAAAGGCCGCACAGGATTATCGGAATTTTCCAGCGAGTACATCGGCGAATAAAACCACTACCACTCCATCACCCACTGCCGGATACGGGACGTCCATTTACAGATTGACGCCGCAAGGCAATCCCTTTGATTTCAGCGGGGGTATTCCCAACGACAACGCCATGGCCATCAGCAAGGACGGAATCTTGTGTGCGGCGGTGAATAGTGTTTTTTGGGCGCAGGATGTCAATACAGGGGATTTAGTCATGCCCAGCCCGGTTGGTTTGTTCAGCCTGCAGCAGATGGCGAACGGTTCGAGCTTTGAAAACTATTACGACCCCAAGCTCATCTACGACCCTACTCAGGATAGGTTCGTATTAGTGTTCCTAAAGGATAATGATGCTGCCAACAGTAAGATTATCGTATGTTTTAGCTCCACCAATGACCCGGCGGATCCGTGGCACGTGTACCGCTTGGACGGAAACCCGCTAGACAATAACCGCTGGACGGATTTCCCTGCCGTGGCCCTGAGTGAAACGGGCGTAGTCATTACGGGTAACCTTATCATTCCTAATGTGAGCTGGCAGGTCGGTTTCGACGGATCCGTGATTTGGCATTTGGACAAGGCAGCCGGTTTCAGCGGAGGAAATGTGATGGCCACGGTCTACACACAAATCAAGCACAACGGCCGATTAGTGCGCAACCTCCACGCCGTTCGAGGGCATGACAATATTGCGGATCGCCTTCAATTCTTGAGCAATAGAAACTTTGACCTTCAAAACGACACTATTTTCCTCGTAACGCTGAACGAGGGCGATGTGGATACCACAGTGGATGTACAAGCGCTAGTTACGAATTTGCCCTATGGCGTACCGCCGAACGGCAAGCAAGGTGATACCGATACGAGCGATGCCACCAAGGGACTACAGACCAATGACGGACGTGTGTTGGGCGCGATTCAGAAAGACGATTGGATCCAATTTGTAAGCACAACAGCGCACGGCAACAATGCCAATGCCGGGATTTACCATGGTTTCATTTCGAATGTTACTACATCGCCAAAGGTTACGGGGCGCGTATTGTGGGATCCTGTGCGCGATTTGGCCTATCCAAATATTACTTGGACCGGAGTACATCCCAAGCAAACCCAGTGTTTGATCGGGTTCAACTTCTCCTCCATCGACGGTCATCCAGGGATGGGCGCAGTATTGATCGGTAACGATACCACCTTCTCTGACCCTATCGATTTGAAAAACGGCACGACCTATGTGGATCGACACAGCGATAGTTACGAGCGTTGGGGCGATTATTTCGCCGTACAGCCGATGTTCGATGCCAACGGTGAGCTCATCCCTTCAGAAGCTTGGATGGCGGGATTCTACGGAGACGGCCCTAACCAGAACCGCACCTTCATTTCCCAAGTATTCAGCAATGATACCGTGGTTCCACTCCATCCGGACGGCGGGCGTGTTTTCCCAAATCCTGTGGCAGACAACAGCATCGTTACGGTTGAGTTCAACCTCGAGGTCGAACAAAACATCGAAGCACGCCTATACTATGAAAACGGCCAATTAGTGCAAGAACTCGCGGGCCGCCTACTTCCTAGTGGTCCGGCAGAACTGTTCCTAGACATGAGCACCTTGAGCCAAGGCGTGTACATCATCAAAATTCAAGGTGATGCTGGGTTTGAAAAAGTCGCGCGCCTCGTTAGACTTTAGCATTTTAAACTTAACAGACTGTTAATAAACCGTCAATTATTGTTCATAACCTTGGTTTTCAGGGAATTATTGGTATATTTATACCATAACCAACCAAAACTAATAATTATGTACCCTTTTAAAACTATTCAAAAGCCCGTTGTGGTAATTGAAGGGCTGCCTCAGACACAAGTCGAGGAAACCGATAACAGCCCAGTAGAAGAGCTTTTCACGTAACACTTTATTGTGTTTTGTTTATTTGTTTAACCCGCGTTACACGCGGGTTTTTTTATGCCTTTTTTCTCAAAGCATAGCTCACACCGTAGACTATGGAGGAGGTTCCTATACTCACAAAGGCAATGGCTGGATCTATCTTACCTACAGTGTACATCATCCACAAACTCGCAGACAAGCTCACGATGGTCATGACCACAAGGGCGCGCACCAAGCTTTGCTTATCGTGCTTTCCGGCCCATTCATAGAAGATCACTGGGGATATGCCTATACCCAAGGCTTTAAACGTGACCACTATGTCCTCGATTCGCTGAAAGAACAGGGCGATGAGCAGGGCGAGGATCCCCACGACCACCAAGGCCTTACGAATGCGCTGAATCCCCTCCTGTGCACTCTCTTCCTTGTTTGGGAATAGATCATTCGTGACATTCAAGCTAAGCAGGAACAAATACGTGTCTGAAGTGCTAAGAATGGCTGCGAAAAAGGCGATGAGTACGGCAATTTGGAATTCTGGCGGGACCAATTCCGTAAAGGTGCGCAACACCATCATTTCCGCATGTTCATTGGTGATGCCTTCTGAAATAGGAAATTGGGCCCTTGCAATCAAACCAACATAAGTGAGTGCCACCGTCAAAAGGATGTTCACCCCTGCCCCTACGCCAAAGCTTTGTTTGACGACCTTTTCACTTTTCATCGCGAACACTTTCTGCCAATAATCCTGGGTGGCAAAGGGCGTGAGAATTCCCAGCAGCAAGAAGGCAACGATATTTACGGGGCCCGCATTGAAGGGCTCGTACATTTCTTCCGGCACCTCTCCCCCTTGTTGTATGGTTAAACTGACCAGGATGAGGACGAGGAAGATGACCATGAATTGGAACATATCCGTCTTTACCACGGAACCAAATCCGCCGACCAATAGATAGGTCAATACACATACCAGCATGCTCACCTTGGCGATGTTCACGGGGATGCCGCCGAGTTCGTTGAGAAGGTTGGATCCGACCAGTAATTGGGTACTCAACAAGCCTACGTACCACACGAAGATGGTGCCGATCACCCAGCGGGCCGTTTTGCGGCCGTATCGGAACACGAAGTAATCCGTCAAAGTGAAGAACCCGTGCTCTACCCCTAGTCTATATAACTTTAAGGCGAAAGGAATAAACAACAGAAAACCAAGTGTATACCCTATAAAAATCCAAGCCGCAGAAATACCGTAGATGTAGACAAAACTGGTGTAGACCATCAGCGTCACCGCACTGACAAACGTTCCACTTAAGGTCATCAACGACGGGAAAAAACCCATGCTTCTACCCCCAAGAGCAAAGTCGTCCACGGATTTTGTATAGGTCATTCTTCCCAATAAAATTCCGACAATCGTGAAGCCTACTAGAACGAGAACTAAGGTGGTGGTGGTCATAATCCTTGAATAGGAACGTCTGCCCCGCCGGGAACAATGTTCGAAATTCTGAATTCATGCGCCAGGTTCAGTCGTTGATCAACCACGAACAGATTTTTATCATCCGTGAAATTTTCGCCCAAATCTCCATCCTTATCATAAAACCCTATTCGCATGTAAATACTATCCTCTAAGGCCACTACCTGTTCTGGTCCTACCTCCTCCAAAGAGATTTGCGGTGCGTATTTATTCCTATCGCAACTGGCAACAGCCAAGCCTAAGAAAAGTAAGAAGACGATCTGCTTTATCATTCGATGTAAAAACTACAATGATCCTTGTACCACCAGGGAGAATCAAGCTCCGGCGCTTCTATATCATGAATACCATCAGAAAACTCTAGGTAAAAATAATTCGTATCTCCTGTGGTAAATGTATTCGGAGGAAATGCAACGGTCCAGTAGTTACCAACAAAGGCTGTGGCAGAATACGAGGTTGCGTTATTGTATTGATCATCTGAAGCAGCCAAAATTTCACATTAGGAAATTGTGCAGGGTCCGTAGCATCGTCATCCATATGGAACAAAAATCGGAGTGTATCCGAATCTTCGACAGGGAACGGGTATTCCCAGCCGCTGCGGCTATTATCTATCCTATTGCTATTCCAATTAGACCAATTCACATTGCCAGAAAAAGCCACGTACCACTCGAATCTTGGGACTTCATTAGGCTCCACAGGTAAATTTCCTCGAGCATCTGGGGCACCGGCTAAAATCCAATCTGAAAACTCTTTCACTTCATCCCAAGTCAACGGCTCTCCGTATAACGGCATTCGTCCCAAGGTATCGTTTGATGTCATCAGTCTATTGATCAACCAGCTTTGGTTTACATCTCCAGGGACGACACGATACTCGTAGGTACCATTGGCATCATTCTTTATGACCGGGTGATACACTAGAGTATTATAACTGCCTTCGACGGTACGGAAATCAGGCTCGAAAGTGCCGTCATGACAGGCGGGATTCGCACACCTAGGCTCGAGAAACTTCTCATGTAAAGCAGCAAATCCTGCGAGGCTATTCGTATCTACAGGCTCTCCTGTTCCTATATCAAAGGGATTAGGCGGTTGCTCTCTATTACAAGAAATAACCGCAATGAGAATCAAAAAAAGTAGGCTCTTTTCATCATACGAAGGCACTTACTAATGATTGACCTGGCAGCGAGAAAGGAATATCCTGCTCAAAACCTAGTATATCGGCTATGGTAGGCACCACATCCACAGTAGCATGCAAGGAATTCACCATTTTATCTTGATGGACCACTCCCGGAGGCCCCACTACCATGCAGAATACATCCCTCGACAAGGGATCCCCATTCGTATGGTCAAGACCCAAACGTCCGTACGTATCTACCAAATTATTGCTGGTCTGATTCCTTCCTATCTCAGGCATGATGATTAATACAGTATCATCTTTCATTCCGGGTGTATTTTGGATCGTATCCCATAAGTGGGCGACGCCATAATCTGCACGATGTAAGGCATTACAATATTCAGTAAAATTCGAGTGAGCCGTATCCACATCAAATAGGCTAACGACAAGCAACTCGGGCTGGAAGGATTTGATTAATTCTTCGGCATAAAAGATGTTGTACTGATCGCCACTCATCCAAGGGTTAACCGCCCATGGATTGCTTAATTGGCCGCTGGTTACCTTATCTTGAATGGAGGTAATCCAATTCGATATGGCTGCCCGATCTTGGGTACTATTCACGACGCCATTGTTCAATGAAATGGGACTGGTGAAATTACTGTCCATGAATTTCCTTAGATCTTCTATGGTTTCAGTTTTGGAACCGGTAAACTCTAGTTCGTGCTTGAGATTTGCACTTACATCCCAACTAAAAAAAGCATTTGGCGCAATCTGATTTGCGGCATATTGCACTCCATAAGAAGGGTCTGTACTATGATTCAATAAGGGGTATAAGTTGTTACTTCTGCTCACCCACCAAGCATTTTTTGCCGCGTGAGTTGGAGAATTGTGTTTGCGATACAACTCAAAAACAGTCGGAAATGGCGGATTATCTCTCAGACTCAACGTGGATGTAGTGTGTTGACCTGTGATGGCCGAAGTATGTCCATTGAAGTGCCCTGTAGGGCCATCTATGAACTTCACGTTCGTAAATAAGGTGCCGTATTCCTGTAATGTTTTAGACAACGGGCTGTTCGGCATGCTATTTATCCCTCCGGCAATATCACTGCTGATACTTGAATTCCCTTTGAGCATCGCAGGCATCAAGTTCCCCTCGTTCTTGAAGATAGATTCCACATTACGCACGCCCCCAGCAAAAAGACAGAATACCACATGATTAGCGCGTCGAGACCCCGTGGCAGCGAACAAACTACCCGTGGGCAAAATGGTTGGAACCGCAAAACCCATGGTACCCAGCGCTGATTTTTTCAAAAAACTCCTTCTGTCCATAGATTAATAGTATTTGTATTCTTGGCTGGTCATAAATATGTAATACACGTCTTTGACGGAAAGATTGGGGTTTTCAGTCAATTGACTCACCCAATAGGCCTCTTCAAAGCTCGAAGGGTCACGAAGCAAGAACTTTCTATACGTCGATTGAATAAATTCTGCCTTCGCGCCTAACATATCCGTTTGTGAGGGCAATTCTAGGTCGGGACTACTGAGCATGGCTTGAACTACTCGGTCAACCACTAACTCTTTATCGCCTAGACTGATATATGCCGTTCTCATCAATTCTAATACGCCAGGTGGCACTTCTTCCTCGAACAAATCTCGGTAGGCAATGCTCATGAATTGCAGATCGTCTTTAAGCTCGGTTTTATCCCCCTCACTATTTGGTTTAAGCGTCCCAACATCATAGATGGTCTCGGGTTGACAACTCATCATCCCGAGAAAAATCAGCGCTATATAAATATTTTTAATCATTGATGAACTCAGATGAAGTTAGTAGATAGCGTTGCAGCTTGAGGTAATCCCAGCCATTGTTGAGGTGATGATTGTGTTTGTCCGATTCTATCGTCGTCGGTATTCTATTCAAATAACTTTCGAAGGCATTTATGATAAGACCTTGCTGGAATTCACCCTGATTGAGAAAAATGTTTAGAAAATCAGCTTTACTATTCCCATTTACGCCATAAAGCAAACCCCATTGTCGATCTACCATTTTCGAAGCCTGTGTGAGCTCGTGATCCGTAGGATAGCGGTGATAGAAATGCTGATAAATACTGACCACAAAATTCTCTGTACCCATATTTATTTCATCATAAATAGGCATCCTGACCATCCACCCTACTAGAGTATTATAGGTCGAATCTTGATTGTACCAACCTTCCAAAGCAACGAGATTATTATTGGTTCGATCCAACAACCATTGCCAATAGTCCTTTTCATTCTGGGTGCCGCTATTATCTACTCGGTACTGGAAAATGTCAGCACTTTCACGGACTTGGGTCGTATCAATACCGTCCAATATTCGGTCGGATAAAAATTGCCAAATCGCCCACTTCGACCGATCTAAGTCTTGGATTCCCGATACATAAGCGTCACGAATACTGCGATTGTATCGGTCAACATCAAGCTGCTGTAGGCTTTGAGTGAGTTCTGCCTGCGTAGGTTTCCTATTCAGTAAGGCAATGTGGGTCTTATTGATGTAGTTCTCCAACTCGATTTGTGTGATCGTCGAATCTGCGGGGAGTTTATTTACAGGAACGATGTTATCGCGTGCACAGCTTGCAAGCAGCAACGACAGTAGAATCAAACTCGAACAGTTCCTAGATAACATCTTTGTTTTCTTTCCTTAAATATAAGAGTCTCTAGCGAGACGGAGGTTTAAATGTCCACAATGAACTAAGGTCTATTGATTTTGTTTATTTCGCATGACCGCATCGAGCACACCGAAAGCTATCATCTCTAGGGTTTTATCGTTAATCCTATCTCTCTTATTGTATCTAATCAGCTCAACATTGAGCGCCCAATGCATCCAAACCACGCCCTATTCTGAGGCCACTGGCGGCGGGTGGTTCCCTCCTACAAGTTTTTTTAATCAAGGAAGCATCAACAGTTGTTGGGAGCGCGATTCCGGATTTACTTGGATTAAAGCTCCATCCGTTACGGGCGGGAGTAATTCCTTGACGGGTCCTTCCGGAGATCATACCAGTGGAGGTAATGGCTATCTAAGTGCAGATAATAATGTTTATGCCTTCAGCGATTTCGAGGCTAAGCTCATTACCCCTTTGATTTCGTTGGCCAACGATACCGCACCTCAGTTATCCTTCTGGTACCACATGTATGGTTCGGAGATAAATATGCTTCGGATTGATGTGCGGGAGAATGGAGTGGCGAATTGGACCCCTATGGATAGTATTATGGGAAATTCAGGTGGTTTTGTGAGTCAATCTAGCCCTTGGCAT
Source organism: Cryomorphaceae bacterium (assembly GCA_038141825.1). Taxonomy (GTDB): domain Bacteria; phylum Bacteroidota; class Bacteroidia; order Flavobacteriales; family Schleiferiaceae; genus UBA10364. The sequence goes on along the minus strand of JAYQIV010000007.1, from coordinate 14,076 downwards.
GAATTCGTGATCCCGTTGGATGGTTTTATTGATGATACGGTCCAATTCCGCTTTACCGCCAAACGCCAACTCTCAGCCCAATTCAATGGAGCGAACTGCCGCGCGAGCCTGGACGATCTGTCCGTCACCGAATGGGACGGTTCGTGTAGAGTCCCGCTGGACCTTCGTATTGCCTCCAAAGGCGTTGCCAATGCGGTGGTGGAATGGCGCACGCTCAATCCACAATCCACCTATGAAGTACAATATGCCCAGGGAAATGGCGTACCCTCAAGCGGTACCACCAGCATCACCTCCGGGACTACCTTTAATTACACCGGATTAGCCGCGAATAGCACCTATACCTTGAGAGTACGTGCGATCTGCGCACCCGGAGATACCTCAGATTGGTCCTCGCACATCACCATACAAACGGATTGCGGGGTCTTTGCAGCACCTTGGGAAGAGGATTTTGAAGGGAACTCTTGGACTGCTACGACGGACTGGACCGAGCAAGGAACATTAGATGCCTGCTTTTCCGATAGTGCTTCTGTTATTCATTATTGGAAAGTGTGTAGCGGCCCGTACAATGGCGATTCAGGACCAAATACCGACCACACTCCTTCGGGCTCCGGCAAGTATTTGGCCATTAACCACAGCACCTCATTGAGCGTCTCCCCCTTCAAGCCAATGTTGATCACTCCTTGGATCAGCTTGGATTCTTTGACCACTCCGGAGCTCTCGTTTTGGCTGCACGCCTATTCAAATCAAAAAACCATTGGAGATTTGTCGGTGTTGATCGAAACCTTGGACGGCACAACCACCAGTGTTTTAGACACTTCAGGCAACCTCCAGGCCACGCAAACCTCTCCTTGGAAAGAGATTATCATTCCTTTGGCCCAATTCTCTTCTGATACCGTCCGAATAAAGTTTCAGTACACCGCTGTTCAAACCACACGCTACCAGCAACTGTCCATTGACGATATCAAGGTGGATGAGGCCCCAACGTGTCCACGGCCGAAATTCCTCAAAGTTCTCTCGACCACGACTACGGGCGCGAATTTGGACTGGTCGAGCGGCGGAGCCTCCTACCATCAGGTTAGGTACCAACGGGTGAATGCGTCGAATTGGACCATTATTACCACTAATTCCTCTGATGCTGTGCTCAGTGGTTTGCAGCCAAATAAAAAATACCGCTGGGAAGTTCGAGATTCCTGTGGGGCAAATGATAAGAGTATTTGGGTGCGCGGTCCCTCCTTCTACACGGCGTGTACCGTATTTACAGCACCTTATTCCAACGATTTTACCAATAATCAATGGCAGGGGCCCTCGCCATTCTTGACCACGGGACAAATAGGGAATTGTTTTAGCAGATTGGAAACATCGGGCTATTACTGGTCTGGTGCACGTAGCGGATTTGATCACGTGGTATTTTCTGGTCCAAATTCCGACCATACCGGCGGGTCGAGCGGCTACATGTTTACCAGACCGGAAACCGCGACTTCGGATACGGCCAACATCCTATTGCCCATGATAGATTTGGACACCTTGTTGAGTCCAGAGTTCAGCTTTTGGTGGCATATGTACGGTCAGGCCATTGATCGTTTGAATGTATATGCCCGAACGCCTTCAGGCCCTGAAATCTTGTTGGGGAGTATTGTAGGATCGCAAACGGCTTCTGCTTCGGGGAATTGGACCAAACAAACCTATTCCTTGAACGCATTCCAAGGTGATACTGTCATTATTCGAATGGAAGGACGCAAGGGCACTGGGAATATTTTCACGAGCTTCTCCGCGGTCATCGCCATTGACGATATCGAGATTGACGAAACCTCCACGTGTCCCGCTCCTGTTCAGCTCACCGCATCAAACGTGACGAGCAACACTGCGACCATCACTTGGCAAGGCACCGCTTCCAACAGCATATTGGAATACGGTCCAGTGGGCTTCACTTTAGGCACAGGGCAAACAATCAATCCAGCCAGTTCCCCCACGACACTTACGGGTCTCACAGGAAATACCACCTATGCCGTATTTGTACGCGACAGCTGTACCACTAGCCTTCTGAGCTCCAATGCCACCATCAACTTTACCACCGTTCCTTGTCCTACCGTGACCGCCGCGGGTAACGTAAGCCTCAATGGCACCACCGCTACGGGCGTTTCCACGGGAAGCGCTTCGGACTCCATTCTTTGGATATGGGGGGATGGAAACAGCGCTATGGGCGATTCAGCAACCTACACCTATCCTCTTCCTGGAATTTATACCGTTCAGCAGGTGGCGTACAACTATTGTGGTTCGACCGATACTATTGCTACAACGTTGACGGTCTGTGGTGCAGTGGTGGCCAATTTCAACACGACACCCAATGGATTGACGGTTTCGTTTAATGCAGGGAATTCCGTGGGCGCAGGCCTAACCTATAATTGGACCTTTGGTGATGGCGCCACAGCGCAGGGTTCCAATCCTTCGCACACCTACTCGAGTTCGGGCAATTATACCGTAACACTCACGGTTACCGATGCCTGTGGCACGAGCAATAGTACTTCCACAACCTTGACGGTATGTCCAAATGTTATACTTGGATTCAACTCCACCTCCAATAACAACACCTTTACCTTCACAGCCACCCCGAGCAATCTCGGCAATTACCAATGGGATTTCGGGGACGGCACCTCGGGTGTAGGGCTCACGACCAACCACACCTATGCTGCAGGAGGCAATTACACGGTGGTATTGACGGCTGTAGATGCCTGTGGCTCACTCTGGAGCGATACCAGTGTGGTGTCCACTTGTCCGCCGCTCGTGGGTAATTTCACTTTTACCATCGCCTCCAGCGGTGCGAACGGCATGCTGGTCCAATTCTTTGCGACCGTTTCTGGAGCATCATCCCTCATATGGAATTGGGGCGATGGGACGCAGAGCATCACCCCTGCCACGAGCATTTCCCACACCTATCCTACCACAAGTTTGAATTACGTGATTACGCTATCGTTGATCAACACCTGTGGGGACACCTTGGACATCGTACATACACTTAATGAAGTCGGGCTGAGCGAATGGCAATCGCTACGCGACCAAGCTTTACCCAAATCCCGTACAAGGCGACATAGTAACGCTTGAATTCACCGATCTTATCGATGGTTCTTATGAGATTCTAACGCTGCTAGGTGAATCAATGGATCAGGGTCCAATTTCCCCTACCACCACCTTCCCATTGTACGTAGGCCACCTTAATGCCGGATACTATGTGATCAGGATTCGAGATGAAGATCGGTTCTTCCAGAAATCTTTTGTGAAGGTGGATTGATGGACGGGAAAAGTTTGGATCTGTAAGATCGTACTGACCAAAAACCAAGCATCAAAAGTTTTTAGTTGCCAGCTTTTTGCTACGCAAAAAGACTGGCGAGTCCGTTGGGGAGCCCCTTGACTCAAAAAACCCCGCAACTGAACTTCGTTCAGGTCGGTGTGTTTTAATGCCCTTACGCCTTTGAGCGAGCTCAGGCGAGGGCATTAAAAAACCCCACCGCTGTCGCGGTGCGGGGTTTTTGAGTCGGGATGACAGGACTTGAACCTGCGACCACACGCCCCCCAGACGTGTACTCTACCACCTGAGCTACATCCCGAGTGGGGCGCAAATATACTGCGAATTGGTCTTTGGAATTTTCTTAGTGTCGTATAAAATCCAAGATGGTTCCAGCCCATTCTTCATCGCCAATATCCCAACGCAGGCCGTGGCCCATATCTGGGTATATGGCTTCTTGGTAGTAGGAACCGTTGTGCTGTTGCATCGCGGCTTCAGCAGTTTCATAAGGCGCTACTGCATCGGCTGTTCCATGCATCCAAAGGAGTTCGCCAGTGTAATTGGCCATATCTTCTCCTAAATCAAATTTGTAACTAGTGATCATAGAAGAAGGCAGGCTAAGGCCAGTTGCATTCTGCATGATCACATTAGCGGTGCTCTGCGGAACTTCCATGACAAGTTTTTGGATGGGGATTCTTGACCACCCTGCTGCAGCTGGACCGGCAGGTAGGGAGCCAAGGGAATTGGCCACCACAACAAGTCGCTCGCTCGTTAGGCCTTGATCTTCTAAATAGGAAACGACTGCGTCGTAATCCGCTGCCATGGATTCAGCGCCAGTGCTGCGACCTGTGCTCCAACCAAAACCGCGGTAATCATACATCATGAAACCATAATGGTGCTGTCCTCCAAGATTCGCGAACAAGCCTGCCGTTTCCCAGAAATTATCCATAGAACTGGCATTTCCGTGGAGATATAGAATCACTGTATCTGTGGCTATTTGTGAAATATCACCGAGGTAAAGGGCATAAATGGTATCACTATCTGATGCGAAGTCCATGAGGTGGATCTTGCCTTCATCGACGTAGTATTCTGGGTCCAACCACTCGTTTTTAAAATCATAGGTGCCGTTGCCCCCGGCGAACATGGCTGCGCTCATATCACCTCCACAAGAAGTGAGAAGTAGCGATAGTGCTGCACAATGGATAATAATATTCTCATGGTTTAAAAGTTTAAAGCCACGCCCCAGTACATACCCTTTGCACCAAGGCCAAAGGGTACTTGGGCATGTCGGCTTGGGGCACGAGGATCTCGCGGGTGGGGTTTAAGATTTTGTATTCGACTTGAGCTTCGATAAAGCGATAGCGGTAACGGTATCCTGCGCTGAATGATGGGGCAAGGATTTGTCCTCGTCCGTAGTCGGCTAGGAACCAGGTGGGATCAACCCATGTATTCGCGGAGGCGTTCAGGATGTGTGGACCTCGGTGCCAGTAGGCGTTGATACCGGTTTCTGGATAAAGTCTGAATGCGTAATCGCGAGTGCTCATCAAGGCTTGGGCCCCGGTACTCCAGGAGATGGCGGGTTGTAGTCCGTTTTGTGGGAGCCATTGTTGCACTTGGCCGCCCTCGATATGTGCCGCGCCGAGGAGGGCGCTGGATAATTGGACCCCACCATAAATGGTGCGATCAGCGCTCACACCCTTGGCAGCATAGGCCCCAAGAATAGGTAATGAACCGTCATTTATTTGAGGTCGACCCACGGTCCCTCCTATTTGCCACTGGCCTTCATCCAGCGGCTTTACAATTTTTGTTGGAGCACAGCTGGTCGCAAGAAATATCACGGCGAGGCTCAGGGTAATTCGTACCATTGTCAATGGTTTATAACTCATTAATAAAGTCTATTGGTATATAGTCTTGGTGGATGCTAAAATAGAACCACAGGCTATAAATTTGAGGACGCAAAATACAACCTCACATGGAACAACACGATTGCATCATTATTGGTTCAGGACCTGCTGGATATACAGCTGCTATTTACGCTGCACGCGCAGATTTGAAGCCCATCATGTACATGGGTTTGCAACCTGGGGGCCAATTAACCACTACCACCGAAGTCGACAACTTCCCAGGCTATCCACAAGGTGTGGACGGAAATGCTATGATGGAAGACCTAAAATATCAAGCCGAGCGTTTTGGTACAGATATTCGTTTTGGCATAGTTACCAAAACCGAGCTCAACCCTGAAGTAGGTGGATACCACACCTTGACCATTGACGAAAGTACCCAAGTACAAGCGCGTACCGTGATCATCTCTACAGGCGCCTCTGCCAAGTACTTAGGCCTGCCAGCGGAGGAGAAATTCATGGGATTCGGGGTCAGTGCATGTGCCGTATGTGATGGATTCTTTTACAAAGGACAAGAAGTAGTTGTAGTGGGTGCCGGTGATACCGCCGCAGAAGAAGCGACCTACCTCGCAAAACTTTGCCCGAAAGTCACCATGCTCGTACGCCGCGATGAAATGCGTGCCTCCAAAGCCATGCAGAACCGTGTACTAGAGACAAAAAACATCACTGTATTGTGGAATACCGAAACTGTAGACCTTGTGGGTGATGATAAAGGACTTACAGGCGTTCAAGTGAAAAACAATCAAACCGGCGAGGAGCAAACGATCCCGGCTACTGGATTCTTTGTGGCAATTGGCCACAAACCAAATACCGACATCTTCAAAGGCCAAATCGACATGGACGACACCGGCTACATCAAAACCAAGGCAGATTCCACAGCGACCAACTTCCCTGGCGTTTTCTGTTCCGGCGATGCGCAGGATAAAATCTACCGCCAAGCCGTCACAGCAGCAGGAACCGGCTGTATGGCTGCGCTAGAAAGCGAGCGCTACTTAGGCGCCCTAGGCCACTAAGACCTACAAATTGTGTTATGATTACAACCCCGGCTGAAAAGCTGGGGTTTCTTTTTTGTCTTTGGTCCGGATCGTTTTGAGCCCGTGATTTTAGGGAACACGGACTTAGAATCCAAAGAAACCCTTCGCTACGAAATACAATGAGGATGTAGATGATCACATCTCTGACCAAATAGAATACAAAAATGGCTATCAGTGTTTTCCAACCCAATGATTTCAATCCTGCCTTGAAACCCTTCTCACGAAATTCCGCCACTGATTTTGAAATAAATGGAGGGGTTATTTTTTGTCTGAAGCCCAAAGTGATGTGTTTAGTATCGTTTAACGCCTTTTGCATTACTAAGTTCAAACGTCGGGCGATATAAGCCGGATTCTGTACCCTTGCGGGCCCTTATCATTTATCTAGCCCTAACCTCACGGTTAGGATCCATCTGCCTACCCCTCGCGCAGCAAGCTCTAGACGGGACGCCTAGTCCCGAAGGAACGCGATATACATGACATTTCAGCGTGTGAGGTTTACCATGCCGTTTTGATCACCCAAAACGCGGTGGGCTCTTACTCCACCCTTTCACCCTTACCCGAAGGCGGTCTACTCTCTGTTGCACTAGCTGTCCCTGCAAGCAGGGCCTTCCTGTTAGGAAGCACATTTCCCTATGCTGTCCGGACTTTCCTCTTCCTAAGAAGCGATAAGGCACGCCCAATGTTTAAACTCAATAATGTAAAGAACGGGTGCAAAAATACTACGCACGGCCCATTAAACGAACTTCCGTGGCACCATATCCACCTTCGGCAAAATCCGCGAAGTAGAATTCATTGCCGCCTAATCGTCTGAGCAAATCGTGCACTTCCTCTTGGAGACGCCCCTTGCCCTTGCCATGAATGATCAGCACCTTTGAAATATTGCGTCGTCGAGCCTCATAAATGGTATCCGCCGCACGTTGAATTTGATGGTTCAGTATATCGTAACGCGTCATTCCTTGCGTAGACTCAAGCAATTCGTGGCTGTGGAGATCAATAATTAGCCGATCTACCTGTTGTTGTGCTGGGCCCGATTTCACCAAAGGCTTATCCTTCACCGGCACGTGTCCCACGTCCAACCCTTCCTCTTTTAGAAGCAGCTCATACGCCTCGTACGGCCGGTCAAAACCAAAGCCGTCTTCCACCCAGATTTCAGAACCGGTAATCTTCACCACCAGCCCCTCTCCTGCAGCATCTTTGAATTTTACGCGATCGCCAATTTTGAATTCCATCATAAAAAAACCCCGGCCGAAGGCCGGGGTCAAAGTTATCACATATTGCTATGAGACATTACTCCACAGTTATTCTTTCGGTAAGTACTCCTTCATCCGTTTTAAACGTGATAAAGTATACACCGGCAGAAGCTTCGCTCAAATCGAATTGGTTCTGGTAAACACCGTTCACCGTCACCACATCGGTTGAGATCACTTGTCCTACCATATTCACGATGCTGATCTCCACGTCTTTGCTTGCTGCAGTAGCAAACTCTACGTTGAACAGTCCACGTGTTGGGTTAGGATAAATGCTTAGCGTACCGTTCATGAAGTCCTCGTCAACGCTGATCTGATTCACATCAAATGTGAACGTCGCCGTATCAGAAGAACATGGACCGAAGGCAATGACAGTTACAGATTCACCCGCCATATTAGCTGTGAATGTTACTGTACCGGAAGTATCGTTTGAAGTAGTTCCGTTGGAGAACTCTACATACACACTATCCGCACCTGAGGTACCTGAAGTAGTCCAATTTGCAGTCCAATCCGTTGCAGAGATCGTCGCGTTCGCGGTATCTACAGAGATATTTGCTACTGCATCAGGATGTACCTGAATGCTGATAGTCGAATCTGCACGTTCACAACCACCAACAGTTACTACCCAGCTGTAGAAGAAGTAGTGGTAGTTAGTCAACGTACCTTGAGTAATACTCACTTCTCCACCTGGGGTCGAGAATGGATAACCACTCACCCCGTATTCGCGGTACAGACCACCAGTTGTAGAAGCAGTAGCTACCATTCGGTAGTTACCAGGTTGAACTTGGGCACCAACATAGACTTGCTCTGGATTATTTCCGGTAGCAGTAGTTGTTAATGTTCCAGACCATACCGCTGAACCGGTAGAAATATCCTGAATCTGAACGCTGGTCGTACCAGCAGCATTCGGATACAAGGTCACACTATCCAAATTGAATGCTTGTGTTGCAGAGAATTGGACACCTACAGTACCATAGAAATTGTAGTTACCTCCACCAGTACCCACTGGGCGATCATTTGCAATAGAAGCTTGAGAAGCTTCAGCACTCAATGTTATTGTAGTATCCTGAGTCAAGGTGATGCTGATCGTAGAATCTGCCGCTACCAATCCAAGAGTATCCCCTTGTTGGTTGCTCCACATTAATCTACCATCTGTAGGATGTGCGATACTCAAATCAACAACATCTCCCAAACAAGCAAATTCAGGTGCGACAGGAACAACTTGTTGAGCATCGCTCACATCAACACTTGTAGAAAGTGTATCGTTGAAGCTACGACCGTCACCCGTCAATTGAGTGTATGCCACAATTGACATAGGACCTCCCACATAGTTGCTCACATAACCTACCATAACTGTATCTGTTCCACCGAATGGAATAGATAAACCAGTAATGTTCTGAGTTATTGTCGACCCTAGAACATCTGCACTCACTGTTACATCAGTAATAGTATCAGTACCGAGGTTCTTAATCTCTACACTAATCATCAAACTATCATCACCACAAACTCCATTGTTTGGAGATAATAAAGCGTTCATCGCAGCATCATCGGCTACCACATCGTATTCATCAGCACCAATATCCACCGTAGTAGAGTTGGCTGAAGGACGAACATCGCCATCAATGTCCACAGTAATACCTACAGAATTATCTCCAGCGTCATTGGCCAATGGACCATATACGTGAAGGTCATTTGTACTTGCAAAAATTGGATCCCCTACCACAGAATTCATGTTCTGAGTCGTGTCCACAGCCTGCAATGAAGCCAAATCTGTGGGATAGTTTGTACCGCTTTGGTAGATATATGCTAAATATGTTCCTGTACTGTAGTACAAGTTGTAGTCAAATACCGAACCTGAATTGTACGAGTATAATGAGTAATTTCCACCTTGGAAGATGTTGTTTCTCACATCTACTGTACTCTGGTTGTAGTAATCATAGAAACCATAGTACGTTCCTACAGCTGTGTTGTGGTAAACCCCAACATTTGCACCATAGTACATGCGCATACCGTAGTAACCGTTCTTGAACATGTTGTTCGAGATTTCACTATCTACGTTTGCAGCCGACGTTTTATTCAAGTAGTAAGCTAAAATTGAGTAGTAGCTTTCTACATCATTGCCAGAGAACTTACATCCGTCAATTTGGTACAAGTAAGCTGCATAGTTGTACGTATTCGTGAATCCACCAATGGTGTTTCCTTCGATTTCCACATCACGAGCGTAGTAGATATACAAACCATAGTAGTACTGACCACTAAACTCATTATCTGAAATAGTAATGTCGTGGTGTGCACCAAGGTTTAATGAAGTACCATACATGGTGTACGCGAAATATCCACCTGTTATAGTATTGTTTGTAATGGTCAAGTGCTCCTCACCTCCTGTAAACATTGAGTAAGAAGTTGGTGACGCAGAACAAGTGATCGGGATATTTGTCGAAGACGTCGATTGCGGGGCTTCAATAGTACAACCCGTAATGGTGATGTGATCCGTACCGTTCAATCGAATGGTATGACCACCAGTTCCACGAATGTACATATCCTCAAGCGTTACGTAAGATGCACCTTCAAGAACAAGTGCACCAACTGTATCATTAACAGAAGGAGAACCTTTGAACGTAATCGTATTCAATGAATCTACTCCATTCACTTCACCAATTGGCGTAGATGAACTAAAGTATCCACTTTGGAACTCAAATGTTACTGCACCGCCAATACCACAAGTATTCAATACACTCATGACACTATCAAGTGTGGCAAAATCTCCAGTAGGGCCTACAGAATATGAACCTGCCGCCAATGGACCAGTACATTCTGTAGTGAATGTGAATGGACCTTCCCATTGCCCTGGATTACAACAGCTTTCGATGTAGAAATCGTAAGATGTATTAGGATTCAAACCACTTAACGTGTGAGGCGCAGTAACATTAGAATCTACTGTGCCCGATTGAGCACCGACACCTGTTCCTTGAATAAATCCTGCTGGACCATATTCAACATTGAAACAGTTTGCTCCCTGTATAATTCCAAGTCAAATCAGCTGAAGTATCCGTAATGTTCGAGGCCATCTGATTGTAGTTAATACAAGAAGGCATCGCTTCAATACGCACACTATCAATCTTCAAATCATTCCACTGACCATTACCTTCCGGAAGTATGAATGCAACACGAGCATCTCCCGACATCGTTACCGTTGAATCTAGGTATACCTGGAATTCTTGGTAAGACGTAGATAAGGTCAACTTCTTGCACAGGGTGCGCAGTTGAAAGTGCTCCTGAGAAGCCGCTCAAACCCACTTCCAGCTCACCTAGGTATGAAGTTGAATTCACAAGGCATAGAACGTGACCATATGACCACCTGTATCCAAACCAGAAATGGCTGGTGAAGAAAGTAATACGGTATCTGAATTCATGGCTAATCCCCAGAATTCCATATATCCATTACCAGCATATGCTCCATAGGTATTGGACATACCACGGACATAAGAAGCAGAAGCTCCTCTATCCTGAATCCAACAGTCTGCCAAGTTTGGAACTGTTTGTGTACCATAGGTACCTGCAAGATTCTCGAAACCTTCTACAAATGGTGCCGCAACAGGAGAACAAGGAATCTCAATAGTCAATGGTCCTACCCAGTGACATAGAACCATTTGAGTCATACAACTAGACTGGATGTAGAAATCGTAAGTAGTCGCATCATCAAGGTATTTATTGACCAAGTATTACCAGAAGTCGTATCAGTTGGCGCACCAGTCCCTTGCGTAAATCCAGTTGGACCCCACTCAATAATGTAATCATTCACCAATGAGCTATCCGTCCAAGTCAACGTTGCAGATGAATCTGAAGTAGCTATTCCCGAGAAATCTGATGCAATAGGACAGTTAGGGATATCGCGAATCTCAACATCATCAATGAAAGCGTAAGTGTAAGAGTAGCTGTATCCTGATACCAATTCTGGTACAATCATAAACACCACTCTCGATGCTGACGATGGAACATTGTCTAAATCAATAGTATAGTCCACATAAGTTCCATTATAATTGATGGTATCCACGATATTAATTGAACTTTTGGTTCCCGACGAATCTGCAGTAGCAATAATCAATTTGTTTTATAATAAGCAACAGTACCTTGATCTAATATTAAATAGATTACTTGCTTATCACCATTGCCCAAACCTGCAATTCTTGGTGACATTGCAGCCAGCGTATCCCCTTCAGCACTATTCGTTGACGATGAGCTTGCATATCCATAGAAACGCAATGATTTCGAGCCGTTTTAGAATACGAGGTAGAGTTATATACGTAGGAATAGAATGATGTTGAAGTTCCTGTCTTCAAGTAATTCCAACAATCCGGTAAATCCGGATTAGAAGTCGATCCTCCAGTTTGTAACTCAAAGCCTGTTGAATACGGCGTAGCTAGGTCACCACATTCCGTCTTGAATGTAAATGGACCTACCCAGTTCGAAGTACCGTCACCAGTAGCCGTACAATTTGACATCACGTAGGCATCATAGTATGTATTTGACATTAAGCCTGTTGCAGTATACGAGGTAGTCGAAGAAGTATACGATGTACCTGTTCCTTGTGTAAACCCAGTAGGGCCAACTTCAATATTAAATGCCGAAGAGCTTGAAGACCATGTTAAGGTCGCGGCAGATTGAGTGATATTGGTTGCACTCAATGCAATAGGCTCCGGACAAGGAGGAATATCTAAAACAGAAATATCATCAACATATACATAATCATATGCTGGAGATAATGAATTATCCCATAACCATGCGAAAGCAACGCGTGAATCTCCTGAAACCACACCAGCAGCACTATCTAAATAAATAGTATACTTCTGATATGCTGTTGTAGTGAATACGGTATCAATAATTTTGAATGACGACGGAGTTGCATTAGCATCAGTGACCCCTACAAGCACCATACCTAAATAAGATGTAGAAGAAGTACGCCCGTAGAACTCCACCATCTTTGTGGCACTATCCAAACCTTGAATAGGTGGAGTCGTGAAGAATGCAGTATCACCATAAGATGAACCGTTTGGTGTACCGGATGATTTATACCCATAAACCATCTGAGAACCAGAGTTCGCATAGGTAGAGTAATTACGTACGTACCAGTATGGATATACCGTTGCTGTAGTATTCCCAACAGTTCGGTAAACTCGGTGTTACATAATTACCGCTTGATCCTGCATCAAAGTTTTCTGTAAATGGAGTCGTTACTGCACCACAAGGAGTAGCAAACGAAACAGGGCCTAGGGTATCTGAATATGAGTAGAACTACAAGCAGTCACTGCATATACATCATATGTGGAAGACCCCACCAATGAGCTAAGCGTCGCTGTTCCTGAACTTACTGTAGCAGTAGAACCACCAGAACTTGGATTAAAGCCTGATAAACCATAAATCAAGGTAGTTGTAGCACTTGAATTACACGCTTCAGTTACAGTCGCAGTGGCTGTTGAACTAATATTAGTTACTGCTATAGCCGTAGGTGCAGAACAACCACTGTATCCGGATGGCAGATCTTGAACCTTAATATCATCAACTATGATATCTGTGTAAAAACTAACCGTTCCGTTTTGCTTTTCTACAGTAAACCGTAAGGCTATATCGTTATTAAGTGTAAGACAAGAAATATCTACTGTTGCTTTTCTCCAACCGGAAGAATCTGAATCCCCTGTCCATACTCTCGTGTAGCTCTGACCATCGAATACATCAACGTAGAGCTTATTACCACCTGGATATGAAGTAGGATTGTAGTTATCTCTAAACCAATAAAATTCTATTGAAGGTGCAGTTAACGTGCTTACATCAATCGAATCTGTGGTAATTGAAACATCACAAGGATAAGGGCTTGAACCATCAACCCACATGGCATAGGAACCAGTGGAACCCGTGTGATCAGTATATCCAGAAGCACTGTAACCTGGATTTGACGTCGTCATCCTCCAATAAGCATTGGTAGATGTGCTGTTACAGCTATTGCTTTGAGTCCACCCAGAGGGTAATGACGTACTATTAAAGGTTTGCGTCATTACCTGAGCCTCTGAAGTAAATACAAAAGCTAATAGCCCCAACACTAAGGGTATTAGTTTTTTCATCAGTAAAAAGTTTTGTTCAAATGAAAAGTTAGAAAATATTTTATGGCTTTCCTAACAATAGCCTTATTACCAAAATGTTAATTGACCAATTGAGTCAAATTGAGCTTTTTTAAGCAAAATGAAAATTCTTGATGCATAAAAAAACCCCGGCCATTCGACCGGGGTTTCGAGTATCTAATTAAGGTAGATTATTCCACCGTAATACGCTCTGTTAGGACGCCTTCGTCAGTAGTAAACTTGATGAAGTATACACCCGCCGACTCATCGCTGAGATCGAACTGGTTGCTGTATGCTCCGTTCACTTTCATCACCTCTGTAGCGATCACCTGCCCTACCATGTTCACGATGCTGATCTCAACGTCTTTGCTCGCTGCAGTAGCAAACTCAACATTGAACAACCCGCGTGTTGGGTTCGGGTAGATGCTTAGCGTACCGTTCATGAAGTCCTCGTCTACGCTGATCTGGTTCACATCGAAGGCGAACGTCATCGTATCTGTA
>JAYQIV010000006.1:0-20121 GCA_038141825.1 Cryomorphaceae bacterium | reverse complement strand
TCACGAAGCAAGCTCTTTTTATAGACAATGGACACAGGCACTTTTGTGCCGTCGTTCGCAGTAGCCCACAATCGCTTGGTTTCATAGGCGCTGGCGTCGTAGCCACCCACTACTTCCTGTTGCTTCTGTACGGTCTTTTCACCCGTTTTAAAATTGTAATCGATGACGCTTCCAGGCGTGGTGAGCGACGTATATCCGTAGCGCAAGTTTGAATGCGCAAATGCGTCAGTCCGTTAGAGCGTTCCTCGAGCACTAAGTAATCAGAAAAGAGCTCCATAGATTCGAGGTACACATCCTCACGATGGGCGATAACATCTTCCCATTGCGCTTTGGAAGGGTTTGAAACAGGAGCTTTGACCAATTTAAAATTCGTCGCCCCATCCGCATTCGTGCGAATGTAGAAGTGCTCTCCAAAATGGCTCACCCCATATTCTAGTCCGCGCTCACGAGGTTGGATGATCTGAAAATCCGCCAGTGGCTCATTGGCCGGAATAAATCTGTACTCATCACTCATGGTCGAGCCACTCCCGATGATAATATATTCCTTGCTGCGTGTCTTGTATACGAAGGTTGAGAAGGTCTCGTCCTTTTCTTCAAAAATGAGTTCGTGCGTGCCGGTTTGAGCATCCCAACGTTTGATCTTATCGCTACGTAGGGTTTCTAAATTTTTTACCGTGTAGAACAAGTAGTTCCCATCCGCACTCCAAGTCGAACCTCCCGTACACTCGTTCTCTGTGACCACCTCAATGGCACCAGTAATCAAATCCTTGGTGTATATGGTGTAGATCCTACGGCTGACCGTATCTACTCCAAAGGAGATTTTTTGATTCGACGGGTGCATGCTCAGACCTGCTACTTGGTAGTATTCATGACCTTCCGCGAGCTCATTCACATTCAGCATGATCTCTTCTTCCGCCTCTAACGATCCCAGCTTACGACAGTACAGCGGATACTCAAGATCTCCCTCGTAGCGGGTATAGTAGAAATATCCGTCCAATTCGTACGGAACTGAGCTATCGTCTTTCTTAATTCGCGCGACCATCTCCTCGTATAATCGGCCCTGTAAATCCACAGTACCGGCCATGATTTTCTCGCGGTAGGCGTTTTCAGCTTTTAGATAATCAATGACCTCTGGATTCTCGCGCTCACGCAGCCAGTAGAACTCGTCCACACGAGTATCCCCGTGCTCGGTCATTTCAAATGGAATTTCTTTTGCTCTAGGTTCGCCCATAGGCGTCGTATCACTCATAGTGCATTGGGTAAGAAGGGTCACAAAACTAAGACCTAAGATTGCCTTTTGTCGCATTAGGAAAGTATTTTAGAGGTGGGATCGGAATAGTTCCCTTAATGTACATAATATGAAGCACTCCATCCTAGTTCTTTGCTGCGCAGTTTTACTTACAAATTGCACGCGCCCGGAACGCATTTTAGACCTTCAAGGTCACCGCGGTGCACGCGGCCTATACCCCGAAAACACCATTGCCGGCTTTACAGCGGCTTTGGAATTCCCGAGGTGCGCACCTTGGAATTAGACCTATGCGTTACCCAGGATGACCAACTCATCATTTCCCACGAGCCGTGGTTTAATGAGTCCATCTGTGAAGTGTCCGATACTACTCACGAAGGCTTTGCATATAGCTTGTATAAGATGACCTATGATAGTATCGCAGGGTTCGATTGCGGAGCCAAGGGCCATCCTAATTTCCCTGATCAACAACCCGTCCCCGCACATAAGCCCTTGCTCAGCGAGCTCTTTGCCGCTATTCAAAGAGATGGTTTACGCAGGCCACATTTCAATATTGCAATCAAAAGCCACCCGCCCGGAGATAACATATACCACCCCGGACCGAATAAATTTGCCGCATTGGTGGCTGCGGAGCTCATTGCCGCACACGAAGAATATCCCGAGGCAGACCTTCTCAACCACATCACGGTCCAAAGTTTCGATCCTCGTGTGTTGAAAGAAATGCGCAAGACCGCCTTGCCGGTAAAATTGGCCCTGCTCAGTGAAGAGGAAATGACTCCTGCCGAGCAAATGGACGAACTGGGCTTCCCCGTAGATATTTACAGCCCTAATTACGAGCAAATTACGCCCGAGCTCATCGCATGGTGTCACTTCCGCAGAATCGCGGTGATTCCTTGGACGGTTAACGATCTGGAGCAGATGCAAGCATTGGTCGACATGGGCGTCGACGGCATCATTTCAGATTACCCAAATTTGTTTGCTGAATTGGTTTATTGACCTGCTTGAGCACGCGCTCTTTGCATTCGCTGCATCCCCTGCTTCGAACCTTCGTGAGTAGGGTTGTAACTCAACGCCTCGCGATAATCCGCCTCTGCGTTGTTGATATCACCTAAGAGTTCATAGCAATAACCTCGTGCATATAGGGCACGGTGATTTACAGGCTGAATGCGTAAGGCCGTATTGAAATAGCCGCGGGCTTCCGGATACATCTGCAACTGCAAGTGAATGTAGCCAAGGTTAAACCAACTCTCTAGATCATCTGGGTCCAATTGTGTACAGGTCGTGAAATCCTCCAAAGCACGATTCCAATCCTCCATGCCCAAGTGGAACATACCCCTATTGTACAATGTAATTCTATTCTGTGGCTGCAATTCGACCAAGCGGTTAAAGTATGCCAACGCCAAAGGATTGCCCAATGCGCTATACAACACCCCACACATGTCCAACGCCTCAATGTATTCCGGGTCCAAATCAATGGCCTTCTGAAACCACTCTAGCGCTCTCGTCGTATCGCCAAGGGCATCACGCATCAATAGACCTTTCAAGAAATGAGCTTCTGGATTTGTTGGGTCTAATGCTATGACCTCATCCACCAATTCCGCACTCTTCTCAAATTCGGTCACCACATGATACAATTCCGCCATTTTCAATCGACACGGCACATTCTCCGGGTCTTCCGCCATACACTTTTGCCAAGCATCTCTGCTTTGACGCGTCTGGTTCGTAGAAAAACTGATATCCCCCCACAACTCCAATGCCTTGGTCCGTGAGCTATCTAATTGCAACACAGCCGCCACATCTGCCGCTGCGTATTTCAAATTCTGTTGACGCAAATACACCTCTGCTCGAGCCTCCAACGCATCCAAATCATTGGGCGCATAGCGAATGATCTCATTCAAGCTGTCCAAAGCCGTATTCCGCTGTGTAGTCATGGCCTCTGCTGGAACTTCCTGAACCTCAGGGGCTTTACCACCAGAACTTTGGCAACTCCACACGAACAGTGCTGGAAGTAAAAGGAGGAATTTTCTCATAGGTCAAAAATGAGGCAAAAAAGAGCCCCGCCAAGCGGCGGGGCTCCTATATCTAAATCTAGATCAGATTAGAAGTTGTAACGGAATGTTGCATTCCAAGTACGACCGAATCCCATCCAAACGTAGTTCGCAGTACTGATACCGTTCCAAGTATCATCACCTGCAGCTGCATGGATGTTTGAGTTAGATTCTGCGATGTACATAGTGTTCGCAACGTTGTTCACGTTCAAACGCAATGACGCCATGTTTCCACCCAACTCGAATCTTGATGTAAGACCCATGTCGATTAGGCTGTATGATGGCAATTGCAATGCACCCATGTTATCTGGGTTCTCGAAGTCTGAATCGTTGATTGAGTAATCAGCGTACAAACCGTCTACGTAACGGAAACCTAGGTCAGCGCTCAAGTTCTTAGCGATTTTGTAATCTGCACCCAAGTACATGGTAGTCTGTGCAGCATCACCGACTTTAGCACCTTCAGTGTACAGAGTAGTTGAACCGATCAAAGAGTTGTTATCGTCGTATACTTCAGCTTCGAAGTTGTTCAAGTACTTCCAATCACCCAAAGAAGCCATAGCGTTTAGACGAAGGTTGCTGCTTACGTTGTAGCGAGCTTCTAGTTCCAAACCTCTGTGGTTTACATCGATATCTTTGAACTGTGCAGTACCGTCTACACCGTTCAAATCAACGCCACGAGAGATGAAACGGTTACCCCAGTTTGTGTTGTACACGTTAACATTCACTTGCAAGTCGTTGGTGATGTAAGCGTAACCCAATTCGAATGATTGGATGATTTCGTTCTGCAAATCTGGGTTGATGTTGTTAGCATATCCAGGGAATACAGCGTCGAACAAAGGCTGACGAGCGATCATACCTGCATTTACAAATACGTTCATTTCATCATTCAAGTTGTAGTTCGCACCACCTTTAATGTATCCGCCAGTCAATGGAGCCCAGTCAGAAACAGGGTTTGTTGGTTGATCGAAGTAATCGATACGACGGTAGTTCTGCTGAGACCAACCTGCTTGCATTACTGCAGTCAGCTTGTCTTGGTCGTTGTACTCAACCATACCGTTCACACCCGCCCACTGTACACGGCCGATGTTGTAGTAATCAAGTTTTGGACCAGCCAAACCAGTGTTTGCGAATGGATTCGCATCAATAGTCGTTTCAATAATCTGACCGTTAGAGTTCTTGTTACCTGTAGAGTAGTAACCGTCTAGACCCATCAAGTCGTTCAATGCGCGGTAGTGGTAACCAGTGTAATCACGTAGATCCACACCTGCACTCATTTTAAAGTTACCAGTAGTGTACTCCAAGTTAGAGATCACACCGTACCAGTTGTGAGAGTTCATAGAAGCACGACGTACCAAAACTGCACGGTTTACATTGCTATCACGGAATCCGTTAGAACCAATTTTCAAACCTTGGAAGGCTGAGATATCACCTGTGTATCCAGAAGTAGAAGCTTGGTTTTCTGCTACCAATGCATCGAAGTCGATGAAACCGTCCGCATCACGTGCTCCACGACCATCAGCACCGCCGTTAGCGATATCAAGGTGAGAGTACAAATCTTTACGGTAAGGAAGGATGTCCAAAGTCGAGTTGCGGAAGTTGTTTCCACGAGGACCTGTACCACCACCACGACCGGCAGAACCGTATACAGAAGTAGCTAGTTTAAGGTCACTGTTGATGTCCCAATCCCAGTTCAATGTTGCCAAAGGCTTGTTGTAGAAGTTACGACGCATAGAGAATTCTTGCTTCTCACCATCGATCGTTCTCATACCACCGTTAGAGTTCCAACGTGGATCCATAACACCGTCGTTCAATTCACCACCTTGACCGAAGTAGTCAAAGTCACGCAAGCTTACCCAAGCATCGCGTTGGTGGTGCCACTGACCAGCTCCCAAGAAAGAGAAGTTCAAGCTGTGGTTAGAACCTTTAGGATCGTAAGCGATTGCAGCGAAGTAAGTATATCCCTCACCTTGCGTGTTGTATACGTAACCGTTACCCATCCAACGGCTCAACAAGAATGAAGAAGCCCATCCTTTGTCGTTGCGGCCAGTGTTGTAAGAAACACCTGTTTTGATGTAACCGTCGTTACCCACACCAGCTGTTACAGTACCGCCTTCTTTGTTTTCAGCAACTTTTGTGAAGATACTTACCGTACCACCCACAGAAGGCACTGCCAAACGAGAAGCACCAAGACCGCGCTGGATCTGGATACCAGAGGCAACATCTGTCAAACCTTGCCAGTTCGACCAGTATACCCAACCGTTCTCCATATCGTTTACAGGCTGACCGTTGATCAAGAAAGAAGTATTTCTCTGGTCAAAACCACGCAAAGAGATACGAGAATCAACGTATCCACCACCTTGCTTAGTCGCGTAAACACCTGGAGTGTTGTTCATAATTTCAGGGAACTCCATGTTCCCTACTTTCAAGGAAATATCAGATTTTGAAATGGTAGAAACTGCAACAGGAGTCTCGCGAACCTTTGCAATATCAATCACATCTGACGTCACTGTGATCTCGTCCAACATGTTGAACAAGGAATCTGCAGAAGCAGAAGCATCCTGGGCACTCAAGCTAAAAGAAGCGAGCAATGCACCAGCAAATAGTAAAGCCTTTTTCATGTTTGTTTGTGAAATGGTTATTTGTTGAGTAAAAATATAGCCATTTAACACACCATTAACCCTTGTTGTGTTACCATACCTTAAAGTTTTATCAACTACTTATAAACAAAAAGGCGCTGAAAATCAGCGCCTTATGCAAACTTGATATAGTTATGTGGATTACTTTGCCGAAGCTTCGATGGCTTCCTTAATCTTAGCTTCAACTTCTTCGGCTAATTCTGGATTGTCGACAAATAATTGTTTCACCGTATCACGCCCTTGACCCAAGCGGGTTTCTCCGTAACTAAACCACGAACCGCTCTTGGTTAGAATATCGTGTTCTACCCCAAGATCGATAATCTCACCAGCCTTAGATACACCTTGGCCGTACATGATATCAAACTCAGCCAGTCTAAACGGAGGGGCCACTTTGTTCTTCACGACCTTGACACGTGTACGGTTACCCATGACCTGGTCCCCGTCTTTGATTTGAGTGGAGCGACGGATATCCAAACGCACCGAGCTATAGAATTTAAGCGCATTACCACCGGTTGTAGTCTCAGGGTTTCCGAACATCACCCCAATCTTCTCACGGAGCTGGTTAATGAAAATCACACAACAATTTGTTTTACTGATCGTGCCCGTGAGTTTTCTCAAAGCTTGTGACATCAATCTTGCCTGAAGACCCACGCGAGCATCACCCATTTCACCTTCGATTTCAGCCTTAGGAGTCAACGCCGCTACGGAATCAATGATCAAAATATCTACGGCACCTGAACGAACGAGGTTATCTGCAATTTCAAGTGCCTGCTCCCCGTTATCCGGTTGAGAGATAATCAACTCATCGGTATTTACCCCTAATTTTTCAGCATAGAAACGATCAAAAGCATGCTCTGCATCAACGAAGGCAGCAATCCCTCCACGACGTTGGCATTCCGCAATGGCGTGCAAGGTCAAAGTGGTTTTACCCGAACTCTCTGGTCCATAAATTTCGATGACACGACCTGTAGGGTAGCCACCTACACCTAAGGCAATATCCAAAGTCAACGATCCCGTAGGAATGGCATCGACTTCAATCACAGGGGCATCCCCCATTTTCATTACTGTTCCTTTACCGTAGGCCTTGTCCATACGGTCCATGGTGAGTTTGAGTGCCTTCAGTTTGGCGTCTTTATCTGCGCTCATAATCTTAGAATGCTAAAAATATTAGAATTATACAAATGTAGGACTTCCTTCGAATTGGCCAAGCCCTTTCTAATAATTTATGCTGAAAAGTTGAAATTTAATAGAGCGCCAAGACTTGGTCCACCGCTTCCTTGGTTTTCACCTTGCCGATAAAATGCTCGATTTTACCTTCCTCATCGATCACATAAGTGTGGCGATATATGCCGTCAAATTCACGGCCCATAAACTTCTTAGGACCCCATGCTTCGAACGCTGTGATAATAGATTTTTCTTCATCCGCAATGAGGTTATAATTCAATTCTTGTTTGGTCGCGAAGTTGAGCTGACGCTTTACTGAGTCAGCACTCACGCCTATTACCTCAAAACCTCTTGCCGCCAAATCCGCATAATGATCTCTAAAATCACACGCCTCCACTGTACACCCTGGAGTGGATGCTTTGGGATAGAAAAAGAGGATGATTTTCTTTCCTCTAAACTGTTCTGAGGTGATGGTTTCTCCGTTCTGATTCACACCTGAAAACGCCGGTGCTACGCTGCCAATTTCTAAAGCCATGGTCAATAAGTTTTATTTCTCAACAACTCGAAGTTATGTTTGTTTCCTAGGATAGACCACTTGTTGATCATTTTTAGTTTTCCACATGACCAAAGCAGAAAAAATTGACTTCGCCCTGACCACTTTAGAGCGATTATACCCGGAAACCCCGGTGCCGTTGGACCACAAAGACCCCTTCACTTTATTGGTCGCAGTGGTACTCAGTGCGCAGTGCACGGACGAGCGAGTCAATCAAATCACGCCCAAGCTTTTTGCCGTGGCAGATAACCCCTACGACATGGCAAAAATGACCGTGGAAGAAATTGCCGCGATCATCCGCCCTTGCGGGTTGGTTCCGATGAAGAGTAAGGGCATTCACGCCTTTAGTAAGACGATCGTAGAAGAATACGGAGGTGAAGTCCCGGCGAGCTTTGAAGCCTTGGAGGCCATGCCGAGTGTGGGGCACAAAACCGCCAGTGTGGTCATGAGTCAAGCCTTTGGAGTTCCTGCATTTCCAGTGGATACACATATTCATCGCTTGATGTACCGCTGGGGGTTCTCCAACGGCAAGAGTGTGGAACAGACCGAGCGGGATGCAAAGCGATTGTTCCCACGCGAACTTTGGAACAAACTTCACCTGCAAATCATATTCTACGGCCGTGAATATAGCCCGGCACGCGGGTGGGATTTGGAGCGCGACATTATCACCAAAACGGTGGGACGACGCACTGAGATTGCGAAATGGGAGAAGGACCAATTGGCCAAAGCGAAAAAGAAATCAGGCAAAAAAAGCTAAGGACGAATTCTTACTTTTACAGCCTTAAAAAACCCGAAGCACAGATATGGGACGCGCATTTGAATTTAGAAAAGAACGCAAGTTTAAACGTTGGGCAGGGATGGCGAAGACCTTCTCTCGCATCAGCAAGGATATCATCATGGCCGTTAAAGAAGGCGGCGACAACCCAGATTCTAACTACAGACTCCGCATGTTGCTGCAAAATGCCAAGGCAGCCAATATGCCAAAGGACAATGTGGAGCGCGCCATTAAAAAGGCGATGTCTAAGGATCAGGGCGACTACAAAACCATTATTTACGAAGGATACGGCCCACACGGCATTGCAGTATTGGTAGAAACGGCAACCGACAACAACACCCGTACGGTGGCGAATGTGCGCTCGTACTTTAACAAGTGTGACGGTTCTTTGGGGACCTCAGGCTCGGTGGAATTTATGTTCGAGCACAAGTGCCACGTGAAGATTGCAGCGGGCGAAATCGATTTGGAGGAGCTAGAATTCGAACTCATTGATTTCGGTGCGGAAGATGTGTTCAAGGATACCGAAGAGAAGGACGGTGAGGAAACGGAAGTGATTATGGTCTATGGCCAATTCGCTGAGTACGGCAACATCACCAAAGGTTTAGAGGAATTGGGCCACGAGATCATAGAATCTGGCTTTGAATATATTCCGACGACCACGAAAGAGATCAGCGAAGAACAGACGAAGGACATCGAAAAACTCATCGAAAAACTCGAAGAGGACGACGATGTGCAGAACGTATATACGACCATGCGCTAAGCACGGTTCGTTCCAATAAAAAAGGCGCCCGATGGGCGCCTTTTTTTATACTACTCTTTTCAATTTTCGCAGCGAGCTGCGTTCAATTTGTGATTTCGCATAGTCGAGCGTGATGACCAATTCTTTGTGCTCCGCACCCGGCGCATCGAACATGTGATCGTTCAAAATCGCCTCACAAACGCTGCGCAAACCACGGGCACCCAACTTGTAGTCTAGGGCCACATCAACGATGTAATCAAATACCTTTTCATCAAAGGTCAAAGCGATACCGTCCATATGGAACAGGTGCTGGTATTGCTTAACAAGTGCATTCTTCGGCAAGGTCAAAATAGCCTTGAGAGCATCGCGGTCCAGCGGAGACATAAAGGTCACAATAGGCATACGACCGATGAGCTCTGGAATCAAACCAAAGGACTTGAGGTCAGACGGGGTGATGTAGCTCAAGAGATCTTCGTCTTCAATGTGATCGCGAACTTCCTTGGAATAGCCAAGGGTGGACGAGTTTAATCGGCCACTGATCTTCTTTTCTATGCCTACAAAAGCACCACCGGCGATGAAGAGGATGTTCTTGGTATCTACCTCGATGTACTTCTGATCCGGGTGCTTGCGGCCTCCTTTCGGCGGCACGTTCACTTTCGAACCTTCGAGCAACTTCAAGAGTCCTTGCTGCACCCCTTCGCCACTCACGTCGCGAGTGATGGACGGGTTATCGCCCTTGCGTGCGATCTTGTCGATCTCGTCGATGAAGACAATCCCAACCTCAGCTTTGGTCAAATCATAGTCTGCCGCCTGAAGCAAGCGCGTCAAAATGCTTTCCACATCTTCACCTACGTATCCCGCCTCCGTCAAAACCGTGGCATCAACAATGGTGAAAGGCACATTCAGCATTTTGGCGATGGTGCGCGCCAACAGGGTTTTCCCCGTTCCTGTATTCCCTACGAGAACGATGTTGCTCTTGTCAATTTCTGGAGCATCCTTCACCGGCACAGTCCCGATGCGCTTGTAGTGGTTGTACACCGCTACGCTCAGGGTGCGCTTGGCCGCCTCTTGCCCGATGATGTATTCATCAAGGTGGGATTTGATTTGCGCTGGCGTGTAATTGAACTCTGGCTTGCCCGCTATCTCGAGTGGATTAGATTGGGGCTGCTCGCCTAATTCCGCATGCAAGATACCGCCCGCTTGGCTCACACACTTATCACAGATGTGTGAATCCATACCGGCAATCATCATATCAACTTCATCCTTGCTTCTGCCGCAGAATGAACAGTGGATCACGGAATTATTATCGCTCATTACTTCGCTTGGTTCTTGCCGAGAAGAATTTCATCCACCATACCGTAGGCCTTCGCTTCTTCCGAAGTCATCCAGTAGTCGCGATCTGAATCAGCTTCTACCTTGTCAAATGGCTGTCCGCTGTGGTGGGCGATGATGCTGTACAGCTCCTTCTTGAGCTTCAAGATTTCTTGCAAGGTGATTTCCATATCCGAAGCCTGGCCTTGAGCGCCGCCCATAGGCTGGTGGATCATGATACGGCTGTGCTTCAAGGCTGAACGCTTTCCTGCAGTTCCTGCACACATCAACACGGCACCCATAGAAGCTGCCATACCTGTACAGATCGTGGCTACATCAGGGTTGACCACCTGCATGGTATCATAAATTCCCAAACCGGCATAGACTGACCCGCCTGGAGAATTGATATAAATCTGAATGTCTTTCTTCGCATCCGCACTTTCCAAGAACAACAACTGTGCTTGCACGATGTTGGCGACTTGGTCGTTGATGCCGGTGCCCAAGAAAATGATACGGTCCATCATCAAACGCGAGAACACGTCCATCTGCGCCACGTTCATTTGGCGCTCCTCGATGATATAAGGTGTCAATGAAGCATCGACATATTGGTCCACGTACATGCTTTGAATGCCGGCATGCTTAGTGGCGTATTTCTTGAATTCTTTACCGAAATCCATTCGTTGGTTGTTTTAAGGTGATTGAATTATTTGGCGTTTGCCGTTACCAATTTAATGAAATCATCATAGGTAACTTCCTTCTCCTCTACCTTAAAGTTCTCTTTGTAGTACGTCAACAGCTTGGCGTTGTACACTTGGTCGTTCAAACGACGTGCTTCTTCCTCGTTTTTCAACGCGTTTTCAGCAATGCCCTTGAGCATCTCGTCGTCCATCACTTGTTGGCCGTATTGTTGGAACTGGGCTTTTACCAAACCAACGGTGTGGTCGAGCAGTTCTTCTTGGCTTACGCTGATTTCACCCATTTGAATGACTTTGTTCTCAATCAATTGGTAACGCAATCCCTTTTCAGTCTTTTCCCAATCCGCTTCTACTTCTTCCGCAGTCAATGGCTTCTCACCAGAGGTCTGCATCCATTTTTTCAAGAACGCTACAGGTAGGTCGAATTTCGTTTTATCCAACAGGTATTCTGCCACGTTGTTCATGAAGTACTGGTCCGCTTCGTTCGCGTACATGCGCTCCGCTTCCTCCTTCATGCGCTCGCGCATTTCCTTTTCAGAGGTTACTTCACCTTCACCGTATACCTTATCAAAGAACTCTTGGTTGAGTTCTGCAGGCTCCATGCGAGTGACGTTCGTCAATTTAAATTCAAATGAACCGGTAGAAGCTTCGAGCTGTGCATCTGTCACGCCCAATAATCCAGCAACGTTGTAGTCCTTGCCGAAAGATTTAGCCGCATCAAATACCACGGTGTTGCCCATGCCCATTTTGCAAAGGTCGCCTTGTGCTTTCTTCGTTTTAAGGTTGCTGCCCATGAACTGAGCTTCTTCTTTCACGATACCTTCGGCAACTGCGTTTCCGTCTTTATCGACCTCTGTTAGGGAGCCGTGGAACATGTCCTCTGCTTCTGCCTTTTCTGGAGTTACCATCTTACCGTAGCGAGAGCGGATATCTTCCATGTAGGTATCCAATACTTTCTTATCGGCTACGACTTTAGCACCTTTAACCTTGTTCTTCTTGGTGATGCTCACCTCAAATTCTGGTGAAAGACCGATCTCGAACTGGAATTCGTACGTTCCTGGGGTATCAAAATCGATCGTTTCTTGTTCTACCGGTAGTGGATTGCCCAAGATGTTGAGCTTCTCACTAGTGATGTAGTTGTAGATGCCGTCTTGCAAAATCTTGTTGATCTCATCAATGAGCACAGATTTTCCGTACTGCTTCTTAATCAAACCCATAGGCACTTTTCCTGGGCGGAATCCCGGGATGTTCGCGCGCTTGCGGTAGTTCTCCAATACGCCGTTTACCTTCTCTTGGTAATCTTCTGGAGTAATTTCTAGAGTCACCAAAAGGTTTAGTGCATCTACTTCTTTCTTGCTAATGTTCATTTGTGTCCAATTAAATTTTGCAAAACCCCCTTCGAAAAGGGGTCGCAAAGGTACATAACATTTTGCCTTTTATTTGGATTGCTTTAACGTAAGGAAATGCCCGTTCTTTTCGCAAAGATTGTACCTTGCCAATATCTATGTTAGCCCGACTTATGCAGCGTAAAAATCTCAAGTACCTCCTCCCTATTCTCATAGGGGCTCTCGTCGTTTTAAGTTTCAAACTTCTCGGTCCTCAGGAAGAGAAAGAACAGGTCATTTTTTCCTTGGTTCGCGATGCCTTGACGAATGTGCATTTGCAGCCTAGACCGGTGGATGATGAGATGAGCGTAGAGGTATATGAGAATTACCTGAAGTCGTTGGACTACAACAAACTGTTTTTGACGCAAGAGGAATTGGCCCCGCTAGAATCTTTCCGCTACCTCCTCGACGATGCGTTTCACCAAAACAACACCGCATTTTTTGAGCTCAGTTACAACCTCATTACCACAGGCATCGAACGCTCAAAGAACATTTATACCGAGCTGTTACAAGAGCCTTTCGATTATACTACTGAGGAATATACTTGGACCGATGCGGAGAGCAAATCCTTTCCCGCGGACCAAAGCGCCTTGGTGAATGAATGGCGCAAGCACCTGAAATGGCGCATTATTAATCGCATTCACGAGAAGGAGCAGGCACAGGAAGAAGACCTTGAGAACGGAGAAAAGGATGCGCTCAAAACCTTTGAAGAATTTGAGCAGGAAGCCCGCGAAAAGGAATTAGAACTACAAAACGAGTGGTATTCCGACCTCATGGACGTCACCCGCCTCGAGTGGTTTGGCATGTACATGAATGCTTATTGTGAAGTCTTCGATCCACACACCAACTACCTCGCGCCGCAGCAAAACGAAAACTTTGAGCTCAGCATGACAGGCCAGTTTGAAGGGATCGGCGCCCAGTTAAAAAAGGAAGGCGATTACATTGCTATCGAGCGCATCATCGCAGGCTCTGCCTGTTGGCGTCAAGGCGACCTCGAAGCCGGTGACAAGATCATTGCCGTGGCCCAAGGGGACGAGGAGCCGGTCGATGTGGTCGGTTACAAAATCAGTGAAGGCATTAAGCTTATTCGCGGTAAAAAAGGCACTGAAGTGCGCCTTACTGTAAAGAAAAAGGACGGCTCACGTATGGTCATCCCTATCATTCGCGATGTAGTGGAACTCGAAAGCACCTTCGCCCGTAGCGTCGTCTTAGACGGCGGGATCTACGACCGCAAAAGCGCAGAAAACAAAGGACGTATAGGCACCAAAACCGGCTACATTCGTCTGCCTAAATTCTACGTCGACTTCTACAAGAGCACGAACAGAAATGCGGCAGATGATATTCAAGCCGAGATCGAAAAACTCAAAGCCGAGGGCGTGGAGGGCATTGTATTCGACTTGCGTAGCAATGGTGGTGGTTCATTGCAGGCGGCTATTGAAATTGCAGGGTTGTTCACTCAGAAGGGCCCTATGGTCCAGGTGAAAAACTTCCAAAGCGGTACTCGCGCCAAGAGCAACCGTGGAAATAAAATCTATTGGGACGGACCGCTGGTCATCCTCGTCAACGAATACAGCGCCTCAGCCTCTGAGATTGTCAGTGCCGCACTCCAAGACCGTGGACGTGCCTTGATTGTGGGTCCGTCTAAGTCCACCTTCGGAAAAGGAACCGTACAGAACATGTTTGATTTCGACCGTGCCGTGGGCGGCAACCTCAACAGCCTAAAACCGCTCGGCGCCATTAAAATCACCACAGAGAAATTTTACCGCATCAACGGCGGCACCACCCAGCTGCAAGGGGTTATTCCAGATATTTCTTTGCCGGGCGCCTACGATGAGATTGCCATCGGCGAGAAGGAATACGATCATGCCTTGGCGGTAGACTATGTCGAAAAAGCGACCTATGCGGTAGAAAAGAATTGGACCAAGGCCTTTGACCGCGCGAAGAAAAGAGCGGCAGAGCGCTTGGCTACGGAACCGACCTACGATGCGTTCAAGGAATATGCACAGTGGATTGCCAAGGGCGAGGAAAACAAACGCATCCCGTTGAACTATGGGGATTACGTGGCTTTCCAAGATTCTATCTCGGCGCAAAGTGATTTGTTTAAGAACATCAACAAGGCACCGGACAGCCTCGGTGTTGTTGCCCTCCCCGACCACCTCACCATGTTTGAAACAGATTCTGCGCAAGCGGATATTTACCAGAAGTGGTACAAGAATTTATCGCGTGACCTCGTGCTGCGCGAAGGGGTAAAAGTGGTCAATGATTTGGTCAAGTAACATACAAACCTTCACCCGCCATCCTGGCGCCTGGTTCATCCTGGGCCTTATCCTCTGTGCCATTTTCGCGCCACTGCTGGTGTTGGACAGCAGCGATATGGCCAACGACATGGACCTCCAAAGGGCGATGCTCGCTCCAGGCTCGTCCAGCGAGATGGGAACGCACTGGTTCGGAACCGACAAGTTTGGTCGCGATCATTTTTCCAGGATCATTTTAGGCAGCCGCATTTCCCTCACCGTGGGATTGATCGCCGTGAGCATCAGCTTGGTCATTGGCATTCCCGTAGGAGCTGCAGCCGGTTATTTTGGCGGCCGCGTGGACCAATTCTTGTCTTGGCTCATGTCCGTGCTTTGGTCTATTCCCACCCTCTTGCTGGTCATCGCCCTAACCTTCGTCTCTAGGCAAAGGCCTCACACAGGTATTCATCGCCGTGGGACTGACCATGTGGGTCGAAGTAGCCCGTGTAGTTCGGGGCCAATTCTTAGCTGAAAAACAAAAAGAATATGTCGAGGCGGCCAAGGTCCTTGGCTTCGGCACCGCCCACATCATGTTCAAGGAAATCCTACCCAATACTTGGGGACCGCTTTTGGTTATTTGCACGACCAATTTTGCCAGCGCCCTCCTCATCGAAAGTGGCCTCAGCTTCCTCGGCATCGGTGCCCAGCCCCCTATGCCTTCTTGGGGCAGTATGATTCGGGATTATTACCCCTACCTGATGACAGGTAAAGCCTACCTGAGTCTCATCCCAGGTGCGTTGATTGCCGCAAGTGTATTAAGTTTAAATAGCCTCAGCGCCGCCTTGAGTAAGGATCAATAGCGCAGGGCAAAAGAGTGTACCTCAGGCACCACCACATTGGCCGCACCCGCCGGCGCATGAACGCCCATGTAATCCAAGTAATCTTGTCGGTCCCAATTCACCGCACCCAAACTATCCAGGTGCGCCGTAGGTAATTGGTTATCCACCAACCCCACACCCACATTGGCCAAATATTGACACATGCCGATGTAGGCGTATTTCGAAGCATTCTTCACGCTGTGGAACATGCTCTCGCCCACAAACACATTCCCGGTCATCACCCCAAAGGTTCCACCGATCAATTCCTCGCCGTCCCAAACCTCAAAGCTATGGGCACGCCCTTGATGGTGCATGGCGGCAAAGTTCTCTAAGAACATCTCTGAAATCCAGGTACCCGCCTGTCCGGGACGCGGCATCGTGCTGCACCCCTCGAGAACCTTATCAAAGGCCGTATTGACCGAAAAGCGCCAAGTACCTTTATTGATATAGGGGCGCATGCTCTTGGCCACCACCACTGCATCAGTAGGTGTCACGCTGCGCACTGGTGGAGAGAACCAAAAGACCACCCCATCTTGATCGAACCAAGGAAAAATCCCGGCCGGATAGAGGCGTTCGTACATTTCTGGGTATAGTTCCCAAGACAGCGCAATCAGCCCTTCTTCATTGGCCGCATCATTGGGGTTTGGAACTTCCCAATCCCCTTGACCGATGAAATATAGCGGGCTGTTGATGCTGTTCATCTAAAGCTTGTTTAGAACGGTAGATCGTCGTCTAGCACATCAGAACCTCCTGATGGCGCTTCAAACGGCTGGCCTTGTGGCGGCAAATCAGATGGACCGGGACCGGCCCCTTGCACTGCATTCATACGCCAAGCCTGCAAGGTGGTGTAGTAACGGGTAGCACCTCCTTGTGGCGGGGTCCACTCGCGACCGCGAATGTTGAATTCTACATTCACTTCTTGACCTACTTGGAAGTTGTTCAAGACCGAAGTTTTGTCTTGCGTAAATTCAAAACACAAGGTTTGTGGATATTGCTCTTTGGTTTGAACTACGAATTCGCGTTTTCTGAAACGATCAGAAACCACTTGCTCGTCCATAATCTTTTGGATTCTGGCTTCTATTTGCATGCATTTACCCTCTTAACGGGCCGATTTATCTATTAATAATACTTTCCAAGCTTCGTGCACTTGGTCGTTGTCTAACAATTCTTTTGCCATCTCGTGCAACTGCTCGCGCAACTCAATGCCGTCGGCAAAGTTTTGCAATATACGTCGCACATCAAAGTCATTTTTCATGGCTTCGATTTCGGCATCTGTGGGAAGGACGGTCACCGAACCTAATTGGCCCAAATTATTCCCCGTCAAGATCGTCGAACGGCGAATAACCTCTGGAATTTGATCCACGCCAATACCCACTGGCGGCGGGCTCAGCTTAAACAGCGCATCCCCTGAGGCACGCACCCACCAATGACGGCCCATACGGCCCACCAAATCTATTTCTTCCTGGTCAATACCGCCGTCTTCCGCCAACACTCGGTCCGCAATGTGAATGCGCTTGATCAAACACATGACCAAATTCCCGGCCCCGCCTTCCTCTCCCAAATGGAAGATGTCGCGAACCTCACATTCCAAGCTCACAGGGCTTTCCTTCACGCGCTTCGCCTGCACCACTTCCGAATCCACCGGCGTCAAACCACTCTTCACAAACTCATCTACCGAGGAATCGTATTCTGCCGAGCTCAAGTTCACCTGCTGCGCCACATCGTAGCTCACCACGTTCACCACACACTCCTTTTGCACCATACAATTGTGCAGCGTGTCCTTCGTCGTATTATCTCTCACGCGTCTCGCCGGCGAAAAAATCACCACTGGAGGGTTCGAAGAAAAAATATTGAAGAAGCTATACGGACTCAAATTGTTGTTGCCGTACTCGTCCACCGTACTCACCAACGCGATAGGTCTAGGGCCTATGGCGCCTAGCAATTTCATGTGGCGTTCTTTGGTAGTGATGTCGTCTGGATTGAATGTCGCCATGGGACCAATGATTTGTCACAAAGTTAATTTTTACTGGGGCCAATTCTTTTTTCTTGTACAAACTAATTTTCTCTATATATTTGCCCTCCCAATTGCTGCGGATGTGGTGAAATTGGTAGACACGCTAGTTTTAGGCACTAGTGCTCCGGCGTGAAGGTTCGAGTCCTTTCATCCGCACAA
Source organism: Cryomorphaceae bacterium (assembly GCA_038141825.1). GTDB lineage: Bacteria > Bacteroidota > Bacteroidia > Flavobacteriales > Schleiferiaceae > UBA10364. The sequence continues at coordinate 2,284 of JAYQIV010000006.1, read as the reverse complement.
GTAAATCCCGACCAGGAAACTGGTCGGGATTTTTTGTTTCCACACCGAACAAAGCTTGCTTTAGTGAGGGGTGGAAACAAAAAAGCCGAGCCATGCGCAGCATGGAGGGATTTACTTGGATGCAACCCCACAGAGGTCCGCCAATCTTTTGCGCCAGCAAAAGTTGGCAATCCTGATCCACGACTTCTTGATTGAGAGATGAGAAACGCTCCATGCGGAGCATGGAGGGATTTACTTGAATGCAACCCCACAGAGGTCCGCCAATCTTTTGCGCCAGCAAAAGTTGGCAATCCTGATTACCAAAACGTAATGATTTAATGGTCGAAAAGCTCGACTGAAGGATTACGTCACAAAGTGAAATTCTTTCCAACAGAAACCCTAGTCAGGACTTCACTCGCCGTTAATTATCGTAATCAAACTCCTCTACGACCGGATCGAGACCTTCGGGCTTATCACATAATTGGTCATACATCTCAAACTGCACGAGAATCATCCAAGGAATGATGACCAAGAATCCGATAAAGAGGGTGAGCACCCCAAGTACGATGGCAATAATACCCATCATCAAGGCTAGCACGAAGATGCGGAAGAAGTTGCTCCAGGCACGTGGAAAGCTCCACTTCAAGGCTTCCATGGCTCCTTCTCCGTCAAGCGAAGCACGATAGGTAGCGAACATGAATCCAACACCAAACACGATCTGAATCAAGGTCACCATTGCAATGATCCCTATGTTGTCCATGTACAACTCCTGCATATCCTCAGCCATCATTTGTAATTCATCCAAATTCGAGAAGTCGAACCCGCTTGAGGCCACTGCCATAAATTCCGACGGCATGAAGAAAGAACCTAATTGGCCCAAAACAGTAGTAAGGACCACCACGCCGAACAATTCTTTTTGATTCACACGAAGGGCATTGAAGAAATCGCCGAAGTTTACCCCTTCACCCAGCTCATCTTTACGAGCCACGTGCGCAAATCCCATCGTCAAAAACATCGTACCTGCGCCTAATACAATAGCCATCAGCAAAGCCACGAGACGCTCCCCTATAAGAGCGAACATTCCTCCCATTCCCGCAGCTACGGAGCTGATCAATAGCGACGCAATGAACCAAACAATGGTGAACGCCGTATACATGCCGGCATTGTTTTTATAACGTACCCACCCGGCTTGGAGGGCGTAGAAAGGATCGATTTTCTTCATGAGAATGCGGTTTACAGTTCGTAATTTGCGGAAAATTACAACTCAAGTTGAAAGTATACCACTCCCTAGCTGATTTTAATGCACTAGACTGTGCCGTGGCCACCACGGGTACTTTTGACGGTGTCCACCTAGGGCACAAGAAGATTTTGGGCCAATTAGTCCAAACCGCCCACAAAGTCGGCGGCGAGAGTGTGCTCCTGACCTTTTCCCCGCACCCGCGCTTGGTACTGCAGCCAGATGTAGAGCTCAAACTATTGACGAGCTTGGAGGAAAAAATTGGGCTACTTGAGCAAACCGGACTCGACCATTTGATCATTCATCCCTTTACCAAAGAATTCTCCCGCACGCCTTCCTTGGAGTTTGTCCGTGAGATTTTGGTGAATCAGATTGGCGTCAAACAATTGGTCATCGGATACGACCACCACTTCGGTCGCAATCGCGAAGGCAGCTTTGACCATTTGAAAGAATTTGGCCCTATCTACGGCTTCGAAGTCGAGGAAATCCCGGCACTCGATATTGATGCGGTCAACATCAGCAGCACGAAAATACGAGCAGCATTGACCGAAGGAAATGTAGAACTGGCCGCCACGTATTTAGGCCACCCCTACATCATCGGCGGAGAAGTCATCAAAGGCGACCAGATCGGCCGTACCATCGGCTTTCCCACCGCCAACCTCGACATCAACTTCCAACACAAGCTCATTCCTGCGGACGGCGTATATGCCGGTTATGTCCGCTTGAACGGCGAGCACCACAAAGCCATGGCCAACATCGGTAGACGCCCTACCGTGGGGAGCACCAGACGTTCGGTGGAAATTCACCTGCTCGATTTTGAGGGAGATCTCTACGGACAGCACTTGCATTTTGCCGTAGGCCATCGCCTGAGAGACGTGATGAACTTCAACGGCCTCGACGCCTTAAAAGCGCAACTTGCTCTCGATAAAGAAGATGCTTTGTCGAAGCTGGCATAAATATTGACATCTTTGTAAGACCTAATTGAAACAACAATGAAAAAAATCGCATTCTTCGTCGCAGCAGCAGCTTTGCTTGCTTCATGTACAAAATGGGAAAACAAAAGCACTG
>JAYQIV010000005.1:0-161127 GCA_038141825.1 Cryomorphaceae bacterium | reverse complement strand
TAGTAATGTTGGCCTGAGGTTGCTGAGGTACCGTTTCCGTCCCCGAATTCAATGTATATGGAATCTGCGTAGGTACTCGTGCTGGTGTAGGTTAGGGTATCACCGGAGATGGTGTAGGCCAGGTTCGCTGTTGGATCAAATTTGCCCACATTCCAGACCACTAGGGAGTCGTAGACTATTGTTTTTGTTGCTTGACGGATAGTGGAGGCTGTGGTGGGGTCAAGGTTTGCGTCGTAGGTGATGGTGTTTGGATCCTGGCGCGTGAAAATGGTGAAGAAGGTACAGGCCGCGGCGTAGGAGCCCGCTAGGGAAGGGTGGCTTTCGTCGGCTGTGTAGAGTTCTATGGTCGTGTCGGTGTCTCGGATGTAGCGCCATACGGAACCCACTGGGCTGAGGTAGGCGTCGTTGGAATCTGCCATCATTCGGTAACGAAGGTGAAGGAGGGAGTCCATGCCTTCGTAGGTACATAGTGGAGGAAAGGCAGCGCAGTTCCATTGGTCGCCGTTCTTACGGCCCCAGGTGCGGAAGAAGATGGGTTGGGCGCAGGGTGCAATGCTGCGGGCGCTGTCCACCAGTTCGTCGGCGTAGGGAAGGGTCTGAAAATTTACTTGGCCCCAGGGGAACGCAGGCTCCTGGCTTTGCGCTTGGAATACGATAAAATCCCAGGTCTGGTTCGCCATGGCGCTGTAGGTGGCCGTGTTTTGGGTGTGCTGGTATAGTGTGGCGCCGCCAGGGGTGAGGGCACTGTTGCTGAAGGAGTAGCCTGCGGATGAGGCGACATTTTCGACCATCGTTGGTAGGCTGTTTGCGCCGGTGTAGCTGTTGCCTATGAAAAGCACGCGCGTTTGGGCGTGGGTGGTCGTAAAGATGAGTAGGGTGAGTATGAATTTTAGTGCTCTCATATTCTAGATCTCCATTTACTGGTTTTGGGACTTGGTCCCCATTTATTCTCCATCCTTTCACTGTCTTGGAAGAGGAGGACTAGGAGCCATATTGCCCCTAAGATAGGGAGTAGGAGGATCAGGTACCACCATCCGCTGTATCCTGCGTCGTGTAGGCGGCGTATCGTTACTGCGAGGCCTGGGATGAAGGTGAGTAGGGCGTATAGTGGGGAGAAGAATTCCCAGTTGGTTTCCCAGTCGGGGATCTCTAGGAAGTACCCGTAGAATGCATCTAGGGCTAGTGCAATGAGGGAGAAGATGAGGTTGAAGAGTACGAAGTACCAGTATTCAGACCTTCTTGCTCTTCCTGTGAAGTCGAAGTATTGGTTGAGGGCTTTTAGGTACCAGTGCATGGGTGGTTAGGTTTTATGTGAAGGTAGGGGGATTTTTTTAGGGGTGATTTTGGGTGTGGGTAATATTTGAATTTGTTAAGTTGTGGTTCTATAGGTATAACCTAAATCTTCTTGTATGGTGTCAGTTATTTTGTTGGTAGCAATCTTGAAGGTGAGTAGGGCTTTGGTTCAAAGAATATTCCATTTAATTTCCCAGTCAGCAAAGAAAAGAATACTATGCTCAATAATGAAAGATGATTGAAGAGGCAAAGAAAAAGATTCGACCTTGTTGCTTTCCTGTGAAGTCAACTTGGTTGACTTTTAGGTACCAGTGCATGGGTGGTTAGGTTTTTTGTGAAGGTAGGGGGATTTTTTTAGGTTTGTTATTGTGGTTCTATAGAAAAAATCTTCTTGTATTGTCAGATTTTGTTGGTAGCAATCTTGAGAGAATATTCCATTTAATTATCGCAGACAGGCTGGTGATCCTGGCAAAGAAAAAGATTGTTGTCTTACGAGAATGGACTTGTCATCGAAACCATTGGACGAGAGCCAATTAAGTGGCTGGTGTCATTGTGTAGAGAATGTCATCGAAACCAGCATTAAATCAGCGGATTATTAGTTGATTTACTCCTTGGATAATCGGATTTTTCTCGCTTTGCTCGAAAGAACCCGGGTGATGGCCCTAACACCGAAACTTCAATAAAGCCATCCCAACCTTCGGTTGTAATGGTTTTTTGATTTCAAATTCTCACTGAAGTAAACTTCGCTCGTTTTTGGAAATCAAAAAAGCCACCCACTTTCGTGGATGGCTTTCTTTCGTTTCGGTGTGGGCGCTGAGGGATTCGAACCCCCGACCCCCTGCTTGTAAGGCAGGTGCTCTGAACCAACTGAGCTAAGCGCCCGAAGCGGGTGCAAATATATAACGCGGAATCATTTCCGCAACTGCTTTTTTGAAAAAAGTTGGGGTCTTCTTTTTATTCCTCTTTAGTCTCCTTAAAGTCAATGCTTAAGCTGTTCACACAGTAGCGGAGGCCGGTGGCGGTGGGGCCGTCGTTGAACACGTGGCCCAGGTGCCCGCCGCAGTTGGCGCACATAATTTCGGTGCGGATCATCCCGTGGGTTTTGTCCAGCTTTTCCACGATGGCGCCGTTGGAGATGCCCTCGTCGAAGGACGGCCATCCGCAGTGAGAATCAAATTTTGAGTCGGAGGTGAACAGTGGGGCGTCGCAAGCGCGGCACGTGTAGGTGCCTTCTTCGAAGTGCATGTTGTATTCGCCGGTATATGGGCGTTCGGTGCCCTTCTCACGGATGACAAAGTATTCTTGCGGGGTCAGTTGTTCTTTCCACTGCTGTTCGGTTTTCTCGAGAGGAAATTGGTCCGGTGCCTTATTAATCATGGATTCATTGCTTTGTGCCTGACAGGAGAGTAGTAGGCTGGTCAATACAGTGATGAGGAAGAGTTGTTTCATATAGAGTGTAACAACGAAGGGGCTTAAGGGTTTAGGCCGTGGAGCAGGAATTCTGTGGAGGTTTGAAGGACTTGGGGGTCGCGGAGGATGCGGCGGTGGCCCAGGCCTTCGGTTTCGATGTAGCGGCCGTTTTGGATGTTGTGGCCCACTAGTCGACCTAGTTCGATAGGGGTGTCTTTGTCGTTGAGGTCGTGGAAGATGAGGGTAGGAATGGTGTTGGTTTTCGCGAGGGATGGGGCGCTGTAGTCGTCGAAGTTGTCGCCGTGGATGCCTTTGACGTAATCTACGAGGCCTTGCTTGACCTTGGCGTTGAAGCCCATCACGTCGCAGAACAAATGTGCCATTTGGGAAATGAGCCCCGGAGGGGCGTAGAGGATCTGTTGGGCGATAGGGGCTCCGTATTCTTGAGCGGCAAATAAGGTGGCATTACAGCCGAGGCTGTGGGCGATGGCGGTGTGGATGGGGCCGTGGGTGTTGGCGATGTGTTCGATGCACTGGGCGAAATGGGGCATCATCGTGCGCTTGCCGGTGGCGCCACGGTGGGCCGGGGCGTTGAAGCCGATGATGGTGTAATTTTCGTAGAGGTTGGGGAGGGTGGCCTCGAGGTGGGCGAGTAGGGCATGGAATTGGGAAAATCTACCTGCCCAGCCGTGGATCAAGAGGATGTTCTTTGGGCCGTTGCCGTGGGTGTACACGGGGTAAGTGTTGCCGGACGGGTGCTTGTGGAGGGTCTTGGTGAATTTGTCCTCCCAAGGTTGTTCTCTTTTGGGGATGGGGAACGGGTAGGGCGTGAGGAACCAGCGCCAAGCCAGGCGTGAGGCTAGTGGGGTGCTTAGGGTTTGCGTGAGGTTGGCGATGAGACGCATCCACGCAGGGATCTTAAGTACGGGCGTTTGAGGTTGTTGGGGTTTGTTTGCCATGGGACAAAGGTAGGTTGAGGAAAAAGAAAAACCCTAGCGTTTCCACTAGGGTTCTTAAGATGTGCCCAGAACAAGACTCGAACTTGCACGCGAATACTCGCACCACCCCCTCAAGATGGCGTGTCTACCAATTCCACCACCTGGGCATTGTCCAAACAAAGGTAGGTAAAGTGTTGCCTCTGTCTGTAAAAAAGAAAACCACCTTTAGAAGGTGGTTTTCTCTTAGTGATCCCTCAGGGGCTCGAACCCTGGACCCATACATTAAAAGTGTATTGCTCTACCAACTGAGCTAAGAGATCAACCTTAGTCCGCTTTGCGGGCTGCAAATATAAAGACGAATCTTTTTTCCGCAAGGTTAGTTTAAAAAAATATGCACGTGAATTTTGGGTTACTTTTGAGAAAGGAATTGGAACACCATGAGAATCTTTCTTTTAGGGTATATGGCCAGCGGTAAAAGCACACTGGGCGCGGCTTTGGCTGAGGCGCTGGGATGTGTTTTTGTGGACCTTGACGGGCTCTTGGAGGGTGCGTTGGGGATGCCCGTGGGGCAGTATATCGAAGAAAAGGGAGAGCTTTCGTTTCGAAAGGCCGAACACGAGGCCTTGGTTTCTTGGTTAGAAGAGGGACCGGAGGATGCAGTATTGGCTTTGGGAGGAGGTACGCCGGTGTTCTATGATCACATGACCCTGCTGAATGAAATGGGGCGTACGGTGTTCTTGGATGTGAGCATAGGAGAATTGGCCCAAAGACTTCAAGGAAGTACAGATCGCCCACTGATAAAAAGTCAAGAAGATTTGGTGGAATTCATTGCCAAACACCTGTTCGAACGTCGTCCCTATTACAGTGAGGCTCAGGTTCGTGTTAAAGGCGATGCCCTAGGAGTCGCGGAGCTTAAAGCTGCGTTGAAGTCTTACGCTAGGTAGACATTCACGGCCTTGCCGCCCACTACATTGAGTTGAACAGTCTCCTGCAGCGTGGTGCTAAGGCTCACCCCTTTGATGTCCGCTTTGACCGGGTAACGCTTGTGACTGCGGTCCACCAATACCGTCGTGCTTAGGACGCGCGGTGAAAAGCCCATGAGTTTGATTACTGCCCACAAGAGCGTGCGGCCGCTGTTTAGAACATCGTCAACCAGTGCCAGCTCAGCCCCTTCGGGAAGGTCGATGTGCATGTTCTCAAGAACCGGGTTCTCTTTGTCCATCACGAGTTCGAGGAGCGTGACGTCTATTTCTGAAATTTCGCGCAGGCGAGTGACTAATTGGTCCGCCAACCAATACCCATTGTCCTTGATGCCAATAACATGCAGGGTCTTGGCACGACTGTGACGGTCGTACAATTCCCAAGCGAGGCGTTGGATTTTGAATTGGATCTCTTCTGCGTTGAGGATTTCAGTGCTGCTCATAGTGGATGTGTTGGTGGCGAAGTTACGCCCTTAGGACTAATTCAACAACGTTTTCGATGTGATGTGTCTGCGGGAACATATCTACGGCGCGGCTTTGAACGACATCGTACTTCTCGGCCAGTAAGCCCAGATCGCGTGCTTGGGTGGCGCTGTTGCAGCTTACATAGACCATGCGGGGGATTTCGAGCGCCAATAATTGGGCCACTACATCCTTATGCATACCCTCCCTCGGCGGATCCGTCACAATGATGTTCGGACGGCCGTGCTTCTGTATAAACGCATCCGTAAACACGTCTTTCATGTCGCCCACGTAGAAGGTCGCATTATCAATATGGTTGTTCTCCGCGTTGATCTTCGCATCGGCAATGGCCTCTGGTACGAGCTCAATGCCCACCACTTCCTTGGCCTTCTCCGCCATAAACAAGGCGATGGTACCGGTACCGGTGTAGAGGTCAAAGACGAGGTCAGTCGGCTGAATGTTGGCCATATCTAGGGCCACTTTGTAGAGTTCGTACGCCTGGTCAGGATTGGTCTGATAAAAGCTCTTTGGGCCCAATTTAAACCTGAGTTCCCCCTCACCGCTGTACTTCGGCATCGCCTCCTCGATATAGGGCTGCCCGTAGAAGGTGTGTATGTCCAGGTCATACATGGTGTCGTTGCCCTTCGGGTTGATGGCGTATTGCAGGGACGTGATCTCTGGGAACACCTCCACAAGGTCGTTCAACAGTGCTTCGCGCTCGGCTTGGAGCTCAGTCCGGAACTGGATCACCACCAACACATCGCCCGTACTGGCCACACGAATCATCATCGTGCGCAGCCATCCCTCTTGCGAACGTGGGTTGAAGAACGGCAAGTTGCGCTGAATGGCCCAATCGCGAATGAAATTGCGAATGGCATTGGTTGGTTCCGGCTGCAGGTGACAGGTATCAATATCGAGCACCTTGTCCCAGAACCCTGGGATGTGGAAGCCTGCGCCGCGGCGCTCTTCGAAGGTTTCATCGCTGTCGAGCTGCGCCTGAGTCAACCATTTATTGTCGGTAAAGCTGAACTCTAGTTTGTTGCGGTAGCGGTATTGTTTCGCGCTCCCGAGGATGGGGTGGTAGGTTTGAGGGGTGATGTGCCCAATTTTTTTCAAATTCTGCTGCACCTCTTTTTCCTTGTAGAACAGCTGCTTGTTGTAGTCCAAATTTTGCCACTTACAACCGCCACATACCCCGAAGTGCTCACACTGGGCTTCGATGCGGTCCGTGCTGTATTCGTGTACGTGAATCACCTTGCCTTCGAGGTAGGCACGACGTTTCTTAGTTACTTGGACATCTACTACATCACCGGGCACTCCGCCACTGACGAAGACCACCCGGTCGTTATGGCGTCCTACCGCCTTGCCTTTGTTGCCCAAATCTGTGAGGTGTACACGCTCAAGGTTGGGGATGCGTCTGTTCTTTCTTCCCATACCGCAAAAATACCGATAAAAGGAAGGGCGGCCCGCAGGCCGCCCTTCAAATTTTAAGGGGTGAAAAAATTGGACCTTACAACACTACCAAACCATTGAGCAATCCCTCGATTTCCTGTTCATAGGTCGTCAAGAGGGATTGGCTGGTATAGGTCACGAACTGCACGGTGCCGCGCTCGTTCGAGTAATAGTAGGAATAGTAGCCTATTTTGATGCCCTGCATCGTGGCGTGCATCTTCAACATCATCACTGTCGTGCCATTCACCGTGCGGTATTCCTCTTCCACAATACGCACATCAGGCGCAATGTCCTTGGCGTTTTCCACGGCAATCATGCGCATGGTCTCCAAGGGGATTTCAGTTTGCTCGGTGATGATCATCCCATACAAATCCTCGCCTTTGAGTTGCAGCTCGTATTCTGCATCTTCATTGGAGGCGGCCTTCTTGAAAGACCATTTGGTGGGGTTGATCCAAAAGCCCACGTTGAAGGTGGTGCTCTTTAGCAGGAAAGTGTTTCCAGCGGCCTTAGTGAACGGTTTTGGATTCGTTGGGACCTCATCTTCTGCGGCGCGTTCGGTATCCGCATAGGCCCAAGTACCGTCTTGGTATAAGATCACTTCATCCCCGGTGGAGGTAATGGCGCGTTCCTGCGCCACTACCATTCCACTGAGTAATAAGAATGCAAAGAGTAGGGGGAATTTCTTCATCTTACTGCACAATCACTGGTTGAGCATGGCTTGCGCCGCGCGTTGTAGTGATGAGCAGGTATGTACCTGGCGCCAATGAAGCAGTAGAAATCTCTACGCGGTGGCCGCCTGTGAAATCTGCCTGGGTGCGCACGAACTCGCGACCCGCCATATCCACTAGACGAACGGTTGCTTCCTCGCTGAAATCACCCTCTACGAACAACACATCAGTGGTTGGGTTCGGGTAGATCTTCATTTGAGATGCGAGCGAGTTTTCGAATTGGCCAATAGTATACGTGGCATCCACACTCTGCAATACTTCCTTCGTGCTGGCATCTTGAATCCAAAGGATCACGCCAAGATTTGAGAAATCTTCCACCGTGTGGTTGGTACTGAGGTTCACTGGGCTCTGTGCGCTCGGTGGCAATACGTACGTACCGTTGAAGGTGTAGCTCAACTGCTTAGATACCGTAGAACCAGAAGTCAAGGCGCTCAAGCTTTCACCTGAAGAGCTCGGCATGAGTTTCTTCACGACGTGGAAGAACTCCGTTTCACCGTTGGTCTTCACGTTAGCGGTATCTCTGATCGAGTAGATGGCTGCGAAAAGCTTCAAGTTGTTGCTGCTCACATCCGCCAGTGGAGTGATGGTCACATCCGTTTCAATGGTTTTGCTCCAACGAGACCAAGTCGCTGACATCTGAACGAATGCCGGTTGGTTTTGGTAGTAATCATAAACTGCCTGAGTCAACGAGTTACCGTTGCCGTCCCAGCCACCGTCAATCTCTACGCGTGGCACAGAGTTGATGCCGTAGAACGTACGACGGTCACCGCCTTCGCTGAAGTAATATGGATCACCTGTTCCTGGCCAGCTCATTTGGTATTTGATCGAGTTGTGCTCGCCTGGGTTATCATCGAAGACTGCTTCCATCGTCGAGTTTGCTGGCGTACATGGGCGCACACGTCGAAGAAGTGAACGTCTCGTACAATGGGTAACGTTGCGTCAACGCCGTCACGACTTGTACGGTCAATGAAACGGTATCGTTGGCGGTGTTTTGGTCGTTGTTCGAACCGTTTAAGCCGCTCAACCAAGCCTTCAATTCATAGGAGCCGGTGGTGGATGGGTTCCAATTCGTTCCTGAAGACAAGGTTCCCGTCGAGCCGCTGGCAACGCTCAAGCTGCTCAATGACGAGGTCACTGGGGTGCCGCCGTTTACGCTGTAGTTGAAGGTAGCGCTGGTCAAGGTCTGTGCGCCGTTGTTCACGAAATCTGCTTCGATGGTATAAGGCGCGGTGTTTAAGCCTAGGTAAGGGCTTACATTTAAACTAACACCTGCCATTTCGTAATCTGGCTGAACACCTTGAATGAAGGTGTAGTGTGTGTTGTCCGAGCGGTCAGGAGCATTAGTGCTCTGGCTGGCCACCCCGTTCAAGCTGTCAATCACCGTGCTGCTCACGCGAACCCCAAGGTTTAGAGAACCTGTAAAGGCTGCCGTGCGCTGGTCAACGATGTAGATGTTGTTGGTAGATTCTTCCATCACAATGACCAGTACGTCCAGTGGCTACCGCTGGTTCCGGTTCCGCTGTACGAGCTGAACATCACCCAGTGCTGACGGTTCGGAGAAGTTCCGAAGGTTGCTTTGGCAATCTGGTCGTTCGATCCACTACCGTTGATTCCTAACACACAGATCGATGAATCTGGTACGTTGCTGCTCGCCAATGATACTGCCGTACCACCACTGTTGTTGGCTGGAGTGTTGGCTTGCGAGAAGGTAAGGATACCGGTATTTGATACGCGGTACGTGGTTACCGTATCGCCATTGAACAAGAAGTTGAATGGGATGCTCTGTGTAGAAGAGTAGGTTCCTGCGCTTTGTGCGGCGCTAAGAATAGAGGACCAAGTAGAAGGTAGACCCCCGCTCACCGGGTACTCCGAATCTTCTTGGTTAATGTTGTTTGGGTTGCCCGAGGCACCTGAGAGGTGGTAGTATTGCGCTTGCGCCGTCAAACCAAATGCCACCGTAAGAAGTGCGAGTAATAGTTTTTTCATAATTGTTGGTGATTTGATTTGTTGAAGTTATCAAATTCTGCCCTAATCGGCCACAACGCCCTTATATTTGTAGCACACCCAAATAATTTAAAAGATTTCGAGCATGGATTCTAACGCTTTGATGCACCTTGAAGATACTTACGGCGCCCATAATTACCACCCGCTACCCGTTGTTTTAGACCGCGGCGAAGGCGTTCATGTGTGGGACGTGGAAGGCAAAAAATACTTTGACTTTCTCTCTGCCTACAGTGCGGTGAATCAAGGCCATTGCCATCCGAAAATCGTCGGCGCCATGGTGGATCAAGCCAAACAATTGACCTTGACCTCGCGCGCTTTCTTCAACAGCCAGCTCGGGGTGTACGAGAAATACATCTGCGACACTTTCGGTTTTGATAAGGTGCTTCCTATGAATACTGGGGCAGAAGCCGTGGAAACGGCCTTGAAGATCGCCCGTAAATGGGGGTACGAGAAAAAAGGCGTGCCACAGAATCAAGGGGTTATTGTCGTGTGTGAAGGGAACTTCCACGGACGTACGACCACCATCATCTCTTTCAGTGACGATCCAGATGCGCGCAACAACTTCGGTCCGTACACGGGCGGTTTCGTGACCGTGCCTTACAATGATTTAGGCGCCTTAGGTTTTGCCTTGGCGAATGAAAATGTAGTCGGTTTCTTGGTGGAGCCTATCCAAGGTGAGGCTGGGGTGAATACGCCGGCAGATGATTTTGTTGCGAAAGCCAAAGCCATGTGTGAAGCACGCAACGTGCTCTTCATTGCCGATGAGGTTCAAACGGGGATTGCACGTACAGGGTCTTTGGTGGCCGTTTGTGGAAATTGTTCTTGTGGCAACACCTGTGAGCGCGGTGAGACCTATACAAAACCAGATCTTTTGATTTTAGGAAAGGCCTTGTCGGGCGGGGTATATCCCGTCAGCGCGGTCTTGGCGGATAACGAAGTCATGGAGGTGATCAAACCCGGCCAGCACGGTTCGACCTTTGGTGGAAACCCTATTGCGGCAAAAGTGGCGATCGCAGCTCTTGAAGTGGTGAAAGAGGAGGGATTGGCCCCTCATGCACGCGCCATGGGCGAGCACTTCCGCGCCGAAATGAATAAAATTATCGGGGAAACCGACCTCGTGACCAAGGTGCGCGGAAAGGGTTTGTTGAACGCGATCATTATCAACGATACGCCAGATAGCTCAACGGCTTGGAACATCTGTGTGGCCTTGAAAGAAAACGGTCTTTTGGCGAAGCCTACGCACGGAAACATTATCAGATTCGCTCCGCCACTAGTCATGACCAAAGCACAACTCGACGAGTGTATTGCCATCATCCGCAAGACCCTCTTGGAATTTAAGAAGTAATGAACTGGGCCACCGCCTTCTTCGCTGGGGATGAGCATCCCGACCACCACAAGCCCCTCGACGGGTTGCGTGGCTTGGCAGTGTTGATGGTGGTGTTCGGCCACGGGGCAAATCACGGTCTAGGTCCTTTCGGACCGGATAGCATGATGATCCGTGGCAAACTGGGGGTGTACCTCTTCTTTGTGTTGAGCGCCTACCTGCTCGATCGTCAAATCATCAAAATGTTCCAGCAGGGCAGAGCTCAATGGGACTACTGGCTCTACTACATTAGCCGTCGCGTCCTACGCATTTTTCCGCTCTTCTTCCTCGCATTGGTGGTATTTCGGTTGGCCAATGCTGCTGGTCTCAAGGTGGTGATCCATAGTTGGGGCCAATTATGGGAGCATCTCGCCCTCCAGCGCGGCGACCACATCTTCTGGTCCATCCCCGTCGAATTCAAATACTACCTCATCAGCCCCATCTTGCTCTACTTCTTCCACCGCGTCCTTCGCTGGAACCTCTGGGCGATGGGCATCACTTTCGCCGCACTCTTCGTGGGCGTATACCAATATTCCGTGCACTGGCAACCCGACGGCACGAGCACGGTATTGTACCTAAACATCTTTTTGATGGGTACGCTGGTCGCGGTATTGGAACGATGTGTGCCCAATTTTTGGAACACCCTCCGCACCTTCAAACCGGCCTCCTCACTGGGCTGGTCCGTCATTCTTGCCTTCAGTTTTTGGTCGTGGAAAGTGGACGATTTCACCAATATCAACACCTTCCTACCTGCCGCGGCCCTATGGTCCATCGCCCTTGCGGCTACCTTTGGTCCCGGATGGTGGGCATCGCTACTCTCATTCAAGCCCTTGCGTTGGGTGGGGAAGGTTTCTTTTAGCATGTACCTCTTCCATATCCCCGTGTTGATGTGGGTGAAAACTTGGGCCATACCTAGTGGTCCGCTATGGTTCATTTACCTGGGGTTGACCGCACTGGTTTGTGCTGCTACCTTCCTGCTCGTCGAGCGCCCCCTACAACTTTTCAAGCCTTTCACCTATGGACCCAAATCAACGTAAGGAGCTCCTAATCAAAGCCATGTCCGAGGGCATGACCTATAAGGAGTACGCTGCCTTCAACAAACAATTGGCCAAAGAAGGTAAAACCACCGGTCCTCAAAAGGACGCCTACGTGAATTACACCAAGCTGGGCGCCGCGCGCATGAAGCGTTGGGAGAAAATGTACACGCCGTCAGAAGCCTTTTTGCAAACCCTTACTACCCGAGTGCAAGAAGGTGAGCAGTGGTTGGTGTTCAGCGAACCTTGGTGTGGCGATGCGGCTCACAACCTGCCGTTCATTGCCAAATGGACCAAGGCCTTGGGCATTGAATTGCGCGTGATTTTACGCGACGAAAACTTGGCCTTGATGGATGAGTTTTTGACAGGTGGCGGGCGATCCATTCCAAAAGTGGTCCGATTATCTTCAGATTTCGAAATCCTCAGCACTTGGGGCCCGCGTCCCGCACCGCTGACCGAACATTACAATGCATGGCGCGCGAAGGAAGATTTCAACTATCCAGATTGGGTACTCTTTGCCCAAGATTGGTACAATACTGACAAGGGCAGGAGTTTGGAGGTGGAATTTATCGAGTTCTAACGAGGCTTGATGGTGATTTCAAGTGTTGCTTCTAGACCATCGTTTATGATACGCTGAAGGGTAGAGAATTGAATATCCTTAAGATTGCGTTCGATACGAGAGATATATGCCTTGTTGGTTCCAGCGCGAGCGGCAAGTTCTTCTTGAGATAGCCCTTTTTCTTTCCTGGTGTTCTTTATGAGCTCACCCAGTTTAAATGAGTCATAACCTTGTTCGAACTGGCTTCTTCTTTCTGATCCAATTGAACCAATGTGCTGGTCTATAAATTCTTCAAGTGGAACGAGGTTAGTCGATGCTTTCATAGTAAAGTATTTTTATCCGTTCAGCTTTATCAATTTCCTTTCTCGGTAGGCTTTGAGATTTCTTTTTGAAGCCGTTGCAAATAATCAACGTTGAATCATCTGCGTGAAAGCAGAAGACTCGAGAATTATTTGTCCCAACTCTGCTGCGAATTTCAAAGAGGCCGTTCGAGTTAATCACTGCCTTCATGTATTTACTCGGCACTACCTTCAAGGTTCTAATTATTCGAAAAGTCCACAAGAGCTTATCTTGTTCTTTAGGAGGTAGGGTCACGTAGAAACTCCTGAAATAGTCTCCGAAAACTACAAGATTGCGGTAGTAGTGCATAGCAAAAATACAATTTAATTATCCGTTCGGACAACTTTAATGATCCGAATAATTAAGTTTGCCTATGCCCTCGGGCAATCCAAATAATGTGAAAAAAGAAAACTTATAAAGGCCCTACTTCGACCCGTTCTCCTTCAGATTGAGGTACATCTTCTCAAACGTGGCGTAAACCTCCGCCAAGAAACCCTCCGTGAGGGCATCTTTAACATCGCCCACTGCCGGGTGGCTGTCTTTCATGAATTTGAAGCCTTGTTTCATTGGACCCGCTTCAAACTCCACGTAATGCCAGCGTTCCATCGCGTAGATGGTCGTTTTAAACTGTTTGTTACTCCAAGATTCAACTATTCGCATGGCTAGAAATCCACGTGGACTTTAAGGTTCAACAATCGATTGGTCATGTAGTTCGGCACCGCATACTGCCCGGCAGCGCTAATATCCTTGACCCAAAGGTAGCTCACGGTATTGCGCGCTTGCAACAGGTTGAAGATTTCCGCACTGATCCATACCTCTTCAAATTGCTGGGTCCAATTTCCTTTGAGCACCTTAATAAACCCTATATCCGCACGACGGTACGGCGGGCTGCGGAAGAATCTATCTTCCGGCTGCGCAATCTCATTGCCTATACCATCGGGACCAAAAGGAAAGCCACCGCCGACCATCAAGGTCAAAGACAATCGGGTAGAGGGGTCGTTTGGTAAATAATCTTGGAAATACACCGCAAAATTGAATCGCGTATCGGTAGGTCGGGCGTGCCATCCCTGCACCAAGCTTGTGGTGCTGCGCTCTTGCGCGCGGAACAAGCTAAAGGTGAACCAGCTGTCGGTGCCTTTCACAAACTCGCCATTGATTCGGGAATCGATCCCATAGACTCGAGCCAGCCCGTCATTGTTGCCTTGGTAGCGAATGCGCACATTCTCCACATCAAATAAATTCACGCGCTGCAATCCTTTGTAATAGGTTTCCAAACTCCATACAAAGGGACGGTTCCACAGGTTGAAATACCGGTCTTGACGTGCGATAAGGTGCAGTGCCTGCTGACTCTTCACCTCTGTATTTAGGGTGCCGTCCTTCAAACGCATTTCACGGTAGAAGGGGTATTGGTCGTACAAGCCCGCGCTCAAGGTCCAGCGGTAATCTGCCATGAGGCCACCCTCCGGGGTGAACTTAACATTCGCGCGGGGGCTGATGCGGATTTCATTCGATAATTGGGCCCATTGCACTCTTGCACCCAAATTGTAGCGCCAAGTCCCTTTATCGACCACTTTAGCGCCGCTCACATTCATCCAAGCCTTCGCTCTGGTATTGATTAAGGTTTGAGTGGCGGACACATGGCTATATAGTTCCAAACCTTCGGCAGGAGTGCTATATAATCTTCCGCTGATGACACTATCGAGGGTGCTGCCGGTGTAGGGTAGGCTATATCCCGCGCTATCAATGCGTTCCCATTCCTTGTAACGGTCGTAGATGTTTTCGCCCTGAACCAAGGCTCCTAGGCTCAAATCGAAGCGGTTAAAGCTGATCACTTCGTCGTACTTGAGATTGCCGATATAGGCGTCGAGGAAGTTGCGACGGAAATCTTGGAAGGCACCCACGCCACGCACCAAGGTGATCTCACCGAAATCGTCGGAGCCCAAATCGTTGTTGAGCTCATTCAAGCGGTAGTAGCCAATGACATCGGTAATCTCCACCTCCGTAGTGTGGAAGCCTGTAGCGGAAAAGGTGCGTACGCCACCGCCTGCAATGCCAGTGATGGTGGTGTATTTGGTCGCAAGGAATTGGGTATCGTATCCGAACTGTTCCTTCCCGTCGAAATACACGTTGAGTCGCAAGGCTTCCTGTAAAGACCCAAAGTTTGTTTGTCGGTTCTGCGGAACTTGGTTCATTCGGTTGTGCGCAAAATGGGCAAAGAACTCCAGCCGTGCATGTCCGTAATCGCCTTCTTCATTGCCATACAGCCGGCTCAATAACACCTGTCCGTCCCCATTGACCGGGAAGTAGTCGCTTTGCACATCCGTGGCATTGAGTAGGAGGGCATTGTTCCGGTAGCGCAATCCAGTGGCTACCGTCCATGGGCCAGAATTTTGTTTCAAGGCCCAGCTGGCACCGGTAAGGGAAGTTTCCGCTGTCATTTCACGGAAGCCGGGTCCCCGTGGGTAGGAATAGTTCACATCTAATACCGAGCTGAGCTTATCGCCATACACCGCACTAAAGCCGCCGGCACTAAAGTTTATGCTGGTGACCAAATGGGGATGGATAATAATGCTCATCCCTTCTTGCTGACCGGCCCGTGCCAAGAACGGACGGAAGACCTCAAATCCATTGATGTAGACTAGATTCTCGTCGAAATTCCCGCCGCGTACATTGTATTGCGAGCTCATTTCGTTCCGAGAGCTCACCCCGGCGAAGGTCTTGACGACCCCTTCCACGCCTCCTTCCGCGCCCGTGGTAAACCGAATGTCCTTGCCGTATACTGTGGTGCCTTTTTCGGCAGTGCGCTCGCTTTGAACCTCGACTTCATCCAAGAGGGTGGAGTCCATGACCTGCGCGGTGGCGGCCCATGGCAAGAGCCCTAGGATGAGAAGAAATCTTTTCAAGTTACTTGCGTTTCAGGCTTTGGAATAATTCGGTCCAAGCAAAGGGATTGGACAATGCGCCCAGAATTGCAGAGGCTCCTGAGCCGCCGTAGTAGCGCCCTTGATTGTAGAGCTGCTGGTTCTGCATGGTGATTAAGTAATCTTGCATCTCTGCGGCATCATAGCCCATGGCTTGGGCACGCGCACGCAGTTCATCGAGGGCGAGGTTTCGCTGTGCAATATCTAGTTCTGTGGTTTGGATTTCCATCGCCAAGAACTCCTCTTTAAAGTTTTCCTTCGACGGCCAAGGGTATACGATCACAGGGTCGAGTACCTCGGTGTCCCATTCTAGAATGATGCGCGCCAAAAAGTTGTCGCCCTCCAAGGTGTCCGGTACCCAGAAGCGGGTGAGCTTGAAGCCGATGTGTTGAAATAATACGGTGTCGCCGGGCATGACCACAAGGGAAAAGAAGCCATCGCGGTCGCTCACGTTCATCTGTCCGCGACTTTTGACGAGGATTTGAACGTTGGGAAGTAATTGGACCAAACTATCATTACTCACCACTACACCATGCAGCTGAATAGGCTCTCTGCTTTGTGCTTGCGTAGTTAAGGCAGCTAAAAGGAATCCAAAAAGGAGGACTAATTTTCTCATAAAGTGACGTCGTATTCTTCCACGGTGGTGTTGCCCACACCGTCAATAACAACCACTCGCAAATTATGGTTTCCGGCGGGGATATCCTTGGGAACAATCACTTTTAACAACTCCTGTTTATAATCAAAGTCGATGCGCGCAAATTCCCCATCTATTCGGGCACTATAACGCTCTATGCCCGTTTTATCGTCTGCGGCACGAACTAACAGTTGTCGGTAGTTGCTGTTTGGACGGGCAGATGGCGTGCGACTCACGATACTGATCGACGGTTTTTGGAGGTCTTGGTCCAATTCATAGGTCCCGGTACTCCGCGTCTCAAAAATCATCACGTCGCCCTCTCTCTTACCAGCAATGGCGCTTTTCTTGCCCTTGTGGTTTGCCTCCCAAAGGAACCAGCCCACTCCAGGAACCTGCGTGCTGTCCAAGGTCCATTCTAGGGTCATGTAGGTCTGCAATGGCACATAACCGCCGCCAATAACATATTGTCCATTGCCTTTGTCGCCCATCGTAAAATCATAGGTCGTGTTGTACAAAGCGCCGGCTGGGATGGTAAAATGAATTGGACCCAGATTCAAGGAATGCGCCATATCCCAAGGAAGTACCGTCCGGTCCGACACCCCCTTCATCGGGCGCTGCGTCCCTTTTACATAAAACGAAAAGGCATTCGTATTGCCCTCGAAATCTTTGATGTTCACGTCCACCTTTATCACGCTGTCCTGAGCCACGGTAATCCATCCTTTCGAAGTGCGAAAAGCGGGCTCCGCCATTTCATAGGTCTTGGTTAGGTCAAGGGGATTATTGTCCAATTCGTACAAACGCGTATACCTCACCCCTTGAGAACAGTACAAATCATAATTGATATGTGCGTTGATGAATCTCGTAGTGTTGAAGTTAATGCGTCTGTAATGTGCCGTGAAAAAGTTCTTGCCGTCCACCGCTGCTTCAATGGCATAGACACCGTTGTTGTTATTGGCCAAATCTTGCTTGTCCGTGGTGAATAGGTCAATTCCTACGGCAATCTCAGCGTTTATCGTATCTCCTGGTTTAAAAGAGCCGGTAGTGCTAAAATCTTGCCCAGTCCATCTCAATCCGCGCATATCCGGCTTGCGCGTATCCTTAACCTTGAGCCCAAATTCCAGTGGGTTCAAAGGTTCCTCAGTCCTTGTGTCTCGAATCTCAA
This sequence comes from Cryomorphaceae bacterium, assembly GCA_038141825.1. GTDB lineage: Bacteria > Bacteroidota > Bacteroidia > Flavobacteriales > Schleiferiaceae > UBA10364. The sequence continues at coordinate 143,848 of JAYQIV010000005.1, read as the reverse complement.
AGTGCAGGTGTGGGCCGAAGGAACCGCCGGTGTTTCCCGAGAAAGCTACAAATTCACCTTTAGAAACTGTGAATTGCTCGGCGCTTGGGTACAGATTGCCGTCGTTCTTGCTACGGTCGCGAAATTGATCCTCGACCCATTGCTCAATCTCTGGAGCAAAAGCGTTCAAATGACCGTACACAGAGGTATAACCTTCGGGGTGGCGAATGTAAAGTGCATTGCCATAACCGTATGGACTGACCGCAATTCGGCTCACGTATCCATCCGCGACGGAATATACCTTTAATCCGCTGCGACCTTGGGTCTTAATATCGATGCCTCCGTGGAAGTGGTTGCCGCGTAGTTCGGCAAATGTGCCGCTCAGCACAAGCGGAATGTCCAGTGGAGGCTGAGGTTCAAAGGTTTGGGCGTTCTGAACGAGGGGCGTTAAGAAAATCCCTAAGAAGAGGATGAATTTCTGCATGCCACAAATCTACAATTATGGTATCTTTGATGGAAACTGATTTACATGTCAAGTGAATTTTCTGATACAGTACGTCGTGTGACCCACAAAGCCCAGAGATTGGCTGAGGTCAACAGCGAATTGCGCCAGAAAATCAGTGAACTAGAAGAACAAGTGGATCATTTGCAGGAGACTTTGATGGCCTTGCAAGCGGAGCACGCGGACTTCGAGAATCAGTTGCAACAACGCGATCTAGCGCTAACAGTCCAAAGTGGTTCGCCCGCGCGGGACACCTACAGCGAAGAAAAGATTGCGGAGTTGGTGCGGGAAATTGACCGCTGCATGAAATTGTTAAGTGCCTAATCTCCGTGAGTGAGACGTTAAAAATAAAAGTGACCATTGCCAATAGGGTGTACCCGCTGACCGTGAAAACGGAAGAAGAGGAACAAATCCGAGCGGCCGTGAAAACCATAAACGACGCAGTATCTAGGTTTGAAAGCCGCTACGCCGTTCAAGACAAGCAAGACGTACTGAGCATGTGTGCCTTGCAGCTCGCTTCTAAAACGGAAATTGCACTTAAACAATCTCAAGCCGTTCAATCCCAGGCCAGTGAAGCATTGGCCGACGTTGAAGCCGTACTGAATGCGGCTTTACAAGGAGAATAACGTTTCCCGCACTTGCTATTTTTGTGCTAAACTCAACGAGCACGTTGTTATGTTGTTGACTCGCAGCGTTACGAGCAGGCCGCCATTCCTTTTAGGAAGAGCTCGCTCCAGCGGAAGGTCAAGACGAAGCGGCAGCGACAGATCCTGATAATTAGGAGTTTAGACAACATGCTAGCAGGTGCGGGTTTTTAACAACTTTAACCCTACGTGGTATGACAACAGAAATAATTTTTGCGGTTGTTGGGCTTTTAGTAGGCTTGGGTGGAGGCTTTGTCCTCTGGCAAAACGCGATGAAAAAGAAGAGCGCGTTGATGCTGTCCGAAGCTGCAAAAGAAGCTGAGCAAATTAAAAAAGACCGCATCCTAGAGGCGAAGGAAAAATTCCTGAACCTTAAAGAAGAACATGAGCGCGCGGTGCAAAAGCGCGATCAAAAATTGGCCGAACGCCAAAACTCCTTCCGCGAGAAGGACGAGCGTCTACGCCAAAGTATCCAAGACTTTAAGCGCGACGAGCGCAATCTCCAAAAGGAAAAGGATACGCTAGCCAAAAAGCGTGAAGCGCTTGAGGCCAAGACCAAGGAGGTGGAGAAATTGCGTGATAAGCAGATCGCACAGCTCGAAGCCTTGACCGGCATGACGGAAGAAGAGGCGAAGGAGCAGATGATCCAAACCTTGAAGGATAAGGCAAAGCTCGACGCTCAGGCCTATATCCAAAATACTCTTGAAGAAGCTAAACTAACCGCTTCTCAAGAAGCCAAAAAGGTGGTCATCCAGAGCATTCAGCGTGTGGCTACTGAAAACGCGATCGAGAACGCGGTATCCGTATTCAACATTGAAAACGACGATATCAAAGGGAAAATCATTGGTCGTGAAGGACGTAATATTCGAGCCATTGAGGCGGCTACGGGAGTGGAAATCATCGTGGATGATACCCCAGAAGCCATCTTGTTGAGCTGTTTCGATCCGGTACGCCGTGAGGTAGCTCGTTTGTCTATGCATAAGCTTGTTAGTGACGGTCGTATTCACCCCGCACGTATTGAAGAGGTGGTGGCGAAAACCACTCGTCAGATCGAAGAAGAAATCATTCAGATCGGTAAGCGTACCGCTATTGACTTGGGTATTCACGGGTTGCACCCAGAACTCATCAAGACAGTGGGTCGCATGAAGTACCGCTCGTCTTACGGACAGAACTTGTTGCAGCACAGCCGCGAGGTGGCCAACCTTTGTGCCATTATGGCTTCAGAACTAGGTTTGAATCCTAAGCTCGCCAAGCGCGCAGGTCTCTTGCACGATATTGGTAAGGTGCCGCACGAGGAAACCGACTTACCGCACGCCATCCTAGGGATGCAGTGGGCAGAGAAGTACGGTGAGAAGCCAGAGGTATGTAATGCCATTGGTGCGCACCACGACGAGATCGAAATGACGTCGTTGATTTCTCCTATTGTCCAAGTATGTGATGCCATCTCAGGTGCCCGTCCAGGTGCCCGTCGTATGGTAGCAGACAGTTACATCCAGCGTTTGAAAGATTTGGAGAACGTTGCCTATGACTTTGATGGAGTAACCAAGGCCTATGCCATTCAAGCGGGTCGTGAGCTTCGTGTGATGGTGGAGAGCGAGAAAGTGACGGATGCCATGGCAAGTCAGATCTCGTACGACATCTCTCAAAAGATCCAAAATGAGATGACCTACCCTGGTCAGGTGAAAGTTACCGTGATTCGCGAGTTGCGTTCAGTGAACGTGGCGAAGTAAGATTACGAGTATATAAACAGGAAAGAACGCCCCGCTTGGGGCGTTTTTTTTGTGCCTTACTAGGAGGTGTAGATGAGTATTTGTCTTTAATGTTTCAAAAATGAATCGTTTAAGAAGGTTTGTTATTTGATTCCTGTTGGTTTTTACTTTAAATGGCATTATATCGAGAATTTTTGATAACAGCACCATTGCGAAGTGTTTGGACATTGCCAATGTTAATCAAACACAAATTCAAGATGAAAAAGATTATTGCATTATTCGTTTTTGTAGCCATTGGGACTACAGTAAAAGCACAGAGCTTCGAATTGAAAACAAACCCCTTTGGAATGGCATTAGGCGCTTACAACATTACAGGAGAGTATATTTTGCCGGAGTTTGAGAATCGCACGGTATTATTCAGTGCTTGGTACAACACAGAAGATTTTCAAGAATTCATGTGGACCGATCGCGATGGTGGCGTTTCTCTAGGGTATCGACAATACTTTAATAGATCAGAAGACAATGGGGTATTCTTAGGGTTGACTTCTCGTTACATACTCAATTCTTATTATTCCTCGGGTTATTACGATGAGAATTGGAACTGGGTAAATACTCCAGGATCCAATAAAAGTGACGATTACTTATCCCTTGGCTTTGTAGGAGGGTATAAGTATGTATACAACGATAAAATTAGTATCGAAACCTTCATTGGAATGGGCCGTATAGTCTACGAACAAATTGAAGATTCCTGGGCTCCTGCCGAATTCATAGGCGGTTTAAACTTTGGATATAGATTCTAGGCGGAGCTTAGGTTTATTGGTTGTCCCGGCATTGCAAAAGTGATGTCGGGATTTTTTTTGCCCTTACGCGTCCAATTCCACCGCCCAAGCCAACACCTTTTCAATCAACGACTCCACCGCGCTGGCCGGATCGTCATGAAAAGTGCCTAGGCTGCGATTGGCGAGCAAGGCAGAGAAGCTGTAGGCCTCGTGGCCCAAGAGGTGTGCCAAGGCATAGATGCCGGCGGTCTCCATTTCAAAGTTGGTGATGTGGGTGCCCGCAACGCTTTGGGTGTAGAGGCTGTCCATGGCTTTTGTAAATACGCTCGTGGAGCGAATGGTGCGGCCCTGTGGGGCGTAGAATCCTGGAAGGGTAGCGGTGATGCCGGTTTGGACGTTGGGGATAGAAGATAATTGGTCCCCGCTAAACGTTGCCGGAATAAAAAAGGGTGCGAACGGGGCTCCTTCAATGGCCACGGTTTGGAAGTCGTGCTTATAAAAAGGCAAAAGGCCGTCGAAGCTTAGGGCGCCAGTGCTGCAAAGGTGGGTGCCTAAGGGAAGGTTTGGGTCAATGGCCCCGGAAGTACCAATGCGAATAATGGTCAATTTTCTGAACGATGGGCGGTCTTCTCGTGTTACAGGGTCGATGTTTACCGCAGCATCAAGCTCATTCATAACGATATCAATGTTGTCCGTGCCCATGCCGGTGGAGAGGACGAGAACCTCTTGGCCCTTCAAGGTGCCGCGAACGATGTTGAATTCTCGGCGGATTTTGGTCCAATGGATTTGGTCGAAATGGGCAGTGATGCTGGAAACGCGGTCTGGATCACCTACGGTAAAAACGAGGTTGGGGATATCTTCACCACGAAGGCCGAGGTGGTACACACTGCCGTCGGGATTTAGAATGAGTTCAGACGCGGAATAGGACATCGTATAGTAAGTTTGTTCCCTCAAAAGTAAAGGAAGTGAAAGCAGAGATTATCACCATAGGCGATGAAATTTTAATTGGGCAGATCGTAGATACCAATAGTGCTTGGCTGGGACAGGTGCTCGGTGAGGAAGGTATTGAGGTCACGCGCATCAATAGTATTTCAGATACGCCTGAGGCGATCATTGGGGCCATTGAGGGTCTGTATCCTGAAACTCAACTCGTCCTGATGACAGGCGGGCTGGGGCCTACGAAGGATGATTTGACCAAGCAAACCTTGGCGCAATACTTCGGCAGTGAGATGGTTTTTCGCGAAGATGTGTGGGACCATATCGTAGAGCTGTTCAAAGGCTTTGGCCGTACGCCCGTGGAGCGCAACAAACAGCAAGCCTTGGTTCCAGAGGTATGTGAGGTGATCTTCAACCACAAGGGCACGGCGCCGGGGATGTTATTCCGCCACGAAGGCCGCCGTATAATTAGCATGCCGGGTGTGCCTTATGAGATGAAGCACATTGTACAAGATGGACTGCTGCCTTTGCTACGAGATGAGATTGATTACCAAATCATTCACCATACGTTATTTGTGGTGGGTGTGCCGGAAAGTGTGTTGGCGGATCGCATTGAACCTTTGGAAGGGGAGTTTGCGCCCAGCATAAAATTGGCCTACCTGCCTAAACCAGGACTGGTACGTCTGCGCCTGACTGCCCGCGGAAAGCGCAACGACGATTTGAAAAGCGACATCCAACGCGCCGTGCAAACCTTGCGCAAAGCGGTGGGAGATGACCTGATGGACGGCTCGAACAAGGCCATTGAGGAATACTTGGGCGAGGTGTTGACCAAGCGTGGCCTCACCGTAGGAGCGGCAGAAAGCTGCACCGGTGGGGGCATAGGCGCTGCTCTGGTGAGTGTGGCGGGATCTTCCGCGTATTTCCAAGGCAGCATCGTGGCCTACAGCTACGATATTAAGGAAACCATGCTCGGTGTGGATCACAATACTATTGTGACTAAGGGAGCGGTGAGTGAAGAGGTTGTTCGACAGATGGCGGAGGGTGCGCGCCAAAGATTAAATGTAGATTTTGCGGTAGCGGTGAGTGGTATTGCCGGACCAGGGGGTGGAACGCCGGACAAACCGGTGGGCACAAGCTGGATTGCAATTGCCGGTCCAACCCGTACTATTGCTGAGAAATTCACCTTTGGTAAGGTGCGTGAGCGCAACATTCAAAAGACTATTTTTGCAGCCCTTAATAACTTGCTTAAAGAAGTTGAAGATTACAGCGCTTAAATAGTTGGTCAATAATATTTATTGCCTTAATTTTGCAAACCATTTTGGTACAACCCATAAGATTATAAGATTATGTCACGTGTTTGTGATTTGACAGGTAAGAAGGCAATGACCGGAAACCACGTATCTTTCTCGAATAAGAAGAACAAGCGCAAGTTCAACGCGAACTTGTTCACTAAGAAGTTCTACATCCCTGAGGAAGACCGTTGGGTAACGTTGAAAGTTGCTGCTTCGACTTTGAAAACGATCAATAAAAAAGGAATCTCTGCTGTGCTTAAAGAAGCTGAAGCAAAAGGATTCGTTGTAAAATAATTTAGGACATGGCGAAGAAAGGTAACCGCGTTCAAGTAATCCTAGAGTGTACCGAGCACAAAGAGTCAGGTATGCCAGGTACTTCTCGTTATATCACAACTAAGAACAAGAAAAATACGCCAGACCGTATGGAGTTGAAGAAATACAACCCCATCTTGAAGCGTATGACTGTTCACAAAGAGATTAAGTAAGATGGCAAAGAAAGTAGTAGCAACGCTTAAGAGCGCAGATGCAAAGCAGTTCACTAAGGTGATTAAAGCTGTTAAGACTTCTAAAGGATCATACTCTTTCGAAGAGCGTGTTGTGTCTAAAGACATGGCGAACGACTTCTTGAAATAAGATTCCGTCTTAATACCGATATTTGAACCACTCCCCGGAGTGGTTTTTTTATATCTAACCCATTGAACAATGAGCTTCTTTTCAAAATTCTTCACGAGAGACAAGAAAGAGACCTTAGACCAAGGCCTTGAGAAGACACGTAGTAGCGTCTTTGAAAAGATTACTCGCGCCGTAGCTGGTAAAAGCACGGTGGACGACGATGTGCTCGACGAGATCGAAGAAGCATTGATCACTTCAGACGTGGGTTTGGATACGACCGTAAAAATCATCGAAGCCCTCGAGGAGCGCGTTGCTCGTGATAAGGTGATGGGCGAGCACGAGCTCATGGACATGCTGTACGAGATCATCTCAAACTTGATGAAACACGAGGGTGGCATGTGGGAAGATTTCGAACTTCCTAAAACCGAAGGACCCTATGTACTGATGGTGGTAGGGGTGAACGGTGTAGGTAAGACGACGACCATAGGAAAATTGGCCCACCAGTTCAAACAGAAGGGGTACAACCTTGTTTTGGGTGCAGCCGATACCTTCCGTGCGGCCGCCATTGACCAGTTAGTGGTTTGGGGCGAGCGCACCGGCGTGCCCGTAGTCAAGCAGCAGATGGGCTCGGATCCGGCGTCCGTGGCGTTCGATACATTGCAACATGCCGTGAGTAAGGGCGCAGACCTTGCCATTATTGATACAGCGGGTCGATTGCACAATAAAACCAACCTCATGCAGGAGCTGTCGAAAGTGCGTCGTGTGATGGACAAGGTCATTCCTGGTGCACCGCATGAAGTGCTTCTGGTACTCGACGGATCCACGGGACAGAACGCATTATTACAAGCTAAGGCTTTTGCAGAGGCAACACAGATCACCTCTTTGGCCGTGACTAAACTCGACGGTACGGCAAAAGGTGGGGTGGTCATTGGCATTTCAGATCAGCTGAATATTCCCGTGAAATTCATCGGTGTCGGTGAGGGAATGGAAGATCTACAACTATTTAATCCACAGGCATTTGCCTCAAGCTTATTCAATAAGTAATCCATGCGTACGAAAAGCCCTAAAAAGAACAAGATCAATGTGGTGACCTTGGGGTGTTCTAAGAACATCTATGATTCAGAGGTATTGATGGGACAACTCAAAGCCAACGGCAAAGAAGTCACCCATGAAGCTCCGGAAGAAGAGGAAGGCAACATTGTGGTCATCAACACCTGCGGCTTCATTGATAATGCGAAGCAGGAGAGCATTGATACCATCTTGCATTACGCCGATAAGAAGGAGCGTGGCATGGTGGATCACGTGTACGTGACAGGGTGTTTGTCAGAGCGCTACAAGCCGGATCTAGAACAAGAGATTCCGGATGTGGATGCCTACTTTGGGACCCGTGATATGCCCTTGTTGTTGAAGACCTTAGGGGCTGATTACAAACACGAATTGGTGGGGGAACGCATGACGACGACGCCCAAGCACTTTGCGTATTTGAAGATTGCAGAGGGTTGCGATCGTCCTTGTAGTTTCTGTGCCATTCCGTTGATGCGCGGTGGACATAAGTCGACGCCGATCGAGGATTTGGTCATTGAGGCCGAGAAATTGGCAGCGAAAGGCGTGAAGGAATTGATCCTGATCGCGCAGGATTTGACCTACTACGGTTTGGACTTGTATAAAGAGCGCAAGCTGGCGGATTTGCTGCGTGCCTTGGTGAAAGTCGAGGGCATTGAGTGGATCAGATTGCACTATTTGTTCCCTTCAGGATTCCCTGAGGATGTTCTAGATGTCATTCGCGAGGAGCCGAAGGTGTGTCATTACATCGATATTCCCCTGCAGCACATCGCTGATCCGGTTTTAAAGAGCATGCGCCGCGGTACGACCAAGGCGAAAACAGATGCCTTGTTGTGACTGGAGTTCGTGAAGCGCTTCGACCGTTTGGGCAACGTCATGCTATTCTTTGGAGGACGATGTGCAATTTCGCTAAAATGCGTGAAAAAGTGCCGGGCATTACCATTCGTACGACTTTGATTGCGGGTTACCCCGGTGAGACGGAGGAAGACCACCAAGTGGTGTTGGACTGGGTTCGTGAGCAGCGCTTCGACCGTTTGGGCGTCTTTGCCTACAGTCATGAGGAGAACACCCATGCCTATACTTTAGAGGACGATGTTCCTGCTGAAGTAAAGCAACAACGTGTGGACGAGATCATGGCCGTTCAAATGGATATTTCGCGTGCGTTGAACCAAGAGAAAATTGGACACACCTACAAAGTACTCATCGACCGCAAGGAGGGAGGCTATTTCATCGGGCGCACGGAATTTGATAGCCCAGATGTGGACAACGAAGTCTTGATCCCAGCGGAAGATATCTACCTGAAAATTGGGGATTTCTGCGAAGTAGAAGTGGTTGATGCGCACGATTACGACCTCATCGGTCGCGTGCCGTAGCGCACTATCGACGAAACTTTTAGAGTTTTTAACTTCCGGTTGTGAATAGTTCATTAATTCCTTGCCCTTTTAGGTGATAAAAGCCTTTTTGGAAGCGTTATCTTTGGAAGAACGATGACGAAATCCACTCCAATATCAATGCTTTTTTTCCTGCTTTTTTTTGTAGGCGGGGTTTCTGTATCTGCCATTACGGCTGATACATTAAGAGATATTCATTGGGAGTTGGAGGCAGAATCGGGTGCTTTTTCGCCGGCCGGTTGGGCGAGTGAGGAGGTCTTGGCCTTGACGCGAGTTCAAGCCGTGAGAATGGGCCTAAAAATCAATGAATTTGTCGACGAGCGCTTTGATCCGGTGAAGGGCAAGCGTGCAGCACTCGAATTTTATAATGAGCAGGCGACTGTCGCGGCACAGGAGATTTTCCAGTACAAGGGCGGTCATTTGTTGCTTGAGGATTTAGCCGATGAGGCGGGTGTGCCGTTGCGTACCATTGAGGCCGCCAATCCACATTTGCGCCGTGATATCTTGCCGGCAGGGGTAGCCTTGTATGGAACGAGCTTGGCGGCAGATGAGGCGAAATTAGCCGAACTCAGCGCTTCACAAGCGTCTTACCAAGAAGGTTTAGAGGCACAATACGAACGCAGACGCAAGCAGGTGTTATCGTTCATGCCGGATCCGAATACACACAAGTTGATTACCTACACCGTCCGCTCGGGGGATTACCTCGGGAAGATCAGCGCCAATACTGGTGCCAAGGTCGACGATATCAGAAAGTGGAACCGAATACGTGGCAACACCATTTACGCCGGGCAGAAGCTCAACGTATGGGTGCCGAAGAGTTCAGGCTACGAGCAACCTGCAGCGGCTGTGGCCGCGGCGCCAAAGGAAGAAGCGCCCAAGGCGGTGGCGGAAGTGGTGCCTACGGATGAGGCCTCTTACATTACCTATGAAGTAAAACCGGGAGATACCTTGTGGGGCATTGCCAACAAGTTCCCTGGAGTGAGCGCAGATAATATCAAGTCTTGGAACAAGGTCGACGAGCTGATCAAGGCCGGCGAAAAGTTGCGCATCCAAACCCAAACCATATCGGATTATTCACCAGATAAATACCCTAGTACGCTGTAGGGTATGCAGAAACCGGTTCACATTTTTCTTTTTCTCGTGGCATTGGGCTTGGTCATTACCGGGCTGAGTTTTCTGTCGCCAAAGGAGAAGGTCAAGGTGGGCGAATTTGAATTGGGCTTTTACCAGCCGCAAGACCTATTGGGACCTTTGTGGACCCCTAGTGAAGCGGTGCTCGAGGATACTGTGGCTTGGGCTGTGGATTCCTTGGACCTAGATACCCTACCGGCGGAAGTAGTGGAGGTCGTCAAGGAAATGCCTGTGCTGGATACCACGCTCCAGATAGGGCAGTGGGATGCTTTGGCGCCATTTTTTGAAGCCTTGGGGAGCTTGGAGCGCGGTGAGCGCAATACCGTTCGCATCATTCATTATGGGGACAGTCAGCTCGAAGGGGATCGCATCACCATGCAGCTCAGAAACAGCTTGCAGAAGAACTATGGCGGACGCGGCTTTGGATACGTGGCGCTGGAGCCTTTGGTGGAGCCGGCCTCTTTGGATTTTGTGAATGCCGAAGGGTTTGTGAGGAAAACGGCCTTTGGTCGACGCGATACGGCCATCAAGGATATGGCCTACGGGCATTTGGCATCGTTCACGATGTTGGCGCCGAACGCGACGGGAACAGGATATGCAGGTCAGGTGACCTTTAGCAAGCGCAACTGGGGATATACCCTAGCGCGCGATTTTACTCGGGTCCGCTTGAGCTTGCGCACTACGGCCTTTGTCATTGCCCAAATCTATGTGGCAGATACGGTGTTCTCCACGCGCGCCTTCCCGGAGTTTTATGAAGGAGCCTTGGCCCTTGATATTCCGGAGGATGGCGAGTTTACCCTGGCCCTGCAATCCGATGAGAGTCCAAGAATCTTTGGGGTCAGTTTCGAGAGTCCTACGGGAGTGCATGTGGACAATGTGGCCATGCGCGGTGCCTCGGGGATGGTCTTTAGCAAGTTAGATGCGGACCAATTCAAATCGCACCTCGAACGCGAATCCTATTCCTTGATTATTCTCCAATACGGCGGGAATGCCGTACCGTATTTGAAAGACGAAGCCCATGCCAAGCGCTTTGCCCGTTCGGCCGCGCGTCAGATCAACCACATCAAATCCCTCTATCCAAATGCCGCCATCATCTACGTAGGGCCGTCGGACATGGCGCGTAAGAATGGCTTGAAGATGGAAAGCTATCCGCTCATTCAGCCCTTTAAGCAAGCCTTGCGTACTGAGGTGTTGGCGCGGGGAGCCGTGTACTGGGACCTCTATGATGTTATGGGCGGGGAAGGCTCCATGGTTCGATGGGTAGATCAGGAGCCGGCATTTGCCGTGAAAGATTACATCCACTTCACGCCAAAGGGCGCACAGTGGGTAGGCAATAGGTTAGCAGAGATGGTCGAACTGGCCCAGGAGAATTACCGTGCAGAAAAGCAGCGTTTGGCAGAGGAAGCCGAGCGACGTGAGGATTCTGTTCGTGCATATAATACCGCGCCGGTAGATACGGCGGCACAAGATTCAATTGCCCCATGAGAATATTTATTGCATTTGTCATGATGGCCCTAGCACTTCCTGTCCAAGCACAGGAGGAGATGGGGGCTATTGCGCTGAAGTACCCGTTTTTGGATACCAGCGCCAACCATTTGCAGTTTTTCGGCTCTGATAAGGGCATGGAGAAATTCTACGAGAAACTCGACCGGGCGATTTTTGAGCAGGAGGGCAAGGTCAATGTGGTGCACATGGGCGGGTCGCATGTTCAGGGCGGGACCTTGAGTCACACGTTGCGCTCGCAGCTGGGAGAATTGGCCCCATCCCTAAATATCGAACGTGGTTTCTTCTTTCCACATCGCTTGGCGAATACCAATATGCCGGGCAATATCTATGTGAAGAAAATAGGGACTTGGGAAGGATGTAGAAATAGCATTCCACGCAATAATTGTCCGTGGGGCTTTAGCGGGATTGATGCCATCACCCGAGATGTAGAGGCAGGATTTGAACTGCAGAGTTTTCGGAAGGCGGGCAAGGCCTATGGCTTTACAGAATTGCGTTTGTTTGAGCACAGCTCGAGCAATACCATGGTGCCCGTTGGGGTGCCGGCGCCAGATTCTGTCGCAGTAGATACGGTGGCCGGAGTGCGCCGATGGTTCTACAATGAGCTGCAAGATTCGGTGGCCGTTCGTTTTGAGGTGGCCGAGGGTGAAGATCCTCAGTATACCCTGCAAGGCGTGCAAATGGTGCGCGAAGAAGCGGGATTGGTCTACCATGCCCTTGGGGTCAATGGTGCCGCGACGAAAAGCTTCTTGCGCAGTGAGAACTTTGTCGAGCAGGGCAAATATGTTGGGGCGGATTTGGTCATTTTTGGGCTGGGCATCAACGATGCGTATAAGCCTGATAGTGAATGGCACCCGGAAGAGTATAAGATGCGCTACGATACGTTGGTGAATTGGTTCCGAGAAATCAATCCAGATTGCCAATTCATTTTCATGACCAACAACGACAGCTACTACAAACGCCGTACGCCGAACGAGCACGCGTTGGACGTTCAAGAAGTGATGCAGCAACTCAGTAAAGAACACAACGCTGTGTACTGGGACCTGTTCCAAGTCATGGGTGGACTCAATAGCATCGCCATTTGGGAAGAGAAAGGCTTGGCCAAATCTGATAAGATCCACTTTACCAACGCCGGGTATAGGCTCAATGCTACTTTGTTGTTCTGGGCCTTGTGGGAGGATTATGAAACGCATTTACAATCCTTAGCGCCATGATGGAACAACTCTCTGCTTGGTTCACCTACGATCCGTCGACCCCGCTGCTCTTCACCCAGCAGTACTTCTGGGTCTTCTTTGCCTTGGTCATGGGCGGGTACAGTGTGATGTACAAGAACACAGCGCGTCGCAACATCTTCTTGTTTGCGGTTTCCTTGTTCTTCTACTACAAAACCAGCGGGTTCTATTTCATCATCCTACTCTTCTCCACCCTGGCGGATTTCTTGATCGGGGGCGCCATTTATCGCAACAAGGTGAAGTGGCAACGACAAACGCTCGTCGCCCTGAGCGTAGTGGTGAACCTCTTCGTCTTGGGCTATTTTAAATATGCCTATTTCGTGGCCGATTTCATCCACGACCTCACCGGCATCGAACTCGAAGTGATCAATCACTTCGCCCTGTGGACCAATGAAGCCATCGGCACGAACTTCATCTTCGACCGCATATTATTGCCGGTCGGGATCTCCTTCTTCACCTTCCAGACCATTTCCTATAGCGTGGATATCTATCGAGGGCACATCAAGCCGGTGAAGAACATATTGGATTTCGGGTTTTATGTAAGCTTCTTCCCGCAGCTGGTGGCAGGGCCCATTGTACGAGCCTCGGAGTTTATTCCGCAGTTGTACGAGCCGTACAAACTCTCCAAGGAGCGCGCGGGATTGGCGGTGTTCTGGATTTTGAACGGATTGCTGAAGAAATTGGTCCTCGCAGATTACCTCGCAGTGCAATTCATCGATCGCGTTTTCGATAACCCGCAGCTTTATTCTGGATTCGAAACCATGAGTGCACTGTTCGGATACTCGCTCCAAGTATATGCGGATTTCTCGGGCTACACCGACGTGGCCATCGGGATTGCCATGCTCATGGGCTTCACCCTTCCAAAGAACTTCAACAGTCCGTACAAGGCAACTTCTGTGGCGGATTTCTGGCGCCGTTGGCACCTCTCCCTTAGCACTTGGCTCCGCGATTACCTCTACATCCCACTGGGAGGGAACAGAGAGGGGAGCATCGCTTCCTACACCATAGTCTTCGCCTTCTTTTTGATGATTGCACTGATCGTGGGCAGCCCTTGGCTCAGTATAGGCCTGGCCGCCTTATTTGCACTAGGTTTTGTGTTGATGCGCTACAGCCGCGGCACAGAGCGTTGGGTGAATACCAACATCAACCTGATGCTCACCATGGTGCTGGGCGGTTTGTGGCATGGCTCTTCGTGGAACTTCGTCACCTGGGGTACGCTCAATGGTGTGGGGTTGGTCGTGTACAAGAATTGGAAGAAAATCTCCCCTTGGGCCGACAAGAGTAAAGCCTACAATAAAGCCATCGGGTTGGTGCTCACCTTGGTGTTCATCACATTCACGCGGGCTTGGTTTAGGTCGCCTACTTGGGAAGGTGCCATAGGTATTCTGTCTAAAATCCCATCGGACTTCGGTTGGGATACGGTCGGAGAGGTGTTGGTGGCCAATTGGAAATTCTACGCCGTCCTCATTCTCGGTTACCTCATCCACTGGATACCGAGCGTGTACAAGGAAAAGATGCGTCAATGGGTAAGCGCTGCTTCCGTGTGGACGTTGTTCTTGCTCAGTGTTGCTGCCGTCGCGGTCATTTACCAAATCTTAAGTGCTGAGGTTCAGCCGTTCATTTACTTTGCGTTCTAAACGTCCTTGTGTATCTTAACGCAAACACATCACGGACATGTCAAAACGTTTCATCTACATTTTAGGAGTTCTCGTCCTATTCATTGCCTATACTTCTATCAAGAAGTTGATGAGCACTGACCACTTGACGGTGGTTGATCATGTGATTCTATTTGAAGGTGATTCAGATGTAAGCTTTAGAGGCTTGCATGCCGCTAACGATTCCGTGGTTGTTGTCGGAGGCAATCATGGACTGTTCGCCTTCAGTTTAGATGAAGGAATTCATTGGAATGTTCAGCAAATCCCGGGCTCAGGAGAGAGTCAGTTTCGCAGTGTTTGGGCGCTCAACGACAAAGAGTTTGTGGCCGTAAGCGCAGGAGCACCGACCTATATCTACCACACGGATACACGTGGACAGCAGTGGAGCAGAGTCTTTGCAGATACTGCACAAAGCACCTTTTTGGACGGGGTAGTCTTTGTAAACGATAGTATTGGCTATATCTACGGCGACCCTGTGGAGGGCAGATTCAAGCTGCTGCGCACAGGGGACGGTGGTCGCTCTTGGACTGAGATTGAAGGCCCCGAGGCTATTGATGGTGAAGCAAGCTTTGCCGCCAGTGGATCTGCCATTACCGTGGGCAATAACATCATGTCCATTGTCTCGGGCGGAACGGTAAGTCGATTGCACGTAACGATGGATTTGCGCGATGGATTGGGTTGGACGCCTTCGTACATTGAATTGGCCCAAGGAACGCCTTCTCAGGGCGCCTTTGCACATTATTGGGATCAGGAAAAGCTCTACATCGTCGGTGGGGATTATATGGATGAGGAAAATACCTACAGAACTTCACTCGTGGCAGATTTAATGACCGGGCAGGACGATACCGCGACTATGAAAAAGTTGGCCGAGTTGCCTTACACTTCGGATGTGTGTAGCGACGGGGAGCACCTCTACTTTACAGGTACCACAGGCATTCGCTATCTAGACAGTGCGTTGCATGTGATGGACACTACGGCCATGCATGCCCTCGCTTTTAGTGGGAAATATGTATTTTCTTCTGGGCCAAGTGGCAGGATAGGTCGCATCTTCAAAGGGACCACGCAAGAAATGAACGAGCTTTTAGGCGCACTAAAAAACAGAGATAAATAGATGGAAGGCACACCAAATGGAGGATTAAAAGGGCTAGTACAGCACTGGAAGAGTGATTTGATTGCGGCGGTCAGCGTGGCACTCATCGCCTTGCCGCTTTCCTTGGGTATTGCCTTGGCCGCAGGTGCCCCAGCCATGGCAGGGATATTCTCCGCTGTGGTAGGGGGTGTGGTGACCACATTCTACCGCGGAGGTCATATTTCCGTCAACGGACCGGCCAAAGGGGTCATCGGGGTCATCCTCTTGGGAATTGTATTGATGGACGACGGCACCGGTCAAGCCTTTAACTATGTACTTGCTGCTGCAGTGGTTTCAGGAGCGCTACAGACTTTGTTGGGAATCTTTAAACTGGGACGTATTGCAGATATTTTCCACGGTTCGGTCATTCAAGGACTCTTGGCGGCCATTGGGATTATCATTTTCGCCAAGCAGATTCACGTGGCCCTCGGTACCCATTCCGAAGGTGCAAATATCGTCGATAACCTGGTAGATGCAGTGGTGATGCTCCCGCACGCCAATCCTTTTGTGGTATTGATATCACTGGCGGGACTGTTGATGATTTTGTTCAACAGCAAGATTACCAACCGGTTCTTCCACTTCTTGCCAGTGCCGATGTGGGTCATCGTGCTCTCGCTGCCCTTCGTATATGCCTTTAACTTCTTTGAGTCCCACCAGATTTCGTTCTTAGGCAACGCTTATGCTGTAGGACCAGAGCTGTTATTGGATATTCCGGATACCATTACAGATTCCATTATGCACCCCAACTTTGGGAAGATCAATACGCTTGAATTCTGGGGAATTGTATTCTCGATGTTGATCATCACGAGTATTGAACACTTGGCCATTGCCAAGGCTGTAGATAAAATTGACCCGTACAAGCGCAAAACAGATTTGAATAAGGATCTAACTGGAATAGGGATTAGTACCATGATCAGTGGGTTGATTGGTGGTTTACCTATTATTTCGGTGATCATTAGAAGTACAGTCAACATTCAGAACGGTGCAAAAACCAAATGGTCTAATATGTACCAAGGGTTGCTTTTACTGCTGTTCATTGTAGTGCTCAGTCCTATTATGCGCCAAGTACCGCTTTGTGCCTTCGCCATACTATTGGTCCATACAGGCTTTAAATTAGCTTCACCTGCCGTATTCAAACAGGTGTATAATCAAGGGATTGAGCAATTAGTGTTCTTTATGATTACCATGGTAATCACCTTGTATACCAACCTTCTCGTCGGCTTGTTAGGCGGTTCCATTTTAGTGTTGGTGACACACATATTGCTGGCGCGTATTCCGGTACCACAATTTTTCAAACTGGTCTATTCTTCGCGAACTCGGTTGATCCCGTTGCCCGACCGTAGTTATATTCTGAAGGTGCGCGGTATTGCCAATTTCTTGGGCATTATCAAGTTGGATAAATTGGTCGCACAAATTCCTGAGGATGCCGATGTGAACATCGACCTTTCCGAAACTCGATTGGTGGATATGTCGTACATGGATTACCTCGTTGAGTTTTTGAACAAGCAAAGAGAATCGGGAGGGAAGGTCTTCATTTCAGGACTGGACGCCCATATTTCCTCATCCACCTACAACAAGGCATTGAAATTCATGGTGACCAGCGAAAGTGTGAAGCTGACGCACCGCGAAAAACGATTGCGCAATTTGGCCACCGAAAAGGGGTACAGCTATTCACGCGAGGTCAACTGGAATACGAGCTACCTCAAGCAATTCCACTTCTTCGAAATCCGACCTATTGAGCGCAAGAACAATTGTTTGAACGGCTCCTACAAGGATACAGAGGCGAGCTGGGAGATTGCCGATGTGATTTTCAATGAGGGAAAGGCCTTCACGGCAGAAACCTTTAATACTACCTTGATGGTTCTCAAACTCAACCGTGCGCTACCCATCTTCACGATGGAGCGCGAGAAGGCCTACGAGAAGCTGTTCGACCGCGTCATCGCCTTCACGGGATACAAAGACATTGAATTCAAGATGTTCTCGAAATTCTCCAAGAAATTCATGGTGATGGGAGAGGACGAAAAGGAGTTGCAATCCTTCTTTACAGATGAAGTGGTCCAATTCTTTGAAGACCACCAAATCTCCCATGTAGAAAGTAATGGAGAGGCCCTACTCATCTTCAATAAGCTGAAGCTTGCTCGTACGGATGAGACGCTAGAGTTCATTGACTACGGGGAGGAATTGGCCAACCTACTCCATGCGTAATCACGCCGGTGGTAGCGGCCTCAGCACAAAGACCTTAAAGGAGATGGCGAAGTGGGAATTGATGGTTAATTTTGCGGCCCAGCAGCGCGATAAAATCAGTTTCTCATGAGTATGTTAGGTTTGAAACTGCCCACCGACCCAAGATGGGCAAACATTGCAGAAAAGAACATTGAGGAGATCTTAACGGATCACGCATATTGTGAGCAAAAGGCTGCATCACAGGCGATCAGCCTGATCATAGGATATCCTGAGAAATCCGAACTCGTCGATAAAATGACGGCACTCGCCCGTGAAGAGATGGGCCATTTCCAGATGGTGCACAATAGAATGATGCAGCGCGGTATGGTCTTGGGACGTGAACGCCGCGATGAATATGTCAACGAACTACAGACCTATTTTCACAAGGGCGTTAACCGCGAAGAGCGCTTGGCGCAAAAGCTGTTGCTCTGTGCACTCATTGAAGCGCGCAGTTGTGAGCGTTTTAAGGTGTTGAGCGAGAACATCGAAGACGAAGAATTGGCCTCCTTCTACCATACCCTTATGATTTCTGAGGCCAACCATTACACCATGTTTATTACCCTCGCACGCAAGTACTTTGATCGTGAGAAGGTCGATGAGATGTGGGAGGGATTATTAGCATTTGAAGCGGAGGTGATGTCAAAATTGGGCAACACTGAACGCATACACGGATAAAAGAACCACTTATACACAGAAGATGTCAGATTTAAAATCAACAGCACTAGAAGCCACCCACATTGAAATGGGCGCAAAAATGGTCCCATTCGCAGGCTACAACATGCCCGTGCAGTACAGCGGACTAAAAAACGAGCACCACGCAGTACGCGAAGCGGCAGGGATGTTTGACGTGAGCCACATGGGCGAGTTTTTCGTCGAAGGCCCGGATGCCTTGCCATTCTTGCAAAAGGTGACCTCGAACGATGTCAGCAAACTCTTGCCTGGTAAGATTCAATACAGCTGCATGCCGAACGAAGAAGGCGGTATTGTGGATGATTTGTTGGTGTACTGTTTCAGCAATGAGCACTTCTTGCTCGTGGTGAACGCGTCGAACATGGAAAAGGACTGGAACCATTTGATGCAATACACCGAAGGGTTGGATGTGACCTTACGCAACGATAGTGATGCGTATTCGCTCTTGGCGGTTCAAGGTCCTAAGGCGACGGAAATCCTGCAGACTTTGACCGGTGTGGATTTGGCAGAGATCAAGTACTACCACTTTGTCATTGGAGAAATCGCAGGTATTGCAGATGTAATCATCTCAGCGACTGGGTATACAGGTGCGGGTGGTTTTGAATTGTATGTATTCAACCAGGATGCCAAGAAACTTTGGGATGCCGTATTGGCTGCTGGCGAACCTCACGGTTTGTTGCCAGCAGGTTTGGGTGCCCGTGATACTTTACGCCTAGAGATGGGGATGTGTTTGTACGGCAATGATATTGACGATACCACCAGCCCACTAGAAGCTGGTTTAGGCTGGATTACAAAGTTTACTAAGGAATTCGTTTCCTCTGAGAAGTTCGCGGCACAGAAAGAAGCGGGCGTGAGCCAGAAGCTCGTTGGATTTGAAATGATCGACCGAGGCATTCCAAGACACGGCTACGAGATCGCTGATCTAGAAGGCAATGTCATTGGACGTGTGACCTCAGGAACCAATAGTCCTACTACCGGCAAAAACATTGGCATGGGTTATGTCCCGGTGGCACTGGCAGGCGAAGGCAGCCAGTTCGCGGTGGTGATTCGAGAGAAGCTGATTAAAGCACAGGTAGTGAAGCTGCCGTTCGTGAAGAAATAACAAACGCCCTTCGGGGCGTTTTTTTTGGCACAAAAAAAAGTAGCGCTGCTTTCCCCAGCGCTACCTTAACCCAAATACAAACAGAGTGAACGGAAAGATTGTTTATGCAAGTACAGCTTCCAGCTCTGCTTTGATGGCTTTGCCTGCAGGGTGGTGGCTGTATCGTTCTAAATACTCATTAATAGGGTAAGTATATTCCTTACATCTATTGTAGTTCAAACACTTCAACTCACGAACTACATCGTTATCCAAATCCAAGTATACCTCGATTACGCTCTCAGGATTGTTGATGGTGTATAGAGGTGTATTGGTGGTCGATATATTGTGTGCGTCAGTCATAAATGTGTTTTTTTAATATTTAAATAAGGTTTGACCTTAATTATTGTGTTCGATGCAAAAATACGTTGATTTTTTTGAACGAGAAACAAATTACTATCTAAATTTGTGCAATAATTAACGTTTAAAATTGTGAATACTGCAAAATGCATATTGCTTACTTTTGCTAGCGTTAACTCAGACCTATGAAAATCGATAAACTCGACAAGCAAATTCTAGAGTACTTGGTAAGGGACGCTAGAAAGCCATTCACTGAAATTGCCAAGGACTTATTGGTTAGCCCAGGAACCATACACGTGCGTGTAAAGAAGATGGAATCTTTAGGGATCATCAAGAGTACCTCCATCAGTGTGGATTACGAAAAACTTGGCTTTGGATTCATTGCGTACGTAGGTTTGTTTACCAAGCGTTCATTGTCTTCACCTGATATCATCGAATTGTTGCGCGAGGTGCCTGAGGTAACCGTAGCGCATTTGGCTACGGGTAAATACGGGATCTTCTGTAAGATTCGTTGCCGAGATGCCTCTCACGCGAAGGACGTCATTTTCCGCATCAACGATATTGAAGGAGTGGAGAACACCGAGAGTATGATCAGTTTGGAAGAAAGCATCAACTCAAATGCTGGGCTACTGCAACTCATCATCAACGAATAAAAAAAACCGGGGCGCTAGCCCCGGTTTTTTTCTTTAATAATACGCCGGGCGCCGCACGCCCGTGAAGTGTTTGGCCAGTCGCAAGACTTGGCGACTGTATCCATATTCATTGTCGTACCAGATGTATAAGATGGCCGTCATGCCGTCCGGAGTTACCTGAGTAGCGTGCACATCGAAAATGCTCGGTGCGGCATTTCCAACGATATCGCTCGATACGAGTTCATTGGAGGTATTGTAGTGGATCTGTTCTACAAGCGGCCCTTCCAAGGCTGCCTGCTTGAAGGTGCTCAAGAGTTCTTCCAAATTCGTTTGCTTTTCTAATTGCAAATTCAAAATGGCCAAGGAGCCATTTGGAACCGGTACACGGATGGCAGATGAAGTCAACTTAGCGCCCAAGCCTGGAATACACTTATCCACGGCCTGGCCTGCACCCGTTTCGGTGATGACCATGTTCATGGCTGCTGCACGACCGCGGCGGTACTTCTTATGCATGTTATCGACCAAGTTCTGATCGTTGGTGTAGGCATGGATGGTTTCCAAATGCCCCTTGGTAATGCCAAAGTGGTCGTTCACGACCTTCAGTACAGGAGAGATGGCATTCGTAGTACAACTGGCCGCAGAAATAATGCGGTCTTTTTTGCTCACGTCCATTTGGTTGACGCCGTGCACCACATTTGGGATGCCTTTCCCAGGAGCGGTCAACAAGACCTTATCTACTCCTTTTGCATCTAGATGCTTACTCAAGGCAACATCATCTCTAAAGGCCCCAGAGTTGTCGATGAGCAGGGCGTCCTTGATGCCATAGGCTTCGTAATCTGCCGCTGCAGGGTTCGGGGTAGGGATGAAGTAGATGGGACGTCCATTGACCACGAGGGCCATGCGCTCTTCATCCACAATAACGGTTCCAGGGAAATCCCCGTGTACGGAATCAATCTTCCATAGTGAAGCCCGTTTGTGTAGGCTGGCGGCATCAATGCTTCGTACTGCCACCGCACGCAGTCGCAACTGGTTGCCGCTGCCTTCCTGAACGATGAGTTCACGGGCTAAGAGGCGGCCAATACGACCAAAGCCAAACAACACCACGTCGCGCGGTTCAAGGGTAGGGGTACGGAACAAGTGCCCGAGGGTGTTGATGATGAAGGCTTCTGCAGTATCCTCCGTTTGCGTCCACTGGTGGGTGAGTTTGCCGATATCTATTTTGGCATGCTCGATCCCGGTGCGCTTCAATGCCTTGAGCATTTCAAGGGTGCGGTCCACGGGAATGGACTTGCCCACAAAATCATTGGCATACTGGTGAAGTTCTAGGATTTGGCTGGAGCTTTTATCTCGCAACTGGTTGCGAAACAGGACAATCTCCACACCGCGGTTGTAAAATAATTCGTGTACACAAGCACTGATGTCCACGGCGAGTCGCTCGTTTTCGATGCGAAGCCCGACTTTTTGAGAGTACTCATTTTGAGCAATCATAGTAGGTGAAATGTTGGTGGTTCTTTCCTGTAAAGTTAGGGACCAATTCCACCAACGCCTACCCAAAAACAAACTTTTAGATGCTTGTAAAACAGTATGTTGTGTTCTTTTTCGGGTGTGTAATTTTTACACTTAGCAGCCGCCGGACGGCGAAAAAAAGACGAGCGGGCCGCAGGCCCGCTCGTATCAAAAATTACATCTTGCTCAAACGTTTACCACTCAAAGGCGTAGTAATTCGCCTTGCCATTCGGCTCAAATCCTTGGATGAGGACGCCGTCCCCAGGATTGAATTGGCGTGCGAGGTTTTCAAATTTCTCCACCTCGTCGATGTAGATGTTGTTGAGCTTGATGATGATAAATCCTTCCGGGATGCCTGCCTTTTCGAAGCGACCGCCCAAGATTTCAGCAAACGCGGATGCCATTGCGTATGCCTAACCTGCGCTTGTCGTTGGCGCTGAGGTTTTCGAGTTCCGCACCAAAGCTTCTGAGAAGCTCTTCTTCCTTAGTCAGCATTTCTGTGGTGCCCAATTTATTCTTGAGCAACAACTCAAACTTCTTATTCTGGCCGTTGCGGTTTACCACAATATCTAGGCGTTCGCCCGGACGGTGTTGGCCGAGGGCTTCGGTTAAATCGGCCCCACTGCGCACTTCTTTGCCTGCAACATTGATGATCACATCGCCCAGCTTGAGGCCCGCATCGTCTGCAGAACCTCCCGCGATGACATTCGCAACATAGACTCCTGAATTTACGTTGAGGTCGAGTTCCGCGGCGAGGGCAGGGGTCACTTCATTGTAGTTGATGCCCATGAAGGCACGCTGTACTCGGCCAAAATCCTTCAGATCCTTGACCACCTTGAGCATGAGGTTAGAAGGCACGGCGAAGCTGTAGCCCTCGAATGAACCGCTGCGGGAAGAGATGGCAGTATTGATTCCGACCAATTCCCCGGCCGTATTCACCAAGGCCCCGCCGGAGTTGCCTGGGTTCACCGCGGCATCCGTTTGCAAGAAGCTCTCAATGGCGCTCTGCTCGTCAATGATGTTGATGTCGCGCCCTTTGGCACTGATGATGCCTGCCGTCACGGTGCTGGTAAGGTTGAATGGATTGCCCACCGCCAAGACCCATTGGCCGAGGCGGACATTATCGGAATTGGCCACTTGTACATAGTCCAATTCCTTCGCCTCAATCTTCAATAGCGCAATATCCGTTGTGGGATCCGTGCCCACCAACGTTGCTTTGTATTCATCGTTATTGGCCATCGTAATAGTGATGTCCTTCGCACCGTCGATCACGTGGTTGTTGGTGACAATATATCCGTCTTCGGATAGAATCACGCCTGATCCGCTGCCCTGCACTTCAAAGCGCTGAGGGGTAGAGGGGCGCCCGAAAAACAGGTCGTTGAAGGGGTTGTAGTAATTCTGCACGCGCTCTGCCGTGGTTTTGACATGCACCACAGCTTCCACCGTTCGCTCTGCCGCGCCCACAAAATCCGAAGGCATGGCTGCCGCCCCCGCACTGAGATTGGTGCGCTGGGCCACAGGAGCGTCGCGTTCTTGGATGATGACCGTTTTACCGGAGTAGCCCATCAGATGTGCACCGCCCAATGCGATGGCTGCACCCCCAAGGGCAGTGAAAAATAAAAGACCTAGAGTTTTCGTTGTGACTTTCATAGCCTGCAATTTTTTGATGAAGGTTCCTTATCGTATCTTCAAATTGTACACCAAATCAACGTAGCGTACCCGCTGAAGTGCATAACTTTAACGCCTTTTAACATCCCAAGGAGTAATGGCTCATACCTTTTACAAATACCACGGCGCCGGTAATGATTTTATCCTCTTCGACAACAGGTTGAACGGGGTCCAATTATCTTCTGAGCGCATCGCCGAACTCTGCCACCGCCACTACGGCATAGGCGCGGACGGCCTGATGCTGCTAGAAAAGCCGCGCAACGAAGGGGATGATTTTTACATGGTCTACTATAATGCCGACGGCAATGAAAGCACCATGTGCGGAAACGGCGGTCGTTGCATTGCCAAGTTCGCCCAAGACCTTGGCCTCATTCAGGATAAAGCCACCTTTACGGCCATCGATGGTCCCCACTGGGCCACTTTTGATGGAGATCAGGTTGCTCTTGGAATGGTCGATGCACCTGCCGTTGAAGAACGCCATGGAGGGTTGTTCATAAATACAGGTTCTCCACATCATGTTGAAAACCGTATGGCTGGGCCCGATTTTGTTTCGGTCGCCCGCGAACTTCGCAACCGTTATGGCACCGAAGGATGTAATATCAACTTCATACAAGCCTGCAATAATGAATTATCCATTAGAACCTACGAGCGTGGCGTAGAAGGGGAAACCCTCGCATGTGGCACTGGGGCGACCGGTGCGGCGATGGTCGCCGTGGCGAAGCAATGGGTATCCGCCGCACCCGTGAAACTCTATGCCCAGGGCGGAGTACTTGAGGTGGATTTCAAGGGTACGGGACCATTTACCGATGTGGTATTGAAAGGGCCTGCTGTGAAGGTGTTTGAAGGAACCATAGAACTATAACCCATATGATACCTGTCAAAGATGTAGGCGTGTTACGCGCCCCGGAAGAGTCAGATTTGAAGTGGCTCATGCATATTGAGAATGATTCCTCTATTTGGTACGCCAGCGCCACCAAGGAGCCATATTCCATGTTGAGCATAAGGCAATACCTGACCCGACACGAAAATCTTGTGGCTGATGGCCAGCTGAGGTTGATTTTAGATGTCGACGGAGATCCCGTGGGTGCGGTCGATTTGTTCGATTATGATCCCTTCACCAAACGAGCGGGCGTGGGTATTGTAATTGAGGAAAAACATAGGGGGAAGGGCTGGTCGAAATTGGCCCTAGAAACCATGGAGCATTATGCCTACAATACGTTGCATGTAGAGAATTTGTACGCACATGTACCCATGATCAATGATGCGAGTCTTGGCCTCTTCGAATCCCGCGGATTTCGTGAAGTAGGAGTGCTTATGCATTGGATTTGGTGGGAAGGCGAGTACGTCGATGCCAAAATCTTCCAAAAGATCATCATATGAGAAAGGCCCTAGTACTGCTTTTCGGGATCTTGGTGCCGGCTGCGATGATCTATATCGCGGTTACGGGTTACAATGTGGTCTTTGAGCCAAATGTGAACGAGGAAAAACTTCCGTATTCTCTGTATGTCAAAGAAGGTACGACTGCCGAACAGCTCTACGCGCAGTTGCTAGAGGATGAGGTATTGCTAAACCCACAAGGGTTTTTAATGCTCGCAAAAAACAAGGGGTTGGCGAAAGTGAAATCTGGCCACTACGTGATCGATCAAGGCATGAGCAACAATACCTTGATCAATGCCTTGAAGGCAGGGTTGCAGGAACCTATTCGCATCACCTTCACCGGTGCGGATAATTTGGCGGACCTCGCGGGAAAATTGGGCAAGCAGTTGCTCGCAGATAGCACGGACCTGTACAAGGCGTTGAAAGCGCCCATGGACGGATGGGAGGGACCCTTGGCCTTAGGTGCCTTTTTACCGGATACCTATGAGGTGTACTGGAATGCTTCTGCCAAATCCATCGCCAACAAACTTTATCAAAACACCATCGCCTTCTGGACGCCGGCGCGCATCAAGCAGGCCGAAGCAATGAAAATGACGCCCGGGGAGATCAGTACCTTGGCCAGTATTGTCATGAAGGAGAGTTCTAAGGCGACCGATCGTCCCCTAGTGGCGCGATTGTACTTGAACAGGTTGCAAAAGGGCATGAAACTGCAGGCGGATCCTACGGTCATTTTTGCCTTGAATGATTTAGATCCAGACCAACCCGTGCGCCGAGTATTGACCAGGGACCTTAAGCTAGAGCACCCCTATAACACCTATGTGATCAAAGGATTGCCACCAGGACCTATTTGTGTACCAGAAAAGGCGGCTTTGCTCGCGGTATTAGAGGCTCCAAAGCACGATTACCTATTTATGTGTGCGAATCCAGATAACCCCGGTTATCATGCTTTTGCACGCAACTATGCGGGCCACTTGGTCAATCAGCGCCGTTGGACCCAATGGCTGGATGCGCAAAAAATTTACCGATAATGATGGGTACGCTAGTTTCCGCACAATGGGTGCAGGAGCATTTTGCTGAGGTCATCATGTGCGACGTAGTGGCAGGGCCCAATGCGCACGCCACGTATGTTGAGGAACATGTTGAGGGTGCCCGTTGGGTGGATCTTGAGACGCGGCTCAGTGCTCCGTATGAAGATGCCAGCATCCTAGGCAGACATCCCTTGCCAACACCACAGACCTTTGCTCACATATTGGGAACTTTGGGTATTTCCCCGGACTCCACGGTGATTTTGTACGATCGAACCTGTGGCATCATGGCTGCGGCTCGTATGTGGTGGATGCTACGCGCCATTGGCCATCAGAACGTCGCTGTGGTCGATGGAGGATTTACCGCACTAAAGAATATTGGGCTGCCCATTGCCACAGGTGAAGCGCCGCCAGTTTCAACGACCTATTCCACATCTGTGAAGGAGTACCAATGGCCGCTCGTCGATATGGAAGATATTGCTCCTGCTATCGCTTCCGGAAAGTGCTTGGTGGATGTTCGTGCCGCCGCACGCTATGATGGGGTAGAAGAGCCCATCGATCCGGTGGCTGGTCATATTTCTGGAGCAATCAATATGCCCTTAACGGATGTAATTTCACGGGGGCAATTCCTTTCTGGGGAATCCCTGCAATCCCATTTTAGCAGGTTAAAAGATAAAGAGGTCATCGTCCATTGCGGTTCAGGAGTGACCGCTTGCCACACCATTTTAGCCTTGGTGCATGCGGGTTACCCCGTTCCTGCCTTGTACAATGGCTCTTGGAGTCAGTGGTGTAGAAATCATTAAACGCTACGAGGCCCGCCAGCGGCGGGCCTCGTAGCTTTAGCAATAGCTTTAGGAAATGGGCAGGTCCACGTTTCTGAAGACCAGCTCGCCTTCAAAGGCATCCAACAGGATCACATCGTCGGCATGTACCTTCCCAGCAATGATTTCCTTGCTCAGTGCATTGAGCACTTCGTTTTGAATGGCGCGTTTCACCGGTCGCGCACCGTATTGTGGATCCCAACCGGCCTCGCTGAGGTGGGCAATGGCTTCTGGACTGGCCTCCAAGGTGATGTTCTGCTCGTTGAGACGTCGCTTCACCACATTTAGTTGCAAGCCCACAATTTTGCTCATTTCGCTTCTGTCGAGCGGGCTGAATACACTGATTTCATCGATGCGGTTAATGAATTCTGGGCGTACGACCTTTTGTAGTAGTCCAATAAGCTCAGGCTTCAATCTATTCATCAGTGTGCTGTATTCCGCACCGTCGTATTGATCGATGGCTTCGTTGATCAGGTGAGCGCCAATGTTGCTTGTCATGATCACCAGGGTGTTCTTGAAGTTCACTGTACGGCCCTTATTATCCGTCAGGCGGCCATCATCGAGTACCTGCAAGAGAATGTTGAACGTGTCGGGGTGCGCCTTTTCAATCTCGTCCAAGAGCACAACGCTGTAGGGCATGCGACGAACGGCCTCGGTTAATTGGCCCCCTTCATCGTATCCAACATATCCTGGCGGCGCGCCCACCAATCTGCTCACACTATGCTTCTCTTGGTATTCGCTCATGTCGATCCGCGTCATCGCCTGCTCATCATTGAAGAGGTAGGCCGCGAGGGCCTTGGCCAGCTCAGTTTTTCCCACCCCGGTCGTTCCAAGGAATAGGAAGCTTCCAATAGGTTTATTAGGATCGCCCAAACCGGCTCTAGAACGGCGTATCGCGTCGCTCACGGCGCCAATGGCAGCTTCCTGCCCAACCACGCGTTTATGGAGCTCTTCTTCCATACGGAGCAGCTTCATGCGCTCGCTTTCTAACATCTTTTGAACGGGGATGCCGGTCCAACGGCTCACAACCTCGGCAATATCTTCAGCGGTGACCTCTTCTTTGATCATGGTGCGTTCGCTGTTTTCGAGATCTGCTTCGGCTTTATTCAGTTCTTTCTCGGCCTCTTGCATCAATCCATAGCGGATTTCAGCGACCCGGCCATAGTTGCCGGCGCGCTCCTCGCGCTCGGCTTCAAGCTTTAACTGCTCCAAGCGTTCTTTGATCTCCTGAATGCGCTCTGCACTGTTTTTCTCGCGTTCCCAAACGGCACTGAGTGCGTCGCGTTCTTCATAAAGTTCACTGAGCTCAGATTTAATGACGGCCAATTTCTTTTTATCGTCCTCGCGCTTGATGCCTTCCTGCTCGATTTCAAGCTGAAGGATTTTACGGTCTAGAATGTCCAATTCCTCAGGCTTGGAGTTGATCTCCATCCGAATCTTAGAGGCCGCTTCGTCCATCAAGTCGATGGCCTTATCCGGTAGGAATCTATCGCTGATGTAACGAGAGCTCAATTCTACCGCACTAATGACTGCCTCATCCTTAATACGGACTTTGTGGTGGGTTTCGTATTTCTCCTTGATTCCGCGCAAGATGCTGATGCTGCTCTCCTGATCTGGCTCTTCTACCATGACCTTCTGGAAGCGTCGCTCCAAGGCTTTATCCTTTTCAAAATACTTCTGGAATTCGTCTAGGGTAGTGGCACCAATGGCTCTTAGCTCGCCACGTGCTAATGCCGGCTTGAGAATATTGGCCGCGTCCATGGCACCTTCGCTCTTGCCCGCACCGACCAAGGTATGTATCTCATCGATGAACAATAAGATGTTGCCATCGCTGCTGGTCACTTCTTTGACGACGGCTTTCAAGCGCTCCTCAAATTCCCCCTTGTACTTTGCCCCGGCAATAAGGGCACCCATGTCCAGGCTGTACACGGTTTTGTCTTTGAGGTTTTCAGGGGCATCGCCACTGAGAATGCGTTGCGCTAATCCTTCGGCGATGGCGGTTTTTCCTACACCAGGCTCACCAACTAGGATGGGGTTGTTCTTGGTACGTCGAGAAAGGATTTGAAGTACTCGACGAATCTCGTCGCCACGGCCAATAACGGGATCGAGTTTCCCTTCCTCGGCCATCTTATTGAGATTCTTGGCATATTTATCCAAGCTATTATAGGTATTCTCGGCACCTGAGCTGTTGGCGTGGCGTCCTTTGCGCAAGCTGTCGATGGCACTTTGAACGAGTTTGGTAGTGAATCCGGCATCGTTCAACATTTTACCAGCAGCGCCCTTATCCTCTAGCAAGGCGAGCAGGAGGTGTTCGGTGGCGACAAAATCATCTTTCATGCCCTCGGCCTTTTGAACAGCCTTTTGAAGGACGAAAGCAGCATCTCTTCCCATGTAGGTTTCTCCACCGCTAGAAGAGGTGGGGAGACCTTCATAGGCGGCTTCGAGCGCAGTATGTAATCTGTCCAATTGTATCTCGCCCTGTTGCGCCACAAATGGCAGCACGCTCTGGTCTTCCTTGAGTAAGGCCAATAAAAGGTGAAGGGATTCCACCTGAGTATGTCGTTTGTCAGTAGCTAAGAATTGCGCTTTGGCAATAATGCTCTGACTCTTGGTTGTGAATTTTTCTATGTTCATAACAATAGGGTTTGGGTTCCGTGGATTTTCGGTCAAAGGATGTGCCAATGAAAATTGGACAGTATAAAGAGGACACCTTGGCTGAAAACCAGTGTATTAGCGGAAATATTGACGCATTCGACGATGTTTTTCTGCCAATTTTACTGCTGAAATTGGCTCAAAAAAACACCCCCGCAAGTCCGTAAACACTGCGAGGGTGAAAAAAAATCTATCTATTGATGCCTTATTCGACGATCAATCGTTGCGTATCTGTACCTAGAGGAGTAACTGTCTCTACGAGGTACATACCGCTTGCCCAGCTTTGCGTATCCAAGGTGAAGGTTTGGATGCCTTCATTGCCGCGTACGGTACGCGTTTCAATAAGCTGTCCTTGCGTATTGCGAACGGTAATGGTGATGTCCGCAGGGCTCTGGAAGCTCACTGGCAACTGTGCGTAGCCTGTTGTTGGGTTAGGATGGATGTTTCCTACTCCGATATGAGATTCTAGTTCTTCTTGGCCTACGACGTAAATCTTATCCGTTTCGTCGGTCTTGAAGAAACAGAAGTCATCAATGGCCCATCCTGCCTTATTGATGGTTTCATCTGAACCAAATCTAAATCTAAAGATGGCATTACGTGCAGTATCAACTTGTAGGTTGATTTTCGCTTGCTGCCAACCGTTGCTCAAACCGGTCCATCCAGGTTTGTAAATATCCAATGCGGTTACGAAGCTGGTGTTGAACCAAGTCGCACCGAAGAGGTTAGTACCCACGGTATGCCATGAAATACCACCATTAAAGGTTACATCCACTGTACCACCATCGTGGTAGATTTCCGTGGAGAAGGCGTGCATAAACTCATAAGTATAAGTCTGTCCTGAATCTAATGCGAATACTGGAGTGTAGAGGGCAGAAGAATCACGCTTCTTGTAGTTTGAATCTAGATCTGTCATCCAAGCATTGCTGCCTGAGAACGCACCTACTAAAGGTGCCACAGCAGGAGTACCTTCTTCCCAAGCTGTAAGACCATCTTTTACGAACGCATTCAAGGTTAACCATGGCGCTTGTGAAGGATCTTCAAAGTCGTTACAGTAACTACTATCAACAGACATATCAATCTTATCCAGAACAGTAATATCTGCACAGATTTGATCATCAGAGGTATCCGCATCTGGCTTGTTATCTGGACGAGAAGTACGCACACATACATTGTGTACACCACTGGTTGGGTTCACCCAATCTTGATCGAACTCGTACCATGCAGATTTGCGAGGAATAAGTGGTGGAGAGAATACAACCTTCTCGTTATTAGACCAAGTACTACCGCCATCTGTCGAGAATTGAACCAAACAGCTGTCCAAAATTTTAGCACCAGTATTCTTGATATGTACTTTCAAGTGGTTGTTTTGGTCAGGTACTGGCAAGTACTCCACAGTTGTTACTTCAATAGGGGCTGCACTGTTTTGTGGAGGAATGTAAACCTCAACCTTATCAATGTTCCAGCCGTCTTTATTTCCTGAAGCTGTTTTTAAGCGAGCTCTAAGGATTAGAGGTGCTTGAGAGAAGTTCCATCCGGCCAGTGGCCAAACTGAGTTTTGCGTACCGATATTACCTACCCAAGCATCGCCAAGGCCAGCAGTACCAGTATTGTACCAGTTCGTGCTCACTACGTTTTGTGGATCCCAGAATCCTAGAGTATTCCATGTACCACCACCTTGCCATTCGATAACGGCTTGGTCACCAGTACCTAAGTCGATGTCGTGAGTCAATTTTAACTCGGCACCTGCAATGGTGTCAAAACCAATGAAGCGAGGGAAGTACAAGAACTCTTCAAGGTTCCCAGGAACATTTTGGTTAGGGCGAGAGGCATAACCGTTTTTACCATTCAGGGCGTTGATATCGTCTACTTCCCAAAGGTTCAAATCGCCCGCCACAAAGAAACCAGAAGAATCACCGCTATTACATGATTCAAAATCTTCTACGAATCCAGTTTGGATGTAGAGCTCTGGCCATCCCGCAGACTTAGTGTAAATACTATCGTTCCAAGTGCTGTTATCACCACTCTTATCGGTCCAAGCATATACTTCAAACGTTCCCGTTGGCCATGCCACAGTGTTCGTGTTATCCGTACAAACAGCCGTTTGACCTGCTGAAACAGATGAAGAGTAGGTGAAGTTATACGTAGTGCTTACCCCGGCATTTGAGCCACAGGTAGGCGTTACCGTGTAGTAAATAGGGATGTTCGATTGCGCATTCTTACCGAAGTTGCGAATCTTGAATTCCGCTTTCAATTGCGCAGGACCACCTACAAGGTTGATACGTGTCGCAGGATTCTCAATGCTGATCATACCAACATCCGTATTGGCTTTGTCGTAGATAACGATATCATCGAAGGCGATATCTGCGGCTACACCAAATCCTGATTTCTGAGCGATGAAGCGAAGTTTAACCAAATCACCACCGTTACTCAAATCCACTTCGTAGAATGACCATCCGTCTTTCTCGTCAGTGAGGGTAGTGGTATATGGCGTCATTGGGTTCGACCAAGCGTTCTCACCGTCCTTGATCCATTGTACGCGGATGGCGCCGATATCAGCACCATACATGTGGTGACGGAACTGAAGTACCGGTTTAGTCATACCGGTCAAATCCAAACACTTGGAAACTAGCGTAGCTGAAGCGGGGCTTGTGCCATAATCCCCCTCAGTGACGAGGTAATTGCCTTGTCCGCTCACATCAGTGATAGGTCCTGAGCCAATAGTTGGAGTCCATTTAGTACCAACCATGAAGGCGTAATCACCTGAATTACTGGCTGGAACTGGAGTAAAGACATTGGTAGGGAAAGAACCTGGATTCGCTGCGGTATTTGCACCTGCAGTAGATCCTGCTCCATCAAGGTCTAAAACGTAAGGGAACGTGCTATATGGCTCTTCGTGTACGATACGAATAGGTCCAATTGTATCATTGGTATTCGTAGAATCACCAGGTTGTTCTGTATACACCCAGATGTCGTAGATACCATAACCGCTTAGGTTAGGGCCTGTCGCAAAGGTGAAGTACGTTGAATCCCCAGTTTCCAACATTTTCTGAGTGATGTACTCAGTGTGTGTTACGTTGGTGGTCGTTCCAGAAGTATTGGTGTAATCGTAATCCCAAGTTACAGGGACACTATCTAGAGTATTACAGCCGTTGTTCTGAATCCACAAATCAATCATTTCATTGTTGCTGTACGAACAGTAACCGTTTTCTGGATTGAACACATCACGAAGTGCCACATCATATGGCTCTGGCTCGTAGATGCGAATGTTATCAATGGCAACATCACCTTTCAAAGCATTACCGCGGTTCACAGAGAAACGAAGACGCACATACTCGCCTGTGATGTCGTTCAACGCTACAGTGTAAGTTTTATACGGATCTGTTGATTTTGATTGTTGCTGACCATCGATACGGGCAAGACCTGTGTAGGCTGAAGAGTTGAAACCAGTATCTGCAGTGATGGCTAAGAAGTCAATGTGTGCACCGTACATGTGGTAATCAAACTCAAGAACTGCACAGTTGTAGTTCCTCAAATCCAAACAAGGCGTAATCATGTGGGCCTTATCATTGTTTGAGCCTTGTTCAGCCTCAGTGTAGACGTACTTACCATTACCGTTAGCAGAAGCATCGCCGTCTGGACCGGTAAGGTTTGTTGAGGTTGCGCCGGTACGAATAGACCAAGCAAATCCTACGGTATTTTCATTAGGAATGACTTTCCAGTTTTTACCGTAAGGCGGATTTTGATCAGGGAAGTTCCCACGGTGGGTGACCCCTGTAGCACCAGTACCTGTTCCTGCCACCCAGTACTGCGAATCCTCGAAGTCCTCCTCTAATGGAAGTAGGGTAGAATAAGGGAATGAGGTACCTGTTGTAGTACCACAAATAGGGGGTAGGGCGGCATCTCGCCAGAATTTATAGGTTGTGTTCGTAGCCGTTTCTAGTGGGTCACGAACCACGTTAGGACACGCACAGTCAAAGATGCGTACGTACCACTCGATAGTATCGCTGACGCCGATGTTGTTGAAACTGTAGGTGTACTGTGATGAATCTGGACAACTCGCAGAAAAAGAAGAAGTCATCAAAGAATCTGTCCAAGCGCCCCATCCAGAGCCGCTGTAGTCGTAACGACGGAAGTAAATGCGCATACTATCTACACCGACGTTGTCTTTTCCTTTAACGCGAACATCTTGAGTCGGCATATAACGCGCGCCATTTGGTTTGGCTTGAACACTAACGTTGATCCAATCAAGCGTTGGAGGTTCAAGCTCACAAGGTGCGCCTTCCACCATCAAGTTATCTACGAACCATCCCGCTAAGGAAGCCGGTGAGGGCGTACCAGTTTTGTTCGTCATCACAAAGCGGATCTTACATTGCGCATATCCGTACTGTGAGTTGGTGTTGTCATAATCCCCGAGGTATGAACTCAAGTCGAAAGTTTCGCGTGCCCACCAGGTAGAACTTGGCGTAGTACCGGAATTTGAGTTACCAATGGTTGGTCCTTGCCAATACGGCGAGAGTAGTGCCGACGGATAGGAAAGTTCATTGAACCATCCTTGAGAGCTAAACTGAGGGCTTTCCCCTTGGTAGTGCGTACCCGTGAGGTTGACCCATGTCTGTCCATTGTCCTTAGACATTTGGATGTATGCTTTCTGGATGTATCGAATCTTACAGATGTGATCGAATGTAAATCTCACATTCGTGTAGGTGACGGTAGAGAAAGCATCAGTTTCGAAAATGATGGAATCACTAGAATAAATCTGCGTATGGAAGGACATACCTCCAGTTGTTTTGAGGTAGGCGGTGTCGTTCCAAGATCTAGTGGCGTTGGCGGAATCTGTATTGTAATTCGCAGCAATAGAGTCGGCCCCTAGGGTGCCGTCAAAATTTTCGGTGTATACCGTATCAATAGGTGGTGCGAACTGCCCAAAAACTGCTGGGGAAGCAAGGGCTACAAAAAGTACAGCTAGTAAGCTTTTCTTCATTCTTTATGCGTTTGTGTTAACGTACAACATGGGTAGTTACAAATATATAAAAATGGGGATGCGCCCGACCTGAGACGGGAGAAAAGTGCAATTAAAATGCGTTAACGAATAGGATGGAGGAGCGAACTATTTCACGTTGAAATAAAAGACCCGTTTTCCTTCTAAATAAAGTTCCAATAAATCGTTGCGTTTTACGGGGCCAACTCCGGCTGGTGTTCCCGTAAAAATGAGGTCTCCAGTTTTCAATGTGAAATACTTCGAAACATGGCTAATGATCTCGTTCACAGGGAATAGCATCATGCCTGTATTGCCTTGTTGGACCGTTTTACCATTGATGTCTAGGTGAAAATCGATGTTTTGAATGTCCTTGCCTAGGGATTCCAAGGAGAAAAATTTAGATACCGCGGCAGAGCCATCAAAGGCCTTGGCTTTTTCCCATGGCAATCCTTTTTCTTTGCACTTTGCTTGTACATCGCGTGCCGTAAAATCTATGCCAAGCCCCACTTCTGTGTAGTACTTATGCGCAAATCTTGGCTCAATATGCTTCCCAAGGCGATTGATTTTTATGACCAATTCTACTTCGTGGTGCACCTCATTGCTGTGCTCAGGAATAAAGAATGGATGCTTTTTCAATAACAAGGCCGTTTCCGGTTTGAGGAATACCACCGGTTCCTCTGGAATGGGGTTATTCAATTCTTCCGCGTGTTTCGCGTAGTTGCGTCCGATGCAAATGATTTTCATAATTCTTAGGCGCCTTTATTGAAAGATTTTAATCTGATTTTAGTCAATACCTGTTTGGTGTATAGACGGGAAATCCGCGTTTTGAATCCAGCTGTAATAGCCGGGATTCTCTTGGAGCACGCTTTCTACGGTTTGTCCACGGTATTTGCCGAAGGTGAAGATTTCTTGCCCTTGTCCATTGTAGGCGATGAAGCCGGCAAAATCCGCCACCTTTTGTCGGTTGGAGAACTCGGCCAAGAAGCTCATATCATTTTCCAAATCTTCATAGCGGTCTAACTGGGATTTGAGTACCTCGTAGGTAGCCAACACATCGGCTTCTGCGCTGTGGGCGTCCTCGAGAGATTTACCACAATAGAATTTATAGGCAGCCGTAAGGGTACGCTGTTCCATGCGGTGGAAGATGTTCTGGACATCCACTGCACGACGTTTGCTCATGTCGAACTCTATGCCGGCTCGTAGAAATTCTTCCGCGAGTAGGGGGATATCAAATTTGTTGCTGTTGTATCCGGCGAGATCACTGTCTTGGATCAGCCCGTTTACTTCCGCTGCAAGATCAGCGAAGATGGGCTTATCTGCCACGTCGGCATCATAGATACTGTGGACCGCAGAGGCGCCAGCGGGAATAGGAATAGTTGGGTTGACACGCCAGGTATGGGTTTCTTCTTTGCCGTCCGGATGCACCTTGTGCACGCAAATTTCGACGATGCGGTCGTTGGTGACATTTACGCCGGTAGTTTCTAGGTCGAAAAAGCAAATGGGACGGGTCAGTTGTAAATCCATGGTTTGGGTGTTGTGTAATTAAAAAGCCACCCTAATTGGGCGGCTTTTAAAGATAATTCAAATATCAGAAAATCGTTCTAGATCTCGCGGTTTAAATCCCAAGCCTCGAGGTATTCTGCGACGCGTTTTACGAACATCCCGCCCAGTGCGCCATCTACTACGCGATGGTCATAACTATGACTTAAGAACATTTTATGACGGATGCCGATCATATCACCTTCCGGCGTTTCAATAACGGCTGGTTTTTTCACAATCGCACCGGCCGCCATGATGGCTACTTGTGGCTGATTGATAATAGGGGTGCCGAGAATATTGCCGAAGGTACCTACGTTCGTCAAGGTATACGTACCGCCAGAAATTTCATCTGGCTTCAGTGCATTGTTGCGCGCTCTATTGGCCAAATCATTCACGGATTTGGTCAAACCTAGTAGTGATAATTGGTTCGCATTTTTCACAACGGGCACGATTAGGTTGCCAGAAGGAAGGGCAGCAGCCATACCCACGTTGATATGTGCGTGCTTGATGATTTTGGTGCCGTCCACGCTCACGTTGATCATCGGGAAGTCTTGGATGGCCTTAATGATGGCCTCCATAATGATCGGCGTGAAGGTGATTTTCTCACCGTGCTTTTGCTGGAAGGCGTTCTTTACTTTGTTTCTCCATTGCACCACTCGGGTCATATCTGCTTCCACGAAGCTGGTCACGTGTGGAGAGGTATGGACTGAATTTACCATGTGGTCCGCAATGAGCTTGCGCATGCGGTCCATTTCAATGATTTCAGCACCAGGCGTTGGTGTAATGCTCGGAGCTGAAGTAGCGGCAGGTGCTGCTGGAGCAGGTGCTGCTGCTGGAGCCGGGGCAGCCGCAGGAGCTGGGGCGCTTTGAGCACGTCCTCCTTCAATGTAGGCTAGTAAATCTGTTTTGGTCACACGGCCGTCTTTGCCTGATCCGGCAATGGCATCAAGCTCTGCTTGAGAAATACCTTCTTCTTTGGCCATAGAACGCACCAATGGAGAATAGAACCTCCCGTTGGAGTTTTTGGCGATAGGGGCATTACTTGCGGCGGGTGCCACAGTGGCCGCAGCTGCGGCGATAGAAGTTTCGATTTCCTGTGCGGCTGCTTGCGGTGCAGGTGCAGCGGTTTCCTCGGTTGCGGGTGCCGCAGCGGGTGCTGGAGCATCTCCTGCAGCCTCGGTTTCAATGATGGCGATAGGAGCGCCGACGGCGGCTACATCATTTACTTGGGCAAGGATTTTTACAATAGTGCCGCTTACAGGAGAAGGGACTTCGCTGTCCACCTTGTCGGTGGCAACTTCTACGACACTTTCTTCCGCGTCGATGGTATCTCCTTCGTTCTTCAGCCAGTTGGTAATGGTGGCTTCGGCAACACTTTCTCCCATTTTGGGAAGGATCAATTCAAACTGAGCCATTGAATCTGGGTTTTTCTAATGCCCGAATTTACGGCAAAATCTTCCGAAAACAGCGACCAATTATTTTTTGCTCAGCTTCCACAACTGCTTCCAGTCCCCGCCAACAGTAGCTTCTCTTGCATAGTTGATAACTAAAGCTTTTGCGCTTTGTGGAACATCTAAATTTTCGGGAATTCCAGTGCGGATATCAAAAATCGGTGCTGCCATCGAAGGGACGTTAAATTCTTGTGCATCAGCGGGACTATATCCCACTAACGTATGTCGGCCGGTGAGGAGCGGGAGGAATTGGCCCAAAATCTTCATCCATAATTTGCCTCTGCCTGCGCCAAAGAAAAGCAGAGCGCTCACCGGCAATGTGGCTAAAACCAAGAGTGGGAGCAGGATATCTAGGCTGCGTTTCTGGCGCACGTAGACTGGATTTGCCGTTTGGAATACGGAACCGCCGTAGGCTTCGCCTTGTGTTAGGCTGCTGTTGGAACCGACGAGGAAATTGCCCTGAGCTAGGAAGGTTTTGATGGCGCATTTCCGGCCAATGTCTTCCATGATTTGCATGAGTTCGGCATTGCTCAGAATCGAGCTGTCTACAACGCATTCGTTGATTTGATGAAGATCTACGAGGTGTTTAACTTGTTCTGAAGCAGTCGATGGATTCTCGTGATGAATGAAAATTGCAGGCGAGATATTTCGCTCTGCCAATAGTTGTTCTAGGTCCAATTTTCTTTTCGCCCCACCCACGAACAATACGCGAGGACGACGTAAGGGCTTCGCAAAGAACTCGCGTTTTGTCAGCCACTCCAATAGGGTGCGCCAGCCTAAAACTGCAACAGTACCGCCCGTTGCGCCCAGGACCAATAGGGCCCGAGAAAAACGCAGGTCTTCTGGCAACAACCCGTAGCCAAATCCCAACAAGAGTGTTGCGACAATCATGCTGCGTACCACTCCTGCAGGGCGTGCATGCTTGCTGTAGGTTCCGCTGAACCACAAGCCTAGAATCCAAATGAGCACATAGCTTCCTTGGACGTAGTAGGTGTAGGTATCCGGGTAGGAGCCGCCGTTGATGAACCTGTGGTTGGACTCCCAATAACTTTTCAATTGTTCGAGGACAATGGCGAGTACGGCTGCATCGATCAAGGGAGCCGCTGCGCTTCGTCCTAATCTGGCGAGGATGGCGAGGCCGGCGCGGAGGTAGATGCCGGTGTAGATCAATAAGGTGTAGGCGAGGGCAGAGCCACCGCTGAACTGTTTGCGTGCGAACAGCACCATGGCTTGGTAGAACATGCGCACGTAGTTGAGGCTGCCGCGTTTGGTGCTCTCGCCTTTGTAATGAATGATTTGGCTCTCGGCGAGGTAATGGTTTTGACGCCCGGTTTTTAAGAGCTCGTAGCTGAGGTCGATATCTTCCCCATACATGAAGTATTGGGGATCAAACCCGCCCACTTGGCGTAAAAGATCCGTCGGTACCATCATGTAACAGCCGACCAATATGTCGACTTTGTGGTTCGAATTTGGATCGAGGTGGCCCAAGTGGTATCGAGAGAACAAGGGCGATCGAGGGAAGAGTCGGGAGAGGCCAGAGATTTTGAAGAAGGCCGTCATCGGGGTAGGGAGGCCGCGCTTGCTTTCAGGAAGGAATTGGCCCGAACCATCAATTCCCTTAATACCCAAACCGCCCACTTCGGGATGCGCCTTCAAATAATTGAGCGACACCTCTAGCGTATCCTCGCGAAGGACCGTATCCGGGTTGAGGATGAGGGTATAGTCGCCTTTTGCTTGTTCAAATCCTTGGTTATTGGCCTTGCCGAACCCCACATTTTGCGCGTTGTCGGTCCAACGAACTTTGGGAAACAGCTGGAGGATCATGTCCTTGCCGGAATCCGAGCTGGCATTATCGATAACGATGACTTCGTAACCGTACTGGGTTTGGCTGCGGTAGATGCTGTCCAAACATTGGGTCAAGAAGGCCTTGACGTTGTAATTGATAATGACAATACTGAGGTCCACTACTTCGGAAGGCTTTGTTCGTAGGGAATGCGATGCTGTATGCTGCGCCCGAGGGTGACTTCATCTGCAAATTCTAATTCGTCTCCGACCGCAATGCCTCGGGCAATGGTGGTGAGTCGAACGTCCAGGTCTTTGACCTTTCGGTAGAGATAGAAATTTGTAGTGTCCCCTTCCATGGTGGTGTTCAGCGCGAAAATGAGCTCTTTCACTTCCCCAGATTTCAAGCGTTCGAGCAGGGAATCTATGGTCAGGTCGCCAGGGCCTATGCCGTCCATTGGGGAGATTAATCCGCCGAGCACATGGTATTTGCC
Source organism: Cryomorphaceae bacterium (assembly GCA_038141825.1). Lineage (GTDB taxonomy): Bacteria > Bacteroidota > Bacteroidia > Flavobacteriales > Schleiferiaceae > UBA10364. Next base: position 104,016 of record JAYQIV010000005.1, on the reverse strand, counting down.
CTGATAGCCGCCTGTGTTTTCAATGGCCATCACATCGCGTACATCTTCAACGACACAAACGGTCGTTTCGTCTCTTTTTGGGGAGGCACAAATGCTACATTCCTCAGTATCAGAGATGGTGTGACAGGTGGAGCAGAAGGTGGTATTGTCTCGAAGATCGAGCAATCGCTCGGCCAATCGGTGAGTTTGATCGGCCGGTCGGCGCAACAGGTGTAGGGCCAGACGAAGGGCAGTCTTCTTACCGATGCCGGGAAGACGGCTGATTTCCTCTACGGCAGCTTCTATTTTTCGAGACGAGAAATTCATGTGCTTTCAAAAGTAAGGGATTGCGCATATTTGTGAACATGAACTACACGCTCTTTTTAACCCTTTTGTTGGTATATGTCGGTGTTTTGGTCCTTGTGGGCCGATTCACTGCTGGCTCCGGCTCGAACCAAACCTTCTTTACGGCGAACCGAAATGCGAATTGGCTCTTGGTCAGCTTCGGCATGATCGGCGCTTCCTTATCGGGGGTCACCTTCATCAGTGTCCCAGGCTGGACCGCGAATTCCGGCTGGACCTACATGCTCATGGTCCTGGGCTACCTCATTGGCTATGCCATCATCGCATTCGTGCTGCTGCCGGTCTATTACCGCTATAAAGTGATCAGCATTTACTCGTATTTGGGACACAAATTAGGCAAAGAGAGTTACCAAACCGGATCTGCATTCTTTCTACTCTCACGCATCATTGGTGCTTCAGGACGCCTGTATATCGTGACGATGATTGTACAAATCACCATCTGCGATGCGTTCAACATCCCATTCTTGGTGACGGCAGTGATAGTCCTTGCGCTCATTGCAGTATATAGTGCCAGCGGGGGCATTGCGACGATCGTCATCACCGATACGCTACAAACCACGTTGATGCTTGCCGCCACAGGGATGGCGCTGTACTTCGTGGGACGCGAGGTCCTGAGCGAAGGCCAGGGATTATGGTCTTACATTTCTTCTAGTGACCAATTCTATTTTGTCGAAGAAGGCACCGCTCGTGCCTGGTGGAAGCAAGTATTGGGCGGGGCCTCCATTGCCGTTGCCATGACCGGTCTTGACCAAGATATGATGCAGAAAAACCTTACCGTGCGTACCCTACGCGGGGCTCAGAAAAACATGATTTTACTGGGTATTACCTTGATTTTCGTCAATGCCCTGTTTTTGAGTTTGGGTGTGGTCTTATCAGATTATGCTGCCATGGCGGGTATCGCGGAAACGGGGGACAAGATGTTCGCCGCCGTGGCGACCAGCTCGGCCATGCCGCCGGTCCTTGGGGCCGTGTTCTTCCTCGGCCTGCTCGCAGCAGCCTTCTCCAGCGCGGATAGCGCCCTGGCCTCGCTTACCACTGCGTTCTGCGTGGACTTTTTAGGACTCGAAGGCGAGGGCTCAACCACGACCCGCAACCAAGTCTATGTGGCCTTCATGGCCGTGATCCTTGCCACTATGTTTGGGATTTACCAGCTGGAAGAAGAGACTATCATTTCCACCTTGTTCACTGCGGCAGGCTATACCTACGGACCATTATTGGGATTGTTTGCCCTAGCATTAACGACCAACCGCACGATCTCGCACTGGGGCGTTTTGGCCATTGCCATCGCAGCACCATTACTGTCCTACGGGCTGAGCCTGTGGGCGCCCACGTTGGGCTATACCATTGGGTTCGAATTATTGCTCTACAACGGAGCGATCACGTACGTGGGCGCCTGGCTGATCAGCCAAGCACCCTCACGTAGTTAGTGGATGATAGAAATTCTTTGCGTACTGCGCAGCCCATTGTTGCTCACCTCGAGCAAATATGTACCGGCCGGCATTTGTTGGTAATCTAGGATGAGATCACCATTGATCATTGGGTAGGTACTGCGCGATAGGGCAGCGCCGCTGAGGTCAAATAATTGGACCTGTACCGCACCTTCAACTTCACCCATATTGATCTGGATCAAGCCATTCGACGGGTTCGGATATAGGGTCCAATTCGTTTGCTCCATATCACCCAATCCAATGTTGTTGTAGGTCGTAGTCGTTTGATCCGTCCCACAATCTGTCGTGACCGTCAAGGTAATGGTGTACGACGCGCCTCCCGTAGCGTAGGTATGCACAGGATTTTGTGTGGTATCGGTCGTGCCGTCGCCAAATTCCCACAACCACGCCGTTGGAGCTGGGGTACTTTGATCGGTGAATTGGTAGGTCGTTCCCGAGGTTAGGGCGAGGCCAAACTTCGCATCTAGCTTAGGACCTGGAACCAATACAGCACTATCCGCTACGAAGGTGTAGGCATTGTAGTAGGTATATTCTAGGTCGTAATCTGTGGCGATGTTCAGGGTGGTGTTGTGTGCACCGAGGCCTGCGAAGGTCGAGGTGAGCGACGAGCCCTGGCGGTTCAATGTGAAATCACCGGCCAACGTGGTGTCGGTCGAGGTAAGTTCGAAGCTGAACGGCACATCTTCACAGATGGTTGAAGGCAACTGTAGGGTCGCCGTAGAAGGAGTACCGCCCAAATCAATGACGCGTACGTTGTCCAAATACAGGTTGTTTCCGTAGCCACAAATACCCATGAATTGGAACTGTATGAAGTCCGAGGCGAGGTTGCCCAGTGCCACAGTATCCGTGCGCCAATCCGCCTTGCCAGAAGGCACGTAGGTGGAGTTGCTAGAACTTACGGTGGCTAAGATCTGCGCCGCCCTGAAGATATAAGGTATCATAGGTCGATCCACAATCCGTACTCACGAGTACGGCCAAGGTATCGGCATACGTGCTCGAATAGGGGGCGTAGCTAATATCAAACATCAAGGTAGGATTGCTGTAGCCACTCACATCAAATTTCGGGCTCTCCAAATAATCTACAGCGCCTGTGCTGCCGTAGTTGTAATAGCCCATGTACATCGCCGCAGATTTGGCGCCTGTAGGTCCTGCTACCTCTGCCACGGCCCAAGTCGTTCCACCGTCCGGATTGATGACCGTGAAGTCCGAGTTTGAGGCGAAGGTCCACGTTTCGACAATAGGCAATCCAGGCAGCGGACTGACCGTGATGTAGTTCGTTTGAACGAGGGTGTCGGAACCGTAGTTGTTGGTTGCAATCAAGGTAATGCTGTAGCTGCCGTAGGCGCTGAAACTGATCTCAGGGTTTTGGCTGGTCGCACTGGTTCCATTCACAAAGCTGTGGGTAGAGGGGGTAATGGACCAATTCCACGAGGTCGGTGTTTTCTTACTGTCGTCCGTCAATACAATAGCCGTATTCAAACAAGGGGTGGTAGTGCTTGCACTGAAGTCCGCATCCGGCACTCCGATGTTATCAATCACGCCGACCTCATCAATGGCAATATCGCTCTGGTAACCGTCTCCGGTGGTTCCGGTGAAGCGCAAGATGATGGTGTCGCCGGCATAGGCTACTAAATCTTCGGTCACATTGACCCAGCTGTTGCCCTGGCTGCCGCTTACGCTGGTCAACAGGTGCCATTGGTTGCCGTCGAAGAGTTCGACTTTTAGGCTTCCGATGTTGGCTCCATTCATGTGGTAAGAGAAGCTCAATTCAGGCGCGATGGCTGTGCTCAAATCAATACACGGGCTCAACAATACCGCATCTTGGTAATCACAGCTCCCTGAAGATTCGAGGTAGAGGTATTTGCCATTTCCGCTCACATCAGCACTTGGACCCGTACCGGCACTCTGCGTACCGCCGCTCCAAGTTCTCCAATCGATGTCGTCCTCACTACCGTTGGCAAGGTTTACCCAATTTCCTCCCAAACTACACGCCGTACCGCCACAGTTTGTGGCATTGCTACAGTTGCTGAACCCGTTCATGTTTTGCCCAAATGGCAAGGCATAGAGGGTGGAGTTGAAGTAGGTGATGTTGGTCTGTACGGTATCGTTCAAACCGTTTTGGTCACCGCTCAGCTCCGACCACACCGTGATGTTTTGATTGCTGGTGCCTGACCACGCCAAAGGAGTAGCGAAGGTGAAAGCCGTATCGCCGTAAGGAGGGAGGCTCGCGAAGAGCGTATCTCTGACCGTCGTACCGTTGAACGTGTAGGCCACGGCCACGGTGTCCAAGGTGCTCGTGGACGGGTTGTTGATCTGGATGCTGACCGGCACAGAAGTGCTGTGGCAGCTGGTCACAAGGGTGGGGTTTAATACGGCGCCAATTGCGGCATCGCGCGGCAATGGACAAGAATTGGTCCCCGCAGGTAATTCAATAGCGTAGGCACGCTTTCCGTGTACGCCATCGAGATCTGCACTACCGCTGATCCAAGTCGCTGCGGTCGGCTGGTAAGGAATGACAATAGAATTTGTCGGTGAGGTCATCACACTGTCCATGTATTTCGCACCGAGGATGTAGGCGGTATAGCTGTTCGCCCCGCTCACGGTTCCCACGGTAATTTTTACACTGTCCGGACACGCCCAATCCAGCTGAACATTGTTCGGCTGACCTAAGATGAGGAACGGCCCTGCGATAGAGGTATCAGAACCATTGATCACGCGCAAGAAGGCATCATTGGTCGCCACGTACGGCACGCTCCAGTTCGCCACTCGGTTCCCACTAATAGCACTCAGACCTAAGGAAGACCAAGTCGCCATCGAATCCGTACTGTACGCCCAGCTCAACCCTGTGGTCGGGCCGTTCCAGCGCACGGTGGTAGCGCCCGGTTCTAGGGCAGCGCCGGCATGCGGGTAATCCAAGCTGATGGTGCTCATCTCGTAATCATACACCACATAGAATTTCTGTGGCCCCGAAGGCACATTCGTTCCGTAGACTTTTAGGGTAAAGTCACCCGTAGATGGGGTAGCGAGGGTTACCTGCTCGGCGTTATTCAAGGTGTCCACACCACGTGTGGCCAAATAGTTCAAGGTGGTGGCGTTCGGCGCCGGGTTGAGCACCCAAGGTTGAAAGCTGCTGCTTTGGCTTTCGTCCACCACTTCAAAATCAAGGTTGTTGACCAATGCTTTCGAGGCAAAGGTGGAGCCTTCCGTATCCGTCCAGTACAACATGGCGCGGAAATCTTTGGCACCGGCCGGCAGGTTGATGCTGTAGGATAGGGTGTCGTTCGTGGAGGCGGTGCCTACGAAGAAGTTGGTATCGGTGATGGTACGCAACGCGCGGCGTGCGTTGATGCGGCCGTAGCCGAAAATAAAATCGGGCCCTACATTCCCTAAATCATCCGCCGTGTTCATCCCAATGGCTTTCAATAATCCGCCATCGGCCGTGTCGTTCTGAATGACATCGTAGGCGTTGTGCAAGACCGCAAAAAAGCCCGCTGCACCTGGAGCGGCCATTGAGGTTCCGGTCTTATAGCCGTAGGTATGTGGGTCGATGGTGCTGTAGACGTTTGTTCCTACTGAGGCGATGTCCGGTTTAATACGTCCATCGTCTGCAGGTCCGCGTGAGGAGGATGGGGCAATGGCATCTAGGTAGGTGATGTTCGCCGTTGCCACGACGTTCTTCCCTTGCTTGTGTCCACCGGTGATATTCCCCCATTGGGAGCCGGCGCCATAGCCACAGTTTGATCCGTTACTGTTTCCTGCACTAAAGACGTGTAATAGCGCTGGGTTTTGAATGATGTCTTTATCTACTTGGGCTGCATAGCTGGTGTAGCCGGCGTTACAGCCGTTAGAGTAAGAAGAATTGGTCACGCGAACGCCATAGCTGTTGTAGTGCGCATCAACGTTCGATAAGTTGCCCGGGTAGCTGTAGTACACGTTGTAGGCTCCGGGGGCCACACCTTCTCCGTCCGGATCGATATTACCGGCACCGAGGATGGTTCCCGCCACGTGATCCCCATGGTCTCCCAAACTCGTACCTGCCAATGAGGTGAGTCGGCCCTTGTAATCTGCGTGTGGACCTATATCTCCATCGTCGCCATGGCCCACCACTACGCCTGTACCGTCGTAGGGAAGGGAGGCTTGCGTTTGGGATACACGCGCGGCTGCGCGTGCATTGAAGTTTTCAGGACTTCCCGGCTCTTCGATGGCTTGAATGAATCTGATTTGCTCGTAAGCGGCGAGGTTCAATAGGTCGTTCGGGTCAACCAGTAGGGTGTACCAATTATTTCCCACCGCCTCTGCTTTAAAAAAGGCCATGGCGGTTGGAAGGGATTGGCGAACCTCAAACAAGATCGCGACCTCATCGCCCACCCAAGCCCAGCTCGGAATGTCCATTGTCGCCAACGGTCCGTCTAATTTCATGGCTGCGCTAAAGGGCATGAAGGCACTAACGCCCGCATTTTTCAAGGCATCCGCTGTGATTCCGCCCGGCAACGCCACTTCGAAGGCATTTTCAGGCAAATATTGCATGAGCTCAACGCCCAAATCCTCCAAGGCTTTTTTATCTTCGGCAAGCACTGGACCATCCCATAGCGCCACGCCATAGGTAGTACGCTGTGCTTTGATACCTATAAAAGTCTCTTCTTCAATACGATAGGTTCCGGATTTAAGTTTTAGGGCCAATTGGGCCTGCGCTTGAAAACCAACAATCGTGAGTAGGAGGAGTAAAAATCGAGTCATAGACAATGAAAAATTGGAACGTGAATATACTATCTAACCGCCGCCATTTAAAATGGTTGGGGCTCTTCCTTTTTGTTTTCCACATAAACCATGCCCAAGCCCAATACAAACCCCTGACCCAAAGCCAAGCCATGGCTGAAATGGAGCGCTTTGGCTCCGGCAAACGCGTGTTGTACATGGCGGCTCACCCCGACGATGAAAACACCCGATTGATTGCGTGGTTGTCGAATGCGCTAGATGCGGAAACCACCTATTTATCGCTCACTCGGGGTTCGGGCGGACAGAATTTGATCGGCGACGAGCTTGGAGCCGAGCTCGGTGTGATCCGTGAACACGAACTGCGCGCCGCACGCAGTGTTGACGGCGGGAACCAGCGTTTCACCGATGCCCTTGACTTCGGATATTCCAAAAGTGTAGACGAGGTGTGGACCAAGTGGGACCACGACGACCTCCAGTTGCAAGCCGTGCGCACCATACGAGAACTGAAGCCAGATTTTATCATTACACGTTTCCCTCCAGACGAGCGCGCCGGTCACGGCCACCACACGGCCTCAGCCGAACTGGCCATCGAATGTGCGGAGCTCGCCGCGGACGAGAAATACGATACATCGACGGCAGCTTGGTCCGTACAGGGCGTTTGGTGGAACACCTCCGTTTGGTGGGATCCTACCTTGAAAGACGATCCAGAGGCGGTGTACCTAGATATGAGTGGATTCGACCCGTTATTGGGCGATACCTATGGGGCCATCGGCGATGCCGCGCGTTCCATGCACAAGTGTCAGGGATTTGGTGTTCCCATCAATCGCGGTCCGCGTGAAGAGTACTTCAAGAAGCTTTGGGGCGGGGGCGATTTATCGGCCTACCTCATGCCGGATCGTGGCGCGGATGCACAAAGTTTGTTGGCACAGGATGCGGCTTTTGCCCTTGAAATAGGCGACCAAAAGCAAGCTATTACCAAATGGGCAGAGCTGGGCAAGGTATTGTTGGAGCAAACCACCCCGGAATCTGATAAGTACCAGCGTTGGCAACAGGTCATGCTGCATCTTCTGGGCGTGTATGCTGAGGTCTTCACCTCTAGTAACCCTATGCCTGAAGGTCCCTCATATCCAGCGACCTTGGTGCTTCAAGCCCTGAATTTTGATGTGGAGGTGAAGCTGGCTTCGGTTAAGGCACCCGCCAAGGACATGGGGTTGAATCCCGCACAGGTACTCACTAGCGAAGGGCAGGAGCTCGAAGTAGATTTGTACGATGAGGGTAAGATCACAAAGTACATCAGGGTCCGATTAGAACATGAATCCGCCATCATTTTACTCTACCTCAAGCCTGTCGCGAAACTCAGTGACCGCGCCGTAGGGGAATACCGCGAGGCCATCGCGGTGGAGCCGGCCATTCATGCGAAATTCGACCAAACCGTCTATTGGAATACGGGCAAGAAAGGATCCATTGGATACAGCATTTACTCCAAGGATGGGGGTGAGTTGAGTTGGTATTTGAGCGCCTCGAATGAGTTAAAACTCGCGTGGGAACATGTGGAAAGTGCAATGCTGAATGCAGGTTGGAATCACTTTGAGGTCGAGTTGCCATCGAAGATGTCTAGTGGGGTGTTCCAATTGAATATCGGTGATGTGCCGACATCACAATTGGGATTGATGTGGATTCCTTCGTACTCAGAAAAACAAACCATCAGCTACCCACATATAGGCACACATTATAGCTACACTCCGGCACAAGCGACTTTGACCGTCCTCGATCTCAATAAAAAGCGCATCAAAGTGGGCTACATAGAAGGGGCAGGGGATTTAATGGACGAGACGTTGGAGAGCGTCGGCTATGAGGTGGTTAGAATTACAGAAGAGACGCCAGAGCTTTGGGATGAAGTGGATGCCGTATTGGTTGGCATTCGTGCGTTTAATACCGAAGCATGGTTGATGGAGAGTGAGGAGCGCATCAAAAGTTTTGTGGCCAATGGCGGAAATTTTGTGGTGACCTATACTACGGCGGGCCGAAGCGGGATGGCATTGCCATTGCCTGTGCCTTTGACCGTGGGGCGTGATCGTGTGACGGAAGAAGAGGCGCCGGTGGCGCTGAAAGAATTGGACCTCCTTCAACAACCCAATGCCCTCAGCGAAGCTGATTTTGAACAATGGGTGCAGGAGCGTGGTTTATATTTCCCGAGCGAATACGAAGGCTATACCACCGCTTTGAGCATCACGGAATCTACGGGGACTGTGTATGAAAACTCGACTGTGGTTGCAGAGTATGGGAAAGGTTCCGTAATTTACACAGGCCTGTCGCTCTTCCGGGAATTGCCGAAAGGGGTTCCAGGCGCTTTGAGACTACTACAAAATATCTTGCATTATGACCGTTAAGAATCCCTCAATCATTAATTGGAAGAAGTACTACATCGGCGTGATCGCGCTTTTGGTAGCGGAGATTGTGGCGTTCTATTTCATCACGCGTCAATACGTGTAAATGCACCCCTTAGATTGGTTCGTCTTAGTAGGGACGCTGGCCCTCATTGTTGGGTATGGCGTCTATAAAACTCGGTTGCGTGCGGCTGGGGAGTTGCTCAGTGGTTCGAAAAATGTGAGTTTATGGACCATTGGATTAGGCATCATGGCTACCCAGGCCTCGGCCATCACGTTCTTGTCCACGCCCGGTCAGGCCTATGCCGAGGATATGGGATTTATTCAGTTCTATTTTGGACTTCCCCTCGCAGTCATTCTGGTCAGCGCCTTCTTTGTGCCTGCCTACAGAAAGATGAGTGCCATCACCGCGTACCAATTCCTCGAGCAACGTTTCGACCGTAAAACCCGATTGTTTACCGCAGCCCTTTTCTTGATGTCGCGCGGCTTAGCAGCGGGCATTACCATCTTCGCGCCGGCCATCGTCCTAAGCGCCGCACTGGGCCTGTCCCTCAACCTCATGATCATCATCATAGGGCTGATCGTGATTTTCTACACGGTGAGTGGAGGCTCCGCAGCAGTGGCTGTGACACAGAAATGGCAGATGCTGACCATTCTTGGCGGAATGGGGATTGCCGCCTATTTATTGGTCGATAAGATTCCCGTGAGCATGCCGGAAGCATACGACATCGCGGGCCAGATGGGCAAGCTTCACATCATCAACACCTCCATGGACATGGGCACGCGCTACACCCTGTGGTCGGGTCTTGCCGGTGGGTTGTTCCTTTCGTTGAGTTATTTGGGTACTGATCAGAGCCAAGTCCAACGTTATCTCGGCGCAGAAAACCTATCTACCAGCCGTTTTGGGCTGCTTTTCAATGGGGTGTTTAAAGTGCCGATGCAGTTTGGTGTGCTCTGCGTGGGCGTCTTGCTTTTTGTTTTTTACCAATTCACTCAACCGCCCATCTTCTTCAATGAAAGCGAAGTGAAACGAGCGCCGGTGGAAGTGCAAGCGGAATTGGCCGAACTGGAAAAATTCCATGCAAATTCCTTCGCCGCCAAGCGTGAAGCCCTCCTCATCGGAGATTGGGCCGCTGTGGATGCCCACAAGGAAACCCTTGCCCAAATCCGCGAGTCCTACATCGCCACCCTCGAAGCACATGTGCCGAATTTCCAGCGCAAAGACACGGACTATGTCTTCATCACCTTCGTGCTCAACTTCCTACCCAAAGGCCTCGTGGGATTGCTATTGGCGGTGATCATTTCCGCCGCCATGTCCAGCACCGCAGGGGAAGTCAGCGCCCTTGCCACCACCACCTATGTAGATTATTACACGGTATTCAAAGGGGAGTCCCAGCGCCCGAAGCGCACCATTCGCCTGCTCACCTTTATTTGGGGTCTGGCCGCCATTGGCGTCGCTCTAGCCGCGCCACTGTACGAGAACCTCATTCAATTGGTCAACGTTCTGGGTAGCCTATTCTATGGCACCATCTTGGGAATCTTCTTGGTCGCCTTGTTCATCAAACAGGTGGGAGGGAAGTCCATTTTGATGGCCGGTATTTTGGGCCAATTCGTCGTGTTCTTCTGCCATTACCTCAACACCACAGAGATCATTTCCCTCGGCTACCTCTGGTACAACGTCATCGGCTCGGTGACCGTTGTTGCGACCGCTCTGGCATTCCATTTCTGGTTTAGAAGAGGAACTGTATATGGTTAGAATTGAGCGCGTTGCTTCATTCGCTCGACCATCTCAAACACCGCAGGACAGTGCCTAACATTGGTCTCGGTCAACCCTAAGATCGACTTCATGTTCGGGTGATCCGTATGCGGGTACTGCCGGCATGCCTTTGGTGCGTATTCGTAGATGGTACATTTGTTGGTGTCCAATTCCAAGAAGGGACACGGCAAACTCTTCATCACCCAATCCCCATCTTCATCCACACGCAGGTATTGCTTCTCGAAATCTGCCGGCTTCATGCCTTGTTTTTTGGAAATCCGCCCAATATCCTGTTTGGTCAGTAGCGGTCCAGTGGCGCGACAACACCGCGCACAGGTCAAGCAATCCGTTTCGGCGAAGACTTCTTCATGCATCGCATGAAATTGCTCGTTCAAACGCTTCGGGTCTTGCCCGTTTAGGCGGGCGAAGAATTTTTTATTCTCCTTTCGCTTGGAGCGGGCGAGCTCTTTAAAATCCGGCCATATGCGTTCGAGGTAATTAGCCATTCGCCTTAGCTACCAATGCTTCCAATTCCTCTCGGGTCTCTCTAACATAGGCCTCGTATTCCTTGGTAGAAGGACCGTAAAAACCGGTATGAATCTTCACCACATTCCCCTGGTGATCCAACATAATCGAAGTAGGATAGCTTCTAATCTGTTCCAAGGGCAATACTGCATTGCGGTCTTGTTGAGCATTGTAGGTCGCAATAACCATAGGGAAGGAGGTGCCTAAATCGCGCTCCATTTTCTGTACGGCAGCCGTAGCTTTTTCCAACGTCCCGCTGTATTCGTAGCTCAATCCAAAAACATCAATGGCTCCCTCAAATTCACGGTAGTACTGGTCCAACACTCGGCCTTCGTCCATACAGTTGGGACACCACGATCCTTGGATGGCTAAGATGGTAGGCTTAGTGATGGTGCGGCTATCAAAGTGAACGGTATCGCCATCAAGACCCGGCAAGTGCCATTCGATGTGGGTATAATCCTCTCGCAACTTTGGACATTTCCTCGGGATCTTCTAAGGTGGCATTATCATCTGCAATACCTGAGAAGGAGTAGTAGCCGGTCATCCCGGCCCAAACGTGACCTTCAATGGCACTATCCGAGACCGCAGCGCTGACTTTGTAAATAAATCTGCCGTCGAAGCCCATGAGCTCAAAACCACCCTCGACCTCGTAACCCGTCATAAATCTGCTATCGCCAGTAGAGGTGGCGATGGTACCAACAAGCACACCGTCTTTTGTATCGAGCTGCAGCAAGGCAGGCTTTTCTTCATCACCTATGTAGCGGGAGATGGCATATTGGCTGGAGAGGGTTGAAGAGATCTTCTCGTACTCTATGGTACCCGGCTTCAGCTTAACAGGTAATCGATAATTGTTTGCATCTGTACGGTAGTATTCTCCTTTAAACCCATCCTCTGTTGGAACGAGCCATAGGTCCGAAGCGAACACTGGGAAAGTACCACGAAGAGTATCTTCTCCGCTTAGAGTTACTTCAAAAGACTCTTGTACGCCGTTGTAAAACGTTAGTATATTCTCTTCCAAGTGAACGTTAAAGGACACGCTAGTGGAATCGTTTTGGATGATGGATCCAATGAAATCCTGACCTGTGGCTGCTTCTGTTTGTGGCTCAGGTTGTGAGCAAGAAAAAAGGGCCATCGAAATGGCCCCTATGATGATGAAATTCTTCATGTTTGAATTAGAGGTTTAATTCCTCAATAAAGGTATCAATCTTTCGTTCAAGTTCTGCCTTGGTTGCAGCGTGGCTATCGCCAGTAGTAGCGCGTACGCTGAAGTAGAACTTGATTTTTGGTTCTGTCCCCGAAGGACGAGCACTGACTTTATCTCCAGCCTCCGTAATGAACTGCAAGACATTTGAAGATGGCAGCGCCGTGCTTGATGTTGCTCCGGTGCGCAGATCGGTCTGAGTGGAATTGCTGTGGTCGATGGCAATGACGACTGGAGAGCCAGCCAAGGTCTTCGGCGGGTCGTTGCGCAGGGCTGTCATCATATCGGCGATCTCCTGGGCGCCTGAGCGTCCTTTCTTGGTGATGGAAATCAAACGCTCTTGGTATTGGCCAAACTCGCGGTGGATGGCTTCTAGCTGTTGCAAGACTGTACGGCCTTGTGCCTTGGCATTAGCAGCCATTTCCGCAATCATCACTGCAGAAGCCACGGCATCTTTGTCGCGAACGGCATCCCCGATGAGGTAGCCGTAGCTTTCTTCACCGCCCACTAGGAATTGTTCCTCCGGCTTGTGATTGATAATATCTGCGATCCACTTGAATCCGGTCAAACAGCGGTAACAAGGCACGCCATAGGCCGCCGAGATGTCGGCAATGAGATCCGTGGTCACTACTGTGGCAGCAGTAAATCCGTTTGAGGGCAGGGTGCCGTTTTCCTTATACGCATTGAGGATGTAGTGGACGAGTAGTGCTGCAGTATCGTTTCCGTTGAGCAGTTGCATTTTGCCTGTTCCATCGTTGGCAGCAATGCCCACGCGATCAGTATCAGGATCACAACCGATCACTAGATCAGCTCCGGTGGCTTCGGCTTGTGCAACGGCCATAGCAAGGGCAGCACTTTCTTCTGGGTTAGGGCTGGCCACGGTAGGGAAGTTGCCGTCGGGGGTGCTTTGCGCCTCTACGAGCTGAACGTTGGTGAAGCCTGCTTTGGCCAAGGCTGGAGGTACGCTAATGATTGAGGTGCCGTGCAATGCGGTAAAAACGATGTTGAGATCGGTTTTGCCGGCGTTGCTCAAAGACAATCCCGCAATCATATCTGTGTATTTCTCGTCAAGTTCGCGGCCTACGGTTTCGATTAGGGCTTCATTGGCATCCCAACGAATATCTTGGAAACGAGTGGCACGCACCTGCTCAATAACGCCTTTGTCGTGTGGAGGCACTAATTGGCCCCCGTCGTTCCAATATACCTTGTACCCATTGTATTCCTTTGGGTTGTGTGAGGCCGTTAAAACGATTCCGAAATCGCAGCCAAGCTCGCGTACGCTGAAGCTGAGCTCAGGCGTCGGGCGTAAATCCTCGAAAAGGTAGGTGTGTACACCATTGGCACTAAGGACTTCTGCCACTTTGCGTGCAAAGGCCTTAGAATTGTTGCGGCTGTCGAACGCAATGGCTGCTTTCAGGTCCGTACGCCCCATGGATTGCTGGGCATAAACGGCCAAACCTTGTGTTGCTAAACCGAGTGTATATGGGTTGATTCTATTGGTTCCCACGCCCATGATACCGCGCATCCCTCCAGTACCAAAGTCTAGGTCTTTGTAGAAAGGCTCAATCAAGGTATCTCCGCCTGCATCGAGCATCGATTGTGCAGCAGCACGAGTTTCAGCATCAAATAAATCAGAGGTCCACAATGTGGCATTTTCGGTAGCAATGGATAGAACGTCCGCGCTCATGTAGCTAATGGTTTTAGTGAATCCCAAAAATACAAAAAGGGGGCCGGAGCCCCCTAGACATTGTTATGACAATGTGTAATTTATTTCACAGACTTATTCGTTGCCGAGCATCTCGTAGGAGCGGGCAATGAACGCAGTCAGCTCTTCACCGTGCAGCAAGTTTTGCTGAAGCTTGGCGAGGTCAAGGGCTTGATTTACAGCTGTTCCACGAGCATCTGCATCTTCAGTATCCAAGATTTTTGAAGCGAGTGGGTGATTGGCGTTAACAATCAGATCGTACATATCAGGGAAATCTCCCATGCCCATCATACCTCCGCCACCGGTCATTTGCATTTCCTTCATGCGGCGCATGAATTCAGGAACGGTAATCACTAGCGGTGCCTCGGTAGAGTCCATGTCCTCGAGTTTCAGGGTGAACTTTTCCTTTGGAACGATGGCTTCTAATCTGGTTTTGAGCTCTTCTTTTTGCTTGTCGCTGAGCTTGGCTACACGAGTTTCGTCCTTCTTGATGAGGTTGTCGATCAAATCGCTATCCACACGTGCGAAAGTGGTGTTTTCGTGCTCTTGTTCCAATTTCTGCAGCAAGTGGCTGGTCAAAGGAGAATCTAAGAGCAGTACACTGTAGCCTTTGGCTTTGGCCGCTTGGATGTAGCTGTGCTGTCCGTCCTTATGGGAAGCGTAAAGCACCACGGTCTTTTTGTCCTTATCCGTTTGATTCTCTTTGATCGTTTCGAGGTAGGCTTCAAAGGTGTGGAGTGCACCATCGGTATCTTCATACAAGGCAAACTTCTTCGCCTTGTCGAAGAATTTCTCCTCGGTGAGCATACCGTATTCGATGATGATCTTCATGTCGTTCCACTTGGCCTCGAAATCTTCGCGGTCTTTGCGGAACATTTCATCCAATTTATCCGCGACCTTTTTGGTGATGTGCGAAGAGATCTTCTTCACATTGCCGTCGGCCTGGAGGTAGGAACGGCTCACGTTCAGTGGGATGTCCGGTGAATCGATGACCCCGTGGAGGAGGGTCAAGAAATCGGGAACGATTCCTTCAACGCTATCCGTAACGAACACCTGCTTCTGGAACAACTGAATTTTGTTGCGCTGAGGCTCCACGTTCGGTTTGATTTTCGGGAAGTAGAGTACACCGGTCAAGTTGAACGGATAATCTACGTTGAGGTGAATATTGAACAGCGGCTCGTCGAAGCTCATTGGGTAGAGCTCGCGGTAGAATTCTTTGTAATCTTCCGCGGTCAATTCGCTCGGGGTACGTACCCATGCCGGGTTCGGGTTGTTGATGACATTTGGCACCTTTTTTGTTTCCCATTTGGCCTCTTCGCCTTCTTTGGCAGCATTGTAGCTCTCGTCCTTTTCGCCGAATTGGATCGCAATAGGCATAAACTTCGCATACTTGCTTAGCAGCTCGTTGATTTTGCTTTCCTCCAAGAAGTCTTCACTGTCCTCAGCGATGTGAAGCTTGATTTCCGTTCCACGATCTTCTTTCTCAATGGTGTTGAGTTCGAATTCCGGGTTTCCTTCACAGATCCACTGTACGGCAGCGGCATCTTTGTGGGATTTGGTTAAGATTTCCACCTTCTTCGCCACCATGAAGGCGGAGTAGAACCCTAGACCGAAATGCCCGATCAGGTCGGCGCCGTCCATTTTGCCTTCGTATTCTTTGACGAATTCTTCTGCGCCAGAGAACGCCACCTGGTTGATGTATTTGTCAATCTCTTCAGCGGTCATACCGATACCTCGGTCGATGATGCTCAAGGTCTTGGCCTTTTTGTCGAGTTTGATATGAATGGTCAAATCGCCCAATTCGCCTTTGGCCTCACCAAGATTGGTCAAGGTCTTTAGCTTCTGCGTCGCATCCACAGCATTAGAAACGAGTTCTCGTAGGAAGATTTCGTGGTCGCTGTACAAGAACTTCTTGATGATAGGGAAGATGTTCTGTGCGGTTACATTAATGGATCCTTTAGACATTGTATTTGATATTTTGGTTTCTGCTTCCTGTTCAACTCTTGTGCCATGCCTTTTTTGGGCCCATTAATGTGACAAGGTGTCAACCAAGGGTGTCAATTTTGCGTTATCTTATAGGTCACAACCTAATCATAGACACATGCACACAGCTAAAATTTCCGGAACGGGACATTATGTACCAGAACGCATCATAACCAATGATTACCTAAGCACCTTGATGGACACCAATGACGAGTGGATCACCGAGAGAACGGGCATTAGAGAACGCCGTTGGGTAGAGGAAGGGGATGGCAATACCGCAGCCACAATGGGTATTAAGGCCGCACGCAAGGCCATTGAAGCCGCCGGGCTTGAACCAAGTGATATTGGCCACATCGTCTTTGCGACCATTTCGCCGGATTATTATTTCCCTGGTTGTGGGGTCCAAGTACAAGAGGCCCTCGGCATCCATACCGCAGGGGCGACGGATGTGCGCAATGCCTGTTCAGGGTTTATCTATGCACTGAGCGTGGGTAATGCCTTCGTTCAAACGGGCATGTACGAGCATGTGTTGGTCGTTGCCTCGGAGCTACAAAGTCCTTTCTTAGACAAAACCACACGAGGCAGAGGGGTAAGTGTCATTTTTGGCGATGGTGCCGGCGCCGTAGTTCTTTCAAGAGCATCAGAAGGAGAGGGCGGTATAAAGAGTTGCCATATGCACAGCGAGGGCAAGAATAAGGAGGAACTTACGATGAGGGGCTTTGGAACCCAGCACTGGATAGGGGAATTGCTTGAAAATGGAGTAGATCCGGATATTCACTACCCGCAGATGAATGGGAACTTTGTCTTTAAGAATGCCGTCGTGCGCTTCGGCGAAGTGATCGGCGAGGCGTTGGCGAAGAATGGATTGACACCCGATAAAATCGATTGTTTGATCCCTCATCAGGCCAACCTGCGCATTGCTCAGTTCATTCAAAAACGCATGGGACTTCGCGACGACCAAGTATTCAATAACATTCAGAAATACGGCAACACCACTGGGGCCTCCATAGCCATCGCCCTTTCCGAGGCGGTGGACGAAGGTGCCGTGAAGCGTGGCGATACCGTTTGTTTGGCTGCCTTTGGCGCTGGATTTACTTGGGGCAGCGTGCTGTTGACCTACTAATCTATTTGTAGAACATCTTGGAAGTACTCACGCCAAAGCAACCCATGTTGTTGCTCATATTGGAGTATAGTACTACCGGTTCTGCAAAAGGATTGTTTTGGGCATTGCTGAAGGCGTCATAGCTGCGGTAGAACTCATAGAGCTCTTGACTTAAGGCAGTGACCTTTACACGATATTCGTGAAGCATACCAAAGTTGATAGGATTGACCCCAGTAGCCGCAATGATTTTAATATCACGATCGACGCCGTTTTCGGAAACGAGGACGGCGTTGTCTTTTCCCCAAAGCTGCGTCGTATTAGGGCTTTCCGTTTCCCAATACAAATCGTAGTACTGCGAAGTATCCTGCCCACTGAGCGCTGTTCTGAAGTGAACCGACATGCTGATGATGTAATGCTGATTCACACCAGGTAAATCTTTTAGGGTTAGGACCAATTCGTCCGAAACATCCCCAAACAATTGGGTTCCTGCATAATTAATCGAGATTTCAGCCTCAGGCTTCGCAGGGAACACTTGCGTCGCGCTCACCGTTTCAAAATCCGGATGGCTTGCCTCGAAAGTGATGGTGCCGCTGAGCGCACCCAATCGATCGGGCAACAGCTCCACATAGTTTCCTTGGAAATCTTGAGTGGTCCAGGTGTATATGGGGGTGCCATCTTGTAAAATTCTACACTGGGCATCCTTGACCGCACGACTTTTGGCAGTATCATACACACCGGCAGAAGAGCTGACCAAAGCGCTGAGGCTACTATCTCTGGAATCCAGGAATAAGCTGCCGGCAAGTTGGCTTTCATGCGGCGGTAGTTCTATATCACGAACCACACCATTGACGAGGTTATCACAACTCGTCAATACAGTAAGGGAGAGTAAAAGGACAATTGCTGATCTCATGACTTAAAATTTAATGCGGTACGCAACAGATGGAATCAATGGGAAGAGGCCGTATTCGCGCAATCCAGGATTTCCATTGTCGTCCGTCGCAGTTTCTATGAAGAAGGGGTTCAAGTTGTTGTACGTGTTGTAGGTGCTGAACACCCACCAGCGGTCAAAATGGCGTTTTTCCTTTTTAAAGCTCAAGCTCAAGTCTAATCGGTGGTACGGGCTCATGCGGTAAGCGTTTTTATCCGAAGGACGCTCAACCAATTCTTGCATGCCGTCCCACCAGCTCAAGCCGTCGGGTAAATTGGTCAAATACGCATATTCAGGCAAGGTCACTGCACGTCCTGTTCCGTAGACCCACGCCCCACTAAAGCTCACATTCTCTGTGAAATCGTGACTCATCACCACAGAAATGTCGTGTCGGCGGTCGTAGGTAAAGAAGTAGCGTTCGCCGCCGTTGATATCGTCGAATTGGCGGAAACTCCAGCTGAGCGTGTAGCCTATCCAACCTGTGGTTTGGCCCGTCTTGCGCTGTGCGAACAACTCCATACCATAGCTCTCTCCGGAACCTTGAGAGATTTTATCTTCCCAAGTATCGTTGTCCACCGAGAATAGGAAAGAAGCGCCCTCTTTGTAGCTCACGAGGTTATCCATTTGCTTGTAATACCCTTCAACACTGAATTCGTAGGGTCCAATATTCTTAGCCAATCCTGCGGCAATTTGCTGTGAGGTCTGCGGTTTGATTCGAGCGGTGGAGGGTACCCATAAATCCGTTGGCAATCCTATTCCCTCGTTGGTCAACAGGTTGACAAACTGCATCATATCGGCATAAGAAGCCTTGAAGGCATAGCCGCCTGGCAATCTATAATTCATCCCAAAGCGCGGTTGCAGGCTGTGATAGCTTTCGCCTTCGACAAATAAATTGGCAAAGTGCAAACCACCGTTGACTTTCAAATTCTCAGTGATGGTCCATTCATCTTCTAAGAAGGCATAGACCTCGTCTGAATACACATTTGTACTGCCTAGCGTAGTGTCAAGGTTGAAACCGCCGGAAGAAAATTGCAAGTTCGTGGCACCAGGGGAGAAGGTATGGTGGGTGTAGTTCGCGCCAAATCGAATGTAATGGCGGCTGTTCATGGCATAATCAAAATCAATTCTCGAGCCGTAGTCTTCAATGCCTGAGAAGTACAGACCGGCGAATCGTTCCTCAGTCATCCCCGTCGTATCAGGATAGGAGGGGTAGCTTACGTTTTCACTGACGGCACGCGTATTAAAGTTGTACTGGCTTCTGGTCGCAGTCACATTCGAGAACAGCTTTGGAGACCATTGGTGGTTCCATCGCGCGGCGGTGATGCTGTTGCGCCAATCCAACCCAAAGTTGATGGAGTTTTCGTCCCGATAGGTGCCGCTCTCATAGACATCGTCAGATTTCAACCCGAAATCATCCTTGCCTTGGAAATGGCTGAGGTAGAATCTGTCGTATTGGCCCAATTTGTAATTCACCTTCCCGTTCATGTCGTAGAAGTAGTAGGTAGGGCTCACGTTGAAATTTGGGTCTTGTGCGTTCAAATTATTGATGAACGGTCTGGCCAACACATCCAAATAGGTACGACGCGCAGAAAGCATAAAGCTGGCCTTGTCTTTGATCAGTGGACCCTCAACGGTCATCTTAGAAGAAATCAAACTTACCGTCGCATCACCGTGAAATTCTTTCATGTTCCCTTCCTTCATGTTGATTTCAAGAACAGAAGAAAGTCTGCCTCCGTAACGTGCTGGGAATCCGCCTTTTGTAAGACTTACGTTAGAGATGGCGTCGGCGTTGAATACCGAGAAGAACCCGAATAAATGGTTCACATTGTACAGTGGTACTCCGTCTAGAAGAATGAGGTTTTGGTCCGGTGAGCCGCCGCGGACGTAAAGTCCAGATGTACCCTCGCCACCGCTTTGTACACCCTGGCAAGAGCTGAAGGGTTTTCATGATATCTACTTCCCCCATAATGGCTGGAAGCGATTTGAGCTGCTTGATAGGGACCTCCATACGAGACATCTGCACCTGCTCTTCGATTTTCACCCCTTCGCTGGCGATCACTTCGACTTCATTGAGCAAGTTGTCGACGCCTTCCATTTCGAAGTTTTGGTCCATGTTTTCCACCAGGTTTACCTCAAAGTTCAAGGTGGCATACCCCAGGTATTGCAATCTGATTACATGGGTTCCCTCTGGCAGCGTCAAGGAGTAGAACCCATAGACGTTGGATGAAGTACCCACGCGCTGGGTAGGAGCCCAAATATTGGCGCCTATCAAGGCCTCACCTGAGGCTTGGTCGGAAATATATCCGCTAATGGTATATTGATTTTGTCCCCAAAGTGTGGAGGACGCCATGCATAAAAGCAGTAGTACCGCTGCTATTCTGATTTTCATAGATGGTCTTTTGCTGGCACTTAGCTAGGGAAAATCGTGCCATATGTTCCTTAAGGCAAGTATCCCCAATGCTTGGATGTCAATGGCTTTTTAGATATATGGTCTTTCCAAAGCCCTGGTCGTGCGACCACTCTAAACTGCAGCGGAGGAATTTCTCCAGAATAGAAATCCCAAGGCAGCCAAATAACACCTAACTCAAGCTCTGTGATTTTAGAGGGATTTTTACCTCCTTTGCTTAGTTCTTGACGGTTGATGTAATGTGTTGAGCCTAAGTGAAACCCTAGCGTAGTTCCGTTGAACTTTCGATAATAGGGACGAGGGAACCTGTAGAACCGGCTTTTAACAGAACTCGGTTCGATATATCCATCTTGACCTAAAATCGTATAATGTAAAGGTAAGAGGAGTCCTATTTTGTAAGAAGATTCTCTCAACTTTATCACGTTTCTTCCTTGGCTAGTTTTAATAGATCTGATACTGTAATTCTGTTTTGTAATTCCTAAAAATCCACTGAGAGTTTGCCCAAAGGGCCATGCCTCGACCACATTGGGGCTGAAACTAGAGGAGCTTAAGGTGTAAACACTGGGAACCCGTATCCGATTGAATAATAGCCCGGATGTAAAATGAATATCTCGATTAACCATGGTCTCAAAAGGATGGTAAGAAGTCGCAGGCACAGTTTCGTCATGGAAGCCAAAGCCAAAAAGATTAGGTACGGAGGATTCAACAAGGTCAATGCTTACCTCTTCAAGTTTTGTTTTTATAATCTCCTGGTTTTTGATAGGAACATTAATGGTCCAAAACAGTTGTCCCGCTGGTCGAATATGTGGAATCCCAGAATAACCAAAAGCGTCCAAATAACAGTGACCTGGGGTTAGGTATCCATCAGCTTGAAGGGTTGTGCTCCAGCCGTTATTGCTCCAATATTGAGTTTTCGTCGCTAATGTGAATGGGTATTCAACGAGCGAAGGAGAACACGCGAAGGGCGTGATATCAAATTGCCACTTGCCGTTTAAGGCTGCTCTTCCATAAGAGGTCATAGCGGCTCCACCAGAGAAGTCTTGACGATGATTAATTTCTTGAGCGCTCGCTTGAATAAAGCAGAGAGTGAGTAGGAATAGCAGTTTGGTTTTCATGTGGTTTAGATATTGAGTATTCTAAGTTGATCAAAAGGCTTCAGCTGACCAAATCCCAGTTCCTCTGGGGTCATGCGTGGTGAATTGGCTTTGTGGGATGCAACCGATGAGTTCCGAAGAAGGGGCCTCAAATCCCAATGCATGCAGCCAGTTCTTGGACTCGGGTAAATACTTCACAAACTCCTGCTTCATTTGGCTTGGTGAGGTTGCAGCTGACCTGAACGAGATCGAAATCTGGTAAATACCATCCTATGGCTTTGACTCCCGGTAAACCGCCGTCGCGCTCTCGGATTTTCCCAGCTATTTGCTTTGCTGCCTTTAGTCGATCCTTAAGCTCGCCGCCAATTAGATTAACATTATATGCCACCATCAAGGGGCGCACACTCAGGGCTGTGGCACCGTGAAGGGCTACCGCCGAGGTGAAACTCTGCGGACCGAAGTCAGGGAGGTCGCCTTTAGCAAATCTCTCTTCAAGGCCTTCATACTCTCCTTGACGTACTGCAGCGAGGTTTTTCCGCGCTGGGCTGCTCGCGAGGTGCTCGTAGCCGTAGATGGCCAAATCGTGTTTCGTACTTATGTCTTCAGCGAACGTGCGCACGCGCTCGAGCAGGTCATTAGCATATGTGTCATCGTCCAGCAGAACGAAGGGACAAACATCTACAGCGCCCATTCGTGGGTGTACGCCTTGATGCTGGCGCATATCGATTTCGCTCAGCGCAATGGCAAAGAGCGCTTCGGTGGCCTTGAGGACTTGGCTCACTGGGCCGAGGTAGGTGAATACGGTACGGTTGGCGCTATGGCCGGGGTCCACAAAATGCAGCGTTACGCCCTCAGTAGCTTGGATCGCAGCAGCAATGCGTTCAAGGATTGCTGGATCGGCAGTGCTGACGTTGGGTATGCATTCTATCCGGTAGCTCATGTTATTCGCTGAAGATGTGTGCTTTGATAAAATCGGACACGAGAAGGGCCAAACCTCTTCCGACTAAGGCATGTTCCTCTTCTGAGGTTACGCGGCCTTCACAAAGATGGAAGTAGTGGGGCAGCATATCGAGCGCGTAGATGATTTGACGGACCTGATCAAAGGAAAATCCGCTCACGCTCTGTGCACTGGAAGGGAAATTTGCGATGACATCCACATCCAATTCCAATCCATATTCCATCCCCAAATGTTCGGCGATGTGAATGAGCGCTTCGTCTTGGGTCAATTCACCCGATTGTAAATCTTCGAAGCTTGCCACATTGTAAGCATCGTTGTGCTCAATGGTTTGCCAAATGTATTCTGGCGTATAATTCTCTTGAAGACCTAGCATGAAGTAATTCGCCATGTAGCCTGCATTCGCGGCGTAGGTAAATCCGTTGCCACTGTGCCTGCCTTCGGTCGTTCTTAAATCTGTATGTGCGTCAATATTCAGGCAGTTGATGGCGCGTCCTTTTGCTTCGCTACTGCCTTTCAAACACCCGTAGGCATTGTTATGACCTCCACCAATAATGATTGGAATAGCCCCTAATTCAGTGATTCTGCGTACCACAGAGCTCACCGTATGGTCGTTTGCCGCCGTGGCCTCGCGCAAAGCGTCTATCCGATCGCTTTCTATCGCCGTGGTTGGAACTACCGCTCCAAGAACCGCTACCGCGTCGGTAGGGAAGAAACGGTTCACCTGCATGTTGAGGAAATAACTCAAAAAACGCTTTGGAACGCGCGATCAGCACCGCCACGACCGTGGTTGGCGCGAACGCCGAAATCTTCTTCTACTCCAACAAGAACGAACTTGAACGGAAGGGAATCAGCGCTGGTCCAATCGGCCTCGCTAACCGTTGCAATACGTTCTCCTAGGCGCTGTTCACCTGAACGAACGGAGGTGCGGCTAAGAAGATCTTCTTTGGTGTAATGTTCTAATACTGTGCTCATTGGGTTTGTCCACCTAAAATGGTGGTTTGAATGTGATTGGTTCCGAAATCGTAACACAGATACTCCAGCGATGGGATGGCCTTGGTGATCAATAGATCCGCATCCTTACCCACGGCAATGGATCCTTTGCGCTCGCTTAGCTGTAAGGCTGCCGCACCGTTAATAGTGGCTGCGTTTAGCGCTTCCGCTGGTGTCATCTTCATCTGGGTACAAGCCATGTTACACACCAGTTGCATGTTTCCTCCAGGCGACGAGCCCGGGTTGTAATCTGTGGCCAAAGCCACGACGCAATCGTTTTCTATAAGTTCTCGAGCAGGACCGTAAGGAATGCCGAGGAAGTAGCTGCAAGAAGGTAGGAGGGTAGCAATGGTATCACTGCCGTGCAATGCCTTCAGAGCCTCAGGACTCATTACCTCGAGGTGGTCCACGCTCAGTGCACCGGCTTCTACCGCCATCTGAATACCACCGATGTCGTAAAACTGATTGACGTGAATCTTCAGCGGCAATCCGCTAGTGGTACTGGCATCGATCAAATGCTGTAAGGCGTCCAATTTGAAATAGTCACGCTCAATAAAGCCGTCTAAGAATCCTGCAAGGTTTTCGTTTTTATGAACCTTAGGAAGACACTCGTCTAACATGTATTTGGTGTAGCTGGCATCGTTCATGCCTTGCGCTTTGGCCCAAGCAGGAAGGGCGTGCGCAGCCAAGAATGTAGGGACTAGTGTAGCATGGCTTTGGTCATTCAGTGCTTTGATGGCACGCAAAAGCTTCAATTCGTTCTCTGGGTCCAAACCATAGCCGCTTTTTACTTCCAAAGTACCTGTTCCGCATTCGATAAGGTTTTCGAGGCGGAATGTAGCTTGGCTCACGAGCTGATCAACGGAGGAGGTGCTCACTTTAGCTGCGCTGTTGAGAATACCGCCACCGGCTGCAGCGATTTCTTCATAGCTGGCGCCCTTGAGTCGAAGATTGAATTCCTCTTCCCGTGTTCCGGCATAGACCAGGTGGCTGTGAGAATCTACGAAGGCCGGGAGCACGTGTCTGTCCGAGCAATCGCGGGTAGGCAGCTCATCTTGCGGGCAATGGGTCATTGGTCCGAAATCAGAGATCTTGCCGTCAGTGATGGTGAGATAGGCGTTTTCGAGGGTGGGGAAGTGGCCCAAATCGGACCCGCGTAACCACTTTGTTCCTTCCGGATGAATACCGCCCAAGGATTTTATGTTAATCAGCTTCAGGTTCATGCTTCAATATTACGGAGAATGCGCTGTGTTTCCTACTTTAGTGGCATGCCCGGAAATACAATAGGACAATCTTTAGTGCTCACCACCTATGGTGAGAGTCACGGCAGCCAGATCGGTGGTATTCTCGACGGCATGCCTGCTGGTATAAATATCGATCTAGACCTTGTGCAGCAAGCCCTAGACCGTCGCCGTCCAGGGCAGAGTCATTTGACGACCGAGCGCAACGAAGAGGACAAAGTCACCTTCCACAGCGGTTTGTTTGAAGGAAAGACTACAGGAACGCCCATTGCTTTCTCTATTCCGAACAAGGACCAGCAAAGCAAGGATTACGGACACCTGAAGGATGTGTACCGCCCTTCACACGCAGATTTCACCTACGATGCGAAATACGGCCACCGCGATTATAGAGGCGGCGGTCGCTCTAGTGCTCGTGAAACGGCTTGCCGAGTAGTGGCGGGTGCATTGGCCGCTCAACTTTTGCCGCAGGTAAGCGTGAAAGCCTGGGTAAGCGCAGTAGGCCCTATTGCCTTACAAGTGCCTACTTCAGAATTAGACCTTGATGGTATCGACGCCCATCCCACGCGATGTCCGCATCCGGAGACCGCAGCAAAGATGGAAACGTATATCGAGCAATGCCGCGCCGACAAAGACAGTACGGGCGGTGTGATCACTGCCGTAGCCTCGGGCGTGCCGGTAGGCTTAGGCGAACCTGTTTTTGATAAGCTACAAGCAGATCTTGCCAAGGCGCTCATGAGCATCAATGCAGTCAAGGGTTTTGAGATCGGATCAGGGTTTGCAGCGGCTGCAATGCGCGGCAGTGCGCACAACGATGCTATTACAGAAGATTTTAAAACCGCAACCAATAATGCCGGCGGGGTCGTCGGTGGATTGAGCAACGGTGCACCCATCGAGGTTCGCGTCGCCTTTAAGCCGGTTGCTACCATTGGAAAAGAACAAAACACAGTCGATAAGGACGGCAATGCCACAATATTGGCCGCCAAGGGACGCCACGATCCTTGCGTAGTGCCACGTGCCGTACCTATCGTGGAGGCCATGATTCAACTGGTGTTGGCCGACCATTACTTACGAAACTTGAAATACACTCGATGAAAAAACCGTCTTTACCTGTTCAGATCATTATTGGATTAATTCTTGGGATTCTTTGGGCATTGCTCAGTTCAACCATGGGCTGGAGTGAATTTACCTTAGATTGGATTGCCCCATTCGGAACGATTTTCATCAACCTACTCAAACTCATCGCCATTCCTTTGGTGCTCTTTTCGATCATTGCGGGAATTGGGAACTTAAGTGATACTGCAACGCTTGGACGTATGGGTGTGAAGACCCTTGCGCTCTACATCGGATCGACGGTATTAGCCGCTTCCATGGGTATGGTCATCGCAAATACCTTCAACCCAGGAAAGCAAACCTCAGAGGAACAACTGCAGATCAACCGTGTGGCCTATGAATTGTGGGTGAACGACACAGAAGGGGTGGAATTCTTCGATGATGTCCGATTACTCGCGGACCCTGCCATGCAAGTCTACATGTCTGATGCACAAGCAGCATTAGCGGAGCAGCTCAATAACGAGGAACTCAATGCCAAGGTGGCCAAAGCCAATGCGGTTCAGAGCGCCAAGAACGACGGCCCGCTTCAATTCTTCGTGGACATGGTTCCCTCTAACATTTTCCTTTCTTTCAACGATAGCCTGATGTTGCAGGTCATCTTCTTTGCCATCTTCTTTGGTATTGTCATGGTGATGTTGCCGAACGCCCAGATGGAGCCCGTGGCAAAGCTGATGAATGGATTCTCAGACATCTTCATCAAGATGGTTGATGTGGTAATGAAGGGCGCGCCGTTTTTCGTATTCGCACTATTAGCAGGTAAACTTGCGGCAATGGCCGGGGATGAGCCGGGCCGATTAGTTGAGATTTTCAAAGCCCTCGGAGCTTATACCGGGTACACCATCTTGGGATTATTGTTCATGATTTTAGTGCTTTATCCTTCGGTTTTAGCCTATCTAATCAACAAAAAGACGGGTATGGGCTACATGAAAAGCTGGGGCTATTTCATGCGCGGCATTCGTCCTGCACAATTGTTGGCATTCTCCACTTCTTCAACGGCAGCCACGTTGCCGGTGACCATGGACTGTGTGCGCGACAACCTCGGTGTGGATGAGGAGATCGGTTCGTTTGTGCTACCGGTAGGTGCCACCATCAATATGGATGGAACAGCACTGTACCAGACGGTTGCAGTGATTTTTATGGCCCAATTCCACATGATCGACCTCACCCTAGCGCAGCAGGCCACCATCATCTTCACGGCTACGCTCGCTTCTATTGGTGCTGCCTCAGTGCCTTCCGCAGGTATGATTATGTTGATCCCTATCCTTGAAAGTGTCGGACTCAACCCGGCTTGGATCGCCATCATCTTCCCAGTAGACCGCATCATCGATATGGTTCGAACGGTACTCAATCTCACAGGTGATGCCTCGGTAAGTACGATTATCGCCTTGACAGAAGATAAGTTCCAAGTCGTCGATCAAGAGGATTTATAATGCGCCATACCCTCAGTCTACTACTCCTATTCATCGGCATTGCACTTCAAGCGCAGCCCGGTAAAATAACTCTTGGTGCTTATTGTGGGGATGACCATAAAAGCCCAACGAGAGAAATAGAAAAGGGCCTGCGCGCCATAAACATGGGCGACTATCCCAATGCCCAAGTATATATCGGTGCCGCCTTGCGCCAAAACGAGAGCGATCAACATGCGCTGTATCTCCGAGGGGAATTGAGCATCCGTACGGGGAGGATACAGATTGCAGAAGCCAGCTGGAAACGATTGGTACAACGCTGTCCCGGCTACAAGCCAGAACTCCTTTTCATGATAGGTACATTGGCCATAGAAGGTGGACGTCCCGAAGAAGCCAAGCGATACCTGGAGCAGTGGCTCGCTCGTGAGGATAGAGAATATGCCTACGATAAAGAGGCGGAGGCCATGTTGGCTGAAATCAACATCAAGCAGACCTTTTTCAATAGTCCCGTGCCATATGATCCCAAGCCTGCTCGAAATGTAAATACGCGCTGGGACGAATACTTGGCCGCATTAACTCCCGACGGCTCGGCACTGTACTTTACCAGACGCAGTCAAAAGCGAAACAAATACGACGGTCCCGCAGGAACTCTCCGTCAAGTGGAAGAATTCAGCATGGCCAAAGCCCTCACCACAGCAGGGGGATTTCCGAAGCTGGAAGAAGGCGAGGCACTAGAATACCCCTTCAACGCGCAATACAACGAAGGCGGCCCTAGCATGACCGCGGATAACACCTTTATGGCATTTACCATCTGTGAGCGCGACGACCGCACGGGCGAGCAGTTTTGTGATCTGTACTATACCACCTTTACCTACGGCGTGTGGAACGGCATTCGCAAATTCCCTGAGGGCATCAATACGGACAAGCATTGGGAGAGTCAGCCAAGTATTTCACCCAATGGCGACGTGCTTTACTTCACCAGCGATCGCCCCGGAGGGTTTGGTGGATTGGACATTTACCGAGCCTACAAATTGCCCGATGGCGAGTGGGGTGCCCCCGAAAATTTGGGGCCTGCGGTCAATACTAAGAAGAATGAAAAGAGTCCTTTCATCCATCCGGATAGCGAGAGCTTGTATTTCGCGAGCGACGGTCATCCAGGCATGGGTGGGTACGACTTATTCAAGATCAAAGCGGTGCGCGGTTCTGCCGGTTGGGACAAGCCGCAGAATTTGGGCTATCCCATCAACACTGATAAAGACGAGATTGGCCTCATGGTGACCATGGACGGGCAGCAGGCGTACTTTGCGACGAACAAGATCAATGCGGCCAACGGTTGGGACATTTACTATTTCGACCTCTACGAAGCGGTTCAGCCTGAGGAGGTGGTGCTGGTGAAGGGCCAATTAAAAACTGCGGATTTCGTCACCGACGACGAACCAAAAGTCGTACTGAAGAATTCAAAAACCGGCCAAGAGACCACCCTCGCGGTGAACGAAGAAAACGGCTCATTTACCGCCGTGGTGAAAAAAGAGGAAGCCAACGACGTACTCCTGAAGGTGGAAGCCAAAAAAGCGGCATTTAGCGCTGCGCCATTGCGCCTCTCCCCGAGCATCGGCCAAGAGGTGGCAAGGGTAGAGGTAGAGTTGTTGCACGACGAATTAGCCGCAGGTGCCTCATATCCCATCCCGCATATTTTATTCGAGACTGCATCGGATCGTTTGGATGCCCAAAGTGAACTGCTGATCGCCGAGTTTTCGGAGTTTTTGGCTGCGACACCCTCATTGCGTGTCGAGATTCAAGGTCATACCGACAATGTTGGTGATGCTGGGGCCAATTTAGACTTGAGCCAGCGCCGTGCCCGCCGTGTGGCCGAGACCATCAAATCCTACGGCATTGATGCCAGTCGCATCAGCTCACGCGGTTATGGTGAGACGAAGCCGGTAGCCTCCAATGAAACAGAAGCCGGCCGTGCGCAAAACCGCCGAACGGTCTTCGTAGTAAAATCCTTGTAACAAAAAAATCCCCGACCAATGGCCGGGGATTTTCAATTTGAATCTTCTGTGGTTTAGAAGCGACGCTCTTTGATACGAGCCGCTTTACCGGTACGCTCTCTCTGGTAGAAGATACGTGCGCGACGTACTTTACCTTTCTTGTTGATTTCAATCTTCTCAATAGCTGGAAGATTTACTGGGAAGATACGTTCTACACCTACGTTACCGCTCATTTTGCGGATGGTAAATGTTTCAGTAACACCTGAACCTCTGCGTTGCAATACTACGCCGCGGAAGAACTGCGTACGGGTTTTGTCACCTTCTTTAATCTGCATGTATACTGTGATAGTATCACCAGCGCCAAATTCTGGAAGGTCTTTCTTTTCTACAAATTCGCTTTGTACGAACTGGACTAAATCCATGGTATAAAAAATTTACAATCACTATGAGCCAACATTCACAACTTTTGCCAGAGGTTGACACTTAGCCCCAATTGGGGACGGCAAAAATAACTAAAAATTCTAATTAAAACTGCTCGCGGCCAGCAAAGTGGAAATCGCCTTCAATTTGAGCGTTCTCGTCGCTATCAGAACCGTGTACAGCGTTCTCACCAATGCTAGTCGCGTACTTCGCACGGATAGTGCCTTCAGCAGCCTCAGCTGGGTTCGTAGAACCGATCAACGTACGGAAATCTTCTACAGCGTTGTCTTTTTCCAAGATTGCAGCAACGATAGGGCCTGAAGTCATGAATTCAACAAGCTCACCGAAGAATGGGCGCTCGCTGTGAACTGCGTAAAACGCTTCAGCATCAGCCTTAGAAAGTTGTGTCAATTTCATTGCAGAGATGCGGAATCCAGCTGCAGTGATGTCGTTCAAGATGGCACCGATGTGTCCGTTGCGAACCGCATCAGGTTTGATCATTGTTAGGGTCTTAGTACCTGCCATGTTTTGAGTTTTTTCGATTTTTGGATTGCAAAGGTACACTTTTCCTGCACCTTTGTAGTTATAAGTCAAGAGAATGAAAGAAATCCGACTCGACAATTTCACGGAGGAATTTGAAAAATCGCAGCGCATTGTGATTACCAAC
Organism: Cryomorphaceae bacterium; assembly: GCA_038141825.1. Lineage (GTDB taxonomy): Bacteria > Bacteroidota > Bacteroidia > Flavobacteriales > Schleiferiaceae > UBA10364. The sequence goes on along the minus strand of JAYQIV010000005.1, from coordinate 73,639 downwards.
CATACGAATCCCGACGGGGATGCCATGGGAAGTGCATTGGCTTTGCAACGCGTTTTGGAAAAATTGGGCAAAACAGTCCACGTGATCGTCCCCAATCCTTACCCCAAATTCCTTTGGCATCTTACCGGCAACGACCGTGTCATGATCTACAGCGATGGGAAAAAGGCAGCCAATGCCGAGATTGAAGCAGCGGACATGATCTTTCATCTAGATTATAACGCGTACCACCGCAGTGCCGATATGGAGGAAGCCCTCCGCGCTGCGCAGGCGAAGAAGGTGATGATCGACCATCACCAGCAGCCCGAGAGTTGGCCGGATTTCATCTACAGCGATACGGGCATGAGCTCTACGTGTCAGATGATTTATGAGTTCTGTGCGATGTACACTTGGGACCAATTCCTAGATAAAGAATCCGCCGAATGCCTCTATACACGGGCATTGTTACGGATACGGGCAGCTTCAAATTCAGCGCGACGACTTCGCGCACCCACGAAGTAGCGGGCAAACTATTCGACTTAGGGGTGGAGAGTCAGCAGCTTCAAAATAAAATCTTTGATAGCCAACCTGCCGCTCGTTTAAAGCTTCTCGGTACGATGCTAGGACAAATGGAAACGAGTGCGGATGGCGCGGTAGTGCTTTTGTATTTGAGCAAAGCTCAGTGTGATGCCCTGGGATACGAAAAAGGTATCACAGAAGGTTTCGTAAACTATGGTCTCAGTGTGGACGGCGCTCAGATCGCTTGTTTCATGCGTGAAGAGGAAGGCATTGTGAAGATCAGCCTCCGCAGCAAGGGATTGGTGGATGTGAATGAGCTGGCCCGAGCCTCGTTTAATGGCGGCGGGCACAAGAATGCTGCGGGCGGTCGATTGGATACCGATATAGCCACTGCCTTGGCACATGCTAAAACACATTTGCCGTGGTCGTAAGAGCAACGCTTTTGTTTATGGCCGGGCTGTTGACGAGTTGTGTTCAGCCTGCCGAGGTTCAGGAGGAGCGTCCTGTGATGGATCCTATGGAACGAAATAGGATGTATTTAGCACAAGAAAGACAATTGATCGATCAATACATCGAAAGCCACCAGTTAGAAGGCATTGAGCCAAATGGTTACGGGATGTTTGAATTACCCGTGGTAGATGGCGAGGGTTTGACAGCGGAAATAGGCGATAGAATTGTATATGAAGCCACAGTATACCTGTTAGACGATAGCGGTGTAGGGCGTTATCGAGATACCATTGAGCTTGGATATAGTCAAGTCGAAGTGGGCTTACACGAAGCTTTAGAGGGAATGAAAGAAGGGGATGTGAAACTCGTTCTCATCCCCTCGTTTTTAGCACATGGCATTGCGGGTGATTTGGACAAAGTGCCGCCTCAATCGCCGCTGCGTTATGATCTTCGTCTTATCCAGGTAAGCCGCTGATGGCTAGAGCCGCTTTAGGATGTTTGTCCATTGCGGTCATGCGAATGAATTGGCTCATGAACTCCCCTGATGTACAATCTGCGCCAGATAGTTCGAATCCAGCAGTAGTGCCGTTTCTACTAAATCCTACGGCATCCATAAAGGTGGTAGGATTGCTCCATACGCCCATGAAGGCACCGTTTCCGTATTGTACTTCCATGGTGCTGTAATCATAATAGGTCTGCTCTGGATCATTGGCGTTGAAAAGCACCTTGGTGATATACATATTGTTTTCGGCAAATGTGATGTAAATACTATCACATGTTAGGGTTAGTTCGCTGGTCGTTTTGCGATCATGATTATAGACTTCAAACCCATCGACCAAGAAGGTAGTATTGTGCATGAAGGCTTGTGCGCCAGTATCATTAGGCATCACGCGCTCATCAGAACAGCTAGTCATAGCAGTGCCAATAAAGGCTACAGAAAGAATAAGGGTCGAAAGATTTTTCATGATTGTTGCTTTTAAGGGGTTAAGCATAGCACTAAGTTAACACAAAATTTACATTGGAGCAAAATCAAGTTTACATTTAATTAACAAACAAGTAAAATTGCTGCTCGAGAAGCCTATTGGTTTTTAACACAACCTTCGCTGTGTTCTCTGCGGGATACCGCTTACCTTTGGGACTCTTTAAAAATCACATAGATATGTTGAGAAGCATGCTCTTCGCGGGATTCGCGGCCTTCACTCTAGCGAGTTGTGGAGGAAATAAAGTCACAGTAAACGATGAGACCATCACTTTAGAGGATGGTATTTACGCTAAATTGGAAACGTCCATGGGCGATATTTTAATCGACTTCCATGAGGATTTAGTTCCCATGACGGCGGGTAATTTCATTGCCTTGGCCGAGGGAAATCACCCAGAGGCCGAGGAGAAGTTTCAGGGTAAGCCTTATTTCGACGGTACCTTGTTCCACAGAGTCATTCCAGATTTCATGATTCAAGGTGGTGATCCGGACGGCACAGGTGCTGGAGGTCCAGGCTATCAGTTCCCACAAGAGATCGTAGAAACCTTGAAACACGATAAGGCAGGTGTGGTCAGTATGGCCAACGCTGGTCCGGGTACGAACGGATCTCAATTCTTCATTACGCACAATGCCACGCCGCACTTGGACGGTGGATATAATGTCTTCGCTCAAGTCTTAAGTGGTCAGGAAATTGTTACGGCTATTGGTGGTGTGGAGCGCATGGGCTCAGACCGTCCGGTAGAGAAGGTGGTATTGAATCACGTTGAAATCATCCGTGTGGGTGGTGAAGCTAAGAAGTGGGATGCCGGTCAGGCATTCTTGGACGGGAAGCAAGGCGTTGAAGATGCTAAAAAGGCGAAAGCTGCGGCCATCGAAGCGGAGATTGATGCAGCTTACCCGGAAGCGACGAAAACAGAATCTGGATTGCGTTACATCATCGAAACAGTAGGTGATGGCCCTAAGCCTGAATTTGGTCAGATGGTGCGTGTGGATTACGCAGGCTACTTGATGGACGGTACCTTATTCGATAGCTCTATCAAGGAAGTTGCTCAAGCAGGCGGTACTTACGATCCGCGTCGTGAGCCTTATGAGCCACTGCCGATGCAATACGGTCCTATGGCTCGTGTGATTGAAGGTTGGAAGGAAGGTATCCAATTATTGAACGTTGGCGGCAAGGCTAAGCTTATCATTCCTCCCTATTTGGGCTACGGCTCACGTGGTGCTGGTGGTGTTATTCCTCCAAACGCTTCATTAGTCTTTGATGTAGAACTCGTTCGAATCGAACAATAAAACCCCGGAAGGCCCCACGCGGGGCCTTTTCATTAAAATCATTCCTCATGGAAAACGGTATTTATGCCAAAATTGGCACCACAAAAGGCGCCATCACTATCAAACTAGAACACGAGAAAACTCCTATGACCGTGGCGAATTTCGTCGGCTTGGCAGAGGGGACACTCGAAAATAATGTGACTGAAGTAGGTACTCCGTATTACAACGGATTGACCTTCCACCGTGTCATCGCAGATTTCATGATTCAAGGCGGCGATCCTACAGGGACTGGCGCAGGTGGCCCAGGTTACCAGTTTGAAGATGAAATCCACCCAGAATTGAAACACAACCGTCCTGGAACGTTGAGTATGGCCAATGCAGGGCCAGCCACCAACGGTTCTCAATTCTTCATCACCCACGGACCGACAGATTGGTTGGACGGAAAGCATACTGTTTTCGGCTACGTGGTGGAAGGACAAGATGTGGTAGATGCTGTGGCCCAAGGCGATACGATGGAAACCGTAGAAATCGTCCGCGTTGGCGCCGAGGCTGAGGCTTGGGATGCATCATCTGTGTTCACCACAGCTCGCAGCGCCGCAGAAGAGGCTGCACGTGCCGCTCAAGAAGCTGCGGATGCTGCCATTGCTGATTTGAAAGCAGGTGCTGAAAAGACAGCCAGCGGTTTGATGTACATCATCCACGAAGAAGGCAATGGGCCTAAGCCTACGGCTGGACAAAATGTGAAGGTGCATTACGAATTGAAATTGGCCGATGGCGTAGTGGTGGATAGCTCATACTCACGCGGTACGCCTTTGGAAATTCCTATCGGTGTGGGTCGAGTGATCCCAGGATGGGACGAAGGTATCCAGCTGTTGAACGAAGGTGCTAAGGCGACGTTGATCGTGCCGTCGGAATTGGGCTATGGTCCTTCAGGTGCGGGCGGAGTCATTCCTCCAAATGCAACATTGATCTTTAAGGTAGAATTGGTTCAAGTAGGTTAAGCCAGAACCAAGGCTATCTGAAGAAAAATCCCCGGGCGCAGCCCGGGGATTTTTTTTGCTAGTAGAGATTCTTCAACAGGAAGTTGATGATTTTGCGTTTCGCCGCGGTATAAGGGGCGGCAATAAAGTTGTTGATGGGCGGGCCCCATTGGTAGAATTGGCTGCGCGTATTGGTAAATTCCAAGAAGCCGGCGTGGCCGTTGGTCTTGCCCATCCCGCTGTGGCCGACACCGCCGAAGGGGAGGAAGTTGTTGGCAATCTGCAGCAGACTCATATTTACTGCCGTAGCTCCGGCGCGGGTGTGACGCTGGATGTAGTTGATGTTTTTGCGGGATTTTGCATAGATATACACAACAAGCGGATGTTCCCTAGTCCCAATCTCTTTCAAAGGCTCGTCCAAATGCGTATAACTGAATACCGGCAATAGCGGGCCAAAGAGTTCCTCGCGCATCAAGGCACCATTTCTCGGTGGATCCACTACCATGGTCGGTGCGATTTTGCGAGCTTCCGCATTGGCCGTACCGCCCATATCTACAATACCTGCCTCGGTCTTGCTATCTTCAAGGATGCTGTTGAGGCGGTCAAAGTTTCGAGGATTGACGATCTGAACGAAATCCGGGTGTTGGGTAGGGTCGTCGCCGTAGTGGCGTTTTACGGCGTCTTTAACGCCTTTGCGGAACGCATCTAATTGGCTCCGATGTACATATACGTGATCAGGAGCAATACAGATTTGGCCCGCGTTCGTAAACTTCGCCCATGCCACACGTTTTCCAGCTTCGTATCCGTTTGCGCTGGCGTCCACGATGGTGGGGCTCTTACCGCCCAATTCCAACGTAACCGGCGTCAAGAACTTACTTGCAGCCTTCATGACGATTTGGCCTACGTGGGTAGAGCCCGTAAAGAAGATGTGGTCAAACCGCTGGGCCAAAAGCTCCGTAGATTCCGGCACTCCGCCCAATACCACCGCACATTCTTGCGGTTCGAAGATTTCCTCTATCAACGTCTTCAAGGCCTCCGAGGTCTTCGGCGTCAATTCCGACGGCTTCAAGATCACCGTATTTCCTGCGGCAAATGAGGTGCACAACGGGTGCAGCGACAGAAAAATAGGGTAGTTCCATGGTGCAATGACCAAGGTGTTTCCCTTTGCCTCTGCTCTGGTATAGGAAGTCGAGCCCAACAATGGCAGTGGTGTCTTCACCTTCTGCGGGGCCAACCATCTCTTCAAGTTTTGGCGGATGATTTTGATGTTGTCCAAGGTGGGAAGCAGCTCAGTCAGATTGACTTCGGCCGCATTCTTATTGAAATCTTCCCACAGGGCTTGCTCCAATCGCTCTTTCCATGGGCCTTTGAGTGCCGAGCGTAATTGGTTTAATTTTTTGAGTCTGTAGGCGACCGTAGTGTCGCTCTGGGCTTGCTTGTGCGCACGTTGCAGCGCAATAAGTTCTGCTGTTGTCATTGTCTTTCGTACAAATGGTCAGGGCCGTCAACAGGACTGCTGTAGAACACGAGGTAAGGTTCGCAGTAGAGCACTTCTCCCCAGAGGGTGCTTGCGGGCGGCTGACAGTCTAACATAAAACTGAGCCAACTGTTCGAGAGGCTCCATTGCCCTTGCACAGTGGCCGAATCTGCTTGATTTAAAATGAAGGTGCTATCTGCCTTTAGTTCGAGGGTCCAATTCTTAAAATCACTATCGCTCGAATATTCTCCAAACCCGTAGGCACGCACAAAACGCCACTCGTAGGTGCCTATTATGGCATCATTCAAAGTGTTCACATTCCAGCCGGCGTCGTAGCTGCATTCCATCGTGTCGTTGATGATCTCGTTGTATCGCTCGTCAGTATCCTTGCGGCAAGAGACCAATAGCAATGCAAGTCCGAGAAGAAGTTGTAATCTCATAGTGAATTCAAGGGGTGGTAGGTCGCGATTTCTTCGCTCAATCGCTGGGCGCTAATATGCGTATAAATTTCGGTGGTCGTAATGCTCTCGTGTCCCAACAGTTGCTGCACGATTCTCAAATCCGCGCCGCCTTCCATCAAGTGGGTGGCGAAGCTGTGCCGCAGCGAGTGGGGGCTGATGTTTTTCTTGATGCCGGCTTGGGCGGTGAAGTGCTTAATCTTCAAGAAGATGCTTTGGCGGGTCAGTCCCGTGCCACGCACACTTAGGAAGACCGTATCTGTATGCTGGGGTTTGCACGGCAGATGCGGGCGTTCGTGCTCGAGGTAGAGCTCTAAAAACTTAATGGCTTCTTTGTGGACGGGCACTAAGCGTTGTTTGTTGCCCTTTCCCGTAACAATGATATAGCCTTCGTTCAATCGCAAGAGCGAACGTTTCAGGGAACATACCTCGCTCACGCGGAGTCCACAGGCGTAGAGTAGTTCAATGATGGCGCGGTCGCGGGTAGCATTGGCGGCATTCATGGGAATGGCCTCGAGGATGCTTTGCACCTCGCTCACGCTGAGTACTACTGGGAGCTTGCGCCCCACTTTCGGGTTTTCAAATAGGAGTGAAGGATCGTCGGTGCGCATCTGCTCCTCCTGCATCCATCGAAAGAATCCGCGGAGGGCACTGAGAATCCGCCCTTGCGAGCGGGGGCTGGTCCCTTGTTCGTGAAGGGAGATCAAGAACTGCTGAATGTCCTGAGCAGAAATGGACGTAGGACCTTTGCCGCTGCTTTGATCCAGCAGGCTGAGGTCGCGGCTGTAGGCGGCAAGGGTATTGTCGCTTAAGCCACGCTCAAATTTCAGGTAATCTTTAAAGCCTTGTATGGCGTTGGTCCAATTCATTCCTCTAATTTCGTACTTCAAATCGTACTTTAGCACCATGCGCATTTTAATTCTCAACGGACCTAATCTGAACTTAGTCGGTACTCGTGAACCGGGCATTTACGGCGCGCAGGACTTTCTGTCGTTCTATGAGGAATTAACTGCGGTCTATGACGATGCCGCGAGCTTCGAATACCACCAAAGCAATGTCGAGGGCGAGCTCATCGATTTGCTTCAAGCAGCCGATGGCAATTTTGATGGAGTGCTCCTAAACGCCGGTGGGTATACCCATACCTCAGTGGCCATCATGGATTGCGTAGCGGCCATTAAAATACCCGTGGTAGAAGTACACATTTCTAATCCATTGGCCCGTGAAGATTTCCGTCACACAAGCTTGGTGGGCCAGCGTTGCATAGCGACCGTAAGCGGCTTTGGATTAGACAGTTATCGCTTGGCTCTTGAAGGGTTATTGACCCATCTCGAGGGCTAATTACAGCGCCATTTCCAGTATTTTCTCTACGTCCGCAGGGGTAATGTCTTTGTGCTCTCCTAGGGCGGTCCAACCGTAATTTTTTAATTGGTCCGCAGCACGCTTTTCAATACCTGTAGTATCGACACCGTATTCGCTCAGCTTGGTAGCGATGCCTAGGGATTGGAAGAAGGCTTCGGTGCGGTCGATGGCTTCGTGTGCAACGTCGAAATCTGTACCGGAGAGGCCCAAGACTCTACGTCCGTATTGGGCAAGTTTCGCTTGCTTTTGGCTGAACTTATAGCGGTACATGCTTGGCAAAACAATGGCCAAGGTTCGGGCGTGGTCGATGTTGTACGCGGCGGTGAGCTCATGGCCCACAGCGTGAATACTCCAATCCGTGGGCACTCCCTTTTGAATAAGGCCGTTCAAGGCCATCGTGCAGCTCCACATGAAATTCGCGGCGAGGTCATAGTCCTTCGGGTTTTCCAGCAGGCTAGGAGCGATTTCCATTAGGGTGCTCAAGATTCCTTCGCTGATGCGGTCTTGTAAGGTTGCGGGCGTAGGGTAGGTCATGTACTGCTCCATGACGTGGGTGAAGGCATCTACTAGGCCATTGGCCAATTGTCTCGTGGGGATGCTCTCGACCACAGTCGGGTCACAGATGGAAAAGAGGGGGAATAAACCAGGCCCACCCATGCCGCGTTTTTGACCAATGGCACGGCGGCTGATTACCGCACCGCTATTCATCTCCGAACCGGTGGCGGGTAGGGTAAGTACGGTACCAAAGGGCATGCCTACTTCTGTGCGAATGCCTTTGTCGAGGATGTCCCATGCATCATCACCGTCGTACAGCGCGGCTGAAGCGAGGAATTTCGTACCGTCGATCACCGAGCCACCGCCCACGGCGAGTAGGAAGGTGATGTTTTGGGTTTTGATGATGTCCAACGCGCGGCTGAGCGTATCGAAATCTGGGTTGGGTTCAATGCCGCCAAATTCTACCACTTCAAAGCTTGAGAGGGCAGCAATGACTTTATCGTAGGTACCGTTGGACTTAATGGAGCCGCCGCCGTAGGTCATTAAGACTTTTGATCCCGATGGGATGAGGGTGGCCAATTGTTCATGCGCATCCTTGCCAAAGCAAAGATTGGTGGGGTTATATAGATTGAAGTTGATCATGAGGGGTTGTTGTTTCCATCAAAAATAACCACAAAATTGGACCTTAGTTTAGAATTGAATGTAGCGATCTTTCTTCGCGCTGTAGATGTGCTCTACCGGGATTAGAATTCCAGTTTCTTCTACACCACCAAAGTCTTTGTTGATGAATGTTCCGAAGGTCATCATCTTGGGACTCAGGGTCATGTATTGCTTGATCAGCGGAGGTACGCTTTCCCCGTGCTGGCTGACCATCTTGTTAAGTTGACGCAAGCCAGTTTTGAAGCTGCTTTCGAAATCATTAGGATCGATAGGGAAGAGCTCGTCCATATTTGGCAAGAATTCCACATCTGCGGCAACGGTCGGAGACATGAGTTGCTCAGGATCGGGGAAGAAATGCGCTAGGAAGCTCAGGACCATATTTCGCGCTTCTCGGTTGTAGGTCGGGTACATGGTCACCTTCCCGTAGAAGTACTTTAAGTGGTCGTATCGACGTACAATGGCGCCCAGACCGTCCCAAATATTATCTAAGGCAAACAATCCACGTTTTGGATCCACCGCTGGCTGGTATTTTGGCTGTACCCAGCTTCTGCCGAGCTCAATGCTGTGTGGCAAAAACTCTTTTACAAAAGTTTCCGTGAACTTGAAGTAATGCCCCATGCTGAGGTCATGCTCCCAGTTCCCTTTTTCTGCCACTACTTTTCCGTCAATGAACCTGTAGCCGCCCACGATTTCCTCTTCCTCAGGATTCCATACAATCAATTGCTCGTAAGGGATGTCGCTGAGGTCCATGTCGTCCAGGTCAACAGGCTGTCCGGTGCCGCCATCTGCCGTAGCAAAGGTGAGCTCGCGCAAACGTCCTATTTCCTGAAGGAGGTTGGGAGAGTTGTGGGCATTGATGAAGTAGATCTCATTGTTGAGTTTAGAGGTGTGTCGCACAAATTTATCGGGCGTCAATTCTTTTTTCAAATCCTCTACAGGAACTGCAGGGCGGATGTAACTGAGATCGTTCATGGGTGCAAATATACCTCGCAGATTGCGATTGAAGGCTTATTGTACGAGTTCGTAAACCTGTTTCTTTACTTCATAGGCCCACTCATCGTCGGTCTTACTCTTGTCCAGGGTTGAAGGATCGATAGGTTTGCCGTAGGTAATGGTGATGGAATTCCCCTTTTGCTTGAGGATTTCGTCGACCAAAAAGAGCATTTCGAGATTGATTTTAATGCCAAAAAACTTTTCGGAGTCTGGCCACAAAATAGAAACGACGGGATAGTCTTCCACTAATGTGAACGGGTACTATGGGCTTTTTTATAGCGTTTCGCTTTGGAGATAAAGGTTTTCTTCCAATCTAAATCACGGATGACCTTATGGCGGGTCATTCTACTCACGAGTCCAGCTGGGAAGATGAATACGGCGTTATCACTGGCGAATAATTCATCTACACGTCGAATGTTCTCACGCGGGGTCGCCCCAAAGAGATTGACGCCGACAAACAAACCGCGGAGATTCTTGATTTGCATCAACAAGTCATTGACCAAGAACTTAACGTCGTTCCGGTAACCACTGATGCTCACCATAATGGCCAAGGCATCCGTACCGCCTAGGGGATGGTTGGCTGCGAAAATAGTGCCGCCGCTTTCTGGAATGTTTTCAGCACCTACAGTGTGAACCGTGATGCCGGCATAATCCAAGAAGTCTTTACAAAATTCGAAATCCCGCTTTTCTCCAGCCTCACTCATGTATGTATTCAGGTAGGTTTCATGAACGATGCGTTCTTTAAGCCAATGAATGAGGAATTTTGGGAGAATAGCATGAATGCCAGGGCTCTTATCTAATATGGCCTGGTTGACATCTACGAACTTATCTTGGTTTGGCATGGAGGTGTGTAAGTATGTGGCAAATTTAGGGAATTGAAAAACTATCGTTTGATATTGTTTTCATAAACCTCTATCCACTGCTGTACGGTGACTTTTTGGGCCAATTCTTCGATCAATTCGAAGGGGATATCTTCTGGCTTTTTGAATCGGACACAGCTTTTTCCCATATCGAGTTTCTTGCTGCTGTGCTTAGGGAATTCCTCCGTCCACCATTTGTACAGTTCAGGTATAGCGTAGATCCCCATGTGGTATAGTGCGATGAAATTCTTCTGTGAGGCGAAACTTACAAAGGGCAGTGGTTCCGAGGGTTTACAGTGGTATCCATCGGGATAAATGCTGTGCGGCACAATGAAAGCCGGCATCCCATACCCCAAGCCTTCTTCGAATCCTTCCGGCAAATGGGTTCTGAAAATGGCCATGAGTCGCTCGAACGCTTCTTGGCGCTCTTCAGGAACCTTGGAAATATAATCTGAGACGGAACTTGCAGGGATTCTCATAATTCGAAGTAAGTTTAGGAGTTCCAAAATACAATATGCCATGAAAACCAACCTAAGTATCCTTGTGTTTTTGCTGTGGATGGGAAGTTTTGCCCAGAACAAGCAGGTCGTTTTTGATGTAGACCCTCGTGGTTACCAAATTGCGAAGGTATTGCCATTCAAGCTCGCGGAGCACGGCGATACCACTGTGATGCTGGAAGCACGATACGGGCTAGAGAATAATCAAGAGCGTTTTCGTTTCATTTTTACGGTGAGTCATCCGGGCAGCATGTTCTATAAAACGGCGGATCACACCACATTGACTTTTGCTGGAGAAAATGCTTCGGCAACCTTACAGAGTTTAGAGCCCTTAAAATTTGAGGTGAATTCCTTAGAATACCATTTTGTCTTTACCGCTGGAGATTTAGGGTATGAGGACAACGACATCAGTTTACAACGTATGGGGGGCATTCATACCATTACCATTCACCAGTTGCCTGAGATGGACATGGTCTTTGAGTTGGAAAAGGAGCAATACGTATTCTTAAAAGACATCCAAAATTCCTTGCGTGTTGCCTATCGCAAAGGCGATACAACAGGTGGGTCTGCGGTTCGAGGGAGCTTCGGAAACGAAAAATCCAGCAGGAACACGAAGGCTAGGGTATCTCGAGGAAATCGTTAAGGTTCCTGTCCCAAGGTTTTCAGTGCCGGCAGGGCCATGCCTTGGAAGTTGAACAACGCCTGGTTCTCATAAGGACTGCCGTCTGTCGCTTCGGGACCTTTATAGGCCACGAGCTCTCCGCCCCAATAGACTAATCCCGTGCCTAAGGAATCCGTAATGGCGCGTAAATCTGCCATCAAATCCGCTTGACCTTCAGGAGTAGCTGGGTAGTCAGGATGTAAATCTGAAGTGCCGCCGATGTGGTTGTTGGTCCAGTCGTTCCAACCCAAGGTGAATGCGTAGGAGGTTTCTACGATGGAGACGGGGCGTTGGAAGGAATCGGCCAAACTAAAACACGTTTCAGATAAGGTGGACAAGCTCGTGCCGTGCCATTTCGGGTAGTAGGACAGCCCGATCCAATCGTAATCCAAGGAATCGACGGTGGCGTAGAAGTTCATGGCGTTGTCGTATCCGGCGTAATGAAGGATGGTCGTTACCGAAGAATCTGCTGCCTTGGCGCCCTCAATTCCAGCGGCTAGGAGGGTCTGGAAATTTCCATTTCCGTTGCGCATGCCAAAGGGGTGCATGAAGCCGTGGTTGATTTCATTGCCTATTTGCACATATTCCGGTTGCAGGGTGGCTACCACGTGTTGGGTAAAGGTGCGAACACTATCGGCAAGTTCACTCATGCTGAGGTTTTCCCATTGCGCAGGGACAGATTGAGCGCCTGGATCGGCCCAAGTGTTGCTGTAATGGAAGGTGAGCATGGTCTGGAATCCAAGGGTTTTTAGTCTCTGAACATAGGGGACCAATTCCTCTAAAGACCCGTCACCAGTGGGGTTGTTCCAGACTTTTAACCGGATCAGGTTAAGGCCGTTGTTCCTCAAGATTTCTAGCGCATCTGCTGGGTTACCTTCGGCGTCTTTAAATGCGTAATTATAGGCTTCGATTTTCGGAAGCTGACTAAAATCTGTGCCGCGGAGCGGGTGATCACTAGGGGTGGGGGTAGGCGGTTCGGGAGTGGTGCAGGCTATAAACAAGCACAACAATGAACCAACTCCAAGGATGCGGTGTTTCATAGGGAAAAGATACACAATGTTTGGATTGTTCAAGAAGAAGACGGAGCGCGAGAAATTGGAAGCAGAATACGATGCGCTGATCAAAAAGAGCTACGAGCTCAGCCACAGCAACCGTGCGGAGAGCGATCGTGTGCAGGCGCAGGCACAGGCGGTCTTACAAAAATTGGACGCGCTAGAAGATTAAGCTTCGCCGTGCGCAGCACCAATGGGGCGCAACCAACGCTTTTCCGCGTAGAATGTGCCAAAGGGTAGCAATGACGCAACGAGGAAGATGAAAAATTCCTTCCAGCTCACCTTGTAGTTCAGCTTGAATTCAATCAGTGCGAAGAGATAGAGTACGGTGAGTACTCCGTGTAACATTCCAAATACCTTGTTCGGCATGGGCATGTCCGCCAAGTATTTCAACGGCATGGAAATGAAAAGGAGTACGAGGAACGAGCTGCCTTCAAAGAAAGCCACCCATCTAAATCTGGAGTAAGGGGTCTTAAGCATTGTTAGAGTGCTGTTTCAAAAACTTTATAGCCTCCTCGTTGAACACCTCAGGTTGCTCAACGTTCACGACGTGTCCGCAATTTTCGATGACGTGAAGCAGGGCGCTTTGGTGAAAGGCTACAATTTTTCGAATACTAGGAAGGAACATGTGGTCTTCGCTGCCCATGATATACAGGGTAGGGACGTTGCTGTCGTTGAATCTGAAGTATTTCAATAGTGGATTTACCTCGGCGACCAAGGTAAACCAACGCTTAAATTCTCGTTGGTAGAGTTTTTTTGCCTCTGAGATGAACAAGTTTCTCGAGTCTCTGTGTGTTTTGCGGGGCATGATTACCCAAGCAAAGAATCGGTACAGTACCATATAGGGCAGCACACTTTTTAAGGCCGCGCCTGTGCGCATCAAAACCTGGCCACGTTTGTTGAGTTTCATGACCGCACCGCCCATGATCATACTCAACGTTCGGTGTGGGTAGCGCTCGGTAATTTCGCGAATGATGATGGTGCCTAATGAGATGCCAACCCAATGAGTACGTTGGATTTTTAAATGGTCCAATACTTCTAATACCTCGTCCCCAATGGTAGAGAAATTGTAGTTTTTCAACTTCTCATAGAACGGTGCCTTGCTCTTGCCATGGCCACGCAAATCGACCAATAGTACGTTGAAACTCTCACGGAATGCACGCAACTGCTTATACCATATGGTGCTAGATCCTCCCGCCCCGTGAACGAAGGTTACCCAGGGAAGGTCGGGATGGGTCATATGTGTGCTATAACTGAGCATGGTACAAATAAACGGTTTTCCTCTTAACAAAATAGGGGCACGAAATGTTGCTTCTCATCGAGTTATCCAATAGATTGCAATAACTACACATTTGAAATTATGGAATATAGCCCACTGCGCAACTTGAAGTACGATGTACCAAGTTCAATTGTCGTCTTTCTCGTCGCCCTACCTCTTTGTTTAGGAATTGCATTAGCCTCAGGCGCACCGTTATTTTCAGGACTTATCGCCGGGATTGTCGGTGGATTAATTGTCGCTCCTTTCAGTGGAAGCCCACTGGGTGTGAGTGGGCCACCGGCCGCTGGTTTGGCCGTCATCGTATATGGCGCCATTGAAGAACTAGGGGCATATCCTACCTTCTTGGCGGCAGTAGTTGTAGCCGGGATTACTCAGATGATCTTGGGCGCATTGCGTGCCGGAGTCATTGGCTATTATTTCCCGTCCTCAGTCATTAAAGGAATGCTATCGGGTATCGGTATCATCATTTTCCTCAAGCAAATTCCCCATGCGGTCGGCTATGATGCCGATCCAGAAGGAGATCTTCACTTCGTTCAACCAGACGGTCATAACACGTTCTCTGAGTTGAAGTGGATGCTGGAAGCGCTGAACCCTACGGCGACCCTTATTGCAGCCCTAGGTTTGGCTATTTTGATTTTATGGGAGCGTCCCTTCATGAAGAAATTGAGCTTCACGACCATCATCCAAGGGCCTTTGGTCACTGTGGTCATGGGGATATTAATCGCAATGAACACTACCACCATTGAGGGCTGGATTTTGTCGGCAGATCACATGGTGGCCATTCCTGTGACAGAGGGATTGAGCGGCTTTATGGGCCAATTCACTACGCCAGATATGACGGCCTTTGCAAATCCTGCCATCTACACCATCGGGATTACTATGGCGGTTGTGGCCTCCTTGGAAACATTGTTGTGTGTGGAAGCCACGGATAAATTGGACCCATTTAAACGTGTAACCCCTACCAACAAAGAGCTTTGGGCACAAGGCTTCGGGAATGTTGTCAGCGGTTTTATTGGTGGCTTGCCTATTACTCAGGTGATTGTTCGTTCTTCTGCGAATATTCAAAGCGGCGGTCGCACCAAGGCCTCTGCTTTTATCCATGGTGCCCTATTGTTAGTCTGTGCCTATGCCATTCCAAAGGTGTTGAACATGATTCCGCTGGCGGCTCTTGCAGCCATTCTCTTGATTGTGGGATGGAAGCTGGCCAAGCCGGCCTTATTCATCGCCATGTGGAAGAAGGGGCAAAGTGAGTTCATTCCGTTTACGGTAACTGTGGTGGGTATTGTTTTGACCGACCTTTTGACCGGGATCGCCTTGGGACTGATAGTGGCCATCGTATATATCCTTTGGGACAACTTCAAGCTCCCGTACAAGTTTGATATTAAGAATTACAAAGCGGGTGAGCCCATCCGCATTGAGTTTAGTGAAAGCGTGAGCTTCTTGAACAAGGCGAGTATTCAGCGCACCCTGAACACTCTTCCTGACGGTGCTAGTGTGGTGCTTGATGCTCGTAATTCATTGCGTATCCATCCAGATGTGGTGGAGATCGTGGAGGAATTCCAAGTAAATGCAGCCACTCGGGATATCACCGTGGAATGTTTAGGGTTTGATGCAACCGTGTCTGAAACTCCAGTGGAAGATTTTGACGAGCACGTACTGAACAAGCCCAAGGTGAAAGTAACCGGGGTGAAAAAGCTCTTCAAGGGTAAATAACATGAAACATTGCATTGCGGTATGGGTCTTCTTACTCTTGGGTTGGAATGCCCATGCCCAACAGCAATGGTCTATTGAGCTCGGGTATCTTCGAGCGTTTCACAAAGATTTAGGGGTTACCCAACAGGATTGGATTTTAGTGGACGGCACATGGACAGATCCGTCAAACCTTCCCGGTCAGAGTACCTATGCCTTTACCTTTCGCGATACCAGCTGGTTCTATGGGTTTAACCACGATTTGCCGCTCTTAACGACTCGTATTCCCTTGTCCGTATCGAAAAATGAACAATGGGAGCTGGACCTCATCCAGAGCGTGATGTGGAATTCTTGGCGTCAGATTGCCTTTATGGCGGGTATTGATTTCCGGGTCCATCCTCATGAAAGAATTACTCTCGGTATTCAAGGAGGATTGCTTAGTGGCTATCACGACGTCAATGATTTACTCAATCCAACCTTGGAACCTTTGGAAGGTGAAGGGGGAGGAACGTTGCTCGGAGCAAATGCCACGGCAGATGTGTATCTCTCTGATCACTGGGCCGTGAGGGTGAGCTACAACCCGCTGGTAACAGGCCTTGGCCTTTTTTATAAAATTTCGCCAATGGAATAAGGGCAAATAAAAATTAGTTCTTTTATTTGTGATGTCCTTTGACATTTGAGGTATCCAGAAAGGTGGAGGGAAAGGCCCGATGAAACCTTAGCAACCCTTGGTCGACCAAGAAGGTGCTAATTCCTCTTCGCACATTGCGGAGGTAGATACGAAACTCAGTATTCTGTTTTTCTTTCTGTCGTTCTGGTACTTCAACAAAAATTGATGAAGTATGAAAATTTCTTTAGAACGAATTGACGATGCCTTCGGCTTTAAAGCCACCGCAGGCCAGCATGAAATGATTTTAGATACTGCCGAAGAGTTCGGCGGTCACGATCAAGGATTTCGCCCTATGCAGCTGATGTTAATCTCATTAGCCGGTTGTAGCGCTATTGATATCGTACACATTTTAAAGAAGGGCAAGCATGCCATTCGTGATTACAAGGCTGAGGTTACTGCTGCACGACGCGAGACCTTGCCCAAGATTTTCTCTAAGATTGAAATGACCATCACGGTGGATACCGATGCTTCTGATAAGGTCTTAGAACGCGCGGCCCAGTTGACTCGCGAAAAATATTGCAGCGCCTATGCTGTGCTCGAGGCATCAGGTCCGGTAGAACTCATTTTAAAACGTGCCTAATGGAAGGGAAAGGATTTGAAACCAGGGCCATAAGAACCCAGATCGAGCAGAGCCAGCACCGCGAACACAGTGCACCGTTGTTCTTAACCTCGAGCTTCACCTTTGACGATGCTGAAATGGGAGCGGCCCTTTTCGCAGGGGAGCAACAAGGCAATCTCTACAGTAGATTTTCTAATCCCAACACCGACGAGTTTGCGCGCAAGCTAGCCACCTTAGAAGGGGCTGAAGCCGGAGTGGCGACCGCTTCTGGGATGAATGCCGTGTTTACCACCTTTGCGGCCTTACTGCAAGCGGGAGATCACATCATTGCGGCACGCGCCATTTTTGGGAACAGTACCTATATCTTGAATGAAATCCTCCCGAAATGGGGCATCACCTGCACCTTTGTGGATGCCAGGAATCCCGAGGAATGGGAGGCGGCAGTACAGCCGAATTCAAAGCTCGTGTTCTTTGAAACTCCTACAAATCCTACGCTTGACCTCATTGATTTAGCCTTTATTGGCCAATTATGTCAAAAACATAACCTCATTTACACCGTGGACAATTGCTTCGCCACGCCCTATTTGCAACGACCTAGCGAGTTTGGAGCGGACCTGATCATTCACAGCGCAACAAAATGGATCGACGGTCAGGGCCGAGTGTTAGGCGGGGCCATTGTAGGCAAGGCAGAATATGTGGATGCTTGCTATGGATTTATTCGTCGTACGGGACCATCTATGTCGCCGTTCAACGCATGGGTGTTGAGTAAGAGCTTAGAAACCTTGGCGGTTCGTATGGACCGTCATTGCAGCAACGCCTTGGCCTTTGCCCAGACATTGGAAACACATCCGGACGTGGAGCGCGTGATCTATCCTGGATTGCCATCACATCCTCAATACGCCCTTGCACAAGCCCAGATGGACGCCGGTGGCGGGATGGTGAGTGTGGTGGTCAAAGGGGGCATAGAGCGTGGAAGAACCATTTTGAACGGATTGAAGATATTCTCCTTAACCGCGAATTTGGGCGATGCTCGAAGTATTGCCACGCATCCTGCGTCTACCACCCATTCTAAGACGGCGAAGGATGTGCGTGAGGCGGTAGGGATTACAGACGGACTGCTTCGATTTAGTATCGGTTTGGAAACCGTTGCTGATTTGATTGAAGATTTTAACCAAGCGTGTCGATGAAAGCACACCAGTTAGATATTCCTAAACTTTCCCTTGAGCGTGGCGGCGAACTAAAAGATGTGGTGCTGCATTACCGCACAAAGGGAGACCTATTCAAAGAGCCTGTGGTGTGGGTGTTTCATGCTTTGACGGCCAATGATGATCCGACGGATTGGTGGCCGGGTTTGTTCGGCCCAAAAGGATTGTATGGCGAGGGATATGCTGTAGTATGTGCGAATGTATTGGGATCGCCCTACGGTTCGAGCAGTCCGGGAAACCACGCATTAGAGGGGCAAGATTTCCCCATTTTGACGGTACGAGATACGGTAAATGCCCAATTATTATTGGCGCAACACCTCGGCCTGAACCACATCCACACCCTCATTGGCGGGAGTTTTGGAGGTTACCAGGCCTTGGAATTCGCCTTGGGCTTCGAAGGATCCGTGGACCATATGATTTTGTTGGCCACAGGGGCAGAGGAGATGCCATGGAACAAAGCCATTCACGAGGCCCAGCGATTGGCGATGGAGGCCGATGCTACGCTTTGGACTGGGGACGGTTCGAAGGGTTTGCAAGCGGCCCGTGGCATAGGGATGTTGAATTATAGAACAACGGCCCAATTCAATACTGCGCAGCAGGACTCGTTGGAGGAATTGGACCAATATCGTGCACCTTCTTACATCCGTTACCAAGGGGAGAAATTAGTGCGTCGGTTTGATGCGCCGTCGTATTACAGGTTGACGCAGCAGCTCGATACCCACCACATCGGTCGGGGTCGAGGCGGTACTCAGCACGCTTTGGCAAGCCTCCATATCAACACCTTAGTGCTGGGTTTTGATAGCGATGTTTTGATCCCAATTCCCGTACAACAAACCTTGACAGACGCCTTGCCTAAAGGCCGTTTAAAGGTGCTCCAAAGCGCTTTCGGTCACGACGGCTTTTTACTTGAATATGAACAGATTACAAAAGAAATATTAGAATTTTACCATGCGTAGAATCGTACAACTAACCCATGATATTTTCACGGATGAAAAGGCCGTTACCCAAACCGTAGAACTTTTAAAAAAGCGCGACGGTGAGAACACCTTCATCCTTTTTCCACAGGCGCATGTTGAGGCGTTGTTTGGTGCGTTGTCTTCAGTGCCTTTTGAACTGGAGGCACGCAGTTACGAGCGCGGTGAAGGCAAGGTGAAGGCGGCCCTTTGGGCAAAAGAATTGGGCGCCAGTGTCGTCGAGCAATGGACTCTCGTGAAGGGAGTCTACACGGCAGACCCTCGCATTGTGGAGCACGCTCAGATCATTGAGCGAATGAATTACCAAGAGGCACAGGAATTGGCCGCAGCGGGTATCGGTGTACTAGATCGCAAGGCGTTGGCCTTGTTAGAACAACACGGAACAGAATTACATATCCGCAGTGTATTCCACGCCCATGAGCATGTCGGCACGACCATTAATGCGCAAGGCAGCGATCGCGGCGTGAAGGCCCTCAGCCACATCCCGAATGTAGCCTTAGTAAGCCTCACCGGCGTGGCCTTTCAAGGGGTCGCTGGGGTAGATGCGCGTGCCTTTAAAGTATTGGCGGAAGAGGGTATAAATGTCCGATTAGTCAGTCAGGCTTCCTCCGAACGCAGCTTAGGCCTGGTCGTCGATCAAGAGAAAGCCTCAAGGGCACAAACCGTCCTAGCGGCAGCCTTTGCGCAGGAAGAAGCCACCGTTTCCATTACCGAGGGCCTTACGATCCTAAATATTATCGGACGACACAATTATGCGTTGGAGCGCGCTATTTATGCATTGCGTCGCAACAACATTTGGCTGCACTTGATTGCCAATAGTGTTGAAGGTCATCAGATTTCGTTGGTACTCAACGGCGGTGCGCAGAAGAAAGCACTAGACCTTGTACACAGCCAGCTCCTGGGTCAGCTCAAACAATTGAACGTCTTCTGTTTTGGGAAAGGATTGGTAGGCGGCACCTTCATACGTCAGGTATTGGAAAGTAGTTCCCACGTCCGTGAGAAGCGCAAGCTGGACATCCGACTCATCGGTGTGGCAGATTCAAAACGATCGATTTTTACCCCTCAAGGCCTACCCGAAGATTGGCGCTCGTTGCTTTCAGAAAGTACCGAGGATAACGATCCACGGCGCATTGCTGAAGTACTGGCGCAAAGTGGCTTGTCCAACCTCGTGGTCGTTGATAATACGGCAGAACAGTCTCTGACAGATTATTACCCGCTCTTCGTGGAGCGCGGTTGTGATTTAGTAGCCTCCAATAAAAAGGCTAACGCGCGGGACCAGCAGTACTACGATGACCTACGCATCTTACTCGAACGCAAAGGCAAGTCCTTCAAGTATGAGACCAATGTGGGCGCAGGACTGCCGTTGGTAGATACCTTATTGCAGCTGCACCACAGTCGCGACCGCATCACCCGCATCAAGGGAGTCTTTAGCGGTTCAATGAGTTTCTTATTCAACACCTACAGCGAATCAGATCGTGCCTTTACATCCGTATTGAACGAAGCGCAACTCAGCGGATATACTGAACCGGATCCACGCGAGGACCTCAATGGGATGGATGTGGCCCGCAAGCTGCTCATCCTCGCAAGAACGGTCGATGTCCGCGCCGAGCTGAGCGATGTAAGCATTCAAAACCTCATCCCTGCAGAATGTCAGGAGGATGTGCCGTATGATGCCTTCAAATCTCATTTTCCAACGTTGGATGCACACTATGGTGCACTCAAACAAAAGTTAGCGCCTGACCATGTCTTGCGCTATGTTGGAGACCTTGCCATCAGTGATGAGGGCAAAGCCACGTTGAGCGTCGCCCTTGTAGAAGTCCCTAAAGCTTCACCGCTGGGCGGCATTCAAGGGTCGGATAGTTTGTTCGAGATTTATACCGAAGGCTATGGCGATCATCCTATGGTCATTCAGGGAGCTGGCGCCGGAGCTGAAGTGACGGCCAGAGGGGTCTATAGTGATATCCTAAGGTTGGGGTAAAAATCCCGGGCGCGGAGCGCCCGGGAGTTCCTTTAAAATTTTGCCTGCAAGGTGAGCAGGAGCATTCGAGGGGCGAACGTTCGGTAACCCGCTGGACGTGCCGCCACTACATGCCTCGTATTGGTCAGGTTTTGTGCACTGAGCTTCAAGGTGGTAGATGGGCGCACGGGAATGCTGGCTGCGGCATTGATCACAAAGGCAGCGGGGAGATCCCAATGATCAAGAGAAGCAGAAGATTTACGCGCTCCGAGAAGCTGTGATTGTAGGCTGAAGTTGATGGGCTTGAGTTGTAACATCGTATCGCAGAGAGGCTTGACCTTGTGGGAGGTAGGGGAGCACATCGCCCTTTTCCACATTGCCCCATCCATCGAATTCGCTTGAGAAAGATTCTGTGAATACAGCGCGTGTCCAAGTACCGGTGAAGGTGAACTGGTGGCGGTGGAATTGATGAGAGAATTGGCCCTCTACTCCTGAAATCTGAGCGCTACCTCCATTGTAAAGTTCTCCGCTACCGCTACCTCCGGCACTGGCAGCATCAGATCCGAGCAATCGATCATAAGCGCTATGGAAGGCGACGAGCTGAAGGGGACGCTGGGTGTGCTCCAATCCAAATTCTGTGCTGATGCTAAGCTCGGGAAGGACACCTTCTTTGGAGCCTGCAGGAGTGAAGCCGCGGTGGATGCCGGCGAAAATATTCCACTGTTCGGTTTGCTTGTTAATGCTCATTCCAGGTAGGAAAATGAGGGTGCGGTTGGCTCGGGCGCTGGCGTTTATTCCAGTACGCTCAGGATCTGCAGCCCCGAAATCTTCGCGGGAGGCAAAGATGAGCTCACTGCGACCGCCGGCCTGCACTTTCCAGCTTCCGCGTGTCCAAGTCGTTCTATAATACCCGCTCGCCGCGCTCGTCGCATCGATGCGGTTGCCCGCGGCGCCTTCGGCGCCGCGATTTTGAAGCGCCATTTGCGCACCAACTATGCTGTAGCTATCACTGTGCTGAAAACGATCCGCGTGGTCGTAGTGAAAACGCAGGCCAGCCTCGTGTTTTAGGATGTTGCGCTCCAGGCGCTGGCTCCATTGGCCGCGCAGTTGAATCCCTTGGCTGATGTAATAACGATTGTTAGCCTTTAAGGTGGCCAGGGCGGTATCCGTATGTAGTCCTTGTATGGCCAGGAATTCAACCGGATAGTCTGTGGGATGTTGAAGCACATTGGCAATGCCTTGGCCGTTTACTTTATCGAGTTTGTACCAATTTCTATGTACATACTGACGGTAGAGATCGGCACGGAAGAAGCCTTGATTAAAGTTGAGGGTGTAGCCCAATCTATTCATCAATCGGTCCATGTCCATTTGGTCATTTGCCGAGGCCAAATAACGCAAAGAAGGTTGGGTGATGGCATGGTCGAGGGTCGTGCCCAGGTAGGTTTGCTGGGAATGTTCTCGAGTGGCTGCGGTCAACCAATGCAAGTGATGGCGGTCCTTATCGTCGAGGTGATGTACGACCTTAAAATATCCGTCTTGAAGTTTGAACCCCCCTGTGGTACTATGTAGGAGTTGACCAAAACCGTCGGCGCTGTGGTGGTAGGCGCCATATTGGATTTGTGTTTTTTTGCCCCAGGCTTTTTGTCCACGCCAATAGGCTTTCTGTTGTCCAAATGTGCCGCCACCCACGAGAATTTCCTGTCCGTCGCCTTCTTGGGTAGGAGTGATAAAATTCAGGGCTCCTCCGGTGCTTTGCGGACCTGTAATGATTTGAGCAGCGCCTTTGAGGACTTCTATTTGTTCATACTTCCAAATCACAGGAGTATAATAGGCTTCAGGCGCGCTATAGGCTGCAGGAGCGGTGAGAATACCGTCTTCCATGAGGGTGATTCTTGAGGAGCGCAAGGTGCCGGTGCCACGGATACCTACGTTCATTCGAAGGCCCCAACCGTCTTCTTGTTGGGCATATACACCGGGCTGGTTTTGCAAGATGGTATTGGCATCACTATGGTCGAACAGCATGAGTTCTTTTTGGCTGAGCACGACGGCGGACCCTGTGATGTGTTTGTTCGGGTCGTTCGCAGCGGCAGTAATGGTGATGCTTTCAAGCTCTACCGGAGCTGGTAAGGTGGTGTCCGCGGGTACGGAGAAGATTATGGATAGGAGGAGGGGGTACACTATTTAGAATGATTTTAAATAACAGTACAAACGTATTATCTAGAATCATTCTAAACAAGGATAAATATCAGTTTTTCATTCGCATGTTATTCACAATCGTTTACTCATTGTGAGGAAGCCTCTAGGCTAAGTTTCGAGAGTCTTTGCTATCTTCAAATCGTGAAGAAACTCCAGGCTATCTTTCTACTGTTCTTTGTCTGTTATGGCAGTGCCTTAAACGCGCAATGCACCGTTGCCGTGGGACAAGATTCCTTGACGGCTTGTGTCGGGGATACGATATTCCTGAGCGCATCCGGTTCAAATGAATATTTATGGTCGCACGACGCCTCGTTGAGCTGTGATACCTGTGCGTCCCCATATATTATTTTATCGGATACCTCCACGTATGTGTTGGTAAAAGGGACGAGCCAAATCAGTCAAATGGCCACCAATGGTAATTTCTCCAGTGGCAATACGGGCTTTTTAACTGCCTACACCTACAATGCCACTTCCATTTGGAATGAGGGGACGTACGCCGTAGGCCCTAATCCGAATTCTGTACATCCAAATTTTGGAAGTTGGGGGGATCATACCACGGGTACTGGGAATTACATGTTAGTGAACGGGTCGACCGGGGGAAATAAAATCCTTTGGCGCCAGATTGTGAGTTTTCCTCCTGGGGTCCAAGTGACCGTAAAATGGTGGATGCTGACCTTTGTGACCCCGCCTGGATCTTTGCAATTAAAACTCGCCGGAACGAACATAGGCAATCCGGTCAGTACGCCAAACTCAACAGGATCTTGGTCTCAAGCCACACGTACCTTCACGGTCCCAGCTTCCGGGAGTGCCACCATTAATTTGGTAACGCTCAGTAGTGCATTGGCAGGAAATGACTTTGGTATTGATGATATTTCTTACCACTACAATTGCGAATCCTACGATACTGTATGGATTGCCCCGAAGAGTGATGCCCAAATATTCTTAGACTCTACCTCGCTCTTTGCTTGTGATAGCCTGTGCTTTACCTTGGACAATGCCTTAGATTCCTTGGGATTATTGAACTACCAATGGGTGTTGAGCGACGGAACAATTGATACCTCTTCGACCTTTACACATTGTCTGGTGGATTCGGGCAATTACAGCGGATACTTGATCACCTCTTCCACTGAGGGATGTACGGACAGTGTGGCCTTGCCTTCGATGCGTGTGGGCTATACGAGAACATTGGACTCGTTAACCTTTTACGGAGAGGGGAGTGATGTAGTGAATGGGACTTGGGTCTTAGATCCAGATCAAAACAATGCATTACATGTGTATTTCGAATCTCTTCCGACCTCGGGACCTGATGATAGCTTGTATGTTACCGTGAACAACATGTCTTGGATGGTAGCTTCGAGTGCACAGGGAGTGAGCATGGATCCTGTGTCTTTGGATCCAGAACCCCAAACCATTTGCGCCTACCTCTACACTGCGGACGGTTGTGTAGATTCTTTATGTCAAGAGGTGGCGTTCTATCCTACGATGACGGTACCAAATTTCTTTACGCCCAACGGAGATATGGTCAATGATCGTTTAGATATCCTTTCTGATAATGCGGATGAGTTGCATCAGCGCATTTATAATCGTTGGGGCCAATTAGTCTATGAATCCTACCTCCCAGACGAATCTTGGGACGGCACCTTTAATGGTGCGCCAGTAGCTGCAGGGGTATACTTCTTGGAGATTGAGGTGAGCAACGCCTACAGCCAAGAAAGGGAAATAGTCGTTAGGCACGCCGTGCACGTGATGCGATAAAAAAAAATCCCGCACCTCATCGAGGCACGGGATCTCTAGGGGTGTTATTAACCTAGATCTAGAGGGTTATCGAATAATAACCTTCCTTCTGTAGTTCAAATCCAAAAACCAAGCCATTTGGAACGACCTGGTAGAACTCTGGCAGTGCAGCTGGATCTACACCAAATTTCTTCAATGAAAGGCCACAAGCATACATCTCTACGCCACTTTCTTGGAGAATCGCCACTGCATCGGCCATTTTCTCTTCGTCAAGCAAATCTTGAACAGACTTGCCGCATACTACCACCTTGAAGGTGCCGTAGGTGGTGGAATCTGATACCGCAAGATCTGCCGCGGCTTTCCCGACGGCTTTGAGCTGTTCTACATTGCGGTTGAGGATGAAGTAGTTGTTCTCTACTGTTTCCTCGACCACATCTTCGGTAGGGGCCGGAGCTTGGCAGCTGGCAAGTGCCAAGGCTGCGAGGCTAAAGGTGATGATGAATTTTTTCATGTGTACTATTAATGGAAATGGTAATCTGTTCCTGGCAATTGGCTCAATACATTATCTCCTAAATCTGCAGCAACCGCACGGCCGTCGCGAACTGGAGCAATGGTATCGAAGTGGGCCAAGTATTCTTCAATCAAATCGTGAACGGTGTAGTCCATAACTACCGTTTCAACGGTATTCGGCATACGACAAAGAGTGCTGATTGGCTCACCTTCACGGCGACAAGCCGACATCGTGTAGAGCTTATCTACCTCCATGGGTTCGCCTTGAATCACTACTTCTTGCACGCGCTCGCCTTTAGGAGCATTTGCGTTAAAGGTCAACTGCATGCCTGAGAAACGCACTACCCATCCGCCGAAGCGTTCGTTCGGGTTTTCGGCAAATACGTTGTGCAATTCCTTTTCCAGCCAGTCTTTGATTTGCTGTCCACTGGCTTTGCCTATTTTAACTTTTTCATTTACCGGCAACATGTTCCATAGGTCGCCGCGCGTAATAGGGGCAACGCCGCTTTCTCCCGGCACAATCGGAGGACTGAATCTAAATCCATTGCTCAAGGCGATATCAACGTCGTTTTTCCACATGGCCGCATCCGTGATGAAGTTGTCCATAGGGTTTTCTACCACGAAGTAGCGGTATAATGGGGTGGAAGTGTAGCCTAATACTTCATTGATTTCATCGCCGTAAGGAGCGATGGCTTCTTCAATGACTGCGGCAACTTCTGCATCTGCTTCGTATACGGTAGGATCTACTTCCAGGAGTTCGTACTGCTCAGAAATGATTTTACCATCTTCTACTTCTAGTACCATCTTTCCAACGAATGAAGCGAAAGCCCCTGGCTCGGTAACTTTGGCGTGGCCGGCTTGAAGCGGTTCGCGAATGCGCTCGTGGGTATCATTCCCTAAGACATAATCCACACGCTCTAGGGCTGGGTTGTTGGCCAAATCAAACTGCTTGCTGATTCCGATGTGGGTGACCACGAACAGGATATCTACACCTTCTTCGTCTTTGAGTTTATTGACTAATTGGCCCAAATTATCCAAAATGGGGTCAAAATCTAGCCCTTCAGAAAAGGATGGGTTTTGGCGGATGGGCACCTCAGGGTCGTTGTAAGAGATGAATCCTAAGCGAGCGCCGGCGATATCCTTGATCCAATATTGAGGGAAGATCGGAGCCTTGCCTTCTTCATCGTGGAACATGTTGGCCGTGATCACAGGAGTTTCGTAGCCCTTGAGGACCTTCATCATTTGTTCTTTACCGTAGACGACCTCCCAGTTTCCAGGAATGAGGAAGTCGAAGTCCATGGCCTTGACGATGGAGCTGAATGCTTCACCTTTGGAGAGGGCCGCGACGGCTGAGCCTTGGATCAAGTCACCACCGTCAAGGACGATGGTATTTGGGTTGGCGGCACGTTCTTGGTCGAACAAGGTTTTCATATTCGCGAGTCCGCCTAGGGTCTTGAAGCTGATTTCTTCATTCTCCCAGAACAATTCGCTGTGAGGGTATACCTGTCCGTGAATATCTGCGGTTTGTAGGATGGTGATTTTTTGCGGTCCTTCAGGAGCGCTATCGCCCATCTGGCACGACCCGAACAATAGTCCGGTCGCTGCTATTCCGCTTAGAATCCAATTCTTCTGCATGGTCATAAATTTTTGTGTTGGTCGCTCCCGCATCTTTTCTTGGGAGGGCAGTAGCCCCGAAGATAAAATACTAATTGCGAAAAGGTTGTGACTTCACTCACACTTGGGGTTTATCTGCCCAATAGTTTGCGCAGTCGTCGAGCGGTATTAGAGCGCTTTGCCCAGTAGGGATGGGCCTTCACATTTAAAGTATGAATGGCCTGTAGACGTTCCTCGAAAGTAGGCCCTTGTTGGTCTAGCCAAAGTTTTAGATAGGGAACCCACCAATCTTTCGTGCTCCAGTAGTGTGCGATAAAAGGTTGGGCTTCTTGAAGTAATTGGTCTTTATTCAGGGCAAGGCTGAAGGCCAATTGTTCGAGGAGTCTAACCGGAGCGGAGGTTTCTAAGTAGCGATCACAAAGTGCAATGGCGTGCTCAATGGCCTCGCGGTGACCGGGAGGGAGGGCGATGACACCGGCGTTAAACATCGTGCTTTGCGCGGTTGTGGTGATGCCCTGGAATGTTTTTTGGTCCAATTCCCGCAGCGTTCTCCGTTCGGTTTTGGTATTCAGTGAACCCAATGCTCCTTCGTTTAGGTGCATCATTGGCGTAGATAATTGGGCCTGTAAACCGGGGAGGTCCAACGCCAAGGTGTCGGCATCAAGATAGAGTATGGGGTCGTTGGGATACAATGCGCAGATATCTGCAAGGACTTGCATTTTAATGCGCCAAAAGAATCCCTTAGGTCCCTGCCACTGCGTGAGTTGTTCTGGGGTGAGGATATGTTGAATTATGGGCCAATTGAGGCCTACAGCACTATCATCCGTATAGAGGTGTATCTGACTTTCCGGCGCCCCTTTCTTGCAGAGCAAGATGGAGGTCTCGAGTTGTACGAGAAGCTCAGCAGTGGGGGTGGTACAGAAATAGACGATGTGCATGTACTTACTGCCCTTTCATCCCGTTGTGGTATTCTTCAATGAGCGAGAATACACCGCGGGCAAGATCTTTGGATTCTAGGAGTAGGTTGAAGTACAAGGTTGTGTTCTTTGGGCTATTCTCTTCATCTCTAGTTCTTGCAATTTGTGCATCAACTTTGGAGATACCAATGTTATAATGCTGTCTCTTGCTTGAAGACATTCCGAGAGTTTGTTGAAATTCTGCGTTTTGAAGGCAGTTTCTACATCCACTAAAATTTTTGCCAGGGCGCGTTCCACTTCTGCTAAATCTGAGATTTGGCTTTTGCTCAATGGCTTGTGATGGTTGTCGACGTGTTTGAAACTTTTCTTAGCCAACAACTCAAGAGATTGTACGATATCGGTGAGGTTGGCCAGTACCATGATGTAGAAGTTTGAGCCACGTACACTAGCGTCGTCCAAGCTCTTGATGAAGTAGAAAAGATGATTGCGCAAGTCGTCAACCTCATCCTCAAGTTAAGCAACGCGCTTGACCATTTTCTTCAGTTCTGGTGCATCGTGGTTGGACAGGCCTTCCACTACGCCATTGAAGATTCGTGAGGTACGATAAATACTTTTAGCAACGTTGTCGGAGCTTTCCTCAACAATTCCTTGTACGGTCTTGCTGGCTGCTTTGGTAAGACCTTCTTGACCGGCTTGTGGGACAGCCGTTTCTCGACGATGCTTAAGATAATTACGGATGATTAAGGCAGCGGTGAGAATGAGTAGAACTGCGACTGCGGCACCGCGACCTAGATGAATGATATATACCAACGTTCCTGCGAAGAGGAAGGCGAATAATGCCGTCATGAACCATCCTCCAATGACGTTTACTACCCCGGCGACGCGGTAGACAGCACTTTCACGTCCCCATGCGCGGTCGGCTAAGGAAGTTCCCATGGCCACCATAAAGGTTACATAGGTAGTGGAGAGCGGCAGCTTCATGCCTGTTGCAATGGAAATCAACACACCGGCAACAGCGAGGTTAATAGAGGCGCGAATTAAATCGAATGCAGGAAGGTCGCGTGCGTCGGCTTCACTCAACTCAAGGGTTGGAGTTTGAAAACTTTGATCGATTTTCGCTTGAATGCTTGGAGGAATAGCCGCACCAAAGAGGTTGACCAAATTTGTGGATCCTTTAACGATGCTGCTTTTGAAAGAAATTTGGGTTGGAATTTTTCTACCATCGCCTTGACGAGATAGGTTGATAGCAGTGTCCACTACGCGACGGGCCTTTTTGGAAAGCCACAAGGTCAGGGTCACCATAATCCCTGAAATGAACAAGAAGTAATGGTTCTGCCGGAACTTTCGGATAGAATTTCCATCGAAAATTCACTCGCTGCAACTCCCGAAACAGACCATGCTTCGTAGCTGTGCCATGCGGCCATAGGAACCCCGATGAAGTTTACCAAATCATTTCCCGCAAACGCCAGGGCAAGACCGAAGGTACCAACACCGATGACTACGACGAGGACGTTGACCTTTAATAATCGGTCCACGATAAGCATAAGTAGAGACCAAAAGACTAACAACATTCCTCCTATCAAGAGCATTTTTTGTTCAAGCCAATCCTTTGATGTTTCGTAGAACGGTGTTCCTTTAAACCCTTTGAAAAACAATAAAATAGCCGATAGCGGTGAGACAGATTCCTGCGAATACAAATCCGAAGTTCTTTACTTTCTTTTCGTATTGGAACGTGAAGACTAATCGGGAAATCCATTGAACAATCATACCAATATTGAAACGAAATCACTACCGAAAGAAGGATACAATGAAATGATTTCCTTGGCTTTTTTCGGTGTTGATGTAATTGCTTAAATCTGCACAGTCTCTCGTCAGACATGCCAATTTTTATCAAGGCCATCACTACCGCAGCTCCCAAAAGGTTGAATACGATAGATACTGTTGTGGAGGTGGGCATACCCAAGGTGTTGAAGAAATCCAATAGGAGGATGTCTCCAATCATTACAGCCATAAAGATGAACATGATCTCGTCGAAGTAGAATTTCGAAGGCATAAAGATTCCCTTACGCGCTACCTCCATCATACCGCTGGAGAATACTGCCCCGACAAATACTCCGAGACTGGCAATAATCATGACTTTTTAAAGGAGATCGCTTTCGAGCCGATGGCTGAGTTCAAGAAGTTGACGGCGTCGTTACTGACTCCTACAACCAGATCCGCTACTGCTAGAATTGCGAGTGCGAAAATCATCAAGTAAAAAATACTGTCCATAGTGTTTAAATATGCTGCGAAATTACGTCCGCAATGTTACCTGTGGGTTAAGATTAGAAGTGCAATTCAAAACCTGTTCTGAACATCACACCGCTGGCCTCTCCGGCTTTAGTGGTATAGCTGATATCAGATTGCACTTTTAACTTATGACCTACGACAAATTTATTCAAGCCGAGGGTATATTGTGCAGTGTTATCGGTTTCTGCGATTTCATCAAACATAAGTGTAGTGTAGCGAGCGGCCACCTCTACTTTTTCAGAAATGAATTGGCCCATTGCCAAGTTAAAAGCACTACCTACTAGGACGATATCTCCAGTGGCCGTACCATCTGCTTCTACGGCTACAGGATTTGCAGCTGCACGTGAAGCCAACTCCGACATCAAAGAAAATCCTTGGTATTTGAACGCAACATCTAAAAACTGCGTGGTGATATTTGTTTGGTAAAGACTTCCATCAGCAAGGTACATGTATGAGCCCATGTTCGAACGGTCTTTCACCGCATTGCTGTTCAAGTCGTAGGTGTACGCTAAAAGTAATTTTGGAGACTTTTCACGAACCGTTGAAGAGCCCATATAGTCTCCTTTTTTGGTGAACTCACCGAAAGGGTAAGCACTTCAAGGCGAGCGGTGTACTGCAAACCACCAACATTACCTGCGGTGATGTTACGACCTTCACCTTGGCTGATGGCGAATTTCTCTTT
This sequence comes from Cryomorphaceae bacterium, assembly GCA_038141825.1. GTDB lineage: Bacteria > Bacteroidota > Bacteroidia > Flavobacteriales > Schleiferiaceae > UBA10364. Next base: position 42,682 of record JAYQIV010000005.1, on the reverse strand, counting down.
TGTAACTACGTTTCCGAACGTTGATTTATGGCGTAGTTGTAGTCCCATGTCGCGGTCAATGTTAAACTTACTGTTCAACATAGAACGGTCTACCAACTGTAGATTGGCACTTGAAATTACACGCTCAATGTTTCCAGGAAGTTTTGTCTGTCCAGCCCATAGTTCCCAACCTGGTGCAAAGCCCCACTTCAAAACTGCATCAAGAATTAATCTTGGCGCATCTTTGGTGAATTCGTTGGCACCTGAGATGTCATTATTGGTAAGACCGAACTCCATTTTGTATTTGATAGAAGGGTGGTAGGCCCAACCGTCGAATTTGAAACGAGATCTACGTATTAGAAAGTCATGGTCGACTTTTCCGAGGCTACCGTTATCAAAGCCACTGTTTCCATAGTAACGCACTTGCATGCGGGGAGCAAATTTCACACTGAAGCTACTATCTGCAGCTACATAATTCATTAGGCCTTTACCAAATGAAATGTCGTTAACGCCTTGTTGAGCACGTGCAGAAACTAACGTAAGAGCTACTGCTAAAATGCTTATTCCAAGTTTTTTAGAGAACATAGTTATTTGTTTTACGCTGCGAAAGTCGTTCTCTAATGTTAACTGAATGTTATGTATTTAAATCAAGCATTGTAGTTATGAACAATTAATAAACAATCACTTATTAATGGTTTAATAATCAAGTGTTTAAGATCTGATTAAAAGTATCAGATAATTTAAATTATTCACTATCAGGAAAATAGTGGAGTATAGTTTAGGTGATTACGGTGAGTTCGTAATCCTGATCAGAATTCAATATTTTCGTATCCAAACAAACACGTATGGAACGTCACCAAATCCTCAAAAATGTAGCCGCGGCCATTACTGAAAGTATAGCGCAGTTCGGCGAAGCTCGACTGAATTTCATTTGTACCCACAATTCCCGCCGTAGCCAATTCTCCCAGGTATGGGGCCATATGTTAGCCCACCAATACGGCTTGCCTGTGACCAGTTTTTCTGGGGGTGTAGAGGTCACCGCGTGCAATGAGCGCACCATTGCAAGTTTGAAGCGCTTGGGCATGCAGGTGGATGCTGAAGGAGAAGGTAACCCGAGGTATAGAGTGGTCTTTGAAGGCTCGCCGGAAGCGGTACTGTTTTCTAAGGTTTTTGATGATGCGGAGAATCCGGGTGAACGTGCTATTGCGCTCATGACCTGTGATCACGCGGATGAAAATTGTCCATTTATTCCTTCTGCTTGGAAGCGTTTGCCTTTGCGTTATGAGGATCCCAAGAGATACGACGACACGGAGCGTGAGTCCAGCGCGTATGACGAGACGAGGGATTTGATTCGAGAGGAATTAGACCAGATCTTCGCGATGGTCAAAACAGCTATTTCGGAAGGGTAAAACTGAAGGGTAGTAGTCCTTGTACACCCTTGAATTCTAGGGCAACATTAGTCTTGTTCAATAGATACAAATCGAACGGCTCGTTTTGGCGGAGTTCGGCTTCATGCAATACTTGGCGGCAAGAGCCACAGGGAGCTGCTGGCGATCGCTGCTCTTCTGCTGTCATGATGTACACAGCAACAATGCGCTGATCGGGATATGCGGCTTTGGCGGCTAGGACGGATACGCGTTCGGCGCACAGTCCATCCGGATAGGCGGCGTTTTCTTGATTTGACCCAACGACTGGGGCACCAGATTCCATAATGACCACACTAGATACGGGATAGTTAGAGTAGGGGGCGTACGCCGTTTCCAACAAGGCCTCTAGTTTTTCTTGAACGTCTTTAGGAATGAGATCGGTTTGTCGCCAATTCTCATAGCTGTGGTAGCTGAAGGTCAGATGTTTTTCCATGAAGGTGGAGATAAGGTCCAAACAAGGTACTTCAATTTCTCAGAATGTCGACAGAATTGATTGAATTCAGGTGGTCAATGAGTGTTGAGCGAGAAAGCGTCCTCTTAATTAGCATAAGTATTTAGTACTACTAAAATTTGTCGCATAATAAATATTTAATTTTTATGACAAATTTTAATGAAGAAAAGGGACGAGGAAATCGTTACTCTTTAGAGCTGCGTTATGCGTATGCGATGGGCATCGAAAAATTGGTAATTCCAAAAAGTATCAGGAAGAAACTCACCAAATCGACGATTCATCGGTGGCGTCAAGAGAATGCAGAGGCACTTTTTGAAAAGATGCAGGCGATGGGGCAGAGTTCACAGACAATGTTGGCCTTATCCAAGAATAGTGATCGACGCCAAGCGGAAATTCATGCGTATATGGCCATGCGAATGGTGATCATTCTGCGAACCACCAAGAGTAAAGAGGCCTATAAGCGCCTGCTAAAAAAGAACAAGCAGCAGATTGTGAACACGTTAGAGCCGTATCAAGATGATATTGATCTTCGAAGCGTGTTGAAAATCATAGGGTTGAAAAAAGGCACCTATGATTCGTGGGTGGAGGATAGTAAGTTCAAATGCTATGCGTCGTGGCAATCGTTGTGCGCGAAGAAGCATACGAATCAGCTTACGGATGAGGAAATTAAGATCATTCATGATGCCTGCATTGACCCAGCTTGGGAGCATTGGCCATTGCATGCTATTCATTCCAGGCTCAGGCAAGACGGACGTTTATCCTGTCATTATACGACCTTCACACGACGTCATAACGAAATGTTTCCCAAGCGTAGGTTCGAGGTAGCGAAGCAGAATAAAAAGGGGGTGAGTGCTTCTGTCCCAAACGAGTTTTGGCACATCGACATCACCAAATACAAGACGAGCGATGGACAGAAGGCTTCGGTGTATATGATCATGGATAATTATTCTCGGCGGATCTTGGCCTATAAGGTGAGTAGGTCCACTTCGGACAAGTATATCGTCCGTGAGCTCATTTTAGAGGCTGTGAGGCCGTTAATAGGTAAGAACAAGGATTTGGAGCACCAGCTGGATTTAATCTCTGATGCGGGCGTTGAAAATAAGAATAAGGTGGTGTCCGATTTGTTTCTTGAGCTAAATCAAAAAATTGGGCTCAATATGAATCATAAGATTGCACAGTTCGATATCCCGGAATCCAACAGTATGATTGAACGACTCTTTAGGATCATCAAGGGGCAATACCTTCGAAGATTGGATCCGCCTAGTTTCAAGCACTTGAAATCAACTATCGACGATTTGGTATATGAGTACAATTATGTGCGCCCACATTATGCTCACGCACCATATACACCCGATCAAGCGTACCACGGCTTGGACAATCTTGATTTGAAGGGCATGATGGAAGAGGCTATAATCAAGCGTCGAAAGGCCAACAAAAACTGTGATTGCACGGTCTGTGATTGTAGGCAATAAAAAAAAGGGCGCCCCATCCGGGGCGCCCTTTATTCAAATACTCAAAGGAGTGTTATTCGAAGCTATAGGTGCTGCCGTAGCGCAACATTTGGCCCAGGAAGTCCATAGGGTAGGTGACCTTTACATCAATGATGCTATCACCTTCCATAACAGGCTCCATTTCAGGGTTTACAAAACCGCTATACGGTGCAAGATTCAAAGGCTCAGAACGACGCAATACTTCTGCATGTAGTTCCGCATCTACCTTCACTCCGTAGGTCTCTACGAGATTTCTTCCGGCTTCAAAATCACCCTCGCTCTTAATGCGTTGGATCTCACGAAGCAATTCTCCAAAGTACCCGCGCAGTTTGTCGTAATCATTTACTACGAAGTAGGTCTTGCCGTCGATGACTTTACGCTCGATGACATTCTCTTCTTGTCCGCGCTCAAAAGCCCATGAGGCGACCAACTGACGGTTGCGCATATGGTCTTCTTCGATATCGTCTCCAGGCAAAATGCGGCGCAATTGCAGCATCATACCGTTTGAGATGTAGTTGTCAAACTCTGCATAGCCAGGCTCTTTGTTTTCCATCAAGCCAATTTCCTGCATCTTATCGTCCAAGATGAAGTACAATGCCACGAGGTCGGCGCGAGCCTCTTCCAGCGTTGAGCTGTAGTTCTTCAAAGTTTCTTTTGGTGTACCCACTCCAGGGTTGATTTTACCTGATGCATGACCCACCACTTCGTGAAGGGCAGTGTGCATCTTAGAACCTAGTTCGCCGTATTTCTCGGCACGCTCGTTGTGCATGGTAGAGAAGCCAAATTCTTCGGCCATACCCTTACCGGCACTTGCGTGGTAGGCATCTTCAATGTTTCCAAGTGATACAGATTTAGATCCGTGCTCTACGCGAATCCAGTTCGCATTTGGAAGGTTTACACCAATAGGCGTAGAAGGAGAGGCATCACCAGCTTCACCAGCTACGGTAACAATCTTGTAGCTAACGCCGACAACGCTTTCCTTTTTGTGCTCGTCCATGATAGGGCTGTTGTCCTCAAACCATTGAACGTTATCTGCGACCACGGCCATACGTGCGCTGGCATCAAAGTCTTTCACCTGAACTACGGTCTCGTAAGAACCTCTGTAGCCCATAGGATCGTTGTACACTTCCACAAAACCGTTGATGTAATCTACATCGCCGCCGGTAGTACTTACCCAAGCAATGTTGTAATCGTCCCATTTGGTGAGATCGCCACTTTCGTAGTATTCGATCAACAGACCAAGTGCCTTAGCCTGGTCCTCGTTTTCTGCTACTGCTTGAGCCTTCGCGAGGTGGCCCATGATTTCTTTTATGCTACTTGCATAACGTCCACGGGCGCTGAATACTTCCTCGTAGATCTCACCGTTTTCGTCGCGAGAGAGGCGGCTGTTTAGACCGTGGCTGACCGGGCGTGCAGGATCAGCATCTTCTTTCGCGGCATAGAACGCCTCAGCTTCTGCTTGAGTGATATCTGGTGCATAGAAGTTTACGGCAGAGGCGAGTAGGAGGTCTACGCCGTCCGCACGGTTTACTTTTTTCGCATCAAAGCTTGGGTCGAAGATGGCGCGCTGCGCTTCTTCAGAAAGCTCGATGCCAAGGCCAGAAAGGGTTTGAAGGAACCAATCTTGGTCAAAGTCAGCAGCAAACTTCATGTTGCTGTAGTGGTGGTGAATACCGTTGGCAAAGAATACGCGCTTGGCGTACACTTCGAAATCTGCATATTCAGCAGATGCCTTGTCTACACTTTCGCTAGAAATTATCGCTTCTAGTGCACGACGGATTTCTAGGTTGTGACGGTAATTACAATCCCACATAATATCGCGCCCTGCCAATCCGGCCTGAGTGAGGTGGTAGGCATAGATGCGTTGCTGTGGAGTGAGGTCGTCCCACGATGGGATTTGGTAGCGGAGTACTTTGATATCTGCAAAGCGGTCTACCTGCCACTGAAAGTCGCTGTGATCTGTTTCGGTGTGCATTTCTTCTTGAGGGTTGCAGGAGCTCAGGGCAATAGCTGCCATTGCTCCCATGAACAATACTCTTTTCATGTTTTACTGGGTAATTAGACCGGTAAGATAAGGCAGAATTACAGCTTTTCTTCAACGCCGTTAGGAAAGGTATGGAGGTAGAGCTCTTCCACCTTTGTACGCGCCCATGGCGTCTTTCTCAGGAACTTCAGCGTCGATTTTACCGAAGGGTCATACATGAAGCATCGCACCGGGATACGAAGGGCTAATTGGTCCCAACCCCAATACTCGACCAGCGCTTCTACCATGTGGGCTAGTTTAACGCCATGAAGGGGATTATTCGCCTGACTCATCGTGCTCATTTTGAAAGGTCCATGCCACAAATCGGCTCACCTTATTGCCCTGTTCCATTTCCACCACTTTGATCTCGGTGGGGTTGCCTTTACGGATGAATCTCTTGAAGGTACGTAGGTGGTCTTTTTTCGAGACTAAACAAGTAAACCATTGGATTTGCTGCCCGTATTCGGTACTTTCTAGGGCCAATTTTTTTAAGAAGGCCTCTTCACCGCCTTTGTACCACAACTCATTGGCGCTACCACCAAAGTTGTGGTTGGCCTCTTCTTTCCCGTGTAAATTCTTGTTTTTGCGCGTGTTTGCCGCCAGGGCGTCACTTTTGGTTTTGTAGAACGGCGGGTTGCAGACCAGTATGTCAAAAGTCTCCTTTTTCTCGATGATGCCTTGGAGCAATTGGCTCTTGAACTCCTGTCTTCGGATGCGCGTACCCATCATATTGGCATTCATACGCACCAGTCCTTTGGCGTAGCTAATGGCTTCTTTATCGACTTCTGAACCTACACACTCCCAGTTAAAAGCTGCGGTTGCGAGCAGGGGATAAATCAATGAAGCACCCGCACCTACATCGAGCATGCGCACGCGTCTACCTTCAATTTTCGGCAATAGATCCCGAGCGTGTAACAAGTAATCGAACCGGCCAGGAACGGCAGGGCAGAGGTGTCCTTTTTTTAGGGACCAATTCACATTAAAACGCCATTTCAACAGCGCCTTATTTAGCAAATAAACGGCCTCAGGATTGCTAAAGTCAGTGCTCTTTCTCGCAAACTTCCCCGGAACTACAAAGGCTTCCAACTCCGGAACGGCATTCACCAGTTGATTGAAGTTGTAGTTGTTTTGGAAGGGATTCTGTGGATGCACAAGCGCTACGTTTTATGTTGCGCAAGATACCAAAGCTTGGGTAGAACATTCTTCGTACATTTTAAGCTGCTAACAATTCATACCATGAAGAAATACATCTTTCTATTCGCCCTACTATTCACAGGCTACAACGGATTCGCTCAAGAGGCAACAGTACCCTCTGGAACGATCATTCATCAAGTTTTCTTTTGGCTCGAACAGCCTGATTCCATGGAAGATAAAGCGGCATTGAAGGAGGGCCTTGAAACTCTAGGTGGTATTCGTGAAGTACAGATGCTTGCCACCGGGGAGCCGGCCTCCACCATGAAGCGTGAGGTCGTTGTGAGCGATTGGGACGTCTCGGAGACTATGTATTTTGAAAGTACCGAGGATCAGGATGTGTATCAAAATCATCCGTTGCACCAAGCCTTTATCAAGGAATACGGACACCTTTGGAAAAAGGTGGTGGTTTATGACATTAGGGTGGACAATCCGTGAATAATTGAAAATTAAATTGTAACTTCAAAGAGAGTGGGAAAAATGCTCGCAAAACACTCGGAATTGCACGGGGGAATTTTCGAGAAGAGTGTTTGTAAGTTCCACTAGTGGGAAAAATCCGTGCAATGTCCCTATTTGACTAAAAGATTGTTATAGGTTTCCGGTGAAACGGGGATCACGTTCTTCCTCAAAAGTGGGATTCCAAAAGGACGAGAATGAAAGGACGTACTAAGGAAGCTGAAGTGTTCAACAACTATCTTGAAGCGATCAAGTTAAGAGCCAACAAAATGTACAATGAACTGTTGGCGACGAATGCGGAGGTAACATCCCAAATGCTGAAAGATGCCATACTGGGAACTAACGAAGCAAGGCCCAAAACCATCATCACTGTATTTGATGACTATGTGGAACGTCTTAGATCCCTACTTGGTAAAGAAACCACATATGCTAATTTCCAGAAATATCGAACGACGCGTAATCACTTCCAGGCCTATTTGCAAAAAGCCTACAGAGTGAGTGACGTTAGCATCAAGCGGATTGACCACAGCATGATTGAAGGATTCGAACATTTTTTGAAAACTGAAAAGGGCTGTAGCCATAATACAGCAATCAAGTTTCTTCAAAATCTCAAAAAGATCACGAAAGATTGCATTAAGCGAGGCTGGCTCATCAGGGATCCGTTCGTTAATAAGGGTCTATCTCTCAAGGAAGTTAGCCGCCCATATTTAAACGAAGAGGAATTGAATCGCATGATGAGTCTTAAGCTGCCTTTTGAGCGCTTAGAACGCGTCAGAGACTACTTCTTGTTCGCTTGCTTTACCGGCCTGTCATATGCCGATGTAAAGAAGTTCACTAGAAAGGAAATTGAAATCACCGATTCAGGTAAGTGGATTAAAACCCGAAGAAAAAAAACAGGTGGCGTAGTTTTCGTTCCGATTCTTGATGTGGCCTGGCAAATCATTCAGAAGTACAATCCCTATTTCGAGGAGCTGATGCCCGAAGATCCGGTACTCCCCATTATGAGCAATCAGAAGATGAACGGTTATCTGAAAGAAATAGCGGATTTAGCAAAAATATCGAAGCAGTTGAGTTACCACATCGCTAGGCATACGTTCGCCACAACGGTCACTATGCTTAATGGTGTGCCTATTGAAACGGTGAGTAAAATGCTTGGACATAAAAACATCACCTCTACACAGCATTATGCAAGGATTGTGGACAACAAGGTCAACAAAGACATGAAAGTCTTGGCTGAACAGTTGGATGGAAAGATGGTCTTGAACTGGAGTTAAGAACTACAAAGCCCGCAGGAGTATAACCTGCGGGCAATAAAAAATACTATGCACGAAGATAAATTCAGAGTTAAAACCTACGGATTCGGAGAGCTTGCCCAGCTCTACCTTCCCGATGCTACTCCCATGAGTGCTTCTAACCGACTACGCATTTGGATCACCCGGAATAAGACCTTAATGGACAAGCTTTATAATCTGGGTTATGTCAAAAAGACACGCTTACTTACGCCAGAAATGGTCAAAGAAATCGTAGCTGTGATTGGAGAGCCTTAATTCAGTCCTCCGGCCCGTACAAGATAAAGCAACAGAGCTATACAATTGATGCAAATGCTGTCCATACAAAAAAAAACATATGACCATAACGGAATCAACTGGTGAAAATTCACCATTTCAATTGTAGTTCAATCTCTATATATTTCTCATCTTGTAGCCTCATATCGTTTTTAATTACCATGAAAAGAAAAATTCTAAAACTCATGTCAATAGTTGCTCTATTGTGCTCAGTAATAGCAATGACATCTTGTACCAAAGTAGAAACAACAAATCAAGGAGTTGTAATACGCAATAAATCCTCTAAAGATATTGTATTCTATGCTCAATTTGAACAGAATACCTACTACGACACTATTTTAAGCTTGAAAACCGGAGGATATTCCTTTCCCCTTTTTGAGGGACACATTGAGCCTGAAGTAATATTCCCTTTGCATCAATTGAAAATTTATTCTTTAGAAAATGAGGATACAGTAAGATCTAGGTTAGCTCCAATGCCCTTGGATTCAACACCTACTGGATATTATGACTGGAATATCATGAGCTACACATACATTTATGAGATTACTGATTCCATTCTATAAAACTGAATGAATAAAGAGTATTACATCGGGCGACCTATTCATGGATTACGTCTTTGCCTGGGTCAATGTTAGTATTCTCAAGATCATTACGTGCTAAAGCTTTATCCCAATTGAAATGTGTAGGATTGGTTGATTAATCTTTCTTTCAATATTAATGGGATCAATTGTAGCTAAATTACTTAAAGTGATTTGTTGCTTCATCCTGTTGTAAACACTTGGAGTCAACTGTGAATTTAAAACCCAAGGTTTTCCTGCCCAATTAAAATTATAGATACATTCTACTAGGGTGAATATTTGCCACGTATCTCCATTGGGGACATCAACAATCTGAACGTACCAATCAGGATAACCCATAGTGTTTCTAAAATTTACGTTCCAAGAATTTGTTGAAACTTTGGCTCCCATACCTATTCCTAATTTAAATGAGTCTAGAATCTTGCCGTAACTATAGCCAAATCGTGCATAGGGTGATTGCGCAGGACGGTCTTTACCGTAATAAGGCCATTCTCTTATAGCTCCACCAGGGGTTTCATGTTCGGGAATAGAAACAGAATTTCTTGCAAGTTGGTTGTAGCCTCCTCGAAGAATCAGATGGTGATAGATAATCTTATTTTCGAAGTAAAAATCAAGCATTCCTTCAGGTGAAAAATAGGGTGTTTCCTTTAGGATTACGTCATTTTGATTATATATAGTTTCAGGGAACACTATTGATCGCCCACCAAGCCCTAAGGTCATAAACGATTGTGCATGCATTACTATTGGTATTAAGCTGTGCGTGCATAAAACAAAGAGGATTTTTTTTTGTCTTACCATGTTAATGCAAGGGTTCTGTAGAGACCGTGGAAACTAAACTGCCCAAGCACAGAGTAATTCTTTCTAGCTCGATGTGGCTCAAATGAGCCGTAGGTTGCGCCATATCTGGTAAAGCTAGAGCGTTTTTTTACTTTTGTATACATCCAAAATTGCTTCGTTAAGGTCTGACAATCATCTTTATCTACAAAATTATTTTGACTACTAATTCCCATCGTAATTCTAGCTCTTTTCCATTTTCCATTCTTTCTTTCTTTAAATGAATTAAGTCTAGCGCCGGACACCGCTTTCCAGGGATATTTGTGAAAATGAACGTGTTCTTGTACCATCCATTTACCAGTTAATGCGATAGAACCTGATTTTGAAATAATAGACTATTTCTTTTTCGCTTAAAGTAATATCTGACGTTAAGAGAGAAATAATATTGTCTTTTTTCGTAAAGATCATTCCAAGGATTTGAGGTGCGTTCTGGAATGGTATATGTCCTATATTGTATTTCTGACTTAATAAATTCATGACGGAGTACCATGTCCCAGTTATTTCTTGAAAATCCAAATTGAAAACCCCAAGTGTATTCATTTTCATCTTCGTCATCATAAATGGCTTCAATATAGTAGTGTAACGGATCTTGAGAAGAACTATAGCCTTGACGATAGCTTCCCCCTCCGTTACGAAAACCATCTACTCCTCCAAAAAGTCCAAGGTTTAGAGTGGATTTCCTATTCAAATTAAAGCGCCAAGATATATCGCTATTAACAACACCTCTCATGCCGTCTCCAAAAGCACCGAGCCTATACCTCAACCAAGAAAATCCTTCATTATATGGATCGAAATATCCGACGTCGCCGAAAAACTCTTGAGTATCCATTCCTGCTTGGCATCCAAAGACGAGTTTTCCATTCAAAAACTCATAACTCAATCCGAAAACATCAAAGCCATAACCGAGTATTGGTGTAGTAACAAAAAGACCAGGGTCCTCAACCTTTATAGGTTTGAGTCTAGGATAATATTGAGCCGAAGCACCGGAATAAAAGAAAAGTCTGTTTTTCAGTTTAATTTCATTTGTACTTACCTGAGACACAAGGTGATTTGCGAACAGGAAATTTAATAAAAGCACAACGAAACATTTTCTATACATATATATTAATATTCAAATAAAGGGGCACGTAATACGTGCCCGGCTCGAACCTGCGACCACCTGATTATGAGTCCTAAACGACTCAAAATATCGTTCATTTAGTTTTTCGAGTTGACTTTGGTCATTTGTCGAATAGGTAATATCCAAAGCCATAAAAATTGCTCCGACTATTACTGCTAATGCTATTTTTCGTTTTGAGTCCAATCGTTTTTTCAAATTGTTGCCAAGTATTGTATATAACCTCGTATCAGCAGAGGTCGTTTTGGTTTCCTTCAAGATAACCAAAAGGACGATGCGCCCGGATATGGGTTATATACGTTGTTAGGGTTTGTTTTATCCGAATCCTACAATACTTATCAACTTGTACTTTCCCTCAACATATTTGAAAGTGAAAACCATAGAGTATTCGCCTATTATATCTTCTGTAGGTTCACTACAACCCACACTCCATTGGAAATAACTGGAGTCTTCATTTACGCTCAGGTTTGCTTTGTAAATACATCCGTCGTATTCGATTCCATGATTATTGGAGGAGTTATCGATAGAGAATTGCTCGAGTACCTTCATCTCTATTGAGTCTAAGAATGCGCAGTTGTGAATTAATAGCTCGTTTGAAATCTCATAATTGTGCTTTTTCATGTCAATTCGAGGAGGGTCTGAATTCACAAGCCGTGCTAAACCCATATCACCTTCAATAGGAAATCTTGAGATTTCAGTTAATTGCTCACAGTTCTGATTCAGTATAGCCGATTGAAATGTTACAAATGTCTTTCTGATTTCAGTATTCTGAGCAAATACCTGTGATACGTTTATCAAAATAAAAGTGGCTAAGTATATAATCTTCATGTTGATGAAATAAACCCTAAATCGCGTATATAACCTCGTATCAGCAGAGGTCGTTTTGGTTTCCTTCAAGATAACCAAAAGGACGATGCGCCCGGATATGAGTTATATACGTTGTTGTGGTGCCGTATTTCTATTTATTTCGTCTATTATTTTGTTCGCTACCTTAAGGCAGTGTTCCCTATTGCCCAAAACTCCAATGGTATCAGTTTCAATTTGAAAAAGTCTGTTAGCAATTTCAATAGCTGATTTGTTTCTCATCACCAATGAACAAATCTCTGGAACGTAATCATCATATTCGTCTCTCGGTGCTAGGTCATTTATTCCAATCGGGTCCCAATCAATCCATAGAATTTCACTTATTGTTCGATGTATTGCATTGTATTTTTTTTTGAGTTCCGACTTAGTCATATTTTTCTCTTCATTTCTTCCTGCCGTCTTTAGCTATATGCACCACAATCTTGTATATAACCTCGTATCAGCAGAGGTCGTTTTGGTTTCCTTCAAGATAACCAAAAGGACGATGCGCCCGGATATGAGTTATATACGTTGTTGGCATTAGTTACTTTCGAAACAGGATCGTCAGGTCAGCAATGAGATAAGTACTGCAAATTATAGTTAGAAAAAGACCCTTAGGGAATTCCTGAGCGTGATATAAAGTAAGAGCAATTGCGCTTAGAATGAGCGGATAAATCAAAATTCTTGCGAGAAGATTCATAGGAGTCCTTTTCGGAGAATAACTTAGTTTTTTAGAAATGGATTCTTTCGTTTCATGCCCAAGTGCAATTTTAAGATCCTCTAGTTGGAATCTTGTTTCATTCAGGTAAAGTTTCATCGTTACGCTTCTGCCAACCATAAATATTGCGACTGTAAGAGCTATGAGTAGAAGGAAGAATAATGGTTTGTTCAGAACAATTTCAAGTGTAGTTTGAGTAAAAGGAATAATCAAGATTGTCCCTAGAAAGATCGAGAAGAAGGCATTGAAAAATTTAGAAGAAGGACTCTTTTCGATATCAATTTTAGTAACCATTCCGTTTGAGTCAAAGTTGACCGTGAAGACGGCAAAGAATGGCCCTGACCAGTAGCTTCTCTTCCAAAGTTTATAGCAGGATTCTCGCTTATTCGCAAAGGTACCGTGGTAGTAGAAAAGACCAGTTATGAAAAGTTGAAAAGAGCTGTAACTCCTTTCATAATCAATGAGCTCGTCGATCTTTTCCTTGTCTGTTTTCAATTATGAGGAGGTAATTAATGCCAAGTCTTGTATATAACCTCGTATCAGCAGAGGTCGTTTTGGTTTCCTTCAAGATAACCAAAAGGACGATGCGCCCGGATATGAGTTATATACGTTGTTACCACACGTTCTGGTTTTCAATTTCTAGAAGATATGGGTTTTCCGAGTCTCTTTCTCCATTGTGGTAAATCAGTATTGTCGCCTTCGAATCATCAATGGCAATCGTTTCAATGTCGCTTATTCCTACGAGGCAGAGATCTGTTATTGAGACTAATTCTTTGTCAAAAAGGAAAAACCATGACTTTGTCAAACGAACTGTCTCTCCGCATGATATGAAGCCTTCTTGGGTCACTTTAATTTCAAGGGTGTCATTCACTTCATATGAACCGAGATTTTCGTTCATTAATAGCAAAAAAGACTCCAGCAAGATGAGAGGAAGCAGGAGCATTACGAAAACGACCTTCTTCCTTGTATTCTTATGCATTGCGAAATAGGCAAGGCTGGTGGTCAAGAAAACAATTCCGATTAGCCTGCTTGTGAACAGCCCTTTCAGTCTCAATCCGACAAGCGGCAATAAGACCACAGTTAAAAATAAGAAAGTTGAAACGACTAGGATGTTTCTGATGGCTCTTTCTAGGTTATTTGAGTCTCTTTTTATCAGCTCGGGAATGAGATTTAATCCAATAAGAAAAAGAGATAGAATTAATATGAACGTCATCCTTGAATGTGTGGTAAGTATTGTATATAACCTCGTATCAGCAGAAGTCGTTTTGGTTTCCTTCAAGATAGCCAAAAGGACGATGCGCCCGGATATGAGTTATATACGTTGTTGTAACGCGTTTTATATATGCCATTTTATTCCTTTCGCCGAAACTGTTAAGACCGAAACACGGTTCAATTCCTTCCAAGGTGTACCTGAATCATCGTATTCGATTATTTCATAATTCCTGCTACAATTCTTCCAATTCGTGCAAGGACATCTATTGGGTTCTTTATTCCAAGGAATTTCCGCCCTTAGTTTTAACTCGTCTAAGGCAACCTCATAAGAATCAAATGTTCCTTTTTGAGGTTCAGCATGAAATTCATCTTCTATTTTGAACATCTGTTTTAATTAAATGCGTTACAAGTCACGTATATGACTTCGTGATAAGCTTTGTGATTTTGGTTTAGCTTTTTTGAAGGTAACCAAAAGTGCAACGCGTCCGATCATGAATCATATACGTTGTTGTGCTTCGTTCTATTGGTTAATTTTTCTATTCATGTCCTTAATTGCAGCGCTTGTACTGTTCATTAAATAGTCATCTGCTAACCCAGAGGTGCATTCTTCGATTAAACTTTTCCAATTCAGATAGTCTGTTGATCTTGGTATGATACGCACAAAAAGAGCTTTGTTCGGTCGTAATAAATTGGTATCGAAGATTTTGGCTAGACGATTTCCGAAAGTGTATTCCATTTCAGAGAAGTCACAGATCACCCCTTGAATACTGTTGTCGTTAGAAATGAAGTCTTTTAGACAGTTAATAATGTAGTCGGCATCTTCATTTCCTTGAGAACCTATTCCGTAAACGCCTTTAAACTTTAGAGTCAGATAGCGCTTTATTTTTTCAGAATCAAGGAGAGTAACATTCATAAAATGAAGCACAAGTCTAGGCTATGAACAGTTGCGTAGGTTAGCACGGACTTTTGCAAGTATACGACAAGCTGAAAATTCCTGCGGAATTTTCAGGAGAATCCTGTAATAGCAATTGTTTATAGCCATTGTTGGCATTAGTATTTTTAACATCCCATTGGAATTTCAAATTCGATAGTTTTTTCAATAACTGAATCATTTTCGTCAGTCAATAATATTTTTATAAAAATCCTGCTCATTGAAACTCCGCTCGGATATTCATTAAAGTTATTTATATCTTTTATATGTTCTGACCAATATCCACCACACTCTTTTTCGACAGCTTTTTTTAACTCATTTATGTCAACGTCTATGAACTTTTCCCAATCGTCACGTTCATAAGAATCCGATACAAATTTGTTTTCATTCAAATCAAAATCCAACTTTTTCCAATCCGAATAATAATGTTTCCATTCTGTTAAGTCGCAATGTGGACCTTCGTTCATTATAGTAATACTATTTTCGTGGCGTTGGAAAACCTCAATTTTTTTAAATTTAGATTGGTTGATTTTCATTTTTTTTCCTTCGGGTGTTTCTCCAAGTTCTACATAAACTTTTGCAGTATCGTTCTGAACTTTTTTTAAGGTTTCATTTTCATCCCAAACCTCTAATTCCATTTGTAGCGAAAAATCCTGAAATTTGATTTCTATTATTTTGCTCAATCGATTTGAAGTCAGAAAACCATTAAATACAAAACCTTTTTGATTTCCGTCGATTTCTTGAATCTCAACCCATTTCCCACTGATATTTTTATCTCCGTCTTTGATTGTTAAATCGAATTCGGTTTCTTTTATGATGTCAACTCTTGTTCCGTATTCCAGTTTTCCAATTCTTTCAGAGCTTGTATTGGGTTTTTCTCTTACGATTAATCCATTGTCAGCATTAACATACTGAATTTGTTGTCCAAAAACATAATTGGTCAAAATCAATAATAGAATGGTAAGTACGTTTTTCATAATATTAATGCCAACATCTTTTATGAAGACGTTTATTGAACATAACAAGGTTCTCAAAACGTAAATTGTACATAAAAGTGGTGTTTTAAATTAGTTAATATTCTATTGTCTCTGAGTTCAAGATAAACATAATTGGGGGATAAAATCTTCTTGATCAATAGTTTTACCATTGCTCACCACAATATACAATCTTTAGCAATCGCTTGCCACTGCTGACCATCTTTAGGTTTTAGCGCTCATACATCTTTGGCTTCACATTCAAGTGAATAGCCGTAAGATGCAGCATGATCATAGTCTTTCTTTAGCCACCACAGCCTCGGGCATGGTAGGCGGCGTAGGCCGCGCCATCGCCGAGCAACATTCTCTCTCTTCTATTTCTCTTCATGGCGTTATTGACGTCGCTTTTTATGCCGTTGTCTCTGCATCGGTGGGTTACTGTGTCAAAGTAGCCTGGGACACCATGTTCAAACGTTACCGTAACCGAAATACCAAAGGCCAATGAAAAATCTGTTGGCCATAGGAATTACGGGCACGTTGCTCTACCTCGGTTTCAAAGCATTTGGCTTGAACCGGTTCAACGTCTATTCAGTGGTGCGTACCCTAAATCCACGCATTACCAAGGTCACTTTGACCGGACTTTCCCTGGCCACCGACATTTCCATTGACAACCCCACCAACACGAGCCTTAAAGTTTCCAAGCCGGTAGTGACCATTACCACCGGTGGAAAGTTTGCGGCTAGCAGCGTACCTAGCACTGAAACCTTCACCATCGCCCCCCAAACGCGCTCTGCTTTGGGAACGATCGAAGTGGAAGTGCCTTGGACGTCGCTTACTCCGTACATCTCCAACCTAGTTAGCCGTATTCCATCGCTGATTGGCAAGACAGGCCAATCACCAGCTGCTCTGAACTTACCCATGGAATACTACTACACGGTGTATGTGAACGACCTGTTTTATCAATCCTCACCTGAAAAAATCGCCTAATGGAAGAACGCTATCAAATAGGATCCATTACCAGTGGTTATCGGGTGATTCGTCCGGGTGAAGAGTACGACAAGTACTTCCCTAGACCTCAAGCCCAGGATCGCATCATCATCGAAGACGGTGAGGTTGGCGATACGGTCGACTTGATGAAACGTGTGGTCTGGAAATACATCGACGACACCAAGGGAATTGCGCCGGTGCTGAAAGGGAAAAACCTGAATGAGACCTGTGAGAACACCTGGAACTTCCTGTACCACCACATTCAGTACAAGCTGGATGAACGTGGTTTGGAGCAACTGCGAAGACCGGCGCGCAGCTGGTCGGATCGCAAGAGCGGCATCGACTGCGATTGCTTTTCCATTTTCACCAGTTCCATCCTGACCAACCTCCAGATTCCACACTCGTTTCGCATCACCAAGTACGGTGGAACTCAGTTCCAGCACGTATACGTGGTGGTTCCCAACGGATCAGAAACTCTGGTCATTGACCCGGTGCTGTCCAACTACAACTATGAAAAACCTTACTCAGAACACAAAGATTTTGCTATGAATTTATCCGGAATAGATGTGGCCGTCTTGATCGGTCCCGGCAATGACTATTTGCATGAGGTGCTTCTTGGTATGCCTGAATTGGGCGACCTGGGAGAAGTGCCTTCTGACAAACAAATGGACGCCATTTACAACTACTTGGTCTCTACGCGCAATGCCGTAGCTGCCAA
Organism: Cryomorphaceae bacterium; assembly: GCA_038141825.1. Lineage (GTDB taxonomy): Bacteria > Bacteroidota > Bacteroidia > Flavobacteriales > Schleiferiaceae > UBA10364. The sequence continues at coordinate 25,188 of JAYQIV010000005.1, read as the reverse complement.
TCCAAAGACCATCTCCCATATCGAAGATCCCCAAGCATTCTTGAAAATGCTGGACTACGCCATCACGTACTGGTACACCGACAAGCGCGATGAAGCCTTGGACGTGCTGGCGCGCAATGAAGAGAAGTTGAACTTCCAAAACGGATTCAACTCTCTCGAGGGCGACGATTATTGGCAAGACGATTATTTGGGAGCCGTCAAACGAGGGTTCTTCCAACGGGTCGGCGATGTGGCAAAAAATGTGGGCACCGGTGCGAAGACCGCCGCGACCAAAGTCGCCAAGGCCGTAGTCCGCTACAACCCCTTGAGCGTTACTGCTCGATTGGGATTCTTGGCAGCCATGAAGCTCAATCTTAAAGGCATGGGCTCCAAATTGAAATGGGCGTATGCTTCGCAGCAACAAGCTGCCGCAAAAGGCATTTCGGCACAGCAGTGGCAACGCTCCAAGCAAGCACTTTCAAAGATTGAAGCCTTATATGCCGATAAGCTCCAAGGCAAGCGTGATGCTCTTCGTGATGCCATTCTCAAAGGAAAGGCCGGAGGATTAAGCGGTGCGGTAGAACCCGATGCTCATAACTTGGGCAGCTTGGGTGAACCTGTCACCATTGGCGCTTCCATAGCTGCAGCAACGCCTTTGATTGTAGCGGCGGTGAAAATCTTGAAAGACGCCGGTCTCTTTACTGAAGGTGAAGACGTCTCTACTAACAACCTGGAAGCCGAAGCTGCAGTAGCCCAAGCAAGCTCGGGCGCCGCGCCAGCGCAAATGAGCATTCCAACTCAAGCATCCCCCATGGAGCAATCATCCACATCCAATATGCCAGAACAATCAGCAATGACCCCAGCGGCCATGAGCACTACCGGTGAAGCCAAAGGCATTATGGCCTTTGTCAAAAAGAACCCCGGGGTGGCGGCCTTAGGTGCCGGTGCGATCGCACTGGGCGCTTACATGATGCTCAAACCCAAAAAGAAAACCCGTGCCTCTGGCTTGTCCGGAACACATAAAACAACGCGAAAAACCACGCGAAAGACGACACGAAAAACCTCGAGTACTGCTCGCGGTAGATCGCGCCGTTCATCCATCCCCAAACTGAATCTTAAATAACCATCTCATGAGAAGCAAACAAGTATCAAGTCAGGCTATGATGGGCGAATTGCGCTCACTGGCCATGATCAGCGGAGGCATGGTCCTCGGATCAATGGGCGGAAAGGCCATTGATAAAATGCTGAAAGTCGATGAAACCACTCCTGGATTTCAAGTCAAGAAGCTGGTCCGTCCTATGGCACTGTTAGGTGCCGGCGTGCTGGGCAGCATAAAGATGAAAAACCAGGATTTGAAAATGGTATCGGCAGGCGTCGGTGCTGCTGGTGTGGTATCTACCGTGAAGGTGGTCTTGAAAAAGGACTTGCTCGCTGGCCTTGACGGCGGCGTGGCAGGACTTGGAGAGGCCATGAGCGTATACCACGAGCCGGTGCGCATGATCGAGCCTTACGAGCCCAATCTACCTGCCCTTTCTAGCGGCAGCTATCGCCCGGTAGAAGATCTATCCAACGCTTATGTCTCTGGCGAAGAGGTAAGCGCTTACCAAGACGCCGAATTCGAAATCATTTAACAATACAAACCCAGAATCAACATGATGACTTTAGGAGAAATCACTCAGAGCGAATTCCAACTTCTCGGCGCCGTGAGCGACGAAGAATTGCTCATGGCCTTGGAAGGTGCATCGCCTCAGGCCAAAAAACCTTTAGCAAGGCCATTCGCACCTTTGCGAAGAACCGCAACCAAAGCCCCTCTCGCGGGTCGCGCGGCGAGCTCGAAAAACGCTTGCACATGCTGCCCAAAGAGATCCAGGAAGGATTGGCACGTCAAACCTTGCAAGCGGTCGATGCTGCGTACTACGTAGTCAAAGACATTTCAGGAAGCAAGGTGCAGAAACTGCTCAAAGACGACGACAATAAAGTCGTGGGTATGAGCAACATCTCTTCTGCTAAATTGGAGAAAGGCAACATGTTCTTGCTCAACGGCCTTACCCTTTTGGCCGGTACTGCCGGAGAAGGTGAGACGGCGATGGACGTGAATTTCACGGTCATTCCGGATTACTTGCGCAATGGCGAGTTTGAGTTTATTGCCAACGGTGCGACGCTCATTCAAAACGCGTCTACTGAGTTGTTCAACACTACCGGTCAGGTGATCCCTGTGGGACACTACCGCTTGGACAACCCTAAGCTCATCAAAGACCAGCAAACCATTGAGTTTAACCTTGAGTGGGGTGCCAACGCACCGGCGAGCACTTTTGTGAAAGCCATTTTGCGCGGTACGGTCATCATCAAGGCATAAGCACTAAAGCGATAAGCCATGAAAGACCACAAGTTTCAACTGATTCGCATTGGTGTCGGAGCCTCGGGAGCTTCGGTCCGCTATACCGGTGAGACCGATAAGAGCTACCGCCGCATCCGTGGCATTTTCGTGGCCTTGCCGGAGCCGATTTTGGAGTATGGAGCTACGCTCAGCCTCAAAGTGGGAGGCGTCGACGTATTCGACGACGATCACGATATTAGGTTACTGACCTGCGGGCAGGGTGTAGCTCCCAACCAAAAGTTCTTCCTCTTTGAGGAGTACATCGAAGCATCTGGAAACGCCTTTGAGGGGCGCTTCCGCGATGCGGGTATTCAGGGAGCCACCTATCCATACGAGGCGAAAGTCTTTTTGTGGTTGGTCAACGAGCAAGAGTCGTGATCGGAATCCGGAGGTTAAATAAGACGATTGAGGTGTATCGACCCTTGCAGGTCGTACCCATTGATTTTCGCTTTCCTGGCGATGTGAGCGCGTGCTTTGGCTTACAGGCAACAGTAGTGGGACGCTTTCCCGTGGATAGGCCGGTAATCCCCGCCTTTGGTGAGTACTCACTGGAGTTTGAGGGCAAGAAAATCCATCCGGTCAACTTTATTGTGCCTTGGGTAAGCCAGGAGGTTTTCTCCGACGCTACACAGCATCGTCCCGACCTCTTGCCGTTGGCTGTCCAGGTGGGCACCTCGCGCATGATCACCGGGTTTTACCATGACCTGGATCGTCAGCGATTGGATGCGCCGCCGCGCACCAGCGACCTACAAGAGGAACCGGTGTTTCAGCCGTACAGCGTTCGTTTCACCTTTCACTGCTACCGCGCATGATCTCTTTAGAGGCCATAGGATACATCGAACGGTTGCTCGCCACGCGAGGCATCACCGACTACTACCTGGATGTGTACTCTCTGGTGTTGGATCCCCTGAAAACGGATTTCTACACCGAGGCCAATCGAGGCTTTTTATACCTGCTCACCCATGAGCTGCCGGAAGGCACCCGAATCGCCAGTGAGACCAACATCCTAGAGATTGATTCAAGCTGGTGGCCCAGAGGGATCACTAAGATCCAAGAGTTTGGCGGTCAAATCGCCGTGCACTTCCCCTCACCGGGCAGTGTATACCAATTAGAATTTATACGAGCAATACCTAGACAATGAGCAACGATAAAAGCAAACGCTACAACATTGCCGCCACCGTGCGTAAAGCCATCCATGCCCAAGCCATGCTTGGACACCAGGACGTGGTATGTAGCGCCATTTTATCGCGCCGTGGGAAAAAGCTCAACAGCATCGACCGCTCCCCGAAGGAAAACTTCACCCGCTTGATGCACCAGTACATCCAATCGGAGCAGCCTGATAAACTTCGGGTAGAACTCCGCTCGGGTGACGATGCCCTATTGTGGAGCAAGACCTTTCCGTTGGACCAGGATCATTCCGAGGTCACCGGAAATATGGACTTCCAAGGTTTTGGCGAAGCACAGATAGGTGAACTGCTCAACCAGAAGATTGCCGAGCTGCGCAAGCAGGAAGAGCTCGAAGAACTGCGCAGCGAAACCGAACATCTCAGCCAAGAGAACGAGGCCTTGCGCCGTCAGCTCGATGCCTTGGAGGAAACCGTCGAAGCGAAGAAAAAGGTCGAGTACTACGCCAATATCCTGGGACTTGCCTTTCCGGGATTGGCCAAGATGCTCAGCACCACACCGCTGGGAGGCACCCTTGGTGCACTAGCCGGTCTCGACACCCCGGACAGCCCATCGAGTGAAACGGAGAAGAGCCAACGCGAAACCATTATTGAACTGGTGAGTGAATTCATGGCCAGCCTGGACGATCAGGCTTTGGGGCAGCTCTACTTGGTCTTTATCGAGCTGAGCAATAACCCTGCGCTGATAGGAACCCTGCTTACTAAAATCCACGAACCCAATGAAACAACAAGCGCCCAATGAACTACCAGAAAACCATAACCATCATGGCCAACTCTGAGGCGGAAGCCCAGCAGATTGCCGATGCGATGAGCAGTGCGACCGGTGTCTTTAACGGCAAAGAGTGGCAGGCCATCGCCAAGAAGATTCAAAACAAGATTGTACAAATGCGCATCCGCCTATTGATTCAATGATTCCAACGCTGCCCATATCATCCGAAAACCAGCAAAAGGTCATCCGCGGTCTATTGATCGCCGGAGGACTCTATGTGGGGTATCGCATTACCAGCAAGGCTATCAAAAGTAAGCGCGAGCGGCAGACTTCGGCTTTGGCCGATGAGCGTGCCGAAGTGCGTCAAGCCATGGGGCTGCGCTCGGCAATGAACCCCAGTGGGATTTCGTGGCTGATGTGGAGCGACGGCACGAACGAGGATGCCATTGCACAAATTGCTTCACAGATCCAAGACCTGGACACCGTAGCTACAGCCTACCGAAACCTCTACGGCGACGACCTGTTGAAGGATTTGCAAAGTGAACTTTCCACCACACTGTTCAACTCCTTCTTGCAGACGGTTTCCAACAACCGCATCAATACCCAAAGTGGTAATCCGAGCGGTCAATCGTCCACAGGAGCCTATACCGCCCCGCAGCGGTTGGTCGTAGCCAAACAAAGTGTGTATGTGCGCACCTCCCCGGATGCCTCCTACCACGGCGCTTGGTACGAGGTCGGTGAAAACAAAAACATATTCAAAACCGCCAAAGCAGGTGAGTTTATCGGCTATGCCACAGGTAAGCAGCATTACGACTCCAAGAACAACGTGAAGTTCATTGAAGTGGCCTACAAAATTGGTCCACTGGCCCCGGCAAGCCTGCAATCCCAGATAGGTGAAACCCGCCTGTTGTGGATTTCCGCCTCGGCCACCTATACCGATCAATTTAGCTCGGTCGCATCCATGGAAGCGCGTTACCCTGCAACCAGGGGCATGACCAAGTACTACCTGCCCATCAGCGGATTGGGTTGGTTGTCTGCGCCGGGATCTCGAGTAGTTACCATTGCAAGTACGCGCGTGATGGACGAGCAATTTCAAACCATCGGCCACGTGAAATCCGGTGTGCTTATGGGCTATCCCGTGATGAGCCTCGACGGACACGACGCCCATTTTACCCTGGTACGAACCCTGGAAGGCCACGACCGCTGGTTGGCCTCTAAAGACATTCAAACCCAATAGGACATGACCAAAGAACAATTTACCACCATGTATTACCCCTTGGCCAAGAAAGCCGGTGACCGATTTGGGATGAACCCCGAAATCATCCTGGCCCAAGCTGCTCTGGAGAGCGGCTGGGGATCGAGCTACGGCGCGCGGGTACGCAAGAACTTTTTCGGCATCACTGCCGCTGGAAGCCCCAATGAATTTTGGGACGGAAGTTTCTCCGTCGGTCAAAACCAATACGCCCTAAAATTTCGGGTGTACAAAACCGAGCAAGACAGCTTCTACGACTTCGCGCGATTAATTTCGAGCAAGTACAAAACCGCACATGCGGTAAGCAGCGATTCGACCGCCTACGCCCAAGCCATTGCCTACAGTCCGTACATCGCTGAGGCCAATGGAGACTCTCGAGAAGGCTACCGTAAAGGCATCATTTCCACCTTCAACAGCATCAGTGACATCGTAAAAAAAAAAGGCCTTGCAGTGATCCAATCCCCGGCTGGCCTTTCCATCGGAGCCTTAATCGTTTCAGGAATCGTCGCTTGGTTTTGGGTAGCAAGAAACAAGAAGAAAAAGTAGCATAGATATAATGGCATTTACCCTTAAAGAAGTAAGAACCGGACAACTGCGCACCTTTTCAGCCAAGGAGATCCTTGAGCTGATAGGCGATCGCATCAACGATGAGATCATCATCCGCGATGAAGTGTATAGCATCTCTTCCTGCGTGGATTTCTCCCTGGGCGGCGGTGGTGGCACCTCTTCCGGAGTCATCGACTGGATCACCCTGGAGCTGATCATGGAAAGCAATGGAGAAACGGTCTTTTACAACCCCGAGGTCATCAACGACACGGACTCGGTTTTTCTCACGGTCAACAGCGTACTGTATCAGTACGGCGTGGATCGCGACTTCCACATTGAAGGCGACCGCCTGTTTTGGCACGGCGGTTTTGATCTGGAAATGACCGACCGCGTGGTACTTCGGTACCCCAAAACCACCCCAACATTATAAATCCAATCATTAATAATCAATTAGCATGAGTGAATTCATCAAACAAAAGCAGGTCGAAGGCTTAGTCAGTGCCTTGGCCGCCAAAGCCCTTGACTCTGCAGTAGTCAAAAAGGCCAACAACCTCTCAGATGTGAACGCCGCTTCCGCCCGCGGAAACTTGGACGTTTACTCGAGAGCAGAAGTTCAAAACTTGGTTGCCGGTGCGGAAGATGCCTACAGCGTAGCCTCCTTAACTGCCCGTGGTGCCTTGACCGGACTGAAAGTATCAGACCGCGTATTTGTCACCAACGACGGTGACGGCAAATGGGCCTTGTACATCGTTACAGCAGTTACCGACGGAAAGGGATCTACCTCCACGTTCACCAAGGTGGCCGATGAGGACCTCTTCACCAATGCCTTGAGTAAGGAAGCGGTAAAGAGTGCCTATGAAAGCAATGCCAATACGAACGCATTTACCGATGCAGAGAAAACAAAGGTGGGTCACCTTTCGGTTAGTCAAGCTGTTGATCTCGATACGATGGAAAGTGACTTGGCTAGCACAAAAACTACTGCTACTAATGCACTAAACACCGCTAATAGCGCAACGACTAAAGCGAATGCTGCACAAACAACAGCGAACACAGCCGTAAGCGATGCAGCCGCTGCTCAAAGCGCTGCAAACAAAGCCGCTAGCGATGCGGCAGCGGCACAGAGTACCGCCGATGCTGCTCAGTCCGATGCTGGTGCTGCACAAACGGCCGCAGAAGCAGCACAAACCACTGCAGATAGCGGAGTAACTAAGGCCAATGCCGCGCAAAGTACGGCCAATACCGCTCGCACTGAAGCTGCTGCCGCTCAAAGCACAGCAAACTCCGCTTTAACCGCTGCCAATGCACGTGAGATTGCCTTTACGGAAATCATTGAGGATTTCACGGCGCTATCTGGAGAGGCTGGCGTTCCGGTGGCGATCTCTTTAGCAAAAAACCTAGCAGATGGGTTCACGCCTTTAGTCTTCTTTAATGGAATTCGTGTAAAGACGGTTTCTTTCACCACAGGGGCTAAGAACGTGAGTTTCACCGTTCCCTATATCACGGAGCCATCGGATGCTATTTCTGTTCAATACGCAACACGATAAAAAGGTAAACCATGGATCGAATTAAGGTAAAGCAAGTAGAGGGTGCTCTGGACACACAGTCCGAGCAAGTAGTGACGGGGAGTAAGGCATTTGCCGCTCCCCAACACTTCCTTGGTGAAGGGCTCGTAGTGACCATCGCCGAAGGATACCTCTATTGGTGCCAAAACCAAGGGCTCTTAAATGAACCCGGGAATACACGAATTCGAGCCCAGGACGGAACACTCACGATTGAATTCTACGACGGAAGATCATGGATAGCCCGATAAAAGACAGTCGCACCCGATTGAAGATTACCCTAGCAGCTGCTGTGTTCTTGGTGGTGACCACCTATGTGGCCATTTTCAAAGGAATGGAAGCAGTGGCAACCACCTGCATTGCCGGGGTCATGACCGTGCTATCCACCTACATCTGGGCGGAAACCAAACGACCAAGTAATCCCAAGGAGTAGATGATCCAGCGCAGAATTTCAATGGTTTTAGGGATAGGATTGGCCATGGCGCTAATCCTATCCTTTTCATTATGGCGGTTATGGACCGCAGAAAAAGACAACTACCAACGCATCTTTAAGGCAGGAGAAGCCCTGAGTCAAGAGATCACGACACTTCGTCTTGAAAACGGACAGCTTGCCAGTGAAAACCATGTGCTTGAGCTTAAAAGCAAAGAATTGGCGGCCCTATTGCCGGAGCTGGCCGCAGAGGTTCGAGGATTGAATGTTCGACTGGGTAGAGCCCAATCGGTTAGCACTACCGGATTTAACGTGCATACACCGGCTACGGTGCTTTTGAGGGATTCGGTCATCTACGATACAGTTCAGGTCCGCGTGTTCGATTACCAAGATGGATTCTTCGCCGTACAGGGAAAAGCCATTGGAAATAGGCAGCACCTAGAACTCAGTTACCAAGACACCCTCGTTCAGGTAGTATATCGCGGAGAGCGAGAGCGGCCCTGGCTGTGGATCTTCTCTCCTCGCAAGCTCATGCAACGCGTAAGCCTGAAAAACCCCAACGCACACATTCACTACACCCAACAAATTGAAATAATCCATTGAGTATGAAACCATATGTAATCCCACAACATCACGGCACAATCGTCCTAGACGGCGTTGATTTAAACGAATTAGATGCCAAAATGAAGACGCTGCAGAAGGAGTTTACCGTGCGCGAAATTGACATCACCTTCAAAGAAGAGAAAATCGCTTTTAACCAAGTACGCTCTTCTCGAGATGCGTACAACTTTATCAAAGACGTGCTCTTTGACGGCATGGAGGTTCAAGAACATTTTGTAGTACTCTTTCTCTCGCAATCCAATCAAATCATTGGTTATTACCGACATTCCAAAGGAACCATTAACTCTACCCAAGTCGATATCGAACTCATCATGGCTGTGGCTATCAAGTCATTATCCAAGGCCATGATTGTATCTCACAATCACCCTTCAGGAAATAAAAACCCAAGTGAAGCCGACCGAAGAATGACCAAGAAACTTAAACAAGCGGCTGCGCTTTTTGATATCTCGGTTTTGGACCACGTAATTGCTACCAACGAGGGCTATTATTCATTTGCAGATAACGGTGAACGTAGTCTCGCAGGTTTGGATGGCGCAACACAAGGATTAGGATATCCTGCCAATCCTGGAGATGAGTTGGAGTTTGACGCACTTAACTATGCCGCATCATTATGACCTACACACCATACAATTACATAGAGAACGGTTGCTTGGTTCCGGTAGGACAGTTGCCTGAGCCTTTACAAAAAGGGCACAAATTGGCGCTAAAAGCCTTTGATAACAATGCTTCAGCCTACAAGGAGAATGACATCGTTAGAACCAGTATGGATCATTATCTGAGCGCTTTAAATGAATTCCTGGTTAAGGAGCACATTGCTCAGCCGCTAAGCAATAACTCGAATGCGGGAATAACCTCTAATGATTCTACCGCTTCACCGGACCCAAGCCCAAAAAAAAAGAGACCGGCTAAAGCAAGGGCCAGAGCTACCACGGCGAAAGCACCGGCTAATAGCACTCCAAAACCCGTGGAGCTTATTCCGGAAGAGATTCGTTTTCTACGGCGTTATGTGGCCATGCACGGCAAGGTGAAAACGCGCATCTCTGTAGTGCGACTACTTTCATCTTTGCAAAAGGCCATGATGGAAAAACGCATTCGAAAAACTTCTCCCTACGCCAAGGAGATCATGCAGATGCAAGATCAGCTCATTAAAGCTGCGAACCGCATGGGAGAAGCCGCAGAGATCAACATCACCAAAGCCAACCTAGCGCATTACCAGGAAATCACCCGTTCCCAACGCATCCGCGATTCCATTGCCCTGCTCAAGCGATTCGTGGCCATCCAAGGCCGCGAAGGGGTGCAAGACAAGGCAAAACGCCTCATTACTGCCATGGAGCGCATGGTAAAGAACGATAAAGTATCTAAGGATGACCCTTACTCCGCACGACTGAACGACGCGTATAAGTCGCTCAAGCTCTACATCAGAGAAAAGAAGAAAACACCCGAGATACAATCCGGAGAACTTAACGGCATCTACGGACTTCTGGGTATGACACCATCATCTGTCTCCCATACTTCGCCCCGAAAATCCAAAGGACTGGGAAGTGTGATGTCGAGTGCCGATTTGGTGCGCATGGACTTTGATACCATCGGACTCAAGGGCAAGTTTCGTGAGCTCATGGGCGATCCATCGGTAGGATTTACAGCCATGGTATTTGGGCAGCCCAAGAGCGGGAAATCTACGCTCATGCTGGAGTTTGCACATCACCTAGCAGTCCACCACGGTGACGTCTTGTACGTGGCCATTGAAGAAGGCTATGGATACACCTTGAAAGAGAAAATCGCCCGCATTGGTGCGGTTCACGCTCGTCTGAATTTCTCGGAAGCACTGCCCAAAGATGTCTCCACTTACGACTACGTATTCATAGATAGTGTAAGTCGTGCCGGTATGGAACTAGAAGACCTGGTGAAACTAAAGAACCGTTATCCGCGGACCAGCTTTGTATTCATCTTCCATGCTACCAAGGATGGGAAGTTCAAAGGTGGTAACGAACTTGCCCACGAAGTGGATGTGATCATTGAGGTAGAAAACAAAATGGCCACCGCGTCAGGTCGGTTTAACGCTGGTGGCCAATTGAAAATGTAGTTTATTGGTTTGGTGTGGGGCTTATTCGAGTGTGCTGCCGTCCTGGAAAATCACTTTAATAGGCTTCCACACAATCTTTAAGTCTTCAAGTTTTTGTTTTTTAGGCGAACATCATCATCTCTGAACTGATTATAGTCGGTAGTCGCATTCCAATTGGCAGTGGCACCGGCCTTAATGGGTTGGTCGTAGGTAAAACTCAAGGTCTCGCTGCACAAACTGGTGTTCATCCCGAAGCTCCTTAAGTTTTTGTCCTAACATTATTCCTTGAATTGATAAATCTTGTCCTAAGTAGGTCAAATTAAACCAGAGTTTTCGAGATTGCCTATAAAGGCATAAAAGTTTCAAGACACATAAGGTCAAAAACACCATTAATTTTTAGATCAGCCTAAAAAAGTGATGCCACTGACCGAATTACCCCCTAAAAACGTATCATTTCTTCGAGTAAATCCGAAAAACACCAGAATCGCACCCTAAAAAGTTCGAATTACACCCTAATAAAAACCAAAAATCCCCCGAAATGGAGGATCCTTAGCCCTTCTTTTAGCAAGGTTTCAATCAAAATGGCCGACAACCCGGTTGGAAATAGAGGGCGAAAGGTGGGTTGCCGGGCAATTTTTCAGTTAGTTTTCTAGAACCAGTGTGTAAAACCCGGGGAACTGGCTGGATTTTTCAATGATTCCATACTCACGCATGTGCTTGATGTAATCTCGAGCCCTGCGATCCTGGATTTCCATATGGCTTGAGATCAAGCCCAGTGAGATCTTTGGAAGACATGGAGCGTTTTTCGCCGTACAATTCTGTTGCCAACGCTTTTAGATCTACCGATTTGTGTTTGGCGTTCTCCTTCGGACCTTTTTCACCTAAGAATACGTGTCGACCTTCTTCTTTGCTCCATCCAAATTCCTTGATGGGCACATCTAACGGACTGCCGTCACGCACTTTCAAAGCTTTGATCAATGAAGTGTCGGTGTTTTCGTCCTTTTCAATCAAAAGGATACCGGCTGCTTTACGCTGCACTTCACTTCCCAGATGTCCGCGAAGCTTCATACCGCTTGGCGCCATATGCAGCACACAGATGACCACGGTATTGTAGATGGCAGCAATGCGAATGAGCTCCTCAATCAAGGCCACCGATCCTTCTTCTTCATTAACTCCTGGAAGCAGGTCGCCAATACCGTCAATGACCACACTGTGAATACCTCCAAACTGATAGAAGTATTTGTCCATGGATTCCAAAATGAGCTTCATTCGCTCGTTTCTCGAGATCCCAACCAAGCAGTAGGCCTTAAACCAACTTGGTGGACTTTTGAGTTCCGCGCGATTGACAATGTAGGTGAGGTTCTTGTACAGCTGGAATTCACTCTGCTCGGTATCGTAGAGCAGCACGCCTTTGCCCAGTACATTCTCACGAATGGTCATGCCCAGAGTATCAATCTCTGCTCCGGTAGGTTTGATGCTACCGGATAGAATACCGCCTAGAAAGTTGGTCTTTCCGCTGCCCTCGCTACCAGCTACGCACATGATGTTCCCGGGCGCACCTACGGTCACATCATCTACTTTGATTAAGGGTTCCGGCTCGGTAGGCGGGTTGCCAAAGTCAATTTCGCAGGTACGCATTATGGCCATAGAATCTTCATAGGCCAGGTCGAGCATCTCCATAAAAAGCATACGAAGATCTTCTGCAGTATGTCCCAGGGCAAAGAAGTCGGATATGTCTTTTTGATCCTTGACTCCTGTTAGTGGAAGTCGGAGCGATTTCAGTCCGTAGCTCTTGTGCTGCTCTTTGAGTGATTCCATGGATTTTAGACCGGTTTCGTCAACATCATAGAGTAGTACCAGGTGTTTGAAATCGGAAGCTCAGGGCACGCAACAGATTTTTGGGTATGTTGGCCGTTTCACTGTTCATGCTGATGGCATGAAAGCCATGAGCAGCCAGGCTCAGTACATCTTTTTCGCCACCAGTAAGAAACAGGATGTCGCCGCGAATGGGGAGTTGCTCGCGGCCAAAGACGTATTGCTCGGTCTTTTCTCCAGAAAACAGGAATCTGGGCTCGGAGAACGGCAGGTAGAGTTTGGTAAATCGTAGCCCCTGATAGCCAAAGATGGGTCGTTCGGCTGTAGAGGTGAACTCATAGCTTTTTCCGCTCTTTCCAACGCCTTTGTAAGATTCTACAGCTACCACATGGTAGCGATTTAGCGTTTCCGTGCTGATGCCGTACTTGGCCCAGAACTGCAATTCATGTGGATTAAACTCCCGTGTGGTAAGGGGCAAATCGCTCTTGGCCGTTTCAAAGCCATCGTGAATGCTCGGAAGCTTAGAGGCCTTGATAACTTGTTCTCCCTTGTTGCGAATGACGCGATCTACTTTTTGGGGGTTAGATTCGAGTCCAAGTCCAAGTTCATGGTCGATGATCTCCATGATGCGTAAAAACTCCTTGCTCTGCTCGCAGGCTAGGGCGAAGATTTTACCCACGAAGAAAAAGCAGTCGCCACTGTACTCGGCATTGCCGAAGTCCTTGAACTTGTATACTCGCGAACGCTTATCGAAATATACGTAGCAGGCTGCTTTGGTATCGTCGTAAAAGGGACTATTAAACGCTTTGCCGGTACCTTGGATTCTACTGCCCAGGAAATGCTTGAACACGTCATATCCACCATTAGTCGCTTCAAGTATGCTTTGTTTGTCTAGTGCCATACTTGATCGATTAAAGGATTGAGGGTAATGCGTCCTTGCGGTCGCGATCCATGAATCGGTCCAACTCCGTTAGCGCAAAACGGCGCTGTTTGCCCACCATGGTGTAGGCAAGCAGCCCTTCATCCATGTACCGGTAAAGGGAAGTTCTACCCACGTCTAGGTACATACAGGCTTCTGCCGTATTGAGCAGCTTTTCTTTTGGCCTAGGTACCGAGAGACTGGCTTCAAGGTCTCTTATTTTTCGCTCTAGGCCTTCGACCTTTTTTTGCAGCTTCGTGAGCTGTTCCGATGGATGATTGTTTTGAATCATAGACTTACGTTTTTCTCGACGCAAGACTACCCTGAGCGCTGAATTATAGTTTTATAGTATAATGCAGGTATAATGAAAGTATAATACTTTTTTGCCTTAGACATCATCGCAGTAGAATCGGTATTGTTGATGTAGCTCAAGAGTGTAAGAGGTTTCTGGCTTCTTACGCCGTTTAAGGGCACTGAGACTTTGGTTGGTATGTTTTATTGGTTTGTTTAGAAATCGGGAGAACAGGTCGATAAGATCTTTTTGAGCGATAGGACCTGTAGTCAGAGAAATGGCTTTGCTACGGTGTATGGCAATTAACACTTCCAATAAATCAGAACTAGAACGGTTCCAAACCAAAGGCGTTTTGTGTGCCGGCTCTTGGAACATTTCTACCTGTCCATTAACCGTTACGGGAAGGCTTTAGAAGGGCTCGTATTATTGGATGCGGCCAGGCTGGAGTTCTTCAGGAAGGAGTTCCTATGCCTGAGAAGCTCTTTGGTACGCTCTAGGAGCCGTTGTTGTAGTTTTAGATACCTGAGTATGGATTGATGGACAATCTCGTCTCTAATCTGCTCTTTTTGGTGACGGATATGGAATTGAAGTTTTAGGAACCAATCCTCTGGACATTTCCTAGGGAAATAACGTTTCTCTTGGGAAGTGACCTCATGGATCAGAAGATTGATGTCGTGTACGACGACTTGTCGTGTATCCAATTCTGTCAGTCGTTGATCTATTTGGTCCTTGAGTCTTTGAAGTAGCGATTCACAATATTGATCGTATGCAGTTAAGGACTTGTGACCATTAAAGCTAAGCTCTATGACCTCCTGGTATTCAAAGAGGTTCAAAGCAACACGCCCGGTATTCTTGCCAAGCTTTACTTCTGCCTTGGAGATTTCCTCCAAGATCAATTCAAGTGAGTTTACCATATCTGTTTCGTTTAATGATTACAGGCTGCGATAAACTCCAAAGGGAAGTGCTCTAATGGGCTCGGCAATTTGGCAGAAACCCACCCTTGGCAATGTGGCAATGATATATATATATACATTGCCACATTGCCAAATGGGTTATGGGTTTGAATTTTTCCATTGCATTTATTTGATATACAGCGTTTTGCATTTTTCAATTTTCTCCAAATACCCATTGCCAAAAGGGGCACTTTTGGCAATGTTTTCAAAAGCCTCTTTATGCACCTCCCAGCGGAGCCAAAAACTCCCTGAAGACCACACTAGTAAAGTCTTGTCATTCAGGGTAATGGGCTTGATTTCACTTAACCAATTGAGGCTTGAAATTGACTAGAAGAATCAAACCGTTATGGTCATAACGATTAAACATGAGAATTGTCGAATATTTGACCTTATGTGTCCGAGAATATGAATTGACGTTGCTGCCTAAGCGGTTGATAAAAGTTACTTATTCACAAAACTTGGAGTGTATCTGATGCTTTTTAGATGTTTGGAAAAAGAACAAGAGATTATGAGAGAATTAGTCACTGAAACAATCTACAACAACAATGAAATCCAACTCATGCATCACACGATCAAAGAGGGTGGAATTGTAACCAACGAGTACCATGAAGTAATAACACCAAACGGAGTGTTTATCGACGATAAATTCCTGGTTACAAGCATTTTATTTCTTAAATTGAACGAGGAAATACTCAATATTTTCAATGACCCGTTATCCCACTAAACGACAATAAAAAGATGATTGACCTCGACCCATTTATTCTACAGGAAAACAACAGGCCATTGGATGATTTCCAGGGCCTAACACCTGCAGAGATGCACTGCTTGCTTTATCAACCTCTGAGCGATAACTGTGTCGTTCGGCTCAAACCAAGCATAGCAGATGATGTTTTGGATCAGATACCGTTCTTTCGACTACTCGAAGATTTCATGACCCTCATTGAAAACAACAAGGGGGTCGTGAAATTGACTCGAACCGGTGCGCTTCCAAGGTTTGTATTGGAAGAGTTATATGGTAAAGGTCACATGCCCGATGAGTCTATAGAAAAGGGCATCAGTAAGCTGAACCGAGAGGCTAAAAGTTCCATTATCTCCACGGTCCGAATTATCGCGAAAGAAATGGGGTTAATCAAGAAACGTCATAATAGATTATCGCTAACGAAGAAGTCCGAAAAACTACGACGTGATCGATCAGCACTATTAAAAGAGCTGCTTCATTGCTTTGCTGAAGACTTCAATTGGGGGTACAATGATCTTTATCCTTATTCACCAGTGGGGCAATTAGCATGGCCTTTCAATCTGTACCTACTGCACATTTTTAAAAATGAGAGATACGATGCGCTGGACTATGGTGCGGTGTATTTATTGGCTTTCCCACAATTGCTTGACGATTTTGAAGAAACGCACTTTGCTACGGCTGAATTAAATTTCTTCAGGGCTTATGCCATCAGAGCCATAGAAAGGTTCATGGTGTGGTTCGGATTTGTGAAACAACAACCTGGATTAAACAAAGAAGAAAAAAACGTCGTGGTAAAACCATTGCTTTGGGAGGTGTTCGATTTTGATTAGTGCATTATCCTTTGTTTATCAATGATTGAGGACCGTTTACAGCGGTCTTTTTTTTGGTCACAAGTATCACAAACGAAGTAATTCCAATAATGTGAATCTCTTCTAAATGCTTACACTATTTTAGAGCATTAAGAAAACCTCAAGAAACTATTGAAATGGAAAAGAGTCATCAGCTAAGTCTCAGTACGAAGGAGTATAAAATGCTAATCAAATTGGTGGCAAGTGGACAGTTCATCATCAATGCGCCATACGCACCTGACGAAGAGGATTATGACAATGAGATTTTTGAATTTTCAGAAAAGCTAATTACCGAGTCATATAAGAAGGCACCCGATCTAGACATTGATGAAATTATCGAAGAGACCATGGACTGTATGGAGGAGGGATTCCTAGTGAGTTTTGCCTTCGATCTGGCTTCTCGCGATTGTATTGCTAATGGCTTTGATGAGGATACCCTTTTGGAAAATGAAGAGTCTAGAGCATATCACATAGATCGCCATAACCACTACATAGAGCTGTTCTCATTAAAAGGGATTGATGCTATCGGCATCATAGAATAGACATGAAGCAAAGAATCGTCAATGTACTTGTAGGTTTTCTGTTCTTTACAGGAATGTTCCTACTGTATAATTTGCTTTTCCAAGATGAAATGGGAGTGAAAGAAATGCTTTTCATGTCATTCTGGATTTCTATTGGCAATGAATTCGTGGTTCCAAAATTGATGAAGTGGGGCCAAAATATAGGATGGGTGTCTAAGAAATAAGTCCTAGGAAAAATCAAATCTGACTCAAACTCATGAACCTAGAAGAATGGAAAATGGCGAACCCAGGCAAGTCATTGAATGAATACTACGCCTATGCACGGAAGAACGGGATTACTGTAGAAAGTAAGCCGCGTAACGCTCCCAGATCAACTGCTCACTCTCAGACCAATGGCCCAGTGCAAGAAAACAAAAACTGGATGAAATACATCATTTCGGTAATTCTGCTGATTGTATTAATTGCGACTAACCCAAGTGAATCACAGCACTACAATTATGCTGTTAATGAGATGTCGTCTAAGTTGAAGCAGGAAGCCGGTAATTGGGGTGTTCTTGAAGGATTAAAGAACATTGGGAGCAACTACCTAAGTAAGGTGACTATAACCGTCGACCACAGAAGAAACTTTCTATTGTTTTCGATTCAGGATGTAAACGTGGCCGGTGAAAAGGTTGGGAGTTCCATTGGGTTTATTGGAATCAACCATATAATGTGGTCCGAATAAATTGAGCATTGGAGAGTTTAGTTTCCACAGCATACAGTGCCTAATGGGGCCTCAAAGAAACAAAACACATTTAATGAAAAGAGTATTTCTTATTGCATTGTTGATTTCGAGTTTGTCGTTGTTTTCTCAGGAAACGGAATCTATTGACACACTGGAAGCAGTTTCTGTAACTAGTGAATCACAGATTATAGAGTTGTTTTACGCGGCTCGATTAAATTCCTACGAGAATTATCAGGCTCGTAAAGACACTCCTGTAGTTTATCGTCTAAGCAGAAGACTATATTTTCATGATACCCTCGTTGCTGAGTACCATTGTAACGTATTTGTATCAAAACGCACATTTACGCCAAGGGTTGTCTGGGATTCAATTCACATAATCCGAGACATAGAGACAACTTCTGCGCCTATTCTGTATGTGCCCTTTCAACGACTCGCTATTAGGAGCAAGCCTAAAAAGATTAAAAAGGGCGATGAAAAGAGAATTGGGAGTATTGTGGCGTTAAGAAATACCGATTCCATCGAACTTAGGTATAGTAAAGCGGTACAAATGAATGCCATAAATGGCAACATGCAAAGCGTTTTCGCGGGTACTAATGCATCTGACATAGCCATCAAAGAATCAACATGGGATGGGGTTATGCCTATGGACTTGAGAAAGATTAAGGGAAGGGTATGTAAGGGGAAGAATCTATTCGATCCTAGTTCTCAGCTATTACTTTACCATGTTAATGTAACCACGATTAATGAATTTCAGGAGGTTGTAGAGGCAACAGTTGATTTAGATTCGAAACTAAAAATTGACCTAGAAGTGAACTATCCGCTATTAAGCGGCTTGGATTTATTTTCTTTGAACGAGTTGATGTCCTCAACTAATTGACACCGCGCGAGGCGGACTGGTTTTCGGGTGTTTTTGGAACGCGCATGATCTCACTAGAGGCCATAGGATACATCGAACGGTTGCTCGCCACGCGAGGCATCACCGACTACTACCTGGATGTGTACTCCCTGGAAGATCTTTACTCAATGCAGAACTCTCATCCGCCCCGCTTGATACTAAGGCTTCTTAATACGCTGAATTTAAAATTCAGCTTAGTGTGAGCCGCAGAGTCTGGCAACCAAATCCACTACCCCTCTTTAATTTGCGGCCCTGCAAGGGGAGGGGGCGAAGTTTTTCGAACCATCAACTTGTATGAGCATTTGTCATTTACGAAGTACATAAGTGCAGCTACTTTGCGATCGAGACTTTGTTTTGACCAAAACCTGAAAGTACTGAAAATACTGAGGTTTTGGAATTATTCGTGATTCCAAACGTGTGTTCGGAATTTTCCGAACAAAACTAACGCGATCACTGGAGGCGTAAATCAGATCAAAATGGGCTTATAGATGTATTTCAGCAGAGCTGATATAATCCACCTTGTAGATAGTGGCAAATAGAGTTTTATAAATTACTTGGAAGGAGGCGTCATCTGATCAAAAGGAGCTTCATAGATGCATTTCAACAGAGCCAATGGACATCGCGATACATTCCTGAGGAGGGAATTGAACCCCAAGTCAAAAAAGCCTATATTTGATTCGCTATGTCAGCGCTATTGGGCGAAATGCCCTCCGCGGCCGATTGGGTTGCTTAGCGGGTTGACTTAGCGAAAAGAGTTCTCTTAAATTACTGATATTGAGCATATTGGAGAGTTTTCAAAACCCTTCTCTCCGGGGTGAATTCCAAATAGAGTGTCTTTACTTTGAGGGACTTTTTTTGACCATCCTGAACCTTAGGAACCGATTTAAGTTTCTTAAAATACTAAATCACCAAAATGGATATCTTTATGATTCGAATAGATAATGAGAGCTGAAATTTTACTCATTGTTTTATGAAGGTAAATAGAGTTTTATAAAACGTTAACGCTTTCAGTCGTCAAGACCATGCATCAATCTAGGGTTTGTTATGCTGTTTTAATTTATACTAATTCCTTAATTCAATTCAGTAGATAATGTCTATCCATTCCTAATGAATTTATTGGGAAAGTCATGATTGACCACAACAATCCATTTGGAGCAGAAGAAAAGATCATTAACAATCAACGGATCCACCAAATTGATAGTGATGGGATTTGTAGACTAAAAATTTTGCAGCACATCAAGGATGGGCATTAACGTATTATATATATGAAAGAAGGCGGCTGGATAATGTGAACCATATGTTCTTCAATCTTATGTTGATGCTTGGAGATGTGTATTTAATTATATCAACAAGCGATTTGGATTGTCTTGTGTCAATTTCAGATATATGATTATTGAGTCGTTGCCAAATGATCAGAACCAGTGTTTAACCTATTTGAAATTGAAGGGTATTCCCATTGAATTGTTAAACTGAGGATTTCTGTTTGATAATTCGAGGCTAATCACATAGATTGAAAAGAGAATTCAAGAAGTAATAATGCTAAAGGATGAGTCCTATGAAAGTAGATAAAGAAATATTGGAATCTGAGTTTCCGCATAAAAGAGAAGCAGATGACTGAAGGAAGAAATTTGGCTTAAAATCCGTCATAAAAAGTCAATGGGTTATTATTTGCCGCGAATTGCCGCTGCTGTGATAGTTCTATTGTCTCTAGGCATTGGAGTGGTCAGCCCATGGTCAAAGAAATTCAATGTTGAACGAGGTGGTTCAATTGAAAAACAAGTTAAAAACGATGCAACTGGATAGTACAGACAATGCTAGGTTACGTCTTCTCTCAAAAACGGATACCATAGAAATAATAAATACACAGTACGTTACCAAATATGAGAAGGTTTTCGTCGTGGATACAATTTACAAGGATAGAGGGTTTATGTAACTGATACCGTGTTTGCTAAGTCTGTATATGCCTACGGTGAAGTGCCAAATAATGATGAGCCGAGTGACATGATGAATGAGCAGAATAAAGGTCAAGTTCGAGAGTTAGTCGTTGATTTAATGACTACGAAACAAAAGGGAACGTAACAAGCCGTCTCGCTTAGTAAATGTAAACTTTGAGCCGAGCAATAATCCAATCAATCCGTTTCTAAGAACTCAAAAATCAAATTGAAATTATGAAAAACTTGAAAGTAATACTGATAGGTTTCCTTGTTAGTGCTGGCTCAATAGCGACGTATGCACAATCCATGAATGACGAGATTCACATTGATGTTAGCGATTCATTGAAAATGAAGATTTACATGATAGATTATGCCGATGTTGCGAGAGTATGAAGGATTTGATCAAATACACAATAGTTTTTCATCTTTAATCGAGAAGATAGAGGGATTCCACGCTTCTAATAGTGATATAAATATTAATTATATGTATAACTCCAAACTGGAGGTGCAACGAATTGATAATCAATCATTGGGGTTCGATATTCAGGATGGAGGAATTTTTCGAAAGAAACAACTGCACATTAAAAGGCTTATCGGAGATAAATATCGTATTGAAATTGTCGCAGTGCATCTTGGTCAATTATTAGACAGTACAATTCAAAAGTTACTTGTTGATTGTATGGCTGATTTACCCTCGAAAAATTTGCATCCCACTATTCTTAAATACCGGGTAGTAGATGGTGAATTAGTGAGGAACGAGGATTTTATGACTAAGATTGGCTATGTGGATATCGCATGGATGTACCATGGTGAAGCTAGTGTAATTAATGGCAGCATAAGTACAGGTGTTGGTGGAGGATTAGGTCTTATGCGCAAGTATAAAGGTGATCTTACCTCCTGGTATTATGTTGGTTCTTCCGCAATAGGTGTTTGGAATGAAAAGACGGAGCAAATTGATGAATTAGCACTAGTGTCTTTGGGTTATCGCTTTCAAACAAATGGTGTCACAAGAGGTAATTGGATGGGTCTGGAGATTTCTAAACCAATTGCACCGTTCCATGTGCTGAATGGCCAGGAGATTAGTTATAGATATAGTGGGTATTATCTAATCTCTAATGGTATTTGGTGTTCTACCAGCCTGTATAAGGTAGCAAATGAAAATGTCACTATTCCTGTGTTCGGATTAAGTGTTCAGTTTTAGTTGAAGAGCACAGTTCTAGTTATAATTGTTGACCATCAACAGTTAGTAATTCTTGATACTTATGATCCGGTGATTATCGGTTTATGAGAAAGGAACCTTAGACAGAATCTCTTATATTTGTTTAGTTAAGTCAAGCAATTGGGCGAAATGCCCTCCGCGGCCGATTGGGTTGCTTAGCGGGTTGACTTAGTGAAAAGAGTTCTTGTAAATAACTGATATTGAGCATATTGGAGAGTTAGGTTCAAAACCCTCTCTCTCCGAGGTTTGATTTAAAACAAAGTTTCGATTTCAAACTAAAGTGGGAGAGTGGATTCGGTTGCCAGACTCTGCGGACCACTTTGGTGTTCAATCGGTGGGCTAGTATTTTGTTGGATTAGTGGGTCAGTTCAATGCGTTTTTTCCAATCAAGCACAGCTAGTTTAAAACTTATGAAATTAAGGATCACCCCGCGATTATGAAATCAAAAAGAACAAGTCTTGATTGAGAAGATCGTTTAAATGAAAATTGAATAGAATATTCATACTCCTCTTCCATGTAAACCCCTTCTTCTAAAAGTGTTATATTGTATCCCCAATCAAACGAATGTATTAAAATTTTTTTAGTGACACTTTCTTTTTTTGTATAAACGATTGTCTCATCAAAAGGAAAATCTACATCTTTAAGTGCTATCAATCCATTCACCAAGTCATCACTGAATATTTTGCCTAAATACTTAGATGGGGTGGATAAGACTTCTTCGTTTGTAATCTCACAATTTAAATTTTCAGTCCATAATTGACATAATCTTCGTCCTTCCCAATTTGTATCAAGATGAACTATCATTTTGTCGATTTTCCTTGAAGATAAATGAACTGAAAGATTATTTAAATCCTTCGGGATTTCAGGTGAACTCATACATGCGAATATTTTAATATATAGAAATAATAGTATCATGATTCATTTTTTGAGTTGTCAATTGAATTTGGGGCTATTACGGGCGCTTTTCTCTTGGTATATCCCGTTGGGTAATTAAATTTAAGAACGGAATGGTCATAAGCTCTAATAGTAACTGCATCACCTTGATTACCTCCTAAAATTAGCACTTGGCCTTCTGGCGAAACGCCTACAACGAATCCAACATGACCACCTCCTTTTCTCGTTTTGGTTGCAATTGCACCATAAAAAGGCTCATCTACCCGTTCGCCAAAATTTCGCCAACTTAATGCTCTTGCTGGATGATTGTCCTTAGTTGGCTCTACACCATCTATTCCTACTTCTTCCAAGCACCAATTGACAAATGCACCACACCACGCATTCCCTTTTCCTAGCCCTGTGGTTCGGAGATAACCCTCTACTTCTTTACCGTCATTATTATTAGTATCTTCCTTCACACCTAATTGACTTTTCGCTTTACCCATCCATGGCGCAGTTTGATCTAGCTCAGGTAAACTATTTTCAACCCCAGGGTACCCTATAATTTTGCTCCCGTTATTAGATTGAATAACTTCATCACTAGGAGGTTCTGTAAGATTGTCAGTTAATATTTCGTTTTCCCCAGGTGGTTCAGTAGCCTGTTTGCCATTTGGATCAACAAATGAGATTGGATTGTTTTTTAAAAATTGATATTGTTCATCTGTTTTATGCGCCAGCGGATCCACACTCAACCACACACTGAGTTTACTCTGATAGTACCTAGCTCCATAGTAGTGCAGCCCGGTTTCCGCATCTTTCTCCTTTGAATTAAATCTATAGGGCGAACTAAACCCAAAGGTATTGGCATTGTACTGGTGCATTTCTTCTCCCACGGGTTGTAGGTGAAGAATTCATAGGTTTTTCCGTCGCGCTCGGTTACGAGATCCACATTTCCGAGATAGTCCGGATGGTACCAGAATAGTATTCGTGTAGTAGATTCCGGAGCGTTTTTAGCGGCCATGGTCGAATTCTGAGACGGCTTAGAAACCAGCTCAGGGTAGTACTCCTCTAGCGTAGGCTGCTCACCCAACTGATCTATCTCTAATTTCTGATGCCCAAGGGCGTTTAAGGTTGCTTGAAGATCTGCAAAAGCCGCATTGTAGTTCACTGAAGCGGTGTCTTCGCTTGGCTTTTTAGGATCACGAGCATTCGGCTGCTGCGGCCCTGCCATAGGCTCGTGGACTTGGTAGTTGATGCTGATGTCTGTAGCGACCCGTTGAGTGTTCATGTAGTAGTGTTTGCTGACCTTATCGCCTCCCTTTAACTCTGTAACCACGTAATAGGGGTTGATGTACAGGGTGTACGGTTCAAGATACTCAATATCGTCGATATGCTGATCGTTGATTTGCACAGAAGAGTGCATCACGGAGCTTTTCATTACTCGTTCCCCTTTGTGGTCATACACGTAGTGGTGAACACCGAGGTCATTGCTCACCCCGCTGAGCCACTGCTCCTCGTTCCAGAAGAAGTTTTGAGGGCCTTTTGCGGCAGGATCCTGAATTTCCTGGATACTTCCCGAGGAATTGTACTGATAATAGCTTTGCGCCCCTGTTTTAGAATCCACGACCTCTTCTAGCTGATGGGGATTGCTTGCATTGTAGTTGTAGTTCAGTGTATAGTTTAGGTCCGGGGCATTCATGATGCCCGTAGCTAGTGCGTCCTTCTTTATTATTCCCCCGGCCTTGTTGTAGGTCATCTCTAGGGTGTATTCGGTACTCCCGCCTATTGTATGCTGATGCGTATCAAACCTACCAAAGGTATCGTAGCTGTACTGATCGGACAAAGGGACCGTTGTGCCTGCGGAGGAATTCATTAAAGTACCGGCCACATCACGATCTAACTGCGTGACCATCCCTTGGGTGTTGTAGGTGTAGTTTCTCTCCAATACGGTGGACTGCGCAGTGGCGCCTTGCTCCTTGGCTGTGGTCGTGGTCTTAAACAGGGTGTTTTTCTTTAGGGTAGAAGCTCCTGAACCTGATACGTTGTAATCATAGTCCGTATAGGTCCCATTGCCGTAGGAGAGCTTGGAGATTTGTCCGTAACCGTTGTAGAGGATACCGCTGACAATCATTTGAGAAACCCCAGAAAGGGTGGACTCGATGGAAAACAACTCCCCTAAGGAGGTGTAGCTGTAGTCCACCTTATCTCCATCGGGGTAGTTGGCTTGAATGATGCGGCAAGGGGTGTACGGTAAATACCGTACATAAATTATTGACTGTATTTGCGTCTAACCTTAGCAATTTCTTGCTCAGAAGACTTCGAGGTTCTTGTATTACACAACATTCCAAACGTGTGTTCGGAATATTCCGACCACTACTTCCGCGATTGCCAGAGTAATCTCAAAAAGCACCTACCCTATCGCTTGGAGTTATTATAATTCATTACCTTCACATTGGTTGGCAATTTGGCGAATCTTCTGGAGAAGCCTCTGTCGGAGGACAAGTATCCAAATCGTAACCCCGCTTGGAAGCAAACGCTGTTAATTATTGATTTTCAAGGAAATACAAGAAAAGGTTCTAGTACCTCTCTCTCCGCGGCGGTGTCCTCCCCATTTTTTTTACGCCTTGTTGTGCGCGGCTTTTTTTTCTGTTGTTTAAGAAAAGTATCGGTGGAACAACGGCTATGGACCATATCCAGGACCGTAGCAGCTGGTGTAAAAATTCATCTTTGTTCATCA
>JAYQIV010000004.1:0-399441 GCA_038141825.1 Cryomorphaceae bacterium | reverse complement strand
GATGCCTTGCAAAATGCGTCGAGCAACTTGGTGGATGCCTATAAAAAATGTGAGCTGGAAACAGATACAGGATTGGGTATTTTCTCATTGAGCGCCATTATCGTAGACCGTGCAGAGCCTTCTGAGGCTTTGAAAGCAAATACGGTTTGGTCGTATGGTTTGCCTCAAACCAAGGTGCTTCTTTCTTCTCGTCAGTTGGATATGTTCAGAAGCGGACAGCCAGTGGTAGAAGAGGTAGATGTGAAAGCAGAGAAGGGTGCCTTCTTGGTGCAATCAGAATTGACCGTTGCTGCCAATAGTGAAACCTCTTGGGCATTGGTGGCGGATGTGCACCAGGGACCTTCGGACGTGGCGGCGACAAAGGCACGTTTACAAGACCGTGAAGCATTCTTCGCGGCCGTTCGTGAAGATGTAGAGGCGGGGACTAAGCACTTGATAGAATTGGTCGCAGCATCTGATGGCCTACAACTCACCGCAGATAGCATTCTCAACAATCGTCACTTCGCAAACACGATGTTCAACATCATGCGTGGGGGGATTTTTGATTTGAATTACACCGTAGAGAAGCAAGACTTTGTGCCTTATATGATGAAGGCGAATGGTGCAGTGGCGAAGAAATTTGAAAAGGAACTTAATGCCCTTCCTGAGGTCTTTGATGTATTTGAAATCCGCGCGTTGGCGGCGAATGCAGGCGATGCTGATGTTGTCCGATTGTGTACGGAATACCTGCCGTTGAAATTTAGCCGTCGTCACGGCGATCCATCGCGTCCGTGGAATAAGTTCTCGATCAACACACGCAACGAAGAAGACGGTTCCAAGATCTTAGATTACCAGGGGAACTGGAGAGATATTTTCCAGAATTGGGAAGCGCTGGCACATTCTTATCCAGAATTTATGGAGGGAATGATCCACAAGTTCTTGAACGCATCGACCTTTGACGGATATAACCCTTACCGAGTCACAAAAGATGGCTTTGATTGGGAAACTATTGAGCCGGATAACCCTTGGTCGTACATCGGGTACTGGGGCGATCACCAAATCATTTACTTGCTGAAATTCTTGGAGTTCAGTGAGAAGTACTATCCAGAGAAATTGGCCTCTTACTTTGGTCAGGCGAGCTTCGTTTATGCGAATGTGCCGTACAAGATTAAGAAGTATGAGGACCTCTTGGCCAACCCAAAGGATACCATTGAATTTGATTTGGCGGCGCATGAAGCCATTGAGGAAATGCGTGCAAAGATGGGTGTGGACGGTGCGTTGTTGCAAAACCAGCAGCAGGAGATCCACCACGTAAACTTCATTGAGAAGATCTTGGCGACAGTGTTGGCGAAGCTCTCGAACTTCATTCCAGAAGCGGGGATTTGGTTGAACACACAACGTCCGGAATGGAACGATGCAAACAATGCGTTGGTAGGAAATGGAGTGTCGATGGTGACCTTGTATTACCTGCGTAGGTTCTTGGCGTTCTTCGAGCAATTGGTCGAAGGGAATGAAGATGAGGTGAGCGTTTCAAAGGAATTGGCCACCTTCTATACTGAGGTTAAAACTGCCCTAGAATCTTCTCGTCAATTGTTGAGCGGATCTATTTCAAATCAAGATCGCAAAGGCGTCTTGGATGCCTTGGGTGGGGCAGCGGCAAAATATAGAGCGAGCATTTATGGCGCAGGATTTAGCGGCGAATTCGTGGAACTCTCCATCGCCGATGTGAAGTCCTTCTCTCAAACGGCACGTGAGCATTTGGAGCATTCTATCCGCGCAAATAAGCGTGCCGATGGATTGTACCATGCCTATAACCTGATGACGGTTGAAGAAGATGGCATAGCCGTGTCGTACCTGGCAGAAATGTTGGAAGGGCAGGTGGCCGTCTTGAGCGCAGGTTATTTGAATACAGCTGAGAGTTTGGCGGTATTGGATGCGTTGAAGGCCAGTGCATTGTTCCGTGAAGATCAGTACAGCTACATTCTCTACCCAAATAAGGAGTTGCCTCGTTTTGTGGCGAAAAATGTCATTCCTACGCCGCGTGCGGAGCAAAGTGATTTGCTAAAGGAATTGGTCGCAGCGGGCAACCGTCAGGTGGTGACCAAAGATTGCAATGGCAGCTACCACTTTAACGGAACTTTCAACAATGTGGATAGCTTGAAAGCCGCGTTGAAGGAGTTGCCGGAGCAGTACCAGGCATTGGCACAGCGTGAAACTGAGTTGTTGAGCACCATTTTCGAAGAGGTGTTTAATCATAAATCATTCACCGGTCGTTCAGGAACGTTCTTTGGCTACGAAGGACTTGGCTCGATCTATTGGCACATGGTGTCGAAGCTGTTATTGGCGGCTTACGAGAATACCCAGCGCGCCTTGGATGAGGATGCCGAAGGTGCTTTGGTAGGTCGATTGTTCGACCACTACTTTGAGATCCTTGCCGGTATTGGAGCCCATAAATCACCGAAGCTTTATGGTGCCTTCCCAACGGATCCGTATTCGCACACCCCAGGAGGGAAAGGTGCGCAGCAGCCAGGGATGACCGGACAGGTGAAAGAAGATATTTTGAGCAGGTTTGGAGAGCTTGGCGTTCGCGTTTCAGGCGGAGCATTGCACTTCACGCCTCAGATTTTGAAAACATCGGAGTTCCTTTCAGAAGGACAAGTGTTCCACTACCGCGATGTGGCAGGTACGGAGCAGGAATTAGCATTGGAGGCGGGGTCATTGGCCTTTACCGTTTGCCAAGTTCCTGTGGTGTACAAGCGTGCTTCGCAAAGTAGCATCAAAGTCGTTCGCCAGGATAGCGTGCAGGATTTCGACGGGCAAGCCTTGGATGTGGCGACCTCGACGGAGATTTTCCAGCGCCGTCAATCGGTGGTACGCATTGAGGTGGAGGTTGTGAAATAATTGGACACTTCGAAAAAATGAAAAAGAGCACATGGAACATAGTCGGGATTGTTTGCGCCTTCGTCGCACTCTTCGGCTGTGCCCATGAACCGACAAATACGACGCCCATGAAAACCGCGGCAGAAATTTTAGGGAACCCGGAGTATCAGGCCATCTCCTATGGTGGCTACCGCGCAAATTCGCGTGAGGTACAGCCGACGATCCAGCAGTTGAAGAACGACATGAAGATCATGCATGCCATGGGCATTCGCGTGTTGCGGACTTACAACCTACAATTGGACCATGCCCCTAATGTTCTTCGTGCCATCCGTGAGCTGAAGCAGGAAGATCCGACCTTCGAGATGTATGTCATGCTGGGGGCCTGGATCGATTGTCAGGATGCGTGGACGGACCACCCAAATCACGATTTTGAGGACCCGACCAACAATGAAAGTGAGATCAGCAAGGCGGTACACTATGCCAATGAGTACCCTGATATTGTTAAGGTCATTGCCGTGGGTAATGAGGCCATGGTGCACTGGGCGTGGAGCTACTTTGTCAAGCCCGGGGTCATCCTGAAATACGTGAACTACCTGCAGGAACTCAAAAGCATAGGCAAATTGAGTCCGGACCTTTGGATCACAAGCTCGGACAATTTCGCCTCTTGGGGCGGTGGTAGTCCAGATTACCACAATGAAGACCTCGAAGCATTGGCCAATGCGGTGGATTATGTTTCTATGCACACCTATCCCTTCCACGATACCCATTACAACAGTGCGTTCGGAGGTTCACGAGAGCACGGTGGCAGAGGCTGGTGATGATGAGCGAGTGGAATTAGCCATGGATCGTGCCGTATTCTATGCGAAGAACCAGTACAACGGTGTGAAGGCCTACCTCGACAGTATTGGGGTGGAAAAACCTGTGCACATCGGGGAGACCGGTTGGGCCAGCGTGAGTCGTGGTCTCTATGGTCCTAATGGTTCGTTTGCCGCGGATGAAGTCAAACAGGCGCTCTATTACAAGAAGATGCGCGCTTGGACAGATTCGGCGGGGATTTCATGCTTCTATTTTGAGGCCTTTGACGAGCCGTGGAAAGATCCCAATCACGAAGAAGGAAGTGAAAACAACTTTGGTCTGATTACCCTCAATGGGCAGGCGAAGTACGCGATATGGTCTTTGGTGGACCAAGGAATTTTTGAAGGACTAATGCGCAACGGCAACACTATTACCAAATCATTCGGTGGGGATAGTGCGGCGGTAAAAGCAACCGTATTGGTGCCTAAAACAGTGAACGAATAATGATGAAGGGATTGTATTTACGTTTTGGCTTATCTGTGCTTGCGGCTGTTTTCTTTGCCGCTTGTGCTGTGGAGTCCGTGGAAGAAACGACGGTGGAACATACTGCGCCGATGTACATGAAAGGAGTGTGCTACCATCCGGTAGCCAAGGGCGATACCATGCGCAGTTTCGACCGCATTGATGAAGACCTTGCCTTGATGGTGGATGCTGGAATGAATACCATTCGCACCTATGCCCCTATTGAAGAGGTGGAGGTGTTGGACAAGATTGCCGAGAAGGGCATGAAAGTCGTGGTGGGCTTCGGCTACAACCAGAATGGATTTTATGATTTGCTCTCAGGTTCTTACCTCGAGTATGTCGAGCGTTTCAAGGACCATGAGGCGATTTTGATGTGGGAATTGGGCAACGAGTACAACTACCATCCGGAATGGTTTGAGGGTGATATTATGAATTGGTATAACACGTTAAAAGAGGCGGTTGATGCCATCCATGCCTTGGATTCTGTGCATCCCGTGGCGACGGCGCATGGCGAGTTGCCGGATTCTGTGGCCTTTCACATGGGCGCGGAAGTGGATATGTGGGGCTTGAATGTGTACCGTTGGGACCAACCGGCCACCATTATCGACGAATGGAACGCCTTGAGTGATAAGCCGTTCTATTTCTCAGAGGTAGGAGCAGATAGCTACATGCGCATTGCCGATGCAGGATTTGCACAAGGGCCAAACGAGGATGCCCAAGCGGTGGCCTTGGATACGATCATTGATCAAATTTTAGCAAGAGAATCTGAGAATCAGGGGTTGCTGTTGTTCTCGTTCACCGACGGATGGTGGAAGGCGGGCAATCCTGATAAACAAGATATAGGCGGTTGGGCGCCAAAAAGCAGCGGGGTGCCGTACGACGGTGCGCCAAATGAAGAATATTGGGGCATTGTCGATATCGACCGCCAGCCGAAAAAAGGTTGGGGTGTGGTCGTCGAACATTTTACCAAAAACTAAAGACCAATGAACCTAGCTACTCAAACATCACTTTTCGGCTTGGCCTTAGCTCTAGCGAGCTGTGTTGGTGGTAGCGAACCAGAAGCTGCCATGCAAGTATATGAAACGTCTCGAGGAGGAAATGCCTTAACGGAGGTGCAAGATTTTGAAACTTCAGAAAATCCCGTGCTCATTCGAGTACATGTTGAGGAAGCGAAACAAACCATCACTGGTTTTGGCGGCGCTTTTACTGAGGCTTCAGCGTATTTATTGAACCAATTGGGCGAAGAAAATCGCAACAAAATTCTCCAAGCCTATTTTTCGGATGAAGGGGCCAAGTATTCTTTGATGCGTACCCACATGAATTCATGTGATTTTTCCCTCTCAAATTACAGTTATACACCGGTGGAAGGTGATGTTGATTTGGAGCACTTTAGCATTGAGGAAGATCGCGATGATTTGATTCCTATGATCCAAGACGCACAGTCCATCTCAACGGAAGGCTTTAAACTCTTTGCCTCTCCTTGGACGGCAGCGCCTTGGATGAAAGATAACAATCATTGGGTAGGAGGGAAGTTGCTTCCGGAGTACTATCCGACATGGGCCAAATTCTTCTCAAAGTATGTCGATGCCTATGAAGCTGAGGGCATTCCCATTTGGGGCTTTACCGTTGAAAATGAGCCTCATGGAAACGGGAATAATTGGGAGAGCATGCATTACAGTCCCCAGGAAATGGTTGATTTTGTCAAGAATCACTTAGGGCCTACCCTTGAGGCTGATGGTAAAGGCGATAAAGTAATTTTAGGCTACGACCAGAACCGCGAAGGGATTGAAGAGTGGGCAGACGAAATGTATGCCAATGAGGAAAATGCCAAGTATTTTGACGGGATGGCGGTGCACTGGTACGAGAGCACGGTGAGCTATTTCCCAGAGATGTTGGAATACGCCCATGCCAAGGCGCCTGAGAAATACCTTATCGAAACCGAAGGCTGTATCGATGCTGAGGTGCCGGTGTGGCAAGACGACGAGTGGTACTGGAAGAAAGAAGCTACGGACTGGGGGTATACCTGGCGGGAAGAGAGTAAAAAATACTTGCATCCGAAATACGCACCGGCGCACCGCTATGCCCGCGACATCATTGGTTGCTTGAACCACTGGGTAGATGGCTGGGTGGATTGGAATATGGTCCTTGATCGCCAAGGTGGGCCCAATTGGTTTAAGAATTGGTGTATCGCCCCGGTCATTGTCGACCCCGAGATGGATGAGGTGTATTTCACGCCGTTGTACTACATCATGGCCCATTTTTCAAAGTTCATGAGGCCTGGTGCAGTAGTGCTGTCCTCTGAGGTTACCGGAGGTGAAATTATGGCCGCTGCCGTCAAAAATCCAGATGGAACTTACGCTATTACGGTATTTAACGAATACGAAGAAAAGAAAGGGTATACGCTTGATATAGATGGTCAATCGTATGATCTACACATACCTCCCCAAGCCTTGCAAACGATTGTCATTGAACCTAAACAATAACGCATATGAGTAGCGCGACAAACAAGGTCCCGATGGGACAAAAAATTGCCTTTGGGGTTGGAATGTTAGCCAACCAAATGTTCCCTGCAGCTATGGGAATATTTATGGTCGTATTGGTACAAGACCTTGGATTTCCAGGGTGGATGTGGGGTGTGATTTTCTTTGCCCCTAGAGCCTTCGATGCTATCCTTGATCCTATTATGGGCTACATCTCGGACAATACAAGATCCAGATGGGGACGCCGAAGACAATATGTCTTTATAGGCGCCATAATTATGGGGGTTTCCTTTGCATTCCTGTGGCAATTGTACCGTGAAAACAGTGTCGCATACAACTTTACCTATGTGATGTTATGGTCGTTCGTATTCTACCTAGGGCTGACCATTTTTGGGGTTCCTTATGTGAGTATGGGCTATGAAATGAGCGACGATTACCACGAGCGAACTAACGTGATGGCTATTTCCCAATGGATAGGTCAGTGGGCTTGGGTTATAGCTCCCTGGTTTTGGGTAATCATGTATGATCCGACATGGTTCCCTACAGCGGATGAGGCGACTCGTTCTCTAGCCATTTGGGTGGCTGTGGTCTTTACACTTTGTGCCATGGCTCCCGCGTTTTTCATTAAGAGTGAGAGCACCAAAGAGCGGGATGATTATGAGCCGCTAAACCTCAGTGGAATTTTTGGAAGTTTGAAGAAAATTGCCATTGGTTTTAAAGAAGCATTTTCCTCTGTGCCGTTCCGAAGATTGTGTATCGCGACTTTCTTGATCTTCAACGGGTTTAACACTATTGCGAGCTTCACCTTCTTTGTCATCAAGAGCCACTTGTTCAACGACGATGCTTCCGCCGTAGGGGTATGGCCGACATTGTTCGGTAGTGTAGGTGCATTGATTACGACTTTCTTGGTGATCCCCATTGTTGCATGGATGTCTAAAAATCTAGGAAAGAAACGCGCGTTCATCTTGAGTCAAGGCATTTCCATTATTGGTTATGTGTTGTTGTGGTTCTTGATGATCCCGGGCAAGCCATATATGTTCTTATTTGCCTTGCCGTTCCACTCGTTCGGTATTGGTGGATTGTTTACCATCATGATGTCGATGACCTCTGATGTATTGGATATTGATGAATTAAATACGGGGAAACGCCGCGAGGGTGTTTTCGGAGCTATCTACTGGTGGATGGTGAAGCTAGGATTCGCATTTGCGGGTGCCTTGAGCGGATTGATTTTGACCTTGGTGGATT
Organism: Cryomorphaceae bacterium; assembly: GCA_038141825.1. Taxonomy (GTDB): domain Bacteria; phylum Bacteroidota; class Bacteroidia; order Flavobacteriales; family Schleiferiaceae; genus UBA10364. The sequence goes on along the minus strand of JAYQIV010000004.1, from coordinate 391,540 downwards.
ACCAGAGTGGGGCTGTAGCTCAGCCGGAAGGCGCTGTAGACGGCCTTAGAATGTTTTTCTCCGGATTGCCCATCGCTTGTACCCTTATTGCCATTGCGGTGATGTGGAATTACAAAGTGGATGAAAATTACGCGAAAGAAGTGCGCGCAGAATTGGACAAACGAAAATCAGCAACTACATAACCAAACCTAATGTCTTACAGAAAGGAGAAATTCATGTCGCTGGCGGGGCCAGTGGTGAATAACCTAAGCCTTGAAGAATTAAAGAAACAAAGCCGAGAATTTTTGAATGCCGGGATCCACGGGATTTGCTTTAGCGCCTATGATGAGGGGCAGCAGCCGGGGGACCAATTATCTGAGGCGCAGGTCCGCCGAAAATTGGAAATTCTCAAACCACATATCTCATGGGTACGCACCTTCTCGTGTACTGAAGGGAATGAAATTATTGCCCGAGTCGCTCACGAGATGGGCATCAAGACCTTGGTAGGCGCTTGGTTGGGCGACGACCTCGAAAAGAACGAAGGCGAGATTGAAGGCCTACTGGAGCTTTGCGCCGAAGGCGTGGTGGACGTAGCAGCAGTTGGTAATGAGGTACTTTATCGTGAGGACCTGAGTGCCCCCGTGCTTGTACAATACATCGAGCGTGTAAAGGCTGTAGTAACCGATGTGCCGGTGGGCTATGTGGATGCGTATTACGAGTTCACAGATTACCCAGAGGTAGCGGATGCCTGTGATATCATTTTGGCCAATTGTTACCCGTACTGGGAAGGCTGTTCGTTGGATTACTCTCTGATGTACATGAAACAGATGTACCTCGAAGCACAAGCAGCTGGCAAAGGCAAGCCAGTATTGATTACAGAAACCGGTTGGCCTAGTGCGGGTCAAAGCATTGGTGGTGCCCACGCGTCGTTTGAAAACAGTCTGAAATACTTCATCAACGCCCAGCGCTGGTCAAAGGCAGAAGATATCCCGATGTTCTATTTCTCCTCTTTCGACGAGAGTTGGAAGATCGAAAAAGAGGGCGATGTCGGTGCCTCTTGGGGTCTTTGGGACAAGGACGAAAAGCTGAAGTTCTAACGCTTTACGATCTTTTCGCGGTAACCTTTATATCCAGGTTGTAAGATTTCCAACACGTAGAGTCCCGGGGCGTAGGCCTCGGTATCTAAGTGTCCGCTGCCGTCGTGGAGCTGGGAGTAGATTTGCTTGCCTGTAATGTCGTAGAGATTGATGGTACTTGGGCCGTTAAGGCGCACAAATAATTGGTCCTCAAAAGGATTTCCTCTGGCTCCAATTTCGCTTTGCGCCTGCTCCTCTACACTCAAATTTGATTGTTGATATACTCTGACATAATCCACCTCCATGGAACTGCTAGTAAAGCTTGAGTCAATAGAAGGCAGGATGGCGATGTTCAACAACAAGTATTGCGGATCGTAGAACGGCCAGGTGCTGGATGTATAAGTTGACGGTTCATACGTGTAATGTACCACGCTGTCCACACTGAACACCATTTTGGTTTCGCTCCATTCAAGAGCATATACGTGGTAACTCGTACTGGCACCGCTGACGTATTGCCCGCCGACATTCACAGTTCCACCGAAGCTGGATGGGGTATGCATGGCGCTTGAAACATAATTTTGATTGTGTCCCCAATGTTCCATGATATCTATCTCTCCACAAGCCGGCCAACCGGTAGTGCCGTAACCTTGTACTTGCCAATAGGCCCCTGGTTCGGTGATATTTTGTCCTAGCATCCATATAGCAGGCCAGGTGCCCACTCCCGTGGGAAGTTTGGCGCGTACTTCAACGCGTCCATAGGTGAAGGCGAACTTTGAATTTAAACGAGCAGAGGTATAGTCCTTGGTAACGTTTTGATTGGTGTATGTTTCGCGTAGTGCCGTAAGATGAAGGCTCCCGTTACTCACATGGGAATTGGTATCGCGGTCGGTGTAATGCTGGATTTCCCCATTATACCAGCTCTGTCCTGCGTTTGGAAGGATGGTTTGATGCCACCATTTTGAGGTATCTAATGAGCCGTCGATGTTGAACTCGTCCGCCCACACGAGGGTATCAAAAACTTGGGCTTGTAGAGAAGTTGTGCTGATGAGCAACGCAAGGGCAAAAATGGAACGCATAGCGGGTCTTATTATTTGCCATAAAAATCGCGTCTAGAGGGGACTTGGCCCAATTTCTTTCTAGACAATTACCCGACAATAAAAAACCCGGCCGCAAGGGCCGGGTCGCTTATAAATTTTCAGTGCGATTTACAGTCTCTTGTAATTCTGAAAGACCTCTGTGGAATCCGTGTTGTTTATGTAGCTCTGCTGTAGCATATCACTACCGACCAGGGTATAATTAATACTCCATTCCCCTTCATAACCATCGATAGAGCCTACCTGAGCAACTTCGGTGGCAGTGCCATCGCCATTATCAATGAATTGGCCATACCCGAAATCAGCATGATCAAGGGTGTCGCTCCAAGTGTGGTACCACACAAAGTGTCCGCCGCCAATCATTTTGATTTCTTGGAAGTCGTTGATTCCTTCAATTTCATTGCGCGATGTAAGTACCCATAGTCCATCGTACGGAGTGGCTTCGCCTTCAAGAGCTACCCAATTTTCGTACAAGTCTACCTTGGTACTGTCATTCAGGTCAATGCCCTGTATGTTTTGCTCAAATCCACTTTCTGTTGCCGTGATGCTCAATTCAAACGTCTGAGAAGAATCGGTAGCCCCATTGGCATTGTGATAAGGTTGTTCGTACATCATTCCATTTTCACTCCACGCCGCACCGGCACCCATGGCCGGAGTATTGTTTGCTTCATTCCATGTCGCAAACATGTAACGTCCGCCTGCATAGATTTTAATCTGCTGCGGTTCAAACTCGTACAATGAATCTGGATAAGTCCATGACCCATTGGTCAAGGAATACGCCCCATCTTCCAATACGGGTGGGGTAGCTTCAGCCTCCTGTTCAGGAGTAGTACAGCTCCAAGCCAGCAGGCCCAGAGCCATGAAAAGAACATGTTTTTTCATAACTAGTTGGTTTTGTTCTTGTTGAAGATAGGGTAAAAAAATAACATATTGATTTTCAATGAATTATATTTCAGTAATCCTTCAAGTGAAATCTATCGTAATCGGCCACAATTGTCGCATCTTTGCCCCATGGAACACAAAAGTGGCTTTGTCAATATCATCGGGAATCCCAACGTAGGGAAAAGTACCTTGATGAATGCATTAGTGGGGGAGCGCTTGAGCATTATCACGCCCAAAGCGCAGACGACTCGCCACCGTATTTTCGGTATCCTAAACGAGCCGGAATACCAGATTGTATTTTCCGACACCCCTGGGGTCATTCAGCCGGCATATAAGATGCAGGAGCACATGATGAAATTTGTGTCGGATGCCTTTGAAGATGCGGATGTATTCTTGTATTTGGTAGAGCCCGGTGATCGTGCCCTCAAAGACGAGGGATTTTTCCAAAAGCTGCTCAACACCAAAGTGCCTGTGCTGCTGATCATCAATAAAATTGATACGACGAATCAAGAGAAGTTGGAGGAGGAAGTAGGCTATTGGGCCGAGCATTTGCCAAACGCTGAAATCATTCCTATCTCTGCCCTAGAGCAGGCGAATACGACCTATTTATTGGACCGATTAATTGCGCTCATCCCACCTTCACCTCCCTATTTTGATAAGGACGCCCTTACGGACAAAACCGAACGCTTCTTTGTGAGTGAAATCGTGCGTGAGCAGATCCTACTCAACTACAAGAAAGAGGTGCCCTACAGCGTCGAGGTGGACGTGGAGGAATTCAAAGAAGAAGAAGAAATTATCCGCATTCGCACCGTCATTTACGTGGCCCGCGATACCCAGAAGGGAATCATCATTGGACACAAAGGATCGAAACTCAAGCAGGTGGGTATAGGTGCACGCAAGCAATTAGAATCCTTTTTTGCCAAGCAAGTACATTTAGAAACCTTTGTCAAGGTCAAAAAGAATTGGAGAGACAGTGACCTGCACTTGAAGAGGTTCGGTTATAAGAATTGATTATATTTAAGGAAAACTATTAAACCTCTATTTAGTGCCACGGTTCCTTCTGGCTTTTACGCTACTCCTTTCTACCTGCTCTTTCGCCCAAACACAAGATTCATTAATTCTCCAGCCCGGTCCATTGGACGGTAAAGATGCCATTGTTTGGAGTATTACCCCGGATTCTACTTGGGGTTGGAACCAAGAAGCTACACTCACGGCATGGACTTACGGAGGAGACCCGTCGTATAAGCGCTTTTACATAGAGTTTGATTACTCAAGTATTCCCACGGGGGCCATTATAGATAGTGCCTACTTATTTTACTACAACAATCCATCTGCCCCGTCACACAATGGTTTGCACAGCGGATCGAATAACTTTTGGATACGCCGCGTGACCTCCTCATGGGATGAAGATTCCATCACTTGGAACAACGCGCCATCTGCCACCACCACTAACCAAGTGCAAGTGGGCGTCTCGGGTTCCAGTACATCGGATTATAAAATTGATGTAAAAAATCTCGTGGAGGACCAGTTGCAATACGGGAATCACGGATTCTTTATGCGATTAGTCACTGAAGCAACTTGGCGTGCCGTGGTCTGTGCTTCGAGCAATGCTGTAGATTCCACGAATCATCCCGCCATCAAAATTTATTACACGGAATGTAATCCGCCAGTAGCTGCCTACACCTACACTGCCACGGGCAATACGGTAAACTTTATTCCACTTTTTAATGCGCCCACCGGGGTAAGCCATCTATGGGATTTTGGCAATGGCAACTTCTCCATTGCGGATACGCCTACCTATACCTTTCCCACAGGCGGAGTGCATACGGTGTGTCATACCGTAACTACTGCGTGTAGCGCGGATACCGTATGTCAACAGGTCGTACTTTGTTCGCCGCCCACCGCATCCTATACGCATTCCGTAGACTCGAATCAGGTATGGACTTTTGTGCCTCAGGATACCACTGCAAGCTCTTATTGGTGGGACTTCGGAGACGGTACGTTCTCGAACAATATGGTAGGAGTCCATTCGTACTCCGTCGCGGGTCTGTACCCGGTGTGCTTGTCCATCACTAATCCTTGTGGTGTCGATACTACTTGCCTAATCTTTGAAGTAACCATGGTGGGGATGGACGAACATTGGAATCCTGAATTAAAGGTTTATCCTAATCCGGTCAATAGCGTATTACACATTGAAAATAGCGGTAAGGACCCACTACAGCACTACGAGATATATGATATGAGAGGGGTTTTGGTCCAATTCGATTCACATCCCGCCCCCCAAATCAACCTCGAAAAGCTATCCTCAGGTACCTACCTTTTGAAAATAATTCAGAGGAATAGTACTTCTATGGTGCGTATTGTCAAGAGTTAACGACCTTTGCGCCAAGATTGAAATCGACTTATGAGTAACATCGTTGCCATCGTGGGCCGCCCAAATGTGGGTAAGAGCACACTATTTAATCGTCTGATCCAACGTCGTGATGCTATTGTAGATAGCGTTGCGGGGGTGACACGCGACCGTCATTATGGAAAGAGTGATTGGAATGGGAAGGAGTTCTCAGTCATCGATACCGGTGGGTATATCGAAGGTTCGGAAGATGTTTTTGAGGCGGAGATCCGTCGCCAAGTAGAATTGGCCCTAGAAGAAGCCACCGTTATCCTATTCGTACTCGACCTTCAAGCGGGGTTGACGGAATTTGATAAGATCATTGCGGGCATGTTGCGCAAAACCGAAAAGCCTGTGGTGTACGCGGTGAATAAGGTCGACAACAGCATGCTGGAATTAGAGGCTGCTGAATTCTATGGCTTGGGCATCGAAAAATACCACACCATCTCTGCCGTGAATGGCGGGGGTACTGGAGACTTGTTGGACGAGCTCGTAGAGAACATGGATGAAAATCCTGTGGACGACTACGAAGATCTTCCGAAGATGGCCATTGTAGGTCGCCCGAACGCTGGAAAGAGTTCTATTGTCAATGCTTTGTTTGACGAGGAGCGCAACATCGTTACTGAGGTGGCAGGTACGACTAGAGATACGGTAAACACGCGTTTCAACAAGTTTGGTTTTGATTTTATGTTGCTCGATACTGCGGGACTTCGCAAGAAGGGCAAGACTATGGAGAACCTAGAATTCTATTCTAATATGCGCTCTATTCGCGCCATCGAGCATGCGGATGTATGTATGATGGTGGTGGATGCCACGCGTGGGTTTGAAGCGCAGGATCTCGCCATTGTTTCATTGGTGGAGAAGAACAAGAAGGGCTTGGTGGTCGTAGTGAACAAATGGGACTTGGTGGAGAAAGAAACCAACACCATTCGCGATGCTGAAGCGTACATCAGAAAGAAATTGGAACCGTTTACAGATTTCCCTATCATCTTCACCAGTGCTTTGACCAAGCAACGTGTACTGAAAGCTTTTGAGGAAGGCGTGAAGGTTTACGAGCGTCGCAAGCAGCGCATTTCGACAAGCAAGCTCAACGATACGATGCTGGACATCATCAAGGGATATCCGCCGCCGGCAGTGAAAGGAAAGTACGTGAAGATTAAGTTCTGTACACAGTTGCCTACGCGTACCCCGCAGTTTGCCTTCTTTGCAAACATGCCGCAGTACATCAAAGAACCCTACAAGCGCTTCCTAGAAAACAAGATGCGCAAGGCGTTCGACTTCCACGGTGCCCCGATCGAAATTTTCTTCCGTAAGAAGTAATTACAATTGGTAACAGATTACCGCGTTGCCCTGCACGAGTACTAGAACCGGTGCTCCGGCTGGGGTCAATCGCCCTGCCTCTGCCTCGGATCCTTCAAATACAGTAATCGGCGCAGTGGCCTCCTTCAACTGAGTCACGTGAACGGTACCTTCTGTATCGTAAATGATGCCCGTTCCGCCAGGATAGGCTTCTACTCGGTCAATGTTTGCCGGGAAAGTAATAGTGTGGGTGGAGGTTTCTCCGCGTACGCTGAGCTCATCTTCTGACCAATACAATCTACCGTAGCTCATGGCCTCCATACCTTGAAGGTTGTTTAGGTCGTGCTCTAAAATGTCCGTAGTGCCGTCGAAGCGCTGTTCTTGAATCTCACCTTCTTCACCTACACGCATGATGCTTGGGGGATTCCCGCCGGTAACTACCCAAGGGTGTTTGGCTGCAGTGAGGGCTGAGGTTTTAATGCGCTCCTCTCCACGTCTGTTGAGCACATGGGCACGATCGAGGGTAGATATGATCACATAATCCTTTCCGCCTCGTTGGTACAACAGTGGACTTTGGGTAATGGTCCCGCTTGCCGCGTCGGTTTTCCAGCCGTCAATGCGCTGTCCTTCCACGCTGTAATTATACAGTTTCGATCCGGCGGGCACGAGTATGCGGTAGTTGCGGTTCTTGTCGTAATCCAAAACGGTAGCCCCCAAAGTGGTCGCTTCGGGTAAGCTCACTGGGAACCCTTCCACTTCACGTCCTAAGATGTCCAAGCAATGCAAGCGGTCATTGGTGGCAAAGATCATCTGGAATTTGGCATTCTTGAACATGTCTATCTGCTGCACATTGCCCTGGATGGGGCCGTCTAAGGAGATGCTCCACAATTCCTCCCCATTTTCGTCGAGTAGGAAACATTGGTTGCTTTCGTCCTGTACGAGTATGTTGGTCATGCCGCTGCGGTGGTTCTTGATCAAGAACGGTCCGCTGATGGCTTGCTGCGGCAGGGCATGGGACCATAGGTAAGCACTCACGGCCACTTCCTCACCGCGTTGTTGTACGGTGGCGTTTCCGTAGGCAATGCCGTTATTCACCTCCAAGTGTCCGGCGAGAAAAGCCCGGTCTAAAGCGTCCGGAAGGGTTTCGAAGAAGGGGCCCTCCTCCAAGCTGTTGAAGTTGAAGGCGGCGGTAAAGTGCTCGTTGCGGTCCATGGCCTCTCCCAATGCTTCCAGAGATTCTAGGGCATGCCAGTTTTTATTCATGTCCAATTCGCTGCTGTACACCTCCAATAATTGGGCACTTGTTCCGACTAAAAGCCATTGATCCCAGAGCATCCATGAAGCGCTGCTCATATCTGAATATACCCAACCAAAGGCCGCGCTAAACAAAAAGCGGTGTGATTCTGTAAGTGTTCCGCGTGCATGGCCCTGGTACACGGAGTTTTGTGCACTCAACGCGGTTAAGGGATCCTGAACGGCCATCTCTTCATCTAGTTTTGCCGCGACCACCACTCCATCACCGTAGCCCACGCGAACAAAGCTGCCCTCAAAACTATTGGCGAAAGTCATCGGCGATATGCCGGCATCTTCCAAGGTCTTTTGGGCTTGCTTGAGCCTTTGTTTCTTGCCGCGATAGGGGTTAAAGGCGCGCAGCCATTCTACCGGATCTCCGGTGTTGATCCCCACGGCGTATTTCGATGAGGCTGCAATAATTGGGCTCAGATCCGTACCCGTAGGACGCTCTGTGAAGGTGCTCAAATAAGTATTGGTGGAATCTGCACACAAGGCCACCGCCGTAGCAATGGTCTTGTTCTTCTTCCAATCCAGATCAATGGCAGACCACTGTGCGAAGTGCTCCAGCCAGCTCCAATCTTGTTCAAAGTAATGTGTGCCCAATCTGGCCACTTCCTTGTGCTGAATAAAAACGTTTGCATCATCAGATTTGGACGCGTTGTCCCACAAGGTTTTAAATCCGCCATCGTCCATTAAGGAATAGCCAGCGGTGCGTTGGTTGATGATATCCTGAAGTAGGCCTTCACTGGCACTGATGACCCAGCTTGGCCCGTCGTTGTAGGCGTACATTGAATCCAAGGTGAAGACCTCGTAATTCCCTAAGGTGGTGGGAGCGCCGACGAAGGGGGTGAGGTCGTGCTCGGTGGTCCATACCCAATCCAAACTGCTGGCACCCGAGGGGAGGAGCGCTCCCGTCCAACGCCCTGCATTCCACTGTTCCAAGGTCTTTGCTGGAATGGCGCTGAGGTAGGAAATGGAAAGGGTGTCGCTGGTCTCGCCGAACTGATGCATATCATTGATACGCACATACAAAGGCGCATCCATGGGTAGCAAAGAAGTCGCCTTGGCAGGAGGGGCAGGTTGGCCACATTGTACCAAAAGGGCAGATGCTAAAATGAGGGCGCTTAGGGAGGCGAGACGCATAGCTAAATTTTTGATTAAAGCTACATTTTTACCACGCCAAGAAGTGAGTTAGTGAGGGGCAGTTTTTCACAAATCGAAGAGGTTCAATTGGCTCGGAAGCAACTGAAAACTTTTGCGGTGGTGGGGCGATGCACCATGGGCTCGAATGCCGTCTCTGTGGGCCTTCGTAGGGTAGCCCGCATTGCGCTCCCACTGGTAATGGGGGTGTTGGGTGGCCAATTCTCTCATCAGCTCATCCCTATACGTTTTCGCCAAGACCGACGCGGCCGCGATATTTTGATAGGTAGCATCCCCTTTGACCTGACAGTGGTATGGAATCTCCCCATATGGTTTGAACCTATTGCCGTCCACAGCAATGAATTGGGGCACCACATCCAATTTCTCAATGGCCCTGTGCATGCCCAAGATGCTGGCATTTAAAATATTGATCTCGTCAATCTCTTCCGGTCCGACATGCACCACGGCCCAAGCCACGGCTTCCTTCTCAATCAAGGGTCGTAAAAGATTGCGCTGCTTTTCGGTGAGCTGCTTGGAATCGTTCAATAAATCATTCTTAAAATCCGGCGGCAAGATCACCGCTGCTGCCGTCACAGGCCCGGCCAAACAACCGCGTCCCGCCTCGTCAGTGCCGGCTTCCACGACCCCTATGGGACTGTGTTGAAGCTTCATTCGCTGGCAGATTTTAGAACTTCGAGCCAAGGAGCGGCGCTTGCGGACCAAGTGAATTGGCCCCCGCGAATCAATCCTTTTTCAGACCAATTTTCCTCAACTCCAGCTTCCGACCCGCCGGCCATCGCCTCGAGCCCATCGGCCCAAGCTTCAACATCGAACGTGGGCAGCAACATCCCGGCATCTCCAACCACCTCCGTTAAGGCGCTGTTGTTTGAGGCCATCACGGGCGTGCCACATTGCATGGCTTCCACGACGGGTATGCCAAATCCTTCCATTGCACTCGGCATACAGAAAGCTATGGCCCCGCGGTAGAGTTGTTCAAGCGCATCGTCTTCCAACCTTCCCAACCATTTGACCGTGTCCAAATGTTTCAACTCGCCCATGGCGCTTTCGAAAATTGGATCCTTAAAATGAGCGTTTCCCGCAATGTTCAAAAGGAAGCCTCGGCGCTCCGGATATTTATCCAACCACAGGTCCCAAGCCTTCAAAAGGGTAATCAAATTCTTGCGGGGGGTGAGGGCGCCTACGGCACAAAAATAATTTTCTTTAAAGCGAGACTCTCCAGGTGACATGGGTCGCTGAGGAGCATTCGGCGTCACCACAATCTTCCCGGCAGCGACCCCATAGGTCTCCACCAAATCCTTCGCGCTCCACTCACTCACCGTAAAGAGCTGCTCCGCCATGCGGGCGCCGCGTCGGATGTGCGTGCGGTAATAGCGTCCCACATGGGGCGGAACCCATTCCGGGTGGTGCTCAAAATTCAGGTCGTGGATGGTGAGCCATTGCTTGATTTTGGTGCGGGCGGGCAAGCCGTCCGGTGACCAATAACGCGCGGCGCCCCAACGCTTCAGGGCGGCCGGCACACCTATGCTGTTCCAATACCACCACAACCACGGGTGGCGGGCAGGGGGGAGGACGAGCTTGTGGGTGATGTTGGGGGCGTTTAGAAAAGAGAATTGGTCCCTCATTCCCTTCATCGCAGAAGGGCGGTCCCACAACAGCAGAAACTCGTGTTCCATTGCGGCGGGTAGGATTTGCTCGAGCATGCGCAAGGTGTATATCCCCGTGCCTTCGAGCTTGTTTGGCAAAAGCCACCGTACGTTCACCGCAATTTTCATGGCTTAAATGTACAAAAGTGCGCCGCTGTAGCGTTAGATAAGCGGTATATTCGCACCCAACTCGCTACACAACCATGATTCAGCGTATCCTTCAATTCTTAAAGGATCCCACGGCTGCCACTTTAGCCAAGGGAAGCAGCGTCGTGCTCATCTTCAAAATCATTGGCGCCCTTGGGGGCTATGTGCTGCTGTGGTCCTTAGGCCAAGCGGGAGGTGAGAAGGCCGTGGGCGTGTATGAGGTGGCCTTCACTCTGATCCTGATTGCCTCGACGGTGGGGCGCTGGGGATTGGATACGGTGTTGGTGAAGGAATTGGGCAAAACCGAGCTTGGGGATGCCCCGTCGCGCGGACTCTATGGACACATATTTGTACGCGTGCTGGCCATTACCGCCGCCCTGTCCATCTTGACCTTCTTCGCCGCCGAAGCGCTGACCGAACTCTTTTTCAATCAAACTCCCGTGGGTGTCTTGCGCACCGCATCGCTGACCGCCCTGCCGTTCACTCTCATGCTGCTGAATGCGGAGGCCTACCGCGGATTGCACAAGCCGGTATTGTTTAGCATCAATCAGCACGGGACTGTGTACCTCATCCTCGCTGCCTTGCTCTGGTGGGTGCCGATGGAGAGCGCCGGGTTTTGATGCTGAGGGCAGTGCCCAATTCGCTTTGCTCCTCCTCCTCGGCATTAGTAGCGCTTTTGCCTTGCTCTCGACCGTGCACGTGATTTCGTTGTGCGAGCGCAAGCCGTGGCGCGGCGCAGCGCTCGCAGGAAACCTCATGAAAGTGGCCACTCCAATGTTGGTCTCTTCCGCCCTGTTCCTGGTCATGAGCTGGTCCGATACCCTCATGCTCAGTTATTTCCTCGAAGAGGATGAAGTGGGCGTGTACCGCATTGTCTTTAAGATTGCCACCCTCATCACCTTTGCCCAATTCGCCCTCAACACCGTCGTCGCCCCAATGATTTCAGGGCTGCACAATGGCGGTTCGAACATGTCGCTCCTCGCACAACGCATCGCCACATTGAATTTGGTCACCGCTGGCCCCATTTTCCTCGGCATCATCGCCCTCGGGCCATTCCTCATCGGCCTCTTTGGCGTCAATGATCCCTGGACCGCCTATCCTTGGTTGGTGATTTTAGCATGTGGCCAATTAGCCAATGCCTTCGCAGGACCCGTGCTCAACATTTTGAACATGACCGGCTACGAGAAAAGTGCGCAAAACACCATGCTCGTCGTCGCCACCCTCAACATTATCCTTAACGCCGTTTTCATTCCTGCCTTCGGGCCGGGAGGGGCAGCCGTCGCCACGGCCTTGACCATGGTGGGTTGGAATATTTGGGCGGGGGTGCTGGTCTACCGTTTCCATGGAATTATCACCGTGCCATTCTTGGCGAAAAGAAGTCGATCATGAGTGCTGTAGCGAACGTATTCCTCATTGGCGCCGCCAAAGCTGGCACCACCGCATTGGCAGAGATGTTGGCCCAGCACCCGCAGATCGCCGGCATGCCCATCAAGGAGCCCGGACACTTCTGCACGGACCTGCGTCCCGAAGTATTTTCAAAATCCTACAAGCGATTGATTCAATGGAACGAGGCGGATTATTTTGCTGAGGCCGAATTGAAGGAACGACATATTGGATTTGTCGAAGAGCGCAGTCATTACCACCGTTTGTGTCAACAAGCCCAAGCCAAAAAGCCTGAGGCCACGCATATTTTGGATGCGTCCACGGCGTATTTGTATAGTGCGCCGGCCGTGAAAGAATTGGCCCATTACAATAACAAAGCAAAAATCATTGTCCTATTGCGCAATCCCATCGACCGAGCTTGGAGTCATTACACGATGGCACTGAAGTACGGCATGGAAAGCGAGGCGCCATTAGCGGCCTTCAAGCGTGAGGCGGCGCTCGAGCAAGCGCAATGGGGAAGGGATGAGTGCTATTTGGAGTTGGGCAATTATGCTCAGCAGCTCAAGCGCTGGAAGGAGAAATTTGGCGAGAAGCATCTGTTGGTGGTCTTTCACGAAGATTTGAAAAACACGCCACAGAAGGTGCTCAACCGCATTACAGAGTTCTTGGACTTGCCTACTTTTGTGGCAACCAAAGCGAAGGCGACGAACGAAGGTTCCGTGCCAAAATACCCGAAGATGAATGCCCTTGGTATGCGGGTGGTGGCGCCCATTCGTGAGAAGTTGCCGAAGGAGATGATCAGCGCGATGAAAAAAGTGCTGCAGGCCAAGGCGCCGGATTTGGACGACGATGTCGCCCGCTGGTTGAAACAACATTATAATGAGGAGATGGCAGCATTGGCCACCCTACTAAATTTGAATTTAACTCACTGGAAATAAGCTATGGAATACAGTAGTGCCAATTTGATTTCGTTTTTCTACACCCATTGGAAGAAGCTGATGGTCGTGCCGTTTTTGGCCATGGTAGTTGCGGTCGTATTCAGCGGTCCCCAATTCATCAAACCCCTGTTTGAATCTCAGGTCATCCTTTTCCCATCGACCACCAACTCGGTATCTAAGGCCCTCTTGCCACAAACCAACGGCTATGGCGATGAGGATATCTTCGAGTACGGCGATGAACAACAGGCCGAGCAGTTGCTGCAAATTCTGAGCTCCGGAGAAATCCGCGACAGTGTGATTCAGAAGTTCGATTTGATGAACCACTACGACATCGATCCAGATTCGGATTACCCACGCACGAAGCTGTTCAAGGAGTACGAGAACAAAATTGAGTTCCAACGTACCCAATTCATGTCTGTCGAAATCAACGTCCTAGATACCGACCCGCAGGTAGCTGCTGATATTGCGAACTACATTTCAAAACTGGTCGATAAGGTGAAGCGCCGCGTAGCCCGTGGCCGTGCCGAAATGGGATTGGAAATCGTTAAGAACGAATACCACAGCTTGCAGGGTGAGATCCAGACCATGGAGGATAAGATTACCGAACTGCGCTACAAAGGGGTGCACGACTATGAAAGTCAAAGCGCGGTCTTTAACGAGCAATACGCCATCGCCCTTGCTGAAGGTGCGCCGCAGAGCCGCATCAAGGAATTGGAACGTCGCCTAGATACCCTCGCCAAATACGGAGGTAAATATGTAGCCATCCGCGATGAGCTCCAATTGCTCAAAGAGGAAGAGGTGAAGTTGAAAACGAAATTTGACCAAGCGAAAGTGGATGTCAACCAAAACCTTCCTGCCACCTTTAAGGTTGATGCCGCACGTCCTGCAGAGCGTAAGACATACCCAAAACGCAGTATCCTAATCTTGGCAGTGGGCTTCGCAACCTTCATCTTGATGTCGTTCTTCTTGATGGTTCAAGGCACCCTAAACGAACTTCGCGGCAAGTCCTAAACCGTGTTGGGCATAAGCCAAATATCAAATCGTTGGCTCGCCATCATAGGTCTAGTAACCTTACCGTTGGTGGGGCTGGCCGTGGCCTATGAATTTTGGTACGCCTTCCTAGTGCCGCCAGCTTTGTTGGTGGTATGGATGACCTTGTACCGATTAGATTGGGCCATGTGGTTCATCGTTTTTGCCACCCCGGTTTCCATCAACCTCACGGATCTAACAGGAGGTGCCGGCCTCTCATTGCCGACCGAGCCCATGCTCGTGCTGGTCACTTTTATCGCCTTGATTAAAATGGCTCTTCTTGGGGAATTTGACCGTAAAATCATACAACACCCTATCTCGATCGCCATCTACATCTATTTGGCTTGGATGCTCTTTACAGCCATCACCTCCCAATTGCCTTTGGTATCACTGAAGCAATTGGCCACACGCATATGGTTCATTGTGCCTTATTACTTCGTGTTGGCCCACCTGTTCTTAAAGAGCGACCGCAACAAGCTCACTTTCTTGTGGCTCTTCCTGATCACCCTTACCGTCGCGGCCATCTACACCCTGGTCATTCACAGCCAATACGGCTTCACTAAGAAGACCTCCACTTGGGTCATGTTCCCGCTGTTCAAAGAGCACACCTCCTACGGCGCCGTCTTGGCCATGATGTATCCGGCAGCCCTCTACCTAACCTTTAGAAAGAGCAGTTGGGGATTCAACGCCGTAGCCGGTGCGATGCTCGCCATCCTAACCTTGGCTACCGTATTGAGTTATACTCGCGCCGCATGGCTATCATTAGTGGGAGCCGGTGCTGTGTATTTGGTCTACCTCTTTCGCTGGTCCAAAACCACCGTTTGGTCCCTCGCAGGTATTGTACTGTTGATAGCTGCGTTGAATTTTTCTTGGATCTCTTCGAAGTTTGAAAGAAATACGACCGATTCGTCCGACGATCTCAACGAACACGTGGCCTCAGTGACCAACGTAAGTACCGATGCCTCCAACCTTGAGCGGATCAATAGATGGAATTCTGCCATACGCATGTTCAAGGACCGACCCGTCCTAGGTCACGGACCGGGAACGTACATGTTCCTCTACGCTCCCTATCAAAAGCCGTCGGAGAAAACCATCATTTCTACCAATGCTGGAAATCGCGGCAATGCACACAGTGAATACCTCGGACCCCTCGCCGAATCTGGCGTTTTGGGTCTGCTTACTTTCTTAGGTCTCATCATCACAGTGATTGCCGTAGCAGTCAATTCCTATTCGAGAGCATCCTCCCCATTTTTAAAATCCCTGATCCGAGTCGCATTCTTAGGCCTCATTACCTACTTCCTGCACGGCTTCCTCAACAACTTCTTGGATATGGATAAGGCCAGTGCACCCTTCTGGGGATTCTTTGCGCTGCTTGCTGCAATTTCTATCGATTCGAGAACAGAAGCGAGCGATTTACGTTGATTATATGATGCTAAATTTTCGCTGATCTCAAGAAAAGTCTCATACGAGACACGCTCTTTCTTAAGGAATTCGAAAAAAAATGAGATAAAACCTTATTTATTGCGGTTAACACTTGCATAATATTGGGAATAGTCTCAATTTTAGCGTTGCTTAACATACGTTTAACAGAAAAACAGGTACAATGAAGAACAAATTGTCACTGTGGTCAGTGTTGGCTTTCATGCTTACTGTAAACTTTGCGATCGCGCAATCAGTTTCAGGGGTAGTTAGCGACGCTGGTTCAGGAGAGCCACTACCAGGGGTAGCGGTTTCAGAAAAGGGTTCTAACAATGCGACTCTAACTGACTTTGATGGTAAGTTTACCATCAACGTTGGCGAAGGTGCTACGTTGGTATTCTCTTCTATGGGTATGGAAACTAAAGAAGTTGCTGCAACTTCTGATTTCCTACAAGTTTCACTTAATGGTACAAGCCAAAACCTCGACGAGGTGGTTGTAACTGCATTGGGTATTTCTCGTGAGAAGAAATCTCTAGGTTACGCTACACAAGAAGTGGATGGTGCGGAAGTAACTAAAGTGAAAGATGCAAACTTCGTAAACAGCTTGAGCGGTAAGGTCGCTGGTGTTGCTATCAAGAGTTCAGGTACTCTTGGTGGTTCTGCCAACGTGGTAATCCGTGGTTACAAGTCTTTGACTGGTAACAACCAAGCTCTTTTCGTTGTTGATGGTGTGCCAATCTCGAACGCAACAGGTAACAGCGGTGCTGTTGCAAGCGGTCGTGGTGGTTACGATTATGGTAATGCTGCCATGGATATCAACCCAGAAGATATCGAGAACATCTCTGTATTGAAGGGTGCGGCTGCAACTGCGATCTACGGATCACGTGCTGCGAACGGTGTAGTTATGATTACTACCAAGAGCGGTAAAGCTGCAGGTGCTAAGAAAACTTTGGGCGTTACTGTAAACACAGGTGTAACTGTAGGTTCAGTTAACCCAGATACTTGGGTTCGTCACCAACAGTCATACGGTCCAGGTTACGGTCCTTTCTACGGTCCTAATTACCACTACTTAGCGAATGGCGATAGTGTATTTATTGATGCACGTGCAACTCCATACGATGTAGATGGTGATGGTACTTACGAATTGACGGTACCAATGGGTGAGGATGCTTCTTGGGGTCTTGCTGTAGATCCAAGTCTTCAGATTTACGACTGGGAATCTATCCACCCACTATCAACTCAATATGGTCAGTCAAGAGCTCACACTGCTCCAGGTGCTGGAAATGATGGAATGTCATTCTGGCAACAAAGCGTTACTCGCAACAATAACATTGCGATTGACGGTGGTGGTGAAAACTCTTCTTTCCGCCTTTCTGCTACAGACTTCACTCAATCAGGTATCGTTCCTGGTTCTGAAATCAATCGTAGCAACGTTAGCTTTAGCGGTCGTTTCAACGCTTCAGACAAATTGACTGTAAGCGCTAAAGCAAACTACGTGAAGCAAGACGGTAAAGGTCGCTACGGTACTGGTTACGATTCACGTAACCCTAACCAGAGCTTCCGTCAGTGGTACAATGTATTGACCAACATGACTTCACAACGCGAAGAATACGAGAACTCTGGTGCAAACATCACTTGGAACCCTTACGGTTACGGTGCTGCTGCTCCATATAAGCCTCACTACTTCGATAACTTCTACTTCTCTGCTCTTGAGAACTACTCAACTGATACGCGTAACCGTATTATTGGTAACATCATGGCAGAATACCAAATTAACGACTGGTTGAAATTGACAGGCCGTATGTCTGCCGATACTTACTCAGAGTTGCGTGAAGAGCGCATCGCAGTATCTTCTGTAGATGTTAGCCGTTACTCTCGCAACAACCGTAACTTCACTGAGCGTAACAACGATTTGTTCTTGAACTGGAACAAGTACTTTGGTACTGATGGTGAAATTTCTTTTGCGGGTATGTTGGGTTACAACTCACGTCGTACTTCATTCAGCTCTATTGGTGCTGCAACTAACGGTGGTTTGGTTGTTCCTGGCGTTTACGCTTTGAGCAACTCTGTAGCTGCTCCAGCTGCTCCAGGTGAGAGCGAATACCAGATTGGTGTTGATGGTATCTTCGGTCAGGCTTCTTTCGGCTACAAGAACTTCTTGTACGTTGATTTGACTGCTCGCCAAGATCAATCTTCAACCCTTCCAGTAGCTAATAACACTTACCTATACCCATCTGCGACATTGTCTTTGATCTTCTCTGAACTTGTTGACATTAATGGTTTGGATTTCGGTAAGGTTCGTTTGAACTACGCTTCTGTAGGTTCTGATGCACCTGCTCAAGCTTTGGTTGATGCTTACGGTATCGGTACTCCATTTAGTGGTGTGACCTTGGCTTCTGCTCCATCGACTCAGCGCAATGCTGGTCTTCTTCCAGAAAACACAGTTAGTACTGAGGCTGGTTTGGAATTGAAGTTCTTGAAAAACCGTGCTGGTTTGGACTTGAGTGTATACAACTCGTCTACATTTAACCAGATTCTTCCTGCTCAGGTATCATCAGCAACAGGTACTTACTACAAGTACGTAAACGCTGGTCAAATTGATAACTCAGGGGTTGAATTGAGCGCTTACTTTACTCCGGTAAAAACTAGCGACTTCCAGTGGGATGTTAATGTTAACTGGTCACGCAACCGCAACAATGTTGTTGAGTTGTTTGGTGATTCAGAAACATTGCTTCTTGCTTCTGTACAGGGTGGTATCAACATTACTGCCCGTGTAGGTCAGCCTTACGGTACTTTGGAAGGAACTACTTTCCAGAGAGACGCTGCTACTGGTGCGCCAATCGTTTACGAATGGTCTAACTGGAGAGGTGGTCACCGCTACTTGCGTGGTGCTGTAGGTCCTGTAGGAAACATCCAAGCAGATTGGAGAGGTGGTATTAACAACAGCTTCTCTTACAAGAACATCACGTTCTCTGCTTTGATTGATGCTCAAATGGGAGGTAACTTCTTCTCATTGGATACTTGGTACGGTTACGGAACAGGTGTTTATGACTTCCAAGCAGGAACCAACTCTAACGGTCACACAATCCGTGACTACACTGAAAACGGTGGTGGTATGTCTTGGGCTGATGTTCAAGCGTCCAACCCACACGTAGAGACTCCTATTCTATGGGCCGGTGCCACTGTTGATGGCGACGGAAACCCAGTGGGTTCAGGTTCTCCAGATGCTAACTTGATGATGTACATGAACGGTTACGGTAACACTCTAGGTTGGGCCTTGGCTCCAAACGAGTTGCACGTATACGATGCATCATTCGTGAAATTGCGTGAGGTTGCATTGACTTACCAAGTGCCAACTAGCCAGTTGGGTGATCTGCCAGTTGCTGGTGTAGATGTAAGCTTGATTGGTCGCAACTTGGCAATCCTTTACAAGAACACTCCTTACTCTGATCCAGAAGCTGGTTTGAGTGCAGGTAACGTACAAGGATACCAAAGCGGTGCATACCCAACTTTGCGTGAAGTAGGTTTGAACTTGAGAGTTAAATTCTAAGAAGTAATTGAGATATGAAAAAGTTATTATTCGCTGCAGCTGCAGCACTCGCAATCACTTCTTGTACTAGCGATCTAAGCGACCTAAACGTGAATGGCAAAGCTCCTGAGAGTGTACCTTCTGGTGCCTTGTTTGCCAACGCAGTAATGGGTTACTACGATTTTGATGCTGTACAAAATGTGAACTTGAACAACTTGCGTCTTTGGTCTCAGCACTGGACGCAGACTACATACGTTGACGAGTCAAATTTCAATTTGAACGAGCGTGATGTAAACGGAAGCACTTTCGTACGCATGTACGTGACTGTAATCCGTGACTGTGAAGAAGCACGTACTGCTGTTATGAACGGACCAGAAAGTGCTGCTGCTAAAGCTGCTTCTGTTGCTGCTATTGAAGTAATGGAAGTAATGGCATACCAGTACTTGGTGGATTTGTTTGGTGATGTTCCTTATTCTGAGGCATTGAGCGAAACAAACGTTCCTAAGTATGATGCTGGTTCAGCAATCTACGCGGACCTATTGGCTCGTTTGGATGCTGCCACAGCTGACTTAAGTGGTTCAAACACTTTCGGTTCATCTGATATCATCTACGGTGGTGATGCTGCTGCTTGGAAGAAAGCTGCGAACTCTTTGATGTTGCGTATGGCTGTTCGTATGATTGGATACGACGCTGCTGCTGCAAAATCTTGGGGTGAGAAAGCGATCGCTGGTGGTGTATTCACATCTTCTGCTGATGATATGCGTTTGTACTACTCTTCAGCGCCTCCTCATACTCACCCAATGTGGGAAACTTTGGTTCAAAGTGGTCGTACTGACTACGTTGCCTCAGCGACTCTTGGTGATGTGTTGAACGGTTTGGCTGATCCACGTCGTGCAGGTTTCTTCAAAAACTTGGGCGGTTCAGATTCAGTAACTGGTGCTCCTCACGGATTCCAAGTAAACTACTACGACTACTCACAGCCAGGAACTGCGTTGGAAGATCCAACATGGTCTCACGCTGCGATCAGCTACGTAGAAGTTGAATTCTTGATGGCTCACGCTGCTGTTGCAGGTTGGGCTGGTGCTAGCGATGCTGCTACGCACTACGAGAATGGTATCCGCGCTTCTATCGAAGAGTGGGGCGGTTCATCTGCTGATGCTGATGCGTACATGATGCACCCATTGGTTGCATTTAGCTCAACTACTGCTGCAACACAAATTGGTGTTCAGAAGTGGATCGCTATGTACAGCAACGCGTTCGAAGCATATGCTGCCGTACGTATGTACGACCTGCCTATGCAAACAGCTGCTTTGGCTGGTACCGTAACACCTAACCGTTACAGCTACCCATTGGACGAGTATTCTTTGAATACTACAAACGTTCAATGCGGCTGCTGCTAACTACGGTGGTGACGATACATTCGCTAAAGTATTCTGGGACATGTAATTCGTACCTGAATTCTATACATAAGGAACCCGCGCCTCCGGCGCGGGTTTTTTTATTTCTCAAATTTTGGAGCCCAAAATTTTTTACCTTCTCGGGGAGATACACCGAAGCGCTATGAAAAGATCAGTTCTACTTCTAATAACCATTTGCTTGGGCCCTTGGGGCTTCGCGCAAGACTATAAGGCCCAATTCCTTTCTGCATTCGAAAGCGGCAATGATTCTATCCAGCGTGTGGTGTTGGATCAATGGAAATTGGCCACCCCAGAAGAGGCGGAATACTATGTGGCAGAATTCAATTACCATGTGAATTTGGCCCTCAGTGAAGTTATGGGTATCCTGCCTGATCCGCCGCAAGGTGAAGCGTTCGCCATTACCGATAGTACGGGCGAGGTTGTGGGATATATGGGCAGCTATATGAGTTGGGATTCTGTGCACACGGAATTGGCCCTACAAACCATTCGTGAAGGGATTGCTGCGCATCCCAATAGGTTGGATATGCATTTTGGCTACATTCATTTCCTTGGCCAAGCAAAGTATTGGGAGGATTTTGCGGCAGGTATTGAGGCCGTGTTGGCGCAAGATGCGACTAATGATCATCTTTGGTTGTGGACCGATAATGAATCTTTTGATGAGCCCAATTTTCCTAGCTTCTTTCAAGATTACCAGGTAATCCTCTTCGACGAGCAGGATCCGGCGCTCTTTCCGTATAACATCCGAATTTCCAACGCGGTCTTAAAATATTACCCTGAGGACATCCCGAGCATCTCAAATTTGGGGGTCATTGCGTATTACCAAGAGCATCTGGAAAGTGCGACAGTCCATTTTCAGCGTGCGGTGGACCTGGACCCGACGGACATGATTGTAGTCTTTAATCTGGCTTATATGTACGAATCCTTGGGTGATGTGGAGAAGGCTATTGCAACCTATGAATTGGCCCTTGCATCGGAAGATCCAGAGGCTCGTGATCAAGCGAAAGCTATTATTGCGGAGTTGAAGGAGTAGCCTATTTTTACCCCATGAACCAAACTTGGATAGCTATTGGATTTATGTTGGTAGCTACCTTACAAAAGACCTTCGGCGATCGCGCTATTTCCCAGGAGGAAAAGCAGGCTTTCGAGAGGGAGCACGACTGTCATTGGGGAGAGGATTGGTCGGAATATGATGAAGGCGAAGATTGTGATTACCTCACTCCGGAAATCCTAGAATTCCAAAAACCATCTCAAGAGAAATACGAAGCCCTCGGTTTGGGAGAACTGGAGGAACGTATTGTCGACGTCTTAGAAGAGGGTAAAAACATCAAATGGGGCAAGCTGGCCTTAGGGATGTGGCTGTTCTTCCTATTCATTGTGGTCTATACCATTGTAGAAACTCTTTTTTAGGTCCAATTCCCTCAGCAAGACACCCATAAAAAAACCACCGCAAGCGGTGGTTTTCTGTTTCAGAGTGTTGTGAATGTAGGCTGGCTCTCGCAGCTGTTTTCGCGAGCGTGAGATTTACTTCGCGCGCTCTTTGTAAGACCCGTCCTCCGTGTTGATCACGATTTCTTCGTCGGTCTTGATGAACAAAGGAACTTGTACCTGTGCACCCCCTTCTACCGTTACGGTTTTCATAGCGTTGGTAGAGGTGTTTCCTTTTACAGCAGGCTCAGCGTAGGTTACTTTTAAGTTTACTGTGCGTGGCAGTTCAACGGCCATTGCTCTGTTTTCAGTGGCGTGGAAGAGTACAAAGCACATCATTCCGTCTACTAGAAAATCTGGAGCGTTGATCAGGTCCTTGGCGAAGGTGAGCTGCTCATAGTTTTCTGTATTCATGAAATGGAAGTCCGTTCCGTCGTTGTAAAGGAATTGGTATTGACGAGTTTCTACGTCGATGGTTTCGATTTTCGCTCCTGCAGGGAAGGTGTTGTCTAGGACGCGACCTGTTTCCAAGTTTTTGATCTTGGTGCGCACGAAGGCAGCTCCTTTACCTGGTTTTACGTGAAGGAATTCGATGATCTGGAAAGGTTGACCATTGAAGTTGATGCACATTCCGTTTTTGATATCTGATGTACTTGCCATGGTGATTTTTTGTTTTGCCCAAAGATAGGACTTGCGGGCGTTAGTAGTGTTTTTCTAAAATGAGTTGTTCGTTGCAGAAGGCATATTCGGCGTCAATGTAGTTGCTGGCCACAACGACGGTTTTCTCTGAGGTGAATTGGTGGATGAGGTCTTGGTAGAATTGGACCCCTTCCTTATCCAAATTATTGGTAGGCTCGTCCAGTAGGAGGAGCGGTCGGTCCGAGCCGATGGCGAGCATGAGCCGCACGCGCTGCTGCATGCCGGAGCTAAAGGTGGACAGTCGTTTGTGGAGGTGAGGTGTGAGCCCTGCTTTTTCCACCCAAAGTTTGAAATCAAATGAGGGAAGGAACGGGCAGAAGTCTTGGTGGAACGCCAGGGTCTCTGCGAGGGAGAACATGGGGTTGAGGGCGACGTAGGGTGCTGCAATGGTGCAATGTTGGCCCAATTCGCTTGCCGGGATCTCGCGGTCCGCAATGTTGGCGATGGGCGGCGCATCGGTGGCTTCGAGGGCACCGCTTAGGATTTTGATGAGGGTAGATTTTCCGGAGCCATTGGACCCGAGAACGACGGTTTTCGAACCTGTATTGAAGGTATGGGTGATGTGCTGCAGGATGTGCTGCTTCCCAAATTTCTTTTGAAGATCTTTCAGGACAAGCATGGCGGGGATTATTTGCGGATTAATCCTCGGTCACTAAGCTCGATAAAGGTCAAAAGGGCTTGTACGCGATCGTTCAGGGTAAAGCCTGAACGGATGCGGTCAACAGCTTGGGAGATGTTGCGTCCGCTTTGGTAGATGATGCGGTAGAGGTCTTGAATTTCTAGGATTTCTTCTGTGCTGAAAGCCGCGGCGTTTGAGGCCGACGGAATTCACACCGGCGTACGCGAGAGGTTCTCCGGCTGCTGTGATGAACGGCGGCACATCTTTGCGTACCATGGCGCCTCCACCTATCATGGCATGGGCGCCTATTTTCACAAATTGGTGAACAGCGGATAGGCCGGAGATAATGGCCCAATTTCCTACTTCAACGTGTCCTGCAAGGGCAACGGAGTTGACCAAGATGACGTGATTGCCGATGATACAATCGTGGGCGATGTGTACATAAGCCATGATGAGGCAGTCCGCTCCGATGGAGGTTTTGCCGTAGGCTTTGGTGCCACGGTTGATGGTCACACACTCTCGGATGGTGGTGCGGTCGCCTATTTCCACTGTGGTGGATTCACCGTCGAACTTGAGGTCTTGTGGGATGGCTGAGATGACGGCGCCGGGGAAGATGCGGCAATTGGCCCCAATTCTAGCACCAGGCATAATAGTTACATTCGGACCTATCCAAGTATTTTCACCAATAACAACATCCTCTGAAATGGTCGTGAATGGACCTATTTCAACACCGGCGGCCAACTGCGCGTCGGCGTGAACAGAGGATAGTTGGTGAACCATTATTTAGTAATCTGCGCCATTAGTTCTGCTTCGCTCACCAAGGTATCGCCTACGAAGGCTCTTCCTTGCATGTGCACGATGCCACGACGAATAGGCGTGATGAGTTTGAGGTCGAAGATCAGCGTATCTCCCGGAACCACTTTCTTCTTGAACTTTACGTTGTCAATCTTCATGAAGAAGGTGAGGTAGTTCTCAGGATCTGGCACAGTGCTCAAAGCGAGAATGCCTCCACATTGCGCCATGGCTTCTACTTGCAGTACTCCTGGCATCACGGGTGATCCTGGGAAGTGTCCTACGAAGAACGGCTCGTTCATGGTGACAGACTTTATTCCAACTACATGCGAGTCGCTGAGTTCGATAATTTTATCCACCAATAAGAACGGCGAGCGGTGTGGGATGAGATCCATGATCTGCTCCACAGTTTTTACTGGGGTGGCGTTCGGATCGTATTTCGGTGGGCGTGGCTTACTCTCCTCCTTGCGGATTTTAGCGGCCAAGGCCTTGGTGAACTCAGCGTTGATACCGTGTCCTGGCTTAGTGGCCATGATGCGCGCCTTTAAGGGGCGGCCGATCAAGGCGAGGTCGCCCACTACATCGAGCAATTTGTGGCGTGCGGCTTCGTTCGAGAAGCGCAGCTGAATGTTGTTGAGTGTACCGTTTTGAGTCACTTGGACATCTTCGCGGTCAAATGCTTTTTTAAGTTTTTCCAAGGTCGCAGGAGCGATTTCTTGGTCTACGTAGACGATGGCATTGTTGAGGTCACCACCTTTGATCAGGCCTTGGTCGAGCAGTGGCTCTAGCTCTCTTAAAAAGCTGAAGGTGCGCGCGCTGGCAATCTCTTCACCAAAGTTGACCATCTTGTCGAGGTGGGCATGTTGTGGCCCTAGTACAGAGCTGCCGTAGTCGATCAGTGCAGTGACTTCGAACTCTTCGCTTGGGATGGCCATGATTTCACCGCCGTCTTCACTTTTATAGGTGAAGGTTTCCTCGAGTACGTAGTAGTTTTTATCCTCATCTTGCTCAATAATGCCTGCTTTTTCAATCAAGGCCACCAATGGAGCAGCACTTCCGTCGAGAATAGGGATCTCGCTACCGTCCAAATCAATGCGACAGTTGTCGATGCCTAAGGCGTACAAACTGGCCATCAAATGCTCTACCGTACCTACAGAGGCATCGCCTTTTTGCAAGATGGTTTGACGATTAGTGCGGTTCACGAATTTCACATCCGCTGGAATCTCAATATTGTCGAGGTCCGTACGAACGAACACAATACCAGTATTGGCGTCGCTTGGGTTAAGGGTTACGTGAACGGTTTCTCCTGTGTGAAGGGCAGTTCCTTCGAATGAAATGGAAGAAGAAAGTGTGAGTTGCTTCATAAAGTTTATTCGCCTTGTTTCTTGAACGCTGCAAAGGATTTCAAGAAGTGTCTGTGTTCTAAAGCCGGCGAGCCAAAGATAGTCCTATTCGACGGAACATCGTGCATAACGCCGGTCTGCGCATATATTTTGACATGGTCCCCAATGGTGAGGTGTCCGATGATGCCTACTTGGCCCCCAATCATACAGTGTTTTCCTACGGTCGTAGAGCCTGCAATGCCCGTCTGTGCTGCCATGACGGTGTGTGCGCCGATGCGAACATTGTGGGCAATCATACAGAGGTTATCAATTTTTGCGCCTTCTTCAATGACGGTTTCACCGAGGGCGGCGCGGTCAACAGTGGTATTGGCCCCTATGCTGACGTTGTTTTCAATGCGCACAATGCCCAATTGTGGGATGCGATGATAGTGGCCTTGCTGGTCTGGCGCAAAGCCAAAACCTTCAGAGCCAATGACAGCGCCAGCCTTGATGGTGGTGTGTTCGCCAATGATGCAACCGTGTAAAATCTTTGCGCCTATGCCGATGCGGCTGTGGGCACCTACTACGGCACCTTCTTCGATGATCGCCCCGGCTTCTACAATGGCAGTAGGATGCACTTGGGCCTTGGGGTCGATGATGGCTGAAGGGTGCTGGCCCTTCGCTTCTGAGAACTTGCCTTCGATGAAACGCAGGTGAAGGGCAAAGCTCAGGTATGGGTCCTTGGCACGAACGATGGTGGCAGTGGTGTTGGTGAGCTCCACCTTTTCGCCGACGAAAATGGCTCCGGCCTTGGAGGCGTTGGCTTGGTCGACGTATTTCGGGTTGCTCAAGAAGCTCAAATCTTCAGGGCCCGCCTCTTGCAAGGTGGCGACACCGGTGATGGCTTGGCCATCCTGTCCTTCAGGGCAGGTCAGTTGGAGGTTGGCGCAAATGGCGCCTAAAGTCAATGCCTCGTGTGTCATATTAGGTGTTTGAGTTCTCTTGGGAAGCAAATAAAGTGCCGTTCTACGGGTTCGCTCAAGGCTTTTATGGTCATTTGATCAGCAGCTTGGCCGATGTCGCTGGTGTGGCCGTCCTTGTAGAGGAGGTTGATGTGGCCCTTTTGATTGTTGTAGGCGTGGTTTTTCACCTTGGCTTCGATGAAAAGGTAGGCTTCCTCGCCTTCGGTGAACTGGTATTGCTCGCGAATGGCAGATTGTAGTCGTTCCACGGTTTCGGGTGGGAACGGATCGGCCTGGATGCGGATTTTAAGGAGGTTGCGTTCGGTGATGCGTCGGCTGAGCTGGCTCAGAATGATGTCGCCGTGCGTGGTCCAATCCTTGATGCCGCTCATGACATCGAAATCATCGAGTTCAAGGAATTTGTCCAGGATGGCCGGGTTTTCTTCAAAGTCGTTCCAAGTATAATCTGCATGCAGGAAGTGGCGTAGGGCCGCGGTGCCAGGAAGTTGGTCCCCTTTTTCGGCGATGTATTTGGCGCGTTTGAGGATGTTCACGAGCATAAACTCGGCGCTGAGCACGGTCTTGTGCATGTAGACTTGCCAATACATGAGTCGGCGGGCGACCAGGAATTTTTCTACGCTGTAGATGCCTTTGGAATCCACCACGAGCTGGTCGTCCTTCACGTTGAGCATGGTCAGTAGGCGCTCAGAATTGACACTTCCTTCGGTCACCCCGGAATAGAAAGAGTCGCGGCGCAGGTAATCCAAGCGGTCCATATCGAGCTGCGAGGAAATGAGCTGGTGGAGGAAGGCTTTGGGGTGGTTGTTGGTGAAGATGTCGATGGCAGTGGTTAATTGGCCCCCGAACGTTTCATTGAGGCGCTCCATGATCTTCAAACTCAAGGCTTCGTGGCTCACCCCTGGGATGAGCGTGTGCTCGAGAGCGTGTGAAAACGGTCCATGGCCGATGTCGTGAAGCAGGATGGCGACCTTTACTCCGCGTTCCTCTTCCTCGGTGATCTCGTGTCCCTTTTGACGCAGGGTGTAGATGGCACGGCCCATGAGGTGCATGGCGCCGATGGCATGGTGGAAGCGGGTGTGGTAGGCCCCTGGGTAGACCAGGTAGGTCAGGCCAAGCTGGCTTATGCGGCGCAATCTTTGGAAGTAGGGGTGGTCGATCAGCTGGTAAATTAGCGGATCTTGAATGGTAATAAACCCGTAAATAGGGTCGTTAATAATTTTGTTCTTGCTGCTCAATTTGCTGCGTTTTGGCTAAAAGGTAAAAATAGCAAAGGCTAGGGGGCGAATGCGGGGCCAATCCTCATTACTTTTAACATAGTTAAAAACGAAAGTTTATGCCGAATATTTTATGGGTCGACGACGAAATTGATATGCTCAAAGGGCACCTGCTTTTTTTGGAGGGTAAGGGCTATGCGGTATCGACCTGTAATAACGGCAGCGATGCCCTAGATATGGTGCAAGAGACCGGCTTTGATGCGGTGTTTTTGGATGAAAATATGCCGGGGTTGAGCGGGTTGGAGACCTTGGAAAAAATCAAGGCGATGCAACCGGAATTGCCCGTGGTGATGGTGACTAAAAGCGAAGAGGAGCGCATTATGGAAATGGCCATAGGCTCGAAAATCGCAGATTACCTCATTAAGCCGGTGAATCCAATGCAGATTTTGTTGGCACTGAAGAAGATTTTGGACGGGAAAGAATTGGTCACACAAGCCAACGTTCGAGGGTATCAACAGGAGTTTGGCAAGATGACCATGGAGATGCAGCAGCTCGACAGCTGGGCGGAGTGGTCGGAGTTTTACAAGAAATTATTGAGCTGGGAAATGAAGCTCGACGAGAGTCCGGAAGAGGGCCTCAAGAGCGTGTTGGCGACCCAGAAGAAGGAGGCCAATGAGCTTTTTGGAAGGTTCATTTCGGCGGAATACGAACATTGGTTTGCCAGCGAAGAGGACCGTCCCATGTTGTCCCATGAGCTCGTGAACCGAGTGGTGGCGCCGCATTTGCGTGACGGCAATAAGGTGTTCTTTGTGGTGATGGACAACTTGAGGTTGGACCAGTGGTTGGCGATCAAGCCGGCCTTGGCGCCGTATTTCCAGACCAAGAAGGAAGGCATTTACAACAGTATTTTGCCCTCAGCCACGCAGTATGCGCGAAATGCGTTGTTCGCTGGGAAGATGCCCGTGCAGATTAAGAAGCAAACGCCTCAATATTGGGTGGAAGAGCAGGACGAAGGTTCGAAAAACCAGTTTGAAGGGGAGTTGTTGAGGGACCAATTAAGCCAATTGGGCCTAGGTGCAAAAAAAATGGAATACCACAAGGTGGTCAACCTGCGTGGAGCCAATAAATTGCTCGACAACATCCACCAGCAAAAGCACAACGACCTCGTGGCCTTGGTGTACAATTTTGTGGATACACTCTCGCATGCGAAGACGGATACGGAGGTCATTAGGGAATTGGCCAGTGATGATGCCGCGTATAGGCGGATTACCAAGACGTGGTTTGAAGGTTCGCCGCTGCTGAAAATGTTGCAGTGGGCCGGGGAGCAGGGCTATACTGTGATCATCACCACCGACCATGGGACCATTAATGTTCAGCGTCCCGCCAAGGTGGTTGGGACCAAGGAGCTTACCACCAACCTTCGATACAAGAATGGCAATGGCATGAGTTATCCATCCAAACACAGCTTGGTCATCAAGAATCCTGAATCTGTCGGCTTGCCGAAGCAGCACATTGCGGACGAATACATCTTCGCCCTGTCGGACTATTTCTATGTGTATCCCAACAGGTTCAACCATTTTGCCCAGTACTACCGCAACACATATCAGCACGGTGGGGTATCTTTGGAGGAATTGATAATTCCTTATGCGATTCACGTTCCAAAATGATCATTGGTGCTATGAGGCCGTGACCTTGGCAGATCTGCCAACGCTCGCCGCGCACATTCTCGATCATACCGAACACCACGTTAATCTTCTTGAAGCGCCCATGGGCAGTGGAAAGACGACCTTGTGCAATGCCTTGCTTGAGGCCTGGGGCAGCGAAGATCGCGGATCCTCGCCCACCTTTGCACTCATCGAAGAGCACTTTGGTCCAAAGGGAAGGTTCTACCACCTCGATGCGTACCGCTTGACCTCGGAAGAGGAGGCCTATGATGTCGGCTTGGAAGAATATCTCGAAGATGGCTGCCCGATGTGGATCGAATGGGGAGAAAAAGTACGATCTTTATTACCCTACACTGTTGGGGTGGTGTACCTCACGGCTACACCGTCCGGACAGCGTACTGTGCGTTTTTACCCCAGCCTCAGCACACAAAAAATAGCGTGGAACTATGAGTGATTACATCAGCTGGTCTGAAACGGCCTGGGCAACACAAGAAGAGCGATTGGCTATAGATACCAAGAGCATGAACTTGCATATTGGGCTTCCTAAGGAACGTGAAATGAATGAGCACCGCATCTTGCTTACTCCTGAATCTGTACAAATCCTCACCCGCACCGGCCATTCCATTATGGTGGAAGAAGGCGCGGGGGAATTGGCGGGGTTCACGGATCGCATGTACGCGGATGCCGGGGCGGACATCATCTCCGACACTGGCACCATCTTCCAATGTGCCATCGTCGCGAAGGTAGCGCCACCCACGCCCGCTGAAATAGCGCTCATGAAGGGCAATCAAACCCTGATCTCTGCGCTCCAACTACGCACTCGCGACCGCGCCTACTTCAAGGCGCTCGCCGATAAAAAAATCACCGCACTTGCCCTCGAGGAAGTGCGCAATTCCGAAGACCAAAGTGCCTTGAGAATGGCCATGAGTGAGATTGCGGGGCAGATGGCCGCGCGCGTAGGCGCAAGCCTACTCGCGGACGGCGCCCACGGCTCGCGAAAAGGAAAACTCATGGGCCCCATTCCCGGCGTGTTGCCTGCCCGCGTGGTGGTGCTGGGCGCCGGCGTCGCCGGCCTCTCGGCCGTGCGCGCGGCCCAAGGCATGGGCGCTCAGGTGATCCTGATGGACAGCAATATCAACAGGTTGCGCGATGCCCAAGAAATGTTTGGGAGCAGCGTGGGGACGGAAGTCATTCAAGAGTTGGTGGTGTCGAAGCGATTGATGAAGGCCGATATTGTCATTGGGGCGTTGAGGCCGGTGGACGGTCGTACGCCGATGGTCGTGACAGAGGATATGATTGCGGCGATGGAGCCGAACAGTGTGATTATTGATATCAGCATCGATAGCGGGGGATGTTTCGAGACCTCTGAGTTGACGACGCACGATGCGCCGACCTTTGAGAAATTTGGGGTCATACACTACATGGTGCCAAATATGGCCAGTGCCGTGGGGCATACCGCTGCCATTGCGATGAGTAGTATCGTGGGGCCATTGTTGCAGCAGGTAGCCGATAGTGGGGGTGTGGAAGATTGTTTGCACTACGACTTGAATGTTCGGGCGGGACTGTACATGTACAAGGGGCTGCTCACCAAAAGACATTTGGGCGAGCATTTCGACCTCCCGTTCTCGAATGATAGCTTATTGTTTGGGGCATTGTAAAGGGAAGGGTTTACCTTTGCCTCCCCTAACCGCCGCCCACGGCAAAACTCTTTGAGATGGCATTTTTACGACGACTTTTATTCTACATCATCGGCATCGGTCTTGGCGTTGCCTTGGTCAAGGTGTTCTTTGGTGAGCGCGATCTAGATTACGCATACGGCCCGCAGGCCAGGGTGAAGAAGATCTTCCGCACGAAGGTTATTGATAGCACGTCGTTGGCACAGCCGGAATTGGACCTAAGTAAAGACAGCCTGTATTACCATGCTGTGGTCGATGGGAAAATCAAGTTTGGCGAGAGCGATCCGCGCAAAGAACCGTGCGGGGAATACGCACTTTTCTACAGCCACGAGAGCTACCCGTATTTGATTCGTTTGCAAAATTGTGGAGATACGGTCCGAGTCCTTTCTGTCGAACAACTCCCGGATTAAGCGCGCTTTCTGCGCTTGACCTCTTCTTGAATCAACGATAATTCACGTCCAGTCTGTCCTTCCACGGAGGTATTTTCCTCGGCGCGACGGAACAGGTAGGGAAGCACATCTTTGACCGGTCCGAAGGGAAGGTATTTCGCGACATTCATCCCGTGTGCGGCAGCGTTAAAGCTGATGTGATCGCTCATCCCAAAGAGTTGCGCCACAAAAACACGTGGATCTCCAGGAAGCAAGTTCAGCGAGGCCATTTTCTCAGCGGCCAATTTCACGCTTTGCTCGTTGTGGGTACCAAAGACCACGGCCATGTGGTCGAGGTTGTTCAAGATTAGATCCACGGCGGCATTATAATCTCTATCGGTCGCGGCTTTGTTCGGCTGAATAGGATCGGCATAGCCCTTCTTTGCCGCGCGCTCGCGCTCCTTTTCCATGTAGGCGCCGCGCACAATCTTCACGCCATACACGAACCCTTCTTTTTGGGCCAAGGCCAAGGCATCTTTCAACTGCTGCAAGCGGTCGTGGCGGTAGAGCTGGGCCGTATTGTAGACCAAAGCGCGCTCGCCATTGTACTGTTTCATGTAGTGGATGACCAGCTCATCAACGGCCGGCTGAATCCAACTCTCTTCCGCATCGACCATCACGGGCACGCCAAGCTCATGTGCTTTGGCAAAGATCTCCTCGTAACGGCCCTTCGTGCGCTCCCAAGCCGCCGCCTCTTTTTCGCTGAGCGACTGGCCGAGACTCACCTTTTCATAGATGGCAATGCTGCCTAATCCCGTGGGTTTAAACACGCTGAAGGGCACGTCGGCATTGGCGACGGCAAACTCGATGGTGCGAAGGGTGGTGCGAAGGGTGCGGTCAAAGTCCGATTCCTGGGCCTTGCCCTCCACGCTATAATCCAAGATGGCACCGACCTGGCCCTCGGCCAAGCGGTCGATCTGATGTTGACATTCTTCGATGGTCTCGCCGCCACAAAATTGGCGGAATACCGTGGCCTTCACGATGCCTTTGATGGGCAAGCGCAAGGCGAGGGAAGCGAGGGTCACATTTTTAAGCGCACCGACCACCCCAGGCGAACTCAGGGTAGCGAACAACAGTCGACTCTGTTGCAGGTCAGCATTGGTTTTCATACCGAATGCCACCTCTGTATTGGTGAAGTCAATCATCTGCCTGTGAATTGGACTCCAAATATAGGTTTCAAATCGTACTTTTGGTATGTGAAACAACAAGGAACAGCACCGGTTTATTCAGCTTCGGGATATGCAGCATTAGATGCCTATCTCAAGGCCCAGCGCCCGTCGAAAACGTTCCTGTTGGTGGACTCAAATACCAGTGTTTGTTTGCCCGGTTTTGTGGGCCAATTACCTCATCTCGACGGCAATTTCGAAATCTTGGAAGTCGAACCTGGCGAGGGAAGCAAATCCATAGAAGTGGCCGCGGGACTGTGGTCCGTGTTGCTGGAATACGGCGCCGACCGCAATAGTCTGATGATCAATGTAGGGGGCGGGGTCGTCCTCGATCTTGGCGGTTTTGTGGCGAGCACCTTCAAGCGCGGCATCCCCTTCATCAACGTACCCACCTCGCTGCTCGCCATGGTCGATGCTAGCGTGGGAGGGAAGACGGGAATCAACCACGACGGTATTAAAAACCAAGTAGGCACCTTCACCGACGCCGAACTCGTTTTGATTGACCCTTCGTTCCTGAGCACCTTGCCGGAAGAGGAGTGGCGCAGCGGGCACGGCGAGATGATCAAGCACAGTTTGTTATCAGGGCAAAATTGGCCCCAAGTGCTACAATGGACGTC
The DNA here is from genome assembly GCA_038141825.1 of Cryomorphaceae bacterium. Lineage (GTDB taxonomy): Bacteria > Bacteroidota > Bacteroidia > Flavobacteriales > Schleiferiaceae > UBA10364. The sequence goes on along the minus strand of JAYQIV010000004.1, from coordinate 358,256 downwards.
CCAAATCCTGACCGACGCGCACCTCAGACAAAGCGTGGAGACCAAGCTGGCCATCGTGCAATCTGATTTTAAAGAAAATGGCCTGCGCAAGGTCCTCAATCTTGGCCACACCTTTGGCCATGCCTGGGAATCTTGGTGCGCCCAACACAGCCCCATCAGCCATGGTGCGGCGGTCATTCAAGGCCTTCATGTGGCGCTGTACCTGAGCGAACAACACGATGCACTCAACGCCTTAAGCCAAAGCTATCCGTGGACGAAGGTGGACGAAGATGCCCTCGATGCCCTGTGGACACTGATGCAAGCCGATAAGAAAAATGCCGAGGGGCAAGTGCGCTTTGTGCTGCTCGAAAATATCGGCACTCCTACCTTTGATTGTCCTATTTCTAGGGACCAATTCCGCGCTGCCGTCCAACACCTGAATTCCCTCTAATGGACGCTTTGCTCCATCTCCCCAAACATTCCGGCATCCTAGAAGGTACCGTGGATTTGCCGCTAAACAAAAGCTTGGCGAACCGAGCCCAAATCCTTGCCGCCCTATACCCGCACCTCACCCTAACTTCCATTCCCAAGGCCGAAGATTCGCGCTTCCTCGCCCAAACTTTATCCTCCGATGAGCGCGACCTCCACGTTGGCGCCGGCGGCACCACCTTGCGCTTCGCCACGGCTTACTGGGCCACCCAACCCGGTGCCCTCAAGGTCCTCAGCGGCACCGATGCCCTGAACAGCCGACCCATCGCGGAACTGGTCGACGCCCTCAATGCCCTTGGGGCAGATATCACCTACGAAGGAAAGGACCAGCACCCGCCGCTGCGCATTTGCGGGGCCTCACTCACCCGTTCCTCCCTCGCTCTCGGAACCCTGAAAAGTTCCCAATTCCTCACCGCCCTCATGCTCATCGGCCCCGCACTCCCCAATGGCCTCAAACTGAGCTGGGAATCCTTGCCGTCGCGCAGTTATGTGGAAATGACCGTGGCGATGATGAAGGAATTGGGCTTCGACATCACCCTAGAGGGAAACAGTGCGACCATGGCGCCCTACACCGCCACAACCCCGCGTACCATTGCGCTCGAACGCGACTGGTCCGCCCTGGCTTTCTGGTGCGAGGCCGTCGCCTTATCCACCTCCGCCTCACTTTTCTTCCCCGGCCTTCAACCCCACAGTCTCCAAGGCGACCGCAAGGTCCTCGACTACTTTGAACCGCTCGGCGTCGGCCATACGTTCACCTCAAATGGCCTCCAACTCACCAAAAAGAGCACCCTGGCCTACGGCAAACTCGTCTACAACCTCGAGCAATGCCCAGACCTTGCCCAAGCGTTGATCACCACCTGCTTTGCCCTGCGCCAGCCCATGGAGATCTTCGGACTCTCGACCTTGCCCCACAAGGAATGCGATAGATTGCAAGCCTTGGTGGACCTCGCAGCAGAATTGGGCATCACCGTCCAAGCCACCGATCATAGCCTCGCCTGTACTTCCTACCCACATACATTCGCTGCCCTTGGCCCGCAACCTTCCCGCGAAGACCACCGCGTCGCCATGTCACTCGCCCCGCTTTCCATGCTCATGCCCCTGTCCATCGAGCATCCGGAAGTAGTGGCCAAGAGTTATCCGGATTTTTGGCAGCACTGGGGCCAATTCTCTTAAATCCCACCGAAGCGAGCCAACCACCTCAGGCGCTTCTCCCACATTCCAGCTGCCCAGCAGCGCCATTCCCTTATACCGCCAACCCACTGCGCCACCGAAAAAATCATCGTACAGCGCCATGCTAGGAATGCTGCCCGGCATATACGGCATAGTCATCCAAATAGGGCCCTGACGCACCTCCGCTGCCGCCCACATCCATTGCCATTTGTGCTCGCCCCTTACCAACTCCTTTCTCACGCTCACCCCTCGGCTACCTCCGTGACCGTAACCTTGCACCTTGAACCCATCGTTCTCGTAACTCACCACCGTTCGCACCCATTCCTTCTTGGCCACAAACACCTGCCAAGGCCCTTTTTGCCACCGCGCACTGACCTGTCCCGCCCGCCAATTCCATTGCCAATCCCCCCAAACCTGCCGCCCGCTCATCAGCATATTCGGCACCCACTGTGCTCCCTCGCGCTCCACATTGCCTTCGACCAACACATCGTCCATCCATCCGTTCACCCCAATCCACTGCTTCTCCCGGCTCCATTCCCCATAATACCGCCAATTCCCGCCGTACCATTTACCGTACACACTAGCCTCATCCCCGCGCCAAGCCGCCCCCACATATCCCTTCTGACCTTCCCACTGCGCCCGTCCCAAACCGCCGTCCTCGCCACGTCCCAAGGCGGCGGTCCACGAGCCGCTCACCGCCTCCACCGCCCAACCCCTCTCGCTGCCATAGGCACTGGCCGTCCCGCGCAACCCCCTCCCAAAAAACTCGCGGCTCTGCGGCACCCCGAAGGTGGGCGCGGACAGCACCAATCCTTGGCCGGCACTGAGAAAGAATTGGCCCGTAAGCACGTTCAGTTCCACCGCGCCGACCCGCTGGCGGCTTTGCAGAAACCCGCTGTATTGCATTCCCTTGTCGCGGTGCCAGCTCGCACGCCATTGGCCACCCGGGTGGTGGATGTTGGTTTGGAGGGGCGTGGCGCTCGAGGGGCGGAGACGACAGGAGGCGGAGGTTCCGCCACGCCGTTCGGTGGGGCGGTCTAGGGGCAGTTGCTCGATGAGGGTGTGGAGCATGGTGCTGTCTAAGGAGGTGATGGGGATCAGCTCGTCGTAGGTGAGGATTTTCCCCACGGCATCGCGGTAGGCACAGACCTCAAATACAGCGGCCTTGCTCAGTCCGTACTCCTGCCAGAGTAGGGTGGGCGGGCAGTTGTTTAGGGTGAGGGTATCTCTTAGGGTTTCGTGCCACTGCTGTGTTTGGGCGCAAGTGTGCAAGTAGAGGGCCGAGAAGATGATCAGGGCAGAGGGGCGTACCATCGGAGCGGGAGGAGAAGGTGTTGGTTTTGAAGGCCTAGGCTGAGGTAGAACTCTTTATAGGGAAGATGGAGGTGTAGCGCCCAATGGGGTCCGGATTGGAGGTACTGCAGGTGCCAGGGGTGTTGATTGAATTGGACCGAATAGACTAACTGGCCGCGTTCTTGCCAATCCCAGCCGGCGCTTATGGACCAATGTTCATCGAGAACCAGGCCCTGGCGAAGCCTCAGGGCCCAATTTTCATCGCGCTCCACCGCCCCGTACAACCACATATGGTCCGTGCGATAGAGGGTTTGCATGCCCCATCGAGCGTGCCAGTAGCTTTGGGAAGCTAGGGCCGTTCGGGCGGGGGCGAGTTGGGCTTGTATCCAGCAGTTCTCATTGATCCAGAGGCCGTATTGCCCTTGGATTTGCGTGGAGGAATAGGGGATCAGTTGTTCGTGGTGGAGCTGAAGGCCGATGTTGCCATTGCGGTAGCCGACCCGTGCGGAAAAGGCGCCTTCAAAGCCGTAGCCTTCTAGGAACAGCGATTGCGCGCTCGAGGGAGGAAGGTCAAAGGGATGGATGTGGGCTAGGTACAGCCACAACGCAAGAGGTAGGGACATGGGAAGGGGTTTCCAAATAAATTGGACCCTAATCCTCTAAATCCCAAGAAATGTGGAAATCTAAAAGTTATCCTAGTAGTAACTGACGAGTTCTACCTGGAACGCGATGGGGCTGTAGCTCGGTACAGTGCTTGCGCCTTTTTTGCCATATCCTAGTTCCGACGGAAATACGATGACCCCGGCTCCGCCTTCGCCTAAGGCTTGAAGGCCTTGTTGGAAGCCTTGCACCAAAAACGGCATGGCTACGTGATCAGAAGCGTACCAACCTGAAGAAAAGATGGTGCTGTCGAGGAGGTAGCCAATGTGCTTAAAGCTCACGTCGTTAGAGCTATCTGGAACTCGGTTGAGGTTCCCCTCCTTTGTAACGTGGTAATACAACCCTGTACCGGTGGGGGTAAAATCAAGACCCGTAGAGGCGATATAATCTTCGATTTCAGCGATTTCACGGTTGAAACGCTGTTCATCGGTAGTACACGAAGCAAATAATAAAACCCCGAGGGCAATGGCTGTAATTCCTTTCATAGGACAAAAGTAATTAAGAATTGATTCCCTAACATTGTGTTATGAAATGGTTTCCGCGGATTTTGTTGCTTTTTCTTGTTCCTGCATTGCAGGCGCAGGATCTCGGCCGTGCCCAAGGCTTTCCGGCAGATCCGGTCATTAGTGCCGCGTACGACGGTGACCGATTGTATTTGGGAACCCAGGGCTCAGGCGTATACGAACTGCTCGACGGATTCATCAGACCTAGCACTCGCTTTGAGAAGTTTAATCGAAGCTCGATTTTTAGTTTTTCCGTTAGCGATAGCGGGTTGGTGCCGGAGGTTCAAGGTGTTTTACAATCCTACCCCTTGGAGGTTACCAATGATGATGGCACCACCTATATCATCACGGCCGACGGCGTTCGAATAGCGTACAGTGATGCAGCCACGCAGATTAGTGATAAAGCCTCGGGAATTTGGCGCATGACCTTGGGTTTTGAGCGATTTAATTTTTTGAGAATTGGTTCAGAATTGGTCACCCTAGATGTAACAGGTTATGAGCTGAATCGACAGAATTTTAAAGGCCTAATCTTTGATCTTGGTCCCACTGACTATGGATTGCTGCTGAGTGCGGAAGGCGGTTATTTTCAATGGGATCGTGTTGATTTCACATGGAAGAAAGTGGGTTCAGGCATGCCCATTTTCGCTTTCGACGGAGCCAAAGCACGCACCCCGCTAGGTCATATTGCGCTAAATAAACTGCTAGAAGGGACTTGGACCATGGACGATTTTGAGCCCATGCCCGAGCGTCAGTCGCATCCTACGTACTACGACGTAGATACCGCGGATGAGCTGTACTATGGCGCTTATGCCGACGGTATTGATGTGTTCAACGAAGATGGCATACGGTACACTCTTGGCATGGCTCGTGGCTTGCCCGCTTTTCGACCTGGAAACTACGATATAGCCGTGATCGGCAACGATTTGTGGGTAGCAACACCTATGGGGTTGTGGAAATTTGATAATAAAGGGGTGCCCAATTCCCTTCGCCACCTCCACATCGACTTTACCGCCAATGGCCTTACCATTCCCTCTTTCGACGACCTCGAGGTGGAACCGGCCTCCATAGGCTTCACCACGACGCATAAAAAATCCTCCTCTGCCCCAATTCACGGGCGCTACCGCATCAATAACGATCCTTGGAACACCTTCACCCCCGGCGAACCCGTCCTATTCGTGCGTCCCGCCCCGGGCAACTATACCCTCGACATTCAAACCAGCCATAGGTTGGATTTTGAGCAAGGCATGAACGCGCACTATGAGTACCGCATCTCCGCGTGGTGGTACAAACGTCCACTGTTCTGGTCCATCGCCATCATCCTTATCGCCTCGGGAATTTGGTACAGACAGCGCAAAGCCAAGATTCAGATTCAAGAAAAACTCGAACTTCAGGAGCGATTGGCCGATGCAGAATTAGCGAGCAAGCGCTTGCAGATGAATCCTCATTTCCTCTTCAACGCCCTGGATGCCATTTCGAACTTCATCTTTAAAAATCAACCCAAGGATGCGGTGCAGTACATGGGAAAATTGGCCAAGATGATGCGCCTCACCCTCGACAGCTCACGCAGTACCTCCATGGTTATAGCGGATGAAAAGGAACTCATCGAGAAATACCTTGACCTCTGCATCTTGCGTTACGGCACTTTCAAAACTTCCGTCGAAGTGGACGATGATTTAGACCCATACGATTACCACGTGCCGCCAATGCTCGTTCAGCCGTTGGTGGAAAATGCCGTGCAGCATGCCATTCGGCCTTTGTTGGCGGAGGGTAAGGAGGGCAGTATTAGGGTCCAATTCTCACTTCAAGGCCCATCCGTCCAAATCACCATCACCGATAACGGCCCGGGTTTTGACCCCGCGCAGAAAGCCTCAAAAAGTCACGGTTTGGCCATCATTGAAGAACGCCTACACCTGCTCTCTAAAAAGTACGGCGGCGAGTTCTCGTTGCACTGCAATAGACTGGGCGAAGAACATTCACCCGATGGAATGCAGGTTTCACTCATTCTGACTATGGAAAATGACGGCTAACCCGTACATTAGAATTAAATCTTAACCGCCCATGCGTGCACTCTTGTTAGACGATGAACGTCCCGTTTTGGAGGCCCTTCAAGGGAAGCTCAACCTCTTCTGTCCAGAGGTAGAGGTCGTTGCATTGTGTCAAACTGTGAAAGAAGCACTAGAAGCACTGGACGAGGAAGATGTCGATGTCATTTTCTTGGATGTCAACCTCAATGGCGAATCCGGTTTTGATCTGATCGATCAGTGGACAGGCGGCGATCTCCCAGGTTTGATTTTCACCACCGCCCACGATGAGTTTGCCATTCAAGCGATCAAGCATGCGGCATTGGATTACCTTTTAAAGCCTATCGATGCGGAAGATTTAGTCAAGGCCGTACGAAAGGCAGGGGCTTCAAGAATTCCCGCCCAGCAGGCAAATATTGCAGCTGCGGCATCGAAGGAGGCGCCGAAAAAATTGGTCATCCCTACGACAGAGGGAATGTACATTCTCAATGTCAATGAGATCGTCCGTTGCGAAAGCAGTTCAAACTATACCCAGTTCTTCTTGAACAACAAAACCTCCGTACTCGCGTCGAAGACGATGAAGGAGTATGAGACCTTGTTGCGTCCCGCGGGGTTTGAACGAGTGCACAAGAGTCATCTTGTTAACCTAGAAATGGTGAGCCGATACGTCAGCGCCGATGGTGGATACCTGTTATTGCATGATGGGTCTACGGTTCCGGTGAGCAATAGGAAGAAGGAGCTTTTGATTTCTCACTTGAAACGATTGTAGATGCCTGCTCAATATGCCCTTACTTACTATCTAGGTAGCTCTATTTTGGGCAGCATACTGTTGTCGGTATTGGTTATTTTGTTGGTCAATATTCCTAATGGCACGTTTTACCTCGACGGGACTGGATTCGTATTCTTAATTAGTTGTGGAATCGCGATGGTTGGTTCATTGCCCTTTCATGCGTGGTTGAATTGGGTATGGTATAATAAGGTAGGTAGTCAGCCGTACGAAGATTTTTTCAAATCATTCCTTCGCAAGTATTGGGTGGGGAGTACGCTTTGTCTTGTATTCCTTTATGTTGCGTATGTCATTTATTTTATTCTTGAGATTCAAGAAAACGGAGGGGATCCAATGGGCTTTATGAAGGCCGTGAACATCATACCATTACTTTTACTCTGGATCTCCTATGTCCCTTTGGGATGGTGGATCATCAAACGATTGAAAGGGGCGATGCAGCCTAGTGAAACGGACGTTTAATACGCCACCACAGTCTTTTGTACCAAGGTGCTTTGATAATCACCACATCACCCAAAAGCATCACCTGTTCTTCATCCATGGCAATGGCCAAATCGTCGGTAAGTTGTTCAAATGTTCGTGGCGTTAATGGCGGGTCAAAGGATTTTCGAATATCTGTGTATCCGATATAACTCACTACAATTGCGTCCACAGGATGCTCGGCTACGATGCTTTCTCTAACTCCAAAATAGCCGTCAAAATCTGTAGCGCCGCCGTAGACCATTTCTCCTTTGGACCATAACTGCACATTGGCAAAGGGGATGGGTTCTCCTGTTTCATTTTCGTATACCCTTCCTTTAAGAATGACCTCTTGAGGGTAGGCGTTGGCTTGGCTCTCGTAAGTCGAAGGGATTTCTACCACAGCCGGCGCTGAGGTTTGTGCCATCGCTGGGGTGCTCATCGAAAGGGCTGCTGCCGCAGCAATACCCATGGGCATGCGTTTTTCTTTCGGCGTTGAGATGAGTCGATTGAGTTGGTCAGCACGAAATTGGCCACAGATTTTCCCCTCTTTCTGATACGCCTTCCATATTTCTTTATCCGAGGACTGCGTGAAGTCTACAATGCATTTTTCACATACATCGCAGTGACGACCTCCTTGAACTGGGGTCATATTCTGCCAGCTTTCTCCGCATGGCTCAGGGATGGAAATATTGATGGGGCTTCGCATACCTAAAAGGTAGCGAAAATTGTGCCTTATTTAGTGTACTTCGCCTTAACCTCTTCAGCGCCTTTGAGCACCTTCTCTTTCAGGCTTTCTTTATAAGCTACAATGCGCTCTAAAACCGCTGCATCTGAAGAACCTACAATCTGTGCAGCAAGGATACCAGCGTTCTTGGCACCATCTAATGCTACCGTAGCTACAGGAACGCCGCCCGGCATTTGAAGAATAGAAAGTACGCTGTCCCAACCGTCAATCGAATTTGAACTGTGTACCGGAACACCTATTACTGGAAGCGGGCTAACGGAAGCCACCATACCTGGGAGGTGTGCTGCACCGCCGGCGCCGGCAATGATCGCTTTAATGCCTCTTTTGTGCGCATTCTGACCGTAATCCATAAGCTTCTCTGGCGTGCGGTGGGCACTGACGATATCAACTTCATAGGCGAGGCCTAATTCGTCCAATACATCGATAGCTTGTTGCATAACTGGCAGGTCTGAAGTGCTGCCCATAATGATTCCGATCATGACTATTTGCTTTTGACCAATATACTATTCTTTGCCCACTCGGCGCGCTTGCGGGCTTCATCTCTATCTTTTGCCACTACCGTGACGTGTCCCATTTTACGGAAAGGACGTGTTTGCGCCTTGCCGTAAATGTGGATGTTTACCCCTGGTTCTCCGAGCAACTCGTCGTACCCTTGATACACTACATCCCCGCTATACCCTTCTGCACCTACTAGGTTCGCCATCACGCCCGCTGCTTTGAGTTCGGTAGAACCTAAGGGCAGGTCGAGGACGGCGCGAACGTGCTGTTCGAATTGGCTCGTGTAACAAGCTTCAATGGTGTGGTGTCCACTGTTGTGAGGACGTGGGGCTACTTCGTTGACTAAGATCTCTCCGTCGGCAGTGACGAACAACTCAACTGCGAGTAGTCCGCAGATATCGTAGGCTTCCGCAGTTTTAATGGCAATCTCTTCTGCTTTTTGCTGCATCTTTCGTCCAAAACGGTAGGACAGAGCACATATTCTACTTGGTTGGCCGTAGGGTGGAATTCTTGATCTGCCACAGGGAAGGTCTTCACCTCGCCACTTTCGTTGCGGGCGACAATCACACTTACTTCTAGTTCAAAGTCCACAAATGCTTCGAGCATGCCCGGGGCATCTGGGATATGTTGTACATCTTCTTCGCTGCGGCAAACTACCACGCCAAAACCGTCATAGCCACCGGTAGCAGCCTTCCACACAAAAGGGATGGGCCAACGGTCGCGAGCAGCTTCAAATTCGGCCTTGCCTGAGACCATCTCAAAACGTGAGGTGGGGATGTTGTGGTCGGCGTAGAATTGTTTTTGCTTGGTCTTGTCCTGGATGAGCTCGAGGCTATCTGGGTTTGGATGTACCTTCTTGCCTTGGGCGCGAAGGTCTCTCAACGCTTGTACGTTGACGGCTTCAATTTCAATACATACGGTATCACAATCGGCAGCAAATGCCATGACGGTATCGTAATCTTGAAGTGAGCCTACTTGAAATTCGTTTGCGCCAAACTGTGCTGGGGCGTCGGGAGAGGGATCGAGCACTTTCGTGCGGATGTCAAATTTGCGGGTGGTGTAGAGCATCATTTTGCCCAATTGGCCCCCGCCTAAAATTCCCAATGTATAATCTGTCGAGAAGATATTCTTTGCCATGCGTGCCCCATTGTTTGTGGCAAAGGTAATTAATCTGCAGGGTCTATGCGGGCGACCAAGGGGATGGTATATAATCTTTTATTCCCAAGATCCATGACGAGTGCTCTAGTTCGGCGACGTTCTTGGTAGCGGAAGTGGCGCGTTTTGAAGTGAAATTCATCGCCAGGCGCCAAATCTTGTAATAGTATCTGGTCGTCCTCGCCATCGAGCTGCAACAAGATGCTCTGTAGACTTGGATCACCACCCACAGCGCTTTTCGGGCGCGCTGCATGGTGTAAAATGGCCTTCTTATACACTTCAGGCCAAGGATGAGCCTCGGCCAAAGAAATCAATAGTGCTCCGAAGCATTGTTTCCATTCTTTGCCGTGTGGAGCGGCCCTGCGGCCGTACTTTTCCCAAGTAATGAGGTGGGCTAGTTCGTGAACGAAGGTGGTGAGGAATTGGTAGGGGCCTAAATTCCCGTTCATGGTAATGCTCGAGCGCTTTCCAGGCTTCGGCGGTCTGAAATCGCCGAGCTTGCTCTTGCGGGGACGGGTTATTTTGAGATCAAAATCATAGGGCGCCGTCCAGGCTTCCATCAATGGCAGCACATCACCCGTAGGCAGCAGCGGTTGGATGATGCTGAGGTCCATTTATGCCTTAGTAGTTTGTTCTACAGGTTGTTGAGAGAACGATGGGCAATCGCAATCTTTCGCGGTACCGCAGCTGCTCAATGCCAACGCAAAAAGGGCGATACAAATAGTGGCAATTCTCTTCATAACATAGGAGTTTGTCCTTCAAAGAAACTGTAAATTAGCCATATGATCACGAACTTTTTTGAAGGAATGGGTGCTTATGTGCTGCTGATGACAAAAGTCTTCCGCAGACCCGACCGTTGGCGACTATTCATGCGCGCTTTGGTGCAAGAGATTCGTTTGTTGGGACTGGATTCCATCAGCATTGTGGTCATTCTAAGCGTCTTCATGGGTGCGGTTGTGACCATTCAAACGGCCTTCCAGCTCAGCGATGACCCGCTGATCCCCACGTATTACATTGCCATGGCGACCAGAGAGAGTATCACCCTTGAGTTTAGTCCGACGGTGGTAAGCTTGATTTTAGCCGGTAAAGTAGGCTCTAATATTGCCTCAAGTTTGGGTACCATGAGGGTTTCAGAGCAAATAGATGCTTTGGAGATTATGGGGGTGAACAGTGCAAGCTTTCTGATTTTACCGAAAGTGGCTGCCCTCGTATTGTTCAATCCGGTACTGATCATTCTATCTCTTTTTCTAGGTCTATGGGGAGGAGCGATGGCAGGCGATTTGCTAGGATTGGTTCCTTTTCAAGAGAGTATCATGGGCTATAGGCTGGAATATATCGTCTTCGAAAATGCCATTTATGGATTGATCAAAGCAACAGCCTTTGCCTTTATTATCGGCAGCGTAAGTGCATATTCGGGATATTCAGTTAAAGGCGGTGCCGTTGAAGTAGGAATAGCCAGTACCAACGCCGTGGTTCGCTCGTGTTTGGCAATCATTTTGGCGAACTATCTATTGACAGATTTAATCCTTACCAGATGATTCAAGCCAAAGGCATCGTAAAGAGTTTTGGTGAGAACCATGTACTCAAGGGCATTGATGTTGATTTCATTCAAGGTCAAACAAACTTGATTATTGGTCGTTCAGGATCTGGTAAAACGGTGTTTCTAAAGACCATTCTTGGGCTCTTCGAACCGGATCAGGGCACCATCCATTATGGAGATGAGGTGCTCGGAGAAATGACCAAAGCGCGTCGCAAAACCTTACGTCAAGAGATTGGAATGGTCTTCCAAGGCGGTGCCTTGTTCGACAGCATGACTGTGGCGGAAAACATTCGCTTTCCGCTCGAAATGTTTGCGGCAATGACTGAGCAGGAGAAGGACGAACGTGTGAAGTTCGTGATGGACCGCGTACGATTAGAGCGTGCAGCGGATAAGTTCCCTAGTGAGATTTCTGGAGGGATGCAAAAGCGTGTAGCCATTGGCCGCGCCATCTCTATGAATCCCAAGTACCTCTTCTGTGATGAGCCAAATTCTGGATTGGATCCAGAGACCGCTATTGTTATTGACCAATTAATTCAAGAACTCACCCACGAGTTCAATATGACAACCATCGTCAATACCCACGACATGAACTCCGTTCTGGAAATAGGGGATCACGTGATCTTTATGAAGGAAGGTCATAAGGTTTGGGAAGGAACAAATTCTGAAGTATTGGGCAGTACCAACGCAGATGTTGAAGATTACGTCTTCAAGAGCAAGCTATTCAAGCAGGTACGCCAAGCATTCCGCAAGTAAAAATTGGGCACAAAAAAAACCGGACTCCGAAGAGCCCGGTTTGGGTATTTGTGTTAAGCGAGTGAGGCTTATTTGATTGAAATGCGCTCAACAACGTTGATGCCTTCACCTTCTACAGAAAGTAAGTACATTCCTTTTGCTTGAGTGCTTAGATCAATAGTCTTACGGTTACCAGCTACGAAGTTTTCGTTTGAGCGGTATACCACTTGACCTAGGATATCTACAACCGTTACAGTTGCGTTTGCATTAGCGTTCAACTCTACGTTTACCACACCGTTAGATGGGTTAGGGTAGATAGAAGCTTCTGTCAGAGCCAACTCTTCTGAACCTACAGATGAAGTACCAGAGGCACGCAACCAGATCAAGTGAGAGTAGTTCATGTTGATGCTCGTTTGGTCGTTTCTCCAAGCTGAAGTTCCAGCGTGGTTACCGTAACGAGTATCCGTGAACAAGAAGTTAGAACAGTTCGTAGACGTGCTGTCGAAATCTTGGATGAAGTACCCCTGTGGAGCAGAAGTGTTTCCTTCACGGTAGTAGTAGAAGTAGAATGGGTTGATATCACCAGAAGTGGTTTGGTAGTTGATGGTATCGTTACCGCTCAAGCTATCTGGGATGTATTGAACAAAGATGCCCAACAATTCATCACCGCTCATAGTGAAGCCGCCGTTTGGTACCTCAACACCTACTACAGCCACTGAAGTATCGCCTTCGTCCAACGTGTACTCTACTTGAACAGTAGATGTAGAAGTAGGACCACCTGCTAGACCGTGTGATGTGCTACCTGCGTAGTCCATAGTCTTAGCCGTTGGCTGAACAGTTGAAGGAAGCGCTGCGAAGTAAGCCGCTGGGTACTGAACACCAGAGAATGGCGCTGAGAAACCATCTGCACCTTTGAAAATGGTGAAGCGGATTTTATCGTCACGGTTGCCTTGGTAGATTTCGTAACCACCTACTACGAAAAGTGAATCAATAGTTACTTGATCGCCTTCGTCAAATTCACCGTCGCCCCAACCGTAGTAGTTGAAATCATACAAAGCACCCACTGCGTGGTTGTACGATGCAGATGCACTACCATCGCCGTAAACGATAGTTGTAGTTGAATCAGGAGTCGTTGTAATTGCACCCAATACCATGTCTGAGCTGTAGTACTGGTACAAGAAATCAGTGTAGTCGTACAATTCGTCTACAGCACCACCTCTTTTCAAGATGATGTCTTCGATTTTTTCGCGAGCAGCTGAGGATACAGGAAGTTCTGCTTGCATCAAGCGTGCATTAACTGCATCTTGAGCGACAGCGCTGAATCCTAGTGCCACTGCAGCAAGGAGTAGAACTTTTTTCATAAATCTTATTTAGTAGAATTAAAGTGCCAACAAGATAAGTAAAGGAAACGAAATAATTATAGTTTCCTCACCATCATAATTCCATCGCGAACGCTAAGAATTACTTGCTCTACGCGATGTCTTGGGCCACGTGATCGTTGAGTGCTTGGATGGCTTTGGTGTCCTTGTCGCCAGAATGAGGACCGCCAACGACCTTGCCGGACCATAAAATATTGTCAATGAGCATGATGCCTCCTGTTCGGAGCTGCGGGAGCAGCTGCTCGTAATACTGAATGAGATTGATTTTATCGGCATCCAAGAAAATCAAATCCCAAGGTCTATGAAGCGATTCTAATACCTCTGCGGCAGGTCCGATGTGAAGGTGCATTTGATCCGCCTTCTCGTGTTTGGCCCAATATTTTTTAATGATGGTTTCCAATTCTTCATTGATCTCCACCGCATGGAACTCTCCACCTGGCTGAAGCCCTTCGACTAGGAAATGTGAAGCATAACCAGTGTAGGTGCCCACTTCTAAGATGTAGGTTGGCTGCATCATGCTAGAGAACATCTTTAATATCTGTCCTTGCACGTGACCGCTCAACATTCGCGGCATCAATACCTTGAGCCAAGTTTCACGCTCGAGTTCATCTAGATAGGCTGGAGCTTCGGTAGTGCGTCCTGCGATATAATTATGAAGATCGTCGCTGAGAAACTCCATTACTCCGCTTTTTTATAGATCAGTTCGTAGCCTTGGTGTGGCGATAAGAATGCCTGTGCAGCCTCCATTACGTCCATGGCACTGATGCTGCGTACTTGCTCAGCGACATAGTCAAAGCTGTTGATTTTTCCGAAGTACAGCAATGCCCGCCCAGCCCCGATGCACGAATTAAGGCCATTCTCCTCCGCCAAAGCCATCTGCCCAATAAATTGGTTTTTGGATTTGCTGAGCTGTAGGATCCCTAATTGCTGCTCTTGGAGTTTTTTGACCTCTTTGGCGGCAAGAGTGGCTGCTTTCTCGGTTTGTGAGGGATCACACCCGAGATAAATGCCCAACAACCCCACATCGCTATAGAGGCTTCAGGAAACTTTCAATATTGTAGGCGATACCATGCTTTTCGCGAATGTTGAGCCCTAATCTATTATTCATAGCGGGTCCGCCTAAAATATTGTTGAGTAGGAGTAAGGCGCGACGCTGCGGATGGTGAATGCCCGGCGTACGCCAACCAATGATGTAATGATCTTGAAACTGTGCGACTTCTTCCACACGTCGTTCGGGGCGATCGGGCGCATCAAAATGTGATTCCCAAGTATTGTTGTTAAGCGTGTACTCGGCGAAAAACTCCGCAGCCATTTGTTCCACGCGTTGTTGGCTGAAGGGACCTACAAAGGACAAGGTTATGCGGTCCGCCGTGTAAGTGCGCCCTTGAAATTCAAATATATCTTCACGGGTGAGGCCGTCTACACTATTAGGAGTTCCTAAAATATTGCGTCCAAGGGCATTGCCTTGGAAAATGAAATCTTCAAAATCGTCGAAAATGCGATCAGCGGGGCTGTCGAGGTAACTGTGGATTTCGTCCTTAATGACGTCCTTTTCTTTGTCCAATTCCTTTTGAGGGAAGGTGCTCTTGAAGACCACATCAGCAACCAATTCCGCCGCACGTCGAAAGTCAGTTTTGAGAAAGCTGGCATGGATGATGGTTTCCTCTTTGGTGGTGTAGGCATTGAGCTCTCCACCCACATCATCTAAACGCGACAATACGTGGTATGCCTTGCGTTTTTCAGTGCCTTTGAAGAGGTTGTGCTCGATAAAATGTGCCAATCCCTGCTGATGCTCAAGCTCGTCTCTCGAGCCTGCTTTGATGGCCACAGCCATGTGTGCAACGGTACTTTTCTTGTACTGAAAAGCACAACGCAGGCCGTTCGGCAAAGTGAAGCAATGGGTATGTGGCATTATTTTTCGTCGATGACTTCGAGCAAGGTTCGGAACGCCAGTGCGTGATTCCCCCAAGCTTTCAATGATTTATCTCTGAGCTCAGGTGCATACATCTGCATGTAGAGCTTAATGCTTTCCAAATCGCTGGCGCGGTATTGAATGCTGTAGCTCGGGTGTTCTTGCTCCTGCTCCGGAAAAACTTCCGTGAACAAGTAGCTTTTAAACATACCCGTTTCCATCACCTCTGGTATGTGTGTGTTGAGCATCCATTCCTTCCACTGTGCTTCAACGGAAGAATCTACGGCTACGGTAACATTATAGATGTGTTCGCTCATGGCGTAAAGGTACGGTAGAACTGTCTTGCTTCTTCAGTATAAAGGCCATTGGGATATTCGACGAGATAGTCCTCTAGCTCTAAGGCAGCAGATTCAGATTTCAGCAGTGCGGACATTTTCGCAGCGAAGTAAATGCCCTCTTCCAACCACATGCCGCCTTTGGATACCGCTTCGAGTTGGATGAAGTATTCTCTAGCCTGTGCATATTGGCCCAACTGTGCATGCAGCCTGCCCAACCTCAGCAAAAGGTCGTCATAGAGCTCATGAGCAATAAGGATGTTTAAGAGACTTTCGTACTGTTCAAGGGCCTGGCTGTATTCCCACTGCGCCTCGAGCAGGAGGGCCTCTTTCATGAGTTGAAGCCCTTCCATAAGCGTATCCTCCACAGTGTTGGCGCTGATCAATAGCGCATATTCCATGGCATCATTGGCGATGGTTTTACTGGTGCTTTTCAAGAGGACTTCGAGTTGTGTTTTGGCCCAAGTGATGTCTCCACGGTACAACGCACACAGGGCCTTTTCCAATCGAGCTTGGTCGCCTTCTTCAGAATCTCCCAAGAGCTGTTCCGCCCTTGCATAATCCATGAGTGCCTCGTCAAACTGGCCATAGCTGCGTTTTGCATCGGCTTCGGCGAGGTAGACCAATCCGCGTTGCTTGCCGGCAGGGTACATATCTCTTAGCAGTGTTAGGTTTTCACTATAGGCACTGAGGGCCTCCGGAGATTTTGACAAGCTTTTGAACTGCTGCGATTCCCGGTAGAGTTCCCACTGAAAAACCCCGCGTTGGCTGCCCATAGGGTATTGGCTGCTCAATTGTTGAAACTCATCATTGAGGTTGCTGGCCACATAGCTTTGAGCGAGTTGGACGAGCACATATTCTAGCCTTCCCACATACCGAAGCTCTTGGGCATTAGAAAGCAGGAATTCTAGAGCATCCTGGGCCAATGGGTGCTCCCCAAGTTCCACACATTCCTGCGCGATCTCAATCAAAGGCTCCACGGCCAGCGGTCCCTGCTTGGAGGACGCTTTTAGATAGGTAATGGCCTGAGTAAAGTTCCCTTCTTGTCGTAGGACGAAGAGGTAGAGCTGCTCAAATAGGGGATTGGCCCCGCGCTTCAAGGCATCGAGCAGGACCTTTTTAACCGTCCGGCTGTGGATTCCACTCTCGTCGAAGCTGAGGTTCTGTGCAATCTTGGCTTCAATGGTAGCGAGGTACCCGCGGTTTTGTTGCAAGGCTTGCAGGTAGGCTAGGTATTGCAATTCATATTGGCCCAATTGTGCATGCAGCAACGCCCGCTCGTAGGCCACATTAATTTGTGGTTTCTCCGCTTCGGCAAGCAGGAACAAATCAATGCCTTCCTGCACGTAGCCATAGCGCTCCAATTGCTGCACGGTCGCACGCACTGAAAATGGATTGCTGCGCGTTAAGTTTTCAATGACCAAATAATCTGGACCGCGTCGGTCCAAACTTTTCGACAGGTGCCAATAATCGACATAGTATTGCGGCCGCATTTGCCCATGCGCCTTTGCTTGACGTTTGGCCAATTTCGTTGCGGACACCGAATCTTCATTCAACAAATAGGCTTGAAGTAACTTCTCATAGGCCGGTCCTGTGGGGTTTTCCTGGTGCCTGTCTTCCAAGCACTCAATGGCTTCTGTTAGGGCAGAAACAGCCAACAAGGAATCACAGGGCACGCCCTTAGTCTGGGCGAAGGCCACCGTAGAGAATAAAAGGAAGAGTAGGGTCTTATTGCTGCGCATGTGGCGCCAAGATAAAACCTTTTAGAGAGTCTAATTGGGCTACCAATGATTGATAGTTGCGCAGGCATGAAAAACAACCGCCGTAGCTCTTTGCGATGACCTTATCCGCAGAATGCAGGGCTGTGGCCTCTTGAATAAAATACGGCGCGGCTTCTGCGCTATCTATGGTGCCTGCGGCGACATCAAAGCTCAAATGCCTGAGTTGCATGGTGGTGAATTCAGGATCCAAACCGTCGCTGTACGACCCGTTTACTCGGCCGAGGTATTTCACGCAATTGGCCATATCATATAACGGGCCTGTGTACATGCTTCTGTCCACTTGCAGCACTTCCATGTCGTGCAAATGTTCGGTGAAGAACACCTCAAAGGCGCCGAGAGTTTCAAAGGCCTCTTGCACTCGGTCCATATTGGTCGAGGCGATCACCTGCTCATGACTTTCACTGAGGGTAATCATGGAATCCAGCTTTTGTCCCATCTCCATCTGCCAAGCTTGCTTTTGGCAGCTGCTCATAGATAGTGCGATTAGGGCAATGCCGAATACCTTGTTCATGCCTTAAGAAATCTTGTCGAATCCAGTGTAAGAAACCAATGCTTCAGGGATGCGGATGCCGTCGGCTTGTTGGTGGTTTTCCAGCAAGGCGGCCAATACGCGCGGCAAGGCCATCGCAGATCCATTCAAGGTGTGGCACAATTGTGATTTGCCCTCTTCGTCCTTGAAACGCAGCTTCAAGCGGTTGGCTTGGAAGGTTTCGAAGTTTGAGACGGAGCTCACCTCTAACCAGCGTTCTTGTGCAGCGCTGTACACCTCGAAATCATAGGTCAAGGCTGAGGTGAAACCGGCATCGCCGCCACATAGGCGCAATACGCGGAACGGCAGTTCTAGTTTGCGCAACAAACCGGCGACATGTGCGACCATCTCGTCCAAGCGGTCGTAACTGTTGTTCGGGTGATCGATGGTCACGATCTCCACTTTGTCGAACTGGTGCAATCTGTTCAACCCACGTACATCCTTGCCGTAAGAGCCTGCTTCTCTTCTAAAACAAGGCGTGTAGGCCGTGCTCTTGATAGGGAAGTCGTTGGCATTGACGATCTCATCGCGGAAAATATTGGTGATGGGCACCTCTGCGGTTGGAATGGCGTACAAACCGTCCACCGGCATTTCGTACATCTGGCCTTCTTTATCCGGCAGCTGTCCCGTTCCATAGCCTGAAGCGGCATTCACAAAGTGTGGGGGTTGGTATTCCGTATATCCTGCTGCGCGGTTCTCGTCTAGGAAGAAATTGATCATGGCGCGCTGCAAGCGAGCACCTTGGTTCACGTATACAGGGAATCCTGCCCCGGTAATTTTTACCCCCAACTCAAAGTTGATGAGGTTATATTTTTCGGCCAATTCCCAGTGCGGCTGCGCATGCTCACCCAAGGAAGGGATTTCGCCCTCACGGCTCACTTCTTCGTTGTCGTTTTCGTCCTTGCCGGCTTTCACACTTTCGTGTGGAACGTTTGGCAAGGTCAACAGCAGCTCGTGCTCGCTATCTGCGACCGCCTGAACTTGCTCGTTCAGTTCCTTGATGGCTTCTTTCAATCCAGCAGTCTGGGCCTTCAATGCATTGGCCTCGTCGCCGCGTCCGCTTTTGTAGAGAATGCCTATTTCCTTCGCTAATTCATTGCTCTGGTGTTGCTTTTCCTCCAAATCGTGACGAATAGAACGACGTTTTGCGTCCAATTCTATGAGCGTATTCACGGTTTCTGTGGCATCAATACCGCGCTTTTTCAAGCCTTCGATAATGGCTTCTGGCGCCTTTCTGATTCGCTGAATTTCCAGCATGCTGTTTAGATTTATTCGTTGATTGAGACGACGTTCTCAATTTCCGGTACGTACTTTTTGATGGTGGTTTCAATACCGCCTTTCAAGGTGAAATCGCTGACCTTACAACCGACGCAAGCCCCATGAAACTGGACCTTAACGGTAGTTCCCTCAACGGCAACGACGCTCACATCTCCGCCGTCATTGGCGAGGAAGGGACGAACTTCGTCAAGGGCTTTTTCTATGCGTGGAATTAGATCGCTCATAACCTATTTTGTTGAGCATCCTGCCATGGTCGTGATCCTCACAATCTCAGTAGGAGGAAGATTCTCATTGCGCTTTGCTACTTCTGCTACAATATTACGAGTGATTTCTTCAAAAGCCAACGGGGTCGCTGTTCCTTCTTGCAAGGCGGCAGGACGGCCCACATCACCCGCTTCGCGGATGCTCTGTACCAATGGTAGTTCTCCTAAGAATGGAATGTCCAATTGCTTGGCCAAATTCTGTGCGCCTTCTTTTCCAAAGAGGTAGTATTTGTTCTCCGGCAGCTCCGGTGGCGAGAAATAACTCATGTTTTCAATAAGCCCTAGCACCGGTACGCTGATTTGGTCCATCTTGAACATGGCCACTCCCTTGCGCGCATCTGCCAAGGCTACTTTTTGTGGGGTGCTCACGATGACTGCTCCTGTCACCGGCACATTCTGCACCATGCTCAGGTGAATATCTCCTGTACCTGGAGGCAGGTCAATGAGGAGGAAGTCTAAATTTCCCCAGTGGGCATCATGGATTAATTGAGTCAAGGCCTTCGTTGCCATTGCCCCGCGCCAAACCACCGCTTGGTCCATTTGTGCGAAGAAACCGATGGACATGATTTTAATGCCATAGGCCTCTACAGGTCCCATCTTATTCTTGCCATCCACGTGAACGCTCATCGGCTTGGCGTGCTGCACATCAAACATCAAAGGCGCTGAAGGCCCGTAGATATCGGCATCAATAAGCCCCACTTTGAAGCCCATTTTATGCAAGGTGATGGCCAAGTTTGCTGTCACGGTGCTCTTGCCCACACCGCCCTTGCCTGAGGCTACGGCGATAATGTTCTGCACCCCCGGTATTGGCGCGCCCTTAATAGGATTCGCCGGGGTGTCTTTCGCACGCTCGCTTACACTCACATTCACCACCACTTTGGCTTTCTCATTCACTCGGTCGTGAATGGCCTTCATGATATCAACCTCTAATTTCTTTTTGCTCTGTAGGGTCGGGCTGATGCTTTCTACATCTACAATCACCTCGTCCCCGAAAATCTGAATGTTGCGCACCAGATCAGCCGCCACAATATTGGCTTCCGTGCTGTTGCCTACATGGCTCAATGCTTCTTGAATATCAGCTTTTTTCATAGGGAAAGAAATAGGGTTACAAAAGTAATAACCACTACCTTCACATTAGGTTTTAATCGATGGAAAGTACGGCAGCAATATTCATGACAGGGGCAACGGGCCAATTAGGTTCTTTCATCCTAGCCGATCTTTTGGGATTTACCGGTCGTCCGGCGCACCCAGGCCCCATTTATTGTGCCTCCCGTACCTCGAGTAGTTTCGAGCAACTGGAGATGACCGCCACCTTCCTCGGACTCGAATCTCACACCCTCCATAAGCACCCACAAGTTCGTTGGATTTCCCTTGACCTACTCAACCACCACGAGGCCATCACTGCCTTGCCGGCTCAAGATCACCAGTGGGAAATTATCCACGCGGCCGCGGTCATTGATGTAAACAAAGGCACCTCTGGCACCAACCCCAATGTTCGTTTGACGCAAGAAGTGTTGTTGCTCGCCGAAGCTTTGAATGCCCAACATTTTACCCACATCTCGAGCATCGCAGTCATGGGAAATGCTGCGACACTCGACGAGGAAACCGTCCTAGAGGTAGCTGACTTCCAGCCTAACAAGGGCAAAGACTCCTTAGGTACCTATGCCAAAAGCAAGATTTTAAGTGAACTTGAGGTGTGGCGTGCCCATCAAGAAGGAATGAGCATCAGCATTATCCGTCCAGGGGTCATTGTCGGCATGGGACCTATCTCTGCCTCGCCGCAGGAATTATGGTGGCGCTTGTGGCACAAAAAACTCCCCATCAGCACGGACGGCCGCACCGGAATAGTCGATGTTAGAGATGTAGCTGAAATTGTAGGCCGAGCGCATCGCGAGCGCTTGCAAGGCCCTTTTGTGGCAGTTGGCTCCAACCCAGAATTCCACGACCTCCTTTGTGGCTTGCGCGATGCGCTCGGCCGTGATCAAAAATTGCGACCACTGAACCGCGACCCTTGGCTTCGTCGCATGCGGGCGCTGGATTCATTGAAGCATTTGCCTGTTGTAGGTAGGTTCTTCGGTGCTTCGATGCGCATCATGCTTTTCAGCCGCAATACCTACAACGGTGAGAGTGGTGCAGCCTTGTTGGAAAACGGATATCGCCCTGCAGAGCAAACCTTCCAAGAGATGGGGGTTGCCATGCGCGAGGCCTTCGAAAAGGCATAAAAAAACCCGATTCTTTCGAACCGGGTTCCTTCGTCTAAAACAAAATTCTCGTTATGCGTTAGGTACAACGCTAACGTAAGACTTGTTGTCTTTTTTCTTGCGGAACTCAACTTTACCGTCAACTAGTGCGAACAATGTGTGGTCTTTACCTACACCTACGTTCTCACCAGGATTGTGTTTTGTACCACGCTGACGTACGATGATGTTTCCTGCGATTGCTTCTTGGCCACCAAAGATTTTGATACCCAATCGTTTACTTGCTGATTCGCGTCCGTTTTTCGAACTACCGACACCTTTCTTGTGAGCCATAATCTATATTATTTTTCTGCTTTTTTAGGAGCTGCTTTCTTGGTTGCTGGCTTCTTAGTAGCTGGCTTTTTAGCTGCTGGCTTCTTGGCAGTGGTTGCCTTTTTAGCTGCAGGTTTTTTAGCCGCTGCCTTTTTAGGAGCTGCTTCCGCGTCTTCAGTTGCCTTAGCTGCAGCTTTCTTAGCTGGAGCCTTCGCAGTGATTTTGTTAATAGTAATTGAAGTGAACATTTGACGGTGACCATTCATTTTCTGGTAACCTTTGCGACGCTTCTTCTTGAACACAAGAATTTTATCGCCTTTCACTTCGCCATTGACAGTTGCCTCTACTACGGCACCGTCTATAACCGGGGCGCCAACCTTTACATCACCTTTCTCTTCGATCAAAAGGACACGGTCAAACTTAACCTTCTTGCCTTCTGCAACGTTCAAGCGGTTTACGTACAAGCGTTGGTCTTTCTCAACTTTGTATTGAAGCCCTGCTATCTCTACAATTGCGTACATTATACTTGTTTTTAAGGGCTGCAAATATAGAACAAACTTGTGATAAACAAAGTGTTAAAATAAATGAGTTTGAAAGAATATCCTTGCTGGGGGTGAGGACGGCCTATAATTGGCCCTTATATTTGAGCAACCTTAACAAATACTTCATGAAAAAGATGGTATTGACCGGGTTGCTGCTGTCGACACTAAGCGCTTGGTCTCAAAACAACATTGCCTTTGAAGAATACGATTTGGACAATGGGTTGCACGTCATTCTACACGAAGACCACAGCACGCCTATTGCGGCCGTAACCGTACTCTATCACGTTGGCTCTAAAAACGAAAATCCAGAACGCACGGGTTTCGCCCACTTCTTCGAGCACCTGCTCTTTGAAGGAAGCGAAAACATCGGTCGCGGTGAATTTGATAGCTACGTGACCAATGCGGGCGGGGCATTGAATGCCAACACTTCGCAAGACCGCACGTTCTACTTTGAATTATTGCCGTCGAACCAAATGGAATTAGGCCTTTGGTTGGAGAGCGAGCGCATGTTGCACGCGAACATTCAAGCCGTTGGGGTAGAAACTCAGCGCGAGGTAGTAAAGGAAGAGAAGCGTCAGCGCGTAGACAACCAGCCTTATGGGTCTTGGTTGGAGAACATGATGAAGCGCTTGTACACCGAGCATCCGTATAATTGGGTTCCTATCGGTTCTATGGATCATTTGAATGCGGCCCAATTAGACGAGTTCATGGCCTTCTACAACAAATTCTACATCCCGAACAACGCCACCTTGAGTATTGCCGGTGATATCGACGTTGATAAGACCAAAGCATTGATTGAAGCCTACTTCGGAGATATTCCTTCAGGCACTCCTGTCGTTCAGCCGACCGTTCAAGAGCCAGCCCTCGGTGGTGAAAAGACTGCAACGATCTACGATAATATCCAATTACCTGCTGTAATGATGGGCTACCGCATGCCTCCACAAACCTCTGATGATGCTTATGCGCTTCAGATGGCATCGACAGTATTGAGCGGTGGACCTTCTTCACGCATGTACAAGCGTTTGGTCGATCAAGATCAAACAGCCCTTCAGGTATTTGCCTTCCCATTCTCTTTGGAGCAAGGCGGTGCCTTCATCACCTTCTCATTGGCCAATGCTGGAAAAACCATCGACGACATGGTTCCTGCCTTGGAAGAGGAGATTGCCAACCTGCAGAATGAGCTCATCACAGAGCGTGAATTCCAGAAAATCCAAAATCAAATGGAGAGCAGGTTTGTACAGAGCAATTCAACCATGGCCGGTATTGCCGAGAGCTTGGCTGATTATCATACCTATTATGGTGATGCCAACCTCATCAACACCGAGCTCGAGCGTTACCGCGCCGTAACTCGCGAGGACATCCAGCGCGTGGCACAGAAATATTTGGTCAAAGACAACCGCGTAGTATTGCGCTATTTGCCAAAGAGTGAAGAACCAACAGCGGCAGCTGAATAATCCCGAGCCATGAGAAAGTATATTTATACCTTATTTATCGCCCTTGTTACCATCAGCCTAAGTGCGCAGGTAACCATCGACCGATCTACAGCACCTACACCAGGTCCTGCACGTACTCCGGAAATAGGTTCGTACGAAAGTTTTGAATTAAAGAATGGCCTCAAGGTCTTCGTCGTGGAGGACCACAAACTCCCGCGCATCACCATGTCCCTAATTTTGGACCGCGATCCGATCGTAGAAGGTGCAAAGGCAGGTTATGTAAGCATCGCCGGTGATCTCATCGGTGCGGGAACGGCAAATCGCAAGAAATCTGCTTTGGATGAAGAAGTAGATTTTATGGGGGCCAATTTTGGTACGGGCTCCAATTCCATCCGTGTAGGTGGATTGAGCAAATACACCGATCAACTCATCGACATCCTTTCCGATGTATTGTTGAATCCTAGCTTCCCAGAAGAAGAATTTGATAAGCTGAAAAGCCAAATGATTTCTGGATTGAAGGCCAACGCTGACGATCCAGATGCCATCTCTGGCAACTTGCGCGGCGCAGCCCTATACGGTCTTGAGCATCCTTATGGGGAGGTGATGACCGAAGCAACCGTGGAAGCCATCAGCATTGACGATTGTAAGGCATATTTTGATACGTACTTCCGTCCAAACATTGCCTACATGGTGGTAATCGGAGATATTACTGTCAAGGATGCCAAAAAGAAACTCAACAAAGCGTTGAAGAAATGGAAAGCGGCTGAGGTACCTGCACACGACTATGCGAAAACACCTCGCGCGGCATCGCCTCGCATCGTTATGGTAGATAAACCCTCTGCCGTTCAATCTGTAGTATGGTTGGGCAATATTATTGACTTGCCACAAGGCCATCCAGATATCGAGCCTTTGCGTGTAGCCAATCAAATCTTAGGCGGCGGAATGTCGGGACGTTTGTTCACCAACCTGCGTGAGGACAAGGCCTTTACTTATGGTGCCTACTCGAACTTCGGAGTGGACGAGTTGAACTCGACTTTTGGAGCATCGGCGAAAGTGCGCAATGAAGTGACAGATTCAGCCATCACTGAATTCTTGTACGAGATTAACCGCATGAAAAATGAAAGTGTGACGGAAGAGGACCTCGTTGCGGCGAAAGCCAGCTTGAGCGGTTCTTTTGGTCGTTCGCTAGAGAGTCCTGCGAGTGCGGCAAACTTTGCTTTGAACATCGCTCGTTACAACCTTCCTTCAGATTACTACAACAACTACCTGTCGCGCCTTGAAGGGGTGACGGCTGAGGATGTGATGCGCGTTGCCAATACCTATATGAATGGTCCTTTGACCATCACAGTGGTGGGTAAGGCACAGGATGTTGCGGGCAAGCTGAGCGCCTTTGGTGAGGTAGAATATTTTGATGCCGAAGGAAATGCAACTGAGGCACCGACCTTCTTGTTCATGCCTGAGGGCATCACAAAGGAAACGGTATTGAACAACTACTTCGAGGCCATCGGTGGTGCGGAAGCTTTCCAAAACATCACCTCTTTTGAGCAAGAAATGAGCCTTGAGGCACCAGGTATGCCGGGTGCAGTAGGTATGAAGACGGTGAAGAACATCCCGGATTATTACCTCTCTGAGCAAAGCATGCAAGGCATGACCTTGATGAAGGTGGAATACAAGGATGGCGCAGCGACTCGCAGTGGTATGCGCGGCAATGCTGAGTTAGAAGGAGAGGAATTGGCCTCAACAGCGAAGGAAGCGAAGTACGTGATCAGCCAACTAGAATGGTTGGAAAATCCAGAGGCCATTACCTTCGACGGGCAAACCCTTGTCAATGGTAAGGACGTCTACCAAATCACTGAAGGCGAGCAAACGCACTACTTCGATGTAGCTACAGGTTTATTATATATGAGTGTAGAGACTGCAGAAGGTCCTGAAGGGGACATTACTGTTACTACTGTATTTAAGGAGTGGCAGGAAGTTGGTGGTTTGACCTTCGTGAAGACCATCGAGCAAAGCGCCGGTCCGCAATCATTCACAGTGACCGTTAATAGCACTACCTGGAAATAACATTCGGCACGGCCGAAAAATTTGAATTCCAACCCACCCCGCGGCGCAGCCGCGGGGTGGGTTTTTTTATGATTATTTTTTCTTGTTCACCAGGTATATCCCAGTGATAATGACCCCTAAGCCGAGGAGGTGATTCCAAATGATCTGCTCGCCGTCCCACAGTCCCCAGAGTACCGCTACGACCGGAATGGCATAGGTCACTGAGCTGGAGAAAAGGGCGTTGGTGATTTGAATGAGGTAGTTGAACATGAT
The DNA here is from genome assembly GCA_038141825.1 of Cryomorphaceae bacterium. Taxonomy (GTDB): domain Bacteria; phylum Bacteroidota; class Bacteroidia; order Flavobacteriales; family Schleiferiaceae; genus UBA10364. The sequence continues at coordinate 331,947 of JAYQIV010000004.1, read as the reverse complement.
TACGGCGAATCCCGAGCCTATTACTCCAAGGATGGCAATGAAGCCGAAATTTGTCCATGCCTGAGGGTCGTTCAGGAACACCTCATGAACTCCGGAGGCCAAGCTGAAAATGATGGTAAACGGTGCCGCGGTCGCGAGGGAAAGGGTCGTGACCGTAAGGGCTTTGAGGTGCGGTAAGTTTGATTTCAACGTGTTGACGCTCGTGCCGTACATCATGGTGGCGAGCACTCCAAAAAGCCCATAGCCCAATTCTCCTTCAATGCTAAAACCGCCTTGTAGGATGGAATTCATGGGGAGGATGAGAATCACCGCGCCAAGTAATCCGACCGCCACCCCTTGCCATTGGGTATCGGTGGCTTTTTGCCCAAAGAACCAGCCGCCTATAAGTACGGTGAATAGTGGCACGAGGGAATTGATGATGCCGACCACGCCGCTATCGAGGTGGTTGACGGCGAGGGGGAACAAAACGTAAGGAATGGCGTTTCCTAAGAACCCCACAATGGTTAACGAGATGAGGTCTTTCTTGCGGAAATGCTTGAAATGACGAAAGCCAATGACCGCCATAAAGAGTGCGGCGATGCTCACGCGCAGGGTGCCTACTTGGGTGTAGGAAAAACTTTGAAGGCCGCGCTTCATCAAAATGAAGCTCGAGCCCCAGATGATGGCCAGACCGATGAATAGGATCCACGGGAGGGCCGGCGAGTGAGAGGTACTTTGTTTCGACATGCCGCAAAATTGTGACAAATGCCTCACACTTTGACGCGATGGGATGTAATTTTGCTGAAAATACTTGAGTATGAGAACCCTTTCCTTCCTTGTTCCCCTTTCGTTTTTAGTGGTTTCCTGCGGTCAGCCGGAGCCTGAAGTCATCGAAATGCCTGTGCAGGCGGAGGCCGTGGAGGTAGCCCCGAATGCAGAAGCTAAAATGTTTGTTTCGGGCATGACCTGCGTGATGGGTTGTAAGGGTGCGATCGAAAAGTCGCTCAATGCCCACGAGGGCGTGGCGAGCTTTGCCATTGTGTTTGAGGACAGCGTGGCCACCGTGAGCTATGATAGCACGATGGTGAGCGCGGAAGAATTGGCTATGCGGTCGGTTCGGTGGCCGGTGGCGGGCTGTATACAGCGACGTTATTAGCGGAATAATATGAGAAGCGCACGCATTCGCTTTTGGGCGACCACTTCGTTGGTGTTCATATTCCTTGTCATCTTGGCGGGGTCGGTGGTGCGTGCAACAGGTTCGGGCATGGGATGTCCCGACTGGCCACAATGTTTTGGCTACAATATCCCTCCCACAGATGTGGAAACCTTGACTTGGCGCGAGGGCAGAAGCTTTGAGGAGGGTCAGATGATTTTATTACAGGACCAATTCTGGGTAGCAACCTCAGATTTCACTACGGGTGAGGAGTTTGCGCCGGAAAATTGGGCCCTATTTGATCGCCACGATTACAATATTTTCAACCCTGTACATACCTGGATTGAGTTCATCAATAGGTTGATCGGTGCCCTGAGTGGCTTGCCGGTGTTGGCGCTGGCCATCTTTGCAGTGTGGGGCGTGCGACGCAATGTGTGGAACGCAGTGCTCGCCGTGGGCGTGCTGTTTTTGCTATTGTTTGAGGCGTGGTTGGGTAAGATTGTGGTCGATGGAAATTTAGTCCCAAACCAAATCACCATACATATGATGGGCTCGGTGGCCATTGTGTTGCTGCTGCTCGCGCTTCGCGCTCGCAATACCGAAGGAGAATTCTCTTATCCGAAGTCGGTGGGCCGAGCCTTGGTGGCGTTGTTGGTGATGGTGGTGTTCCAAATATTCTTGGGTACGCAGACCAGGGAATTAGTGGATTATGCCTTGGAGCACGGGGTGATGCGTGCAGAGGTCATTGATTCCATTGAAGGGGCCATGCCGAAGGTGCACCGCAGTTTTGCTTGGGGCATTTTGTTGATGACGAGCATCCTGTTTTTCCTTCAGCGCAAGCACAGGGTTTCCATTCCCGGCTTTGGGCCATTGGTCTTCGCCATCGCGATGGAATGGGCCATAGGTGTGGTGTTGTTTTTTACGGGATTGCCGAAGGCGATGCAGCCGGTTCACTTGGTGCTGAGCATCGGTATATTGGCGTCGATCAGTTATCCTCTTTTTCTTGCTGCACGTAAGTCTTAAGCAGCTCTAGGGCGCGTTCCCACTGCGCTTCATGAACCAAGATCTTGATGCTTAAATCTCCTCCTACGGGCAAGACGCTGGCCATTTGGTAGTGTTCCAAGGTCGTACGAATGCTTTGGCTTTCTAGGAAAGCGGCGATGAGGTCTGCCTCGATAGGCGTGGCGGCGATGTAGAGGAGTTTATGGCGCATGGGTCCAATTCAGTGTGCTGATCATCTGCAATATCTCCTCACGCATGAACTGTGTCACGGGCGCTAGGCTATCCGCATTCGGCGGGCTGTAGTGGTAGAGCACGCCGCGCAGGAAATGTTCGGTACTGTCGGTTGCGTAAAACTGCGTGGTCGTGGCCGACGCTCCAGAGAGTTCATAGTAGAGCCCATAGACCTTTTTGTCCTTGTATTCGAAGAACTGCTCGCGCATTCCGCTTGCTTTTACGGTGTGTTTATAGGCCAATTGTTGCGCATCTCGCACCAATGCTTCGAGGTTGTTGTCGACGGGTTTATAGGTGAATTGGACCGTACTTAAAATCGAAGGATATACGATATCAAGCCAATATTCGCCTTCGCGTGCCTGCTCGGTGCCTTCTTCCGTCAATACCTCCTTCACAATCACTTTGGCCTCGGCGTTGATACTTAGCCCAAAGGGTGCGTCTTCGTTCAACGGCGCATAGGCCTCGGTGCTCGGCAATCCAATACGCATGAAGGCATCAGGGCGTGCTACCGGTGCATCTGTGCATGAAAGCCAGAGCAATGGAAGAAGGAGTAGAGGATTAGGCTTCATGGTTGGGGTCTACGGTTACTTTAATGCGGATCAGCTTACGTTGGTCGACGCTTTCCACCTTGAAGGTATAGGCGTTGTAGTTGACCTTTTCATTCTTTTCCAAAAACTTCCCTGCGAGCTCCAAGACGAGCCCTGCGAGGGTTTCGCTTTCGCCGTCTACAGTGTCGAATTGGTCCCTAGAAATCCCTAAAACTCTACAAAAATCGATAAGCGGCGTTTGGGCCTCGAACACATAATTGTAGTCGTCAAGCTTGCTGTAAACCACATCTTCATCGTCGAACTCGTCCGAAATCTCACCCACAATCTCCTCCAATACGTCCTCCAAGGAAATGACCCCTGAGGTACCGCCAAACTCGTCCACCACGATGGCCAAGTGAATCCTGCGCTGCTGGAATTCTTTCAGCAGGTCGTCAATTTTTTTGCTCTCGGGCACGAAGAAAGGAACGCGCATGAGGTCTTGCCATCCAAAGTTTACCGCGGCATCCATGTAGGGCAGCAAATCCTTTACGTATACCAGGCCCTTGATTTGGTCCAGGTTCTCGTCAAACACCGGAATGCGTGAATACCCACTTTCAGTAATGTGCTGCAACGTTTCCGGATACGGTGCCTTAATATCAATAGCGATGACCGAAGTGCGCGGCGTCATGACCTCTTTTACAGTGGTCGATCCGAAGCGAACAATCCCTTTGAGGATGCGCTGCTCTTCTTCGTTTGAATTTTCGTCCGCCGTCAGCTCCAAAGCTTGTTCGAGGTCGTCCACACTTAGTTGTGGACCGCGGCCTTCGATGTTGATGCGGTTGATGGTTTTGCTCAATCGTGCACTGATAGGATGCAAAGCGCTGTGAATCCTTGAGAGGAGTGGGGTGACCAATTGCGCAAAGTGCAACTTCGAGGCATTCGCATATACCTTCGGTAAAATCTCACCAAAGAGCAACAACACCCCCGTTATGGCTAAAATCTCTACCACAAACGTGAGCAGGGGACTCCAGCTATCTGGGGAGAAGAAACTGTTCAATAAATACGTCGATACAATGACAATCCCTACGTTGACGAAATTATTGGAGATGAGAATCGTCGCCAACAGGTGGTCGGGTTCTTCGAGGAGTTCCAATATTTTCTGCTGGCGCGGTTCGCTGTCGTCCATCAGCTCGCGGTCGGCGGGCGTAATGGAAAAGAAAGCCACTTCTGATCCTGAAATAAGCGCAGATAAAAGCAGCAATAAGGCGAGAACCAAAAGCAGCAAGATATCGGCGGATGCAAGGTGCCCAAGGCTTTGGGCGATATCAAAGAATAATGAAGGAGGCTCTGTTTCCAAAGGGAAGGTATTAGTTCGACTTAGAACGGTAGGTCATCTTCATCCTGTGAGGGGGACGCAGCTGCCGGTGCCGTTGGTTGAGGGGCCGATGGTGCCGCGTTGCCATAATTTGGTTGGCTGTATGCGGTGCCTTGTTCTGATGAAATGCCTTCGCTTTCGGCGCGAGAGGTCAGCATGGTCATCTGGTTGGCTTGAATTTCTGTAGTATAACGATCAGCACCAGTTTGGTCCTGCCATTTACGTGTTTTAATGCGTCCTTCGAGGTACACCTTGTGTCCACGTTTAAGGTATTTGTGTGCGACATCGACCAATCCTTTCGCATTGATCACGACGTTGTGCCATTCTGTGTTGGTCACGCGCTGGCCTTCTCTATTGGTGTATGTTTCAGAGGTTGCCAAAGGGAATTTCACCAATGATCCTCCATTTTCGAAGTGCATAATTTCCGGGTCTTTCCCGAGGTTTCCAATGAGCATTACCTTGTTTAGTGTTCCTGCCATGATCGTCTAAAATTTCTTGTTGTGTACTATCAAAGATAGGTATAATTGGTCCGTGAATTACAGCATGTTTTTAACAAAATTGGACACAATAACCGGCATGCCAAGTCCCTCCATTTCACGCTTTCCATAGAACTCTTGCACCTCCCCAACAGCATCTTCATCCACCGCCCAAAAATGGCAATGAAGGTCCTTGTGAGAGAGCTTGTGTGTTATGGGGTCCTGCATCAGCACTCCCTTTTTGGGAGCGCTCTCCAACCTCGGGAATTCATACAGGCCGCCCCAGATTGACGAGGTATCGCGCTTATACATGGCCCACTTTCCCCCGCGCTCCACCACCGCGAAATGAATGGTTTCCTCTGTGCGCTTACTCTTTCGGATTTTCACTGGCAATTCGTCAATGCTTTGGTGCTGGTAGGCATGGCAGAATGAGGCCAGTGGACAGGATTCACACTGCGGTTTTTTAGGAGTGCAATGCAAGGCACCAAACTCCATAATGCCCTGGTTGTAATTGCCTGGATGTTTGGCTTCTTGGACCAATTCGTCCGCGAGTTCCTGAAACTCCTTAGGGCCTGAACCTTGGTTTATAGGGCTATGTATTCCGAAATACCTCGAAAGCACGCGATACACGTTGCCATCCACCACCCCTTTTCGCTCGCCAAAGCAAATGCTGGCGATGGCGGCGGCGGTGTAGGGACCTATGCCCTTAATGGACAACAAGTCCTTGCTGTTAGTAGGTAATTTGCCCTCAAATTCCGACATGATTTGCTGGGCGCCTTTTTGCAAATTTCTCGCGCGACTGTAGTACCCCAGACCGGTCCAGAGGGCTAAAAGTTCGTCTTCCGGAGCCTCTGCAAGGGCCTTAATTGTGGGATAGGCGGCCAAAATTTTCTTGAAGTACGGCGTGCCTTGCGCCACACGCGTTTGTTGCAAGATGATTTCGCTCAGCCACACCTCGTAGGCCACGGGAGTCTTTTTGCGCCAAGGTAAATCGCGCTTGTTTTGATTGAAGAACTCTTCAATGCTGATAATGAAGTGGTTAAATGCGTTTTTGCTCACGTGCAGGGTATCCGATTATTTTATGCTTTTAATCTGTAAATAAGGAGAATAGGTGTATATTTGCGCCCCTCATTAACCAAGTCCGAAAGGACCTAAAAATACAGAGCAAATGACTAAAGCAGATATCGTTACTAAGATTTCTGATAAAACGGGAATGGAACGCGGAGACGTTCAAGCGGTTGTTGAAAGCTTCATGAAAGAGATTAAGCACAGCCTAGAAGATGGAAACAATGTGTACCTACGTGGTTTTGGTTCTTTCATCGTGAAGAAGCGTGCTCAGAAAACAGGTCGTAACATCTCTAAGAACACGACTATCGTCATTCCAGCTCACTACATTCCAGCCTTCAAGCCTGCAAAAGTATTTGTAGAAGGTGTAAAGGATAACGTACCTGTAAACGACTAATTTGAAAAAAAACCAACTCATAGCAGTACTTCTTGCAGTCGTAGCCGCGGTTGTGTTGATGCGTATGCCTAGAACCGCTCCAGTGGAGGAGGTGGTGCCGCAGTCGACAGAAAACACTGGGCTCGATGCTAAGGTGGACGAAGCAGTGGCCATCATCCAAAGCGGTGAGGGCGCACCTATGCAAGCCATCGGCATGTTGCTAGAGGTATTGAAGGAGAATCCAGACCACGAGAAAGCATTGATGTGGTTAGGAAACTTTTCTATGATGAGTGGACAATGGGAGAAAGCGGTGGATCGTTTCCATCATTTGACCCAAATCCGTCCCGAGGTTGAAATGTATTGGTTGAATAAGAGTCAATCGCTCCTGCAAATGGGAGATACGACAGCAGCTTTGACCAGTGCGCAAGAATATTTGAACACACATCCAGAAGCAACACGAATCGATGATTTGGTTGCTGGATTACAGAATTAATAATTTTTAAAACTTAGCATTATGCCAAGCGGAAAGAAACGTAAAAGACATAAGATTGCAACGCACAAGCGTAAGAAGCGTCTAAGAAAAAACCGTCACAAGAAAAAATAATCAAGTAGAGTATGCGCACAGAATTAGTCATTAGTGCTAGTTCTGACCGAGCGGATATTGCACTACTTGAGGACGGAAGACTTCAGGAACTCATTAAGGAAAAAGGAGACGATAGCTTCTCCGTTGGTGACGTATATCTAGGAACCGTAAAAAAATTGGCCACAGGCCTAAACGCTGCCTTTGTAGATGTTGGTTATGAAAAAGATGCATTTTTGCACTACCACGATCTCGGGCCGCAGATAAATTCCTGGCAATCCTACCTACGTCGCACCTTAAAAGGCAAGCAACAAAGCAACCTCACCAACTTTAAAAATGAAGCCAACATCCAGAAGGAGGGCAACATTGGTGATGTTTTAAAGCAAGGCGATCAAATCTTGGTGCAAATCACCAAGGAGCCCATTTCAACGAAAGGGCCTAGAATCACTGCTGAGCTTAGTATTGCGGGCCGATTTGTAGTGCTTGTGCCATTCTCGAACCGCGTGAGCGTGAGTCAAAAGATTCGCGAACGTGACGAGAAAGACAGACTCAAAAACTTGGTCAGAAGCATCAAGCCCAAGGGCTTTGGTGTAATTATACGTACTGTCGCAAAAGGACAGAGCGCAGAAGAACTACAGGCTGACCTCGAATCGTTAATCCGCAAGTGGAAAGTACTCCACAAAGGGGTGAAGCGTTCGAACAAGCCCGTACGTATTTTCAGCGAAATGAATAGAGCCAGCGCGTTTTTACGCGATGTGTTCAACGATAGCTTTTCCTCCATTACGATCGACAATGAAGATCTGTATGAGGAGGTAAAAGAATACCTCGATGAGATTCAACCGGGGGCGTCTAAAATGGTGAAACATTACACGGGTCAAATGCCGTTGTTCCAGTTTGCCAGTGTAGACCGCCAAATCAAAGGTGCATTCGGTCGTTCGGTCAGCATGCCTAAAGGGGCATACTTGATCATTGAGCATACCGAAGCTATGCACGTGGTTGATGTGAACTCGGGCAATAGAACCAATACGGCAGAAAACCAAGAAGCCAATGCGTTGCAGGTAAACCTGCTTGCGGCAGAAGAGGTGGCACGTCAGTTGCGCTTGCGCGATATGGGTGGTATTGTCGTCGTGGATTTCATCGATATGAATAGCGCAGAAAACCGCAAGGCGGTGTATGAGAAAATGCGCGATGAAATGAAAAGGGACCGTGCACGTCACAAGATCCTTCCCATTTCAAGATTCGGTTTGATGGAACTCACGCGTCAGCGCGTTCGCCCTGAAACGAACATTACCACTCGCGAGGAGAATCCAGATAATTTGGTGGAGGCGCCTATCCAAATCATTGAGGCGATCAAATCAAAACTTGCGACCCTCGACAATCGAGAGCTTTACATCCATGTTCACCCGTTCTTGGAGGCCTACATTACCAAAGGGTATTTCCGAAGTATCAAGAAGACATGGCAAAGTGACTTACGTAAGAAATTGGTAGTAGTACCGCGTGATGCCTACACGATGTTGGAGTGGAAGGTGAAAGACCGCGAGAACAACACCCTGTAAAACTTTTGTTTTTCCACAAACCCGCTCCGTACGAAGTATGGAGCGGGTTTTTTCATTAAAATTGGTTCATGACAACTTCCGAAGCTTTGCAGAAACTCCGCAGGTATTGCGCCTATCAAGAGCGCAGTCCGTTTGAGGTATATCGAAAGTTGGGCCTGTTGGGATTGCCCAAGGACCGGCAAGAGGAGGTGGTGGCCAGCTTGATGGAAGAAAACTTCCTAGACGAATACCGTTTTGCGGAGGCCTATTGTCAGGGCAAGCTCAATCAAAAGCATTGGGCACCCTACCGTATTAGCATAGGCCTGCGGGAGCATCGCATTCCGAAGGTAACCATCGATAGAATATTGAATCAAATTCCCGACGAGCGAGTGGAAGAGAATGCACTGTATTTAGCCGACCGTTGGTTCAGTTCAAAAACCAAGGAACACCTAACGGCTGCGATGCAACGCCGCGGGTATTCTTTTGAGATGATTCATAGGGCGTATCAAAGGGTAGAAGAAGAGCGCAAGAGTTCTCTTTAACCCTTCCAAGTCCCGCCGTAGCGGTAGTGCCTGTTTCCAGGCTTGACTTCTAAAACGCACTTTTCGCAGAGGAAATACCAGGTTTTGTCCGCGGGTTTGTATTGCACCCTGAACATCACAGCGTGTTCTTCATTGCAATGTGGACATTGTTTTACTCTTGCCATCTAAAAAATCAAATGGACGCTAATGCCTCCTTCACCTTCTGTATTCCAGCCGGCGTGATATCAAGGTGGAAGACCATGCGGCATTTTCCTGGGCCCATTTGGCTGATGCCAATTCCCTTCTCAGCCAAGGCGGCTATGAATGCTTCTTGGTCCATATCCTCGTTCAATCCAAAGATCAAGATGTTGGTTTCTGGGGCTACCACATTTTTCACCCAAGATTGCTGGCCCAAAAATTCCGCCATGTCCTTGGCAGCGGCGTGGTCTTCGGCTAATCGGTCCACGTTATTTTCTAGTGCATAGACCGCAGCACCGGCTAATAGGCCTGCCTGTCGCCAGCCACCGCCTATTCGTTTGCGTATTCTCCGGCTGTGGTGAATGAATTCCTCGCTGCCTAAAAGCACAGAGCCTACCGGTGCACCAAGACCTTTGGAGAGACAGATGGAAATGGAATCGAATGCGGTACCGTAATCGCTTTCACTTTGATTTTTGGCGACAAGGGCGTTATACAGACGTGCACCATCGAGGTGGAAGGTCAGGCCTTGAGCATTGGCCACTGCTCTTAGGGCTTCTATTTCTTCCCATTCGTAACATGTTCCACCGCCTTTATTGGAGGTGTTTTCAAGTGCGAGTACGCGCGATTTTGGGTAATGGACATCGTCAGCTTTGATACAGCTTAGCACGCCTTCTGGATGCATAATGCCGCGATCATCCCCGGTGAAAACCACCGAGGAATGTGCATTTGCGGCAATTCCACCGCCCTCGTAGTTGTAGATGTGGGCGTAGGGATGACAGATGACTTCGTCGCCGGGGCTTAAATGTGACATCAGTGCGATTTGATTTGCTTGTGTACCGCTCACACAAAAAAGTGCTTTTTCCGTGCCAAATCGTTCGGCGACCATGGCCTCAAGTTTGAGGACGGTGGGATCATCGCCCCAAACATCGTCGCCTACAGGGCTGCTAATCATTGCATTTAACATGGCCTTACTCGGGCGGGTCACAGTATCACTGCGCAAATCAACTTCAAACATGGTCTTTCACTGTTAAAGCGTGAAGATAGCAAGGGTATGCTTAACTTTGTCACCCTATGGTTACAGCAGATCAAATCAAGTCTTTGGGCGAGCGTTTGGAGCGTTTGGCTTCCTATCTAAATCTCGAGCAAAAGCGCATTCATATTATCAACGAAGAAGAGAAGACGGCTTCACCCGACTTTTGGAACGATCCAAAAGAGGCGGAGAAGGTGATGAAGGCGCTTCGCGGTGTGAAGTTTTGGGTAGAAGGCTACGAGAAAGCCGAGGCGTTGTTCGGTGAGGCCGAGCTCAGTCTGGAGTTTTACAAGGAAGGCGAGCTTGACGAGGCTGAGGTTCAAGAGGCCTATGATGCCTGTGAGCAATTGATCGAGGAATTGGAATTCCGCAATATGTTGAGCGGTGAGGAGGATAAACTCAGTGCCGTATTGCAGATTACTGCGGGTGCCGGTGGTACCGAAAGCTGTGATTGGGCGAGCATGTTGATGCGTATGTATTTGATGTACGCCGAGAAAAACGGATACAAAACGAAGGAATTGGTCCTACAGGAAGGCGATGTTGCCGGAATCAAGACTGTGACCCTGGAGATTGAGGGAGATTTTGCTTTTGGATATCTAAAAGGAGAGAATGGGGTGCACCGATTAGTGCGTATTTCACCATTCGACTCGAATGCCAAGCGCCATACTTCCTTTGTGTCGGTGTATGTCTTCCCGTTGGTGGACGATACCATTGATATCCAGATCAATTTGAGTGATATCGAATGGGATACCTTCCGTAGTTCGGGTGCCGGTGGTCAGAACGTAAACAAGGTAGAAACAGGGGTGCGTCTGCGTCACAAGCCTACTGGAATTATCATCGAGAATACGGAAACCCGTTCTCAGTTGGGGAATAAGGAGAAGGCCATTCAGCTTTTGAAATCCCAATTGTACGAGATGGAGATTGAGGCGCGCAATGCCAAGCGTGCGGAGATTGAAGCAGGTAAGAAGAAGATCGAATGGGGCTCGCAGATTCGCAATTATGTGATGCACCCGTACAAATTGGTCAAAGACGTTCGTACTGCGGAAGAGACCTCTGATGTGGACGGGGTGATGAATGGGAACATTGATAGATTCCTCAAAGCCTTCCTCATGCAGCAGGGTGAAAGTGCCGCAGCTGACGAGTATTAAACCAATGCGTCAAAGGGCGTATTCATCGCGCGGATAACGAACAAATTGCGCAGGATACTCCTTATCTTGGGGCTATGCGTTCCATATTGTTTTCACTAGCATTTTTAATTTCCTGCGGCCTCCATGCCCAGCAGGGATTTGTGCACAATAGTGGGCAATGGAACGACCCATCCACCTTCCGGATGCAGATGGGCCCTAATAGCCTGTTCTTAACGCCAGATTCGTTGGTGCTGTCCGTGATGGATCCTGCAGATTTTGATGGCGATCACATTGGCGGTCACCATCACTATGCGGACACCTTGCATTACCACAACTTTAGCATGGCGTTCGATGGGGCGCGAAAAATGCAATGGGCAGGGGAAGTGGCCTACGAGGCACCCTTGAACTATTTCGTAGGACCGCGCGAGCGATGGCGCTCCAATGTGCGTAGCTATTCAAAGGTGCGCGCAAAGGATGTTTATCCGGGAATTGACTTGGTGGTGTATGAGGCAGCAGGTGGGTTTAAGTTCGATTGGGAATTGGACCCTGGTGTAGATCCTGAACAGATTCATATTCATTACGGCGGTTTGTGGGGCGTGGAGGTGCTCGAGAAACAGCTCCATCTACAAACGCGCTTTGGCGCGCTTGTGGAAGCAATGCCTTTTGCCTACCAAGAGGATGGTGAGGTTCGCGCGCGCTACGATAAGGAAGAGGAATATGTGGGCTACAAAATTGGTCGCAGAAAAAAAGACCAGCCTTTGATCATAGATCCCATTTACATTTTTAGCACCTATACAGGTAGCTCTTCGGACAACTTTGGCTACACGGCCACCTTTGACGACAACGGCAATGCCTTTGGCGGAGGTATAGTGTGGGGAACTGGATATCCTACGACGCTTGGCGCGGTGGACACCGTATTTAATGGCGGCTTGTTTGATGTGGCACTTTCGAAGTTTTCGTCAGACGGGACCCAATTGTTGTGGTCAAGCTATTTGGGCGGATCAAACTTGGACCAACCCTATAGTCTAGATTGTGATGAGAATGGTGATCTATACATTCTTGGCTCCACGGGATCGGATGATTTCGGGGTGACGGCCAGCGCGTATGATACCTCCTTTGCCGCGGGGCAGCAGGTAACGGCGGAATATTACACCTTCACGCAAGGCACGGACCTCTTTGTAGCGCATATCAGTGCCAATGGAACCCAGTTGATGGGAAGTACGTACCTCGGAGGTGCGGGTAATGACGGCATCAATACGAATCTCGGTTTTAATTACGGGGACAGCTACCGCGGCGACATTGAAGTAGGGCGCAACGGTGGACACGTCTACATCGCAAGTTCAACCTTGAGCAGTACCTATCCCACCTTGGCTCCGGCGACAACGCATCAAGGAAATCAGGACGGGGTATTGAGTATTTTAAGTAGAAATATGAGCCAATTATTGGCCAGTACTTATGCCGGAACTTCAGGCGATGATGCCCTGTATTCCATTGCCTTATCGGATAAAAAAGGGTTGGATTATCCTAATGCTAACTTTAAGTACAGTCCATTCTTTGCAGCGGGCTCCGTAGGGGCATCGACCGATAGCAGTTTCGAAATGGGTTGGGTGAATGCCGCTTATAGCACCGCTATACCCACTTCCTCAGATCAAAATGCCTTGCTGTTATCTGGGTATATGGACGAGCTAAATTTGAGTGTGGTCGGGGTGAATTTCGTCATGGATGCCCTCGACGTTCAGGCGGATACCGGCTACAACCAACACTTTTTTGTGGAGGTACATTCAGAAACAGATACTAATTCTATTGTGACGGTCATGGGCCAGCATAAAGGTGGGCTGGCGCACGACGGTGGGCTTTGGGGGCAACCTGGGAGCGCTCAATATTTTCAAGAGTATAAACGCAATACAAATTCAGGATTCGACCTGCGCCGAACTGCGGTATGGGGCGATAGTTCCAATGCCACGGTGGATGTCAGTCCGACGGCACTGTTGGTGGATGATTGTGGCAATACCTATTTCAGCGGCTGGGGTGGATCGCCTAACCCGGAGGGCAACACCAACAACATGATTACTACGCCAAATGCCATTCAAAGTACTACGGATGGACGTGATTTATATTTCTTAGTACTTGGGCCGGATTGGAAAGATGCGCGATTGGCGACCTATTTTGGTGGGCCAAGTAGAGAACATGTAGACGGCGGCACCTCTAGATTCGATCGCAATGGACGAATCTTCCAAGCCGTCTGTGCAGGCTGTGGTGGGGTCTCGAACTATCCTTCTTTCCCGTCAACTGCCTATTCGACCAGTAACAACTCAACGAATTGCAACCTCGCGGTGACCGTCATTGACCTTGATGTGCAAAATGCTCGGGTGGGAACCTACCCAAATCCACCGGCCTTCTGTCTACCGAACACCTTCATTTTGCAGGATTCCAGTGCCAATGTGCAAGAATTTACCGTGTACTGGGGCGACGGAAACTCCAACACAGGATCCAATCTTCCGAACGGTCATGTATATGCTTCACCGGGCACTTACCCGGTTCAAGTCATTGGCCATGATACCATTTGTGATACTTGGGATACGGCGACCTTCAATGTCCAAGTAAATCCGCCGTATGATTCCGCATTTACCCATTTCGATTACGATTATTGCGATCCGCAGCGCACGGTGACCGCCTCCTTGCGCAGCACCTTGGACTCTTCCATTATTACAGATAGAGTATTGAATTGGAGCATTGCAGGCGCAAACTTCTCCGCGGCCCAATTCCAAACCAACATGCCCACCGCCGGCTACACCGTGATCACCCTTACCTCCCTAGATACTCTCTGTAACGTGGCGGAGGAATTTGTCGATACCGTGTTCTTCCGACTCCCACCATATCTGAACATCATCTCGGATGTGGAGGATTGTGAAACCCAAGAATTTGTGGAGTTTTCCCCTGCCTACAATGGCGTCTACCAGGGGTTTGAATGGCTCGTCGACGGCCAAAACCAAGGCGCTATTAACCCGCTGACCATTGGCACTACCGGTATTTACGAGATCTCATTAGTGGGGTACGACAGCATTTGTAATACCACAGATACCCTCACGGAAACCTTTGATATCTACTTCGCGGGTGAGCCCTTCACCGTGCCGAACATCATCACGCCGAATGGAGATAATATCAACGACAGATGGACCATGAATACCGATGAGAATTGGGACAGGTTCCATGCCATTCTCTTTAACCGATGGGGCCTCAAGGTCTTTGAAACCACTGCGCCAACCTTCGATTGGGGAGCGGATTATGATGGCAAAACTCTCACTCCTGGTGTGTACTTTTACCAAGTCGAAGCCGAAAACAGATGCGGCGTCGTTACCGAAGAAGGAACCCTACACATTACCTATTAATTATGATTACTGTATACCACAATCCGCGTTGCCGAAAATCCCGCGAAGCCCTTGCACACCTTGACGAAAAGGGTGCCCAGTACAATGTTCGTCTCTACATGAATGACGAGGAGAGCATGACCGCCGCTGAGCTTGAAGAGGTTTTGGATGCGCTAGATATGGATGCCCTCGAGTTGGTCCGTACCAATGAGGCCTTGTGGAAGGAGGAATACAAGCACTTGGAACTCGATGAAGAGGAGATTATCCTCGCAATGATTGAGCATCCTCGTTTGATGGAGCGTCCAATTATTCTAAAGGGCAGTAAAGCCGTGGTAGCGCGTCCTGCGGACGCGATGGATGCCATTCTTTAGGCGAGCGAAGCGAGCCAAATCCCAGCATTTAGCCCATAAAAAAACCCGAGCCGGAGGCTCGGGTTTTTTCATATACTTTCAACTGAAATCTTATTCAGCCGCTTCTTCTTTGTGACCGATGATCGCGTGAGCTAGTTTAGGGTTGATGGCTTCAAGACCGATCAACGTAAGCCAGTATCCAACGAATAGGCCCAAGAAAGCCAACATCGAAAAGCCCATTAAGGCAACAATCAAGAAAACGAGGAAACCGATAAATTTCATAGTGGTTGTTCTTTAATAGGCCTCAAAGATACATCACACAAATGTTTCAATAGGATTTCTGTGCCGTAAATTTGTCCTGTAGATTTCGAACCTAATCAACACATGATGGACTACAGAATAGAACACGATACGATGGGCGAGGTGAAAGTCCCCGCTGATAAGTATTGGGGTGCACAAACAGAGCGCTCTCGTAACAATTTTAAAATAGGACCCGAAGCTTCCATGCCACAGGAAGTGATCGAAGGTTTCGCGTATTTGAAAAAGGCTGCGGCCTATGCGAACTGCGATGCGGGTGTGTTAAGCGCTGAAAAACGCGACCTCATTGGCGCCGTATGTGATGAGATTTTAGAAGGCAAGCACTGGGACCAATTTCCTTTGGTCGTATGGCAAACCGGTTCAGGAACGCAGAGCAACATGAACACCAATGAGGTGATTTCTAACCGTGCTCACGTACTCGCAGGCGGCACCCTCGGAGAAGGCAAAAGCCTCATCCACCCGAACGATGATGTAAACAAGAGCCAGAGCTCGAACGATACGTTCCCAACGGGAATGCACATCGCGATCTACAAGAAACTCATTGAAACCACCATCCCAGGCGTTGAGCTGCTTCGCGATACGCTTGAGGCTAAGAGCAAAGAGTTCTGGAAAGTGGTAAAAATTGGTCGTACCCACCTCATGGACGCCACACCGTTGACCTTAGGTCAGGAGTTTTCAGGCTACGTAAGCCAACTCAACCACGGTCTTAAGGCCCTGCGCAATACGCTTGATCATATGAGTGAAGTTGCCTTGGGTGGAACGGCGGTAGGTACTGGAATCAACACCCCTGAAGGTTATTCTGAGACTGTAGCGAAATACATCGCTGAGTTTACGGGCTATCCATTCCGCACGGCTGAAAATAAATTCGAGGCATTGGCAGCGCACGACGCTTTAGTGGAGACACACGGTGCCTTGAACCAATTGGCCGTATCATTAAATAAAATCGCCAACGATATTCGCCTCCTTGCTTCAGGACCGCGCTCAGGCATTGGGGAAATCATCATCCCAGCCAATGAACCGGGCTCATCCATCATGCCAGGAAAGGTAAACCCAACACAAGCGGAAGCCATGACCATGGTATGCGCCCAAGTCATGGGGAACCAAACCACAGTGACCATCGGCGGCGCTCAAGGACATTACGAGCTCAACGTATTCAAGCCTGTTATGGCGTACAATGTACTTCAGAGTGCTACCCTTATCGGCGATGCCTGTGTGAGCTTCAACGACCATTGTGCTGTGGGCATCGAGCCAAACTACAAGGCGATCGAAGCGCACTTGAACAACTCATTGATGTTGGTTACTGCACTCAATACCAAAATAGGGTACGAGAAAGCAGCAAAAATTGCGAAGACTGCACACGAGAACGGCACAACCTTGAAAGAGGAAGCCATCAACCTCGGCTACCTTACTGCCGAAGAGTTTGATCAGTGGGTTATCCCTGGTAATATGGTTGGGAAATTGTGATTTTCCAACGGTAACTAAAACAAAACCCCGCTCAAAGCGGGGTTTTTTGTGGAGTTATTTTACGAGTACTGAATCAGCTTCGAGGCGCAAGGCGAGCCAAGCCGAAAGCTGCGCGGAACGAAGCGTTTTGATACTGTCGTTTAGCGATGGGGACCATTGGACAAAGGCCACAGGGACGCGTGTTCCAGCGGTGGAATCTGTAATTCCACCTTGGAGCGTTCCGATGCTGAGGCTTTGTACTTCGGGGTAGTTGACCTTAATTTCTTTGGCGAGGTTGGCCGGAATGAGCTGGCCTTCTAGCAAAGATAATTGGGCCTCTAAATCCGCAATCTTATCCTGGTAGGTTTTGGCTTCCGCACGCCCTTCAGAATATAGGTTGACCAGCTTACTCATCTCGAGCAGGTTGTCGTTGCCATTATCGCCTTGGATGATATCTAGGTGTCCCTCAAACTTGGTATTGAAGTCACGTTCCCATTGTTCCACCAAGTTTTCCGGGATCAATTCTCCGAAAAGAACCAAGCTCACTTGGGGATGGCCTTGGTCAAAGGTGATTTCTTCCTTTACGACCTCTGTGCCCGGGTATACCACCGTGGCTTCCACGAAGTTGTGGACCTTGCTTTGAGCGAGTGTGTTGCTGACTGTTTTGTAGAAAATCCAGATCGACGGGATGATCACGATGATGATTGCGATGGAGAACCAGCGGCTTGTCTTTTTAGCACGGACTGGGTCCATGATGGTGACCATAGGGAAGCGCAGGTAGCGCGTTACCACTGTGGTGGCGGTGGCAATCAATACCCCGTTGATAAGGAAGAGGTAGAGGGCGCCGAAGAAGTAGTTCCATTCTGCATGTGCGAGTCCATAGCCGGCAGTACAAATAGGAGGCATCAAGGCTGTAGCGATGGCCACCCCTGGAATCACATTGGATTTTTCTTTTCTCGAGCCTGCCAAGATACCAGCGAGACCCCCAAAGAATGCGACGACGACGTCTAACAACGTGGGGTTGGTCCGGGCGAAGAGTTCATTCGATGCTTCTGAGATCGGGCTGATGAGGAAGTAGAGCGAGGAGGCCAACAGTCCTATACCTACTGCGACGCCGAGATTCTTGGCGCTTTTGGTCAATAGCGTAAAGTCGTTGATGCCCAGGCTTAAGCCGATACCCATGATAGGCCCCATGAGTGGGGAGATTAACATGGCGCCAATGACCACAGCGGTTGAGTTGACATTCAATCCGATAGAGGCAATGATGATACTGAATATCAAAATCCAGAGGCTAAAACCACGGAACTCCACATCTTTTTTAATGCCTTCAATGGTTGAGGCAGGATCGGCGAGATCGATAATTGAAAAGCGTTCGCCCAAAAAACTTGAAGCGATATTGCTGAATTGGCGCCACAAACCCAGTAAAGGGTTAGCCCCTTCTGGGCGCTCCTCTTGGGGAGAATTTGAAACCTCCATGCGATTAAGATTTAGCTAAACTTACGCAATTACACGTAATCTTCCCCTAATTCGATCTTTACAGATTTCACAATCTGTTTGATGGCTTGATCGTTGCCTTGCGGGAAGGTCAAGGTGCACTGGTCGGTTTGCACAACGATTTTATCAGAGAGATCGTTGATGACCAAAGCTTTGGTTTTGCTGCCGTTGACGATTAGACAATTGGTACAGTTTTGAACGAGGGTATGCTCACCAACAATGACATTACCTTGCCCATCCTTGGTGCCTAGGTCGTAGATGGCGCCCCAGTTACCGAGGTCACTCCAGCCCATTTCTGCGGGAATGACACATACTTGGTCTGCGCGTTCCATCAATCCATAATCTATGGAGATGTTATCGCATTCACCGTAGATGCGTTCAATACTTTGTTTCTCGTATTTTGTATCTAGATCGTTCCAAGTCTCTCCCAATGTGGTCATCAGCTCAGGCAAGTGTTTATCCAAACCGTTGGAAACGGACTCTATGTTCCAAATGAACATCCCCGCATTCCACAAGAAATCACCACTTTCTAAGAAAAGTTTGGCGTGGTCGATATCCGGCTTTTCAGTGAACGCCTTTACCATGAATACGCCATTTTCATCAGAAGTGTTCTCGTCGTATTGGATATATCCATAGCCCGTTTCGGGCTTATGAGGCTTGATGCCGATAGTTACAAAACATGCTTGGTTTTCCGTGTATGTCAACCCTTTACGTACCACTTCCTCGAAGGCTTCATCATCGGTGATCAAGTGATCGGCAGGAGTGATGAACATGTTCGCGAGTGGATCTCGCTTTTTGATTTTCAATGCGGCATACGCGATACACGGTGCGGTATTGCGGCGCAGTGGCTCGAGAATGATGTTGTTTTCAGGCAGTTCAGGAAGGTGTTCTCTGGTGAGCGCTGCGTAGTTTTCATGGGTGACGACCATGATGTGTTCGGCATCGAAAATGCGGCGTACACGTTTGTAGGTCTGCTGAATGAGGCTTTCTCCGGTGCCTAGAAAATCTAGGAACTGCTTGGGGGTTTGTTCTGTGGACATGGGCCAAAATCTGCTCCCAATTCCACCGGCCATAATGACGCAGTACGGTGTGCGCATGTTCAGAGTGTGTAGGTTGTTATGAGATTCATTGCTGAATTTCGACTGCGAATCTACGATTTTCTACGCTTAGGGGGTATCTTCGTGCCCTTATTAAAACGCTACAGACATGTTAAATCTAGTCCTATTCGGCCCTCCAGGGGCAGGTAAAGGAACCCAGAGCGCCTTCTTGGTAGACCGATACGAATTGGTCCACTTAAGTACCGGCGATCTGTTCAGATTCAATATTAAGAATGAAACGGAATTGGGCCAATTAGCCAAATCCTACATGGACAAAGGCCAACTCGTTCCAGATTCCGTGACCATTTCGATGCTAGAAGATGCCGTCAACAAAAACCCACAAGCCAAGGGTTTCATCTTTGACGGTTTCCCACGTACCAATGCTCAAGCGCAAGCGCTAGATGCTTTCTTGGAAGGACGCGGTACAGGCATTACCAGCATGGTAGCGTTGGAGGTACCGGAAGATGAGCTGCGTGTTCGCCTGGCGGAACGTGCCAAAACTTCAGGACGTCCGGATGATGCGGATCCTGCAATTATCCAAAATAGAATTGATGTATATAATGCGGAGACCGCGCCAGTAAAGGATTACTACGAGGCGCAGTCTAAATATCAGGGTGTAGATGGCGTAGGTTCCATCGAAGAGATTACCGACCGATTGGTGGGAATCATCGACGCACTGTAAGCGCTAAACGAATACAATCGTACTTTTGCAAAGCAGTCTTCCATAGTGGGGGCTGCTTTTTCACATTATGTCAGGAAGCAACTTCATAGATTACGTAAAGATTTACTGCAAGAGCGGCCGCGGTGGTAGCGGTTCGACACACTTGCTGCGCAACCGTATGACCTCCAAGGGAGGACCCGACGGAGGAGATGGCGGCCGCGGTGGTCACGTGATCGTGAAAGGCAATGCGCAGATGTGGACCTTGCTTCCCTTGAAATACCAAAAGCACATCAAAGCCGCTTCCGGTGAAAACGGTAGTGCACAGGAACGCACAGGGGCGCAGGGTGAGGATAAATACATCGAAGTGCCCCTAGGGACAGTGGCCAAGGACGAAGAAACCGGTGAGGTGCTGTTTGAAATTACCGAGGACGGTGAGGAACACGTGTTGGTGAAAGGCGGCCGCGGCGGTTTGGGCAATGTGCATTTTAAGAGTGCGACCTTCCAAACGCCACGTTTTGCTCAGCCGGGCGAGACTGCTAACGAAGGTTGGTTTATTTTGGAGCTGAAAGTATTGGCCGACGTAGGGTTGGTAGGATTCCCGAATGCTGGGAAGAGCACCTTGCTCTCAGTGGTCAGTGCGGCAAAGCCGGAAATTGCAAATTATCCCTTCACCACCTTGGTGCCAAATCTGGGTATGGTGAACTACCGCGATCACAAATCTTTTGTGATGGCCGATATCCCTGGAATTATTGAAGGTGCCGCCGAAGGCAAAGGTTTGGGACACCGATTCCTGCGTCACATCGAGCGCAACGCGTTGTTGTTGTTTATGGTGCCTGCCGATGCGGAGGATTACGCGAAGGAATACGAGATTTTGCTCAATGAATTGGTCAAGTATAACCCTGAACTTGCCGATAAGGATAGAATTCTTGCCATCACGAAGAGCGATATGCTTGACGAGGATTTGCAGCAGGAAATCAAGGCCCAATTACCCGAGGGCATCCCCCATATTTTCATTTCATCCGTTGCCAACAAGAACATCATGCCCCTCAAGGACATGATTTGGGAACGACTCAATGCGCCCGCCTAATGTTTGAGGTCGTACATAGCTTCGATGTGGATGCGATGTACGTATTGAATCATTGGTTGCCGGCCAGCACCGACACTTTCTGGCTCGCGGTAACCAAAACCATTACCTGGATTCCCCTCTATGTGGTCATGGTGGAGCGATTGTTCAGACGCTCGGCGATAGACTTATTTATCAAGCGATTGGCCTTGGTAGTGCTCGGCGTTTTACTATGGGATCAAGGGGCCGATTTCTTTAAGCATTGGATCGCCCGCCCACGTCCCTGCCAGACCATGGAAGATCTCAGGGTCCTAGTACATTGCAGTCCTTATGGTTTTTTTAGTGCGCATGCCGCGAATGCCTTTGGATTGGCCTTCTTGTTCCGAAAATGGTTGCACCCAAGTTGGTTCCCGGTGTTGTTGATTATCGCCCTTTTGCAAAGCTATTCCCGCATTCATTTGGGGGTGCATTATCCTACAGATCTGTTGGTCGGTGCATTGTGGGGATTTCTCATTAGTTTCGTTTTGCACAAAATCGAAAAGACATGGAGTTGAACGCAATGGCCTATTTGGCAATATTCTTAGGCGGAGGTGCCGGTTCGGTGCTGAGGTTTGCCATGTCGAAGGCAATGGTGGCACAAGGATGGCTGCAAGGGCATTGGGCAACATTGGTCATCAATGTGCTCGCGAGCTTTGCCTTGGTTTTGATTGTCGACGCCTACGATGATAAATCGAAGCTGTTTTACCTCTTGTTGTTGGGTACTGGATTTTGTGGTGGATGGTCTACGTTCAGCACATTCTCCTACGAAACGATCAATCTGATTGGTGAAGGTCGCCTCACAGAAGCCGTGCTCTATGTGGTGCTTTCTGTAATCTTGGGTGCGGGTGCAGCTATTGCGGCCTCCATCTGGGTGATGCGTGAATACGCCGCCTAGCGGAACAATGTTAGATGACCTTTCTTTAGTATGGGCTCGTCGTTCTGACCTTTCGCAAAAACACTCCAAGCATATACTCCTTCGATAGCCTCTTTCCCGTTCGGATGATTACCGTCCCAGCCCTCCGTGGGGTCGGTAGATTGGAACATCACCTCGCCCCAGCGGTTGAAGATGATCAGTTCGTAGTCTTTGATGCCCACGGCCGTTCCTCTGAAAAATTCATTTTCACCGTCGCCGTTAGGAGTGAAGGCCGTTGGAACGAACACAAGGGTTTCGGGGTTGATCCGAACCATGGCTCTTGAGGTATCAGGACAATTAAAGGTATTGATGACCACGTGCTCTACCTCGAACCATCCGGTATCGCTGTAGGCGTGTACAAAGTTCCTATTGTTAAAGTACAGGCTGCCGTCTCCCATGCCGGTGATGAGCTGGTCGGTGGTGGCTGCGGCGAGGTCTGTAAACTCAATGTTTGAGGTGTAGATGGTCGCAGTATTTGGGTCTAGTGTGAAGGACGAGGTCGGGGATGGATAGACCGTAATGAAATCCTGATAGTTGATGGTAATGGTGTCGACACAGCCCTCAATGAAGTAAACGGTGAGCGTTACATCATAGGTGCCGGGGTTGTTGTAGGTGTATACTGGCATACTATCATTGCTCAATACGCCGTCGCCAAAATCCCAATTGTAAATGACCTGTCCATCGGTGATGGTGCTGTCCCAGAAGGTCACGGTATAGGGGGCACAGCCTATCTGGTTCTCCACAGTGACGTCCGTCGCCGGCCTACGGTAGATGCGCACGGTATCCGTGAAGGTTTCCTCACAACCGTTTTCTTCCACAGTGAGGGTTATAATTTGATCGCCCCAATTACTAAAGATGATGGCAGGTGGATTCCAGCCGCTAAAGGTTTGGGTGGAGGCACTTGGTCCAAAATCCCAAGTAGCTACTGCATTTCCTCCGTTCGAACTTTGGTTTTGGAAGTTAATCACGTTCTCGTCGAAACACACCTTCCCGTTCCAGCTGAAGGCGCAGTTCACCGGGTTGTACAACTCGTACACCACCTCCGCGGTATCCGTACAAGGCCATCCAGGATTCAGGATCAGCTGTATGGTATAGGTTCCGGTATCTTGGAATGTGTAGGTCGGATTTTGTTGGGTGGAGGAGGCGCCAGGGTTGTTTGGATCGTTGAATAACCACAAATAATCTGTCCCATTATAGCTGCTATCCAGGAAGGTCACCGTCGTTCCGTTACAAATGGTGTTGGGCTGATAAATTTGTGGAGTAGGGTCAGAAACCACATTGCTTTGACAGGTAGTTACATTGAACTGGTAATCCCTTCGAAGGTTTGATAGGAGTACACCGTTCGAATCGTATTCTTCGGCACATATGGCAAATACGAACTGGCCGGTTCCTGAGGGAGTGCCCGTTAAGATCCCGGTATTTGGGTCAATGGCAAGGCTCGGCGAGGCCGGCATAGGTGCAGTTGTTGAATATGGGAAAACAAATGGCACGGGGGTGAAGGGTGGGGCCGATGGTGGCGAAGGCGCCGGATTACTTTGTCCACCGCCGTGCAATGGCTGACAGAAGCTGTAGAAGACAGAATCACCGTCTAATTCCTGCGCAGAGAAATCCACGTACAAGCTATCGTCTTTACACATGACAATTGGAGGATCATTGTTGAACGCCGCAGAGCTGTTACAAATGGAATCTTGAGGAGGAATTCGGATAAAATAAGAGTTGCCCCAAGTCCCTGAATTTGCCACGTTGGTAATGGTGTTGTTGCGGCAACAGCGTTGGTATACGATGGTATATCCGTGTGTGGCCACGGGAAGGGTCGTATTGGTGGTGTAGGACGTCTTTTCTGTACAGACGTTTGGCGGTGTTTGCAGACAAGGGTTGGCTACGACCGCAGGGATTCCGACAATCAATCCACGGGCAACGCTTAAGGTGGTGACCAACGTGTTTTGGTTTGGTCCTCCGTAGATGGCAATAGGTGCAAACTGGTCAAAAGCGGCGCCCGACGAGTTACAATCTCGATACAGGACAAGTTTGATTTGGTAAGTGTTTCCTGAAGCAGCGCTACTCACACATTTATACGAAATCTCCCCACCGACAAGGTGTGCTGCATGGGCCGGTGCGAATGACAAAAGGCCAACGAGTAAAATTAGGAGTTTGCGCATGCGCTAAAAGTACCAAATATTGTGCCTAGTTAACACATTTACAGCGCCATGGTTTCGAAAGGAATAATTGTGTTGAATCCATTGGTCTCCAGCCATTGGCGATTTTCCTCAAAGCGGGTGAGCATCACGAAATCTCCGCCCCATCCACCGAGGCTTTTTACTTGGCCATGAACTCCCTTAAACGGCCCTTCAATGGCACGCTCAAGTCCCAAATGATTTGCGATAAAAAGTTCATGTTCTTCGATGATGGATTCGAGCTCGTCGAGGGAATTGGCCTGAAGGAAACCTTCGCTCAATCGCGAAATTTCCTGGCATTGTGCCGGAGAAAAGGGTTTGCGCCGGACCAATTTTAAGCTGCTATCGGTCTGTTGTTTGGCGCCGCGGTAGACGAAAACGACGGATTGTAATACTTTAGGCAATTCGACCGGCAATACCTCTGGCTCACCATCTACCAAGGCATAGGAAATGGCTCCGTTCGCTTGAGCGCAAGCCAAATCATAGCCACTACCGCCGTGGAGTTTTCTATAGGATAAGGCATCAATCTCAGCCCATTGTGCGAGAAGTGCACATAGCGTTGAAGAGGTGCCGAGGCCCCAAAGTCTTGGGAAATCAACCTTGGTCTGTACGCGTACGGGAGCGTTCCAAGCATTGGAGTTGCGCACCGGTGCTAGAAATCTTTGAAGTTTTTCGGCCATGGCCGCTGAAGAGGAGTGCAGGATGCGACCGTCGCGATCAAAACCTGCGGTGAACCACTGCTGATTCTCGTGATCTAAGGCTTCCCAAAGCACATGCTCAGGACCTTGATGAGATTCCACGCTGAGGTGTTGCCCGAAGGAAGTTGGCATGGCAATGCCTCGCGCACTTTGCGTGATTGCATATTCGCCAGTCAACAATAGTTTTCCGTGGGCGGTGAAGTTCACGTCGGCTTATTTTTCGACTTTAGGCACAGGTACTCCGCGTAGTTCGCAGAAGTAATTGACTACTTCGCGGTGGTGCGGGACCTTGTCTTTAAAGAAATTGGCCACTTGGATTTTTTCTTCAGGCGTTGCCTCAAGCTGGGTCAAGATGTTCATCAGGTGCATCTTCATGTGCCCTTTTTGAATCCCAGTCGTTACAAGTGCACGAAGGGCGGCAAAATTTTGTGCCAAACCACTCACGGCAACGATGCCCATTAATTCTTCTGCATTAGGCTTGCCAAGCATTTCCAAAGAACGCACCACGAGAGGGTGTAATTTGGTCAGTCCTCCCACAACCCCAAGGGCCAATGGAATTTCAATCCAGAACGTGAATGTTCCATTTTCCACACTACAGCCGGTCAAGCTCTTGTACGATCCGCTGCGGCTTGCGTGGGTATGACATGCGGCCTCAACAGCACGGAAGTCATTACCGGTGGCAATGATCACTGCATCGATACCGTTCATAATTCCCTTGTTGTGGGTGGTAGCTCTGTACGGTTCGGCATTGGCAATATCTACGGCGCGTTTGAATTTACGTGCGAATTCCTCGGCGCTTACTCCTTCGCTGGCTAATTCCTCTACGGGACAGCTCACTGAGGCTCGTACCAAACACTTCGGGGTATAGTTGCTCAAGATGCGCATCACTACTTCGAGCTTATCTCCAGATAGTTTTGGGTGCTGAGCTGCGAATTGCTCCAAGGACTTGGCCATTTCCTCGAGGTTCGAGTTAATGAAGTTCGCGCCCATAGAATCACACGTTTCGAAGGTAATTTCGAGCTGGTAGTAGTTTTCTAATCTGTCGGTGGCATCGACTATGGTGATTTGGCTGATTCCGCCGCCGCGTGCTTCCATATTCGCCACGAGTTCTGAGGTCGCCGCTCTCAATTCTTTTTCTAAAGCATCAAAATCTTCGAAAAAAGGAGTGGCATCGCCTTCGTACATGAAGTGTACGTGGCCAATTTTTTCAGTGCTCAATACCTCCGCCGTAAATCCGCCACGGTCCATCCAAAAGCCAGCGCTTTTTGCCGCTGCGGCCACCACTGAACTTTCTTCAATGGCCATAGGGATGGTATATAACTTCCCGTTGATTTTAAAGTTTGGCGCCACACCATAGGGCATGTAATAGTTGCTGATGGTGTTTTCGATAAACTCGTCGTGACGTTGCTGCAACGCGGCATCTGCATGCCAGTAGGTGGTGAAAATATCACGTGCCTCTTCCGGTTGGTCAAAGTTGTTGTTGACCAGCCATTCTAATTTCGCTGCTTTACTGAGTTTTGAGAAACCTTTGATGGGATCTTTCATGTCGGCGGATTTGTGTTTGCAAAGATAACCCTCTGCGGACCAATTTGTTTTATTCCCTCAAATCTTATGAAAGATGCATGGGCACTTCCATGAGCAATACTCGGGTGTTTTCCGATGTGCGATGTGAAAGAAACCTCATTCAAATCCGAAAGCCCAATGGCATCGCGTGCTCCCAGTGTTTCTCCTTCAATTTCAATGCTGCCTTCAATCATAAAGAGGTAAAGGCCATTGCTGGAATTTTTAAGCGCATAAGATTGAGCCGTCCCGGCATCAAAGGTCCCCATGTGGAACCAAGCATTCTGGTGAATCCAAACCCCTGCATCCTCCGCAATTGGGCTCAAGACCTGGTGCAACTCATTGTGTTTAGCCAAATCTGGCAATAGAATTTGGTCGTATCGCGGGGTAACATTCTTCTTGTTTGGGAAAAGCCAAATCTGCAAGAACTTCACAGGTTCCGAGGTGCTCGCGTTATGCTCACTGTGCTGAATGCCCGTTCCGGCGCTCATGACTTGAATCTCGCCCGTTTTTATAATGGCCTCATTGCCCATGCTGTCCTTGTGCTTGAGCTCCCCAGAAAGCGGAATGGAAATGATTTCCATGTTATCGTGGGGGTGCGTGCCAAAACCCATGCTAGGAGCGACTTCATCGTCATTCAAGACACGCAGCACACCAAAGTGCATTTTCTGTGGATTGTAATAATTCGCAAAGCTGAAACTGTGAAAGCTTCTGAGCCAGCCGTGGTTGGCGGCACCTCTTGATTGGGCAGGATGGAGTACTTTATTCATGTCGAAGATTTGAATTTCGATGTTATAACATCAAATATACAAGATTGTTCAAAGAGAAGGAGGGGTAATATGTTAAGCAGTGTGTTTCTCGATCTCGCTATCGATGGCGTTCTGAACGTGCGCCAATTCCGTCGTGAATTCCTTCAAAACCGCCAAACGACGCTCAATCTCTTCGTGATTGATACGCTCACTTTCTTCCGAGGCGCGGTTCACATGCTCCAGCACGTTCTTCACCTCAAATCGGATGCGGTTGACCAAGCGATATTGATCTTTTTTAAGCGGATGCATAACTGTTTTCTAGGTCCAATTATGGTTTCTTACAAAGTTCTATCATTAAGAATAGGTTGCGAAGGTGCTCGTTCGGAGTTATTCACAGAAAACTGGTAACCAATTTTCGGTGGTTACCACTTTGGTGCTCAGTGGGACCAACTATGTCTTTCAAAACGCAATTTTGAGGCATAAAAAAAGCCCCTTGGCGTACCAAAGGGCTTTTGGGTGGTGATGGACGGAATCGAACCGCCGACACATGGATTTTCAATCCATTGCTCTACCAACTGAGCTACATCACCGATAGGGCGGCAAATATACACCCACATTTGAAATGAGGAAATAGGAAATGAAAAAAGTTCAAATGTTCAATTCCTTGTACTTCAAGAGATTCTGCTTGAAAAGCGATGAGGAGTGAGGAATTAAGCTCATTTTTGCAGGGTGTTTATCGCGATTGACATAGGGAATACGATGCTTAAGGCTGCGTTCTTCATAGAAGGTGCGGCTGAAGAGTTGCTGGTCTTACCGGCAGAATCACACGTGGATGAATTTGTCGCCGGAATTGAGCGTTGGCTATCTCATTCAAATGAGGTGGAGGCTTTAGCCAGCTGCAGCGGCCACTGGCCAGCGGCCATGCCTAAGGAGGTAAAGCGCATTACGGCAGCATCGAATTGGCCCCTAGAAATGCATTACGATACGCCCCAAACCTTGGGTTTAGATAGACTTCTCCTTGCAAACGCGACCTGGTTAGAGTTTCAGCAGGACCTTTTGGTGATCACTATGGGGACCTGTATTACTTATAATATTGTTAAAAATGCTGCCTTCAAAGGAGGTGCGATTAGCCCTGGATTGCAGATGCGTTTTCGCGCTATGAATGACTATACGAGTGCGCTGCCGTTGGTGGAAGGGAACCCGGAAGCGCCCATTTTAGGGACGAGTACGGAAGGAAGCCTACAGGCTGGCGTGAATGTTGCAATAGCGAAAGAGGTGGAAGGTATGAGTGCCCAATTTTGCCATGAATTCGACCTCAATACAGTGGTCATTTGCGGTGGGGATAGAAATGCTTTGCGAAACCACTTAAAAAAGCACATATTTGCACCCTCGAATTATGAACTACATGCCCTCAAACGCATTCACGAATATTTTAAGAATCAAGGACTTAGTTAAGTCTGCGTTTCTGCCGTTGGGCATTGTTTTTACCCTCACTTTCAGCCAATTGGCCACTGCTCAAACAAACTCTGTAAGTCCGTTGAGCATTCAGGGTATTGGTGAGACCACTTTCGGAATCAGTCCGGCCTACCTGGGAATGGGAGGTACGGGTATCGCATATTCAGACAGATTCACCATCAACATCTTAAACCCAGCCGGTTACGCCAACATGGAGTACACCACGTTGGAGATGAGTGGTGCGCATCGTTCTTTCCGTCACCAAATCCCATCTGAGGGCATTGATCAAACAAACTTCAATACCTACTTCGACTACTTCGGTTTCGGTTTCAAGTTTGCGGACTGGATCGGTGGTGCTTTTTCATTGGCACCCTATGCGGCCAAGGGATATAATGTGAGTGTGGCAGATACCTCGGACGACTTCGGTTTGTACGAATACCGTTCGCTTGGTTCTGGCGGTTATGACCAGTTTACCTTGGGTCTTGCGCTTCAGCCAGTGCCATGGTTCAGCGTGGGTGGTAATGCGAAATACATTTTTGGCGAGGAAGTTTCCAGCAACAAGACCATCATTGCAGATAACCGTTACTTATCGGTGAGCAAGACGACCAAGCATGGGATTAGTGATTTCACCTTCGATGCGGGGATGCAGTTGCAGGGAGATATCAAAAACTACCACGTAGTCGCTGGAGCAGTATACGGCCTAGGCGGTGAGATGAACGCGCGTGAGATTACGACGCAATACACCTTTATCAATAGTGGTATTGTAGAAACACCCATCGATACACTGTACTACAACTTGGCCAGTGACGGTTCCATGATCCTGCCGTCTTTCTACGGCGTGGGTTTTGGTCTGAGCAAGAAGGTAGAGGGTATTCCGGTCAATGCTTGGGATTTCGTAATGGATTATCGCGTGACCAATTGGCATGAATTCCGCGGATTTGCTCCTACAGGAGATGTGGCCCCACAGACTCAATTCAGCTTGAGCGAACGTGCGAGCGCGGGCTTGGTGCTTGTACCAGCTTATGTGTTCTCATCCTTGAACCGCACCTCCAATGTATTCGCGATCTCGCGTTACCGCTTCGGTGCCTCAAGAGAAATAGGTCAATACCACTGGGACGAACAGAGCTACACCACAAGAGAAGTAAACTTCGGCGTAAGCATGCCGATCATCTACCGTTCTTTGGCGCCAGGTGAACAAAAGGCAAGCTTTTTGAATTTAAGTATGGGACTAGGGCAACGCTGGGACGGTGTCGATAGCCATCTTAAAGAAGATTATTGGAACATTAACCTAGGAATCACGTTGAATGACAAGTGGTTCCAGAAATTTAGATATAGATAAAATCAGATGATTATGAAACGAATCCTCTTCGTATTGGGAATTGTTTTTATGGCAACGGGCTTGACGGCTCAAGAATCAAAATGGGGAAATTCCATCGCAGATTCTGTGTCATGTTTTGAGAATTACAACATCATGGGTTCTTACTACCAAGGCAAGAACTACGAGGATGCTTATGATTCATGGAAGGCATTGTACGAAACTTGTCCAGCGGCAAACATTCGTATCTATACTTACGGTGATAACATCCTTGAGGCAATGATCAAATCTGCCTCTGATGAAGCGTCGAAAAATGGCTACATCCAAGAGTTGTTGGGCATGTTCGATTCGTTTGCAACTCACTTCCCTGAAGAAAAAGCAAATGCACTTTCTTCGAAGGCGTACCACTTCTACAACTACTACAGAAAAGATGCGGATAGCGTTTCGAAGGCTGTAGTGATGTTTGAAGAAGCAAAAAACTTGTTGGGTGATACTATGTCGGTGGCGCACATCGACCGTTACTTCCAAGCAAATGTGAAGGAGTTCAATAAGAACAAGGACGTTGAGCGTCTCTTTGAGGTGTACAACAATGCTTTGGTAGCGTTGGAATTCAATTTCAACACCTTCAACGTAGAAAACTACAACCTTGGTTTGAAAGCGGATTCTGTTGTAGGCTGGATTGCTTATGCAGATAGCGTAACTCCCTACGCACAAGCAGCGAAGGCTGAATTTACGGCGGCAATGGCGGTCTACGATTCTACTGATGCATACAACAACTCTTCTAAGAAAAGAATGAAGAAAGCTGCGAAGTTGCCACCACTAGTGAAGCCAGTTATGGACGATGCAACAGCGGAGCTTGTAGCGGTATTGGATAAGGCTGAAGAGTTGAAAACCAAATACCAATTAGACGAAGAAGGCTATACTTCAGTAGACAAGCGCAAAATCTCAAACAACGAGATTCGCCTTCGCAACATCGAGGCCGTACAGCGCAACATCGAAAAAATCTTGAGCCCGCTATTGACATGTGATAAGTTGGGTCGCATCTACAACGAAGAATCGTTTGCAGCGAATAAAGATGATATAGAGTGGTTGAAGCGTGCGGGTAACATGTTGCAGAAAGAGCGCATGGACGACAACGGCGAGATGACTTCTTGTACGGATTTGCCAGTATTCATCTTGATTGCAGAAACCTTGTACGACATTGAGCCTAGCGCAGGTGCTGCAAGAAACATGGCGAAGCTTGGTGTGAACAAAGGCGACTGGGCCATGGCGAAAAAGTACTACGTTGAAGCTATCGAGCAAGAAGAAGATTTGCGTCGTAAGGCAAACGATTACATGGGCTTGGCTTATGTAAACAACAAAATGGGTCTTTCTGGCTCAGCGAAGAGCAACTGTTTGGCTGCAGGCCAATTGCGCAAGGACTGGGGTAACCCATACTTGTACCTAGCAACACTGTACGCTGAGGCAGCCGGCGATTGTGGTAGCAATGCCGTGGAGAAAAACGCAGTCTACTGGGCAGCCATCAATAAGCTGAGTTACGCCCGTAGCATCGACCCAGAAATTGCAGATAAAGCAACGAAATTGATCAGTGCGTACTCGAAAGCGGTACCGGATAAAGGTGTTGCTTTCCAGTTGGGTTACAAAGAAGGTGACCAAGTACGCATCGGTTGCTGGGTGAACGAAACTGTAACGGTGAAGTTCTACTAAGAAACCCCTACGAAAAGCTAAAGAATCCCTCGGGCTGTGCTCGAGGGATTTTCTTTTTTACGAAATTGGTCACATGAACCGTACAACTTTCCTCCTTGTAAGCACCTCCATCTTCCTTTTGGGAGCATGCCGCAATGATGTGAAAGAAGTACGAGAGGTGAGTGATTCGCCGCGAAATTACCCTTTGAACGAACAGATTGGCGCGACCATTACCTACAGCGATTCTGGACAGAAAATGCTCGAGATTCACGCAGGCTTGGTACAGGATTACGGCAACCAAGACCCCGCCTATGTGTTTTTCGGAGATCGCATCCGGGTCCAATTCTACAACGGTAAAACCCTCACTTCCACGGTGCTCGAGGCCGATACGGCACGACAACTCAAAGACGATGACCTTTGGGCCATTGGAGGAAACGTAGTGTTGACCAACGGCAAGGGTGAGCGCATGAAGACCGAGCGCTTGTACTGGAACAAAAAAGAGGAGCGCTTGTATAGCGATGCCAAGGTGCAAATCCGAACCGACGGACAACTAATCACCGGCAAAGGATTTGAGGCGGACCAAGAATTCAATACCTATCGTATCTTTAAGGTACAAGGAGAAATTACCATTGACGATGAATAGAGCCCTACGAATTGTAGAAGTATTGTGGCTAGGTGTGGCCGCTGTGAGCGCCGTAGAAGTGTATTTTGCTTGGGAACAATCGAACATGACCCGTAGCATTCAGTTTAGCCTCTTCCTGGGTGCGGCCATTTTTATGTATTTCCTGCGCCGCCGATCGCGCATTAAAGCGATGAACAAAGACTAGTGGAAATATTCGTTCCCATACTCTTAGCCATTTTCTTTTCGGCCCT
Source organism: Cryomorphaceae bacterium (assembly GCA_038141825.1). Classification (GTDB taxonomy): domain Bacteria; phylum Bacteroidota; class Bacteroidia; order Flavobacteriales; family Schleiferiaceae; genus UBA10364. The sequence goes on along the minus strand of JAYQIV010000004.1, from coordinate 299,516 downwards.
ATTCTCGGGGTTAGAGATGGCCTATTTAAGCATCAACAAACTCCACGTTGAGCTCGAACGCCAAAAAGGACGCTTGGCCTATAAATCATTGGGGTATTTGGTGGACCGCCCTGCGCCATTTATCGCAGCCATCTTGGTCGGAAACAACGTGGCCTTGGTGTTGTATGGAAACTACATGCACCGCTGGATGGAGCCCGTCTTCACGAGCTGGGGGGCTTGGGAATACCTCATCCTTTTGATGGAAACCTCCGTTTCAACGGTAGTCATTTTGGTATTGGCGGAGTTTTTGCCCAAAGCAGTATTCCGTCAAAATGCCGAAGGATTGATGAGCTGGTTAAGCATTCCTGCCTTCGTGTTGTACTGGATACTTCGTGTGCCTAGCGCCCTCATGTTGGGCATCAGCCAATTCTTTTTGAAATACGTGTTCAGGTTGGAATTGGCCGAAGAAACCACCGCTTTCGGACGTGTGGAGCTGGATCATTTTGTGCGCGAGCGCGTTCCCAATAATGTCTAAGGGGAGAATGATGTAGATCCAGAATTAGAGATCTTCAAAAACGCCCTAGAATTTCCCGAAACCAAGGCGCGTGAATTCATGATTCCCCGAACTGAAATCGAAGGGGTAGAGGTTCAAACGACTCCCGAGAAAGTGCGTGAGATTTTCATCCATAGTGGATACAGCAAGCTTTTGGTCTACGAAGAAAATATCGACAAGATCATTGGCTATGTACATGCTTTTGAGCTGTTCAAAAAACCTGAAAACATCCAACGTGTGCTCCGCCCGGTAAGTTTCATTCCAGAAAGCATGCGCGCGGACGAGATCCTCAACTTATTTACCAGGGAGAAGCGTAACATCGCTATTGTCCTCGACGAACACGGTGGTACCAGTGGGATGATTACCCTAGAAGATGTTATCGAAGAGATTTTTGGGGAGATTGAAGATGAACACGACAGCGATGCCTTGCTCGAAAAGAAATTGGCCGACGGCGAATGGCTATTTTCTGCGAGATTAGAACTTTCTGATCTCAATGAAAAGTGGGGATTAAACCTCCCTGAAAGTGAGAATTATAACACCCTTGGCGGGTACTTGCTGGACCTCTACGAGAGCATACCGGAGAAGGGAACAGTGGTTAGAACGGACCAATTTTTATTCGTGGTCCAAAAAACCAAATCTAATCGACTCGAAGAGGTGCTTGTGAGGGCGAAATAATGCCCCCCATTGCTTATATTCGCAGACTTATATATTTAATTGGAGCAACATGGCAACAATCGAACGCATTAGACAGCGCTCAGGATTATTGATCGTCATCGTGTTTGTAGCACTGATGGCCTTTGTACTTGGTGATTTATTCCGCTCAGGCGGATCGAAACTTTTCGGTGACCCGAACGTAGTGGGTTCTATCAATGGACGTGATGTAACACGTTTGGAACTCAGCCAGAAAATGGAAGAACTGCGCGCAGGTAACCCAGAACAATATGCAAACACAAGCAGCGTTCAGCTGGCCAACTTCGTGTGGAACGCCATCGTAACGGATGAGGTTCTTGCAGCGGAGCTAGAGGCGGCAGGAATGACTGTAAGCCCGGAGGAAATTGCCATGGATATCATGAGCAATCCAAATGTGCGTCAAAACTTCTCTAACGAGCAAGGTCAGTTCGACCGCAACATGTTCAACAGTTACCTAAGCCAGGTGCGTGCGAACAAAGATGCGAACGAGCAAATGACTGAAATGTGGGTGCAGTGGTTGGCCTTCGAAAACGCGGTCAGTAATCAAGCGAAGAACTTCAAGTTCAACAATGCCATCGAAAAAGCATTGTTCATGCCAACAGGTTTGGCAGAAGTTCAAACCGTACGCGGTGATGCACAGCACCCAGCGCAGTATGTATATGTTCCTTACATCGACGTAAACGAAGATGAAATCGAGGTAACAGAAGCAGATGCCAAAGCATATTACAAGAACAATAAAGACCAGTTTACTCAGAAAGCCGGTCGCAACATCGAATACATCAACTTCCAGTTGGTGCCTTCTGATGCGGATCGCGATGCCGTAAAGGCAGAACTCGCAGGTCTCGCACTAGAGTGGTTCAGCGTAGAGGATGATAGCGTCTTTGTGAACCTTCACAGCGACGATCGTTTTGTATCTGAGTACTTTACTGAGGTGGAGCTTGTAGGTACAGGTCTTGATACATTGATCTCAGGCCAAGATGTAGGGTACCAAAAAGGTCCTATTGACTTAGGTTCAGCGTATTCAGTGTTGAAGTTGGTCGACAAGAAAGTCATTCCAGATTCAGTAGAAGCTCGTCACATCTTGATTCCATTCGCGGGAGCTACCCGTTCAGATGCGAGTGTGACTCGTTCACCAATGGAAGCTCAAGCCCTTGCAGATAGCTTGTTCACTTACCTAGAGAGCAACCGCGGTGCCTTTGAAAGCGTGAGCGAAGAATTCTCTTCTGACGTTGTTGCCAAGGGTAAAGGTGGTAGTCTAGGCTACTTCAAGCGTGGCATGATGGCGAAGAACTTCGAAAACTTCTGTTTCTTCCAGAAAGAAGGGAAGCTTGGTGTAGTACCTACTCAATTCGGTTTCCACATCATCGAAATCACGGATCAGAAAGGCGGTACTGAAGCATATAAAGTGGGTCAGATTACTCGTAACATCTTGCCTTCTGATGAAACTATTCAAGCCATTTATGGTGCAGCATCTTCTTATGCAGCAGATGCACAAAGCGCAGAAGATTACCGCGCCTTGGCCACAGAGCGCAATCATTTCTTGCGTCCAGCACGTAATCTAGGCCGTTTCGAAGAGGTGGTTCCTGGTTTGGGTCAAAGCCGTCGCGTGGTGCGTTGGGCTTGGGACGAAGAGCGTGAAGTAGGCAATATCGGTTTGTTGGAAAACGACGGTAAAGGGTATGTGGTTGTTATCCTTACTGATGTTCTTGAAGAAGGTACTGCTACTTACGAGCAGGTCGCTGATCAATGTATGGAAGGTGCCAAGAAAGAGGCGAAGAAAGCCATCATCGAAGAGCGTGTTGAAGCGGCATTGGCCGGTGCAACAAGCATCCAAGAAGTGGCAGATGCCTTAGGCAAAGAAGTACGCAGCTTGAGCTTCCGTATCAATAATGCGAACATTGCAGGAATTGGCAACGAGGCTGAGGTAGTAGGTACTATCTGTGGTTTAGAGCCAGGTACACTTAGCTCAACCCTCGCAGGTAATAATGGTATGTTCGTAGCAACGACATCTGCTGCTCAGCCAGCTCCAGTCATTGACTACACGAACATGGCTCAAAATACTCAGCGTAGTTTGCGCTCTCTCGTTAATGTTCAAGCATACAAAGCGCTTGAAGACAAAGCGAAGATTGATGATGAACGCTACTTGATGTTCTAATCGAGTTAGAGGAAAAATTTTAAATTTCTACACACCCCCCGCGGCGCAGCCGCGGGGGGGTTTTTTTGCTATGAAAGTCGGTTCCACCTCTCAGCGTCGAGCTTGACGAAGATGAACAATAGGATCGTGAAGCCCCATAGGGAAGATCCTCCGTAACTAAAGAATGGCAATGGAATGCCGATGGTCGGCACGAGTCCAATGGTCATTCCAATGTTGATGATCCAGTGGGTAAATAGGATAATTGCCACTGCATAACCATAAACTCTGGAGAAGGTGTCTTTTTGTTTATCTGCCAGCCAAATAATACGACCAATGAGCAGGGCAAAGAGCCCCATCAATAGTGTGGCACCTAAGAAGCCCCATTCTTCCCCAATGGTACAGAAGATATAATCTGTACTCTGGGCAGGAACAAAGTTGAGTTTGGTTTGAGTACCCCCTAAAAACCCTTTTCCGGTCCATCCGCCGGAGCCGATGGCAATAAGACTTTGTAAGGTGTTGTAGCCGGCGCCGCTAGGGTCGTTTTCGAGACCCAAGAGCACGCGAATGCGCACCTGCTGGTGAGGGGCGAGGACGTTTTCCATGACTTGGCCCACCGCAAAAACAGTGGCAGAGGCAAAGGCCAAGGCCAGACCATTGAGTAGGAAGTACAGACGTTTCTTGGGCAATAGTAGCAAAGTGAGGACCGATAGTCCCGCAAGGGTGAGTAGGGTCCATTTGAGGGGGAACATAAGTCCCACAATACTTAGAGCGACCCCGGCCAGCGCGATGCCGATGTAATATCCGGGCATGCCTTCGCGGTAGAGCACAAGAATGAGACTGATGAAGACCAAGCTGGAGCCAACATCGGCTGCAAACCAATGAGCAGGGCAGGGAGAATAAAGATGGAAGCGGCGACTAATCTATTGGGCCATCGCTTGATGTTGGTGCGCGGCAAGGAGAGGTAGAAGCCCATCATAAGGGCAGTGGCGAACTTGGCCAATTCCGACGGCTGCAAGCTAAATCCACCTATACCATACCAACTTCGGGCACCGCCTATTTTCTTTCCAGCAAACAAGACTCCAATGAGCAAGAGGATGGTCAGTGCATACCAAAGCGGGGCGAAGTTTGTCCACAGACGATAATTGGACACTAAAATAGCCGCAATGATCACCAAACTCGTGGCCATGAACATGCCTTGCTTGCCGTATTCCTGCGTGAGGTTTACAATGTTGCCTGCTTCCTCGTTAAAAACAGCCGCGTAGATGGAAATCCACCCCCAAAAGACCAGCACGGCATAGGTCAACACAACGACCCAATCCACTTTGATTCTATTTCTACTTCGAGTCCTTGCCATTAGAAATTAGGGATGTAGGTGGTGTCTTCGCCATAAATGGCTTTGTGTTGCATCTTGTATTCGTCGTGAAGATTCCCTTCGATCATGCGAAGCTCAAGCGCGGGACGCGTGATGGTATCGGTCAGGTACTGCTCTGTCATAAGGCTTGCGATGGGGGCCGCCCAACGCGAGCCCCAATACCCGTTTTCGATAATGACTGCTAAGGCAATCTTAGGATTATCTTTTGGGGCGAAGCTGACGAAAATACTGTGATCCTGTCCGTGTGGATTTTGAGCTGTTCCCGTCTTTCCACACTGCGTGATGTGCGGAATACGTGCGCCTCTTGCTGTACCAGATTCGAACACTTCGAACATGCCGTCCACGACAACGGGGAAATGTATAGAATCAACGGTGGTGTAGCGACGAACGGTGTAATTGCTGTCGATGGGCGTGCCATCACCAAGGCTTTTGATGATGTGCGGGGTGTAGTAATACCCACGGTTCGCAATAGCGGCAACCATATTAGCCATTTGGATAGGCGTCGCGACTAATTCTCCTTGTCCTATGCCATTGCTGACCGAGGTGACGCCCTTCCAACCTTTGTAGCCGAGGAATCTGTCGTAGTAAGCGGTGTCGGGGATGTTGCCACGGCGACCCGTGGGCAGGTCATTGCCGAGGAATTTCCCTAATCCAAAGCTTTTTACATGCTCGCTCCAGCGCTCGAGCCCTACTCTGGAATTCCCGCCTTTATCCACCGTGCGCTGGTAGACCGAACAGAAGTAGTTGTTACAGCTTTCTGAAATGGCTTTTTTTAGATCCAGCGGCCCGCCTTTACAGTGACAGGCGACATGGAGCTTGCCATAGTGAAAGCCGTCGTAGCAGGTCATGGTGGTCCGGGGCGTGATGACGCCCTCTTGAAGCCCAACCAAGGCGCCGATGAGTTTAAAGGGTGAGCCCGGAGGGTATTCTGCCAAGATGCCGCGGTCAAACAAGGGTTTATTGATGGAGTCGTAGTAGAGGGTGGTGTAGTTTTGACTGCGAATGCGTCCCACGAGATCGTTGGGGTCATAGTTCGGCGAGGTGATCATGGCTAAGATCTCTCCGCTCTCTGGCTCGATGGCTACGATGGAGCCACGCTTTCCGCGCATGAGCTTTTCCCCATAGAGTTGCAGGTCGAGGTCGATACTGCTGATCAGGTCGACGCCAGGGGTAGGGAGTTCGTCAAAGGCACCATTTTTCCAATTGCCCAATTTTCTATTGCGGTGATCCACCGTATAAAACCGTTTGCCGTGTGTGCCCTTCAAGGCCTCCTCGTAGCTCTTGTCGATGCCGCTTTTACCGACTAAATCCCCCATGCTGTATTCCTGATGGGAGCGGATGTAATCTGTATTGACCTCGCCGATGAAACCCACAACATTGGCACCGCCCTTTTCAGGGTAATAGCGAAGGATGCGCTTTTGAACGTGGAAGCCAGCGAATCTTTTAAGTTCACTGTTGATTTTCGTGTACTCCTCCTTAGAGAGCATTTTCATGAACATGCTGCTGCGGAAATGGCTGTAGCGCTTGGCAGCAAGGAGGCGTTCTTTGATATCTATGACCTCGAGTCCAAGAAGATTGGATAGGGCTGCCGTGTCCAATTCTTTGATCAAATAAGGACTGACCATCAAATCGTAGGCAGGCGAGTTTCCAACCATTAACGCACCGTTGCGGTCGTAGATATAGCCTCTAGGAGCATAAAGTTTCTCGGCGGCGGTGGCATTGCGCTCGGCCCGGGCAGCATAATCGTCATTGAGGATTTGTACTTGGAATAATCGGACCAAGAACACCAACAACATCAGGATTAACCCAAGGTAAAAAGCATTATTTCTTCGCATAACGTCTCGCGGTTAAGGCGTGAAGTATGACGAGTAGAAGCAAGGTAATGAGGGACGAGAACAGCGTGCGAATGAGCACCGTGTCCAAATGCTGAAGGCCGTAATTCTCCATAATAAAGAGGACCAAGTGGTGCCAAACGACCAGCACTCCAGCGGTGGTTATAAAGGCACCTAGCGGCAAGGCGACTAATCCTTCATCTTCCTCCGGTTTCCTAAAACCAAGGAGGGCGTTTTCCAGGGAGGGCTTTATTAATATGAGGGCGAGACAAGCCAGACTATGGGCGCCGCCGCTTTGCTCGAAGCTGTCCATGATGCTGCCCAGAAGGAAAGCAATAAGGAACTGGCGTTGGCGGCTCATGGGTTGCGGCAAAAGCATGAGGACCCAAACATAGATATACGGATTGCCGTATTGGCTCAGGGGCAATCCTTGCAAGAACGCCCACTGAAAAAGTACTACGCCAATGGAGGCCAACAAGAGTCTCAATGAATTCATGGCGTAGGGAGGTTTAGTGAATCTAGCGCAGCTTGCTGACGTAATCGGCACACATACACCCAAGTCATATTTGAAAAATCATGACTTAGCTTGACTTTTGCCACCCAGGTAAGGTCCTCAGGATTTTGTTGGGCACTTTCTACCAAACCTGCCATCACAGGAGGTGCAACGCTGGCTCGGGTGTAGCTATATACCGTATCTCCAACCATGGGGCGGTGCTCGCGCTGAACGTCGTACAACTCAGCGTTTCGGTAATCGCTGCCTTCCCAGCGCAGCTCTCCCAACCCTTTTCCAGGAATCCGAGCGCCAATACTTCCTTTTCCATGAAGAATGGGGACGACAGAACTGAAGTATTTACTGGTTTCCACTACGGTGCCTATCCAACCCTGACCTGAAATCACACCCATACCGGCATGGATGCCGTCGGAAGAACCGACATTGAGTAGGACATAATTATTGCGCTTGTTGTAGCTGTATTCTACCACTTGTGCAGGGACATACTCATAGGCCTCATCCGTTTGAAAAGCTGGCGCAGTAATGCCATTTGTACTTGCGCGAAGTGCGGCGTTTTCCCGGGCCAATTCTTCATTGACTGCCTCCAGCGCCCAATACCCCTTCCAGCTGTTCAAAGAATTCTGAATACCAGCAATGGTACCAAAGCCCACAGAATTAATGCGGTGCTCTGCTATAGGATTTTTCTGGGCATGCCGGAAAAATGAAAGACCTATCAACACAATGAGCAACAAAGTGTTTCGATACTTCGAAAGAAAAAGTATCAGTTGCCTCATGGTGTTCTATTAGCTCTGTAGGATGGTCTTAAAATGCTCGAGGTTTTTCAAAACAATACCCGTTCCACGTACTACGGCACGAAGTGGATCTTCGGCAACGTACACAGGAAGGTCGGTTTTTGCAGAAATACGCTTATCCAGTCCACGCAACATGGAACCTCCACCTGCGAGGTAGATGCCTGAGTTGTAGATATCCGCGGCCAATTCTGGCGGCGTATTACTCAATGCTTCCATCACCGCATCTTCCACTCGGGTAATGCTCTTCTCTAAAGAACGGCTTACCTCCGCGTGGCCTACTTGGACCTGTTTAGGTTTACCGGTAAGTAAATCACGGCCTTGAACAGAATAGGGTTCAGGTGCATCTTCTAAATCTTCGATGGCGGCACCAACGGCAATTTTGATGTTTTCTGCAGTTCGTTCACCCACGTACAAATTGTGTTGTGAGCGCATGTATAGTGCAATATCATTGGTGAAGACATCTCCTGCTACCTTCACACTTTTATCACAAACGATACCTCCCATGGCCAATACTGCAATCTCTGTAGTACCCCCACCGATATCGATGATCATATTTCCTTTTGGTTCAAGGACGTTTACCCCTATGCCGATAGCTGCAGCCATAGGTTCGTGAATGAGGTATACTTCTTTGGCGTTGGCACGTTCTGCACTGTCTTTAACGGCACGCTTTTCTACCTCAGTAATTCCGGATGGAATACAAATTACCATGCGCAAGCTTGGCGGGAACAAACGCTTCTTGAAAGAAGGGATGCTCTTGATCAGCTCGCGAATCATGTGTTCTGAGGCCTCGAAATCTGCAATCACACCGTCCTTCAGTGGACGAATGGTCTTGATGTTTTCGTGTGTTTTCCCGTGCATCTGGCGAGCCTCTTGCCCGACAGCAATAACTTGACCGGTTCTGCGGTCTTGTGCGACAATAGAAGGAGAATCCACTACTACCTTGTCTTGGTAGGTGATCAGCGTATTGGCCGTACCAAGGTCAATAGCGATATCCTCTGTCATGAAATTAAACCAACCCATAGGAGAACAAGGTAAGAAAAATTAGTGTTTGAAGTGACGAATTCCGGTGGTTACCATTGTCATGCCGTGGGCATCACAATAGTCGATACTTTCCTTGTCTCGAATAGATCCTCCAGGTTGAATCACACAGGTAATTCCGGCATTATCGGCAATCTCCACACAGTCCGGGAAAGGGAAGAAGGCATCCGAGGCCATGGCAGCTCCTTGAAGGCTAAATCCAAAGCGCTGTGCTTTCTCTACAGCTTGATTCAAAGCATCAACGCGTGAAGTTTGACCCGTTCCTGAGCCTAACAATTGACCTCCTTTAGCGAGGACAATAGTATTCGACTTCGTGTGCTTACAAATCTTTGCCGCAAATTCTAAATCTTCTAGCTGCTCTTGTGTCGGTGCTACTTTGGTCACCGTTTCCATGTCCGCTTGTGTTTCGGTCTTCGCATCTCTGGCTTGAACCAAGGTGCCGTTCAATACGGTACGGACATTGAAAGCTGGAACTTCATAATCCTTGAGGATTAGAAGTACTCTATTCTTTTTACTCTTCAAAATTTCGAGTGCATCCTCGTCGTAACCAGGTGCCATCAATACTTCAAAGAACAAGGTGTTCATCTTTTCTGCAGTTGCTTTATCTACCGTACGGTTCGCAGCAATCACTCCGCCAAAGGCGCTCACTGGATCACCCGCAAGAGCGTCGTCCCATGCCTGAGCAAGAGTAGGACGCGTCGCCAATCCACAAGCATTGTTGTGCTTAATGATCGCAATGGTCGTGTCGTTGAATTCACGGATGAGATTTACTGTGGCGTCGATATCAAGCAGGTTGTTGTAGCTCAATGCCTTGCCGTGAATTTGCTCTAATGCATCATCAAGGTTTCCGTAGTAGGCGGCTTCTTGATGTGGGTTTTCGCCGTAGCGTAGACTTTGCTTTTGACGTCCGCTGATTTTTAGATCGAGGCGGTCTCCAGCGAAGTAACGGTAGATGGCAGTATCATAGTTCGAGCTTTCGTCAAAAGCTTCGAGCGCATATCTGCGACGAACCTCAAGCGTAGCGCCCTCTTCACTTTGCAAGACTTGCAGGGCATCTTCGTATTGGCCCATGTTGGAAATGATCCAACAATCTTTGAAGTTTTTGGCTGCGGCACGAATCAAGGAGATACCGCCGATGTCGATTTTCTCAATAATGTCCTGCTCCGGTGCTCCAGAAGCAACGGTGGCTTCAAACGGATAGAGGTCGACAATTACTAGATCCATGTAAGGAATGTCGTATTCGCTCATTTGCGCTTGATCGCCTTCGTGATCTCTTCTCGCCAAGATACCGCCAAAGACTTTGGGGTGGAGAGTTTTTACTCGTCCTCCGAGGATCGATGGGTAAGAAGTAAGGTCCTCAACGCGTTCCACCGAAATACCTCGGTCTTCAATGAATGCCTGCGTTCCACCGGTAGAATAAATGGTGGTTCCCATGGCGTTAAGGGCATCGACGATAGGACCTAATCCGTCCTTGTGAAAAACAGAAATCAAGGCGTTTTTGATACGCATGAAGCAGAGGGTTTTAAGTGGAAAACTTGAGAAAGAGCAAAAGTAAGGTTTTCGCTCCGCAGAATCTCTATGAAATACCCTAATTTTGAAGGAAATCCACACCCCTGTGCGCACCTACATCAGATTATTAAAAGAGAGCTTTGTTTTCGCCTTTATTTCATTGGCCACAAACAAGCTGCGCACGTTGTTGTCCTTGCTTGGGATCACCATAGGCATCTTTGCTATCATATTGGTTTACAGTATTGTAGACAGTCTTGAAAAGAGTATTAGAGATAGCGTGAGCCAATTCGGCGATAATGTCGTCTACGTCCAAAAATGGCCGTGGGGCGGTGGTGCAGATTTCGCCTGGTGGAAGTATTTGAATCGTCCCGTACCGCTGAGTCACGAAGCGGACTTGCTCAAGCGCCGCACTCAATATGCCGAACACATAGCTTTTGGAAGTTCTCTGGGTGGCGCAACCGTCAAGCGAGATGCGAATAATGCCACGGGTGTGGATGTGCTCGGAACGACTTTTGAGTACAATGAGATCTGGAGTTTCGAATTGGCCCAAGGGCGCTATTTCACAGAATCTGAAATGAATGCCGGCCGTCCCCTATGTATTATTGGGGCATCCATCGCGGAAGGTTTGTTCTTGCCTGGGGAGGAAATCATCGGGCAACGCGTAACCATTAGCGGTCAAAAGCTCACGGTCATTGGGGTGTTTGAAAAAGTCGGCGAAAGTTTGGTCGGTCAGAGCTACGATAAGATGGTGGTGGTGCCCTTCAAGAAAGTACGCATGGTGGTGAATACCGATCGCAACGAAAGCAATGTGATCATGGCCAGTGCTAAGGAGGGGATTACAGTGGCCCAATTAAAAGACGAGCTCACCGGCATCATGCGCTCCATTCGCCGATTGCGCCCCGGTGCCGACGATAATTTTGCACTCAACGATCCGTCGCTCATTTCCAATCAACTCGACAGCTTGTTCGGTGCCTTGGGGATTATGGGAACCATTATCGGGATGTTCTCCATTCTAGTCGGCGGCTTTGGTATCGCCAACATTATGTTCGTCTCCGTTCGTGAACGCACGAATGAAATAGGTGTTCAAAAAGCATTGGGCGCGAAGGACTTTATTATCCTGAGCCAATTCTTGACGGAATCCGTTGTGCTTTGCCTGCTCGGCGGCATTGCAGGGCTGGTCCTGGTCGCCTTAGGAGCCTACATTGCTGCTGCTGCTTTTGACTTCGACATCTTTCTAAGTCTCGGGAATATCGTGTTAGGACTGCTTCTAAGTGCAGGTATTGGCTTGGTTTCGGGATTGATTCCTGCTTGGATGGCGGCCCGATTAAACCCGGTCGACGCCATTCGCATGCAAGCTTAATATTGGCCCCGCTTAATCCAGCCTAGCCGCCACAAACTCCACCAGCCCTATTCAATACCTCATGGTCCGCCGCGGTAAACGGATCGAGCTTGTGTGAGTCAATATCTAATTGGCCCACCAAAACCTCACCCTTATACATGGGTACTACGATTTCGCTCTTGGTCTCCAAGCTACAGGCTAAATAATTGTCCTGCGCATGCACATCCGGCACTTCGAAAGTCTTGCCACTCACAGCTACTTGGCCACAAATACCACGTCCATAGGGAATGACCGTATGATCCGTATATGCGCCCACATAAGGACCTATTTCCAATTGCTGCGCCTCATCATTCATGAAATAAAACCCGGTCCAGTTGTAATATTCCACCTCCTGATCCAATAGCTGAACCACCGCTTCCTGCAGCGCTTTTCCTGTTAAATGATCTAGCGATTGGAGCTTTTCGAGAATACTTTGGGCTTGATTTTGTGTCATATGGGACTATTGTTGATAGAATCCTTGTTTTAATGAGTAATCGTAGCACGGTAATTGCTGTGCATTGGCGAAATTAGCAACAATGCGCCATTAAAGCGCACTATCGTTTAACCCAAAAGACTAACATGAGAAAATTTTTACTCTCATTTGCTTCGTTACTCTTTGCCGCGAGTTCTTTCGGGCAAAGCACAGCGAACGCTTCATTAAGCTTACAAGCATGTCAAGGGGATACCATCGTGTTCTCTTTTGATATTTCCTCGCCGTACAACGTAGGGAATACATTCTCGGTGGAGATGAGCAATACTAGCGGTGCCTTTGCCGGTAACTTCGTCAGCGTTTCTCCACTGTTGGCCTACGGGGTGAGCACTGGTAATGATATCGATGTGCTGATCCCGGACAATACTCCTCAAGGGGTATATAGTTTCCGATTGGTCAGCTCAAACCCAGTTCGCATTTCGGATACCATATCTAATGTGATTATCGGAGCAAACCCAAACACAGCGATGATTGCGTACAATTGGTTTGATAAGAACGGTGTCATCACGTTTTGTGAGGGGGATACCGCTCTTCTTGTGGCGAACGCACCTCCTGCAGGTCAGAGCTACACCTACCAATGGTTGCAAGGTGGTGCTCCTATGATGGGCGAAACCGATGATACACTTATGGTTGTGGCCAGTGGTGCTTATGCCATTGAGGTGAGTTCAAACTTATGTGATGCCACGTCAAACGATACTATTGCCAACTCGTATCTGCCGCCAGTTGATATTTTTGCCAATGGTGGAGCAGGTATTAGTTACATCGGTATGGATAGTATTCAAATGTGTGAAGGAACCGTTGCAACCCTGGAACACCTTAGCTTTACTTCTCCTGGTATTACTGGATACAAGTACCAATGGTTGAAAGACGATAGCGTCAATATTTTTGGGCAACCGGTGATGTACCCATTAGTCGGAGATACCCTTCCTACCATTGATGTAGATACAACAGGTACTTGGTACCTTATGGTCACCTCCGATCCAGGAGGCTGTGCGGATACTTCAGATGTGTTCCACGTTTTTGTAGATACCATTCCTTCTACCACCGTTGATGTGGGCATGTGGTCGTATCAAAACTTCCCTTCTACGACGTTGTGTTTGACGGATTCTGTGATGCTCATGGCACAAGACACTGTGTTGTACAGTACTTGGGAGTACCAATGGCAAGTGGCCTACCCATCGGGTTCTGGTAACTGGCAAAACCTCCCTAACGATACCTTACCATGGTTGTTGGTAGATACATCTGTGGTTGCAGATACTGCAGATTATAGATTGAGTATTGTCAATGAGACTTGTTCATTTATCACCAACGAGACTACCATTGAATTCGTAAACTTCCCAACTCTCGCAATTATGCCTGGGGATTCATTGGGAATTTGTGTGTACGATAGTGTGTTGGTGAGTCTTGTGAGTAATGGATTGTCTTTTGCTTGGAACGGTGGACTTTGGGTTGGAAAACAAAACTTCCTTTCATCTCCAGGTCAATACGTCATTGAAGCATCCGGCATCAATGGCTGTAAAACTTACGATACTTTAGATATCTATAATTATGCGGTGGTTGCCACAGCAACGGCCTCACCACAGATCATTAGCCCTGGACAAAACACCAACCTTTCTGCTACAGGAGGAACGTCCTTCTATTGGTTCGCGGATGCGCCATCAACCTTCAGCAATCAGCACGGAGCTTCCACCTTGGCTTTGCCTACTGCGGATACTACGACTTACTTTATTCAAGTGGAGGACATCAACGGTTGTACCGATACGGCAAGTGTTCAGGTCTTTGTGAGTGAACAGGATTCAGCTGTTATCTATGCAAATACCTACGGCAACATTCAAAATGTCATTACGCCGAATGGCGATGGGTTGAACGATCTACTCGACCTAAGCGGCATTACCAACGGTGATCCATGTGAGTTCACGGTATACACCCGCTGGGGTACACCGGTATACAACCAAGAAGTATATAATAACGCTTGGGGCGGGACCACAGACGGTGGCGCGAAGCTCGACGATGGAACGTATTACTTCGTGTTGACCCACAACAATGAAATCAGAGTTAAATCGGCAGTGACTGTCTTAAACAACATCTAATCATGAAAAAGTTATTTGTACTTAGCGCAGTAGTATTGGGTAGTTGGACAGCACAAGCACAGCAACTCCCACTTATTTCAAACTATTTGAATACGGCCTACCTTTTCAATCCAGCGTACAGCGGTATTGAGGGTAAGACAGAAATATCGGTGTTGAACCGTCGCCAGTGGACAGATATTCAGGGTGCTCCTGAAACCCAATTCATGGCCTTCAACGGAAACCGCGACGATCTGAAATTTGGATACAGCGGTTATGCTTTCAATGACCAGACGGATATCGTGGCGCGCTCAGGATTCTATGGGTCTTATGCATGGCACGTGAAGTTTACAGATCGCAACAGCCTTAGTCTAGGTTTGGGTGCCGGTTATGTAAACAACAACATCAATGTGGCAGGCATTAGAGTACCGGACGAGCTAGATCCAGTACTATTCAGTGCCCTAAATACAGGAAAATTTGACCTCAACTTTGGATTCAACCTTCAGTTTGGCGATTTCAGCTTCGGTGCTGCCGTACCAAACTTGTTGGCGCCAAAAGTTGATTTCTCTGATAATTACCTAGGTCCTATGCAGTACCACTACATGCGTCATTATGTAGTGAACACGCAATACGATGTGAACCTTCAAAAAGGCTTGATGACCTTGAGCCCATTTGTCACTGTTCGTGCGAACGAGGTGACCATTCCTCAGGTGGATGCAGGTTTGATGTTCAACCATAAAGAATACTTCTACGTGGGTGCAGCCTACCGTTCTTCGTATGCGGTTACCGCCAATACTGGATTGCACTTGACAGAGAACATTACTTTAGGTTACGCCTATGATTTCTCGCTAAACACCTATGGCTTTGCTTTGGGTAACTCACACGAATTCATGTTGCGCTACACCTTCGGAGAAAGCAAGAAAGATAAGCGCCTAGAAAATGAACTCAAGAAGCTTAAAGACCGTCAGCGTCGTTCTTCTGAAGACCTAGAAGACTTATTAAATGACCGTCTTGATGAGTTCAAAGATGAGATGTCTGCCCAGCAGAAAGAAATGTTTGATGCAGAGAAGGATGCGATGAAAGGTGAGCTTACGGAAGCGGCTGCTCAAGCGGCATCTGAAGCTGCAGCCAACAACGCTGGCTCAGGAGCGGGTAACAATGGAAATTGGTCGAACAATGGCGGTATGGACATTAGCGTTCCTACCGATAATGGTTCCGCAAATTCAGCCTTCCCATCGACGCCACAAGGCGGCAATGTGAACAGCAACATCAAAGGCTATGATCCGAACCAGTACGCTGGTAATGTGAAGGCAGGTTCTTCAGGTTACTATGTGACTGCGGGTGTCTTTGGTTCACAAAACAACGCTTTGAAACTACAAGCCAAGCTCAAGCAGCAAGGTGTAGGTTCAGATGTATTCCAAGATCCTAAGAACAGCATGTACTATGTGTTCTTGCTCAAGTTTGGCAACTATGAGGCTGCCAAATATGCCCAGGAGACCGGCTTCAATGGCCAGTACAACGGCAAGCTTTGGATCAAGGTGATGTAAGAAAAATTTTCACCCACTAAAAAACCCGAGCCTCGCAGAGGCTCGGGGGTTTTTTTATGCATCCTTCGTGGGATATATGAGGTCGGGATTGTGTTGTTGGGACTCCTTGAGTAATTGGCCCCCTTTTAAAATTCGTTCCGCTTGTTCGAGATGACGGCCTATGTGTGGAACGATGAGTTGCAGTGCGGTCAAAGCTTTGATTCGAACAGGAGGCAATGCACTGATGACCTTAGTCTTACGCAGCTCCGGACTCTCGGGGATAATGCGTAAGATTCTTTCGATTTGACCGAGGTCAGAAATGAAGTTCTCCATGACCTTTTGGGCGCTGATCTTCAGTTTTTCATCACGCATACGACGTGGTTGGAGTGCCTTGGGCGCAGGAACCTTCATGGCTCCAGGTTTGTTCAAGGGCGACATCCATTGATAGGCTTTGCGTTGAAACCAGCTGAGAGGAAGGTCTTGAGTTTGGGAGGCTTGGTCGAGCTGGCATACTTTGGTTAATTGGCCCAAATACACCTCATTGACATTGTTGATGTGTTCAATGCATTCGATCGCCGACCACTGCTCACCCTCAGGAATGAAGAACAATTCCTCTTCCTCCAAGAAGTAAAACAGGCGTTCAAAATGTTGTTTATGCTGGGCCAATTCCCCTAAACGTCCCTCTATATATTGTGCTGTGGTCATGCTTCCGCTGTTTTTTCAGTGTTCACTATGCTGCTGAGCATATGATGAACGTCTTCGAGGCTGCTAATGTTCTGTGCCACGAAGTTCAGTTTTTCTGCTTTTTGCTTGACCTGCACTTTGCGCGGGTTGCGCTGTAAGTAGGCGAGGACGGCTGAGAAAATGGGCAGTTGGTAGTATTCGCTATTGTTCTCAGCAGCAAAATGACCGATCAGCTTGCCCATCTTAATAATGAGTTTGGCAAATCCAATGTGCTTCGCGAGCCATTTGATGCGGACGGAATACAATAGGTCTTTCACCTGGCGGGGCAGCGGCCCAAATCTATCCTCCAGTTCTAATTCAAAGAACTGCAACTCTTCTTCCGTTTCAATGGCCCCCAAGCGTTGGTATAGCTTGAGTCTTTCCTCAATGTTGTTGACATAGTTGTCCGGTATATGGATGGCCATATCCGTATCGATCTGCACCTCGTCCACAAAGTCCGATCCTTTGTTTTTATCCGGATTGTCGTACAGTTCCTTGAATTCGTTCTCCTTCAATTCCTTCACGGCCTCCGCTAAAATCTTCTGATACGTATCGAAGCCCATCTCTGAGATGAATCCACTTTGTTCCCCACCCAATAGATCACCGGCGCCACGGATTTCAAGGTCCTTCATGGCAATCTTGAAGCCGCTTCCTAGGTCGGTGAATTGCTCGAGGGCCTGCAGTCGCTTGCGCGCCTCGTCGGTCAAGGAGTGCAACGGCGGGCTGATGAGTTTACAGAACGCCTTCTTGTTGGAACGGCCTACACGCCCGCGCATTTGGTGGAGGTCGGACATCCCGAAGTGGTTGGCGTTGTTGATGATGATGGTATTGGCGTTGGGAACGTCAAGTCCACTTTCAATGATAGAGGTGGCCACGAGTACATCGAATTTACCGTCCATAAAGTCCAGCATGACTTTCTCGAGTTTCTTGCCGTCCATTTGGCCGTGACCTATAGCAATCTGTGCATCAGGTACGAGTCGTTGTACCATCCCGGCAACCTCTTGGATGTTGCTGACTCTATTGTTGATGAAAAAGACTTGGCCTCCCCGCTGAATCTCGTAGCTGATGGCATCGCGTATGGTCTCCTCATTGAAGCCTATGATCTCTGTTTCGATGGGCTGACGGTTCGGCGGCGGGGTAGTCATGACGCTCAGGTCACGCGCGGCCATCAGGGAGAACTGAAGGGTTCTGGGGATGGGGGTTGCGGTGAGGGTGAGGGTGTCAATGTTGATTTTGAGCGTCTTGATTTTGTCCTTAACGGCCACACCGAACTTCTGCTCCTCATCGATGATCAGAAGGCCGAGGTCCTTGTATTCCACTTGGGTACTGACGAGCTTGTGCGTACCGATGACGATATCAATCTTGCCAGATTTTAGTCCGGCGAGCGTTTCTCGTTGTTGCTTGGCTGTGCGGAATCTATTGATGTAATCCACGGTGACTGGGAATCCTTCGAGGCGCTTGCTAAAGGTTTTGAAGTGTTGGAAGGCGAGGACTGTGGTAGGGACGAGTATAGCTACTTGCTTGCCATTGGCTACGGCCTTGAAGGCGGCGCGAATGGCTATTTCCGTTTTCCCAAAGCCTACATCGCCACAGATGAGGCGGTCCATAGGGATGGTGCCCTCCATATCTTTTTTGACGGCTTCTGTCGCGGTCAATTGGTCCGGGGTATCCTCATACAGGAAGCTCGCTTCGAGTTCGTGTTGTAAATAGCCGTCCGGTGCGCATTGGAATCCCACTGCTTCGCGGCGCTTGGCATAAAGCTGGATGAGGTCAAAGGCAATCTGCTTGACGCGTGCCTTGGTTTTCTTCTTGAGGTTCTGCCATTGCGGACTGCCCAGTTTATTTAAAACAGGTGCCGTTCCATCCTTTCCGTTGTACTTGCTGATCTTGTGGAGCGAGTGGATGCTCACGTACAAGATGTCATTGTCGCGGTAGACCAGTTTAATGGCTTCCTGTATGGTGCCGTTATTATCTATTTTTTGCAATCCGCCAAACTTGCCCACCCCGTGGTCCACGTGGGTCACGAAATCTCCGAACTCGAGCGCATTGAGCTGTTCGAGGGTGATGGCTTGACGCTTCTGCGCCCCGTTTTTAATGTTGAAACGCTGGTAACGGTCGAAGATTTGATGGTCAGTATACACGTACAGGCCGGCATCTGGGTCTTCAAAGCCTTCGTGCAACGCAATGGTAGTGGTTTGGTATTTTGGGGCCAATTGCAAGTCTTCGAAAATGGTTTCGAATCTATTTACCTGCTTGGCATTGGCACACATCAGTACCGTTTCAATATCACGGTCGTTGGCGTCGATGAGGGTTTGTGCGAGGAGATGGAAATCCTTGTTGAAGGCGCGTTGCGGTAGGGCGGTGCTGTCTAGTTTGGTATTGGCCCACTCTGCTTTGCCGTACTCTACTCGGGTATAATTCAACAGGAGTCGTTTGAAGGCATCGCCGCTCATAAACAGCTCCTCGGGGGTGGCGCGGGTGATGGTGTCGGCGAGGTTGGTATAGGTTTGGTGGGCGAGCTCCATTAATCGGTCCAAACCTGCCACCACTAATGACGGTGTGTTGATCCAGAGCTGGGTATCCTTTGGCAAATACGTTAAGAACGGTGCGCGTGCCTCAAGGAAGCTTTTTGTTCTCCACGTTCGGTACGATGCTCATTTTGGTGGCCTTGCCGATGGTGCGTTGGGTTTCGATGTCGAAGTAGCGAATGCTCTCCACCTCTTCGTCGAAGAATTCGATGCGGTAGGGGTGCTCCTTGCTGAACGAGAAAATATCTACGATGCCGCCGCGTACGGAGAATTGGCCAGGGGAGGTCACAAAATCCACACGTTCAAACTGGTATTCGAAAAGCGTTTCGTTGAGGAAGTCAATGCCTAGGTTTTCGCCGACGTGAACTTTAAGGGTATTGGTTTCCAATTCTTTTTTGGTCACCACTTTCTCAAATAGCGCTTCGGTGAAGGTGATCACCAGAGGGGCTTTTCGGCGGCTGCTGAGGTGGTTGAGCACCTCTGCGCGCAACAACACATTGGCATTGTCGGTTTGTTCGACTTCATAGGGCCTGCGGTAGGAGGCAGGATAGAAGTAACACGGTGTTTTGCCCAGCAGCTTTTCCAGGTCGTTCTGAAGATAGGCGGCCTGTTCTTTGTTCTCGGCGATCAAGAGCTGGGTCTTGCCGGTTTTCAAATAGGCGGCTGCGGCCAACATGGCGGTATGTGAGCTCCCTGCCGTGCGGTAGCCAATGGCTTCCATACGGTCGGTTGAAGCGCTGTTTTCAAGCGCTAAAGTGAGCGGGTGGTCTAGGTAGTGGGAGAGTAAATCCGCCGGTTCCAATAGTTAATTTTCGTATTTCCGCAAAAACGCGTGGGCGGTTTCGACCATACGCGGCGACCCAATAAAACACGGCACACGCTGATGCAATTCATCAGGTGCAATCTCCATGATTCGTCGGGTTCCGTCCGTGGCCATGCCGCCGGCTTGTTCAACAATAAAGGCGAGTGGGTTACACTCGTACAGGAGCCTGAGCTTGCCTTTCGGGGCCATGGTTCCTGTGGGGTAAAGATACACCCCTCCTTTGATAAGATTGCGGTGAAAATCGGAAACTAATGAGCCAATATATCTTGACGTATAAGGCCTATTGGAGGCCTCGTCGAACTCTTGACAATACTTGATGTAGCGTTTTACGCCTTCGGGAAAATGCACGTAGTTCCCTTCATTAACGCTGTAGATTTTGCCGTCCTGTGGGATTTGCATATCTGGATGGGAGAGGCAGAAAACCCCGATGGAAGGGTCCAGGGTGAAACCGTTGACGCCATTGCCGGTGGTGTACACCAGCATAGTGGAGGATCCGTATACGACGTAGCCGGCCGCGATCTGTGCATCGCCCGGTTGTAAAAAGTCTTTTAGTTCAACAGGACTTCCGGCGGGAGTGATCCGGCGGTAAATGGAGAAGATGGTGCCGACGCTTACGTTGACGTCGATGTTGGAAGAGCCGTCGAGCGGGTCCATGAGTACGACATAGCGCGCGTCGGAATGAATATCATCGTCAAAAGCGACGAAGTGTTCTTCTTCTTCGCTTGCAACACCGCAGACTTGGCCCATCGATCGCAAGGCACGCATGAAGGTGTCGTTGGCCATAACATCGAGCTTTTGCTGCGCTTCGCCTTGGACATTTTCACTGCCCATAGCCCCGAGAATATCGGCAAGGCCTGCTTTGTTGATTTCGCGATTGACCACCTTGGCGGCAAGGCGGATAGAAGTGAGCAGCTGGGATAATTCCCCTGTTGCAAAAGGGAAATCCTTCTGGTTCTCGACGATGAATTCGCCGAGGGTGGTTGGTTGTACCATGGTCAGTGGTTCTTATGGTTGTGATAGGTGGGTACAAGTTAGGGCTTTTAGGTGGAAACCCGTGGAAGGAAATCCTACCTTTGCTCACATGAGAGACCAAGGACAAGTCCGTGCGAAAAAGCATTTGGGACAACATTTTTTGAAAGACGAGGGCGTGGCCGAACGCATTGCTAAGGTGACCCCGTTGGACGGTGTCCACAAGGTCTTGGAAATAGGGCCGGGCATGGGCGTGATGACCAAATATTTGTTGGCCATGCCGGACGTAGAGACTTGGGTCATTGAGATTGATGGGGAGAGTGTGAGCTATTTGCAAGCCCATTACAACCAGCTCAGTGCTCGCATTTTGGAAACGGATTTTTTGCAGTGGAATCCTGCGAGTGTTTTTGGCGACGAGCCCTTTGCCTTGGTTGGGAATTTCCCGTACAACATCAGTTCCCAGATTGTGTTCCGGGTGTTGGACATGCGCGATCAGATTCCCGCCTTTGGGGGAATGTTCCAAAAAGAGGTGGCCCAGCGTTTGTGCGCGCCACCGGGAAGTAAGACCTATGGAATTCTATCGGTTTTGTGCCAGGCGTATTACGATTTGACCTATGATTTTACAGTGCCTCCAGGCGTCTTTAATCCGCCGCCAAAAGTGGACAGTGGAGTGATGCATATGGTGAGAAAATCGGTCGATCCAAATATTGATTTTAAAATGCTTAAACGCGGGGTGAAAGCGGCTTTTGGCCAGCGAAGAAAAACCCTTCGCAATGCATTGAAAACACTTAACTTGCCAGAAGGCTTCGAGCATCCGTATCTTAGCAAGCGAGCGGAACAACTCAGCCACGAACAGTTTGTGGAATTGCTAAACGCCATTGAAGATGGAAGATCTTAGTGTAAAAGACCGTGTAGCGCAGGCCGTTACCACCACCGAAGAGGGGCTTTTTGCCACTTTGATGGAGGGGGTGCATGCGGCGGATATTGCTGAGGTTTTGGAATCTTGGGACTTGGATGAGATTGAGTCGTTTTTAGAGCGCCTTGACACAGAATTAGTCGCAGATATCCTTGTAGAGATCGATGAAGATATCCGCACAGACCTATTGAAAAGCTATACCTCGGAAGATATCGCCCATGAGCTCGTGGAGAACATGGATAGTGATGATGCGGCGGACATGCTTTCGGAACTTTCGGAAGAGCTGACGAAGGAGGTCCTTTCGAAGGTAGATGATGTGGAGCAGGCGAAGAAAATTGCGCAACTGCTCACGCATGAGGAGGATACCGCAGGTGCCTTGATGGCGACGGAATATGTAAAAGTGCAAGAAGGGTTAACAGCACTCAGATGTGTGGCGGCCATGCGCACGCAGGCGGAAAATGTGGACCGAGTGCACGCCGTCTATGTGGTGAACGAAGACGATATTCTCGTGGGTACGTTGAGCTTGAAGAAGCTTTTGACGGCCAAGCGAACTGAAAATATTTCCGAACTCTATACGCCTATTCAACACACGGTGCTGTCCACTACACCGGCAGAGGAAGTGGCCAATACCATGCAGAAATATGACCTTTTCGTCATTCCAGTAGTGAATGCGGCTGGGGAATTGTTGGGTCGTATTACGCTTGATGATGTTGTGGATTTCATTCGTGAAGAAGCGGAGCGCGATTACCAGTTAGCTTCTGGTTTGACCGACGAGGTGGAGAGCGACGATACCGTATTGCACATTACACGTGCTCGTATTCCTTGGTTGCTCATTGGTTTGTTCGGTGGGTTGATCGTGGCCCTGATGTTGGGTAAAAACGAGGGTGATATTGAGAGTGTGCCAGCACTGGCCTTGTTCATGCCCCTCATTGCGGCGATGGCCGGGAACGTTGGGGTACAATCTTCAGCGATCGTAGTGCAGGCGTTGGCCAGCAACAAGGCGGATCACAATATGACGAAGAAGCTGTTTAAGGAATTGTCCGTGGGCTTGGTCAATGGACTGATTTTGGCCGCCGTTATGATGGGCGCCGGCTTGATTTTAGGCTATGGCCAATTAGTCACGCTCACCGTCAGCGTATCCTTATTGACAGTGATCATCTTTGCTTCCTTATTTGGGACCTTCATTCCACTGATGTTGAATAGGTTCAAGATTGATGCGGCATTGGCCACCGGTCCCTTTATCACTACTGCGAACGATGTCATCGGCCTGTTGATCTATTTCCAGATCGGACGACTCATTATCGGTTATTGATGAACGCGGTACTGCTTGACTTTACCCATCCGTTGTTAGAGCAAGGTCTTGAACAAGGCGGAATAGGCTTGTGGCGTGGTACGAATTGGCCCCAGAGGAGTTTCCATCGCATTATTTTACCGCGGAAGTATTGGTCATTCGATCGCGTTTTCCCATGACCCGCGAGGTCATTGACCGCTTTCCAAACCTTAAAGCTATTGGGCGATTGGGCGCTGGACTCGAAAATATTGATGTAGAGTATGCAGAATCTCGTGGCATCGCCTGCTTACGCGTTCCCGAAGGCAATGCCCAAGCGGTGGCAGAGCATGCGCTAGGGAATGTTACTCTCATTGCTCAATCATCTGCCGCGTGTACACCGTGAAATCAAAGAGGGGATTTGGCGTCGAGAGGAAAATAAAGGTCTCGAACTTCAAAGCCGTACCGTGGGAATCATTGGTTATGGAGTGATGGGGAGCCAATTCGCCCGCTTGCTCGCTGCTATGGGTACTACCGTGTTGGCCTACGACAAATACAAAACAGGCTATGCCGATGCCGGCATTACGGAGTCCACTTTAGAGGAGCTTCATCAAAAGTGTGATATCATAAGTCTACACTTGCCGCTCACCGATGAGACGCGCTATTTCGCCGATCAAACCTTTTTCAATGCCTTCCAAAATCCTATCTATTTTCTGAATACCGCCCGCGGTCCTATTCTTCATACCGATGCGTTAGTTCAGGCGATGAAGGCGGGGAAAGTCTTGGGAGCGGGATTAGACGTACTTGAATTTGAGAAGAGAAGCTTCACCAGCCTGTTCGAAGGGGAGATGCCTCATTCTTTGCAGTGGCTGATGAATCAAGAAAATGTTCTGCTCAGTCCGCACATCGCAGGATGGACCAAGGAAAGTTTCGAGAAGATGGGTGCTGGCCTAGCTGCGAAAATTCTCGCCACGCTTTAATGTCTTTGAAAGGCAAACTGCACCGTATCTGGGGTGCGTTGTTCTTGTAAAATAGTCAACCCTTCCGTTTCCCGTACTACATCAGATTCTTGGTAATGACGAATGGTCAATAGCTCAACATTTGAAGTGAAGGTGAGTTTGAAATCACCTTCCAGGGCCGCAATGACCTTGGGTACGATGATGGCGTCGTTGTTCAAACAGAACACCGCCTTGGTGGCAGTATTGCGCATCATATTCACCACTACACCTTGTTCAGCAAACAATTGGTAGACGGCGCTGAGGTGATGCTCGGCGATGAAGGCCAAATCCATAGTGCTGATCGAGAGCAGTGCTTGGTTTTTCTTTAGGATGAAGTTTGGAACCTGGGGAGTCGCTTGGTCGGCGCTGTTGATGACCGTACCTGTAGCTGCCGGGTCCACGAAACTTTTTATGTGCAATGGAATGCCCTTTTTCTGCAAAGGCTGTATGGTCTTCGGGTGAATGATGGAAGCACCGTAAAAGGCGAGTTCTATCGCTTCACCAAAAGGCAATTCTTCAATCAGGGTGGTGTTTTGGAAGGTCTTAGGATCCCCATTGAGCATCCCCGGTACATCCTTCCAGATGGTGAGGCTATTGGCGCCAAGGCAGTAGGCGAATACGGCTCCGGTATAATCCGAGCCTTCTCTGCCCAAGGTGGTCGGGCGCCCGGCGGGATCGCTACCAATAAAACCTTGCACCATATACACCTTCGATTCTTGGACAGCGGCCGTGATACATTCTTGGGTGGGACCCCATTGTACGGTCGCGCGACGGAACTGATCGTCAGTTTTGACCAAGGTTCGAGTATCGAGCCAAAGGGCAGGTACGCGAGTATTGACAAAAGCTTGCACGATGCGAGTTGAGATGAGTTCGCCGTGGTGCACAATGCTGTCGTACTGTTCGCTGTAGGAGCGGTCGGACGGCTGGACTAATTGGCCCAAATCCTCATACCATTGCGCCAAATCTGCCTGCAAATCTGTTGGAACCTGTTCGAACAATTCTGCGATGATACCGGCGTGAAAATCTTGGATGCCTTGAAGTGCCTTATTAGCGCCAGTAATATCGCCCTGTGCCCAACAACCAACGACATTTTCAAAGGCATTGGTCATTTTACCCATCGCACTGACCACCACCACCATGGGACGGTCCGGGTAGCGCTCAATAATGGCCGCCACGTTGCGTACGCTTTCAGCATCTTTTACGGATGCCCCTCCAAACTTGAATACTAGGGGTGTACTCATAGGTATCGTTCTAAATCTTTACGGGTCAAGGTGCCTAGGTGCCATTCGGGATCTAGGTTCGCTTCGTGTTTTTTGTAAAAGTTCAAGGCGGGTTCGTTCCATTCCAAAACGGTCCACTCCATACGGCCTACGCCGCGCTCGGCAGCTACTTTAGCCACTCGTTTGAATAGCTCGTCGCCTATGCTGCGACCGCGCATTTCCGGTTTGATGTACAAATCTTCAAGATGAAGGGTGGGGCCTTTCCAAGTGCTGTAACGCGGGTAATAGAGGGCCATGCCCACGAGGGAATTGGTCTCAGAATCTTCTGCGACAAAGCACTCGAATTTACCGTCAACAAATCCGTGTTGAATGAGGTCTGCTGGAGTAATGATCACCGCATCTGGCTCGCGTTCATAGACGGCAAGTTCCATGATGAGTCCGTGGACTTGGTCCATATCTTGAGCAGTAGCTGTGCGGTAAATAATCATAGTAGCGAAGGTAAGGATTCTACCCCTCGGTCATCACTAATTCTTCGAGTGTCGTTTCTTTCTTTGGTTCAAAGGCGTCCAATTCTATTTGCCCGTGCATCAAATCCTCAAACTCCTCACGCGCTTTGATGAGCTGCGGTTGGCCATTGATAAGCATCACCTCTGCCGGACGTACGCGACTGTTGTAGTTAGAGGCCATTGTGCTGCAATACGCTCCCGCATTATGGAAGGCAAGAACATCACCGTTGCGTACTTCTGCAATTTTTCGATCATACCCAAAGGTGTCGGTTTCACAGATATATCCTACAACGGTATAGATTCTAGGCTCACCCTCGGGATTCGTCACGTTTTCAATGTGGTGGTAGGCATCGTACAGCATAGGGCGGGGGAAGTGGTTGAACCCGCTATTGACTTGGGCAAAAACGGTAGATGGGGTCGTTTTTGTGCTATTTACGGTCGTTAAGAAAATCCCGCTCTCAGAGACCAGGAACTTCCCCGGTTCAAAGATGAGTTTCAAATCGCGTCCGTACTCCATGCAGAAGTCGCGGAAGCGCTCACTCATTTTGGCACCGAACTGTTCGATATCTGTGGTGTTCTCGTCTGGACGGTAGCCGACCTTGAATCCAGAGCCAAAATCTATGTAGCTCAACTCCTTGAAATCATGGGCGAGGTCCATCAATAGGGCCGCGCCGCGCATGAAGGCATCGATGTCCAAGATATCTGAACCCGTGTGCATGTGGAGGCCGTGAACGTGCAATCCCATGGTGTTCACGATGCGGCGCAGGTGACGAACTTGGTGAATGGAGATCCCAAATTTTGAATCGATATGTCCTACTGAAATCTTGGCATTTCCTCCAGCCATGATGTGTGGATTTATGCGTACACAAACGGGTACGGAGTTCCCAAATTCATTGGCAAATTCCTCCAAGGTTTCGAGATTGTCGATGTTGATCTGTACCCCGAGCTGTGCTGCTTCGCGGATTTCATGCATGCCTACACCATTGGGGGTAAACAAGATTTCTTCGGGTGCAAAACCCGCGTTCAACCCCAATCTAACCTCTCCAATACTCACGGCATCCAGCCCTGCACCTAAGGAGCGAAGAAGTTTGAGCACATTGATGTTGTTCAAGGCCTTGCAGGCATAGTGAATGCCGAGGGAGATGTTCGGATCGAAAGCATTGGCAATACGTTGGTATTGGGCGCTAATGGTTTGTGCATCATAAACATATAGGGGAGAGCCAAATTCTTCTACCCACTGGGGTGCGCTGTGCAATGGAAATCTTGTCATTCTTACTGAATTAGGGCGACAAAAGTATCCGTTCCCATCGGTGAAAACGGGAATTGCATAAGATTAGTCTCAAAAATTACAGATTGTTATTTTTATAACAAACAAGCTTAGGAGTGCGCGTCTTTTATGATGAATTCCACTACACTTGGATCTAGTAATGTCGAAGTATCGCCGAGATTACTTGTATCTCCTTCCGCGACCTTTCGTAGAATTCTTCGCATGATTTTTCCAGAACGCGTCTTTGGTAGTCCAGGGACAATCTGAATGACATCTGGTTTCGCTATAGGTCCAATTTCGTTAACTACCGTACTCAAGATTGCGCTTTTAACCGCTCGTTTGTCGTGATCGCCTTCTTCCAGAATCACATAGGCATAGATACCTTGACCCTTAATATCATGTGGGTAACCAACCACAGCACTTTCAGTGACTACCGAAGAAGCATTAATAGCATTTTCAATCTCGGCAGTACCGAATCTGTGACCGCTGACGTTGATCACATCGTCCACACGACCAATGATGCGGAACATTCCGTCCTCGCGACGTGCACCGTCACCGGTAAAGTAATAGCCTTCGTAATTGCTGAAGTACACGTTCTTACAACGCTCGTGGTCGCCATAAGTAGTACGCAACATTGACGGCCACGGATGCTTAATACATAAGTAACCTTCTACACCATCGCCGGTGATTTCATTGCCATCGCCGTCCAAAAGCACCGGTTGAATACCTGGAAGTGGACGGCCCGCATAGGTTGGGCGTTGTGGACTGTGCGCCCCGAGGCCGGAGATCATAATACCTCCTGTTTCGGTTTGCCACCACGTATCTACGATAGGACAATTTCCGTGTCCAACTTTTTGATCGTACCAGTGCCAGGCCTCAGCATTAATTGGCTCTCCTACAGATCCGATAACCTTCAGAGAGCTCAAATCTGCACGCTCAACGAACTCGTCACCACAGGCCATTAAAGCGCGAATCGCCGTTGGGGCAGTGTAGAATTGGTTGACTTTATACTTATCACAAACGTCCCAAAAACGACCCGCATCCGGATAAGTAGGTACGCCTTCGAACATCATGGTAGTCGCACCGTTCAATAGCGGTCCGTAGATAATGTAGCTGTGGCCCGTAATCCAACCCACATCGGCAGTACACCAGTACACATCGCCTCGCTCGTATTGGAAGACATTCTGGAAGCTATATGCAGCATAGACCATATATCCACCACATGTGTGAACGACACCCTTAGGCTTGCCTGTTGATCCAGAAGTGTATAGGATGAAGAGCATATCTTCAGCGTTCATCGGCTCAGGAGCACAATCTGCGCTCACTTCAGCAGCAGCCACTGCGTACCAGTGGTCGCGGCCTTCTACCATCTCTACATCGCGTCCATCGCGCTTTACAACAATTACGCTTTCTACAGAAGTACAGTTTTTCAAGGCTTCGTCAACAGTGGTTTTTACAGGTAATGCCTTGGCACCACGGTACATACCGTCTGAAGTCAATACACAAACACACTGACTGTCGTTGATACGGTCAGCAAGGGCATTGGAAGAGAATCCTGCGAATACGACAGAGTGTACGGCACCAATTCTTGCACAAGCCAATACACCAATAGTAAGCTCAGGCACCATAGGCATGTATACCGCCACGCGATCGCCCTTCTTCACGCCTTTGGCTTTGAGGACATTCGCAAAGCGACATACTTCTGCGTGTAATTCCTTGTAGGTCATGCGCACCTCTTGTTCTTTCGGGTCATTCGGTTCCCAAATCAAGGCAATATCATCGCCTCTCTCCTCGAGGTGACGGTCCAAACAGTTCTCTGTGATATTTAAAACACCGCCCTGGAACCACTTGACATCGGGAGTATTGAATTCCCAATCCAGTGTATTATCCCATGGCTTTTGCCAAGTGAATGTTTTGGCAATATTCTCCCAGAAGACTTCGGGATTTTCTACTGAGGCTTTGTAAGCTTCTTCGTATTTCTCGAAGCTATCTATGAAGTAGTGGTTCATTTAGAGTTCGGTATTCTTCTTTCCGTAGCGTTTTTTCCACGTCAGCACCAAATATTTACTGTCCATGGGGGTTACTAACAACCCTCCATCGTCAAGGTTACTCTCATCACCCAAAAGATCAAGTACTTCTTTGTGCTTCAAGATTTGAACTTCAGGTTGGACATTGGCCGTGGTCTTTGGTCTTTTGATGTTGTAGGTTTTCACCCAGTTCATAACGCTTACGTGTGAAACGTTTAAAATTCGTTCTATCTCTCTGAAACTAATTCCTTCGAGGTAGAGTTGAAGTGCTTTAATTACATATTCTCCTTCAATACGTTTTCCTAGCTTTTGAACAGTGAAATAATAGTTACAGGATTTGCATTTAAATCGCTGTCGATCTTTAATTATTCCACTTTTCACAAAGTCCTCGGAATGGCATTTAGGACAATGCTTGTTATTAGTCATCATGTTGGCGGTTTAGATGTGCGGTTCCTAAAAATAAAAAAATCGCCGTTAAAATCAATAACGGCGATTTGTTCACTCTGTAATAGGCTCTTGGGAAAGCCCGGGTATTTGCGCTAAGGCGCTCGAAATGAACTAAGAGATTTGAATTGGTGATCTCAAAAGTTCAATGTTATGTTCTATCACATCCATCGCCTCAAAAAAGGATTGGGATTGTGCATCGCCCAAGGAGTCTGAAATAGCGGCATTGAACTTCAATACTGCATCACGACTCGCATCGCGTTTTTCAAGGCCTAGGGGTGTAAGCTTGAGCAAAACACTGCGCTTATCCTCAGGATGGGCTTCTTTGAAAATAAGTCCAGCATTTTCCATACTCTTTAGCAAGCGGCTCAGGGAAGTGCTTTCCATCCCCATTTTTGGTCCAAGTGCCGTGGAAGGAGTGCCGTCCTTTCACATCAATATTCAACAAGGCAAAGCCAACAGATACGGTAATGCCACTGGCACTAACGAGTTCGTTGTACATTTTGGACATGGCGATCCAACATCTGCGAATGCGAAAATCAAAGGTTTCTTCTGGCCTCATGTAAATGACTTACGAGGCTCTAAGATAGAAAATATTACTATGCGTGCATAGTAAATATCCTAGTAGTCCAAACTTCTTTGGAGTTGTGGCAAAACGAAGTAATTGAAATCTTCCATGAAAGCGTTCTTAGCGCTTTGCATGGCACGTTCTTTCGAACTTGATATGGCAGTACCGTCAATAGTATTGGAGCTTTTCCAAACTACATCCACATATTCTCCGATGGCGGTCATAACGAAAGTTCCCTCAATAATGACTTTGTGCGTGCCTTGTGAGGACGTTTCGGTGAATAGATCGATCCTAGATTCCAATCCTAGTTTAGCACCTTCTTCGGTTTGTACTGTGAAATACTGAGAAAGGCTCTGCGACAAAGCTTCTCTTAATTCGTCTGGGCAATGTAAATCAAGAGTGGGTTTTTGGAAATTAATTACCGCGCCTTGGTTCCATTGGCTCTTATTTTTTAGCCAACTCTTGGTTGCGAGATGACTGCTTTGAATCTTATCCCAATCCCAAGTGATAGAGAGTTGAACCACAGGCTCGTTACCGGTATGAAGACATTGGATCTGTTGTTCTTTGAAGATAAACTGACCGGAGCTTGATTGGATGGCCAATGGAATTTGATCGCGTCCAACGTACTGCCATTGCGCCTTGAAAGTTGTTGGCAAACCGAGATAGGCTAATTCCTCTGGAATGAGGAGGGCAACAACCATGGATTGTTCTAGTGTCCGCAGGGCTTCTGTGGCGCTGGCGTTGAGTTTGGTCTTGAACTTGATGTCCCCGAAGAGTTGAAAATCATGGGCCTTGTCTAAGGCATCTATGAGAGCGCTTAATCGTGCGGGTTCCGATAATTGCCCGTCCTTCGCTTCTGTGAATTTCCTGTTGATCCATTCCATGGCCTCGGCATCTTGCAATGCTTTCTTTCTCAAAAAGGCTTGAAGATCTAGACGGTACAGGGTGTAGAAGCGAACCTCATCTGCATAGCTTTCAACGAGTTCATAATCTTCCAGACGAAGCGTAGAGGTGGAGGTAGTATTGGATTCAAAGGCGCTGTTGAAGCCCCCGGCGTCCTCCTTTTGCAGGAGCTTGGTTTCGTCGAAAATCTCGCTTTGTACTTCCTGAGCCAAATCTGCTAAGGCATTGGAACGAGCGGCTTGTTGGTAGGCCGTGTTTGGATTGATGTAGCTGCTTCCTACGCCATACACATAAGTACCCGTAGCATCTATGGGTTTTCCACTGATCCAGCTCGGAGGGGTGTTTTTTCTTGTGCCACAACTGGCCAAGATCAATGCACTAAAGAGTAGAAGGAGGTTTCTCATTCTTTGGTCAGTTTCTGTTGATTGACATGGGCAGCAGCCTTTTGAGCCAAATTGCTGATGGCATCCTTGCGCATGGACGAGGTGCTTTGAATGCGCTTATTGGCTTTGACTAATCTGTTCATGCTCCCGCTGTCGTTTCTGCGGCGGTCGCTTGGATGTTCCTTGTTTTGGTAGCGCCAATCTCCAGAAAACAGATCGCCCGTTCCTGAGAATTCGACATAATGAATCTCGTCTTTGTCTTCGTGATGGAAACTTTCGGACCACAGGATTCGTGAGGTAGCGCGTTCAACCATGGCCAATTGCATGTCGTAGCTCGCCTCATTTTGCTTGGTGAACTCCCTGTAGGTTACCTTTTTGTACATGGCCTTTTTGACCTCTTCACCCTCATCGTTTTTTGTGGTCACGTAGTAGCGCTCCCAACCTCTGCGGGTTTGCTGGTTCAACGTGCCCTCATTTTCATAAACGTGAGTGATTATGACCTTGAGGTAGGCATCTGCAGCCAATAACTCTTGGGTAACGGCGGCTTCGTTGGTTGTTCCATTAATGATGGCTTCTTGCTCTTGTTGCAGCATCTCAAAGTTGGTGCGGTCGAGCAATTCAAGGAAGGGATCGTCGTTTTTCTGGATCAAGGAAATGACCGCGCTTTGCAAGGCGGCGGACATGGTGGCTTCGCTTCCGGTAATGTTGGGGTCCGAAATGATGCCCAGTCGGTATTTTCCTCGCTCGATGGCCTGCTCCTCAAGTTTTCTGAGCATTTCCTGCTTAGGGTATTTCTTGAGCATGGGCTGAAGCAGGTCGTGTACTTCACGGAATTTGTTTCCCTCGAACAGGTCTAACGCTTGAACATAAATAGGTTCCACCTCGCTGAATTCGAGAAGGCTTTGCACCTCTTTGTAATCTGGGTCGAGCGATTTGATTTCTTCTAGGTTGGATTGTGCGCGGTCGAACTGGCGCGTGCGAATCCATTTTTCAGCACGGATATATTTTTGAGAGAGGAATCGGTCCAATTGGTCCGCATAATCTCTATCGTAGAACCCCTCGTACCGACTCGTATTGATATAGGGCTTCAGGTAATTGCGCCACTTTTCAGCCTCCAAAAATTTGTAAATGGACAGGCTATCATTGCCATCGGCAAAGCGATAGTTGGTGTAGAGCTCCTCGAGCAGGGCGTTGCCTTGCTGATCCATGGCCATGCGGTACTTCACTCGGCCTGGCTTGCGATCAATGGCCTGCTTGTAGGCGGTGACGCTTTCCTTGAGCATGTGCACCTTGGCGTATTTGTTCCCGGTCTTGTAATAGTATTGCGCCCCACGACAACCGCTGAGGAGAAGTGCTAGAGCAAGAAGTGGGACCAATTTTTTCATACAAACTCTTTACAACTACATTAAAACAAAAGCCGTGCCTTTGGGCTTAAAGGTAGGGTACGATGTATTTTTATCCTATGAACAAACCCTTGATTCTCCTTTCACCTTCGAAAGGCATGCGCACCGAAGCGGCCTATCCGTATTCGGCTCCGCGCCCGCTGATATTCCCCGAGCAAACTGAAAAAGTGGTTGCAGCGGTGCAGAAATTGCCGGAGAGACAGGCACAGGCACTGTTTAAGGTCAGTGATAAATTATGGCCTGAGGTCCACGCGATGTGGTCCAAAGAGCCAGAGCATTATCTCCGCCCGAGCCCTGGTGTGGCGGGCATTCATGCCTACTCCGGCGAGGCCTTCAAGTTCTTAAATAGTGAAACGTTGAGTGAGCGCGCGCTGGCGCGCGCTAGGGAGCGTTTGGTGGTGTTGAGCGCACTGTACGGTGCGGTGCATGCCGATGCGGTCGTGGTGCCGTACAGGTTGGAGATGTTGTCGAAATTGGCCGCAGGTAAAGCCAAAAATTTATACGCGCTTTGGAAGCCGGTGTTGACGGCATGGGTGAACGAGGGCGATGCGGATTTTGTGGTAGATGCTTGCAGCGGGGAGTACAGCAAGGCCATAGATTGGAAGGCGGTGGAAAAGCCGGTCGTAGCGGTGGATTTCAAGCAGCGCAAAAACGGCCAATTAAAATCTGTGTCCGCCTTCAGCAAACAAGCCCGTGGGGCCTTCGTGCGCTGGATGTTGGAGACCGACGTGCATACCATTTCCGGTTTGGAAGCGTTTAATGAACTTGGATACGAATTACATTCGAACGAGGATAATAAATTGGTATTTTTGAGGGATTCAGATTGATTATGAAGTACACAAAATATTTGGCCTTAACGGTCTTTGCCCTAGGGTTGTCGACAGGATTGAAGGCACAGCGTGCCACGGCATTTTTGGAATTAGGCGCCTACGGGATGACCCAAAACTATTTGGGCGATGTGAACGGAGGAAGCTTGAGCGCTTTGACGCAAGAAGCGCGTTTCGGCCTAGGGACCCAACTGAAGTACAACTTTAGCAGCATCCTCAGCGTAGGGGCTGATGTGAACTACGGAAGTGTATATAGCCACGATAATTTGCACGGCAATGCCGATCGCGATTACCAAGTAGATACGGACTTGTTGAACGTAAACCTGTTCACGAACATCCACTTCATTCCCTTCGGTAAATACAACCAGCGTAACCACCACACGCCTTTTGTACATGTGGGCGCGGGGGCGTTGACTTACCAACCGCACTTGAATACCAACGCACAATACCCTGACGGCATTGCCTTGTACCCAGGTACAGGTCATACCTATACCTATGCGTTGGGCTTCGGATGGCGTATTCGCCGCTCGTTGAAGAGCTTTTACAACTTGGGTATTTATTACAATGGGTTTGGCGCCTCGAACATTGAAGGATTCAACTATGAAGACCAGTGGATTGAGGATAATCCAGGTACGAGAAATGCGATGGACGGAAGCTTGACGTTTAAGTTCGGGATGAGCTTGGGCTTCTTCGAGCAATAATTTCGGCACAGCCTTTGAACCATATATAAGGCCCTCCTATGGAGCGGCCTTTTTTTGGCCAATGGTGACAGCATGTCGCGGAAATTGGCCCCTAACGACCTTTTGAAACAGAGATATGGACAGATTGTCATTCAGCGATATTATTGACGAAAACACGGAATTTATTCCATTGATGACTTCGGATGAAGAAGTGGAAATAGGGGATGACCAATTACCCGAGCTGCTCCCCATCCTGCCGTTGCGCAACACCGTCATCTTCCCTGGGGTAGTAGCACCTATTACCGCCGGCCGCGACAAAAGCTTGCGCCTGATCAAGAGCATCAGCGACAAGGATAAATTTGTCGGCATGGTGGCCCAGATGGACATGGAAACCGAGGACCCGAGCCAGAGCGAGGTGTATCCTATCGGGACCATGGCCCAAATCGTCAAGAGTTTCAAAATGCCCGACGGCAACACGACAATCATCATCCAAGGAAAGAAGCGTTTCCGCATCCTCGAATGGGTTCAAACCGAGCCGTTCAACATCGCTAAGGTGGAGTTCCTGCCGGAATTTGTTCCAGGT
Organism: Cryomorphaceae bacterium; assembly: GCA_038141825.1. Taxonomy (GTDB): domain Bacteria; phylum Bacteroidota; class Bacteroidia; order Flavobacteriales; family Schleiferiaceae; genus UBA10364. Next base: position 264,612 of record JAYQIV010000004.1, on the reverse strand, counting down.
GATGACGATGTGGAATTCCCCATCCTCATGGACTCCATCAAGGACATTGCGACCAAACTCATTCAAGAGAGTCCGCACATTCCTTCCGAAGCGCAGGCGGCTCTGGACAACATCCGCAGCAACACCTTCTTATTGAACTTTATCGCCTCCAACAGCAGCATGAAGTTGCCTAAGAAGCAGGAAGTTCTCGATCTCGAATCTTTGAAAGATCGCGCGGTCAAGGTGTTGGAAGGATTGAACCTCGAACTCAAGATGCTAGAGGTTAAAAACGAAATTCACGATAAAGTGAAGCATGAATTTGACCAGCAGCAGCGCGAATACTTCTTGCACCAGCAGATGCGTACCATCCAAGAGGAATTGGGCGGCAATAGCTCGGAAAGCGAGGTAGAAGAAATGCGCGAGAAGGCCAAGGCCAAGAAATGGGACAAGACTTCTGAGGAGCACTTTGATAAGGAGCTGCGCAAGTTGCAACGCTTGAATCCGCAGATGCCCGAGTTTGCCATACAGCGCAACTATTTGGAATTCATGCTCGAGCTTCCGTTCGCAGGTTCAGATTCGGGGCCCATTGATTTAAAGAAAGCCGAGAAGGTCCTCAACCGCGACCACTATGGTTTGGAAAAGGTAAAAGAACGCATCCTTGAACACCTCGCTGTGTTGAAGTTGAAAGGCGATATGAAGAGCCCCATTCTTTGTTTGGCGGGCCCTCCCGGGGTAGGTAAAACCTCATTAGGGAAATCCATTGCCGAAGCATTGGGCCGTCCGTACGTGCGCATGTCTTTAGGAGGCTTGCGCGATGAGGCCGAAATTCGCGGCCACCGCAAGACCTACATCGGTGCCATGCCGGGCCGCGTGTTGCAAAACATGAAGAAAGCCGGCAGCAACGACCCCGTATTCATTCTCGACGAGATCGATAAGCTCAGTTACGGTGTTGGCGGCGACCCCTCATCTTCGATGTTAGAAGTGTTAGATCCAGAGCAGAACGACAGCTTTTACGACAACTACCTAGAGATGGGTTATGATTTGAGCAAGGTATTCTTCATTGCCACCGCGAATAACCTCTGTGCCATTCAGCCTGCATTGCTAGACCGTATGGAAATCATAGATGTGACGGGCTACACCTCAGAAGAAAAGGTGGAGATTGCCAAGCGTCACTTGGTCCCTAAGCAATTAGAAAACCACGGATTGAAGGCAAATCAATTTGCCATTGCAAAGCCGGTTTTAAAGTCCCTCGTTGAAGGGTACACCCGCGAAAGTGGGGTGCGCAACCTCGACAAGAAGGTGGCGAAACTCGTCCGTCACACCGCCAAGGATATCGCCATGGAAAAGGTAGAGAGTGCTGCGATTACTGCGGAGGATTTGGGATCTATTCTCGGTCCTTCTCGTGAGCGCGATGCCTACGAAGGGAACAACCATGCAGGTGTAGTCACCGGGTTGGCTTGGACGCCGGTAGGTGGAGATATTCTTTTCATTGAATCGTCGGTCAGCAAGGGCAATGGCAAGGTCATTATTACCGGAAACCTTGGAGATGTGATGAAGGAGAGTGCGACCATCGCTATGGCGTACATCAAGAGCAACGCGGAAGAATTGGGCATAGATCCAAAACTCTTTAGTGCTTACGACATCAATATTCACGTGCCACAAGGGGCCATTCCAAAGGACGGACCTAGTGCGGGAATTACCTTGCTCACGGCATTGGTCAGCTTGTTCACCCAAAAGAAGGTGGCGCCAAAACTGGCGATGACTGGAGAAATCACCCTGCGCGGAAAAGTGTTGCCGGTAGGGGGTATCAAAGAAAAGATCCTGGCGGCGAAGCGCGCCAAAATCAATACCATCATCCTTTGCGAGAAGAACCGCAAGGATATTGAAGAAATTGAAGCGCATTATGTGAAAGGCATGACCTTCCATTACGTGCGTGAGATGAAGGAAGTGTTGGATTTGGCTATCTTAGACCAAAAGGTGAAATCACCGAAAAAACTAGAGGTTCCGACCGCACCCAAAGGTTGATTAGAAACGTACTCATAGCATTGTTTTGGACGACCGCTTTGTTTGGACAGAGCGGCGGCAACAGCGTTTTTTCATTTCTGGACCGCTCCATTTTTGCCGGTGCCTCGGCGCTGGGCAATGCGGCTTATGTCCACGAAGGTCGCGTAGGAGCCTTTGCCGTTCAAAACCCACTGCTGCTCACGGATTCTTCCCTCTACCAACTCGAGATGAGCTCGGGTAGCCTGGGCGAAGGCATTCAACTGCTTCAAGGCAGTTATTCGTTTGAGTTCAAGGGCCGGCCCATGATCGCTAGCGCACAAACCATTCAGTACGGAGTGTTCAACGGTACAGATCAATGGGGGAGTTCAACGGGCCAATTCTATGCGGGAGACCTCGCCTTCACTTTAGGAACCGAACTATATTCCTGGAATGGCATTCGTCTGGGGGCAACAGCAAAATTGGTCAATGGCACCTACGAAAGTTACCAAAGCTGGGCCGTTGCTTCTGATATCGCTTTGATGTACAGAGGCTCCAACGGACCAAACTACGCTTTCATCATCAAGAACGCCGGCACCCAACTCACCACCTTTGGCGGCACCTACGAACCCATGCCGTTGAATATCCTGTTTGCCGTTGGGGATAAATTGGCGCACGCCCCTTTCCGCTGGACCTTCGTTATCGACCAGCTCCAACGCCCAAACTTGGGCTACGACGATCCAAACCTAGTGAGCGTAGACCCCGTAACGGGCGCCACCACACAACTCGACATGAGTATGCTCAACCTGGCGCTCCGCCACGCCAGCGGCTCTCTGGAATTCTTACCCACGGACCGACTACACTTGATGCTGGGCTATAATTTCCGTCGTCAATACGAAATGAGTTTGCCCGATCGCCGCACAAGTGGAGGCTTCAGCCTGGGTGCGGGTTTGTATTTCAACAAGTTTCACCTCCACTTCGCGAACGAACTTCGCAGCGTGGCCGGGCGCATGAATACCCTATCTTTGAGCCTGAAATTCTAAGACCTGAGCATGCCAAAATCACTGACCATAGCCATCGACGGACACAGCTCCACGGGTAAGAGTACCCTGGCAAAGGAATTGGCCAAAGCTTTGGGTTATATCTATGTGGACTCTGGCGCGATGTACCGTGCCGTGGCCCTATTTGCCCTGAGAAACCAATGGGTCAGTGCAGCCGCCGGTTGCCAAGAGGATAAGATCAACCAATCCTTGCCTGATGTGCAGATTTCCTTTGAGCTCGATGCGCAGGGAGTGAATGCCACTCATTTGAACGGCGAACGCGTGGAAGAAGAAATTCGTACCATGGAGGTGAGCAATGTGGTCAGCCATGTCGCGAAGCTTGTACCGGTACGTAGACATTTAGTCGCCCTTCAACAAGCCATGGGCCGTGATGGCGGGGTAGTGATGGACGGCCGCGATATTGGTACCGTGGTTTTCCCAAATGCGGAATTGAAAATCTTTATGACGGCCTCAGATCAGGTACGTGCCGAACGCCGCCAACAGGAACTCGCCGCCAAGGGCCAACACTGGACTGTTGCTGAGGTATTGGAAAACCTTCAGTCTAGAGATAAGGCGGATATGGAGCGCGCAGATTCTCCGCTGATCGCAGCCTCAGATGCTCGAACCTTAGACAACAGCGAGATCACCAAAGCGGAACAATTCGATTTGGTGTTGGCGTGGGTAAAAGAGTTGGAAGCTTAGGCGTTTCGCGTCGCAAGCACGGTAATACCGCCCTTTACAACATCACCTTCTTTGACTTTGATGTCGCTATCCAGCGGCAAGAATAGATCTACACGAGAACCGAATTTGATGAATCCAAATTCCGAACCTTGCGCAGCCATATCTCCTGGTTTAGCATACATCACAATGCGTCGTGCTACCGCGCCAGCAATCTGACGGAAGACCACCTTGCCCCAGTTTTCATTTTCTACGGCTACAGTGGTACGCTCGTTCAAGGTTGAGCTCTTCGGGTGCCATGCCACTAAGAATTTTCCCGGATGGTGAATGGCATCGGTCACTTTACCGCCTAATGGGTAGCGGTTGACGTGCACATTGAACGGCGACATGAAAATGGACATTTGAATACACTTGTCCTTTAAAATCTCATCTTCAAATACTTCCTGAATGGTCACCACCTTTCCGTCCGCAGGACAAAGCATGCCTTTCGGGTTGATGGTGATGGTGCGCGTAGGATTGCGGAAGAATTGCAGCACAATGGCGTACAGTACAATGCTCAAGGCAAGGACTGATAATTCTAACCAGGCCAATTCCGTGGCCCATTGCACAAGGCTATTAAGGATGACCAATGCGAGGAAAACAACGGCTAGGGTACCTTTACCTTCTCTATGTAGTTTCATATCGTGTATTGATAAATGAGTATCGCGATGGGTGCTGCAGTTAGGAAGCTATCTAACCTATCCAAAGCCCCGCCGTGACCCGGCAAAAATACACCGGAATCTTTGACATCTGCTTCGCGTTTTAACGAGGAGGCGACTAAATCACCAAAGGGGGCGGTAATAGAAACTACAGCCGCCAAAGCCAGTGCTACATCCACATCCAACAGGTCCCAATAATGATTGACAGCAAAGCCCGTAACAATCGTACCTACAACGCCGCCTGCGAATCCTTCAATGGTTTTCTTGGGGCTGAGTTTTGGAGCGAATGGGCGCTTTCCAAACGAACGTCCGGCCAAATAGGCGAAGGTATCTGATGCCCATATCATCGTGAAAATGAACAAGGTGAGTTCTGAAAAGTCCCGAGTGGATTGAATAATCAAAGCCATGGGCAAGAACACATAGGCCAGCGCAAACAATCCCCGGCGCATTTCATGCGCCGGACGCTCCGCGCGCAACAAGGCTAACACCATCATGATTCCGATGGCTAAGGTGGCGCTGATGATTTCTTCCGGCCCGCCCCAATTTCCAATGGCTCCCCCAATCAAAAAAAGTGAAGTAAAGGTGAGCAAAGGCAACCTACTCTGCACATCAAGGATGCGTGCCACTTCGTTCAGCAATAACAGCGTGAAGAAAGCGAGCATGTAGGTGCCGTAGGGCGTAAAGCCTAGAATACCGATGAGGCCACCGGCGTAAATGAGTCCAAAGAGTGCGCGTTTTCCCATCAGGCTTCGTCTTCAATAAGAATTAAGAAAACCGTACGTCCCTTGTTCGGATCAGCTGAAGCCAATTCCACTGCCTGGTCGTGCGGTGCACGTATGACAGATATATTACTAGGGCGTTGTTCTCGGTATTTTTGATTGATGGCGGTCATGCCGTCTCGCAAATTCGCTACGATTTGAGAGGTATAGGCGATGAGCACATGGTGTTGGGGTAGGTCGCCCAATTTTCTCCCGCCCGTGTGGTGTGAATGAATCATAATGCCACCGTTAAAAGCAATAAGTGCTTCACAACTGGTCATGACTACGGGATATTGACCGTCGTTTTCAAAGGTGGCTGCAAGCTTAGTGCTGTTGGCCCATTCTGCCAATGCAGGCGTAGCGATAAACAAACCGTTCCATCCTTGTTCCTGGGCATACAATTGAAGCTCTTCTATGGCATCTTCTTTCGAAGGGCAATACATGAAATTACCTCCGCCTTCGGTGAATTGGGACACGAATTTCTCGTCTAAGGGAAGCTCTTCTTTGGGGGCAAATTTTCCACGCTCTTCTTCTTGTGCAGATGAAGAACCCAAGAGGCTGCTTTTGAGCTTTGAGAAAAATCCTTTTTGACGGGCCATAGCGTAGATATAGTTCAAAAATAAGGTGTGGATTTCAAATAACCACTGCGCCGACCTCGAGCTATCAACAAAAAAGCCGCGCCCAGCGGGCGCGGCTTATCTTTCTTATTTACAAGTGTTTATTCTGCTGCAGGAGTATCTTCCTCGCCTTGGAGCAGGTGCAGAAGCCTCTTCGGCAGGTGCCTCGGCCTCAGTGATTTCCACTTCAACGGCTTCTTCAACCACTTCTTCTTCCTTATCCCACGGACGTGGGCCAAAGATTTCCTTGACGTTTTCTTTGAAGATGACTTCTTTGTCGAGAAGGAGTTGGGCTAATTGGTCCAATTTTTCTCTATTCGAACGCAACAACTCAATCGCACGTTGGTACTGACCTTCGATGATTTTGCTGATCTCTTTGTCAATCTTCTCCGCGGTGGTCTCTGAATACGGCTTTTGCATGTATTCACTCTGGCCTTGGCTGTCGTAATACGTAATGTTTCCAAGCTCATCGTTCAAACCGTAGATGGTTACCATAGCACGGGCTTGCTTGGTCACTTTTTCTAAGTCACTCAAGGCGCCGGTTGAGATTTTGTCGAAGACCACATGTTCTGCAGCACGACCTCCCATGGTCGCAGCCATCTCGTCAAGCATTTGCTCTGTAGTAGTAATTTGGCGCTCGTCCGGTAGGTACCAAGCAGCTCCCAGAGAACGACCGCGCGGAACGATGGTCACCTTCACTAGTGGTGCAGCATGCTCAAGCAACCAGCTCACCGCTGCATGACCCGCCTCGTGGTAGGCAATGACCTTTTTCTCTTGTGGTGTGATAATCTTGGTTTTCTTTTCCAATCCGCCCACGATGCGATCTACGGCATCCAAGAAATCTTGTTTGCCTACTTGCTTGTTGCCTTTGCGCGCCGCAATCAATGCTGCTTCGTTACACACATTGGCAATATCTGCCCCGGAGAAACCTGGCGTCTGCTTACTCAACAACTTCACATCCACAGTATCGTCTGTTTTGATGCCTTTGAGGTGTACTTTGAAGATGTCTTCGCGCTCGTTCAATTCTGGAAGATCCACGTAGATGATGCGGTCGAAACGACCTGCGCGCATCAAGGCGCGGTCCAAAATATCTGCACGGTTGGTGGCCGCCATTACAATCACATGCTCGTTGGTGCCGAAACCGTCCATCTCTGTCAAGAGTTGGTTCAAGGTGTTTTCGCGCTCGTCATTTCCACCGGTGAAGTTGTTCTTGCCACGCGCACGGCCAATGGCGTCAATCTCATCGATGAAAATGATACATGGCGATTTTTCTTTCGCTTGTTTGAAAAGGTCGCGTACACGTGAGGCACCGACACCTACAAACATCTCCACGAAATCTGAACCGCTGAGTGAGAAGAACGGCACCTTCGCCTCGCCAGCAACGGCTTTGGCAAGTAGGGTCTTACCAGTTCCCGGAGGGCCTGAGAGCATCACTCCTTTGGGGATGCGACCGCCTAGCTCAGTGTATTTTTTCGGGTTTTTCAAGAAGTCTACGATCTCAAGTACCTCTTCCTTTGCTCCGGTCATCCCGGCTACTTCGTTAAAGGTCGTTTTCACCTCTGTATCCTTGTCGAATACCTTGGCGCGTGATTTCCCTATGTTGAAGATCTGACTTCCGCCACCGCCTCCTGGCGCGCCGCCCGACATTCTACGCATCAAGAACATCCATACGGCAATCATAAGCACAAGTGGCAGTACCCATGAGATGATGTCGCCCATAAAGTTGTCCTGGGTTTCATAGTTCACGGCGATTTGCTTTTCGCCAGGATGCATAGTGTAGTAATCTTTGATACGATCTTCGAACGCTTGTGAGGGCATCTCAAAGATGTAGTGTGGACCCGGATTAATCTCTTCACTCAAGTTTGAGCTGCGTACTTCTTCGTAGCGCTCCGAATCTTTGAGTGCCTCCTCCTTGATAAAGACTTGGACCTTTTTCTCGTTGATGATCTTTACGCGATCGACATCGCCTAATTCTAATGCGGATTCAAACTCCTGGTAGTTTGAGGTTTTGGCGCTAAAGCTTACCGCACTGAAGATTTGCATCCCGATGAATAGGGCAAAGATTGCGATATACACCCAGTAGAAGCCGAAGAGGGGACTCTTTGGTTTCTTGGGATCGCCGCCTTTTTTGTCGTTGGCGTTTTTGGCAAACTGTTTTTTCAGCTTGTCAATTTGTTTTTGGTTGGGATTCTCGGCCATTATGCTGTTATAAGTTTTCTAGTACTTGCACTTCTGCATCTCCCCACAGGCTTTCTAAATCGTAGAATTCGCGGATGCCTTTTTGGAAAATGTGAACCACGACGTTGACGTAGTCCATCAAAATCCATTCGGCATTTTCACGGCCTTCTACATGCCATGGTTTATCTCCAACGTTTTCACGGACCATTTTGTGCACGCTTTCTTGCAAAGCATTTACTTGAGTGTTGGAATTTCCTTCTGCGATGACGAAGAAATCCGTAACAGCATTTTCAATATCGCGTAGGTCCATGATAGTGATGTTCTCGCCTTTGATCTCTTGAAGGCCGTCTACCACAAATTTTTTAAGGAGCTCCGAAGAGGCTTCGGGTTTCTGATGCATGAATGTTCTATTTGTCCTTAAATTACCAAAACATATGCCATCTTCGGCACAAGCAATAAAACAGGCCCTAATGTCGGATATAGAGACTATATATTGGCTCGAACGCGTCGACAGCACGCAGCTGGAATTAAAGCGTAAATTACAAGAAAGCCCTGATATAGCGCACCTTAGCGCTGTGGTCGCGGCTTCTCAGGACAAAGGTAGGGGACGCGGTGTGTCAAAGTGGCACGATTCCCCAGGAAATTCGGTGCTTTTGTCGGTTTTATTGCGGTGGCCCGTTCCGGTAAAGGAGAGTTTCGACGTAAACCGGTGGGTTTGTGGCCGATTATCTTCTGTGCTACCCGAAAAAGTTGCCTTTAAATGGCCCAATGATCTTATGGTTGGCGATAGAAAATTAGGCGGTATGCTGATCGAGAACCATTGGGGTGCTTCGGGGATTAAAAGTTCGGTGTTGGGATTAGGCATGAATGTGCGTGCCTCGGACATGGATTTGGCTCGTAGTATTTCTATGGAAACCCTTGGCGCGGAAGTAGATGTGATGCATTGGGTTCAGGAGATTATGGCGGCGTTGCGGCCGCAGGCCTTTGAGTTTGCGGATGTTCCGGCGTTGAGAAAGCGCTACGATCAATTATTATGGGGTCGAGATCAGTGGCATCGCTATGAGGTGGACGGCGCCTCCTTTGAAGCTCGCGTGGCGCATGTGCAGCCTTCAGGCCACTTGGGCCTAGAATTAAAAAACGGTACCGTGGTGCATTATGACCTCGATACCGTTACATGGGTACATCCTTATTTGGAGTAATTACTGACCCCAGTTTGAGGGGTCTACGCGCCATTCTTTGAGCAAATCCAACTGATCAGGTAGGATAGAACCTTGCGCTTCGGCTTGCTCTAAAAGGTGGTGGTAATCGCTGAGGGTGTTCAAACGAACGCCTGCTTCTTCGAAATTATCATTGGCAATTTGAAAATCATAAGTGAAGATGGCCAACATTCCCAATACTCGGGCGCCGGCTTCTTTGAGTGCAGTGACGGCTTTTAGAGAAGAGCCTCCTGTAGATACAAGGTCTTCAATGACCACCACATTGCTCCCGGATTCAAAGAAACCTTCGACCTGATTTTGACGGCCGTGGCCTTTGGCCTTGTCGCGAACATAGATGAAGGGAACGCCCATGTATTCGGCAACAAGCACGCCGATGGCGATAGCTCCAGTGGCTACACCAGCGATGTAATCTGGTTTGCCGTAGATCTCTTCAATTTGCTTCGCGAACTCAATTTTCAGGAAGTTGCGAATGGTAGGGAAACTCAGGGTGAGGCGGTTATCGCAATAAATTGGACTTTTCCATCCGCTTGCCCATGTAAAAGGGTTTTCCGGTTGTAATTTGATTGCTTTAATTTGCAATAGGCTCTCAGCTGTTTTGAGCGCCACTTGTTTGTTTTGTATCATGCTGCAAAATTACGTGAAAGTTTTCATTAGGGGCGCCATTTTGGTGCCGGTTCCGGGCCATGAAGCCCCTGATTTTATCAACACGTTACTTACACTGAAAAGTGTAAAACGCTGGTTGAAGGAATGCTACAACGGGTCGGAAACCCGGACTTTTGAGATAGGACAAGATCATGTGTTCTGGGCCTACTTTATGACCTTACACCAGCGAGTTATTGCTGCAGGCGGTTGGGTGCGCAACGAGGCCGGTGAGTTGCTGGTGATTGAGCGCAACGGAAAATTGGACATGCCAAAAGGCAAACTAGAGTCCAAGGAAACCGTCGAAGTTTGTGCCGTTCGCGAAGTGCAAGAGGAATGTCGTGTGAAGCGATGCAAGATTACCGGTCCTGCCGTTCGTACCTATCATTGCTACCCGGACAAAGGGGAATACATGCTCAAGACGACCTATTGGTATCCTATGGTCACGAATTATACTAAGAAGCTCAAGCCACAAATTGAGGAGGGCATCACGGCCGTATATTGGGCAACGCCGACACTGGTAAAGCAGCGTATGGAAGAGTTGCCGACGTACAATAGTCTGACAGAAACTTTCGAAAAATTTATCGAGGAAGCTTAAGGTTGCACCGTTGCGGGAACAAATTTCTGGAAATCGCCGCCGTGGTTGTAGACTTCTCTCACAATGCTAGAGCTGATGTAGGCGTAGCGTGCGCTGGTGAGAAGAAAGACAGTTTCTAAATCCGGTACCATCTCGCGGTTGGCTTGGGCGATGGCTTTTTCAAATTCAAAATCTGCAGGGTTGCGAAGGCCGCGCAATAAGAATTGGACCCCTTGCTCCTTTGCAAAATCAACGGTCAAGCCTTCGTAGGTAATGACGCTAATCTTGGGTTCATGCGCGAAGGTCTGCTCGATCCATTGAACGCGTTGTTCGAGTGAGAAGAGGTAGTTTTTTGCACTGTTGGTTCCAACGGCGATTTTAATCTCGTCGAAAAGGGGGACGGCACGTTCGATAATATCTACATGCCCCAAGGTGATGGGGTCGAACGATCCGGGAAAGAGTGCAATTCTAGACATGGTACGAAGTTAGCCAATCTTTTTTGCTTGGGTTCTGGCGATGGATTCTTCGGCCAATTGGGCCAAGACCTCACTTAATTTCCAGCCTCTGTGTGCAATCTGTTGCGGAATGATGCTTGCTGGACTGAGGCCCGGTATGCTGTTGATTTCAATCATTACAGGCTGCTGCGATGCAGTGATGATGAAGTCGATGCGAACGATGCCCTCGAGTTTGAGGTGGTCGTACACTGCCGTTGAAATTTCACTGATTTTTTCTGCGACCTCGTTCGAGATTCGGGCAGGGGTAATTTCCTGGCTCTTGCCTTCGTATTTGGCTTTGTAATCAAAGAATTTGGAGTCGGTGGGGACAATTTCAGTGATGGCGATGGCCTCCGGTTGCTGGCCATTGTAGCGCAGCACGCCACATCCGACCTCTGTACCTATAATACCTTCTTCCACCAGCACTTCGTCGTCCTCGGAGAAGGCGTAATTAAAGGCGGCTTCGAGTTCTTCGGTGGCCTCGACACGCGTAACACCAAAGCTAGATCCGGCGCGGTTCGGCTTCACAAATACTGGGAAGTTCCAAGTGTTGAAAAGGTCGAGGTCCGGCAGTTGGGTGAAGAGTTGTCCTTTGGGGACATCGTAGCCGGCGGTACGCAAGATTTGGTTGCAGCGCGCCTTGTTGAAAGTCAGCGCACTTTGAAAGGTGGGGCAGGTGCTGTGCGGGATGCCGAAAACTTCCAGCATTCCTGAGATGTGCCCGTCTTCACCAGGGGTGCCGTGGATAATGTTGAAAACGAAGTCGGCGCCGAGGTCGGTGAGCTTAATTAATTGGTCCTCCAACCAAAATCCATCTTTCTTCAACACAACGAAGAGCACTTTGTAGCCCGCCTCGATAAAAGCGGCCTCAGCAGTGCGCCCTGAGGCGAGGCTGATTTGATGTTCTGTGGAATATCCACCGGCAAGAACAACGACTGTTTTCATAGGGATTTGTATTAGTGTAAATGTAATGCTTTGGAGGCTTCTTCGGTAGGGTCCAAAAAAGTATCTTTACCTCATGAAGCAGTGGATCAGATTCCTTTTTACCAAGCTCTTTTTGAAGACGGTGCTCTTCGGCGGCTTGTTTGTGATTATTGTGGGTGGAAGCGTGTTGTTCTGGATGAATCGCACGACGCAACACGGCAAGACGGTGCAGGTGCCGGACGTTCGTTTGATGGCCTTGGAAGAGGCAGCCCAACTCATTGATTCACTGGGACTGACTTTTGAAGTCATCGATAGCACGCATTATGTGCCAGGTGTGGCGGAAGGTGCCGTGGTGGAGCTGTTCCCGGAGGCGTTTGCGCAAGTAAAATTGGGCCGTAAACTCATGCTGAGTACGAATCCATCAAAGCTTCCAAAGTATCCGCTGCCAAATTATAAAGACCAATTAGTGGGGTACGTCACCGCCAAGTTCAAACAAAAAGGCATGGTCGTCGATTCCCTCGTTCTCGTGCCAGATTTGAGCCATGATTTGGTGTTGAAAGTCGTAGACGCCAAAGGTGTTGTTGCTGAAGAGCAAGCTTTGTATCCCACAGGATCACATTTCACCTTGTACATTAGCGGTGGTCAAGGCAATGCGGAGATGTATTTGCCCGATCTGATGGGATTGCGCTTAGACCAAGCAAAGCAAGCCTTGATGACCTACAGTTTAAATTTAGGCGCCGTGACCTATACCGACGACGTACAAGATTCTGCCGAGGTATTCGTTAACCGACAGTACCCTGTATTTGAAGCTGATATGATGGTGCCTGCGGGGAGTTCGGTCGACCTATGGTTGACCTCAGAGGCACCCGCACCCGTCCAAGAACCTTCAGATACCACGAACCTGTAATTCATGAAGTACCTCAAACTATTGCTGTCCCTTTGGGTGATGAGCCCTGCTGTTGCCCAAGTGCAGGAAGTAACATTCCCATGGGCTAGTGGCGCTTCCATGGCCACTGATGGCATAGAGACCACCGATACCATACTGCCGCCCTTTGTCGATGATTTCTCTCGAGGAAGTGGTGCGCCAAATCCAGCCTTGTGGAGTGATGCGAATGTTTGGATCAATGATGCCTTGCCCTTGTATCAGAATTCGGTAGGTGTAGCCACCTTCGACGGTTGCAATGAATTTGGTAAACCCTATGTGCCCGGCAGTACCAACAGCGATACATTGGCCGACGTACTCACGTCAAACTACTTGAATTTGCAAGGCATGAGCAACGTGTGGTTGTCGTTCCAGTACCAACGCGCCGGTTTAGGCGAGGCGCCTAGTCCTACGGATAGTTTGGTGGTCCAATTTTATTCTCCCATCGACGGCCAATGGACCTACGCTTGGGGAGCCAAGGGAACGGGCAGTGCCGATGCTTTCCGCACGGCGATGATTCCCGTTCAAGGGACCAATTATCTCCAAAAAGGTTTCCGCTTCCGCATCGCAGCCTATGGCGCACGCGGTGGTGCCTTTGATATTTGGAATGTAGATTACGTACAGCTGGATAAAGACCGCAATGCGGCAGATTCCATCGTTACTGAGCCTGCTTTTGCCCGTGCGCATCCACTGATCATTGGGAACAAGAGCTACACCTCTTGGCCGTGGTGGTTAGACATGAGCAATTCGCTGGCCAATCGTCCTTCTTCTCTGACCTTTACCTACAGACGTATGGGCACGGTGCCTTCTGGAGGATGGAGTTTGAACTTAGGGCAATACCGCTGGTTTGAGAACGGCACCTTGGTTCAGCAATTGACTGCGGTTCCTGTAATTACCAATACCCAACACGACCAGGACCAAACCTTCGATGTTGCGGTGCCAGGCGCGGCTTTGGGAACACTAACCGGACCTACTGTGGTGGAGACCAAAGTATGGTTTGACGGTTCTGCTGCCGGGCTTCGTTCGAATGATACCGTGCGCGGAAGATTGGAACTGGACAACTACCTCGCGCTTGACGATGGTACGGCCGAGCGCGCTTATGGTATTGAGAACGTCATCGGCTCACGCGTGGCGCAGAAATTTATCACTGGCGGATTGGGGAATTCGGATTCTTTAAAGGGCGTGGCGTTCAACTTCATCACCTTTGAGGACGAGGATAACGCCTTTAAGATTGCCGTGTGGGCGCCTGCGGACAGTGGCGACGCTCCGGGCCAACTCCTCTACATGTCTGACTCCACCTACGAAGGAACGCGAGGCTGGAACATCGGTGATATTATTCCTTATGCTTTAGATTCTGCTGTGGACATCAGTGCCTACAATGCCGTGTGGATTGGTTATGTGGACATGAGTACCCAGAGTACCGTATATGTGGGCTTAGACCGCCACCGCGCGTTGCCGAATAACATGCCGAGGTATTACGGTGATGGATTTAATTGGTACCCCTCACTCGAAACAGGAACACTGATCATGCGGCCCTATTTCCGTTACGATCCGGCGAACATGAAACTGCCTATTTGTACGGACGGACGCGAGTTTAGGTTCTATCCTAACCCGGCGACAACGCAGCTCAATGTTGAATCTTACGGAGAAGGCGACATGATCGTTCGCATCGTAGGAATGGACGGCAGGATATTGATAGAACAACGCAGCACCCCACGCACAACTGTGGACATTTCCGCCTTAGCGGCTGGGGCGTACGTTATGGAGATTATACAAGGCGACCAATTCTGGCGCACAAAATGGATGAAGCACTGATGGTAGACCCTACGGATCAACACGACGAAGAGGAAAGAGACGACTTGTACGTCCACCACAGCTTCACCGCAGAGAAGGGGCAGAACCCTTTGCGTGTCGACAAGTTTCTCTTCAACTTTTTGGAGGATACCTCGCGCAGTCGCATTCAAAAAGCGGCCGATGCAGGGGCTATTCATGTCAATGGTCAGCCGGTAAAATCAAATTACAAGGTCAAGCCCGGGGATGAAGTAGCCATCGTGATGGCAGAGCCGCCGCGCGAATATGAACTCATTCCGGAAGAAATCCCGCTTGATATCTTGCATCGTGACGAGCACGTGATTGTCATCAACAAGCAACCCGGGCTGGTATGTCATCCCGGACATGGAAACTTCTCGGGTACTTTGGTACACGGATTGGCTTACCTGGCAGAGAATTTGCCGGTAGGCAAGAGCGGGGAGGAGCGTCCTGGTCTGGTACACCGCCTCGACAAGAATACCTCAGGGGTGATGGTAGTGGCCGCCTCAGAGCATGCGATGAGCCATTTGGCCAAGCAGTTCTTCGACCGTACGACGCGACGCGAATATGTAGCCATCGTATGGGGGAATGTCAAGGAAGATGAAGGAACCATCACCGGTCACATCGGCCGTAGCTTACGCGATAGATTACAAATGGCTGTCTTTGAAGATGGCTCTGAAGGCAAGCATGCCGTGACCCATTACAAGGTCTTGCAGCGTTTTGGGTATGTTACAGTGGTCAGCTGCCGATTAGAAACCGGGCGCACGCACCAAATCCGCGTACACATGAAGTACCTCGGTCATCCGCTGTTCAACGACGAACGCTACGGCGGCGATAAAATTTTAAAGGGAACTACCTTTACGAAATACAAGCAGTTCATTGCGAATTGCTTCAAGGCATGTCCCCGACATGCCCTGCACGCGAAGAGTTTAGGATTCACTCACCCGGCCACCGGTGAACTCCAATTCTTCGAAAGCGTTATACCTGAAGATATGCGCGAAGTCATCGAACGTTTCGAGAAGTACACGCAATACAATGGAGACGGCATACAAAAAGATGAAGAAGAGTAAGATCATAGTGTTGGTATTGCCTTGGTTGCTTGCAGCGAGCTGTGGGGGACCGGAACCGACCTTTGAACCTACTCCCTTAGCCCTTGAGTATCCAGATCACTTCCCTACGCCACAAATTCCGGCGGATAATCCAATGACGGTGGAAGGTGCCCGTCTGGGACGCCACTTGTTTTTTGACGAGCGTTTGTCTGGGGATAATAGCCAGAGCTGTGCCAGTTGTCACTTACAAGAGAGCAACTTCGCGGAGCCCACGGCCTATAGCACGGGCATCGATGGAATCACGGGAGAGATGAATGCCATGGTTCTTTCAAATCTCGCATGGCAGAAGTTCTTCTTTTGGAACGGTCGAGCAGTGACCTTGGAGGAACAGGTGTTGGAACCGGTGATCAATCCTATCGAGATGCACGAAACTTGGCCGGACGTCATAGAGAAATTGGAACAAGATCCTACCTATGTACAGCTCTTTGAGGAGGCCTTTGGGGAGAACGCCATCAACCAGGACAATGCGGCGAAGGCCTTGGCCCAATTCCTTCGTACGCTCATCACCGGCAACAGCAAATTCGACCAGTACCTCGAAGGCACCTACAACTTTACCGCCAGCGAGCAGCTTGGCTTTGATATCTACAACAACGAACAAGGCGATTGTTTCCACTGCCACGGCCTGGCCGCCACGGGCTACCAGATGGGTGCTTTTGGCTTGCTGCAATTCACGAACAACGGTTTGGACAGTACCTACGATGTGGGCGATGGCCGTGAGGCGGTGACGGGTGATTCCGACGACCGCGGATTGTTCAAGATTCCGAGCTTACGCAATGTGGAATACAGCTTCCCGTACATGCACGACGGCAGGTTTCAGACACTCGCTGAGGTAGTGGAATTTTACAATATGGGCGGGCATCCCAGTGCGACCATCGATCCAAATATGAAGGCGGCGGGTGTAGGACGAAATTGGTCCGATGCGCAGAAACAAGGCCTGATCGACTTCCTGAACACCTTCACCGATACGGAGTTTTTGACCGATACGGCCTTCACATCTCCTTGGTAATGAAGTTGCTGCACAGCGATACGGTGTTCATCGACCGAATGTTTCCCAATATGCCGCATCACGTCGTGTGTATTTCTAATGAGGTAGTGGCCAATTTTCCCAAAGGCGCCCGCACCCGCGTGGTACTGCGCATCAATGGACAGGGCGACATTCAATGTGGCCTCAATACCCATTCCCCGGGCATTCGATGCATGATGGTGAGCAAGGCCCATATGAAAAACCTTGGCCTGATGGCAGGCGAAAAGGTCGCCATTGAAATCTTCGAAGATCCTAATCCGCTCGGGGTGGAGATCCCGGAAGTACTGCTCGCATTACTAGACCAAGACCCTATCGTGGCTGAGGTTTGGGCGCGCATGACGGACGGGCGGAAGCGCACCATTTGCCATTCCACCAAGCGCTTAAAGAACGTCGATCTTCAAGTAGAGCGCGCCCTCGAATTCTTCGCCGCAGAGCAGGAGAAACAGCGCTCCAAGAGCCGCAAGTAATTTTGGCACACCTTTTGGATTCATATTATTAAGGACTCCGTACCTTAACCTACCTATTATCAATTAACACCGTTTTATTATGAAAGCGAGAGTACTATTTGTTGCAGCGGTTAGCGCGAGTATGTTGCTGGCGAGCTGTGGTTCAAAAACCAAAGTGCCTAAGGGAGAAATTGAGCAAGTATTGCCTTGTTCAGAATTCAAGAGCGACAAAAAAACATTCCGTGTATACAGCTTCGGCGAAAGCGCGGACATGAATGTGGCCAAGAAAAAAGCCTTGAGCAACGCACGTACCGAGCTTGCAGGAATGGTGAACAGCACGATGAAAGTCGTGGCCGATAACTACGTGAAGAGTACAGAGGTGAACAACATCGAAGAGGTGTTGGAGCGCTTCGAAGAAAACTCTCGCACGGTCATCGACGAGCGCATCAGCGGTGCGGTTGTTGTGTGTGACCGAGTAACTCAAGTGGCGTCAAGCGGAAAGTTCAAATACTACATCGCCATAGAATTGGACGGTGAAAAAATCGTCAAAGATTACTACAAGGCCTTGAGCAAGAACGATAAGATCATGGTGGACTACAACTATGAGAAGTTCAAAGAGACCTACGAAAAAGAAATGGAGAAAATGCGCTAGTTAAGCGTACGCTGCTAGAATCTGCATCACAATTTGATCCCAAGATCTGCTTTCGAGCAGGGCTTGGGATTTTTTTATGTCCGTCGGTTCGGCCAAGGCTTCTTCAATGCGCAATGCACAGGCGGCTTCGTCCGAAAAATCCATCCCTTCACCAATGGGCGCGAGGGTTTCTTTCATATCCGCTACCTCATTAAACAGCACCTTCATGCCCCTTGCTGCCCCTTCCCAGCCGACCAACGAAAAGGATTCAAAATGGGAGGGGACCACAAGCAGTTTGTGAGAATCCAGCAAGGCCAGCAGCTCCTCGCCGCTCGTATGTGGTAAGAATGTGATGGTCTGGCCGGCCGCGGCTTTGCATTCACGGTAATACCCGGGTTGATTTTTGTTGGGATCTCCCACGACCGTCAGTGGCCATTGGTGCTTGCTTGCCCATTGAATGACCGTCTTTTGGTTCTTCAGCCATTCCAACCTGCCGAGCATCAATATGCCTTCCTTCGGGCCTTCCTTCGGTGGGGTGAGGAATTCATCCGCCACGCCCAAGGGCACGGTAATAGCCTTCGGCAAGGCGCCAAAATCCTGTTCGAGGCGACGGGCCTCGCTATCGGAGGAGGTGAGCACCGTGTGGGTGTGTTTGAGCAGGGCTTGCACGCTTCGGCGCTGTCCGCGCAGCGCGTAGGCGAGGCCCGGCCATCGGTCCGAGCCGTTTACGGCTCGGGCCAACGTTTTCAAATGTTCTAGTCCGTGCTTGCCCAAGACTTTGTAGAGGAGGGGGAAGCGAACGGAATCGGCCAATGCGTAATCTACATATATGCTGCTCAGGACTTTCTTTCCTGGAAAGGAGGTGAAGTAGGGCAGCAGGTCGGCAGGTCGGCCGAGGTTGAATCCGTGCAGGACGTCGATGTTGTCCGGCAAAGGTGTGCCGGAGGTGATTATACTGACATTGTGGCCTTGGCGGCGCAGTGCTGCTGCACTTTGCTCCACCTGCACTGTATCTCCGCCGGGTTGGCTATACAGGGTTTTTCGTGCCACAAAGGCAATGTGCATCAGTCGGCGATCATGTTGTGCTTCTCAAGTACGTCGAGGACATCGTCCACATCGGCATCGTCTGAGAAGGTCAATGGTTTATTGGGCAAAGAAGTATCCACGGACCAATTCCCTTCTCCAAGAAGTTCGTTCAGGTCAGTATTCACTTTGGCGATACATCCGCCACAATTGATTTTTGAATTTACGGTCATTTTGATAGGGATTTGTTGTGCATGCGTAGCGAATTGGCCACTACGCCTAAACTACTAAAACTCATGGCAATACTTGCCATCATTGGGGTTAATTCTAGTCCGTAAGCCACCGAGAAGGCGCCGGCGGCAATAGGAATGGCAATGATGTTGTAACCGAACGCCCACCAGAGATTGCCTTTGATGGTTTGCATGGTGAGTCGGCTGAGGACGAAGAATTGGCTGATTTGGGGTAGGCCTTCGCGGGTCAACACAATATCTGCGCTCTCCTGTGCTACGGCGGTGCCGTGGGCCATAGACATGCCTATATCTGCTGCATTCAGGGCGATGGCGTCGTTGATGCCGTCCCCGAGCATCAGTGTGCGGCCGCGCTTTTGGTATTCTTGCACGAGGGCGAGTTTGTCCTGTGGCAGCAGGCCGCCGTGGTGGAATTTGAGGCCGAGGGCCGCGGCGCATTGGGCGACAGCTGCCGGTGTGTCGCCCGAGGCAACGATAGGCACAATGCCGAGGTCGTGGAGGCGTTGGATGAGGGCGGGCGCCTCCGGGTGAAGGGCATCCTCGAAACTCACCGTGGCCAGCAGGCCTTCATCGGTGAAGAAGAGGCTGTGGGTTTGTGTGAGGGTCGGGGGTTCAGTATGGCAGATTTCGCGGAAGAAATTGGCCGAGCCGAGGTAGTAGGTGAGGCCGTCAATCTTTCCTTGAATGCCTTTTCCTGGAAGCGCTTTGAAACGCTTGATGGTGGGAAGAACGGCGGAATTGTTGGCGGCGAGGTGTGTTGCGAGTGCGTGGTTCAAAGGGTGTGTTCCCTTCGAGTTCAGCGCGGTCAAAGCCTGAAAATGTACGTCTGAGTGTTCTTGGGGCCAATTCAGTTCTAAGACCGTAGGTGCCCCCAGGGTCAAGGTGCCCGTTTTATCCAGCAGCGCAAATTTCAAATCTTGGGCCGTTTGTAGGGCCGCCGCATTTTTAATCAATAAACCGTTTTTACTGCCCATTCCCGTGGCGGCAACCATGGCCAACGGAGTGGCGAGTCCCAAGGCACACGGGCAAGCAATGACCAGCACATCGATGGCGTAGATCAAGGCCTTTGGGCTGTCCATGTAGAAGTGCCAAAACACTCCGGTGGCCAAGCTCAGGGCTAGGATGGTAGGCACAAAGATTTTCGATATGCGGTCGGTCAATGCTTCTATGGGTGCGGCCGTCCCTTGAGCTTCGACTACGGCATCGATAATATTTCCGAGCGCGCTAGTGCGCCCGGTGTGGGTAATTTGGACAAGCAACCCTCCAGAACCGTTCAGGGTGCCGGCCCAAACCTTGGCGCCTTGTTTTTTATCTACGGGTAGGGGTTCACCGGTGAAGGTGCTTTCGTCGATGGTGGAAAGTCCTTCGACGACTATGCCGTCCACAGGTACGCGCTCGGCGGGTTGGATACGAATGAATTGGTCTAATTCCAATACCTCCACCGGTACCCGTTCTTCCTTCCCATCTTCCACGCGCAATGCCTGCTGTGGCTGAAGGGCAATAAGCTCCGCCAACGCTTTACTGTTGGATGCCTTGCCGCGGTCTTCGAGGTACTTGCCGATGAGGATGAAATAGATGATCAGTCCCGCACTTTCAAAATAAATCTGTTGGTGCTGGTGGTTGATCCACCCTACGATAGAGAAGGTGAAGGCGACCAAAGAGCCGAGGGACACGAGGGTGTCCATGTTGGTGGCGAGGTTGAGGGCGAGTTGAAAAGCCTTTTTGTGAATGTGACGACCAAAATATGCGGTGAGGGCGAGGGCAAGAAAGAATTGGACACCCATCACCCACGGTGCCATGAGGTGCATCATTCCAATCACAAGCAAGGGAAGGGCTAGGGTGGTAGCGAGGATTAATTCATTGCGCTTGCGCTTTAAGGTCGCCTGTTGGCTGGCGATGCGTTCTTGCGGCGTGCGGTACTCAGTGGTGAGTCCGTACCCGGCTTTGGCCAAATTTTCCTTGAGACGATCTAGGTCGAATACGGAACGGTCGATGGTCGCTTTGAAGGCGCCGCTGGCGTAGCGGACTTGGACCTCAGAAATGCCGGGCATCCCTTCTGCAATGGTGTGCGCGCTATGTGCACAACCTGCGCAGGTCATTCCACTTAAGGCCCAATTTACTCGCTCTTTTGCCATACTTCAAAGGTAGGTATTGCGCGCGCTACACGTTATCTTTGAAAGAGAAATTAGCACTGCCCTTATGAACCCACTGATTGATTTTCCTCAAACTGCACACGGCAGTTTGGACTTCGCTGCTATAGCCCCAGAACACTTTATGCCCGCCCTCGATCATTGGATCGCGGTGGCCGAGCAGCGTCAAGAAGCCATTGTGGCAAATCCGGACGCGCCTACATTCGCCAATACGATAGAGGCACTGGAGTTTTCGACGAACGAGTTGAATATGATCAGCAGCTGCTTTTTCAATTTGAACAGCGCAGAAACCAATAGCGAGATTCAAGAAATCGCGCGCAGCTTTTCACCCAAGCTTACTGCGTTCAGCAGTCAGACCTTATTGAACGAACCATTGTTCTTGCGCATTAAAGCCGTCGTGGATCATGCTGAAGAGGGGTTGACCTCAGAGCAGGAACGTCTGCTGAAGGAGACCTTTGAAGGCTATGTGCGCAATGGGGCGTTGTTGCAAGGCGCTGACCGGGATCGATTAAAGGCGCTGAACGAGCGTTTGAGCACTTTGAGTTTGACCTTTGGAGAGCATGTGTTGGCGGAGACGCAGGCTTTTGAATACCACACGGGGGATGTGGCGGTACTGGCAGGATTACCAGAAGATGTGGTGTCTGCTGCAGCAGAATTGGCCAC
The DNA here is from genome assembly GCA_038141825.1 of Cryomorphaceae bacterium. Classification (GTDB taxonomy): domain Bacteria; phylum Bacteroidota; class Bacteroidia; order Flavobacteriales; family Schleiferiaceae; genus UBA10364. Next base: position 242,808 of record JAYQIV010000004.1, on the reverse strand, counting down.
TTCAAAAGATAAAACAGGCTACCTCCTCGGCTTGGACATGCCGACCTACATCAGCGTCATGAAATACGCCGAGGATGCAGGGTTGCGCAAGCATTTCTATACGGCTTATGCATCTCGTGGTGCACAAGCAAACGACAACAACAATGAGGAAGTCATTCGCGAGATCGTCAACTTACGCTTGGAACGCGCGAAATTATTAGGCTTTGAATCTCATGCTGCCTTGACCTTGAGCAAGCGCATGGCCAAAACACCCGAGACGGTATTCGAGTTCCTAGACCACCTCAAAACTGTCGCAACGCCGGCGGCTCAAAAAGATTTGGCCGAGGTGAGCAGTTTTGCGGAAAGTGAAGGCGCTGAATTGCCTTTGCAAGCGTGGGACTTTAGCTACTGGGCAGAGAAGTTAAAGAAGGCGACACTGAGTTTGGACGACCAAGCATTGAAACCGTACTTCAAACTAGAAAATGTGCTGGACGGCGCGTTTACAGTGGCGGGCAAGCTTTTTGGCTTGACCTTCAAGCCGACGGATGCGGTGAGTGTATACCATGAAGATGTAGATGCCTACGAGGTCTTTGATCGCGAGGGTACATTCCTGAGTCTGTTCTATGCAGATTTCTTCCCCAGGGATGGAAAACGTGCGGGTGCTTGGATGACCAGCTACCGCAGCATGTACGCGGAAGGGGGCGCGGAGGTACGACCGCACATCAGCATCGTCTGTAACTTCACAAAACCGACGGCGACTAAGCCATCATTATTGACCTTCAACGAGGTGACTACCTTGTTCCATGAATTTGGTCATGCCCTGCACGGGATGATGGCCAAGGGTACCTATCCTTCATTGACGGGGACGTCGGTGTATTGGGATTTTGTGGAATTGCCTTCTCAGATCATGGAGAATTGGTGTTACCAGCCCGAGGCATTGGCCTTGTTTGCCAAGCACTATGAAACAGGTGAAGTCTTGCCACAATCCTATATTGACAAGATTAAAGAAAGCCAAACTTTCTTGGAAGGATATATGACGCTCCGCCAACTCAATTTTGGGTACTTAGACCTGAGCTGGCACGCCCGCACCGAACCCTTCACTGGATCGGTGGCCGAGCACGAAGCGGAGGCCTTGAAGGAAACCTCACTGTTCGAATCGTTGGAAGGTACCTTATCAAGCACGGCCTTCAGTCATATTTTCCAAGGTGGATATAGCGCAGGATACTACAGCTATAAATGGGCTGAGGTGTTGGATGCGGATGCTTTTGAGCGTTTCGAAGAAGAGGGAATTTTCAATGAAACGGTGGCCACAGATTTTGCAGTCGTTTTAAGTAGCGGTGGTACCGTAGCTCCGGATGAATTGTACAAGAAGTTCCGAGGACGTGAGCCAAAAGTGGATGCGCTGTTAAAGCGCGCGGGAATTGCCGCTTAATCGATGCGGCGCACCTTGTGCTGGAATCGCCAGTACAAGGCTATGGACGCCAGGAGCAATCCTAAGGTGAGCCCTATCCATACCCCAAGCGGTCCCATTTTCTCAGTAATGCCGAGGTAATAACACATCGGTACTGCGATGACCCAATAGGCCACAAAAGCGATAATGGTCGGGATGTTTACATCCTGCACCCCTCGTAATGCGCCTAAAGTGGTGGCTTGCAGCCCATCGGGCAACTGGAAGATTCCAGCGGCAATCATGAGAACGGCAGTGTATTGCAATACCTCAGGATCTGAGCTATAGAACTCCGGCAGGAGATGGCGAAGGCCGATGAGCAAGATCATGGTCACAAACATCATGGCCAACGTGAGGTGGAAGAGGCTCTGTCCAGCCAATCGAAGCATAGGGATATCTCGTTTGCCAAGCTGGTTGCCCACGCGAATGGTCGCCGCAGCGCCCAGGCCACTGACCATCATGTAACTGACCGAGGCAATGTTTAAGGCGATTTGATGCGCGGCTTGCTGCACGGGACCAATCATTCCCACGATCACCCCGCTCATGGCGAAGGCACCGGCTTCAAAAACCAATTGCAATCCACTCGGTACCCCTATAGCGAGAATATCGCGAATGCTCCGCCAAGTGATTTCTGTGCCTCTCCAATACGACCAGTATGCAGCGAACTTCTTGTGCTTGCGAATGTAGATGGCCATACCTGCTACCATAAGGAATCGCGTACCCAGTGTGGAGACGGCAGCACCCGCTAATCCCAATTCCGGGAATGGTCCCCAACCCGTAATCAAAGGGTAGTTTAAAAGGATGTTCAACAAGTTTGCCACCAAGCTCACGCGCATGCCCGCCTTGGTATCGCTCAACCCTTCCGCAAACTGCTTGAAGGCGAAGAAGGCCATCATGGGAACAATGGAGAATCCAACGATGTGCAAGTAAGGCATGGCTTCGGAAACCACACGCTCGTCTTGTCCGAGGAGATGGGCGAATTGGGCAAAAATGGCCAAGACCCCATAGACCAATAAGCCTAAAATGGAGTTGAGCACGAGCCCGTTTTTGAAATACTTCACGGCCTCAGCAGGATCGTCTTTCCCGTCCGCACCCGCAATCAAGGGGGTTAGTCCAAAGGCCACCCCTATGGCGAAAACCATGGGGATGATCAAAATCGAGACGGCCAAGGAGATGGCCGCAAGTGGAATAGTCCCTAGGAATTTGCCGACCATAATGGAGTCGGCGACGGATACAAGGATTTGACCTAGCTGGCCCACCATCACAGGATAGGCCAATTTCAAACTCACCCCATATTGGGTGCGGTATGTTGTCCAGCTATAGGCCACAGTGGCTTACAGGTTGTAGCGCTCGACTTCGCGAGTATAGAAATCTTCAGCTTCGGCGATGAGCGCTTCCAATGTTTTGGTCAAGTCGCCTTCGCTTTCGTCTGTGATATCATCCAACCACTTCACTTCATCATCTTCTAAGTTCAAAATGAACGAAGGGAATTCGGTATGCACAATGAATACTGCATCTGGAAGGTCCGTGTTGTCGGCTACTAAGAATTTTGGGAAGTCCATGGGTCTTTCTTTACTGCGACAAAAGTACGCTTATTTATGCGCGAACTTCAGCACATCCTCACGGGAAATTTCTGTACTGCCCAAGATGTGCAAACGCTCCATCACATTGCGGAACTCACGGATGTTTCCGGTCCAATCGTAATCCTGCAAGGCGGAAATGGCCTCAGAAGAAATCGATTTTTGCGCGGCGCCGTATTCACCGGCCACATTCTTCAAGAAGTGCTCCGCCAAAACAGGAATATCGTCCTTGCGATCGTTCAATCCAGGTACTTCAATGACTATAACGCTTAAGCGGTGGTAGAGGTCCTCGCGGAATTTTCCCTCCGCAATCTCCTTACGTAAATCTTTATTGGTCGCTGCCAAAACTCGAACATCAACCTTAGTGCTGCGATCTCCGCCGACTGGGGTAATCTTATGCTCTTGAAGAGCGCGCAATACTTTAGCCTGTGCACTCAAGCTCATATCACCGATCTCATCAAGGAAGAGTGTTCCTCCATGGGCCAATTCGAATTTTCCCTTGCGGTCCTTCTGCGCTCCTGTAAAGGCTCCTTTCTTGTGACCGAAAAGTTCACTCTCAATAAGCTCAGAGGGAATGGCTGCACAGTTAACTTCAATCAACGGCTGGCCACTGCGCTCGCTCTTCTCATGAATATGATGCGCGACCAATTCTTTTCCGCTACCGTTTGGCCCCGTAATTAATACGCGCGCCTCCGACGGTGCAACCTTTTCAATGAGTGCTCTCAATTCTTCCATGCCGGCACTTTGTCCAACCATGGTGTACTTCTTGCTCACCTTTTTCTTCAAGGTCTTGACCTCTTGCACCAAGCTCTTCTTGTCCAGTGCATTGCGAACGGTGCTCAGTAATCGGTTCAAATCTGGGGGCTTCGGCAAATAATCGAAAGCTCCTTTCTTTAAACAATCGACCGCTGTATTAATGTCTCCATGCCCGCTGATCATGATGACGGGCACCTCTGGGTTTACTGCCATCATACGGTCCAAAACCTCCGTGCCGTCCATGTGAGGCATCTTGATATCGCAAAAGACTAAATCCCAAGTGCCATCACCGAAAGCTTCTACACCGGCTTTACCATCGGCAGCCTCGTGCACCTCGTGCGCCGAATCTTCTTCGAGCAAGATTTTCTTCAATACACGGCGGATACCGTCTTCATCTTCAATGATGAGAATACGACTCATGGGTTATTTGTTTTCAGGGTTCATATGCCAAACCGTACGTTGAGGGAACGGAATGGTAATGGCAGATTCGCGGAACCTGCGGTCAATTTCAAATCTGATTTCACTCTTGATTTTCTCCACGAAAAACAGGTTTCGAGTGTAGAAGAAGAGCTCGAATATCAAGGCGTTCTCGCCAAAATCTTTTAGGATTACCTGCGGATCGTGCATGGGGTCAGATTCCGGATGATCTCCTGCGATTTGCAACAAGATGTCTTTTACCACGGCGGTATCGGTACCATAAGCAACACCCACTTTTACCGAAAAACGCGTGGTCTCCTCACTGTGTGTTAAGTTGACGACTGTCTCGTTAGTCATCTTATGATTCGGCATGATGACCAGGATATCATCTCTAGTGCGGACTGAGGTAGTTCTGAGCCCTACGGCTTCGACCTTGCCAATCTGTTCGCCCATCTGAATGACATCGCCTACACTTAAGGTGCGCTCCATCAGGATAATGACCCCTGATGCTAAATCCTTGAAGGCATCTTGCAAACCGAGACCCAAACCAACGAAGAGAGCAGTCGAGGCTGCGAGGATGGCGGTCACCTTCACTCCAATAGTCTCCAAGGCGATGACAAATGCGACCGTGTAGATTAGGTACTTCGAAATCTGAACAATGGTATAGCGACGTCCTTCTTCGATGGCATTGGTGCCAAGCGATGTACTGAGAGTGCGGCTCAATGTCCAAATGGAGAAGCGTGCCACCATCAAAATGGCAAATACCTGGAGCAACCCTTTCACGCTCAAGCGGAAGTCATTGCTCTGCCAAAGTTCCGTGCTCAGAAACTCTCCGAGCAGGGTGCCAAAATCATTTAATGCCTCAACCATTTATACAATTCTTTCCAGGTTACTTTTTTACCATACATGAGGATGCCTACGCGGTAAATTTTACCTGCCAAGGCAACCATGGCAAAGAACGTGCCTATTAAGATAGCACCGCTCACAAACACTTGCCAAATAGGAATGCCAAAAGGCAAACGAATCATCATCGAAATAGGGGCCGTGAATGGAATCATGCTCATCCAAAAAGCTAAGGGCCCATTGGGGTCCTGAATAACATTCGCTGCCGTGACTAAGGCAATGAGCATAGGCACAGTCACGGGCATCATGAACTGCTGGCTATCGGCTTCTTGGTCTATGGCAGAACCTAGGGCCGCAAACATTGCGCTATAGAGGAAGTATCCGGCAAAGAAGTAAAAGACGAAGCCCCCGATAATCAACGGGAAATTGATGGCGCGCAACTGGTCGAAAATCTCAAACCCTTGGATTGTAGCGGACTCAGCCGCGCCAGGGCCGGCAGCAGCTTGTTCTGCTAACATTTCAGGGAAAATTAAAGTGGTTACGGCCAAATAAATACCGCCGCTAAGGACGACCCAAATGACGAATTGGACCACACCCACAGCACCAATACCAAGAATCTTACCCATCATCAATTGGAACGGGCGGACACTGGAAATGATGACTTCCACAATACGGCTGCTCTTCTCTTCGATGACGCCACGCATGACCATGACGGAGTAGAAGAAGATGAAGAAATAGATGAACATACCGGCAATATACCCAAGACCCATTTTCAGCCCCGTGGCGCTCTGCTGCTCTTCTTCGCCTTCCTCACCGACGGTAAAGCTCTGGATGTTCACCTGCGTTACACTCTGTGCTACGACTTCCGGATCTACTCCATTGCGCAGGAGCTTTTGTTTGTTTAATCGGTCCTCTAAAATGCCATCAAGGAACTGCACCATATTGATGCTCGGGTCCTCCTTGCCGAAAAGCAGGATGTTGTTTTTGATGAAATCCGGGTCCCAATTCTCTCCCGTAGGGATGTACAACAGCGCATCATATTCGGATTCCGCAAAGAATTCCTTTGCCTTTGCCAGATCATTTTCTCTTGGGTCCAAATATTCCAGTTGGTACTCTCCGCGGCCTTCCTCAGGTATGATCAGCGCCGCCTCGTCGAGCACAATGATGTTCTTGTCGTCCTCCGGCATAGAGGCCAAAATCCCCGGTACAATTAGCAAGGCAGCAAAGACCAAAGGTCCTAGGATCGTCACTAGCAGGAAGGTCTTCTTACGAACGCGCGACAGAAACTCACGCTGAATAATAAGTAGGATAGGGTTATTCATGTGGGACCAATTTTGCGCCGTTCTCGACAATCTCAATAAAAATATCTTGCACACTTGGCAACACCTCTTCAAAGGCCACCAAGGTTCCCTTCGCAGCCAGCTCGCTGACCACTGTCCCCGGGTAGTTCTCAAACTTCACCGTATAGCTGTGGCCGGTGTGATGCTTGCTCTCTTTCAGCACAGTGCCTTCACCCCAATGCTCAACGGCTTCCTTCACCACAAACGAATAGGTGCCGTTTTGGTAACGCTTGCGGATGTCCAATAACGGACCTTCCACCATGACCTGACCGTTATTGATCAGCCCTATGTGGTCACAAATCTCCTCCACGCTTTCCATACGGTGAGTAGAGAAAATCACGGTCGCTCCGTCCTCACTCAAGCGAAGGATTTCACGCTTAATCAAATTTGTATTGATGGGATCGAATCCAGTAAAGGGCTCGTCAAAAATCAGCAATTCCGGCTCGTGCAACACTGTGGTCACAAACTGCACCTTCTGCGCCATACCCTTGCTGAGGTCCTCGACTTTCTTTTCCCAGAAATCGGCCATCTCCAATCGCTCGAACCATTTCTTCGCCCTGAGCTTGGCTTCAGCGGTGCTCAGGCCTTTTAATCGGGCCAAATACAACACCTGCTCGCCGACCTTCATCTTCTTATATAATCCGCGCTCCTCCGGCAAATACCCAATGCGCGCAATATCTCTAGGCTGCAAGGCGCGATCACCAAAATACACCTGGCCTTCGTCCGGCGCAGTGATTTGGTTCATGATGCGAATGAATGACGTTTTCCCCGCGCCATTGGGTCCTAGCAACCCGTACACACTCCCTTTTGGAATGCGAAGGTTAATAGCGTCCAATGCTAGCTTTTGGCTGTAGCGCTTGGTAACGTTAGTGGCTTTAATCATAATCTCAAAGAAAAACTCCCGCCAACGGCAGGAGCTATAAGGTATAAAAGTTAGCTGAACATCTCTTTGACGCGGTCAAAGAATCCCTTGTCCGATTTTCCTGGATTCGGTTCAAAGTTCTTCGCGCCTTTCAACTTCTCAATGGCTTTCTTCTCGTCAGCGCTCAATGATTTGGGCACCCATACGTTCACATGGATTAATTGGTCCCCCTTACCATAGCCCTGCACATTCGGCAAGCCCTTGTTTTTCAATCTTAAAATCTTTCCTGGCTGCGTACCTGCATCAATACTGATCTTTACGGCCCCACTCACTGTAGGTATCTCCACCTCACAACCCAAGGCTGCATCCGGGAAGCTCAAATTCAACTCGTAATGCAAGTTCTCGCCATCACGTGTCAAGGACTCGTGCTCAATTTCTTCGACTAGGACAATTAAATCCCCCGGTACCCCGCCTAGAACGTCATTTCCTTTACCGCCTACACGCAATTGCATGCCGTCTTGCACGCCTGCTGGAATCTTCACGCTCACTACCTCTTCTTGGCGGTCCAAACCGTCTGATCCCACGCCCGAAGGTTTCTGATCCACGACCTTTCCGCTTCCGCTACAGCTCGAACAAGTGGCTGCAGTGCGCATCTGACCTAATATGGTATTGGTTACCTGCTGTACTTGGCCGGCTCCATTACACGTGCTACATGTCTTGAACGTCACGCCATCGGCAATCTTTGCACGACGAATTTTAATCTTTTTCTCAACGCCATTGGCTACTTCCTCCAAGGTCAACTTCACCTTGATGCGCAAGTTTGATCCCTTGGCCTGACGGGCTCTTCCGCCACCGCCAAAACCACCAAACCCGCCGAAGCCGCCGCCACCGCCGCCACCGAAAATATCTCCGAACATGTCGAAAATATCATTCATGTTGCCGTGGAAACCACCCCCGCCGGCACCCGCCCCAAAGGCTTGGTGACCGAACTGGTCGTACTTGCGACGCTTTTCTTCATTGCCCAGTACGTCGTAGGCCTCAGCGGCCTCCTTGAACTTGTCCTCGGCATCTTTATCGTCAGGGTTGCGGTCCGGATGGTACTTCAACGCCACCTTGCGGTACGCCTTCTTGATTTCATCTTGACTCGAACTCTTGCTTACGCCCAGTACGTCGTAGTAATCTCTTTTTGACATCTTATGCTTCTTTACCCACTACTACTTTAGCGTAGCGGATCACTTTTTCTCCGATCAAATACCCTTTCTCCACCTCGTCTATGACTTTGCCCGCCATTTCCGGTGTAGGAGCGGGAATCTGAGTAATGGCCTCCATGGTCTCAACATCGAATGCTTGCCCCACGGTACTCTCCATTTCCTTCAGCCCCTTGCCTTTCAAGGTCTCTTTCAACTTGTGCGAAATAAGCTTCATTCCCTCCAACACTGGCGCATTGGCTTCCGTCTCCTCGATGTTCTTCAAGGCTCTGTCAAAATCGTCCAATACCGGCAATAAAACTGCTAATGTGTCTTTGTTGGCACTTTCCATCAACTCCAAACGCTCCTTGGCGGTGCGGCGACGGAAGTTCTCAAACTCAGCATATAAGCGAAGATTCTGGTCTTTCAAATCCTTCACCTCATCCTCGAGTTTAGCTACAGGGTCTGATTCAGTATCCTGATTTTCAGTACTTTCCTCTTGATTTGGGTCCAATTCCTGTTGCACTTCTTCCTCGTGCAAACCTTCTTCGTTAATTTGATCTTTATCGCTCATTAGGGTTGGGTTTTACTTTTATCTGCTCTACTTAAGGCAAAATGCCTACCAATTCCTTTCTCGCTGACACCTTGTCAGCGGCCACCTCCGCCCATAAAAAAAGTCCCACTGCGGGGACTCTTTCCTTGGACCTCAACTGCCCAATTATTTCTTCAATACCTCAAGGGTATTTCTCAACGCCTGACCGCGCAAGTTCTTCTTGATAATATTCCCTTCGCCGTCAATCAAATACGTCGCAGGAATACTGTTCACCCCGTAGGTCTGTGCCGCTGCATTTCTCCAGTATTGCAAATCACTTACATGGTTCTCCCAAACCAATCCGTCTTGCTTAATACCGGCTTCCCATGCCGCTTTATTTTGGTCCAAACTCACGGAAAACACCTCAAAGCCATCTCCGTTCTTGAAGCGAACATCCTTGTACTCATTGTAAGTCTTCACCACATTCGGGTTTTCCATTCTACAAGGACGACACCAAGAAGCCCAAAAATCGATCAACACGACCTTGCCTCTCAAATCAGATAACTTCCGCACATTCCCTTGAGGGTCTCTCATTGCAATCTCTGGAGCTTGATCCCCAATGCCCAAAGTCGCCATCTGTGCTTCCACAACATCCGACCCAGCATTGCTCACCTCAACATCTTTTTGAGCCGCCATTAGCACTGCCACCGCTCCGGCAACAGCACCCATCATGAACATACTTTTCTTTAATCTCATCCTATCTATTTTTTATAGTCTAACAATATCAGCACCCAACGCTTTCAACCTTCCGTCAATATTTTCATATCCGCGGTCAATTTGATTGATGTTGTGAATAGTAGAAGTACCCTCAGCACTCAACGCCGCGATCAACAAGCTCACCCCAGCTCGAATATCCGGACTCGTCATCGTCGTCGCTCTCAAAGGCGCCTGCTTGTCCAGTCCGATCACCGTCGCGCGGTGCGGATCGCACAAAATGATCTGTGCCCCCATATCGATCAACTTATCGGTAAAGAACAACCTGCTCTCGAACATTTTCTGATGGATCAGCACCGATCCGCGCGCCTGCGTCGCCGTCACCAAAATGATACTCAACAAATCCGGTGTAAAACCTGGCCAAGGCGCATCCGCGATGGTCATGATAGATCCGTCAATGAAGCTCTCGATCTCATAATGGTCGTGCGCTGGTACTCTCAAATCATCCCCAATAAGCTCCGTATGAACTCCCAAACGGCGGAAAACCGTAGGGATAATGCCCAAATCCGGGTAGCTCACATCCTTAATCGTAATATCAGATCCCGTCATCGCAGCCAATCCAATCCACGAACCGATCTCAATCATATCGGGCAAAATTCGGTGGTCTGTACCGCCCAGCGCATCCACGCCTTCAATGTGCAGCATATTAGATCCGATCCCGTCAATCTTAGCACCCATGCGCACCAACATCTTACAGAGCTGTTGCAAATAGGGCTCACAAGCCGCGTTATATATGGTGGTCTTGCCTTTGGCCATTACTGCCGCCATCACCACGTTTGCTGTACCCGTCACCGATGCTTCATCGAGCAACATATAGGTTCCTTTCAGCTCAGATGCATCTACGCTGTAGAAAGAATCTTTTGAATCATAGTTGAACTTGGCGCCCAATTTCTCGAAACCCAAGAAGTGCGTATCCAATCTTCTGCGCCCAATTTTATCACCACCCGGTTTAGGGATATATGCCTTTCCAAATCTGGCCAAAAGTGGACCAACAATCATAATGGAACCGCGCAACGAGGCGCCCTTGGTCTTGAACTCTTCCGAGTGCATAAAGTCCAAATTCACATTTTCTGCCTTGAACGTATAATCGCCGTGACCGTTCTTCTTCACGTACACGCCCAAATCACCCAACAAATCAATGAGTTTGTTGACATCCACGATATCTGGAATGTTAGTGATGCGAACCTCTTCCGGTGTCAGCAGTACTGCACAAAGAATCTGTAAAGTTTCGTTTTTCGCACCCTGAGGTGTAATGGTTCCGTTGAGCTTCTTGCCCCCGTTTATCTTGAATGTGCCCATGTATTAGAAGCGTCTTTTCTTTTTCTTGTTGTTTTTCTTTTTGCCCAATGGATTGCGCTCAGCGGCACTAATGTTAAAGGCCTTTGGGTGCGGCAATTCAATGCCGTCCACTTTTAGTTTCCCTTCCGCGATCTCTTGTAAATCAGCCAAAATGGTCTTATCGTCTACCGTGTCCTTGTTGAACTTTAGGTAGTTGCGCTTCATCGCATACGCAATGCCATAGACTAACGCTTCCTTTTCCTCGCCATCCTCCATGCTCACTGCACGCTCGACCATCGTTTTTACAATGCTGCCGTAGTGACGGAATTTTCGAGATTTCACAGGGTAGGGCACTTCGTCGGGAAGGCCAACAAAACTCTCGGCGGTAGGTATAGGGTAGGGACTGTCCACATCAAGTTCAAAATCTGACATGATGAATAGATGATCCCACAATTTGTGCGAATAATCGGGTGCATCACGTATGGCGGGATTCAAATTCCCAATGACATCAATGATGCTCTGTGCCACTTTGTTGCGGTGTTCCTTATCCTCAATGGTCAAGCAATAGTCCACCATACGCTGGACATTGCGGCCATATTCTGGGATTTTTAAAGTGGTCCGTTCTGTATTGTATTCCATACCCTCAAATAACTAATTTCTTGGCTTATACCGCCTTAACCTTGGCGAATTTTAGCAACAATCTTTTCTCTCCGGCATTATCAAAGGTGATGATCGCCTTTGCATCTGCGCCTTCGCCTTCTAGCGCTTTCACCGTGCCTAGACCAAATCTTCCATGCACCACGCGCATGCCTTCACTGAGTTGATCGGGACGTAAATGATCACCACTCGCCTCATAACTCGCCCCCGCACGCTGCACTGGCTTCAATGTTTTTCCACGAAGGGTAGGGGCAGCCGGTTTCTTAGGCGGGTCCGATTTTGCCCCGCTTTTCTTGCCCCAATCTTTATTCTTGCCACGATACACCGTCGAACTATTGCCCCCGCCAAAAGCACCGCCAAAGGCTTGGTCCAGTGCTGGCGAACTAAAGCTCGTCGGCGAGAATTCTGGAATCTTGATGTCCAAGAATTTCTCGTCAATCTCGTCGATAAACCGTGACGGTTCACAATCAATCAACTTGCCCCATCTATACCTGGTATGTGCATAGGTCAAGTGCGCTCTTTTTTCAGCACGCGTCAAGGCAACATAAAACAATCGACGTTCCTCTTCAAGTTCGCTGCGACTGCCGACACTTAGCATACTCGGGAACAAATTCTCTTCCATCCCTACGATATACACATAGGGATATTCCAATCCCTTGGCCAAGTGAATGGTCATCATACTCACCTTCGGCTGTCCATCGTCTACCTCATTATCTCTATCTGTCAACAGAGCAACATCGGCCATAAAGCCGGCCAACGACGGATCGCCACCGTCCAATTCTTTTTGCTGTTCAGAAAAGTCTTTGATCCCGTTCAGCAATTCCTGGACGTTCTCATATCTCGTCACGCCCTCCGGCGTTTTATCCTCTCCCAACACCTTAATAAGTCCCACGCTCTTCGCAACGTGGGCAACCATATCAAAGGCATCATATTCTTTCGCCAACACAGCAAAACTGTTGATCAATGTCGTGAAATCAACCAGCTTCTTCACCGCTGCGCCTCCGATACCACTTGGGATGGTATTCAGCTTCTCACACGTTTGCCACAACGACCATTTCTGTTGTTCTGCCGCAAGTGTGAGTTTGGCTAATGTAGTAGCGCCAATTCCCCTAGCCGGGTAATTCACCACCCTGCGAAACGCTTCCTCGTCATTGGGATTAATGACCAGCCTTAAATAGGCCAGAACATCCTTGATTTCTTTACGCTGGTAAAAACTCAGCCCACCGTAAATCTTGTAGGGTATATTTTTCTTGCGCAGCGCATCTTCAAACGAACGGCTCTGCGCATTCGTTCTGTACAGAATACAAAAATCATCGTGCGACGCTCCTTCGTTCATAGCCGTTTGCCAAACATTGGTCGCCACATAATTACCCTCGTCCGAATCCGAAACACTCTTGTGCACCACAATCTTCTCTCCACTACCATTGTCCGTCCAGACATTCTTTTCAATCTGATCCTTGTTCTTGGCAATGATGCTGTTGGCCGCCTGCACAATGGTTTTTGTGGAACGGTAATTCTGTTCCAATTTAAATAACCTTGTGTCCGGATAATCTTTTTGGAAGTTGAGAATATTGCGAATGTTTGCCCCTCGGAAGGCATAGATGGATTGGGCATCGTCCCCAACAATACATATGTTCTCGTACTTCGCCGCCAAAGCTTTTACAATCAAGTACTGGCTGTGGTTGGTATCCTGATACTCGTCCACCAAAATGTACTGGAATCGCTCCTGGTACTTGGCCAATACTTCCGGGAACCGATATAGTAACTCATTGGTTTTCAGTAGCAAATCATCAAAATCCATCGCCCCGGCGCGGAAACAGCGCTCCGTATATGCCTGGTAGATCTCTCCGAACATGGGAAGTTTTGCGGCACTGTCTTGAGCTTGCAATTCCCCGTTTTGGAAGTACGCCTTTGGGGTAATGAGGTTGTTCTTCAACGAACTGATGCGCGACGCGACCGTCTTGGCCTTGTAAATGTCCTTGTCGAGGTTTTTCTCCTTTATTATGTTGGAGATAACCTTTTTACTGTCGTCTGCATCGTAAATGGTGAAGTTCGTCGGATACCCCAGACGCTCCGCTTCAATCCGTAAGATTCTCGCGAAGATGCTGTGGAAAGTTCCCATCCATAAATTCTTCGCTTCTGATTCGCCTACAATCTTTCCAATACGCTCTTTCATTTCGCGCGCGGCCTTGTTGGTAAAGGTCAAGGACAAGATGTTGAAGGCATCGACCCCCTTGCTCAACAGATAGGCGATGCGGTAGGTCAGCACACGTGTTTTTCCGGAACCCGCACCGGCAATAACCATTACTGGTCCGCTAGTGTGTTCCACAGCCTTGCGCTGCGCATCATTTAGTTGGTTGAGAAACTGAGCCAATGGGGGGATTAATTTCCGTTCGACAAGATGCCAAAGTTAATGGTATAGTCGGATTTTTAGGGACCAATTCCAACTCGAGATTTCACAAGATTTCCACCTCGAATTAAGAACCCTACTTAATTAATTCAGAACGAGCCTATTATTTTCCCTTAGCACTGCTTGTATGTGCGAATATTTCCCCTACATTTGCAGTCCCCAAAAAATGGGGTAACTGATTATTGGAATAAACTAGAAATCAAAAGGTACGTATGCCAACGATTCAACAGCTTGTAAGAAAAGGTCGCAAACAGATCAAACAAAAGAGTAAATCTGCTGCGCTGGATTCCTGCCCACAACGCAGGGGTGTATGTACTCGTGTCTACACAACGACGCCGAAAAAACCAAACTCGGCGATGCGTAAAGTGGCAAGGGTGCGTCTATCTAACGGAAACGAAGTAAACGCCTACATCGGCGGTGAAGGTCACAACCTGCAAGAGCACAGTATCGTGCTTGTGCGTGGTGGTCGTGTAAAGGACCTTCCAGGGGTTCGTTACCACATCGTTCGTGGTGCACTCGATACAGCAGGTGTAAATGGTAGAACTCAGCGTCGCTCTAAGTACGGTGCTAAGAGACCAAAGAAATAACACACTTTAGACTTTAAGAACTCATGAGAAAAGCAAGAGCTAAAAAACGTCCGTTACTACCGGATCCAAAGTTCAACGATACGCTAGTAACTCGTTTTGTAAACAACTTGATGTTGGACGGCAAGAAGTCAATTGCCTTCAGCATATTCTATGATGCCATCGACATTGTTTCTGAAAAAACAGAAGGCAATGGTCTAGAGGTGTGGAAAGAAGCATTGAACAATGTAATGCCACATGTAGAAGTACGTAGCCGTCGTGTAGGTGGTGCGAACTTCCAAATCCCTATGCAGGTTCGTCCGGATCGCAAAGTGACTTTGGGTATGAAGTGGTTGATCACTTACGCTCGCGGTCGTAACGAGCGTTCTATGGCGCAAAAATTGGCTGCAGAAATCATCGCTGCTTCGAAAGAAGAAGGTGCTGCAGTGAAAAAGCGCACAGAGGTTCACCGCATGGCGGAAGCGAACAAGGCATTCTCACACTTTAGATTCTAATTGACAAGATATCATGGCAAAAGGAAACAGAGACTTAACGTATACTCGTAATATTGGTATTGCTGCACACATCGATGCGGGCAAGACTACTACGACAGAGCGTATTCTATATTACACAGGTGTAAGCCACAAGATTGGTGAGGTACACGACGGTGCTGCAACCATGGACTGGATGGAGCAAGAGCAAGAGCGTGGTATTACCATTACTTCTGCAGCTACACACTGTAACTGGATTTACCGTGGTCAAAATTATGCGATCAACATTATTGATACTCCTGGACACGTTGACTTTACCGTTGAGGTAGAGCGTTCATTGCGTGTTTTGGATGGTGTGGTAGCATTGTTTTCAGCGGTTGATGGTGTTGAGCCACAATCTGAAACAGTTTGGCGTCAAGCGGACAAATACCGCGTACCTCGTCTAGGCTTCGTAAATAAGATGGACCGCCAAGGTGCAGACTTCTTCAATGTTTGTCGTCAGGTGAAAGAAATGTTGGGTGGTAACCCAGTGGCTCTTCAAGTACCTATTGGTGACGAAGCAGAGTTCAAAGGTGTAGTTGACTTGATCAGCAAGAAAGCTATCGTTTGGAACGAAGATGATATGGGGATGACCTACGAGGAAATCGAAATCCCTGCAGAATTGGCAGATACAGTTGACGAAAAGCGTGCTGAACTAATCGAAGCAGTTGCTGAATACGACGAGAACTTGATGGAGAAATTCTTCGAGGACGAGAACAGTATTACCGAAGATGAGATCATCGCTGCACTTCGCGCTGCAACTATTGATATGAGCATCATTCCTATGATGTGTGGTTCTGCATTTAAAAACAAAGGTGTTCAGGCTATGTTGGACGCAGTAATGCGTTACATGCCGTCTCCATTGGATGTGGAAGCAATCGAAGGTACTAATCCAGATACTGGTGATGCGGATTCACGTAAGCCATCTGTAGACGAGCCTTTCTCAGCCCTAGCATTTAAAATCGCTACTGACCCATTCGTAGGTCGTTTGTGTTTCTTCCGTGTGTATTCGGGAGCGTTGGAAGCAGGTTCTTATGTAAAGAACACTCGTTCTGGTAAAAAAGAGCGTATCTCACGTATTTTCCAGATGCACTCAAATAAGCAAGAGCCAATTGATCAAATCAATGCTGGTGATATCGGTGCTGGTGTAGGTTTCAAGGATATCCGTACTGGTGATACTCTTTGTGACGAGAAAGCACCAATCGTATTGGAATCAATGACCTTCCCAGAGCCAGTAATTGGTATCGCGGTAGAGCCTAAGTCTAAGGCTGACGTCGATAAAATGGGTACTGCTTTGGCTAAGCTTTCAGAAGAGGATCCAACATTCCGTGTTCAAACCGATGAAGCTTCAGGTCAGACGATTATCTCTGGTATGGGTGAGCTTCACTTGGACATCTTGATCGATCGTATGAAGCGTGAGTTTAAGGTTGAGGTGAATGTAGGTGAGCCACAAGTAGAATACAAAGAAGCTCTAACGGCTGCTACCAGCCACCGTGAAGTATACAAGAAACAAACGGGTGGTCGCGGTAAGTTCGCGGATATCATTTTCGAAATCTCTCCAGCGGATGAAGATTTCGAAGGCGAAGGCTTGCAGTTTATTAACGAGGTCAAGGGTGGTAACGTACCTAGAGAATTTGTTCCTTCTGTAGAGAACGGATTCAAGGCTGCGATGTCAAACGGACCATTGGCAGGCTTTAAAGTAGATCGCATGAAGGTTGTATTGAAGGACGGTTCTTTCCACCCTGTGGATTCTGACCAGTTGTCTTTCGAATTGGCAGCTAAGATTGGTTTCAAAGAGAGCGCACGTAAGGCAACTCCTGTAGTTATGGAGCCAATTATGAAGCTTGAAGCGGTTACTCCAGAAGAATACATGGGGGATATCGTTGGTGATTTGAACCGTCGTCGTGGTCAAGTGAATGACATGTCTGACCGCAACAACGCCAAGGTAATCAAGGCGGATGTGCCTCTATCAGAAATGTTTGGATACGTAACTACGTTGCGTACGTTGAGTTCAGGTCGTGCGACTTCATCTATGGTGTTCTCACACTACGCTGAATGTCCATCGAACATCGCTGAAAAAGTAATCGAAGAATCAAAAGCTTAATAAAGACGACAATGAGTCAAAAAATTCGCATCAAGCTTAAGTCTTACGACCACAACTTAGTAGATAAGTCTGCTGAGAAGATCGTTAAGACCGTGAAGAGTACTGGCGCTGTTGTTAATGGTCCTATTCCATTGCCAACAAACAAGCGCATTTACACGGTGCTCCGCTCACCTCACGTAAATAAAAAATCACGCGAGCAGTTCCAACTTAGCAATTACAAGCGTTTGTTGGACATTTACTCTTCTTCTTCAAAGACGATTGACGCTTTGATGAAGTTAGAGTTGCCAAGTGGTGTAGAAGTAGAAATCAAAGTCTAATAGACGTTTAAATTCCAGAAGAGATGCCAGGATTGATTGGTAAAAAAATCGGAATGACCAGCATTTTCAGCCCAGAGGGTAAGAACTTGCCATGTACTGTCCTAGAGGTAGGTCCATGTGTAGTTACTCAGGTGAAATCTGAAGATGTCGATGGTTACAATGCTATCCAACTAGGTTGGGGCGAGGCGAAAGATAAAAACACCTCAAAAGCATTGAAAGGGCACGTATCTAAAGCGGGTACCTCTGCCAAGAGAAAATTTGTTGAATTCACGGACTTCGAAGGCGAGTTCGCATTAGGTCAAGTGATCGGTGTGGATTTGTTTGAAGAGGGTGATTTCGTAGATGTTGTCGGTACCTCTAAAGGTAAAGGCTTCCAAGGCGTTGTAAAGCGTCACGGTTTTGGTGGTGTGGGTCAAGCTACTCACGGTCAGCACAACCGTCTACGTGCACCAGGTTCTATCGGTGCGGGTTCGGATCCATCACGCGTATTTAAAGGTATGCGTATGGCTGGCCGTATGGGTGGTAAACGTGCGAAGGTTCAAAACTTGGTCGTTTTGAAAGTAGATGCTGAAAAGAATCTATTGGTCGTGAAAGGTTCTGTACCAGGAGCTAAGAATTCAACTGTAATTATTGAGAAGTAATGGAATTGAAGGTATTAGACATCAAGGGTAAGGAAACAAAGAAGAGCATCACGCTAGATGCTTCAGTTTTCGGAGTAGAGCCAAATGATCACGTGATCTATTTGGACGTAAAGCAATACTTGGCGAACGCTCGTCAGGGTACGCACAAGTCTAAAGAGCGCGGAGAAGTTAACCGCACAACTAAAAAGCACCACAAGCAGAAAGGTACTGGTGGCGCTCGTGCAGGTTCTTTGAAATCTCCAGTTCAAAGAGGTGGTGGTACTGTATTCGGTCCACGTCCACGTACTTACGGCTTTAAGTTGAACAAAAAGGTGAAGCAATTGGCACGTAAATCTGCGTTGTCGATGAAAGCGAAATCTGATAATTTGAAGGTTGTAGAAAACTTCACATTTGAGGCTCCAAAGACGAAGAGCTTTATGGATGTGTTGGCTGCATTGGGATTAGACAAGAAAAAATCCCTCTTCATCATTGGCGATTACGATAAAAACCTATATTTGTCATCCCGCAATTTAGAAGGGGTTAAAGTTGTAAACGCTTCAGAATTAAGTACTTACGAAATCATGAACGCTTCAGAGGTAGTTCTTTCGGAAGGTGCAGTTGAAAAAGTTACAGCGATTTTAAGCTAAGAGCAATGGATATTTTAATTAAACCCATCATTACAGAGAAGGCAACCGCGCAAAGCGAAGATCAAAATGTCTATGCTTTTGAGGTAGCTCGTTCTGCTAACAAGGTGGAAATAAAAAAGGCCGTAGAATCATTCTACGGTGTGAATGTAGAAAGTGTTCGCACTGCTATCGTTCCTGCAAAATTCCAGACTAAGTATACTAAGGCTGGTTTAGTAAGAGGACGCAAATCAGCGTATAAAAAGGCGCTGGTTAAAGTTGCAGGTGGGGAGACCATTGATTTATACGGTAATATCTAATAACAATGGGTGTTAAGAAATTAAAACCAATTACTCCCGGTCAGCGTTTCCGCGTAGTCAACGACTTTGAGCAAGTCACGGCAGCGAAACCAGAGAAGAGCCTTGTAAAAGGTAAGACCAAGAGTGGTGGTCGTAACAACAGCGGACGTATGACAATGCGTTACGTTGGTGGTGGCCACAAGCAAAAAGTACGTGCAGTTGATTTCAAACGCGATAAGTTTGGTATCCCTGCAACAGTAAAATCTATCGAATACGATCCGCTACGTTCAGCGTATCTCATGCTGTTGGTTTATGCAGACGGTGAGAAGCGTTACTCAGTAGCTGTAAATGGTGTCAAAGTAGGCCAAACTCTTGTGAGTGGTTCAGGCAGTGCTCCGGAAGTGGGTAACGCATTGTACCTCGCAGATATCCCACTAGGTACTATTATCTCTAACATTGAGATGCGTCCAGGTCAAGGTGCTATCATTGCACGTTCAGCTGGTACGTTTGCTCAGTTGTTGGCTCGTGAAGGCAAATACGCCATCATCAAATTGCCTTCAGGTGAGACTCGTATGATTTTGACCACTTGTATGGCAACTATCGGTACCGTGAGTAACTCAGAGCATATGCTTCAAGTTAGCGGTAAAGCTGGTCGCAGTAGATGGCAAGGTCGTCGTCCTAGAGTACGTGGTGTAGTTATGAACCCAGTTGATCACCCAATGGGTGGTGGTGAAGGTCGTGCGTCAGGTGGTCACCCACGTTCACGTAACGGTATTCCAGCTAAAGGTTACAAGACTCGTGCTCCTAAGAAGGCTACGAATAAGTATATCATCGAACGTAGAAAGAAATAATCTGAAAGTATATGGCACGTTCGCTTAAAAAAGGTCCTTACATCCACTACAAACTTGAGAAGAAAGTTTTGGCTAATGTGGAAAGTGGTAAGACAACGGTGATCAAAACTTGGTCACGCGCGTCAATGATTTCACCAGATTTTGTTGGTCAGACTATCGGTGTACACAACGGAAAAACATTTGTCCCTGTGTATGTAACTGAGAACATGGTAGGTCACAAACTCGGTGAATTTTCTCCAACCCGTAACTTCCGTGGTCACGGTAAGGATAAAAAGAAATAAGTAAGAGATGGGAGCTAGAAAGAAACAAACAGCTGATGCGCTCAAGGCAGCGAAGAAAGCTATCGCAATCGCTAAGCTTAACGATTGTCCTACTTCTCCACGTAAGATGCGTCTAGTGGCGGATCAGATTCGTGGTGTAGAAGTAGAGAAGGCGTTGGCCATCCTAAAATACAGCCCGAAAGAAGCTTCTAACCGTTTGGAGAAATTGTTGCTAAGCGCCTTGGCGAATTGGCAAGCGAAAAACGAAGGAGCAAACCTAGAAGAGGCGGGTTTGATAGTTAAAGAAATCAGTGTAGACAGCGGTCGTATGCTAAAGCGTATTCAAGCTGCTCCACAGGGTCGTGCGCACCGCATCCGCAAGCGTAGCAACCACGTGACATTGATTGTAGGTAGTAAAGAATCTTAAGAAAGGGAAGAATGGGACAAAAAACCAACCCTATTGGCAATAGACTAGGTATCATTCGTGGCTGGGACAGCCAATGGTACGGTGGTCGTAAGTACGGCGAGAAAATCGCTGAAGACGCCAAGATTAGAAAGTATTTGTACGCTCGTCTATCAAAGGCTAGCATCAGCCGCATCATTATTGAGCGCACTTTGCGTTTGGTAACGGTTACTATCACGACTGCTCGTCCAGGTGTGATTATCGGTAAAGGTGGTCAAGAGGTAGATAAGTTGAAAGAAGAGTTGAAGAAACTCACTGGCAAGGAAGTTCAGATCAATATCTACGAGATTAAGCGTCCAGAGTTGGATGCAAAACTTGTAGCTGATTCTATCGCTCGTCAGATCGAAGGTCGTGTAAGCCACCGTCGTGCCATCAAAATGGCAATTTCAGCTGCTATGCGCATGGGTGCAGAAGGTATTAAAGTCATGATCTCAGGTCGTGTAAATGGTGCGGAGATGGCACGCTCAGAAATGTACAAAGATGGTCGTACACCATTGAGTACTTTCCGTGCAGATATCGATTACCATTTGAGCGAAGCGCACACTACTTACGGCCGTTTAGGTATTAAGGTGTGGATCATGAAAGGTGAAGTATATGGTAAGCGCGACTTGAGCAACCAGCTTGGTACTACTAAGAGTGGAGCAAAAGGTGGTCGTGGTAAGCGTAACCGTAAATAATAAGAAGAGATGTTACAGCCAAAACGCACAAAGCATAGAAAAGTCTTCAAGGGTAAGATGAAAGGTGTTTCACAACGTGGTGCACAACTTACTTACGGTGCTTACGGACTTAAGTCATTGGATTCTAAGTGGATTACAGCGCGCCAAATTGAAGCAGCTCGTATCGCGGCTACTCGTTACATGAAGCGTGAAGGTCAAATGTGGATTCGCATTTTCCCTGATAAGCCAATCACGAAGAAGCCACTAGAAGTACGTATGGGTAAAGGTAAAGGTGGTGTAGAATACTACGCTGCAGTTGTTAAACCAGGTCGTATCATGTTTGAGATGGACGGTATTCCGCTAGAAGTAGCTCAAGAGGCATTGCGTCTTGCAGCTCAGAAGCTTCCAGTTCGTACCAAGTTCGTAGTACGTAGAGATTTGCAAGAGTAAGAGTCATGAAGTACACAGAAATTAAAGAGTTGACTACTGCTGAGTTGGCAGAGCGTTTGGCTGAAGAAAAAGCCAACTACACGAATATGAAATTAACTCATGCATTGAGTCCAGTTGAGAATCCGATGCAGATTCGTGAGGCTAGAAAAACAATTGCTCGTTTGAGCACTGAATTGAGTACTCGCTCAGAAGAATAAGAGTATCATGGAAAAAACAAGAAACTTGCGTAAAGAGCGTATTGGCGTAGTATCGAGCAACAAGATGGATAAATCTGTTGTCGTTAGCGTTGAGCGTAAAGTAAAGCACCCTAAATACGGAAAGTTTGTAAAGTTCACGAGCAAATTCCATGCTCATGACGAGACAAATGATTGTAACGAAGGTGATACAGTAAGAATTATGGAAACCCGTCCACTTTCTAAGTCTAAGAACTGGAGAGTTGTTGAGGTGATCGAAAGAGCTAAGTAATCATGGTACAGACAGAATCAAGATTAAGAGTTGCCGATAACACTGGAGCCAAAGAAGTTTTGGTGATCCGTGTGTTGGGTGGTACCAAAAGAAGATACGCTAGCGTAGGAGATAAGATTGTTGTAACGGTTAAGGAGGCTACGCCTGCTGGAAACGTTAAGAAAGGACAAGTATCGACTGCTGTAGTAGTACGTGTAAAGAAAGAAGTACGTCGTCCAGATGGATCATATATCCGTTTCGATGATAATGCTTGTGTATTGTTAAATGCCACTGGTGAGATGAGAGGAACTCGTGTATTCGGTCCTGTTGCGCGTGAATTGCGTGACAAGCAGTACATGAAGATCGTATCTCTTGCACCTGAGGTACTTTAATCTTAAACGACAATCGATTAAGATGGGAAAGCTTAAAATTAAAAAGGGAGATAACGTAAAGGTATTGGCCGGAACCAGTAAGGGTGAAGTGGGTCGTATCGTACGCGTTATTCCTAAGATGAACCGCGTCGTTGTGGAAGGTGTGAACATGATCAAAAAGCACCAAAAGCCTAGCGCTGCGAATCCACAAGGTGGTATTGTAGAGATGGAAGCTCCAATTCACATTTCAAATGTTGCATTGGTAGATCCTTCTACAAACGAAGCAACACGTGTAGGTAGAAAATTGGACGATAACGGTAACATTGTACGTTACGCTAAAAAATCCGGTGAGGTATTATCATAATGAGTATGACACCTAGACTTAAAACAAAGTACAGCGAAGAAATCGTACCGAAGTTGAAAGAAGAATTCAACTACGCGAACATTATGATGGTTCCTAAATTGGAAAAAATCGTAGTGAGCCAGGGTATTGGAGCTGCTGTAGCAGATAAGAAACTAGTAGACCAGGCAATTGCAGAGATGTCAACCATCACTGGACAGAAGGCGGTACCTACTAAATCTAAGAAAGACGTGAGTAACTTCAAGTTGCGTAAAGGCATGCCTATTGGTGCCCGCGTAACCTTGAGAGGTGAACGCATGTACGAATTCTTAGATCGTTTGGTAAGTGCTTCTTTGCCTCGTATCCGTGATTTCCAAGGCATCAAGGCTTCTGGATTTGATGGACGTGGTAACTACACTTTTGGTATTACTGAGCAAATCATATTCCCTGAAATCGACATCGACAAGGTAAATCGTATTTCAGGTATGGATATCACATTCGTTACCTCGGCACCAACTGATAAGGAAGCCAAGGCATTGTTAACCGCATTTGGTTTACCATTTAAAAAGTAAGATACGATGGCAAAAGAATCAATGAAGGCCCGTGAGGTCAAGCGTGCGAAACTCGCAGCCAAGTATGCTGCAAAGCGTGAAGCTTTGAAAGCTGCTGGTGATTACGAAGGCTTGCAAAAGCTTCCTAAGAACGCTTCTCCTGTGCGTGGTAGAAATCGTTGTAAGTTGACAGGTCGTCCTCGTGGCTACATGCGTCAATTTGGAATCTCTCGTGTAACATTCCGTGAAATGGCCAATCAGGGCTTGATCCCAGGGGTGAAAAAAGCGAGCTGGTAATTTTATAATAAGTAGTATGTATACAGATCCAATTGCTGATTTCCTAACGCGTATTAGAAATGGTCAAAGTGCTGGCCTTCGCGTAGTAGAAATTCCTTCAAGCAAAACGAAGGTTGCCATTGCTGAAATTTTGAAAGATCAAGGCTTTATCCATGATTACAAAGTTGAAGAGGTAGCACCACAAAATGTGTTGAAGGTTGCATTGAAATACGATAAGTTGACTAAGGTTCCTGCAATCCGCGAAATCAAGCGTATTAGCAAACCAGGTCTTCGTCAGTATAAGTCAAGTAATGATATCCCACGTGTAAAGAACGGCTTGGGTATCGCAGTAGTAAGTACTTCAAAAGGAGTAATGACTGATAAGCAAGCCCGCAAAGAAAATGTTGGGGGTGAAGTTATTTGTACAGTCAGCTAATAATTTAAATATGTCTAGAATAGGTCAAGCCCCAATTGCCGTGCCTGCAGGCGTAGATGTTGCCGTCAATGGTAATACCGTTACTGTAAAAGGTAAATTGGGTGAATTAACGCAGGTTTTGGAAAGCGGTATTACCGCTAAGTTGGAAGATGGCATTATCACCGTTGAGCGTCCTTCCGATGCCAAAGATCACAAAGCAAAACACGGATTGTACCGTGCATTAATCAATAATATGGTAGTAGGTGTAAGCGAAGGTTTCTCACACACCTTAGAATTGATTGGTGTAGGTTACCGTGCTAGTAACCAAGGACAAGTATTGGATTTGTCATTGGGATATTCACACAACTTCTTATTCGCTATCCCAAGTGAAGTGAAGGTAGAAACTACCATGGAAAAGGGTAAGGCTCCAACAGTGACGCTGACGTCTCACGACAAGCAACTATTGGGTGCTATTACTGCAAAAATTCGCTCACTTCGTAAGCCTGAACCATACAAAGGAAAAGGTGTGAAGTTTAAGGGTGAAGTAATTCGTAGAAAAGCAGGTAAATCTGCAGCTAAATAATAGATAAGAGATGGCATTAACTAAAGCAGAAAGAAGACTTCGCATTCGCAGAAGAATTCGTAAGGTAGTTACCGGTACAGCACAAAAGCCTCGTCTATCTGTATTCAGAAGTAACAAGGAAATTTACGCTCAATTGATTGATGACGTTAATCAAATCACTTTGTTGTCTTACTCTTCTCGTAATAAAGAGATGGAGAGCGCAACTGGTACTAAGAGCGACAAAAGCTTCCAAGTAGGTCAAGGTTTGGCAAAATTGGCAGCTGAAAAAGGTATCACTGAAGTTTGTTTTGATCGTGGTGGATACTTGTACCACGGACGTGTTAAACAATTGGCTGAAGGCGCTCGTGAAGGCGGCTTGAAATTCTAAAATGGCGAATACAATGCATAACGCACGAAAAGTAAAGCCTACGGGTATTGAATTGGTTGATCGCTTGGTAGCGGTAAACCGTGTAACTAAAGTAAATAAGGGTGGTCGTACTTTTAGTTTCTCTGCAATTGTTGTTGTAGGTGATGAAAAAGGCACTGCTGGTTACGGAACAGGAAAGTCTAAAGAAGTTAGCGAAGCTATTGCTAAAGCGGTAGAGGATGCTAAAAAGAACTTGTACCGTTTCCCATTGGTGAAATCAACGATCCCTCACGAAGAGTATGGTAAGTTTGCCGGTTCTCGCGTATTCTTGAGACCTGCATCTAGCGGTACCGGTGTAATCGCTGGTGGTGCAATGCGTGCGGTACTTGAGAGTGTTGGGGTACATGATGTACTTGCTAAAAGTAAAGGATCTTCAAATCCACAAAACGTAGTTAAAGCGACCTTTGATGCATTAGGAAAAATGCGTGATGTAAAAGCAGTTGCCAAAACTCGCGGTATTTCTGTGGACAAAGTGTTCAACGGTTAATTTTGAGTAATGGGAAAAATTAAGATTACACAGAAGCGTAGCGTAATTAATCGTCCAGCTCGTCAAAAAGCAACTATGGATGCTCTTGGTCTGCGTAAAATGAATGCATCAGTAGAGGTTGAGGCCACTCCTCAAATCCTTGGTATGGTGCGCAAGGTGAGCCACCTTGTAGAAGTTGTAGAACTTTAATAACAATAGATAAAAATGGATTTATCAAATCTCAAACCTGCGAAGGGTGCTACCCACAGCCGTAAGCGAGTAGGTAGAGGTGAAGGCTCCGGACACGGAGGTACCTCTACGCGCGGTCACAAGGGTGCGCAGTCGCGTTCTGGTTACAGCCGTAAGATCGGTTTTGAAGGTGGTCAAATGCCACTTCAGCGTCGTGTTCCTAAGTTCGGATTCACTAATCCAAACCGTGTTGAATACAAGGGAATTAACTTGGATACTATTCAAGCTCTTGTGGATGCTAAAAAAGTAAAAGCTACCATCACTCACGAAGATTTCGTGAATAACGGATTGGTAAGCAAGAAAGAGTTGGTTAAGATTCTAGGTCGTGGTGAATTGACGGCGAAAGTATCTGTTACAGCTCACGCATTTAGTAAATCAGCAATCGCCGCCATTGAAGCACAAGGCGGTACAGCTACGACACTATAATCGCAATGAAAAGATTCGTAGAGACCATAAAAAATATCTGGGGTATCGAAGAGTTGAAGGATAAAATCCTAACGACTCTTGGGTTGCTTTTGATATACAGAATTGGTTCGACGGTTCTACTTCCTGGTGTGGATCCAGAGAGTTTGACGCAGCTTCAGGCGCAAACTTCTGAGGGTCTTCTTGGTGTACTCAATGCCTTTACGGGTGGAGCGTTTTCTCGTGCCTCTGTTATGGCTTTGGGTATTATGCCTTACATCTCTGCTTCGATTATCATCCAATTGATGGGAATGGCAGTACCTGCCGTTCAAAAGATGCAGAAAGATGGGGAAAGTGGTCGTCGTAAATTGAATCAGATTACACGTTACTTGACTATTCTGATCGCTGGTGTACAAGCACCATCATATCTTGCAAACTTGAGTGCTCAAGGTGTTGAACTTACTCTCAGTCCTGGAACTTTCTGGTTCCTAGCATGGGTAACGCTTACTACCGGTACCATTTTCGCGATGTGGTTGGGTGAGCGTATCACTGATAAGGGAATTGGTAATGGTATTTCTCTACTCATTATGGTAGGTATCATTGCTACACTTCCTCAGGCCTTCTTCCAAGAGATGCTATCTCAGGTTAATCAAGGTGCTGGTTGGGTTGCCTTTATCATTGAGTTGTTTGCATTGTTCGTGATCACGATGTTCTGTGTGGCATTGACTCAAGCGGTTCGTCAGATTCCAGTGCAATACGCTAAGCAAGTTGCAGCTGGCGGTCGTATGGCCGGTACTCCAAGTGCTCGTCAATACTTGCCGCTAAAAGTAAATGCCGCTGGTGTAATGCCAATTATCTTTGCTCAAGCTATCATGTTCATTCCTATTACCATTTTGACTGGTATCGGGGCTGATGGTGAAGGAGCAAGCTGGATGATTACTGTCTTTGGTAATATTCAAGGATTCTGGTACAATTTCACATTCGCTGTTTTGATTATCGTTTTCACGTATTTCTACACAGCGATTCAAGTAAACACTAATAATATCGCTGATGATCTAAAGAGAAATGGTGGTTTTGTTCCTGGTATTAAGCCAGGTGCTCCTACTGCTGAGTTCTTAGATACAGTATTGAGTAGAATTACATTCCCTGGTTCATTGTTACTAGCGGTAGTTGCGATTCTTCCTGCTTTGGCGATGGTTGTCGGTCTGAATACTCAATGGGCATACTTCTACGGCGGTACGTCGTTGTTGATTACCGTTGGTGTTATTCTAGATACGCTGCAACAAGTTGAAAGCTACTTGTTGAATAGACACTACGATGGACTCATGAAGTCTGGTAAGTTGAGAGGTAGAAACACACAAAGTACATTTAGTTAATATGGCGAAGCAAAGCGCAATAGAACAAGATGGTACAGTAACAGAAGCATTGTCAAATGCAATGTTCCGTGTGGAGCTTGAAAACGGCCATGTTGTTACAGCACACATCTCAGGAAAGATGAGAATGCACTATATCAAGCTTCTACCAGGAGATAAAGTAAAACTAGAAATGAGTCCTTATGATTTAACTAAGGCTCGTATAACGTACAGATACTAAAGAAATGAAAGTAAGAGCATCAGTAAAAAAGCGTAGCGCGGATTGTAAGATCGTTCGCCGTAAAGGACGCTTATATGTTATTAACAAAAAGAACCCCAAGTTCAAGCAACGTCAGGGTTAACCAATAATAGAATAGAAAGACTATGGCAAGGATTGCAGGTGTAGACTTACCAAGAACCAAACGTGGTGTTATTGGCCTGACATATATCTTCGGAATCGGTTTGAGCCGTTCAAAGGAGATTCTCGAGAAGGCAGGGGTAAGTGAAGATGTTAAGGTTCAAGATTGGACCGATGACCAATTGACTTCCATTCGTGGTGTCATCGCAGATGAGTACCGCGTAGAAGGTGAGTTGCGTTCAGAAGTTCAGCTTAATATCAAGCGTATGATGGATATCGGTTGTAACCGTGGTATTCGTCACCGTTTGGGATTGCCTTTGCGTGGACAGCGTACTAAGAACAACTCTCGTACAAGAAAGGGTAAGAGAAAAACAGTTGCTAACAAGAAGAAAGCAACTAAATAATAGTTAGTTATGGCTAAGAAGCAAACGAAGCAAGTTAAGAAGCGCAAGGTGCGCGTGGAAGCAATGGGCGAAGCGCACATCGGATCTTCATTTAACAATATCATCATCTCTTTAACCAATGCACAAGGTCAGGTTATCTCTTGGTCTTCTGCTGGTAAAATGGGATTCCGCGGATCTAAGAAAAATACTCCTTACGCAGCTCAAATGGCAGCTGAGGATTGTGGAAAGGTTGCGTTGGAAGCAGGTTTGAAGAAAGTAAAAGCATACGTGAAGGGTCCAGGTAACGGTCGTGAGAGCGCTATCCGTACACTGCACAATCTAGGAATTGAGGTAGTAGAGATCATCGATATTACTCCAACACCACACAACGGTTGTCGTGCACCTAAGAAACGTCGCGTATAATTTTAATAGGAAGAACGAATTATGGCAAGATATACAGGACCAAAAACAAAGATCGCTCGCCGCATGGGAGAGCCAATCTTTGGCCCAGATAGCTCTTTTGAAAAGCGTAAATACCCTCCAGGGCAACACGGAAATAACCGTCGTCGTGGTAAGAAAAGTGAATACGCTGTTCAGTTAGAGGAAAAGCAAAAAGCAAAATACACTTACGGTATTTTGGAGCGTCAATTTGCAAACATGTTCGACAAAGCATCGCGTAGTAAAGACAAGACAGGTGATGTATTGTTACAGCTATGTGAGAGCCGCTTGGACAATGTAGTTTACCGTTTAGGATTGGGTAGAACGCGTGATGCGGCCCGTCAATTGGTAGGCCACCGTCACATCACCTTGAATGGTGAAGTGGCAAACATTCCATCTATCACGGTGAAGCCGGGTGATGTTATTGCAGTACGTGAAAAGTCAAAATCAATGATTGTTATCGCGGATGCTTTAGCTGGTCACTCAGGTCAATACCCATGGTTGGAGTGGAACGAGAGTAAAATGGAAGGTACGTTCCTAAATGTTCCTTCACGTGATGCAATCCCTGAAAACATCAAGGAGCAGTTGATCGTCGAATTGTACTCTAAGTAATAATCACCTTATACTCAATTATATGGCTATCCTTAATTTCCAAAAGCCCGATAAAGTAATTATGAACGCGTCCACTGATACCAGTGGCCAGTTCGAATTCAGACCTTTGGAGCCCGGTTACGGTCTCACAGTAGGTAATGCGCTTCGCAGAGTATTGCTATCAGGTTTGGAGGGTTTTGCCTTGACTTCCTTGAGAATTGAAGGTGTAGACCACGAATTCAGTACAATTGATGGCGTTGTAGAAGACGTTACAGAGATCGTATTGAATTTGAAACAAGTTCGTTTCAAACAACAGATTGATGGAATGGATACGGAAACAGTTAAGTTTTCTGTAACCGGTAAAGATCAATTGTTGGCTGGCGATTTGGCTTCACATATTAGTGCTTTCCAAGTATTGAATCCGGACTTGGTAATCTGTAACATGGACGCAGGTGTAAACCTAACTCTTGAAGTGGTTATCGAAAAAGGACGTGGGTATGTCGGTGCTGAGTCCAACAAAAAGGCTGATGCTCCAGTAGGAACTATCGCTTTGGATAGTATCTACACTCCAATCAAGAATGTGAAATACGCTGTAGAAAACTACCGTGTTGAGCAGAAAACTGACTTTGAGAAATTGGTCCTTGAAATTGAAACTGATGGTTCAATTCATCCTAAGGACGCTTTGACTGAAGCAGCGAAAATCTTGATTCACCACTTCATGTTGTTCAGTGACGAACGTATCAGTCTTGAAGACGAAGAAACTTCTGAAGCTGAATCATATGATGAAGAAGCATTGCACATGCGTCAGTTGTTGAAGACTAAACTTCACGACATGGACCTAAGTGTACGCGCATTGAACTGTTTGAAAGCTGCTGAAGTAGATACATTGGGTGATTTAGTCACTTACTCTAAAGCAGATTTGATGAAGTTCCGCAACTTCGGTAAGAAATCATTGACTGAACTAGAAGAATTAGTTGATAGTAAAAACTTGAGCTTCGGAATGGATATTTCTAAGTACAAGCTCGATAAAGAATAAGCATGAGACACGGTAAGAAAGTAAATCACCTAGGTAGAAAGTCTGCGCACAGAAAGGCTATGTTGAGCAACATGGCTTGCTCACTAATCGAGCACAAGCGCATCAACACTACTGTACAAAAGGCTAAAGAATTGCGTAAGGTGGTTGAGCCATTAATTACGCGTTCAAAAGAAAACTCTACACATAACCGTCGTGTAGCTTTCTCTGTACTTCGTCAAAAAGAAGCGGTTACTGAGCTATTCGCTGTAGTTGCTCCTAAAGTTGGGGATCGTCCAGGAGGTTACACTCGTATCATCAAAACTGGTAACCGTTTGGGTGATAACGCAGAGATGTGTATGGTCGAATTAGTAGACTTCAATGAGATCTACGGTCAGGATGAGAAGAAGAAAACTACTCGTCGTAGCCGTCGTGCTAAAGCTACCACAACTGAGGCTCCTGTTACTGAAGCAGCAGTAGAAGAAGTTGTAGAGGAAGCTCCAGCGGTAGAAGCAAAAGAGGAATCTGCTGAATAAGAAGATATAATGCACCAAATAGGTCATTGTTAATTAACTTTGGGGGGAATAAGGCGTGGCCTTATTCCCCTTTTTTTTGAACACAACTACACACATGAAAGAAGCCACGAAAAAAGCGATTTTATTACTAGAAGACGGTACGGTATTCTATGGGTCATCTACAGGATTGGATGGGACGGCCTATGGTGAGATTTGTTTCAATACAGGTATGACCGGTTACCAGGAGATTTTTACGGATCCCTCTTATTTTGGTCAACTGATGGTTATGGCTACTTCGCATATTGGAAACTATGGCGTTCATGCAGACGAAGTGGAGAGTGGGAATATTCAAATTGCAGGCTTGATTACGAAGAACTTCAGTGATGTTGCTTCGCGCGCTGGCAAAAGCGATAGCCTATACGGTTACTTCGAGAAGCAGAATAAAGTGGCCATTGCAGATATAGATACACGCGCTCTAGTGCGTCACATTCGAGATGCCGGTGCGATGAATGCCATTATTTCAACTGAAATTCAAGATGTGGATGCGTTGAAAGCGGAATTGGCCAATTGTCCTTCAATGGAAGGTTTAGCGCTTGCACCAGTAGTTAGCACCAAGGAGTCTTATGAAGTAGGGCCTGAGGATAGTGAGGTCCGTATTGCGGCATTGGATTTGGGTATTAAAAACAATATCGTTCGTTGCATGACGGATCGTGGTGCACGTGTGAAAGTATTCCCTTACGACACGTACTACGGAAGAGATGATGGCGTGGAACCCTAATGGCTTGTTCTATTCGAATGGCCCTGGTGATCCAGCAGCTTCTCCTGAGGTTGTAGCAGAAGTAGCTAAGGGAATTGCCTCTGGCCTTCCTGTATTTGGGATTTGTCTTGGGCATCAAATGATTGCCTTGGCGAGTGGCTTGAGCACATATAAAATGTTTAATGGCCACCGCGGGATTAATCACCCAGTAAAAAATGTGGAGACGGGATTAGGAGAGATTACTTCTCAGAATCACGGCTTTGTAGTGAAGATGGAGGATGTTGAAAGCGCTAAGAATGTCGCTTTGACTCACATTCATTTGAACGACCAGACGGTAGCTGGAATAAAGAGAACAGATGCTAAATGTTTCTCGGTACAGTACCACCCTGAGGCTTCGCCGGGTCCACACGATAGTAGATACCTATTTGATCAATTCATAGAAGATATTAAGAACCACACTTCCGCGAATTAACTCTGAACTAACACTCTAAACTGAAAACTTATGTCTGTTATTACGCATGTTCATGCAAGACAAATTTTAGATTCACGTGGTAACCCAACTGTTGAAGTTGATGTAATCACTTCTTCTGGTGCGATGGGCCGTGCAGCTGTGCCTTCTGGTGCATCTACAGGGATTCACGAAGCTGTTGAATTGCGTGACGAAGACCCAACGTACTACATGGGCAAAAGCGTATTGAAGGCTGTTGAGAATGTGAATGATATCATCGGTCCGGAATTGGAAGGTGAAATCGTTACGGAACAAGCTGCCATCGATCAAATCATGTTGGATCTGGATGGAACTGAAAACAAAGGTAAACTAGGGGCTAATGCGATCCTTGCGGTGTCTTTGGCAGTAGCTAAAGCGGCTGCAGAGAGCACAGGACAGCCTTTGTATCGCTACATTGGTGGTGTAAATGCTCGTACGTTGCCAGTTCCGATGATGAACATCTTGAACGGTGGTTCACATGCCGATAACTCTATCGACTTCCAAGAATTTATGGTAATGCCGTTTGGCGCTGAGTCTTTCAGCCAAGCATTGCGCATGGGTACTGAGGTATTCCACAACTTGAAGAAAGTATTGAAGAGCAAAGGATATTCTACCAATGTTGGTGACGAAGGTGGTTTTGCACCATCTATTGGATCGAACGAAGAGGCGCTTGAAATCATTCTTGAAAGTATCGAGAAGGCAGGTTACACGCCAGGTAAGGATATTTGGATTGCCATGGATGCAGCTGCGTCAGAATTCTACAATGAAGAGAAAGGCAAATATATATTCCACAAGAGCGACGGTCGTGAATTGACATCTGACGAAATGGTGGAGTACTGGGCTACTTGGATCGAGAAATATCCTATCGCATCTATCGAGGATGGTCTTCATGAAGACGATTGGGCCGGATGGGCTAAGCTTCATGCGAAGATTGGTGATAAGGTCCAATTAGTTGGTGATGATTTGTTCGTGACTAATGAGAAGCGTGTAGCTCGTGGTATTGAAGAAGGCAGTGCTAATTCAGTACTGGTTAAAGTGAATCAAATTGGTACACTAACAGAGACTATCAATACAGTAACATTGGCCAACCGTCACCAGATGACCGCTGTAATGTCACACCGCAGTGGTGAGACTGAAGATGCTACCATCGCAGATCTAGCTGTAGCGTTGAATACCGGTCAGATTAAAACTGGTTCTGCTTCGCGTTCAGACCGCATGGCGAAGTACAACCAATTGTTGAGAATTGAAGAGGAATTGGGCGACAGAGCAGTGTTCTTGGGCACCAACTTCCCGTATTTGAAATAATACCCCAAAACAACCTATCATGGATAAGATTAAAGAGCAGTTTCGGGACACCTTCCCAGGCATTGTAGCCGACACCAAAGCATTTTTGAAAGAGAATGCAGATAAAACCATTGGTGAGATTAAGGTGGGCCAATTATATGGTGGTATGCGTGGCATGCCGGCGTTGATTTGTGAAACCTCAAAATTGGACCCAGAAGAAGGAATTCGTTTCCGCGGGTACAGCATTCCTGAATTGCAGCAAAAACTTCCTAAGTATCCCGGTGGTGAGCAGCCTTTGCCAGAAGGATTGTTCCACTTGATGCTGATGAATGAGATTCCAACGGAAGATCAAGCGCGTCGATTGAGCAATAACTGGGTGCGTAGAAGTAATGTTCCAGTACATGTATTCAAGGCTATTGATGCATTGCCAAACCGTACACATCCTATGACGCAATTCTCTATTGCGATTATGGCGATGCGTACAGAAAGCGAATATGCAAAGGCTTACCAAGCAGGTGTACATAAAAGTGAGTATTGGGATGCAACATACGAGGACAGCATGAACTTGATTGCTCGTTTGCCGCGTGTTGCTGCTTACATCTACCGTAGAATGTACCATAACGACCAGCATATTGAACCAGATCCGAAGCTGGATTGGGCGGGTAACTTTGCGCACATGCTAGGGTTTGATAATGACGAGTTCAAGGAATTGATGCGATTGTACATGACCATTCACGCGGATCACGAAGGTGGGAACGTGAGTGCGCACACTGTGCATTTGGTGGGTTCCGCGTTGAGTGATGCCTATTTGAGCTTTGCCGCAGGTATGAACGGTTTGGCGGGTCCGTTGCACGGATTGGCGAATCAGGAGGTTATTCGTTGGATAAATAACATGCGTCAGGAATTGGGCGGTGGATTGCCAACGAAAGAGCAGATTGCGAATTACTGTAAGAAAACCTTGGCGGATGGAAAAGTGATTCCAGGTTTTGGTCATGCGGTGTTGCGCAAGACGGATCCTCGTTACACTGCACAGCGTGAGTTTGCTCAAGCGAAAATGCCAAATTCTGAGTTGTTCAAGATTGTCAGTATGATCTACGAGGTGGTGCCGGATATCTTGAACGCTACGGGTAAAGTGAAGAACCCTTGGCCAAATGTGGACGCACACAGCGGCCAGTTGTTGACGCACTACGGCTTGGTAGAATATGAGTTCTACACTGTATTATTTGGAGTGGCTCGTTCGTTGGGAACCTTGTCAAACTTGATTTGGGATCGTGCGATGGGTATGCCGATTGAGCGTCCTGGAAGTACAACGACAGAACTGTTGAAAGAGAAATTAGGGTAAGATTCTAATTTTGAGATATATAGGCCCTGCAGCATTTTGAGTGTTGCAGGGCTTTTTGTTTGATTTTCAGTGGTTTTATGTTTGGGATTGACTTATATTTGCAGCCCTTTTCGGACATGAAGCGTACTGCCGAGGGGAAAATGAAAAAACAATAACCACTTTCGGACCAATGGGAAGTGTACGCTAGGATCCGAAATACAACAATTTTTCTCTCATGTCAGAAGAGAATCAAGTACCACAAGAAGAGGTACAACAAGAGGCACCTGTTCAAGAAGCCGTTGCAACTGAAGAAACTGTAGACGAAACTGTAGAGGAAACAACTGAAGAGGTTGTTGAGGATGCTCCGTTTAGCTGGGACGATGTAGAAGGTGGCGCTGCTGCTGGAAACAAAGATCGTGAGGCATTGACTGCTTTGTACGAAGAGACCCTAGGTTCTTCAATCGAACACCAAGTAGTGGAAGGTAAGGTTACTGCTAAAACCGACCGCGAAGTAATTATCGACATCAACTCTAAGAGTGAAGGTGTAGTGAGCTTGAACGAGTTCCGTTACAACCCAGAGCTTGCAGTAGGTGATGCCGTTGAGGTATTGGTTGACCGTCAAGAAGACAAAAATGGTCAATTAGTCCTTTCACACAGAAAAGCACGTTCTATCAAAGCTTGGGACCGTGTTAACGAAGCACACGAAAACGATGAGATCGTTAAGGGTTACGTTAAGGCACGTACTAAGGGTGGTATGATCGTAGATGTATTTGGTCTAGAAGCGTTCTTGCCAGGTTCACAAATTGATGTGAAGCCTATCCGCGATTACGACCAGTACGTAGATAAGACAATGGAATTCAAAGTGGTTAAAATCAACCACGAATTCAAAAACGTTGTGGTTTCTCACAAAGCACTTATCGAAGCTGATCTTGAAGAGCAGAAGAAGGAGATCATCTCTAAATTGGAGAAAGGTCAAGTTCTTGAAGGTGTGGTTAAGAACATCACCTCTTACGGGGTATTCATCGACTTGGGCGGTGTAGATGGTTTGGTACACATCACTGATTTGAGCTGGAGCCGTATCAACCACCCATCTGAGGTAGTTGAATTGGATCAGAAAATCAACGTTGTAATTCTTGACTTCGATGAAGGTAAGACTCGTATCCAACTAGGTCTTAAGCAACTAGAGAAGCACCCATGGGATGCTTTGGATGCTAACTTGGCTGTAGGCGATACTGTTAAAGGTAAAGTCGTTGTATTGGCTGATTACGGTGCATTCGTTGAGGTATTGCCAGGTGTTGAAGGTTTGATCCACGTGAGCGAAATGAGCTGGTCTGCACACTTGCGCAGTGCTGGTGATTTCATGAAAGTTGGTGACGAAGTAGATGCACAGGTATTGACGTTGGATCGCGAGGAGCGTAAGATGAGCTTGGGTATCAAGCAAATGACTACTGATCCTTGGACTGATATTACTACTAAGTACCCACAAGGTTCACAACACAAAGGAACCGTTCGCAACTTTACGAACTTCGGTATCTTCCTAGAGCTTGAAGAAGGAATTGATGGTTTGATCCACATTTCAGACTTGAGCTGGACGAAGAAAGTGAAGCACCCATCTGAATTCACTTCTATCGGTGCAACATTGGAAGTAGTTGTTTTGGACATCGACGCGGAAAACCGTCGTTTGAGCTTGGGTCACAAGCAATTGGAAAACAACCCTTGGGACGATTACGCGAAAGCGTTCGAAGTAGGTTCTACGCACACCGGTACCATGATTAACTCTGGTGATAAAGGTGGTGATGTTAGCTTTGCTAGCCACGAAGGTGTAGAAGCATACTGTCCTGCTCGTCACATCAC
Organism: Cryomorphaceae bacterium; assembly: GCA_038141825.1. Lineage (GTDB taxonomy): Bacteria > Bacteroidota > Bacteroidia > Flavobacteriales > Schleiferiaceae > UBA10364. The sequence goes on along the minus strand of JAYQIV010000004.1, from coordinate 206,155 downwards.
GAAGGAAGACGGTGGTAAGCTTGAGAAAGGCGAAACTGCTGAATTCAAAGTGATCGAGTTCAACAAAGACAACCGTCGTATTGTAGTATCTCACGTAGGTACTTACAAAGAGGTTGAGTTGAAGAAAGGTCGTTCGGCTTCTTCTAACAAAGGTGGCGGTAACATGGTGAGCGCAAGTACTTCGGTAGAGCGTTCAACAATGGGTGATTTGGATGCCCTAGCTGCTTTGAAAGAGCAAATGGACAACGAGAACAAGTAATTGTTCTTCCATTGAATATTGAGTCCCCGGGCCTTCGGCCCGGGGATTTTTTTTGCCCGCTGCGCGCGGCTCGCTTGAATGGTGTAAATTCGAGATATGAGAATTGGTCAAATAATTGAAGCATTGGAGCAGTGGGCTCCTCCCGCACTTCAAGAATCTTACGATAATAGCGGTCTCATCGTCGGGAACACAAACTGGGAATCCACCGGTGTTTTAGTGGCCTTGGACTGTTTGGAAAGCGTGGTGGATGAAGCCATCGCGAAGAATATCAACCTGATTGTAGCACACCATCCCATTGTGTTTTCCGGTCTGAAGCGTTTCAATGGGCGCTCCTATATCGAGCGAGTGGTGATGAAGGCGATTAAGCACGATGTGGCCCTTTATGCCATCCATACGAATTTGGACAATGTCCTTTGGGGCGTGAATGCCAAGGTAATGGAGGTCCTGGGGATTAGGAATCATACGATCCTGAGTCCTATGAAAGACGCCTTGAAGAAGTTTGAGGTATATGTGCCGACAGAACATGTTGAGGCATTAGAGCAAGCCATTTTTGAAGTCGGTGGTGGCAAAGTAAGCGCGTACGAGGAATGCAGTTTCCGTACGGAAGGTACGGGTTCGTTTAAAGGAACAGCCGGTACTCAGCCAGTCATTGGTGAAGTGGGTAAGCGAGAATTTGTCCAAGAGGCGAAGTTGGAATTTATCGTTCCTGCCTATGCCGCTGCTGCTGTCGAGCGCGTGGCGAGAGCCGCCCATCCTTACGAAGAAATGGCCTATCAGTGGCTTGCGGTCGGTAATACGGCGACCCATTTTGGTGCTGGAGCTGTGGGTGAATTGCCGGAGGAAATAGGCTTTGAAGATTTTTTGAAGAAGGTTAAGGCTGTTTTTGGCACGACCATTCGCTACACCGCACCTACGGGTGAGGTAGTGAAGAAAGTGGCGGTTTGTGGTGGTTCTGGAAGCTTTTTACTGGGTGCTGCGATGGCGTCCGGCGCAGATGTTTTCATCACTGCGGATTACAAATACCACCAGTTCTTCGATGCCGATGGGAAAATCAGCATCTTGGATGTCGGACATTTTGAAAGTGAGCAATTTACAATCGACTTAATTGCTGACTTCATTGAGAAAAATTTCCCTAAATTTGCGGTTCTCAAAACTGAGGTCAACACAAATCCTATACAGTACTATTAGTATGGCTAAGAAGGCGAAAGAATTAAGCGTAGAAGATAAGCTAAGAGCTCTTTACGATTTGCAAATCATTGACCGTCGTATCGACGAGATTCGCGCATTGCGCGGTGAACTTCCATTGGAAGTAGAAGATTTGGAAAACGAAGTAGCTGGTTTGGAAACTCGCATCGATAAGGTGAACAACGAGATTGCAGATCTTGAGAACGATATCAACGAGAAGCAAAACTTGAAGGCCGAATGTGCTGAAAAGATTGCCAAGTACACGAAAGACCAAGAGCAGGTGCGCAACAACCGTGAGTTCGAAGCCATTGCTAAGGAAATCGAGTACCAAGAGTTGGAAATCGAATTGGCCGACAAGCGCATCAAGGAATACAGCGCGAAAATTGATAGCAAGAAAGAAGTGAATGGTGCTAGCGAAGAAAGATTGGCTGAGCGCACAGATCACTTGAAGCATAAAGTAGCAGAGTTAGACAGCATCATGGCTGAGACGCAGAAGGAAGAAGATCTGTTGTTGGCTAAGAGCGACGAAACTAAGGCTACTATTGAAGATAGATTGGTAAAAGCTTACGATCGTATTCGCAGCGCAACTAAAAACAAGTTGGCGGTAGTGAGTGTAGAGCGTGGTGCTTCTGCCGGTTCGTTCTTCGTTATTCCTCCACAACGTCAAATGGAGCTTGCACAGCGCAAGAAAATCATGATCGATGAGCACAGTGGCCGAATCCTAGTGGATCCAGTATTGGCTCAAGAAGAAGAGGAGAAAATGCAAGATATGATTGCTGGTTGGTTGAAATAATCTCCCGGTAGGATAGAAAAGAAAAACCCGCGCGTGAGCGCGGGTTTTTTTATGGTCTAAAATCAGCATTCGCTTATGAATTTCGTATGCGGATCGTCGATCTGAAAATCTCGTGACACGACATAAACGTCGGAGCTCAGATCCTCTACTTCGTACAAACGTAAAGCATCTCACGTTTCGGTACAAACGTAAAGCATCTCGAAGAAGCCGCTACTTCTCGAAGAAGCCGCTTGGCAGTTCCTTTTGTGCATCAAAGACAGTAACCTTGAATCCCGCGGCTTTTAGGCGATCTGGGTAATCTTGGCCATAGAGGCGGACGTGGTCGTATTGACGGAATCTACGCTCGCGCTCTGCGGGATCTTTGATGGTGATGTCTTCGTCTGTTTTTTCGTAATCCGGGTCCAGTGGCACTTGCATGATGGCTAGGCCGCCTGGCTTGAGGATTCGATGAAGTTCTACCATCGCTTGGTGGTCACTGTCCACGTGCTCTAGAACATGGTTGCAGAAGATGGTATCGTAAGTGTTGTCCTCGATGGGGATGTTTTGTACATCAAAGCGAAGATCTGCCAAGGGAGAGAATAGGTCCGCAGTGGTGTAATCGAGGTGTTTCATCTTGCGGAATCGGCCATAGAAACATTGTTCAGGGGCAATGTGCAAGAGTTTTTGTGGACGCGTTAAAAAGTCCGTATAGTCTTTCAGGTACAGCCATAGCAAGCGGTGACGCTCAAGGCTGTTGGTGCCCGGGCAAAGCGCGTTTTCACGTTGGTTATTGCCGTATCCGTAGGGAAAGAAGCGGCTATATCCACGACCGTCAATGGGGTCTACGAATTTGTTGCCTTTAAAGATGACCGGTGCCACCCATTGGACCAAATAGCTCAGTCTGATCAGTAGGGGACGAGGGACCTTGGCTAAGGCCCATTTCATTATGCGTGAGATCATAGTTTTTCGTATTCCGCAGGTTCCATGCCTAAGGCATCATAAATGTACTGGAAGGTACTGAGGATTTCAGGTTGTCCATTTACTACAGCGACGTCGTGTTCGAAGTGTGCACTGTTTTTTCCATCTGCGGTAAGAATGGTCCATCCGTCCGGGAGTTGTTTAATGCGCTGGGTGCCGAGGTTGATCATGGGCTCGATGGCGATGACTAATCCTTCTTGAATCTTTTTGCCACGACCGCGTTTGCCGTAATTGGGCACTTGTGGTTCTTCGTGCATTTGCTTTCCGAGGCCGTGACCTACGAGTTCGCGAACCACTCCATAGCCTCTGCTTTCGGTATATTCTTGAATGGCCGCGCCAATATCACCGACGCGATTGCCCGCTTTTACTTCGCGAATACCTGCATATAAAGAAGCTTTGGTATCCTCTAGCAGGCGTGCTGTATCCGCATCTACTTCACCGATAGGGAAGGTATAGGCGTGATCTCCATAGAATCCGTTCATCAATACCCCACAGTCTACAGACATGATGTCGCCTTCTTGAAGTGGCGTTTTGCCAGGGATGCCATGTACGACTTGGGCATTTGGAGACATACAAAGGGTGTTGGGGAAATCGTACATGCCCAAGAACCCTGGGATGCCGCCGTGATCGCGGATGAATTCCTCAGCCTTCTTATCAAGCTCCAGCGGAATGGCTCCTGGGACCAATAGGGGTGCAAGCATTCCTAGGGTCTTACTGACCAATTGTGCGCTTTCACGCATCAATTCAATTTCTTCCGCGTTTTTGTATTTGATCATCCTTTTGGATTCAATAAGTTCAACCCGGTCATTTCCTCTGGCTGGGCAACGCCCATCAAGGCCAATAACGTGGGTGCAATATCGCCTAGGCGTCCTTCATTCATGGTAAATTCTTCGGCACTGCTGCCGACCAAGAAGCAAGGGACTACGGTGGTTGTGTGAGCGGTGTTCGGCGAACCGTCTTCGTTCACCATACAATCGGCGTTACCGTGGTCGGCCAAGATAATGAATTGATAATCGGACCCTAATCCAGCTTCAACCACAGATTGCAGGCAAGAATCCACCGTTTCACAGGCCTTAATTGCCGCTTCCATAACTCCTGTGTGACCGACCATATCTGGGTTTGCGAAGTTCAAACAGATGAAATCCGTCGCGCCTTCCTGTAGCTTTGGTACAATGGCGTCGCGGATATCTCCGGCGCTCATTTCAGGATGTAAATCGTAGGTGGCCACTTTAGGGGAGGGGCATAGCAATCTGCTTTCGCCTTCAAATGGTTTTTCACGTCCTCCGGAGAAGAAGAACGTGACGTGTGGGTATTTCTCAGTTTCCGCAATACGAATCTGTGTCTTTCCTGCGGCTTCCAGCACTTCGCCAATGGTATTGACCAAGTTGTCCTTGCGGAATACGACGTTTACATTTTTAAACGTCTCGTCATAGCTCGTCATGGTTACGTAGTGCAGGGGCAAGGCGTGCATGTTCTGCTCGTGGAAATCCTGTTGGCTCAAGGCTTGGGTGATTTCGCGGCCGCGGTCAGTGCGGAAATTGAACATGATGACCACATCATTGGCCTCAATCTTAGCTACAGGCTGACCCAAGTGGTTCACACATACGTGTGGTTCCATGAATTCGTCAGTAATGCCGGCATCGTAACTGGCTTGAATGGCTGCCAGTGGGTCTAATGTCGTGGCGCCTTCGCTGTTGACCATACAATGGTAGGCCTTTGCGACGCGCTCCCAGCGTTGGTCGCGGTCCATTGCATAATAACGTCCGACAAAAGTGGCCAAGGTTCCCGTAGTCTGGGCCATGTGGTCGGTTAAATCTGTCAAGAATCCCAACCCGCTTTGTGGGTCGCAATCACGTCCGTCTGTAAAAGCGTGTACATAAACGTTCTCGAAAGCTTCGGCAAACAACCAGCTACACAAGGCCTTGGCGTGGTTGAGGTGGGCATGAACACCACCATTACTGACGAGCCCAAGCAAGTGAATCTTGCTATTATTGGCTTTGGCATAGGCAAGTGCCTCTTGGAGGGTTGAATCTTCTGCGAAATCTCCATTCTCGGCAGCCAAGTTGATTTTTACCAAATCTTGGTACACCACACGACCCGCACCGAGGTTCATGTGACCTACTTCAGAATTTCCCATTTGTCCTTCGGGAAGACCTACATCGAGGCCACTGGTTTTAATCCAGGTCTGAGGGTAGTTTTCATATAGGCTGTCCACAAACGGAGTGTGTGCCTTATCGATGGCGCTAACCTCGGGGTTGTCGGCGCGTCCCCATCCGTCGAGGACTATCAGTGCTGTCTTCTTCATAGCGTGTGTTGTGGCCACAAATTTACGGTTTATTAGGGCAAAAAAAACCCGCCAATTGAGGCGGGTTTTCAAGTATACTGTAGGGCTTAATAGACGGCAATCCAAGCGTTTTGGGTGATGGATTTTGCTTCGTCCCTAGAACGTACGGCATCGCCAATATTATCGTGTTGACTTAATACGACTCTATAGGTTTCTAATTCTTCCTCAAAAACAATACTAAGGTCTTGTAAATCGAGGCTTGAGGTATAATCTTCTGCCATCTCCTTTGCAGGGAATGAACCGATGATTACATAATATCCTTTTGCCAGTGTTGCAGTGCTTGCAGGCTCATTGACTTCAGCGGGTGCAGGTGTTAGTGAGTCATTACAAGCTTTTAAAGCATCAGTTAATTGGGCAACTTCTTCAGCATGCGCCTTAGATGCAGCGTCCAATTTCTTTTTCAGCCCCTCAGTTTTTTCTTGGGCCGCTTTAGCATCCGCTTGAAGTTTGGTGGCCAATGCTTCTGCATCTGCGATAGCTTGGCGTGCTTTTTTTGAAGTTCCGTCCAATCTAACGGCGGTGTAAAATCTCAGGACAGCGTCGTTGCTTGAACCCGCCACGACATTTCCGTCAATATAATCATCAACGAACATTGTGTACCGCGTCCCCATGATTAGCGTTCCGAATGGTAGGACATCTGCCATTTCCATATTGGCGCCTACAACCCCGTGCTCAGAGAATCCAAATCTCCCGTTTGAGGATTCGGCTAGACCTGAACCAACTCCGGCACTGATATTGAATTTTGTGATTAAAGCACCCTCTTTTGGAGTCAATAAATTATAGTGACCAATAAACTCCATGGGTACTATTTTTCTTGAGAAATTCCAGGTGTCCCTACTCCTGTGACCCCTAGGGTCATTTCGGCTGAAAGTTGATCGTCATGAACGTAGTATGCACCTACTCTGATTCCTGAATTCGCAGCAGGAACGCTTAAATCAGCATAGTTGTAAGATGGAGCAACATCTGTGAAGTGCACATTTTCTTCCACAGACGCATAAGGTGACCAAGTACCTTGGGCAACTGCGCTCATGGTAAAACTTAGTGATATGAAGAGGCTGAGTACTCTTTTCATAGGATTTGATTTTCTTAATGGTTAAGTAACGAAATATTTTCCACTTCCACCGCCGCTTCTCCCTTGCGGAATACACGCGCCGTATGCTCGCCCTTGAGCTCCATTTGCTCGCCGTGAACTCGGATCCAAGACCCTTCGCGCAAGCCGATAACGGGTTGGTCGTTGAAGTGATGGAATTCTTTAATGCGCGTCTCGCGGGTTTCTCCCATGTGTGTGCTGCCTTCTACGGGATCTAGGTAATGCGGGTTGATGTTGAAGGGGACCCAGCCGAATGCATCAAAGCTCGGCGGATACACAATGGGCATGTCGTTGGTGGTGCAAATGCTGATGCCGGTCAGGTTACAGCCGGCTGAGGTGCCCATATAGGGTTTGCCGGCGCGTACGGCGGCATCGATGGTATGGAAATAACCGGTGTTACGAATGGTATCACAGAGGACAAAGGTGTTGCCGCCTCCGGTGAAAAAACCATCGGCCCAATTCGTTCCTTCCTCTGCCGTTTCAAATTCATGTGCCCCGCGCATCTCAAATCCCCAAGCTTCAAAGACCTCTTTGGCGCGCGCCGTGTAGGCGTCGTGGGTCATGCCGCCGGGTCGTGCAAAGGGGATGAATAGGATTTTCTTGGCGGAAGAAAAGAAATCTTTGCACTCTGTTTCGAGGTAGCTCAGGTAGGGTTTTCCATATACAGTAGAAGTGCTGACAATCAGTAGATTCATAGTTATTTCGCTTCGTTGAATAGGTAAGTCCACACGCTTTTCTTGCCTTGGCTGAGCTCGGTCCAAATAGGGCGAACCACGCCGTCGTAGGCAGAGATGTGGTTGTAGTCGCCCATGAAGACGGCATCATTTGGGGTGAAGGGGGCATCGTTGATTTGTTGCTCGGTCCAAGTTGCTCCGCCGTCGTGCGAAACGGCGAGGTAGGTGTTGGTGGCGGCATCTTCGAGGCCTCTGCGGTCGTAATACACGGCATAGAGGTAGCCGGTGGTGGGGTCGACGGTGAGCCAAGGGAGGAATTGGTCGCTTTGGCCTCCTTCAGGGCTGATGGATTGTTTTGGGGACCAATTGGCCCCAGCATCGTCGCTAAACGAGAAATACACCTCGCCGCCCATGGAGTAATCTTGATCGCCCCAGCAGAGGTAAATGCGTCCGTAATAGGGGCTTGAAGGGCAGTGGTCTACGACAGTAATGGGCATGCCGTTGCACCGCGAGAAACCTTCGTAGCTCTGGGACCACCCGGCAAATTGGGTGCTGACGAGGACATCTTGCCAGTGCTTTCCGTCGAGACTTCTACTCACGTAAAGCGAGTCGCGCAATGCCCAACCTACGTACATGGCGTTTTTGATCCCGTAAGCGGGAACAGCACCCTCGGCAGTGCCATCATCATCGATGCAATCCCCGGCTCTGTCGGTGATGATCACAGGGGTGCTCCAGGATTCGCCTTGATCGTAGCTCTGAGAGAATAGGATGGTGCTTTTGCAATCTGGGTTGTCGGTGCCGTAGGAATCGAATTGGGTCCAGCTCAACCCAATGGTGCCTTTGGTCGGGTGTTCGGCGACCCATTCTTTGTCGTGTTTTTTGCCGTTGATTGCGGTGAAGCTTCCGTCGTTGAAGGTCCCGTCCGGTCCGTCCTTGGTTTGACAAACCATACGGTCGAGGATTTGGTCGCTGCGCCAATTCGTGCCTTCAGGGTCGCTGAGGTGGAAGAAATACACGCGGCCTGAACGATCTGCATGCAGTACAGGGTCGCCCCAAACGCCGTAGGGAGAGGTTAGGGCTTCGGTGGTCCAAGTCGTTCCGCCGTCCGTGCTTTGGTAAAAGTTGTTGAGGACGCTGCCCGCATAAATGTTTGAAGGGTTTGTGGGGTCCACGGCAATCGAAGGCTCGCAAATTCCGGTTTTAAAGGCAGGGCCTTCATGGATTTTTACGGCTTGGGCGGTTGCGGCAAGGCCGGCAAATAGCAGTGCGATGGACAGGGCTTGGGTCGAAAATTGGCGTATTTTCACGGGCATGAAATTTTTACTCGTCATTTGGTTTTGGTGGGCAGGGGCTGTGGCCCAAGACCCGGCTGTGCACACTAAGGTACGGCATGAGTTCTATGTGAGCGTCACGGATTTCCATGTCGATATAGAAAAAGGAAAAATTACGGGGGTGGTGAAAACCTTTCCCGACGATTGGGAGCGCGCAATGAATGCGTTGTTGCAGGAAAAAGTGATGCGCTATGTACAATTGGACTCCAACCAAAGAGCAGCTTTGCACGGCCAATACCTTGAGCAGCACATCCAATTGAACTTGAATGGAGAAGCGATGGCCGTGGAGTATTTCGGTACTTCGAGAGGTCCGGATGAAGTGTATTTGTTGTTCACGGCGGAGTACGGAGATAAGGAATTGGAAGCGCTGAGTGGGAATTGGTCCATAAAACATACCCTGCTCGCAGATATTTATCCTTCCCAAGAAAACATTGTGATTTTCCATTACGACGGCCGCAAACAGACCAATAGTTGCCGCGAAAGCAATGATTACCGCTTAAACTTTAATTTTTAAATGTTCTACTTCAACCTAGGCATTCGCCACATTACGGATCTCGAAGGGTACGACCATATGTTGTTCTTGTTGGCCTTAACGCTTCCGTTGAGCTTCGGGCAATGGAAGGCTACGCTGAAGTGGATAACCGCATTCACCATCGGGCATAGCCTTAGCCTGGCCTTGGCCGCTACAGAAGTGGTTAGACCCCCGAGTGAATGGGTGGAGTTGGGCATCGCCGTGACCATCGCAATGACGGTAGGGTACCACCTGATTAATGGATTCAAGGTGGTGCAGGGGGCGATGTGGCTCTCGGGGATCTTTGGATTGATTCACGGATTGGGATTTGGATCGTACTACTCATTCATTGCCCAAAGCGATTCGTTTTGGTGGGCGTGGATTCCGTTTAATTTAGGAATTGAGGCGGGCCAAATTCTCGTGGTTCTGGCCTTGCTTTTTGTATATTGGGCAGTCGAAAAAATTTGGCGCAATCCCAAAGCCATGAAATGGATGCTCAGCGGAGTGATTTTAACCTTGAGTATTCAAATGATTTTGGACCGATTGTCCCTTTAAATTGTATATAAAACCTCTCTATATGAAGCGCATTTTAGTATCGCTCGTTGCCTTAGCCACCCTCGGCCTCTCGGCACAAAATGTAAACACTTCGAAATTCAGACAATTGGGCCAGGAGCTTCCCACTCCAAACGTCTACCGTACCGCTTCAGGTGCGCCGGGTCATGAATATTACCAGCAGCAGGCGGATTACAACATGTCCATCACCTTGGACGATGAAACGCAGCGTATTTACGGTGAGGAGACCATTACCTACACCAACAATAGTCCGGACGAGCTTCGCTATTTGTGGGTCCAATTAGACCAAAACATGCGCGCCCAAAACAGCATGACGCAGCAAATCAAAACGGGCGGCATCTTCAACGAGCGCACCGGAACGCCACAGACGGCGTTCAATCAATTAAAGAACAGCCAGTTCTATGATTTTGACGGCGGCTTCAAACTAGATTACGTTCAAACTACTTCTGGCAGCAACTTGCGTTACACCATCAACAATACCATGATGCGTGTGGACCTGCCTTCGCCATTGCGCAAGGGCCAGTCGTTCAGCTTCAAGATCAAGTGGTGGTTCAACATTAACGACCGCATGGATATTGGTGGCCGTTCGGGTTACGAATACTTTGAAGAGGACGACAACTACCTCTACACCATTGCCCAATTCTTCCCACGCATGGCCGTGTACAACGATGTGGAAGGATGGCAGAACAAGCAATTCCTAGGACAAGGGGAGTTTACCTTGCCTTTTGGTGATTACAAGGTGAGCATCACCGTACCTACAGACCACGTAGTAGCGTCTACCGGTACATTGACGAACGCTTCACGCGTGCTAACCTCTGCACAGCGTTCCCGTTTGGCGAAGGCTGAAAAAAGCTTTGACGATCCTGTGATCATCGTGACTCAAGACGAAGCCATTGAGGCGGAGCAGAACAAAGCGAAAAGCACCAAGACTTGGGTCTTTGAAGCAGAGAATGTTCGTGATTTCGCCTTTGCGACGTCTCGTAAGTTCATTTGGGATGCACAGGCCGTTGATATTAACGGTAAAACCACGATGGCGATGAGCTATTACCCGAAAGAAGGTAACCCATTGTGGGAGCAGTACTCGACGCGAGTAGTGGCACATACTCTAAAGGTTTATAGCAAGTTCACCGTGGATTACCCGTACGAAAAAGCCATTTCGGTCCACACGAAGTGGATCGGTATGGAATACCCTATGATCTGTTTTAACGGAGGTCGTCCAGAAGCGGATGGCACCTACAGCGAAGGCACTAAATACGGAATGATCGGGGTCATCATTCACGAAGTAGGTCACAACTTCTTCCCTATGATCATTAACTCAGACGAGCGCCAATGGACTTGGATGGACGAAGGTTTGAACACCTTTGTGCAGTACTTGACAGAGCAGGAATGGGATCACGAATACCCATCACGTCGTGGACCGGCGCACAAGATTGTGCCTTATATGAGTGGTCCAAAAGAGGAGATGGTGCCTATTATGACAAATTCTGAAAGCGTGCTTCAGTTTGGTAATAACGCCTACGGCAAGCCGGCTACTGCATTGAATATTCTTCGCGAAACCGTTATGGGTCGTGAACTGTTCGACTATGCATTCAAGGAGTACAGCCGTCGCTGGGCATTCAAACACCCGTCTCCGGCAGATTTCTTCCGTACTATGGAGGATGCGTCTGGAGTAGATTTGGATTGGTACTGGCGCGGGTGGTTCTACACCACCGACCACGTGGATATTGCCTTGAAGGATGTACAGTGGTACCAAATGTCTACGCAGAACCCGGATATTGAAAAGCCTTTCCAAGAAGCTAAGGCAGAAGAGGCAGATGCCCATATCGGTAAACCTCGTAATAGTGTCATTCGTACCATGGTGGATGAAGTACCAGAAACGCGTGATTTCTACAACTCATACAATCCATATGCAGTGAGTGAGGCGGACCGCGAGGCTTACAAGCGCTACCGCGATGGATTGACCGCCGAAGAAGCGGCACTATTGGACGCAGGTCACCATTTCTATGGCCTTACCTTCGAAAATCAAGGAGGTCTGATCATGCCATTGGTGTTGCGATTCACCTTGGAGGATGGGCAAGAAGAAGTTGTTCGCATTCCAGCTGAGGTATGGCTGAAGAATGAGGATGAGTTTACCAAATGGTTCAACTTCACACAACCGGTCGTTCAAATCACGCTGGATCCATTCTTGGAAATGGCAGATACGGATCGTTCGGACAACTATTGGCCAGCACTACAAGAGCCCAACAAGTTTGATGTGTATTCTCGCGGAGCCACAAGTCGTTGGGACCGCAACGGTCGCTCAAACCCTATGCGCGAAGCACGCGCTACCGAAGAGTAGATAAGCGAAGAAAAACAGTGTAAGATGAAAAGACCCCCTGAATTGCTCAGGGGGTTTTTGTTTAACAAAGTCTTACCATTTCTGGGATAATGTGTGGTTATGGGCCGGCGTTCTATGGCTAATTAATTAACCACTATGAAGTTTACCGAGAAACCCATGTTCAAGATGCTAGCCATTGGAGTGCTGGCCTTGTTGCTACTCATCCCCGCGGGATTGATTCAGAATCTGATTCGCGAGCGGGAATTCACCCAAGATTCAGCCATTGCTGAAATGACCAGTGTTTGGGGCGGCGAGCAGATGCTCGTAGGTCCTTACCTCACTGTACCCTTTGACGATCCTTATACGGTGACCAATTCCGACGGCAGCGAAGAGATCAGTTATGCGCGAAAGTACCTCTACATTCTTCCCGAAAACCTAGTGGGCAATGCGGAGGTATTGCCGGAGACCCGAACACTGGGAATCTATGAGGCCATCGTTTACAAGAGTGATATCGCAATCAACGGTTCCTTTGTTTTGCCGGATTGGGAAAAGGTCGGGGTGTTGCCGGAGCACATTGCCTGGGAAAAGGTGACCGTGAACATCGGCATCTCTGATTTACGAGGGGTAGAAGGGGCGTTCAATTTTAATTGGAATGAGGAGCCTCTGGCCATGAGCTCTGGACTGGTGACCAATGATATATACAGCTCCGGCATCCACACCAGCGTAGATTTGAAAGCGGCGACAGAATACAATTTCTCTTTTTCTACCGGCTTGCGAGGCAGCCGGAGGCTGTCGGTAGTCCCACTGGGTAAGCAGAGCGCTTTCAGCATGGAATCCCCATGGACCGAACCAAATTTTGAGGGCAGTTTCGCTACTCAGAAATACGAATCTGATGAAGAGGGCTTCACCGCCCATTGGGAGGTCAGCCATTTGAACAGGAACTATCCGCAGAGTTGGATAGGACGTCAATATGCTCCTACTTCAGATTATTTCGGAACCGAATTTGTGCGCACTGTCGATAGCTACAGCAAGACGAATAGAGTCGCGAAATACGCCATCCTCATCATTGCGTTGACCTTCATGGTCTTCTATTTCTCAGAGTTGATCAAGGGCTCTAAAGTCAATGCCTTGCAATATGTGTTGGTTGGATTGGCATTGGTGCTCTTCTACACGCTGCTGCTGTCTTTTAGCGAACACATTGGTTTTAATGCGGCCTATGCAGTGGCGGCGTTGATGACCATCGCCATGGAATTTTTGTATTCGAAAAGTGTCTTGGGCAGCGCTAAACTCGCGGCATATGTTGCAGGAGTCTTGGCCTTGCTGTATTCGTTCATTTTTGTGTTGATCCAATTAAAGGATTTCGCACTCCTCGCCGGTAGTTTAGGATTGTTTGTGATCCTAGGTGTGATCATGTATATCTCGCGGCAAATCCGCTGGGAGGAATAACAAAAAAGGCGCCCATCGGGCGCCTTTTTTTATACGGTTTTGGAGCTTAGTTCATGACCATGTCCAAATATTGACTCAATCTGTTTTTGAGGTTTTTGCGCTCCACGATAAAATCTAGGAAGCCGTGCTCCAACAAGAACTCAGAAGTTTGGAAGCCTTCTGGCAAGTCTTTACCAATGGTTTCCTTTACTACGCGAGGTCCAGCGAACCCGATCAAAGCACCAGGTTCTGCGATGTTGATATCGCCTAGCATGGCGTAAGAAGCCGTTACACCACCCGTTGTTGGATCTGTAAGGAACGAGATGTATGGGATTTTCTTATCGTCCAGCAGGGCGATTTTAGCAGAGGTTTTAGCCATCTGCATCAAAGAAAATGCGGCTTCCATCATACGAGCACCACCTGATTTAGAAATCATGATAAACGGCGCACCGGTTTTGAGGCTTTGATCCATGGCGCGTGAGATTTTCTCTCCCACTACGGAACCCATAGAGCCGCCGATGAAGTTAAAGTTCATACAAGCGACCACCACTTCACGGCCGTTCATCATTCCGTATCCGGTAGTGATGGCGTCCTTCAGTCCTGATTTCTTTTGGCCTGCTTTCAAACGATCAGTGTAGGGCTTGGTATCCTCAAATTTCAGAGGATCCTTGCTTTGCATGTTGGCGTCCAATTCTGTGAATGCCCCGTCGTCAAACAGTATTTCGAAGTACTCTTTCGCGTTAATGCGGTCGTGGTGTCCACAGTTGCCACACGTCCAGAGCGTTGCTTTGTGATCTTCTACACTTACAATGACCTTACATTTTGGACACTTGTGCCACAGGCCATCGGGGGTTTCTTTCTTGTCCTTAGTCTCGGTAGTAATCCCCTCTTTTGTTCTCTTAAACCAACCCATGTAAGTTGCTCTATTTAAGTTTCAGTTTGCTAATGTAGATAAAAAGGGCACTCCTTCCGCAGGAGTGCCCTTTGAGTTTATCGGAAAATCCCTCGCTTATGCGATGGTGATTTCGTCGTTCAAGTATACATCTTGTACCGCGTGAAGTAGTGCGATACCGTCTTTGTATTCCTTCTGGAATGCCTTGCGACCTAGGATCAAACCTTGACCACCTGCACGTTTGTTGATTACGGCAGTGGCTACAGCTTCGCTCAAGTCGTTAGCGTCATTTCCGGTAGAAGCACCACCAGAGTTGATCACACCGATACGGCCGTTGTAGCTGTTCAATACTTGGTAACGAGTCAAATCAATAGGGTTATCAGTGGTCAATTCAGAGTACACTTTAGGGTGTGTCTTACCGTGACCTGTTGCGTTGTAACCGCCATTGTTCTCAGGCAATTTTTGCTTGATGATATCCGCTTGGATGGTCACACCCAAGTGAATCGCTTGTGAGCTCAAATCTGCAGAAGTGTGGTAGTCCACGCCGTCCACTTTGAACGCGTCGTTACGAGTGTAACACCATAGGATGGTAGCCATACCTAGTTCGTGCGCTCTTTCGAAAGCCATTGCGACTTGCTCGATCATTTCACGCGATTGTGGGTGACCGAAGTAGATGGTTGCACCTACTGCACAAGCACCCAAGTTCCAAGCCTCGTCTACCGAACCATAAGGGCTCTGCAAGAAAGTATTTGGTGCACTCAAAAATTCATTGTGGTTGATCTTCACCACAAAAGGAATCTTGTGCGCCCACTTGCGAGCTACAGTGGCCAATACACCGTAGGTAGAAGCTACCGCGTTACAACCTGCATCAACCGCCATCTTCACGATGTTCTCAGGATCGAAGAACATTGGGTTAGGTGCGAAAGAAGCACCAGCACTGTGCTCGATACCTTGGTCAATAGGTAGGATGCTCAAGTATCCAGTGTTTGCCAAACGACCTGTGCCGTACAAACGCTGTAGTGAGTTCATCACTTGGATACTGCGGTTAGATTCTGTGAAAGATTCCGTGACAAAGTTGCCTGATGGAAGGATCGCCAAAGAATCTTTGGTGATTGCAGTTGAGGTGTGGTTTAACAACGTATCTGCTTGGTCTCCTAGCAACTCTCTAATTTTGTCAATGGACATCATAGTTATAGGTGTTTAATTGTGCGGGCTAAAATAGGCCAAAAATGCACAACAATAAACCCCAGTTCTAGAAAGGATATCCTATGCCTAATGTTAGGTTAAAATCGTGCCATTTCGGGTCTTGAATCACCCAGTTTGATCGGTCTACAGCCCCCGGATGATGGACCTTCAAGGCGATATCGGCACGCATGATGAAAAATTCCAAATCGTATCGGAATCCCACACCTGTATTCAGGCCCAATTGTTTGTAGAAGGTGTTCCATCCGAAAGTGCCTTTGGAAATAGCGGCTAATTGGTCCGCGGTTAAATCATTTCCGTAAGACCGGTTGTAGAGCCACATATTCCCGCATCCAAGAATACCGCTCCTTTCCAAGCGTCGTGCATGGTGAACCTATATTCGGCGTTGGCGACGAATTTGATGGGGGCGGCAGCGAAGTATCCGCTGGTGCGCAAGAGTTCTTCTGAGGTAGCACCCGGTCCAAAATGGTAGGCGGTCCAGCCACGCATATCGTTCGCTCCGCCCATGAAAAAGGACTTTTCAAACGGCATGAAGCTTTGGTCGGGGCTCCAATGTTGCGACAAGCCTAAGAATGTTCTGAAGGCGATCTCGCGTTGGTGCACTAAGGGCTGGTACAGGCGGAAGTCCATGGACCCTTTGGCAAAGGGCATCAAGGGAACACCGCTGATGGAGCTAAGCCCCATTCTGCGCCACAGGTGTCCGCCGGTTTCGAGCTCTAGAGCGGTGAAGTATCTCGTGTTACCTTGGATCCAAGTCTTATTCATTCTGTAGCCGCTTTGCGCGAACACTAAATCTTGGAAACCGTTGAATAGGAAGGGGGCGAGGGTGCTGTCGGAGTTGAAGTCAATCTGTACAAATGAGAATCGCCATGGGCTTAGGGTATGCTGCGCGCCGTTGACTTTCCAGCGGTACTCGAGGTAGGAGCTCAGTACATTTCGATTGAATTCGTCTATGCGGAATTGGAAAGAGGATTTGAGTCCAATTTCTGTACGGGGTTGCCAGTACTTAGATTTTGCGGGGAGTAATGCGGTGGGCAAAAGAAACTTTGGAAAGCGCAAACTTCCGGATGCGTTGAGTTCGCGAGCATCTAGTAGCCAGGTGGTATTGGTGGAGTTGCGTTGTTCGGTCACCGAGCCTCCGAGGCTGAGGCGGAGTACTTCACCTCCTTTGAACAGGTTGCGGTTGTCCCAGCTGAATTGGCCTCCTAGACCTATGCTGCCGTTGTTGCCCAAGCCTTCAATCCCTGCGCTGACCGAGCGCTTTGACATCGGGGTGAGTTTTAGATTGGCCATTAGATCGTCGCCGGATTCGACAATGTCGATCTCCACACTTTTAAAGACGCCGAGGGCAACGAGGTTCTTATAGGTTTCTTTGATGGCGCTGCTGTTGTAGCGGTCGCCGGCAGATAGGAAGATTTGTTGATCGATAAATTCGGGTCGGAACTTCATGCCGTTTTGTACGACATCGATCCCGTGCGAGGTACGGGTGCTATCTGTGATCACAGTGTTGGTACCGTAATCGTAGGTGGGCTGCGCGCGTATGCTCTTGAGTGTTCGGCGCCGTACATCACCTCCAAAACTGTAGGGGTCGACCACGCCGATGAGATGAACATCGTTGGGGCCTTCAGTGGTATCTACTTCGAAATAGACCCAACCCAGTTGGGCTTTGTAGTATCCGTTGTTTTTGAGAAAGTTCGTCAGGTCGAGCTGGGCTTGTTCGATCTCCTCAGCAACCACGCCGTCTCCGGCCGAGAAAGGTGATGGATAATGGGCCAGGGCAGAGTCGATGAAGCGGTTCGTAGAATGAAGCTCGAAGGAACCGAGGGTGTGCTTTGGCCCTGTGTTGACCTCGTAATAGGCCTTCGCCTTGCGGCCTTTGACTTTTTCGTAGCTCGTGACTTCGGCATTGAAATAACCAAGGTTGAAATAATGTATGCCCAATTGTGCCGCACTCTGTACCCGTGATAAAGAGTCGAGGTAGACCGGAGGTTCACCAATGGTCATGAGCCATTTGCCCACGCCGGTATTGGGGATTTTTTCCCCGGCCCCGTACATGCTCAAAAAGAGGCGTACCCCGGCCCAGCCTTTGTTGGGGCGCTGACGCAAGATGTCGTAATCATCGTCGCTTTGGCTGGCTTTGCCGTTGATGGTGATGTTGTTTTCAATCAGCAGAGGCTCCGTGTGGCTTGCTTGCTGCAGGCCGGAACAAGAGGAAAAGGCGAGCAGCAAAACCGCTGCACGAGAAAAGGAATGTATTTTAGCTCGAAATTCAATCACTGTGCTCACCAAAAATCAGGAAAAACTCATCCGAAGCCTTTCCGTTCGAAAGAACCGAAAAAAGACCGGGCTATTCGTCGCTGAGGGAATGAAGTTAGTCACAGATTTCCTCAACAGTGGCCTTGTTGCGGAGAATATTTTCGTGGTGGACAGTGCCGATGCTCAAGAGATCACTGGACCCGTCGAGTGGATTAGTGAGGCTGAAATGAAGCGTATTACGTTTTTGGAGACGCCGTCGCCCGTGTTGGCGGTGTTTGAGGTGCCGCAGGCCGACGAGCTGGATTGGGCGGGCATGGTGCTCGTGCTGGATCGTTTGCAGGACCCGGGTAATGTGGGTACGCTGTTGCGTACGGCGTTGTGGTACGGCATTACGAATGTGGTGGCATTGACCGGTACGGCGGACTGTTGGTCACCAAAGGTGGTCCAGAGCAGCATGAGTGCGTTGGCGCATGTGAAGGTGCACGCGATGGACGAAGGCGAGTTTTTAAGCAAGGTGAAGGAGGCCGGGGCCCAATTAGTCATTGCGGACATGGACGGAACGCCGGCGCGCGGATTTAATTGGACCCAAAAAACAGCTTTAGTGCTGGGCAATGAAGGTCAAGGTGTATCCCCGGCGTTGAAAGAGATGCGTGACGCGACCATTACGCTGCCGGGCGATGCGAGTAAGATGGAAAGTCTGAATGTGGCCGTGAGTGGCGCTACGCTGCTTTACGAGTACGCTGTTTCGCAAGCCTAGCTTTGTACTGAAGGTTCAATAGTACCCCGCCAATGACCATGGCGATTCCCAAAAACATCGTGCCGTTCGGGACGAAGTCGAAGAGTAGGATGTCCCAAGTAAGGGCGAAAATGACCCCGATGTATTTTAAGGGAGCGACGGTATTGACCTCGGAGCTTTGGTAGGCTTTGGTCATGTAGACTTGGGCGAATTGGGTTAAAATCCCAACGGCGATCAGGAGCAGCCATTCTATGCCTACGGGGGTGATCCAATTAAAAAAGCTGAAGCCAATCATTACAGGAGTCGCCACAAGTGGAAAATACATGACAACGACCAGCGGCGCCTCGTTCTTGAGTTTACGAATGGCGTTGTAAGCCAAGCCTGAGAATACACTTGAGAAGACTCCGAGCAGGAGCAGTTCCGTAGGGATTTGGGCACTGGACCCCTTGACGATAACAATGCCGGCGAAGGACAGGACAAAGAATCCCCATTGTGCCCATCGAGTCTTTTCTCCGAGCAGGAATCCCGCAATAAAGGCGGTGAAGAAGGGGCTGAGGTATTGGATGGTTACGGCAGCGCTCAGCGGCATTTTCTGAATCGTGTAAAAAAAGACGGTCAGGGCGGTGGTGCCTGCAATTCCCCGGATCAACAACCATTTTTTATCGTTTCCCCACGGATTGATTTTTCGCCTGCGCAGTAGTACATAGCTGATGGCTAGAGTGATGATGGAGCGAAATAGGACCAATTCCGTTGCCGGGATGTTGGGCAGAAATTTGATCATGAGGTTGACCCCGGCGAAGCAGCCGACAGAAATCAACATGTACTGTACGCCCTTCTGCACTACTCGAAGGTGAAGTTGATAAGAACCGCTCGGTTGCGAATGCCATCCAGGGCGCTGACCTGTGGGGTGCCGTCTTGCACCAATAGGTTTGTCAATCCCCAAGATGCGCGGATCTGAGGTGAGAACTTGAAGTATTCAAAGTAGAAATCCGTGCCGAATCCTATTTCATAATCCGCGGTGTGGCGCTGCAGTTTGAACAAGTTATCGTCCACCACCTTGGCTTTGGACGCGAGGTCGTTGGCGTAGCGAATGCCGCCCATGAGGTACAGGCGGTAGTTGTCGATGCGGACACTTTTGAATTTGAGGTGCAGGGGAAATTGGACGTACGAACTCTCGATCTGGCGGCTGATGGTTTTGCGCTCATTGGTGAACGGGTCGTTCATGTCAAAGTGCAGATTGCGCACTGTAGCGGCAAAGCCTGGCGTAAAGCGCAGGTCGAAATGCTCGCTGAGTCGAAGGTTCGAAATGATGTTGATGTTGTAGCCGGGCAGGGCTTCGCTGGTCACTCCGTAGATGCCGTCCACCTCCGTGAGGTTTTTGGTGTCCATGGTGAAGTTGTACCAATTCAGTCCGATATGGAACCCGAAATGCAGCTCGTTTTTGTCGTACAAGGGTTGGTTGCGCAATCGGGCAAATTGGGCCGAGAGCGCTGAAGGCAACGCCAAGAACAATAAAAGGAGCTTGAGATTCTTCATGAGAAGGTAAACGCTGAAACGCCTATTTTCTTGCTTGATAGATGGTCGCGATGCCGAAAGTCACCGGCTTCGTTTTTACCGGCTTCAAGCCTGCATCGACCAATTCTTTTTCAAACGCCGCCCCATACGGAAAGGCTGCCACGCTCTCCGGAAGGTAGGTATACGCTCGTGGGTCTTTAGAAATTAGCTTTCCGACAGTGGGGAGAACTGCCTTGAAGTAGAACCAGTACAGCTGCTTGAATGGAAATCGTTTTGGAGTACTGAATTCCAGTACGACCAATTGTCCTCCTGGTTTCAACACGCGCTTCATGTCGCGCAAGCCGTTTTGCAAATTCTGGAAGTTGCGCACGCCGAAGGCAACGGTGATGGCATCAAAAGTGTTGTCCGCGTAGGGCAGGTTTTCACTATCGCCTAGCTCCAAGACAATCTTCTTGTCCAAACCTTTTTTATGCACTTTTCCGCGGCCCACCTCGAGCATGCCTTCGCTAATATCTGCGCCGGTAATGCTAGCGCCTGTTCCTTTTGCAAGGGCGATGGCTAAATCTGCTGTTCCGGTAGCCACATCCAGTACAAGCGACGGTTCGTCGGCAGCCACCATCTTGACCACTTTCGTACGCCAGCCCTTGTCGATGTTCAACGATAAGAGGTGGTTCAACAAATCATAGCGCTTGGAAATGTTGTTGAACATGTCCGCAACTTGCTCTTTTTTGTCCGATTTAGGGTCGTAGGGTTTAATGTTTTCTGCTCCCGCCATTTTTACTGAATTGATGCGCAAAGGTAGGCCATAGGACGTAACTTCGCAGGTATGAGTAGAAGAAGAGAAAAGTCATCGAATCCGGACGAGAAAAAACGGAAAATGTTGACCGCCAAAGATTTGGGACAGCTCCGTAAAATCATGGCCTATGTGAAGCCGCATGCCGGACTTTGGGCCCTTGGATTTTTCTTCCTCTTGATCACCATGGGCACCTCCTTGCTTTTCCCAAAACTCTTGGGAGGACTGATGTCATCCTCGGCGGATAATTTGCGCAACAACATGCTGCAGATGATGGGCCTGTTGGCCGTTCAAGGTGTGGCGGGATTCTTCCGAGTAGTATTGTTTGTGATGGTAACTGAAAGGGCCTTGGCGGCCATCCGCGGCGACCTTTATACCCACTTGCTGCATTTGCCCATGTCGTTCTTCACCTCGAAACGAGTGGGGGAGCTGAACTCTCGAGTGGCTTCGGATACCGCGCAGATTGGGGAAACCTTGACCACGACCTTGGCTGAATTCCTGCGTGGATTGAGCATGGTCATTGGGGGCATCGCCATTTTGGCCTTTACCTCCATCAAGTTGACATTGTTCATCGTGGGCGTGATTCCACCGCTCATTATTGTGACCTTTATTTTTGGCCGATTCATCCGCAAATACGCCAAGAAGGTGCAGGACGAAATCGCCGAAAGCAATACCATCGTGGAAGAGACCTTCGCGGGCATTCAAACGGTGAAGGCATTTGCGAACGAGGCGTGGGAGCGTTCTCGCTACCGCGAGCGCATTCAGAAGGTGGTCGGATTAGCCATCACTGGCGGTTATTACCGCGGCGCCTTTTCAAGCTTTATCACTTTCGGTTTGTTTGGTGCCATTGCCTTGGTCATTTGGTTCGGCGCAGGGATGGTGCACGAGGGAGAATTGGCCGCAGATAAACTCAATGAATTCATTTTATACGCCCTCTTTATCGGCGGATCTATCGGCGGCCTGGCCTCTGTATATGCCCAGTTGCAAAAGGCCGTTGGGGCGACCGAGACAATATTTTCGTTGATGGACGAGGAGCCGGAATTGGTCAGTGGAGAAGATGTTACCGCCGCGCAGGTGGAAGGCATTTCTTTCAAGGAGGTCCAATTCTCTTATCCCTCACGCCCAGACGTTCCCGTCATTCAGGGATTGAGCTTCGAGCTTCCAAAGGGGCAAACCCTCGCGCTCGTGGGCAAAAGTGGTTCAGGGAAATCTACGGTGGCTTCCCTCTTGATGCGCTTTTACCAAAGCCAAGGCGGACAGATCTCCTCAGGAGCCCATACCGTAGATTCTTTTGATTTGCAGGCCTGGCGGAAGTCGTTGGCCCTCGTGCCTCAAGATGTGCTGCTCTTTGGGGGCAGCATACGCGAGAACATCACCTATGGAAAAACTTCGGCCACGGAAGAAGAGATTATTCAGGCAGCGAAAGAAGCCAATGCTTGGGAGTTCATCGAAGGTTTTCCGGAAGGATTGGACACGAAAGTAGGGGACCGCGGGGTGCAACTCAGCGGTGGACAGCGTCAGCGCATTGCCATTGCGCGCGCCCTGTTGAAGGACCCGCAATTGCTCATCCTGGACGAAGCGACCAGCGCATTGGACAGTGAAAGTGAGCGATTGGTGCAAGAGGCATTGGACCGATTAATGCAGGGCCGCACCTCGGTAGTCATCGCACACCGATTGAGCACCATCCGCAAGGCTCATCAGATCCTTGTGATGGAGCAGGGGCAAGGTATTGAGCGCGGTACCCATGATGAATTGATGAAGCTCGATGGTGCGTACGCGGAGTTGATCCGATTGCAAGATGTATTGGGCAGCGATACCTCGTTAGCAGAGAATGTAGATTAAGGTCTTGCCGACCCAAAAACCATTAGTAAATTGAAGGGATGAAATTATTCGAGAAATATCCAGCTTTAAAGTGGCTCACCAACAAATACGCGTTGACGGGTTTGGGCTTTGTGATTTGGATGATCTTTCTCGATGCGAACAACTATTTCATTCACGCGGAATTGGACCAGCAAATAGAAAACCTTGAAAACGACATCGAATTCTACGAAGAAACGTTGGCGGAAGAGCGCGAGTTGCTGCACCAGTTAGAAACAAATCCAGAAGCCTTTGAACGCTACGCGAGAGAAAACTTTGGCATGCATAAAGAAGGAGAAACCATCACCATCATAGAATACGAAACGGAGCAGGATGAGTAAATCCACCCACAGAACCTATCCGGACGGGACACCCGTTCAACCGCTATATACTGAAGGACCACCACAACAACCCGGATTTCGGGAAGAACCTTGGTGGACCATGGTACAAGAGCACCTCGTAGACCGTGAGTTTCAAGCCAATGATTGGGCCCTCGAGCGCCTAAAGCAAGGGGCCAGTGGATTGCTGTTCTACCTCACCGAAGAGCATTACCTGCCCCGTATTCTCAGAGACATTCAATTGCCCTATATCAATCTAGGACTGGTCGTGGAAGGCAGTGGACCCGCCGTGATGGAAGCATTATTGCACCACGCGCACGGGGAAATTCTACCGGTGGATAAACTCCAAGGCTACATCAACATTGATCCCGTCGAAATCGCCGCGCGCACTGGCTACTGGCACGAAGAGAAAATGTATGAACTAGGGGAGCTCAGTCGCTTGACCCCTCCCCAATTCAAGTTCATGTGCTGCAACGCTAATTTCTACGGAAGTTGTGGTGCCTCCGTGGCAACCCAGCTAGGACTGGCAGCCGCTCATTTGGACTTCTACCTCGACAACTTCGGCAGTGTCGGCTATACCCAATATTGGCTGGCCTTGAATGCCGGGACTCACCCCTTCGAGGAAATGGCTAAGATTCGAGGTGCCAGAGTGCTTTGGAAAAAACTTCTCGAAGAGTACGACTTGCCACAGGTGCCTCTGACCATTTACAGTGAAACGGCGACGACCCACCAAACGGCGTTCGACCTGCATTCGAACCTCTTGCGCGCCACCTCTAGTGGTTTTGGTGCCATCGTCGGGGGTGCGGATCAAGTACAATTGCGTCCTTACAATAGCGTCGTTGCCTGGGCAGATGCGGAAGGCGAACGCTTGGCGTTGAACCAGCATTTTATGCTTGCCTACGAAAGTCATTTGGACCAAGTCAGCGATCCTGCCGCCGGTTCCTACTTCATCGAGCAGAAAACGGCCGAATTAGTCGAAAGCGCTTGGCAGTACCTGCAGGACATCCGTCAACAAGGCGGCATCATTGAAGCGTTACAAAGCGGCACCATTCAAGATCGCATCGCCGATGAGGTCGCTGCCGCGCAGCCTAGTGAGGTCTTAGGCGTGAACTTATATGGGTTAGAAGGAGAAACACTCCCGGAGGGCTATGTTGCCCGTGCGCCCCAAACCAGAGCGGAACACCAAGCCAAATACCAAGAAGCGGAATTTGAGCCGTTGCAACCCGTTCGTTGGGCCGCCGCCGCAGAGTTCGAGCGCATTCAACATTCTTCAAAATCGTAAGTCATGGCTGATCGCAAACCTTGGATGACCCCAGAACAAATTGCCGTGCAGCCAGAATATGGCCCGCAGGATTTGAAGGATGCACAACATTTGGGAACCCTTCCCGGGACCCCGCCTT
The DNA here is from genome assembly GCA_038141825.1 of Cryomorphaceae bacterium. GTDB lineage: Bacteria > Bacteroidota > Bacteroidia > Flavobacteriales > Schleiferiaceae > UBA10364. The sequence goes on along the minus strand of JAYQIV010000004.1, from coordinate 181,706 downwards.
ATGTACGTGGCCCCTACAGTACCATGTATGTGGGTCGCCCTTGGACCATACGTCAATACGCAGGCTTCTCCACAGCGACCGAATCCAACGCGTTTTACCGCAGAAACTTGGCTGCCGGTCAAAAAGGATTGTCCGTAGCCTTCGACCTGGCCACCCACCGCGGTTACGACAGTGACCACGAGCGCGTACAAGGGGACGTAGGGAAAGCGGGCGTTGCCATTGATTCTGTGGAGGATATGAAGGTGCTGTTCAACGGCATTCCATTGGACCAAATGTCCGTGTCGATGACCATGAACGGTGCAGTTTTGCCCATCATGGCGTTTTACATTGTGGCGGCGATGGAGCAGGGGGTGGAATTGGCCCAATTAAGTGGGACCATTCAAAACGACATTCTCAAAGAATTTATGGTGCGCAACACCTACATCTACCCGCCTACACAAAGCATGCGCATCATCTCGGACATCTTCGCCTACACGAGCGAACACATGCCGAAATTCAATAGCATTTCCATCTCAGGATATCACATGCAGGAGGCCGGTGCACCCGCCGATATCGAGATGGCCTATACCCTTTGTGATGGGCTGGAATACGTAAAAACGGGCATGGCGGCAGGCCTGGATATCGATGCTTTTGCACCGCGCCTGAGCTTCTTCTGGGGCATTGGCATGAATCCTTTTATGGAGATTGCCAAGATGCGTGCTGCTCGTTACCTCTGGTCCAAGCACATGGAGGCCTTAGGAGCTAAAAACCCAAAATCATTGGCCCTGCGTACGCACAGCCAAACCTCGGGTTGGTCCCTAACCGAGCAAGATCCGTTCAACAATGTGACGCGCACGGCCATGGAAGCGATGGCGGCCACCATGGGTGGAACCCAAAGCCTACACACTAATTCCCTAGATGAGGCCATTGCTTTGCCGACGGATTTCTCCGCACGTATTGCCCGCAATACTCAGTTGCACTTGCAATTGGAAACCGATATTACCTACACTGCCGATCCATGGGGCGGCTCCTACTACGTGGAAAAGCTCACTGCGGACCTCATCGATCGCGCCGAAGCTCTTATGGCTGAGGTCGCAGAGCTGGGCGGAATGACCAAGGCCATAGAGGCGGGTATTCCAAAACTTCGCATCGAAGAAGCTGCCGCGAAAAAACAAGCACGCATAGATAGCGGGGCCGATATTATTGTTGGGGTAAATGCTTTCAAAACCGAGCAATCCACGGAAATAGATATTCTCGAGGTGCAAGGTGAAGAAGTGTTGAAGCAGCAGCTAGAAGGACTTCAAGCCCTCAAGAAAAATCGCGACGACCAAGCCGTAGCAGCGGCCCTCGACGCTCTGAGCCAATGTGCGAAAAGTGGCCAAGGAAACTTGCTGGCCATGGCGGTGGAAGCAGCCAAAGTCCGTGCAACACTTGGTGAAATTTCCCTAGCTTTAGAGCAGCACTGGGGTCGTTATGTGGCGAAAACACAGACCATCAGCGGTGTATATTCGAACGAAATGAAGAAAAACGAAGATTTTGAAGCGGCTCGTGCTGCGTCCGATGCGTTTGCAAAGAAATTCGGTCGTCGACCACGCATAATGGTGGCTAAAATGGGGCAAGATGGACACGACCGCGGCGCCAAGGTAGTGGCTACTTCATTCGCTGATCTCGGTTTCGATGTGGATATGGGTCCGCTGTTCCAGACCCCTAAAGAAGCTGCCAAGCAGGCCATAGAGAACGATGTACACATTTTAGGGATCAGTTCATTGGCCGCAGGCCATAAGGCACTTGTCCCAGCAGTCATGGACGAACTCAAGGCGCTAGGCAGAGAAGATATTATGATCATCGTCGGTGGGGTCATCCCAGCGCAGGATTACGATTTCTTGTACGAGCGAGGGGTAGCCGGCATCTTCGGACCTGGAACGCCCATTGCCAAGGCAGCCACGTCCATCCTCGAATTACTCCTGAATATGGAATAAAGAAAAAGCCCCGCGCAGCGGGGCTTTTTTATGGTTTGTGTTACTAGGCCCGAAGCCTAGAACGAGTGTGCCAATCCTTCCCAATCTCAAAAGTGAGGGAACACGAAGTTCCTCTGCAGGGCATTGGAGTGGGTGGTCTGTTACTAGGCCCGAAGCCTAGAACGAGTGTGCCCTTACTTTTGAGCTCGTTTGCGATCGTGCTCGTTCAACAAGATCTTTCTCAAACGAATGCTCTCTGGGGTTACCTCTACGTATTCATCTGGGCCAATGTATTCCATGGCTTCTTCCAAGCTGAACTTGATAGGGGTGGCTAGGGCGGTGTTGTCGTCCTTACCGGCGGCACGCATGTTGTTGAGCTGCTTGGCCACACAAGGGTTCACCACCAAATCGCCTGGCTTGTTTTGCTCACCGATGACTTGGCCACCGTAGATTTCATCACCTGGTTCGATGAAGAATTTACCGCGGTCTTGGAGTTTGTCCAAAGAGTAGGCACTGGCCTTTCCAGCTTCCTTGGCAATAAGTACACCGGAAATACGACGTTCCATATCGCCTTTGTATGGCTGGTATTCTTTCAATCGGTGCGCCATAATGGCCTCACCTGAGGTGGCTGTGAGTACGTTGTTACGCAAGCCCATCAAACCGCGCGAAGGGATTTCAAATTCCAATCGGGTCAAATCGCTCTTTGGTTCCATCACGAGGAGTTCACCTTTGCGACGGGTCACGAGTTCGATGACTTTACCTGAGGAATCACCTGGACAGTCCACGGTGAGTTCTTCGATAGGCTCGTGTCTCACGCCATCGATGTCTTTGTAGATCACCTGTGGCATACCTAATTGCAATTCGTAGCCTTCGCGACGCATGGTTTCGATGAGGATACCGAGGTGTAGGATGCCGCGGCCGTGAACAATGAATTGGTCCGCAGAACCCGTCTCATCTACTTTCAAGGCCAAGTTCTTTTCGATCTCTTGCATCAAACGCTCACGAATCTTCTGTGAGGTTACGTGCTTACCTTCCTTTCCGAAGAACGGCGAGTTGTTGATCGAGAACAACATGCTCATGGTTGGCTTATCAATTTCCATGTGCGGCAATGCCTCAGGGTTTTCAGCATCCGCGATGGTATCGCCAATTTCGAATCCTTCGATACCGTTTACTGCAACGATCTCTCCTGCGTGTGCTTCGTTGGTTTTGCTTTTGCCCAAACCTTCGAAAGTCATCAATTCTTTAATGCGCGCTTTTTTGATGGTGCCATCGCGTTGGCACAAGCTCACCGGCATGTTCTCGCGAATGGTTCCACGCGTCACACGACCTACGGCAATACGACCTGTAAAGGAGCTGAAGTCCAATGAGGTGATCTGCATTTGCAAAGAACCTTCGCTCACCTCTGGGGCAGGGATGGTCTCTACAATGGTATCGAGCAGGTAGGTGATGTCGTCGGTTGGCGTTTTCCAATCTGGACCCATCCACTTCTCCTTACCCGATCCGTAAACGGTGGTAAAATCAAGCTGCTCTTCTGTAGCGTCGAGGTTGAAGAAGAGTTCAAAGACTTGGTCATGGACCAAATCCGGCGTACAGTTCGGCTTATCAACTTTGTTGATGACCACCACTGGTGTTTTGCCTAAAGCCAAAGCTTTCTGCAATACGAAACGCGTTTGCGGCATAGGGCCTTCGAAGGCGTCCACCAACAGGATTACCCCGTCGGCCATGTTCAATACACGTTCTACCTCGCCCCCAAAGTCGCTGTGCCCTGGGGTATCGATGATGTTGATCTTGGTATTTTTCCATTGAATGCTGACATTCTTGGAAAGGATGGTGATCCCGCGCTCACGCTCGAGGTCGTTGTTGTCCAACAGGAGGTCGTCCACTTGTTGATTATCACGGAAGAGCTTCGCAGTGTGAAGCATGTTGTCTACCAAGGTGGTTTTACCGTGGTCAACGTGGGCGATGATGGCGATGTTGCGCAAATTCATGTGCTGAAAAAATTTGCGGCAAAAGTAGGCTCTTTTATTGCGATAGGCTAACTTATTAAGAACCAGTTTTCACCCTTAATCTTTAATTGCCATGAAAAACTTCCTTTTTGGGGCACGAACTTGGCGTGTCCTTCTTTGCCTGAGCTATGTGCTTAGGGTCCAATTCCTTACTGCACTCCCCGCCGACACTACCTCCTTCGATTTTCGAACCACAGGTCACGGCGCACAGAGTTTCCAAGCACAACTGCATATCGATAGCCTCGGTGGGAGTATGAATTTGATGCCTTTTTGCGATCAGATCTTCTACGGGTCGCTGCGCGACCCGCACATCGTCCTCGAAAAATCATCGAATTTCCTCTCGTCCGGCTGCTTTCCCTTGCGCTCTTACTATCCTTTGAGAATTATGGGCGAGGGGTGGTTAACCAGCAGCGGCGACAAGGGGTGGTTCTTCGTGCCTCCAAACGTCCTCCCGGGCGACACAAACGTGTTTTTGCCAGGGGCGGGGCCTCACAAGGTCTATTGGCTCAGCGCCGACCATCCCGACGGTGTAGGGGTGGAAAGTATGTGGGACGGCAGGCGGGTGAAATCCATCTACAAAGACGGCCGATGGATCAAGCGGATTCGGCTGCCATAATCGGACAGAATTCACTATGTTGCACCTTCAACGAATACGCATATGTACAGCACACCTTGGATGAGCGATATCGTGGTCGGCACTATGCGCTGGGGACTTTGGGATGCCAAATTTACCACGGCGGAATACGAGGCCATTATTGCCCACTCGATGGAATTAGGGTTTACCACCTTTGACCATGCCGATATTTACGGAGACCATACTACCGAAGCGGAATTTGGGGCGGCGTTGAAGCTGCACCCGGAGTGGCGCTCTCAAATGGAATTGGTCACAAAATGTGGCATCATTAGAGTGTGCGATCAAAAGCCAGATCATTACGTGAAGGCCTATGATTTCACCAAGGCGCACATCCTTAAAAGTGTGGACGACAGCTTGACGAACCTGCACACGGATTACATCGATGTGATGCTGTTGCACCGTCCCGATGTATTGATGGATCCCGATGAGATCGGCGAGGCCTTTGAGCTGCTCTACCAAAGCGGCAAGGTGCGCAGTTTCGGGGTCAGTAATTTCACTCCTTCACAGGTGAAGCTGTTGCAAACCACCGTACCAGTGGGCGTACATCAGATCGAAGTATCGGTCAAGGAGGTCAGTGCCTTTGATGACGGCCGCTTGGACCAGTGCATGATGGATAACATCATCCCTATGGCTTGGTCGCCCCTAGGTGGCGGTGCATTGCCTGAAGAACTTATGAAAACCTTAACGGCCATGGCGGCAGAATTTGGGGTCAGTCCTCAAGTCTTGGCCATCGCGTGGTTGTTGCAGCACCCTGCTGGCATTTTGCCGGTAACGGGGACGACGAAAATGGAACGCCTCACAGAAGTAAAAGAAGCTTTGAACCTACAATTGGACCGACAGCAGTGGTATTCAATTTACCAGGCATCAACCGGAAAAAGCTTGCCTTAAATTATGGAGCACAACGAAAACCTACTTCCAGGTGCAGCCAACTACGAGAGTCATGTTGGACTGAAATTTCAATTGTACAATTCGCTCTTCTTGACGCTTCCACTCGACGGCATCAAGAACACAGGGATTTTCATTCCTGTACTGAACGAATATTGTCTGAATAGATTGGCCGAGGGACACAGTCCTAAGGAGATCATCGAGCAGTTCTTTGACGAATACAAGGACGGCGAGAACGAGCAGGAGCAAATGGACTTCTTGTTCAAGGTCATTCAATACATTGAGCGCCAAGTCGTGTTGGTGGATGCCCTAGAGGACGCTGCCTACAGCAAACTGAACAACCTCGGTGGGAAAGGGCTCCTTGAGCGAGTTTATGATTCGCATGGAGCGCGCAGGAAACCTGAATGAGTTGATGAATCGCTTGCAGGCATTCTCAATCCGTCCGGTGCTGACCGCTCACCCGACCCAGTTTTACCCGGGCCGCGTACTGGCCATTATCACGGACCTTACCGATGCCATTCAAGCGAATGACCTCACGGCCATTCGCACGTATTTAAAGCAGCTCGGGAAAACTCCATTCTTCCAAAAGACAAAGCCATCCCCGTATGATGAGGCTATCAACCTCATCTGGTATTTACAGAACGTGTTCTATCAGAGTGCCGGAGATATTACAGCTGAGATGCGCCGCTCATTACCGAATTGGGACGGGACGTTGAATTTGATCAACCTCGGGTTCTGGCCGGGTGGTGATCGCGACGGCAACCCGTTTGTGAGCGTGGATACGACCTTGCAAGTGGCGGGCCGACTGCGCGATGTCTTGTTGCAATGCTATTACCAAGATTTGCGCAGGTTGCGTCGCCGTATTTCATTCTCAGGGGTGTACGAGGAGCTCATGGACATCGAAAAGATGGTCTTGAAGTGTATCCGCCACCAAGAGGAATGGGATTTCGTGAAGTTCCGCAGTGCCTTGCACAAGGTACTTTCGGATTTGCACGAACAGCACGATGGCATCTTCGTGGAGCTCGTAGAAGAGCTCTTGGATAGAGTGGCACTTTTCGGATCGCATTTTGCGAGCATTGATATCCGTCAAGATAGCCGCGAGATCAAGCGAGCCTTTGATGCCTTGGCCGAGCAATTGGGGGTAGCGGTACCAGAAACTCCTGGCGAGTTGTTTGCACTGCAAGCAGCCTGGGACGGCACCCTTACCGGGGATGACCGCATTGATGATACCTTGCAGAGCTTCCGCGTGATTCGCGAAATACAAGCCAAAAATGGTCCTAAAGGGGCCCACCGTTATATCATCTCGAACTGTCGTGGTGCCATGGATGTGGCGCGCGTGTTCGCCTTGGCGCGATGGACTGCCTTCGGGGACGAAAAGATCACGGTGGACATTGTGCCGCTCTTTGAAACCATCGACGATTTGGTCGGTGCAGGTGCTTCGATGAATACCTTGTATTCTGAAGCCAATTACCGCGCGCACCTCACCCAACGCGGCAACAAACAAACCATCATGCTCGGGTTCTCAGATGGAACCAAGGACGGTGGATACATGAGTGCCAACTGGAACATTTACCGTGCGAAAGAAAACCTCACGCGCATTTCAAAGCAGCACGACATCGATGTGCTCTTCTTTGACGGTCGAGGCGGCCCGCCAGCACGTGGTGGGGGTAATACCCACAACTTCTATGCGTCCTTGGGCTCACAGATTGCATCGTCAGAAATCCAATTGACCGTGCAAGGTCAAACGATCTCGAGCAACTTCGGTACGCCGGAGAGTGCGCAGTTCAATATGGAGCAGCTCATCACGGCTGGTTTGGAAAACATCTTGTTGACCGATGAAACCAAAACCTTGGAGCCGCAGGAGCGTCAGTTACTCGAGGAATTGAGCGACATCAGCTTGAAATACTATACCGAACTCAAGGAGCACCCGCTCTTCACCGAGTTCTTAGAGGAGATGAGCCCGCTCAAGTACTACGGTATGGCGAACATCGGTTCACGCCCGTCGAAGCGTGGCAAGGCCAAGAAGCTTGAGCTGGACGACCTCAGAGCCATTCCGTTTGTGGGGGCTTGGTCACAGCTGAAGATGAACATCCCTGGATTCTATGGTCTGGGTAAGGCCTTCCAAGATTTGAGCGAAGCGGGCAGGTTGCATGAAGTGCAAAGCCTTTACCGCAAGTCCAAATTCTTCCGCACCCTCATTGAAAACTCGATGCAGAGTATGTGTAAGACCTTCTTCCCGTTGACTTCATATATGGCGGACGATGCCAAATTTGGTGCCTTCTGGGGAGTGCTCAACGATGAGTTCGAGCGCACAGAGAAGTTTGTATTGAAGGTTAGCGGACAGCCGGAATTATTGAGCAATAACCCTGGCATTAAGGCCTCCATCGCATTGCGCGAGAATATTGTGCTTCCACTGCTGGTCATTCAACAATATGCGTTGATCACCTTGCGCGAGCAGAACCTCAGTGACGAGGTGCGTGCGAAATATGAGAAGATGGTGGTGCGTTCCCTCTATGGAAACATCAATGCCTCTCGAAACAGCGCGTAGCGCAAAATTGTACACTCCATAAAAAAGGCGCCCGCAGGGCGCCTTTTTTATTCTTGGAATTTCAAATCGTACCGCCAGCCGGCGTATATCTGACGACCCATAATGGGACCCCAAACTACCGAGGCATCGAATCGCCCGTCAAACGGTAAGTCGCCGCCTACGACAGGGTTTAATTGGCGAACGTTTAATGCATTTTGAATCCCTACGTAAATCTGGCCAAAGGAAGGGCTGTCCTTGCTAATCTGACCATTGAGCATGGTGAAAGCTGGGCTGCGATTTTCGTATCCAATATCCGGCAGTCGTTGCGAGCTGTTGTACGTGGCATTGATTTCAATACCCATTCCTTTTCTGCCTGAGTAGCTGGCGCCAACATAAACAAGATGAGGCACGTTGAGAATGACTTCTTCTAACTTAAAATAGTCCTCGATAGCTCCAGATGAATAAAAAGCTGTAAGGTCACGCTGTTTTACATCCTGATAACGATACGATACCCTTATCATTGTTCTATGGAATAGCTCGTACTGTCCGCCTACCTGCGCAGAAATGGAGTAGGGGCTGTAAAGAATACGCTCTTGTACATTCGGATAAGAACCACCGGGTGATCCTATCAGTAAGGTATCCGTACTGCCGTCAAAATCAAAGACTACTTTGTTCGCAAATTGGGTATAGAAAATGTCAGCATTCCATTGCATTTCTTTGAACAGGACATCCTTGGTCCAATTTACTCCGATGCCATACGTATTCGATCTTTCAATAGGTGGGTAAATCGGGCCGAGTCTATAACCTAGAAATTCTGCCGTACGATTATTCGCCATATAACCCAAATACTCAGACCCTAAGGTTGCAATTCTCCACGACCTACTTGCCTGCCCACGAAATGCCCAAGGACCAGAGTTGTACTTCAAATGTATTCTAGGAACGTAGAAAGGAAGATAGTGCCTAAGAAGATCAAGGCGTTGCCCTAAAATCATACTGAACCCTTCTCCATCAGGTGAGTTTACATAGCTGTACTCGCCATAAACACCAGTACATAATCCATAATAACTACCGTCCTTTTCCCACATATCTTGGGAGATTGAGAAACTATTGAAATCCAATCCTCCTTTCAATGTGTGACGTGTATCGAAGATATTGTCTTGAAAGATCAAGTTTCCGTACAGACGCTGCTCTTTTCCGGTAAAGACACGGTTGCCGAAGTAACTGTCCAAATCTTGGTAGACTGCACTTAGCTGTGTCCCAATACTACGGTTGATACCGCCATCAAGGAAATAACCGCGTTTCGCCCAAAGTTCATACCTGTTGGTTTGTAACTCGTGCGACCAAATCGGAACTAGGGTAGGGTATCCGTACAACGTGCTGCCCCCAATGTTCTTGATGGCGCTCGCTTTAAGGCCAAATTGGGCCTCGCTAAACTTACCGCTGTGCTTCCAAGCATTTTGAACGAAAATATGCTGCGACAAAGGCGAATCTAAATACCCGTCATTGTTGCCGTCCCAGCGGAATAATTGCTGGCGGCCGTGCACCATCACATTCGAAGACCATCGCTCACTTTGCTTCCAGGTATAGATGGCGTTTTGCTCAAATCGCCCGGGTCCGGCAAACAAGTTAAAGTGGGCCTTCTGCTTGGTGAAGCTCGGGCGTAGCTCGTAATTGATTTGTCCACTCATCGCCCCCGCTCCATTTACCACGCTACCCGGACCTTTGGTCAACTGAATACTTTGGATCCAAGCGCCAGGAATAAGTGCCAGACCTAATACCGACGACAGTCCGCCCATGGTTTGTAGGTTACCTCGGGTATAAAGCGCATAGGGACCTTCCAATCCAAGGAGCCTGATTTGCCGAGTACCGGTTACGGCATCGGTAAAAGAGGCCGAGATAGAAGCGTTGGTTTCAAAGCTTTCGCTCAGGTCACAACAAGCCGCCTTGCGCAACTCCACTTCCGAGATGAGTTCTTGGCTAAGAATGGCTTTCTTGGAAAGAGATACACCGGGATCACGATCAATGGAAACCTCTTCAAGTGTTTCGAATAGTTCTATCGAGGACGTATCCACGACTTGAGCGCTCATCGACCCTACGGAAAGTAGGCCGATCAACACCCATAAATAACGAAAAGTCATGGCTTAGTGCTTGTGCTTTCCGCCGTGTGCGTGGTGCTCCTCGTGTGTTTCGCCAGGTTTGCAGAGTGGATCACCCAAACCGTGCTGTTCACGCGTAATTCCGGATCTCTATACTTGCAGCATCCGTGGATATTCGCATATTGCTCGTCTGTGGCCAAATGATCTTTAACATCATGACCCGCTTCGTTGATGGATGCGATGATTTCCTCTTTGGAAATTTTGTCGTTGCGGAATGCCAAGGTTAATTGGTGCGTTTCACGGTCCCAATCTGCTTTTTTAACTCCTGGCAAGTAGGCTGCATTTTCGATGCGCTCCTCACACATGCCACAAAGTCCGTCGACTTCAATGGTGGTTTCAGTGAATTTGCTTTGTGCCCCGAGGGCCATTGCGCCACAAAGCGCGATAGATATAAATAGTGATTTCATTGTACTTGATTTTTTGTGAATTAAGGATGTTGCAAAGGACAATCCTGAAATCACGCGTACAATGTCAATCTATGAAGAGCGATATAGAGTGGCGGTCCTGTCGATTGTACAACAAGGGAAGTGTTCGAAAGAGGACCGTCTATTTGTTGGTGCTGCTTGAATTGAAAAAATTCTGGTGCTTCAAAAGGTAGTACGATACTTACCTCACTGCTTTTGACCATGAGGTCTAGAGAGGTGTAGGTCGTTTCGCAGCAATCTTCTTCACTTTTTTCCGTCTCTGTGCTACATGAGCTGGTCTCAGCATGGCAGCAGGAAGGTTCCGTATTAACGGTATGATGATCCTCGTGTGTAATGCCGAGGTGCACAGAACTCTCGTGCTGACAGAAATGCAACAATCCTACTGCACCGGTGGAGACCACGGTGTAAAAGAGTGTGAAAACCAGTAGGATGAATCTTCTCATGAACACGAAATTACTCAATACCTTAGCCACAAAGGCAAAAACTATGCAAAAAGTACTTTTATTAGGATCTGGAGAATTGGGTAAAGAAGTAGTCATCGCTCTGCAACGATTGGGTTGTACAGTGGTGGCATGTGATGCCTATGAAGGTGCCCCGGCCATGCAGGTGGCGGATCATTTCGAAGTGTTTTCCATGTTGGACGGAGATGCGCTCGAGGCGGCGGTGAAGAAACACGCACCGGATATCATCGTCCCAGAAGTAGAGAGTATTCGTACAGATAAATTGTATGAGTTTGAGCAAGCGGGTATACAGGTTACCCCTTCTGCAAAAGCGGCCAATTTCACTATGAATCGCAAGCTCATTCGCGATTTGGCGGCCAGGGAATTGGGCTTGCGCACCGCGCCTTATGCCTATGCCACGAACATCGAAGAGTTTGAATCGGCTGTTAAAGAAATAGGTTTGCCTTGTGTGGTGAAGCCGTTGATGTCCAGTTCAGGTAAAGGGCAGAGTGTGGTGAAGGATGCTAGTGAACTAGAGGCGGCCTTTACTTATGCTATGGAGGGAAGCCGAGGCGATTTGAAGGAAATTATCGTGGAAGGGTTCATTGATTTTCATACTGAAATCACCTTGCTAACGGTTACTCAGAAACACGGGCCAACGTTGTTTTGTGCACCTATTGGACACCGTCAGGAAAGAGGAGATTACCAAGAAAGCTGGCAACCGTGTGCCATGGATGCTGCACAACTGATCGAGGCACAACGTATGGCTAAGAAGGTAACAGAGGCGCTTGGCGGTGCAGGGATTTGGGGCATTGAGTTTTTCTTAGGCGATGATGCTGTGTACTTCTCAGAGCTTAGCCCGCGTCCGCATGATACAGGTATGGTCACCTTAGCAGGCACTCAGAACTTCAACGAATTTGAATTGCATGCTCGTGCCTTGTTGGGCTTGTCTATTCCCGAGATTGAATTGAGATATCCGGGGGTTAGCGCGGTAGTCCTAGCGCAACAAGACGGTGAGCCGGTATATGGCGGATTAGATAAAGCTAGTGCTGAGCCACAGGCTGATTTCAAGATTTTTGGCAAACCTACCACGCGCCCGTACCGTCGCATGGCGTTAGCGCTGGCCTATGATAGAACCGGTGAAGAATCTATGGAGGAGCTAAGGGAAAGAGCGGCTCGTATAGCCTCCTTAATTACAGTGCACTAATTTTTGCACGAATGGCCTCCTCGAATTTGTGGATGCCGTCCTTGTTTAGGCCATCGAGTACTTCTCCCTGCATTCGATGGTAACGGAGACCTCGTTTAAAGGCGTCAACAATGTTGGGGTTACTGCTTTTTAAGTAGTTGATGGAGCTGTAAGAGAAAAGGGCTATGCTGTGGTGATCGGTAATTTCGAGCAGTGCCCCGTCGTTTATTGTTAGGTATTCACACAGCATCATGTGATAAGGTTGCCCTAGTGCCGTTTGTTCTCTTTTGATGTCTTGGATTAATTCCGCCAACACCTCTTCTAATTCTCTTTTCATGGCAGAGACTAATCTGTCACTGGCCAATCCTCTGTTTTTTAGGTAGTGGATTTGATGTATCAAATTATCAAAAGAGGAGAGTGTCCAGAATTCGGTGACCTTAAGTTGACGGCTCAATGCACTTAATTCATGTCCTTTTTCGAAAAGCACTTGCGGTGTTTGGCTAGGGTCAAACCTGTCGTTTCGGCGCATGTGCTCATGGTTCCATAGATAAAATCTAAAGGCACTTAGGGTAGGCCTGTCCATGTAGCGATAAATAGGAACTTCTTTTGCGATAAAATATAATTGGGCCCCGGGAACATTTACCGCTTGATTCAAATTTCGCCGGGTATTATCAAGGTAAAAGTCGATATCGTCGTACCCCTTGATTGGGGGAAGAGTTGTACAAACCACCACTAAAGAATTCTCCTCGGTATTCTTTCTCAAGGCATCTATGCTTATTGAAAAATGGTCCGCCAATCGAATGAGCTCGTCGGTAGTGAGTGGGGTAGTACCCGTTCTTTTGCGGTAGAGAGAAGCTCTTGAACATCCGAGTACTTCCATCAGTTCTGCCGTGATTTTACGCTTACCTTTGGTGGAGCTGAAAATCTCGTCGAACAATTGAGTTTGGAATTCGTTCGGAGTATACATGGCCATTAACTTCTGAGTTAAAGTTAACTAATTGCACGAACCCTTGACCGCAACCTCCTTAGAATCTTCAGTTTTAGATAATATTCCTGGGCAAGTACTTCATTTACCTACAGGGGAGATGCTGCCGATGACCACCCCTGAACTGCGCAGAAGCAGTGGGAAGTATTTGACCCTTCGTGGATTGAGATTGACCAATGCGATCATTCGCAAAGGTATTTTGCAGGTGGCAGGTAGCCCTTGGTTGCCAGGTTTTTGGAGCCTCAGTGCAGAAAAAGCTGAGGTGGCCCTTCAAGCCTTTAAGGAACAGGGCGCAACGTGTACGTTGTTTTTATCGTTCACGGATGCCCCCGTAAGTTCCAAGGGGTGGCACAGTTACGAGGGCGATCCATTTATGGTGCTGCCGGTTTCTTGGTCCAACTTCGATGAGTATGTGGGTGCCATGAAGAAAAAGTACCGTGCGCGTGTTCGTAAGGTGCAAAAGAGCAATCAAGGAATACGCGTTGAAGTATTGCCAAAAGAGGGACCTCAGTTTGAACAATGTGTAGCCTTGTTGGAGGCCACATTAAGAGATAAGGTGGTGGCCTTGCCGGGGAACTTAGAGCATTTATTAGAGACGTTTGACCGCTGTTTCGGAGGGTCCTTTAAGTTGTTTGGATTTTACCGCGGTGAGGAGTTGGTGGGTTTTATTTCCTGTATTGAAGATGGTCCCGTCCTTAGAGCCATGCATTTTGGTCAAAGTGCAGAGGCGCCTGAAGACTTTTACAGCCACGCGATGTTTACCCTAATTGGACACGGAATAACAACCGGTGTGAAAAAAGTGCATTTAGGCAGGACCGCCACAGAAATTAAAAGCACCTATGGCGCCGTGCCGGAAGAGAATTATTTCTCCTTCTATAGCTCGAGTAGATTCTTCCAATTCTTGATGCGACTTGCAGATAAGTATTACCGTCCAAAGGCATATACCTTGCGCAGTCCTTTTGGAGATGTCTCGAAATAGACTATCTTAAAGGCAACAACAAAACACTACCACATCATGAATGAAACGTACCGCAAGGTTTTCGAAAACAACAAGAATGGATCAAGACCAATCTAGAGAAAGATCCCAATTTTTTTGAGCATTTAGCCAAAGGGCAAAGTCCTGATTTCCTATATATCGGATGTGCGGATTCCCGCGTGCCTGCAAATGAAATCATGGGGCTTGGAGCCCGGGGACGTTTTTGTGCACCGCAATATTGCTAACCTTGTCGTGAATACCGATATGAATGCACAAAGTGTCATTCAGTACGCGGTAGAACATTTGAAAGTGAAACACGTGGTGGTTTGTGGCCATTACAATTGTGGTGGTGTGGCTGCCGCCATGGGGAATTCAAACTTAGGATTGATCGACGGTTGGTTGCGTGAGATTCGCGACGTGTACCGCACCCATGCCGATGCTTTGAACGCTATCGAGAATCAGCATGATCGTTACAATAGACTCATTGAACTCAACGTGTTAGAGCAATGCTTCAATGTGATGAAAACGGCCTTTGTTCAAAAGAGCTACGCCGCGAATCAGTTTCCTCAAGTACACGGCTGGGTATACGATCTTGCCAATGGGGAATTAGTGGATCTCGATTTTGACTTTGAAGGAAGTCTGAAGAAAATTCAAGAAGTCTACGATATCACAAAATAATGGGAGAACAACTCTTCTATGAAAATTCATGGGGCGCCTTTACTGTAGCAAGTAGAGGCGCTTCTTTGTTGTCGTTGCAAATAGGAGGGAGAGAATTGCTTCACGATTTTGGCGATCAGTGGCACCAGTGGGCCGCTGGAGCGGTAATGTTTCCGTTCCCAGTGCGTATGGCATCAGGGACGGTGATGGTATTCGAAGAAACTGAATATCATTGGCCCATCAACGATACGAAACACCGCGCTGCGCTCCATGGCTTTACGCCTTGGGAGGAATTTGAATTGGCCCAACTGCCCAGTGGTATACAGGCAAGCTGGAATTATGATGGTTCGAAAGAATATTATCCTTTTCCGTGCCGATTAACCATCAGCTATACTCTTGAGGAGCATGGTCTTAGCCTTAGCGGACGTATAGAGAATCTTGGCAAAGCAAATTTGCCTTTTCATATGGGGTGGCATCCCTATTTCAAGACCAATGCCCCAGCGTTACACCCAGCGCCGGCCCATCGATTAAAGAAGAATGAAGTGAGCCATCCGGGCGAAAAGATTCCTTTTAATGGCTTTGATTGGACCGAAGAAGTGGACGGCGCCTTCTTTATGGAAAAGGTCGAGCTTGGGGATGTTAGTATCCAACCGCTATCCGCCATTACGCAGGTATTCCGACCTGCGGATGCTCCATTTGTGGCTATTGAGCCAATTACGGGCCTAGGTCATCCAGATTTCCCTTGGCGCACTGTGCCGCCAGGAGAAGCGGATGAGGTGGTGACGACTATTCGCGTAGGGAAGTAAGGGTACCTTCCTGAAGTCCTTCGAATTCCATTTTGTTGAAGGGCTCCTTCGGGAAGAAGGTGGCCGTCATGGCAGTCAATCCGTCGTCGGCCAAGAGTTCGAGGCTCATAATATCTACATACATTTCGTATTCAGCGCCAGTGGTTTTCCTAGGGCCGCTCATGATGTTCTTGAAAGAAGGTTCAAAATCTACCAATCCGCATTTGGAGCGGTCGATGTAAATGGAATCTACACTGGTCCAAATGTCCAGGGTGTCGCCAGCGGCGGAAGTCAATCGCAGCGACCATTGCGGCTCCGCAGAGAAATTAATTCCAAAAGTATTGGCACCACGAAGTCCCATCGTTGGTTCGAGATTGGCTTGGAAACCGTGCCCGCCGTCCAAGCGGAACTGTTGTTTGATGTGGAATTGGCCGTCAAGCTCCACCAGAGACAATTCTCTCGGTAAGGTCATGCTGCTGCGCCATTTGTAGGTAGGGACCACTTGTGCATAGTCCCAATTGCTCATCCAGCCCATGAAGAGTTTTTTGCCTCGATCAGTTGGAGCATTCCACCAGTTCACGCCGGCGTAATTATCGCGTCCCCAATCCATGTAACGCTGGTCGTCGTGCTCAGCGGTGAAGGCTGATCCGTCCCAATGACCTACGAAGTATTGCGTACCTGATCCGCCGTTTGGCGCGCCGCTACCTATACTGACTAGAAGGATGTCCTTGCGGATGCCTTCTTCGGTAGTGAGCGAAAAGAGCTCTGGGCATTCCCATACACCTCCGTGGTTGCCGTGTTCGCCTGAAAATTGGCTTAAAGGTTTCCAATCCAATAAATTTTCACTGCCGTAAAATGCAATTTCTTGACCCATGGTTAGGGCACTTATCCACTGCGTACCGTCCCACATCATCTTAGGGTCTCGGAAGTCTTTTAATTCCGGGTTAGGGAGGACAGGGTTGCCTTCGTAAAATTCATAGGTCATCCCGCCATCAAGGCTGTAGCTGATACCCTGGGTTTGAATATCGCCTGGACGCTTGTGGAACGTGTACATAGCGATGATGGGAGGGGTGCTGTCCACGGCCAAGCCGCTCACGTTAAAGGTGTCAATCACTGCCGACCCACTAAAAATGTAGCCCAGGGCCGTATCCGGATAAATGGCAATGGGATGCTCGGTCCAATGCACCAAATCTTTGGTGCTCGCGTGTCCCCAATGCATAGGTCCCCACTGATTTCCCTCAGGGTAGTATTGAAAATACAAATGGTAGGTCCCGTCTTTGTAAAACATCCCGTTCGGATCATTCATCCAATGCGCCTCTGGCGAAAAGTGATATTGTGGGCGATATACCTCAGAGGTATCTACACTTGAAGTTTGATTGTGGTCCAATTCCGTTGGCGCGCACGCCGTGAAATACAGAAGGGCGGCTAGAATGAAATATCTCATGATGCGTCGATAAAGGCTTTTAATTCGGTTTTGCTAATGAGCGGGTTAGCTCCTTCTTTGCTGGCGACCATAGCGCCAAGGGCAGCGGCGTAATCTAGCGTTTGTTGCGGCTCCAGTAGGTGGGAAATGCCAAAGAGCATGGCGGCTAGAAAGCTATCTCCAGCACCCACGGTATCTTTTACCGTTACTGGAAAAACCTTGCTTTGAAGTGTACCAAGATTATTCACCCAAAGCGCGCCTTGTCCACCTCTTGTTACGATGAGTTCTTGGGTGCCGAATATTTCGTGCATGGCTTCAAACCCCAACTCTGGATGAGCATCCAATGCTAACCACTGGGCAAGTAGTGCATATTCCTCTTCGTTCACCTTGACGATTTCGGTGCCTTCAAGTAGTTCTAAGATGCGATCTGAATCGATAAAGGGTGCTCTGAGGTTGAGGTCAAACACCCGCGTACTGGCCTGAGCTCTGAGTGCTTTCAGCGTTTCGTAGCTGTGCTTATTTCTAGTTGCTAAGGACCCGTGCAAGAGCAGATCGCCCGGCTCCCATGAAATTTCTGGCGTACTGATAAAATCCCAAGCACTTGGCTCGTCAATGGTGTAGCGAACCTCCGAAGGATTGGAGGTGTCTACCGTGACCGTTCCAGTGGGGTGATCGCCTCTGAGTGATGAAGCGTGTATTAACACCGCGCTCTTGTAGAATATCGAGCAGCGTCCCTCCGCGCTCATCATTGCCAATAGCGGAAATGACGGCGCTTTCTAGTCCCAAATTCTGCGCGTGAATAGCGACGTTCATAGGTGCTCCACCAGGCTTAGCGACCGCTAGGGAAGAGGTCCCACAATACTTCGCCAAAGCAATAGAGTTTAGGCATCTTTCGAGGTTAATTGGTCTTGCAATTCCTCCAAACTAACGCCCTTTGTTTCCGGCATCATGAAATGCGTAAATAACAGTTGCAGCACCATAAAGGCTGCGAAGAAGGCGAATACCGTCCATCCTGGGAACGCTTCGATCACTACCTCACCGAGCATAGTGATCAGTGCGGCGAACACCCAGTGCGTTCCGGTACCCCAAGCTTGACCGGCCGCACGCACGCTGTTCGGGAAGATTTCGGAAATGAATACCCAAATGACGGCACCTTGACCTACTGCATGGGAAGCAATAAACGTGAGAATGAAGAAGAGGTTGAACCCTGCCGAAGCTTCAGTTTTGAACCCATAGGCCACCATTGCTAGAGAGATGATGTAGCCGACTGAACCGATGTACATGAGCGATTTACGCCCCATTCGATCGATGAGATAGAGGCCTACAAAGGTGAAGATGAGGTTGGTTCCACCGATAGAGATGGAGGAGAGGAGGGAGTCCGACGAGGCGAATCCTGCATTTTCCAAAATCACCGGTGCGTAGTACAAGATGAAGTTGATCCCGCTCAATTGGTTGAAGAAGGCAAGTAAGAAGGCCAAAAGGAGGCTCTTGTTGTATTTGCCGCTGAAGACCCCTTTGCGGCTGGTTTCCTCCGAGGTGTGGTTTTTTATAGTGTCCAATTCCGCTTGCGCTTTGTCCCCATCACCATGAATAAGTTGCAGGGTAGCGAGCGCTCCTGCTTCGTCGTTTTGTTGAACCACAAGCCAGCGAGGAGAATTGGGCACCCCAAAAATCAATAGACAATACAAAGCGGCAGGAATGGCTTCTACACCCAGCATCCAGCGCCAGTCATTGCTTCCACCAACCCCGTCGAGGAGGTAATTCGAGATGAAGGCGATGAGGATACCGAAGACAATGTTGAACTGGTATAAGGCTACCAAACGGCCCCGAGATTTCGCAGAACTGATTTCACTGATGTAGGTGGGGGCTGCTACGGTTGAGGCACCGACGCCGACGCCGCCAAGGAATCGGAAAAAGGAGAACATGTAGGGATCGGTCGCTAAGCCTGAGCCCAAGGCACTCACTAGGTAAAGTACACCCACCCAAATGAGGGTTTTCTTACGGCCGTATTTCTTGGTGGGAATACCACCGGCTAAAGAGCCTAGCACCGTGCCCCAAAGCGCCATCGACATGATGAATACGCCATGAAACCAAGCGGAGGTTTGCCAAAGTTCTTTGATGGGTGCATTTGCACCAGAGATTACGACAGTGTCAAAGCCAAACAAGAAGCCGGCTAAGGCCACCGTCAGGGACCAATTCCAAGTTTTGTTCATTTCAGAGTGAGTTAACGAGCTCACAATGTAATGAAATATTTTGCCGCTAGTATGCTGCGCTGAGCTGCATCCAATAGGCCCAGGTTTGACCCAATTCTGCTTGCAATTTCGCCCGTTGGATTTGCGCTTTGGCGAAATAACTGGTGCGCAAGTTGACCTTGATTAATTCGCTATCGCCGAGCACAAGTTTTTTCTGCTCTGCTTGAAGCAACAGGAGTACCGACTCTTGGTTGGCAACGCTGGCATTGACGGCGGATTCAAGTTGAAGTATTTGGGTGGCGGTACTGCTTAGGGCATTGTTCCACTGATTCTCAATGGCTGAACGCTCCCATTGGAAGCTTTCTAATTGTAGATTCTGGCTTTGCGTGTAGCCTCTTCCTTCTCGCAAGAACAATGGGATGCCTAGTTTGCTTTTACCAACCTATTGTTCGCGTCGAAATCTTCTTGGCTCGGCAACGCTTCAAAATTACCGGGCAGCAAGTAGGCGCCGCCCACGGCAATGGTAGGTTTGAGGTATTCACGGGCCAATTGTCTCTTGAGCCTCAACTGCTCTTCTTTTTGATCGTTGTAGGTCCAAAGCGGATGTTCCTTGCCCAATAAGGTGGATTCCATTCGCTTCGGCAATTCCGCAGACGGTCGAACATAGGGCTGAAGTACAACGGGGTTTTCTTCCGACGACCAAAGCCAGTTGCTCAAATCATATAAGGCCTTAACCGCCTTGCTCTGTGCGCTGTAGAAATCCGTTTCCCAGGTGCTGACTAAGGCTCGGGCATCCAAGGTGTCCATCGCGGAGGCATCGCCGGCTTCGAAAGCGCTAATGGTAAAGGCATAGACTTCCATTGCTGCTTGCCAAGCAACTTCATAGGCCTTAACGTTTTGGTCTGCCTCAAACCACTTCCAGTAGGATTGGACGGCCTTGGTCAATAGTTCGTTGCGGTACAGCTCTGCCTCTGCGGCGCTGAGTTCGACTCCGGCTTTTGCCAAGGCGAGGTCTGTGCGACGGACGTCTGTCAATAATCCCTTTCCCAGGTTGACCATGCCCCCGACGGCGAACAAGCCCTCGGCCGGGAGTTTATCTTGTGGATTCGTATAGAGTCCATCGATGCTGTTCCAATCAAGTTGTAGTTGTACCGGGCTGGCCGTGGCACCACTCATTTGTACTCCGGGTCTGCGGTAATATTGTTCCCCGTTGAATTCTTTGCTGGCCAAAGTGCCGCTGATATAAGGGTCAAACGCACCACGAGCCTTTCGCAATTCTGCTTTGGCAATGGGGAGTTTGTTGCCCACGGCTTTCAGCAGTGGGTGGTTTTGGTCTACCCACTGGATGAATTCATCGACGGTCAGGACGCTATCGACCTCTTTGATTTGGGCCGAAAGAGTGGCTGAGAAGAAGGAAAGTCCAATAAAGAGAAAACGCTTCGCCATTATTTCAACTTGAGTTTTGGTTTGTCCAATTTCTCTTTGGCCTGCACCGGCTCATAGTAGTCCGGCGGGAAGGTGTTGAGCTGACGCCACATTTCGTACCACACCGGTACAGTGTTTAGAAGCGCTATTCCTCTGGCTCCGGTTCCGGCACGCAAGTTTTGTGGCCATTCCTCGTCTGGAGCAACCAAAATGCGGTATTTGCCATTTTCATTGGTGATTCGGTCGATCGCAATGACTGTCCCGCTGAAAGTCCCGTAGCTGGTGTTTGGCCATCCTCTGAAAACGATGGCGGGCCAACCGTCGAATTGGAACATGACCTGGCTGCCTTCATGAATCAAAGGCATGTCCATGGGGCTGATGTAGAGTTCAACGGCCAATTCGTATGCGGTAGGCACGATGGTGGCCAATGGCGTGCCTTCTTTCACAGTTTCGCCGATCCCCTGCTTTTTCACTTTGGCGAGCATCCCTGTCTGTGGCGCCAAGATGTAATAGTAGCCGCTGCGCACTTGGTAGTTGCGCAAGGTATTTTGAAGCTTCGCGAGTTCACCTTGGCTGGCGGCTAGAGCGCCTTGAGCCGTGGCGAGTTCGCTTTGTGCTTTCGAAATTTTCTCCAAATAGGCATTGCTGTTGTTGCCCAATTCTAATTTGACATCGAGCTGCTTGTTTTTGCTCATTTCCCACTTCTGCTGTGCTTCCTGAGTTTTTGCGATGCTTTGAGCCAGCTTCACGCGGTACTGTTCAACCTCCGTGCGACTTTTGAGGCCTTGATTGAAGAGTTGCTCGAAACGATCTGCCTGGTCTTGTGCGACCTTTAGATTTTGAGCCTCAGCCGCAAAGTTGGCCGAATCTGCCTGCGCAGCGGCACGGGCGGCTTGTAGCTTAAAGGTCAAGCTTTGGGCATTAATCTCTTGATTGGATCGTAAAGTTTGAACCAAAGATTCTAAGGCGCTAACCTTCGCAACATAGCTGGCGACGCCGTTTTGTTTCGCATCCAATTGTTCGCTGGTTCGTGCAATGAGCTCAGGGTCCAAGTATTCGTTTTTGATTTCCTGCAGCCTAGCAATCGTGTCGCCTTTCTCTACTAGATCTCCTTCGACCGCGTACCATTGTGCGATTTGGCCTGCGATGGCGGCTTGAATCTCGCTAGGACGCTGCTCTGGCTGGCGCATAGTGACGGTTCCTTTGGCTTGGATGTTTTGGGTCCAAGGAAGAAAGAGGCTGCCTAGGCTTATGAATGCTGCGATGAAAAAGAGTCGCTTTACTTTGGGACCGATGAACGGGTTGTTCAATTTCTCAAAGCTCTTGTAACGCTTTTGATCTAATCGGTCAATAATTCTATTCTTCGAAATATTTAGCATGGCTTATAGTTCGATGGTTAGGGTACTGTTCTCTTTAACGGTCGGTAGATTAGATGCTGCCACCAGTGTCCAAGGTTGGTTTGGGTCCCAGATGAACTCGACAATGCTCTTCCGTTCTTTGGGGTCAAACAGGTGGAAGATGTCGTCCAGCAAGAGCAAGCGAGGGCGAACGACAATGGCTCGTGCCAAAAGGATGCGTTCAACCAAACTGCTAGAAAGGGGCCTGGCCGTTGGTCCCACCATAGTCTCATAGCCCTTGGGGAGGGATTTGATAAAACTTTGAAGTCCCAGGCCTTGAACGGCCCATTCCACATCACTGAGTTCAATTTCAGGTCGTCCCAAAGTGATGTTCTCCACGAGCGTGCCCTCAAAAAGGTCTTCGCTCAAGAAGCAATCTCCCACATGGTATCGAAGGTCGGCGGTGTTGAGGTTGCCGGAAGGATAACCGTTAAAACTCACTGTGCCATGAGTAGGTTCGTATTGTACGGCGAGCAATCGCAATAAGGTCGACTTGCCTGAACCATTTGGGCCGGTGATGACAGCTCGAGCACCGGACGGTATGTTGAGGTTTAAGTTGTTCAGGATGGCACGAGATCCGTCCTCGGAAGTATAGGTGAGGTCCTTGAGTTCAATAGAAGCCCCCATGCCAGTATCAATGGTGTGAAAAAGCATGGCGCCTTGGTCTTCCTCGAGTGGGATATCCGTTACTGTACTCATCTTCTCCACGGCGGTGAGCACGTCGTAAATAGGCTCCATGGTGAGTATGAGTTTCTCTGCAGAGTTGATGATGAGGATGATGACGATTTCTGAAGCAACGAATTGGCCCACATTAATCTCATTTTGAATCACCAAAAGTCCGCCGATGATCAACAAACCGAGTGTTACAAAAGCTTTGAACCCTACGATATTCGCGTATTGGAAGATCAAAACTTTCCAGTGACGCTTGCGGTGCTCTAGGTAGCTATTGACCAATTCATCGGTGCGCTCCAAAGGCAATTCGGTATGACCAGCTCTTTTAAACGTGTCCATCGTACGGGCGATTTCCTTGAGCCAATGCGCAATCTTGTATTTGTAGGTGCTTTCCTTCATGCTACTCTCTAGTCCACGGGGACCGGTGTAGTAGAGAATGGCAATCAAAACGACGATCAAGGCCACGCCAAAAGTGATAAAGAAAGGGTGGTAGGTACTCAATAGAATGAGGCCTATCAAGATTTGCAATGAAGACGCGCTGAAGTCCATGAGAATCTTAGAGAGTCCTTTTTGCACGTTCAGCGTATCAAAGAATCTATTGATCAGCTCAGGTGGGTACTGGCCTCGGATGGAAGCATTTTGAAACCTTGGAATTCTGTAGGTGAATTCAAATGCTGCCCGTGTGAAGATTCGTTGCTGCAAGATTTCAGAGATGGATAATTGGAGTACTTGTAAAACACCCCCTATCAGCACACCTGCTGTTACTACAGCACTGAGAATGATCCAGCTCGTACTCACCATTCCCGCTTGGATTAGGCCAATGATGGCTTGTACACCGAGAGGGAGACTCAGGTTTACGATAGCGTAAAAAAGCGCATAGGCGTAGAGGTACATGATGTCTCGGCGGTCCTCCGAGAGCATGGCAATAAATTTCTGGAAAGGGTTTTTGGTCATCGCTTTTGAATCGAGTTAAGGGTCATTTCGGTTAGAAATTCTATGATGGCTTTTCGGCCAGTAGCAGCATCCGAGAGGCGTGGTAGGTGTTCGGTAAAGAACTGCTGGCTTTGGGCCGCGGAAATCACGGTAGAAAACAAGCTGTGTGGGTATTTGTAGTCGGGGTTAATCTGTAAGGCAAGATTTCCAAGGGTGTCGCAGATTCGTTTGTACCCAAGAAAGTAACCTTCTTCATTTTCAGCATCAACTTCTTTGGTCAAGTAGATTTTTGGGTATTCCGCCACGACCAAACGTTGAAGGGTGCCTTCGTCAATGTGAGGGATGCGCTCATCTTCGTCCATAGGCAAAACCAGTAACTCGATGGCTCGTTTGAGTTTGTCTTCCGCGCTATTTAGCATCATGAATTCCTGTGCCATTTTGACCTCAAGCCATCCCCAGTACCAGTTGATGAGGTAGGCGAGGAGTTGATGTTTGTTTTGGAAGTAGCGGTATACACTCGCTTCTGTACTTTCTAATGAGAGACCAATTTTCTTAAAAGTCACATGCTCGTAGCCCATCTCTTCCATGAGTTCAATACTCTTGGACAGGATGCGTTTGCCGAGGTCGGTTTCCTCGGGATTCTTATTGTAGAGCTTGGCGCTCACTGAAATATTCAGTGCATTCATATGATATTAACGCTAAAGTCAAATAATTGTTTAACAATGCAAATATAATAGTAATACTATCAAAAAGTAATATATCCATAGATTAAGAGTACCTTTGCATCGCGTTCTATGATGAGCGCACCTAAAACCACTTTATGACATTTGATTCCTTAGGACTCGATTCTCGAATCCTAGATGCCTTGAAAAATCAAGGATATACCACACCAACTCCAATACAAGCTCAAAGCATCCCCGTCCTCTTAGAAGGATATGATTTACTAGGAACAGCGCAGACAGGTACCGGAAAAACAGCCGCTTTTACTATTCCTATTATAGAGCATCTGCTTCAGGCTGAATCCTTCAAGACTAGAAAAATCAAGGCCTTGGTCGTAACACCGACACGTGAGCTTGCGCTCCAAGTAGCCGAAAATGCCAAACGATACAGTCGCGGCACAGGTATTCGAACGGCCGTAATTTTCGGTGGAGTAGGGCAGAGCCCTCAAGTCGATCAATTGAAAAAGGGCGTAGACTATTTGGTCGCTACTCCAGGTAGACTCTTGGATCTGCATCAGCAAGGCTTTATCGATCTAAGATTCTTAACGCATTTCGTACTCGATGAGGCAGATCAGATGTTGGACATGGGCTTCATCCATGATATCCGCAAGCTATTGAAGATCATCCCTCAAAAGCGTCAGAGTTTGTTTTTCTCGGCCACCATGCCTAAGGACATTATCTCTTTGAGCGAGCAGATTCTCAAGCCAAACTATAAGCAAGTGCGTATAGCGGTAGCAAAGCCCACTGCCGAGCGTGTTTCTCAAGAGGTATACTACGTAGCGAAGAAAGAAAAGCCTGCTTTATTGGTGGAGTTATTGAAGTCTTTCGACGGGGAAACGCTCGTCTTCGGGCGTACTAAGCACGGTTGTGATAAGGTCGTTCGTATCCTCTCTAAAAAAGGCATAAAGGCTGCTGCCATCCACGGAAATAAGAGTCAAAATGCACGTCAGAAGGCGCTCAAAGGCTTCAAGGACGGGGAATTGCAAGTGTTGGTGGCCACCGATATCGCCGCGCGCGGTATTGATATTTCAGGATTGGAATACGTTGTGAACTATGAGTTGCCCAATATACCAGAGACCTATGTGCACCGCATTGGGCGCACGGGTCGTGCAGATGCCTCAGGGAGCAGCGTATCTTTCTGTTCGGCGGACGAGCGCGAGTATCTGAAGGATATCGAGAAGCTGATAAAATTGGAGATCCCATTGGTAGAAGACCATCCGTTTGCGGCTGGGGCTGCAGAGGAGTGGGCTGATCCAGAAAATCGTAAGCCTAAAAAGCCGGGTCAACGCGGTCCTAGACCTGGGCGCGGCGGCAATCCAAAATCAGATCGTCCAAAAGGTCCTCGCGGTGCCGGCGGTGGTAAGCGCAAGCCTCGCAGACGTTAATCTAACTGGAGTAGGGCTCGCACCCCTTGTTCGAACTTTTCTTTGCTCCAATTCTTGATAGGGAAACCGGCTGGGCCTATGTTGTTTTTAATAATGAGGCGCATCCAAAGGAATTGGTCCGCGATGTGCGGAATAATCAATTGAGGAACATCAAATCGCAAGGCGGAATGTGTGGTGCCTGAACCTCCGTGGTGCACTACGGCGCGAACTCTGGCGAAGAGCCAATCAAAGGGAACGTCATCAATAATGTACACGTGATCGGGAACTTCGCCTTCAATCTCAATGCCGCCCCAACTTGTATTGATGATCACAGGGAGGTCGAGGGTTTGCGCGACACTTAGGATATCCGCTCCGACTTGTTTGGGCTGTCCGTTGATCATAGAACCGAAGCCGATGTATAAAGGATTAGGATGTGCTTCAAGGAAGGTGGTTAGGGAGGTTGGTGGGGTCCAATTCTTGGATTTGTTCCGCTCCCGGTAATCAGTCACCTTGACGTGTGCCGGCCAGTCTATGGGTTGAGGGAAGAGGCGTTCGGAGACCGCGTACTCGACGGGGAGTTTTTCGAGCAGGAACGTTTTGAGTTCGGCTTGTTTGAGAATTGGCCACCCCCAATCCTTTAAAACGGGATTTCCGTATCCTAGAATAGCTTGCTTGATCAATGCGCTGTTGGCCAGAGAATAGGTCCAACGGTTCCATCTTCGGCCGCGCGGGGTGCCAAAACCTATAGCAGGCTCGTGATCCACGGCATGCAAAAGGCAGGGCACTGGTGATAGGAGCTCCACTCGTTGGGCCTTACGTAGTGCTGCAATGACCGGGTAAACACATTTGATATGGTAAATAATTAGGGCCGGTTCGAAGGCATCGCAAGCCGCTTTTTGGTCTCGGATGAGCTGCTGCTGCAGGGGTTTGGTGCTTTTGAGGAGCTTGAAAATGGTCTTTAATCGGCTCCACCCAGAGCCTAATTGACCTGTGATTTTCTTGACTTCGGGGTCGTCCATCAGTGCCAAGAAATCTGGGGTCATAGGATAGAAATTCGGGCTTACCTGCTGGGCCAGTGATTGGAATTGGGCCGGCATGCAAAAGGCAATCTCATGCCCCGCCTGTTGTAGTTCTTCGCCTAAGGCTAAAAATGGTTCCATATCTCCCCGAGAACCTAGGGACATGAGTAAGATGTTGTCCATGGAATGAAGATACGTACAGTGGGCGAGAATGAAAACCTTCGCGTGCCTTCGGTGCTCGCATCTCTTCAACCGATGTATTAGGCGAGAATGAAAACCTTCGCGTGCCTTCGGTGCTCGCATCTCCTCAACCGATGTACAAGGCGAGAATGAAAACCTTCGCGTGCCTTCGGCACTCTCATCTCCTCAACCGATGTACAAGGCGAGAATGAAAACCTTCGCACACCTTCGGTGCTCGACTCGCTGCTGCGCAGCTGAAGTTTTCTTTCACTGGCCCCGTGTGGAGTGGATCGTTCGTTCAAACAAAGCCAGCATCCGCTTCGCGTCTGCGGCATTTTTCTTCATCCAAAATCCTGAAGCAAGCTTCGGATTTTGTCTAAAGAAAAAGCCAGCGCAATTCTTGCGCTGGCTTTGTTCTTTCTCGGGATCACCAAGTGGAGCTGGCGAGAATCGAACTCGCGTCCAAACAAGGAAGCCTGAGGCTTTCTACATGCTTATCTTGTGATTAGGTTTTCGACCAATCTCTGAGCACAAGCACCCTAATCATGGCTTAGCCTCTAAACTTGAATTAGCCCGCGAGGCGAGAGCTAATTGCATTCCTGAATTTTCCACACCTCGTGATCAAGCGCCTCAGGACTTGGGCTCTTGCGAGATGTTCAGCTCCTACACCTGGTGTAGGATTAGCAAAATCGACATCCTGTCAGATTAAGCGGCCAAAGCGTAAGAATCTTCGCCAGTTATAAAAAGTGAAGCGGTGTATTAACGAGCTGCCCCTTCCGCGCTCGACATGCTTACATCAACCTTCGGCTTGCTGTCAAAACCAGTCAGCCCCGATGTAGAGGGCAAAGATACATCAATTCTATGCCAAAATTGTGCACAGTTGTACTACCTTTAGTAGCATGAAAATCGGCATTCTTAGAGAGGGTAAAGTCCCTATAGACAAGCGTGTAGCACTAACCCCACAGCACGCCTCGACATTACAACAAACATTTTCTTGTACGGTGGTGGCCCAACCATCGCCCATACGTGCCATCGGAGACGATGAATATGTTGCAGCGGGTATCCAGTTGCAAGAGGATTTGAGTGATTGTGATGTACTCTTTGGGGTTAAAGAAGTGCCCATAGATCAGCTCATCCCGAATAAGACTTATTTTTTCTTTTCGCATACGTACAAAAAGCAGCCTTACAATGCCAAATTATTGAAGGCCTGTGTGGAGCGTAACATTCGTTTGATAGATTACGAGTTGCTCACTAAAAATGGTGCTCGTGTGGTGGCTTTTGGCCGATTCGCTGGGCTAGTGGGAGCGTACAACGGCTTGCGCGGATGGGGTGAGAAGTACGGTCAATTCACATTGAAGCCGGCCCACGAGTGCAAGGACATGGAAGAAATGTTTGCGCAACTTCAAGGCATAGATTGGCCTTCGGATGTGCGAATTCTATTGACAGGAAAAGGCCGTGTGGCCTCAGGTGCAGTGGAGACGCTAGTGGCGTCGGGCATTCCTCAGATTTCCCCGGAAGAGATTTCGGGGTATGAAGGTTGTTTTTGGAGCCAATTGGACGTAGAAGAATATTATAAAACGAGCGATGGAAGTCCATTCGATCGCAAGGAACTCTTTGCAGATCCGAGCGGCTATGAGAGTGATTTTATGCGTTATGCACCTTTTGCCAAGCTCTACATCGCAGGGCATTATTACGACAGCCGGGCGCCTTTCATTTTTACCAGAGAGGATGCGAAGCAGGCAGAGTTTGCCATTACCTATGTGGCGGACATCAGTTGTGATATAGACGGGCCGGTGGCTTCGACACTTCGAGCCTCCACCATTGCCGATCCGTTTTATGGGTACTTGGCTGCTGAGGAGAAGGAGGTAGGGCATGATCATCCTGAAGCTATAGGGGTGATGGCGGTAGATAACCTGCCGTGTGAATTGCCAAGAGATGCCTCGCTAAGTTTCGGCGGTGACCTGATGACCCATGTTGTCCCAGCGCTTTTTAATGGCGATGAAGAAGGTGTGTTAGAACGCGCTACAGAATGTGCAGACGGTGCATTGACCGATAAATACGCTTATCTTCAAGCCTATATAGATCAAGCCTGATGGCTAAAAAGACATTGCATACTCAGAAATCGGCCACAGATGGACCTTCAGTGAATCCGAAGTTCCAAGCAGGAAAAAGACCTGCTTGGAGTGTAGAGGAATTGGAGCGCGCCATTCTCGTTGGGGATCGTGCGGCGCTTGCGGCCGGGATCACCTTGGTAGAAAGTGAAGTGGCTGAGGATGTGGTGAAGGCAGGAGCATTGCTAGAAAAGTTATTGCCACATGCCGGGAATAGCGTGCGATTGGGGATTTCTGGAGTTCCTGGCGTAGGTAAGAGTACATTTCTGGAATCCTATGGGGTACACTATTTAGAGTCGAATGAAAAGGCACGGTTGGCCGTGTTGGCCATTGATCCTTCTTCGTCGAGGTCTCACGGTGCTATTTTGGGGGATAAGACCAGAATGGTAGCGCTGGGGCGCCATGAGCGTGCTTTTATTCGTCCTACGGCTTCTTCGGGAGCACTGGGCGGTGTGGCGAGGGCGACAAAAGCTGCCATCGTATTGTGCGAGGCGGCAGGTTATACCCATGTGTTTGTGGAGACCGTCGGTGTGGGGCAGAGCGAAACGGCAGTATCCCAAATGGTCGATGCATTCTTGTTTTTAGCCATGCCTGGGACCGGGGATGAGCTGCAAGGCATCAAGAAAGGAATAATGGAGATGGCTGATTTGATTGCCATCAATAAAAGTGAGGGCGAGCGTGCTCAAGCGGCCAAACGAACGCGTGTGGAATTACAGCGTGCGTTGCAATTGAGTACGAGGGACGAGTTTAATTGGACCCCCACCATTACCCTGATTTCAGCATTGGAAAGCCAAGGATTCGAGGAGCTGGATGCCGCTATCGATCAATGTATTCGCCATTCTAGAGCACAAGGTTGGTTCGATGAGAAGCGTCGTCGACAAGCAGAATATTGGTACGAAGTAGAAGTACAGCATGCGTTGCGAAGTGTGCTGCAACAGCATCATGGGTTGCAGGCAGCCTACGAAGCCCTGCGAGCCAAGGTGGGCCAAAGCGAACTAGGCCCATTACAGGCATCGAAACTATTTATCGAAGAATTGAGACGTCGGCTCGACCGTTAGAAATTGCGCGCGGCTTCGTGCTTGAGTAGAAGGATGGCCGCCTTCGTTGGGAAGATATCTCCCGTCATTTCGAGTTCAATCAACTTGCGGCTGAGGTCCGCGGCAGTGGCGTTTTCGTCCATTTCGGCGGTGACCTTGTTGATCATGCTCACCACTTGGCTTTTGGCACTCACGATGTTGTTCCAGCATTTATCGCTTACATATACTTGTTGCGAAATGTTGTATTCGTACTCCTGACGGATAGCATCAACCAAGGTTTTACGGTAGATGCCTAAGGTCATGTTGCCGGGTTTTACACGAGTGACCAATTGGTTTGGGGTAATGCGCTCCAAGAATACAGTAAGGCGCTCAAAGGCTTGAAATCTTAGGGGAAGGGCTTTTTTTGTGAGATCCTTGCGCAAATAAAATTGGCGACGCTTCTCCTCATTATCTACAAAGTTCGATAGGAGTAAGTAGGTGAGTAGCAGCATTAAAGCCGCGGGAAAAGTATACTTGAGGATTTCAATAAATGCTTCCATAATTCTGTGTTGAGGCTTACAAATATCGTTAAATTTGTCGCCTTACAACACACTCACACTACTTCTATAATGCAAGCACTTTCACAACGCGCACAGGAGATGGGGCTTCCCATGACTATTGAAATGGCCAAAAAAGCACGAGAACTCAGTGCTACGGGCAAACAAGTCATCAGTTTATCTCTAGGCGAGCCGGACTTCGACACCCCTGATTTTATCAAGGCTGCGGCGGTGGAAGCCATGGAGCAAAACTACACGCATTACATGCCGGTTCCTGGATTTTCTGATCTTCAGGCGAGCATCGCAAAGAAGTTCAAGCGCGACAACGGGCTTGGATTACGATCCAAGCCAAATCGTGGTGAGTACAGGTGCCAAGCAGAGCTTGTTGAATGTCTTTTTAACCCTAGTTGATCCAGGAGATGAGGTGATCATTCCTGCGCCGTATTGGGTGAGCTATATGGATCAAGCCAAATACTGTGGCGGCGAGGTGAAAATCCTTCCAACGACCATGGAAAGCGGCTTCAAGATTACTGCAGCACAGTTGGAAGCGGCCATCACTCCGAAATCGAAAGTGTTGATTTTCTCTTCTCCGAACAACCCTTGTGGTGCCATTTACAGCAAAGAAGATCTCGCTGCCATTGCTGCAGTGGTCGCGAAACACCCTAACCTATACATCATCTCGGACGAGATTTATGAGTTGTTGAACTACGGTGAAGTCGAGCACGTAAGTATTGCGAGCTTCCCAGAGGTATATAACCAAACCGTTACGGTCAACGGATTGTCCAAAGGCTTTGCGATGACGGGATGGCGTATTGGATATATCGGGGCGCCGGAATGGATAGCAAAGGCTTGTACAAAGTTCCAAAGCAACTTTACTTCTGGAACCAATTCTGTGGCACAGCGCGCCTGTATCGCAGCTGTGGAAGCGGATCCTTCAACCGTGCAATACATGGTGGATACCTTTGCCACACGTCGTGCGAAGATGGTAGATTGGATGAATGATATCCCTGGATTTGAATTGGACACGCCTCCAGGAGCCTTCTATGTGTTCCCTCGCGTTTCTAGTATCTTAGGAAAGAAATTTAATGGCAAGGTCATTGAAACTTCTCTCGATTTGAGCATGTACCTGTTGGAAGAAGGATTGGTGAGTACCGTGCCTGGTGATGCCTTTGGCTTGCCGGGTTATGTTCGATTCTCTTATGCTGCAGCAGAAGCAGAGTTGGAAGAAGCGGTTCGTCGCGTGAAAGCGGCCGTTGCCAAACTAGAAGACTAATAATGAAAATTGAGGTATCCAACGGCGAAGTGTTGGACAAGTATTCGATCCTCCAAATCAAGAGCGAGAGAATTACAGATCCCACTGCGCTCAATAACATACATCGTGAGCTGGAAAGCCTTCAGCCTGCCGTGGATGCCATTCGTTCTCTTGAATCTTCGGGCACTCTTAGTACTTTGCAAGACCAGCTGTTGGAGGTAAACACTTCACTCTGGGAGGTAGAAGACGTGTTGCGCGGGCTGGAGAAATCGCAAGATTTTGGTCCTTCATTTGTGGCCGCTGCCCGTAGCGTGTACCAGCTGAACGACCGCAGAGCCGCTGTGAAGAAAGAGATTAACCTCCTGACGGGCTCAAATCTGATTGAGGAAAAGTCGTACGAGAAATACGATTAGAATGCTTGATTCTCAGAGAATCGGGGTAAATTCGATAAACGCAAAAGTCACATTGTGAAATTGAAACAACGCATCAACGCCGCGCGTGAGTTCATCAACATCCGTATTTACGATAGCCGAGATTTTGTGATGTCCTCCTTAGCTACAGGAAGCCTCTTTGTAGCGACGTTCACGTTGATGGTTCTGGTATTTTATCACGGCTACGAGCTTGATGCATGGCGCAATGAGCTTGTGGGATATATCGTGAGAGGCTCCATAGCCTTTTACCTGCTCAAGTTTTTCCTAGAGCTCTTCTACAACTTCCATCCTCGAGAATTTTTAAAGGACCGAAAGTGGGAGGGGGTCCTCATGTTGTTCATCATTGTGGACATCTTGGTCATTAATATTTTCAAGTTTGAGATCTTAAATGAATTGGGCCAATTCCTAAAAATCCCAGGCCTCCAAGAGAGTTTTATGCTCTTCTTGCAGCTGTACTTCTTAGTGATTGTGGGCTTGGAGTTTGGTAAGGTTGGCGAGATGTTGCCTAAGAGTAGGCTCAGTCCACCGACCCTGCTGATCCTTAGTTTTGTCCTTCTCATCATTATGGGTGCGGGTCTATTAATGCTCCCTGAAATGACCATCAAAGGCCACAGCGGGTTGGACTTCTTGACGGCATTGTTTACCAGTATTTCGGCCAGTTGTGTAACGGGATTGAGTCTTATTGATATCAGCCAAATCCTGAGCGGAAAGGGCCAAATCGTGGTTATGATATTAATGCAGCTTGGCGGTTTGAACATCATTTCATTCGCTGCCATATTTGCTATTCTGCGCGGCGGCTTCGGCATGCGTCAAGCAAACTTTATGAGCGAAAACCTTGGAGAAGACCTTAATCGAAGCCGCTCATTAATAGGCGCCATTTTCAGATTGACCATTTTCATTGAATTAATAGGAGCTGGATTGTTGGCCGTTCTCTGGAGAGGCAAGTACGACGGCTTGGGAGAAAATCTCTTTTACAGCTTGTTCCACAGTATTTCTGCCTTTAATAACGCAGGGTTCTCCTTGTTCAGCAATAGTTTGGCGAGCGAGGGTGTGAACCATGAGTTTGGGGTACATGCCATCATTGCCATCTTGATTGTGTTGGGGGGTATAGGATTTGGGACCATTTCGGACTTGCTCAAGCAGCCTTGGCGCAAACAGTCGATGGCGAAGTCATGGCGGAGTCTGCGCGTTGGTACTAAACTTGGTTTGGTAGTGGCAGGGGTATTGATTCTTTTTGGTGCTGCGATGGTTTTGATGTTAGAAGGGCACCAGGGACCCATCGGTCCACAGCTTAGCCACAGCATCTTCCAAAGTATTACCGCACGTACAGCCGGTTTCAATACCATTAACTTCGGTGCCATGGCCACCCCAACATTGTTGTTCTTCATCTTCCTCATGTTTATTGGTGGGGGTTCTGGATCAACCGCTGGGGGGATTAAAACGAGCACCTTCGCCTTGGTCTTCATGAGTGCTGCGGCGACCATTCAAGGCAAGAAAAACGTCAATATATACAAGACCCAAATTCCTTGGGGATTGATGAATAAAGCTTTTGCAATATTCTTATTCTCCGCCGTGAGTATTCTTATAGGGATATTTTTGTTGACTGTCTTTGAGCCGGATAAAGCTTTGTTGGATTTGGCCTTTGAAGAAGTAAGTGCCTTCTGTACCGTAGGATTGAGCACGGGCATCACGCCTTCGGTATCCCTTGGTGGTAAGATTGTCTTGATGGTTTCGATGTTGATCGGACGTGTGGGTACGCTGACCTTGGCCTTCGCGTTGAGTGACCGTAAATTAGAATCTAACTCCTTCAAGTACCCGAAAGGTTCGATGCACGTAGGATAAAAAAAACCGCCCGAAGGCGGTTTTTTTAGTTTTTGTCTTGGAAGTCGAGGTCTTTGATTCCCAATGTCTTGAGAAGCTTTTTTCCGTTGATCTTCAGCGTCTCTTTGATCCCGGTAGCCACTTTGCGAACGGCCCCATCGTCTGGCCGTGAGATAAACTTAGAATCTCTGTAGGTCACACCGTCCTCAGGTTTTGTATAGAAGTAGGTGTAGAAACTTTTGCGTGACTCTCCTTCTGGAATGTCTATTTTGCCATAGCCGTGTGGGCTATTATCGTCCGTATAGAAGATGACCGCTGTATTGAATGTTGGTGGCACTTTCGTGACCAATTCTGTCATCTCTTTATTCCACAACTCCAAGTCACCACCGTATTCCGGCTGCCAATTTTTGTTTAGGTAAACCAATAGGTTCAATCGGCGCCACAATCCCAACTTAGGGTTCATATTTACATCGATATGAACATCTACATACGAACCATTGCGGCCCTGGTGAACTCCCGATCCCAATGCATCTGTAGTGGTATGCAAACCGTCAATGCCTGTGATGCGGCCCAATTGCTCGCTCCATTCCTTCGATCCTACGGCCGAACGAACCTTTGAGAACGATGGGTGCCAGCGCTCGAAGTGGTAATCTTCGCTTTTGTCTTCGTTCAAGCTCTTGCGCTTCACATTCAATTGGTCAATAGAAGGGAAGTTGTTGAACAAGTCCATTGCAATGTCCTCCTGGAAAAAGTCTTCCAGAACAATGTGCTTGCATGGCGATGCCGTGTCGTAAGCAGTTTTTAATTCTGCTGCAAAAGCAGGATCTAGGTATTTGGGGTTGATGATTCCTTCGACCATGGTATTAATCTTGTTGTCCAAATATAGTAGTTGCTACTTTTTTCCTCTAGTGATATCTGTCAGTTTTCCGTAGACCTTGAAAAATATTTTCGGCAAGTATCTTTTAAAAGGCACGGCCCATTTTTCATATCCACCTATAACAACGTGCAGGGGTGGTTGGTTCTTCTGAGTGATACGGAAGAATTTTCTGGCCAATTCCTCTGGAAGCATTCCTTTCTCCTGTGCCACACTGTTCTGGCCAATAGGTTTGCCATCTGGTCCTAAGCTACTCAACGTTACATTAGTGTTGATAAAGCCTGGACTCAAGATCCCTACGTGCACTGGAGTTTTACGCAGCTCATACTGTAGGCTTTCCATGTATCCGACCACTGCGAATTTACTCGCTGCATAGGCGGCAAGTTTTGGGCTGCCAAAATAAGAGAGTATGCTGGCCACGGACCAAATCTGTCCCGAACCCTGCTCCAACATCACAGGCACCATGGCTTTGGTCAAGGCTGCTGTCCCCCAAAAATTGGTCTGCATCACCTTTTCCTCGACATCGAGCGCCATTTCAACGACCCGGCCCAAATGTCCCATGCCGCCGTTATTGACCAAAATATCAATCTGACCGGTATGGCTTAGTGCCTGCTGTGCCCATTGATCAGCCTCCTTGTATAGAGATAAATCCAATACTAAAACAGCGCTGTTTTCGGGATGAGGCAACTGATGCTGAACTTCAGCAAGGACTTCAGCACGTCTGGCACTCAAAATGGTAAAGTAACCATGGCGATTAAATTCCATCGCCATAGCCTTACCTATTCCACTGCTACTTCCTGTAATCCAAGCTGTTTTCATACGCCTAAAATACAGGAAAGTTTAGTACTTCTTATTGCGTTTTCCGGCCGGTTTGCCTTTTGAATGACCTCTGTTTTCACCTCTTGGTCCACCATATCCGCCACGTGAACGTGAACGGTCTGAATCAAACGAAGGGCGGTCACTACGGTGGCGTGGTCTGCTGTCGTCGCTGCCTCTGAAATCACCACCTCTATCGTCGCGTCGCTTTCTCGGGCGATCGTCATTGCTGCGGAAGTTTTGGTCGCGATCGTCTCTGCGACGATCCCCACGACCACCGCGATTTTCAAAGCGATTATCACTGCGGAATTTCTTGCCGCCGGAGATGCGCTCGCGCTTTTGACGACGTTGGCCGCCTGAAGCACCACCGCTAGAACCAGAGCCTTCTTCGAAGTAGGCATTGACTACATAGGAGCCTGTTTTCGCGCCGCTCAATCTCACGGCTACTTCAACTGCAAAACGCTCTTCTACATCGATACGCGTAAAGGTTTTATCCATATCGATTTTCCCGATGCGGATTTTCTTGCCTTCCATAGTATCGTTGATCAATCCGATCAAGCGACTTGGGTTTACGTTTTGACGGTATCCTAAATCAACTACGATGGTTTTGAAACCTTCTTCACTGCCGCCGCTAGATTTGCGAGGACCTTGCTCCTTGAATTTCTTCGGTTGCTCGTTAATATCACGTGCACCGCGGTAACGACTCAAAATCAATGAAGTTTCATGACCTAGGAATCGTTCAATAAGTTCTGCTTTACTGAGGTGGGCCAATTTATCCATGGCGCTGTCCAACAACATAGGATCCAGTTCGTTGGCGAATTCAAATTCTACCAACTCATCAATGGCTTGACCTATTTTAATTTCGCAAATAGCTTCACCACTTGGCACCTTCTTCTGCTCGAATTCCTTGCCGATGATGCGCTCAAGGTTGTTCACCTTACGCATGTTTCTGCCGTGTGTAATCACAATAGAAATACCAGAAGATCCCGCACGTCCGGTACGACCTGAACGGTGCACATAGACTTCCGGATCATCCGGAATGTTCACGTTGATTACGTGGGTCAGTTCATTGACATCGATACCGCGTGCAGCTACATCGGTAGCGACCATTACATTCAATTTACGCTTGCGGAAGCGATTCATCACCTCATCGCGCTGCGCTTGGCTCAAATCACCGTGTAATGCTTCGGCCCGGTACCCGTCGGTGATTAATTGTTCTGCGATGCTCTGCGTTTCGCGACGCGTTCTACAGAAGACAATGCCGTACATGTTTGGATTGAAGTCCATGATGCGACGCATAGCTTCGTAGGTATGTTTCGCACTCACGACATACAATTCGTGGCTTACATTGCTTGCAGAAATATTGCGCTTACCCGCAGAGATTTCCTTCGGCTCATGCAAGTATTTTTTTGTGAGCTTCTTCATGCCATCTGGCATAGTGGCGCTGTAACAAAGTGTCTGCTTATGCTCTGGGGTATTGGCAAGAATAGCGTCCAATTCATCTTGGAAGCCCATGCTCAACATTTCATCTGCCTCATCTAGAACCAAGAACTGAACGTCTTCGATGCGAAGTTTTTTGCGCTCAATTAAATCGAGGGTACGTCCCGGGGTACCTACCACGATCTGCGGACGTTGTTGAAGTTCTTTGATCTGCTTGGTAATGGGAGCCCCACCATAAACAGCAGTAACTTTTACCGGCATGAACTTCGAATAGGCATCGATATCTGTTGCGATTTGCAGACATAATTCGCGCGTGGGCGCAAGAATAATGGCTTGTACATGCTGCACATCTTCTTCAAGTTGGTGAAGAATAGGCAACGAGAATGCTGCTGTCTTACCAGTTCCTGTTTGTGCAAATGCGATTAAATCCGTGGTGTTTTCGAGCAAATGTTCAATGCTCATTTTTTGGATTGGGGTGGGTTCAACAAACCCGAGTGCTTCTACACCCTGTACAATCTGAGGGTGAAGACCGCTGTCTTTAAAGGTTTCCATAATGTCGGGACTTAGCCCTGGTTTAATTACCCAGTTCCGCTGGGTGCGCCAATTGGACGTCAGCGCTTCCCAGTTTAAAGTTCCCTACCATTGGAAAGATGGACGCCCCCTAATTTTCAGCGGCGAAGGTAGTGAGAATAAATGGGATAGAATTATTTTTCTGCAATGGCTCGAATGACCCATGCCGTCCCTTGGTGGTACTGGCCTTCATTGAGCTGTACACATTCTTCCCAAACCTTAATGTTTTGAAAACCTGAGAGTAGGGACTTGATTTTTTGCCTCTGTGAAGAGCATGCTAAGGTCTTGTGGTCCGCCGCTTCCAAGACCTAAATTCTTCTCAGAAAATCCTTCGAGTAGGACAGTGCCCCCAGGTTTTAATTGGCCAAAAATGTTTGAATACATCGGTGCCAAAACGGTTTCTGGGGTGTGGAAATAACAGAAACCCACGGCATCTAAGGGTTCAGGACACGTATAATGCATGGCATTGCCCACATGGTAATGGATTTCAACGTTGTGGTGTTCTGCGAGCTGTATGGCCTTTTTTTTGCCTTCCTCACTTTGATCTGCTGCCCAAACTTTCCAGCCTTTGGTTGCAGCATACACGGCATTACGGCCTTCGCCCTCTGCCGGGAAAGTAAATCTTTCCAGGGGTTAACTCTTGTATGCTTTGGGCAATGAATTCATTCGGCAGTGTGCCGTAGGCGTAGGATTCATCGCGATATCGGCCGTTCCAAAAATCTTGAGGGTTCATAGTTTCTCGTTGTAACTTTGCGAAGTTAAGTCGATAGGATAGTTGTCCTTAGGATGAGGCAGAATAAACTTTTTTTAAAATTTGGTTTCACAGGGATTGTTAAATAGAAACTCTATTCTATATTTGCACCCCCGAAGACGAACGGGTAAATTATATTGTTATGAAACGCACATTCCAGCCCAGCAATAGAAAACGCAAGAACAAGCACGGATTCCGTTCAAGAATGGAATCAGTAGATGGCCGCAAGGTGTTGGCTTCTCGTCGCTCAAAAGGTCGCAAGAGTTTGACCGTTAGTGATAAAGGAAATTACAAAGGGTAATGTTTAAAACCTTTTGATAAGATATAGGTGTTGCCGAAAGCAACACCTTTTTTTTGGCCTAATCCGCACCTAACTTTGTACAAATCTTAAAAGCACATGCCGAAAGACAACTCCATCAAACACGTCCTCATCATCGGATCAGGTCCTATTGTTATTGGTCAAGCCTGTGAATTTGACTATTCTGGATCCCAAGCATCACGAAGCCTTCGAGAGGAAGGAATCACCGTAACACTCATCAATTCTAATCCAGCCACCATCATGACAGATGAGGTTATCGCCGATAACATCTATCTGAAGGCTTTGACAGTGGAGAATATTGAGGAAATCCTCAAAATACATCCGGACATTGATGTAGTACTGCCTACTATGGGTGGTCAAACGGCGTTGAACTTGTGTATCGATGCAGATAAACAAGGTGTTTGGGAAGAAAATAATGTGCGCATCATTGGTGTAGATATTGATGCCATCAACATTACTGAGGACCGTGATGAGTTCCGCAAATTGATGGAAGAGATTGATATTCCTATGGCACCTTCACGCATTGCGAAGTCATTTTTGCGTGGTAAGGAAACCGCCCAGGAGTTCGGCTTTCCATTGTGTGTGCGTGCATCTTTTACCTTAGGTGGTGCTGGAGCAACTTTTGTACACACACCTGAGGAGTTTGATGAAGCATTGAGCCGAGGATTAGAAATCAGCCCTATTCACGAGGTCATGATTGATAAGGCCTTACTTGGCTGGAAGGAATACGAGCTTGAGTTGCTTCGCGACAAAAACGATAACATCATCATCATTTGTTCTATTGAGAACATGGATCCTATGGGTATCCATACGGGTGATTCTATAACCGTAGCGCCTGCGATGACCTTGAGTGATACCACGTACCAAAAGATGCGTGATATGGCGATCAAGATGATGCGCAGCATTGGAACCTTTGCCGGAGGGTGTAACGTTCAGTTTGCAGTAAGCCCGGATGAGAAAGAAGATATCGTCGCGATTGAGATTAACCCTCGTGTAAGCCGTTCTTCTGCTTTGGCTTCAAAAGCAACGGGTTATCCTATTGCAAAGGTGGCAGCGAAGATGGCTATTGGGTACACGCTAGACGAACTCAACAACCAAATCACAAAGACCACTACCGCGTATTTCGAGCCAACCTTGGATTATGTGATCGTGAAAATCCCGCGTTGGAACTTCGAGAAGTTTGAAGGTGCGGATACCCGACTTGGCATTCAAATGAAGGCTGTAGGTGAGGTCATGGGAATTGGTCGAAGCTTCCAAGAAGCACTCCACAAAGCCGCGCAGAGTCTCGAAATCAAGCGTAACGGTCTAGGAGCAGACGGTAAAGGATTGACAGATCAGGACACGATCCTACACAAACTAGAATATGCTTCATCTGATCGATTGTTCGTTATCTATGATGCAATCCAGATGGGCATTCCACTTCGTACCATTTACGACATCACCAAAATAGATATGTGGTTCCTCAAGCAGATTGAGGATTTGGCCCGTGTCCAAGGTGAAATTGAAAAACATACATTGGAATCCTTGCCTAAGGATTTGATCCTTGAGGCCAAGATGAAAGGCTTCGCGGATCGCCAAATTGCACACATGATTCATGCCTTGGAAAGTGAAGTACACAGCAAGCGTACGGATTTAGGCATCAACCGTGTATGGAAGCTGGTGGATACTTGTGCGGCGGAATTCCCTGCACAGACGCCCTATTACTACTCGACCTTTGAAAATTCTTTTGTTACCGCAGACGGTGTAGAAGTTATTGAGAATGAAAGTGTGGTCACTGACCGCGAGAAAATCGTCGTTCTTGGTTCGGGCCCTAACCGTATTGGTCAAGGGATTGAATTTGATTACAGCTGTGTTCATGGGGTATTGAGCGCTCGTGAAGAGGGCTATGAAACCATCATGATCAACTGTAACCCAGAAACGGTAAGTACGGATTTTGATACTGCAGATAAGTTGTACTTCGAGCCGGTATTCTGGGAGCACATTTACGACATCATCCTGCACGAAAAACCAAGAGGGGTCATTGTGCAGCTTGGGGGTCAGACCGCATTGAAGCTGGCAGAGAAGTTAAGCCGTTACGGCATTGAAATCATCGGTACTTCATACGAAGCATTGGATTTGGCGGAAGACCGCGGTCGTTTCTCTACGCTTTTGAAAGAAATCAACATCCCTTATCCAAAGTTTGATGTCGCGACAAATGCTGATGAGGCATTGGATATCGCGGATGATCTAGGGTTCCCAATTCTCGTTCGTCCTTCCTACGTATTGGGTGGTCAAGGAATGAAAATCGTCATCAATAAAGCTGAACTAGAGCGTCACGTGGTAAACCTCTTCAAAGAGTTCGAAGGAAACCGTGTATTGCTAGATCATTACCTAGACGGGGCCATTGAAGCAGAGGCAGATGCCATTTGTGACGGTGAGAATGCCTACATCATCGGAATCATGGAGCACATCGAGCCTTGTGGTATTCACTCGGGAGATAGCTCAGCAGTATTGCCGCCGTTCAACCTAGGTCCGTTGGTGATGCAGCAGATTGAGGAGCATACGATCAATATTGCCAAGGCGCTTGAGACGAAAGGATTGATCAACATCCAGTTCGCCATCAAGGATGATATCGTGTACATCATCGAAGCTAACCCACGTGCTTCTCGTACCGTGCCGTTCATCTGTAAGGCATACGGTGAGCCATATGTGAATTACGCTACGAAGGTGATGTTGGGTACGAAGAAAGTCACTGATTTTAATTTCAATCCTGAATTAGAAGGATATGCGGTGAAGATCCCTGTGTTCAGCTTCAGCAAATTCCCTAACGTGAACAAGGCCTTGGGCCCTGAAATGAAATCAACGGGTGAAGCCATTCACTTCATCAAAGACTTGAAGGATCCAACCTTCAGAAAATTATACAGCGAGCGTAGCCTCTACTTGAGCCGCTAAGGAAACAGTTCGTAAACGGAGATCCCGGCGCCCATGGCGCCGGGATTCTTTTTTATCTTGACAAAAATTTTTGCCTCCATGCTTCGTTTTATAGCCCTAACGGTACTTGCCTACTTCATCTTCAAATGGCTCGATAGATTTTTCGGGGGAGGAAGACCTTCTGGTCCCGCAAAGTCATCGCCGAAAAAGAAGAGCAGTACATTCTCTAAGAATGTGGGCGAGTATGTGGATTACGAAGAAGTCAAAGACGACGAGAAGTGAAAAAAATAGGCATCATCACCTACTATTGGCCTCCTGCGGGAGGTCCTGGCGTGCAACGCTGGCTGAAGCTGAGTAAATACTTGGCCAAAGAAGGGGTGGAGTTGCACGTGGTGACGGTCGATGCCGACAAGGCTACCTATCCACTTCGAGATGAAGGGCTGTTGGATGAGGTGCATTCGAACATCACGGTTCATCGGACCGGTACTTCAGAGAAGTTCGGAGCCTACAAGAAAGTGACGGGCAAGAAATCCGTACCCTTTAGCGGGTTTTCCGGAGAAGAAGCGAACGTGAGCTTCTTGCAGAAGGTGGCCAGATTTGTTCGAGGAAATTTCTTTGTTCCGGATGCCCGTAAAGGTTGGAACACAGATGCCTATGCGGCAGCCGTTAAGATTGTTCGAGCACATGGCGTTCAGCACTGGATTACAACATCGCCGCCTCATAGTACCCAATTAATTGGACTCAAACTTCAAAAGAAATTAGGTATACAGTGGATCGCAGACTTCAGGGATCCGTGGACAGATATTTACTACTACCGCAAGTTTTATCCAACTGCACTTACGCGTTGGTATGAAATGGGGTTGGAGCGTCGCGTGTTTTCAAGTTGTGATGCCCTGATCAGCGTGAGCCCCAGCTGGAGCGAGTTATATGAGAAAAAAGGCGGGCTGCCGAAGGGGAGTGTACATACGCTAACCAACGGTTTTGATCCCGAGGATTTTGCAGCATTGACGCCACAGCGTCCCGAGGTCTTCACCTTGCTTTATGCCGGAACCTTGGCGGCGCAATACCCTGTATCGGAATTGGTCCAAGCGCTGAATACCTTGAGCTTTCCCATGCACATCAAAGTGGTGGGGTCATGGGACGGTAAAAGCGCGGAAGATTTGGCCCGAGCAGGCGATCACATTCAGGTGACCTTTGAG
This sequence comes from Cryomorphaceae bacterium, assembly GCA_038141825.1. Lineage (GTDB taxonomy): Bacteria > Bacteroidota > Bacteroidia > Flavobacteriales > Schleiferiaceae > UBA10364. The sequence goes on along the minus strand of JAYQIV010000004.1, from coordinate 138,716 downwards.
GAATATGTTCCTAAAGCGGCCTTGAATCAGAAATTGCTCGATTGTCACATGATGCTGTTCTTGTTGCCAAACGTGGCCAGTGCCACCGGCCATATCCCAGGGAAGCTCTTTGATTATTTGGGCGCTGGTAATCCTATTTTGGGATTAGGTCCCACTTCAGGTGATGCAGCCTCCATCATTCACGAAGCAGGAGCGGGGCAATGTTTCGATTATGCGGATAAGGCAGCCATTGCTCAATACGTTCAGCAGCAGTACGACCAAGGAGCTCCAAGAACAGATGCGTCGCGCATTGCTGATTATGCTCGCGATGCACAGGCCAAGCGCCTGCTTACAGAGATATTGACATAAAAAAGCCGCCCCGAGGGCGGCTTTTTTTTATACTTCCTTGCGCTGTTTCCAGCCCATCCACCCCAATAGAAGTAGGAGTATGCCAGAACCTGCGAAGTTGATTTTACGTCCCACATAATAGGACTTAGGTGCGAATTCAAATGTAATGGTATGCCTACCTGCCGGCACTTGAAGCCCGCGCAATAGGTAGTTCACACGCAGATGGTCCACTGCCTCACCGTCGATGTAGGCTTGCCAGTCGTTGCCCGAACCTTCGTAGTAGATTTCTGAGAATACGACAAGGGCATCATTGCCTTCGAAGCTGTATTCCAAGAATTTTGGGTCGTAGGTGGTGAGCTTGAGTTTGGCTGGCCCAAAGCTTGTTTTACCGCCCAATTCCGAGGCGTATTGCTGTGGTACTATAGCCGTTTGCTTAGGGTCAAAGTTGGATAGCGCGGCCATTTCTTCATCAGCGGTGGCGGCATATTGCACATTACTGACGGCCCAAGCATTGCCACAGGCTTGGAAGTTGCGCTGTGCTTGCGGCTGCCCATTTTGTCCTTGCGTGATGACCCATTTCGCGTTGAGCATGTTGAAACAGGCCATGTTTTGTTTGTTGAGCTGATTGTCAATCAGATCCTGGTAGCGTTGCAGCTTCGCACCGTGGTACCCGCCAATGCTCTTGTGGTGATAGGAGGTGTAGCTATCGTTGGTCAATCCAGCGGTTGCATTCCAAACGCGGAAGTGTGGATCGGTATCCTGGAGTATTTGTTGATTCGCTGCGTTAGGCGCATATTGTGCTTCCCACTGGCGCTTCGAGAGGAAGTCGTCCGTTTCTAATTGGTCCCTGTTAAATGACCATAGATCTACTAAGGCGACGAGGCTAATAATAGTAAATGTGGCCAATTGTTTTAGCTTCTCAATATGCCATAGGTATAGCGCAACACCCACAGCAAGTCCCATCATTAGAGAGCGGGTGGCAGAGGAAGTGATCAAGCCGCGACGATCGCCTACGAGCTGATCGATAGAAAAGCCTTGCTGTGCGAACTGGTCATCACGAGCCGTTTCTAAATCCATAAAATAGGGTGCGATGAACCCGAACACGAAGAGGAAACCGGCGAACAACGCGGCACCTTTCCACAGCGCTTCGAAGCGCGCTTTTTTCTCCATGCCGAGCCAGTGCTGTAGTCCTAATAGGCCGTAGAATGGCACAAGGAAGAACAATACCACCATCGCCATTGAAGGCACGCGGAACTTGTTGTACAGCGGCAGGTAGTCGAACAACAGGCTGTTGAACCACTCGAGGTTGGAACCCCAACCCATGAAGGAGAAGACTACGATGCTGGCAATGACCCATTGACGGATGGTACCCCCTACGGTAAAGAAGGCCAAACAGAAGAGGAAGAAGATGCTGGCTCCAACATAATAGGCGCCATTGCCCATGCTTTCTCCCGTCCATTTCATGAATGCTCCGCCCATGTATTGATGGCTTGTGCTTCCGCTTGAGAAGGGGACATGCCCTGCTGTCTGAAAGGCACGAAGGAGTTGTTCGTAGGTTTCGGTACCCTTGGCATTGTAGTCCACCTTCATCCCGCCGCCTGCAGCGTCAGGAATAACTAGCGCTACAGTTTCATAGATGCCAGCGGACCAGCTCATGGCATATTCAAAGGATAGACCGCCTTCGCCCTGGTTTTGATTTTTCTGGGTCAATTCGCTCTTACCGCCGCGCATACTTTCTTCAGTATAGACTTTGGTAGACCAAATGTTTGCGATGTTCGGACCGATGGCCAGAACACCGGCCAAAAGCAATAAAGCAGTGTACTTCCCAAACTCAGGTAGCGCTTTCTCCTTGGCGTATTTGATCAAATAGGTGAGCCAAATGACACCCATGAACAGGGCCGCGTAATACGTGATTTGGAAGTGGTTTCGGTGAATGCTCAATCCTGCGAAAAGTGACATCAGGATAAAGGCACGCCAATTCTTTTTCTCGAGAATCAACAATAGCGCTAGGATCATCAAAGGGATGAAGGCCGCGGTGTTGACCTTGGCATTGTGCCCTGCGGCATAGCCGATGATGAAGAATCCGCTGTAGCCGTAGGCAAATCCGCCAATGGCGCTGAGCCAGTGGTGCACGCCCATGCCTCGCAAGCCGATGAAGGCCGCAATCATCAAGTAGAAAATGATGTAGGTGGAGGAGGTGCGGCCCCCGATGGTGCGTACGGTCGCCGAGATGTATTCAAAGAGGTTTCCGCCGTATTCGGTGGAGATTTGCGTGGTAGGCATGCCGCTAAACATGGCATTTGTCCAAAGTGCCTCTTCGCCCGTTTGGTCTCTATAATCGCGCGTTTCCTTGCTCTTGGCGTACCCTAATTTGATATCGTCTTGATCGAGGATATCGCCATCGAGGTAGGCTGGGCTTAAAAAGGCTACGTTGATGCCGAGCAATACGATCATTGGGGCAATCCAAGTCGTTAAAAACGGGGTGTATTTCTTCAGGGACATAGTCTGTATTTGTATCCATGCAAACTAGCAAAAGTTGTGGAATAATCGGACCTAAATCATTGATAAACGGCAACTAGATGTGTATTTTTGAACTTCAACTGTAAATCATTTTATGGATAGTGAAAAAGCCAATGTTATTGGTAAACAACAGATTCTAGACGTCCTTGTAGAAGGATGTGACGAACGAGTTCATCAAATCCCGGAGACGGGACTCAACAAATACCACCTTAATCCGGTCGAATACGAAACATTGTTTCAGCGCGGTTCGTGTACTGCGAATATGTTGACGCGCCGTTCTTTTAGTGTCTCGAAGGCGTTTTTGGGCAAGTACGAAGATTTGAATTACGAGAACTTGTTGGAGAACCAAGCGAACCGCCTGCGCAATTTGGTGCAGGATGAGTTCAAGGATCCATTTGATGTGTACTTCGGGCCGTCGGGATCGGATTTGGTGTACTACCCATTGATGTTCCAGATGATGTTGAACCCGGGAAGCGCTTGCTGAATATTGTGAGCTGCCCGGAGGAATTGGGCTCCGGAAGTAAGTTTGCTTCTGAGACCAAGTTCTACGCGAACTACAACCAGTTTGGAGAAACCATTGAAAAGGGCGCCCTCGTCGATCCAGAAAACGTGAGCGAAGTGGTGTATTTAGATGCGCGCGATGAGGAAGGAAATATCCTGGACCGCACCGCAGCGATCAATAAAATCATTGCTGAGAATCAGGATGCTGCCATTGTGGGTAGCTTGGTGTTCGGCTCGAAGTCTGGGATCAAGGATGATTTGAACGTCATCGATACCGACAGCGATACCATGTGGGTGGTGGATTTATGCCAATTCCGCGTGGACCATACCCTCATTCACGAGCTCTTGGCCAAAGGCGTAATGGTCATGTTGACCGGTTCAAAATTCTTCCAGGCCCCTCCATTCTGCGCGGCGATGCTCGTGCCCAGAAAGTGGAGCGAAAAGTTGAAGCACATGGACGCCTCGATCATTCAGCCCTACGGCAAGTTGTTCAGCGCTTACGATGTGCCATGGTTCATGGAAAACATGCGCGCCAACCTGCCCGCTAAAGAGAATAAGGCCTTGCGTTTGCGTTGGGAGATTGCCCTTGACGAAATGGAAGCCTATAGTTATTGGTCGACACGCCAAACGGACAACATCATTACTCGTTGGGCGATGGGTGTCATGAGCAGATTAGAGACTTCGCCGTATTTCAAATTGATGCCGGACCAATTAAAAACGAACATGTCCATCATTTCCTTCCAAGTGTGGGTAGGGGGACGTGCGCTGGATAATGACGAATTGAAAAAGATGTTCGCGGCCATCACTACCGATAGACACGAAGGATTCAAAGGCGGGTACGACCGCGTATTCTTTGGCCAGCCGGTACAATACGGCAACAAGAGTTTTATCCGCCTCGCAGTAGGCGCCTTTAGTGTACGTGCGTTCTTGGAAAAAGATGCCGTAGATTTAGAAGACGATTATAGATTGATTGAAATCATCGAGTCGTACGCTGAAAAAATGTTTGGGTGATTCAAACCGGAGAAATAGCACGCATTATGGTGGACATGCTTCCAAAATTGGGAGCAGAAGATACCGCCATTATTGGTGTAAACCTCCCAGTATTAACCGCTAGACTGCACCATTTACAAGATGCCTTCCCGGAAGGGGTTCAGCACAGCATTGCCATCAAGACCAATCCTCATCCCAAGATGCTTGAATTTCTCGTATCTCAGGGCTTTGGCTTAGAGGCGGCCTCCATTGAGGAGGTGCGCATGGCATTAGCGGCGGGTTGTTCGCCAGCCCATCTCGTCTTTGATTCTCCTGTAAAAACGCGTCACGAGATTCGTGAGATTTCATCCCTGCCGGGGATGTTGGTGAATGTGAATTCGTTGGAGGAATTGGACCGATTTGATGCTGATTTCCAAGGAATATTAGGTATTCGCATCAACCCGCAGGTGCACACAGGAGCTCCTGAATTGTTTGATGTGAGTAAAAATGAGAGCAAGTTTGGCGTGCCCGTGGATATGAAAGAACGCATCGTGGATGCTGCCCTGCGTTATCCCGTCCAGGCCTTGCACATGCACAGTGGGTCCCAAATGAAGGATCTCAACATACAGCGCGGTGCCTTGAAAGAGCTCAAGCGCATTGCGGATGCCATCAATGCCGTGGCGCCAGGCAAAATCAAGGTCCTCGATATTGGAGGCGGCTCTGCCGACGGAATCTCTAGGGCCTCAAACCCAGATGGAAGCCTACGGCCAAATTGTTGCTGAGGTATTCCGCGATTCGGACTACCTGCTTGTGACCGAATTTGGTCAGTGGGTCCAGGCTGAGGCAGGTTTTGCGCTAAGTGCCATCGAATATGTTCTCGCGCCAAATAAGCTGTTTATTCACCTCGGGGCGGATTTCTTTATGCGCGATGCCTACACCAAAGCACGTTCCTTCCCCATGACCGTTTGGAATGGCGATGCCACACAAGTGCAGGGAATTGACAAGGCCTATGATATTGCCGGACCGTTGTGCTTTGCAGGAGATTATTTGGCCCATGGCATTCAACTCCCGGCCATGCTGCAAGAAGGTCAGTACCTATTTATTGATCATACCGGCGCTAATACCTATGCGCTTTGGTCGCGTCATTGCTCGCGAACACTGCCGGCAACGTGGGCTTGGGACGGAAATTCTATGGTAAAATGGAGCAATAGGTCAACTATTGGTTTTTAATCTTATTTTTGGAACACAAGCATTTATGATGAAGTACCGCTTTTTACTCCTACTTACGGCATTTGCACCGGCATTGTTCGGTCAGCAAATCATGACCGTTTCGGTAGATCAAGATAATTTTATTGTGTGTCCCGATCAGATCGTAGAGGTAAGCGCCTCACGCTCGACGACATTGAATAACTCATTGGACTTCAACGGCTCTACAGACTATTTGGAGATTCCGAATAACGCGGCATTCAACATCGGTACCACGAGCTTCACCGTGGAGTTTTGGGTATTGACCAATGACATGTCGAACACAGAATATCTTGCGGTGTATCAGAAACGCTGCCGGACACGGATGGGCGATTTTCAAAAACGGTACAGGTACTGTAGGTTTTGCCGCCCGCGACCAGAACAACAGCTTTGATTTCATGTTCGGCGCCATCTCTCAGATTGATGATGGAAACTGGCACCACATTGCGGTGACTTGGAACCGCGGTACAGGTTCTGCTACTCTTTACATCGACGGTGGATATGAAACGCAGAAGACCCTGAACGTCGGAGGAGATATCTCACATACAGGTGATATTACCTTGGGTTATGGTGTGTCGCCAACCACAGGAAATGCGACTTACTTGAATGGTGAAATGGATGAATTCCGCATTTGGTCGGAAGAGCGTTCAAGCGGAGATATTGCCACCTTCATGAGTACACACTTGAACCCCTCTTCATTCCCGAGCTTGGCAGTGAATTTTGATTTCAACGAGTTGACGAATGCTGATGACTGGTACGATTGTGCCGGAGGTATTACAGCTCCAACGGGAACTTCAGTTCCTTCGGTGAACCAAGCTGGTGGTCCATCAATGACCTTCAACTTCGCCTACACTTGGACCAATACTTCAGGGAATACTCAGAATGGCGCGAATTACCAGAAATCCTTCCTAAAAGCAGATACCGTAGTGGTGGAAGCGGGGTACTGTAAATACTTGTGTACGGATACATTCTACGTAGAAATCGCAGATTGTGATACCGTGAAGGACCCACGTGATGTTGCCGCAGTCTTTGCGCCATCAGCCTTTACGCCAAATGGTGATACCAAGAACGATTACTACATCGTGAAGGCCAATGCCATCAGCTATTTTGAAATGCAGGTGTACAATAGAGATGGAAATATTCTCTTCCACAGCAAAGACATCAATACAGGCTGGGACGGATCGTTTGAAAACCGTCAGTGTACGGAAGGAGTCTACATCGCACAAATCCTTTATAGAGATAACGAGGGCATGGAATACGTCAAGTACCAGCAGTTCTCGCTAATGAGGTAGCGAAAAAATTTAAGCATCATAAAAAACCCGAGCCGAAGGCTCGGGTTTTTTGTTGGATGTAATGCTTGTTAAGGTCGGGTCCAAGTAGTGCTTCGTCCCAACCACGTAATGCCGAGGACATAGCCTTTGAAATACAAAGAACCGTCTTCGTTGAGCTCACAATAGCACTCATAGGTCTTTCCGTTCTCTGGGTCGTAGATGGTGCCGTTCTGCCACTGCTTCTCCTCGGCATGGTATTCCAATCCTTTGAGAATAACGAGTTCCAATAGGGGAACACTTTGCTTTGCTTCGTTTGGATTGTACTCGTCAACGCGTGGCGTCGAACCGTCGGAGTTATTGTTGTCCTCGAGCCAAGTGATCTTGCCGTAGTATTTATCGTTGGTGGCTTTGTAGACTTTGATAATGGAAGATTTTTCCTCGTTGTACCATTGGCCAACAACCTCATTTTGGGCTTTCGCTGAAATGGCGAGGCCTAAGAGGTAGGTGAGGAGGAACCATTTTTTCATGATGCGGAGTGGTTGTCGTTGCCCTTTTCTAATTGGGCCCCGGAAATACTAGCGTTCAATTCAAATCCGATGATCAATCCGAAGGCGTTCACGTAAATCCATAACAACATGATTAGGAGGGTTCCAATGGAACCGTAAAATTTGTTGTAGGTCGAGAAGTTTTCGACGTAAAAGCTAAATCCTTGTGACGACGCGATGATCAGAATTGTGGCGAGAATGCTTCCCGGACTGATGAATCGCCAATCGCGACGACGCACCGGGCCGTAGTTGTAGACAACGGAGATGCCGAGTAGCGTAGCGGTGAGTAAAACAAGTAATCTCGCCCAGCCAATGATATCGGTCGTGTACTCTGTCAGATACCCTTGCTCAGCCAACCAGCCAGTGAACCCTTCAGAGAAAATGAGGGCTACAATGGCAATGAGGATTAATAGGGTTAGGAAAATAGTCAGTAGGAAGGCGCTGAAATACTGCGACCAGAATTTTTTTACGTTGATGTTGTGGTAGGAGATGCCAAGGTTGGCGATCAGACTTAAGGTCCCATTTGTCGCGAAGAAAAGCGCGGCCACGAAGGTGATCGATAAAAGTCCGCCTCTTTTAATGGTCAGGATATCTTCAATGGCTTCGAAAGCCATGTCGTGCGTGCTTGGGGGCAGCACGGTGGCCAAGAGTTCGAAAAGTTCATCTTGGAAGATGTCGAGCGGGAGGTAGGCAATTAAGGTGAAGATAAAGATGATGCCAGGGAAGAGCGCAAGGAAGAAGCTGAAGCTTACTGATCCAGCGCGCGAGGAAATAGCCCCTTCGTAAATGCCGCGGAAAAAAAAGCTCAGGACGTCCCATAGCGTAAGGCCGTCAAAGAATGGCGGTTTTACTGTGGAGAGTAATTGTTTAATCTTTTGGCCTAGGTTTCCCATGTTTAATACGCTTTGAGGCTCATGTCCACCCCTTTTATATGGTGGGTCAGGGCGCCTACGCTGATAAAGTCTACGCCGCATTCTGCAAATGCAACAAGGGTGTTTTCTGTGATTCCCCCGGAACTTTCGACTTCGCAGCGCCCACCAATCAGGGCTACGGCCTCTTTGGTGGTGGCAATATCGAAATTATCCAACATAATTCGGTCCACTTTGGCGGCTAAGGCTTCGTGAACTTCCTGAATATTACGCGTTTCTACTTCTATGGCCAATTCTTTTTGCTGCTCCTCGAGGTATTGACGTACTTGGGCCACAGCAGGGCCGATGCCGCCAGCAAAATCGATGTGGTTGTCCTTGAGCATCACCATATCGTACAACCCCATGCGGTGGTTGTGGCCGCCTCCAAGGCGCACGGCCCACTTCTCCAACACCCTCATTCCAGGTGTGGTCTTTCGGGTGTCCAAAAGTCGACAGGAGGTGTGCGCAATACGCTCAACCATATGATGCGTTTTGGTGGCAACCCCAGAAAGGCGTTGCATGTAGTTGAGCACAAGGCGCTCACTCTGGAGCAATTTGATGGTATTACCTTCCACGGTGAACACTACGGTGCCGGCCGTAATCCATTGTCCGTCTTTCGCAACGGCCTCAAAATTTGCCGAGGGATCGATTTTTTGGAATAGGTATTTTGCCAAGGCGATGCCGGCAATGATGCCACTCTCCTTCATCAGTAGTTTTGCCTTTCCGCGGCTTACGGGAGATAAGCAGCTCAAGGCGCTGTGGTCCCCATCGCCAATATCTTCAGCGATGGCAAATTCGATTTGGGGGTCGAGCAAAGAAAAATTGGGCACAAAATCTTCTTTCGCAGACATATTCCTCGGGGATTCCTTTAGTGTTCTCAATGCAAGTTAGCATCTTTGTAGGGCACATGAAGATTGTATTCACGGTTATTGGTAAAACTTCTGAACCATTCATTAGGGAAGGGGCCCAATTATTTGCGGGGCGCCTCAAACACTATATCTCTTTTGAATATGCAGAGTTGCCAGATGTTAAAGGCGGCGGCAAGCTCAGTCCACAAGCATTGAAAGAAGCAGAGGCAGATGTTTTTCTCAAGTTCTTCCAGCCCGGAGATACCATTGTGTTGCTCGATGAAAAAGGCAAAGAATACCACAGTCGTGGATTTGCAGCGCAACTACAAAAATGGATGAATGCTGGACCAAAGCGCTTGGTGTTTGTGGTCGGAGGTGCCTTTGGGTTTTCAGAACGCTTGTATGCCGCTGCGCAATCAAAACTGAGCATGAGTAAAATGACCACCTCACACCAATTAATCCGTGTTGTATTTTTAGAACAGCTCTACCGCGGTATGACCATATTGAATAACGAACCTTACCACAACGACTAATGGGTGCATATAGCTTTGAAAGCATTGCCAAAGACCTCAAGGCAGGCAAGTACGCTCCCGTGTATTTCTTCGCGGGTGAGGAGCCGTTCTACGCCCAGCAGTTGTTGCAACTCATCGAGAAAGGAATCTTAGATGAATCTGAACGCAGTTTTAATCAGACCGTATTATATGGCAAGGAGACGAACATGCTGCAGATTCTTGAGGAGGCCAAGCGCTTTCCTATGATGAGCGAACGCATTGTTGTGGTGGTCAAAGAAGCGCAGCATTTGAAGGCGGCGGATTGGGAACTGTTGGCCGGTTATTTGGACCAGCCACAGCCAAGCACCGTGCTGGCCTTTGGACACATGCACAAAAAATTGGACAAGCGCAGTAAGGCCGGAAAAGCCATCAAAGCGAACACCGTGTTTTTGGAAAGCGATCCCCTGCGCGATTACCAAGTAATGCCATGGTTGGAAAAGGAATTGGGCGCCAAGGGCTTCCGCTGCTCCTCCAATGTCGTGGCCGCCATGGCCGAGCAAGTGGGTACGGATTTAAGCCGCTTGCACAAGGAAGTGGAGAAGCTCGATGTCGCCATGGGCGATCGACGTGATTTAAGCGCGGATGATATCGAACGTCATATCGGGATCAGCAAGGACTTCAACAACTTTGAGCTTGTTGCCGCCATTGCCGAACGCAATATTGCCAAGGCCTTCAAAATAGTCCATTACTTCAGCAAAAACCCTAAAGAGCACCCAGTGCAAATGACCACGGGTATCTTATTCAATTTCGTGAACAACCTGCTGCAGTACCACAGCATGAAGGGCAAGCCGGAAAAATCCATTGCCTCAGCATTGAAGATTCATCCCTATTTTTTGAAGCAGTTTGCACAGGCCTCACGTCACTACAGTGGCGCACATGCTCTGGTGATGCTCGAAGAGCTCCTAATGTTTGATCGCAAGGTGAAGGGCGTTATTCCTTCCAGTGCAAATGAATACGAACATTTGAGAGAATGGCTCATCAAGTGCGTACTTTAGCACTCCCTAATTCGAGAAATGAAAAGATTCCTAACCATATTTTCCCTGCTCTTAACGACGGTATTGTATGCCCAGCCGCAAATGCTGCGTGGGTTCGTCTACGAAAAAAGCAACGGCGCCCCCATACCTTATGCAAACATCGTAATAAAGGGGGAAGACCGTGGAACCATCACGAATTTGGACGGCTATTTCCAGTTGGCAGATCTGCCTGTAGGTGAGGTCCAAGTGACCGTAAGCTTTTTGGGTTTTGAGACTGCGAGTGAAATGGTACGCATCTATAAAAACAAGCCCAATACCATCAAGGTCTACCTCGACGAAGGTTCACAAATGCTGAATACCGTAGACCTAAACATTGAGCGTGCCGAGAAAAAGGTCAAGGTCAATACCGCAGTAGTCAATCTAAACCCTAAATCCATCGAAACCTTCTCCGCAGGTGGGGATCCAGATTTAATGAAAGCCATTTCCGTCTTGCCGGGGGTAGTTACCACCGGGGATCAAGGTGGCCAATTATACATTCGCGGTGGCGCGCCCATCCAAAACCTTGTGTTGCTCGACGGGATGATCATTTACAATCCCTTCCACAGTATTGGGTTCTTCTCCGTTTTTGATACCGACGTACTGCAAAGTGCCAAGGTCTATACGGCCGGTTTTGGCGCTGAATATGGTTCCAGAAACAGTTCGGTGATGGACATCCGCACCCGCGATGGAAACCGTTCTGAGGCCACGGGGAAACTCTATTCATCCACCTACATGAGTAAGCTCTTGGTCGAGACCCCGCTTGGGAAAAAGGACAAAAATGGTTTATCGAACAACAGTCTGTTTTTGAGCGGGAAGACGAGCTATTTACGCCAATCGGCCCCTATTTTCTATCCATATGTCGAAACGAGATTCGGGGGATTGCCCTTTACTTTCAACGATATCTACGGCAAGTTCACCACGCAAAGTAAGGGCGGTTCAAAGTTGAGCGCGAAAGCATTCAATTTCTCGGATGCCGTCATGTTGGATAGCGCACAAGGCATTCAATGGAACAGTTGGGGATATGGGGCCAATTTCACCGTGATCCCGCCCGCCTCCGCCACCCTCATTCAGGGTGATTTCGCCCAGAGTTATTATTACATCTCGAGCACCGAGAACCCGGACCAGCCGCGCAATTCTTCCATCAATGGTTTTAACGGTGGGTTGGACTTCACTTATTTCTTGGGCAAGGCAGACGAGATTAAATACGGCCTGGACCTCATCGGATATACCACAGACTTTAATTACACGAACTCTTTGGGATTAGGGCTGAACCAGCAAGAGAGTACCACGGAATTAGGTGGATTCTTTAATTACCGCAAAGTCGGTACCCTTTTGATTCTTGAGCCCGGACTGCGTTTCCATTATTATGGCTCCTTAAGTGAGCTAAGCGTAGAGCCTAGATTAGGCTTGAAGTACAGCATTACAGAAGATTTTAGGTTCAAGGCTTCCGGTGGGAAATACAGCCAGAATCTTGTGGCAGCCAATAGCGACCGCGATGTGGTAAACCTCTTTTACGGGTTCCTATCTGGTGCGACGGATTTGCCTTCGAGTTTCCGCGACAACCCTATTACCTCCAAGCTCCAAAAAGCAACTCACGGCGTAGCCGGTTTCGAATACGATTTAGGCGACCATTGGGATGTGACCGTGGAATCTTATATCAAAGACTTCTCGCAGATTTCGAACATCAACCGCAACAAGCTCTATGACGATGTTCCGGCTTACAGCGATCGCCCAGAAATCTTGCGTAAAGACTTCATCGTCGAGCACGGATGGGCTTATGGATATGATGCCTTGGTTAAGTTTGAGAAAGGGCGTTATTACTTCTGGGGGGTCTATGCTTGGAGCAAGGTGCAGCGCGACGACGGTATCCAAGTCTATGCGCCAAACTTTGACCGTCGACACAATGTAAACCTCGTTGCGAACGTGAAGATGGGCAAAGAGGAGCGTTGGTTCTTGAGTGTGCGTTGGAATTTAGGGACTGGATTCCCATTCACCCCGACCCAAGGCTATTACCCGGGAATCGATTTCTTGGATCCATTTGGGAATCCTGATATCAACTTTGATTACACCACGGCCAATGGCGACCCGAGTGTGCTCTACGGCGCTTTGAACAGCAATAGGTTGCCGACCTATCATAGGTTGGATGCTTCGCTGAAGTATAGTACAACCTTGAAAACGGGTCAGGCTGAGGTAGTTATTGGGGCCACAAACATGTACAACAGGGAGAATATTTTCTATTACGATCGCGTAGCCGCAGAGCGCGTGAATCAGCTCCCAATCATGCCTACGATTAGCGCAAGTTTTACCTTTTAATTGGCGGCAAAAAGAGGTACTTTTGTGCTGTTTTGATTCAAACTATGGCGAGCACAAAGTACATCTTCGTCACCGGAGGGGTGACATCTTCATTAGGTAAGGGTATTATTTCGGCTTCTTTGGCCAAACTCCTTCAGGCACGCGGCTACCGTGTGACCATTCAGAAACTAGACCCTTATATCAATGTTGATCCAGGAACACTGAACCCCTACGAGCACGGAGAGTGTTACGTTACCGAAGATGGTGCTGAAACAGATTTGGATTTAGGTCACTACGAGCGTTTCTTGAATACGCCGACCTCTCAAGGAAACAACGTTACCACGGGTAGAATCTACCAAAGCGTCATCGATAAGGAGCGCCGTGGGGACTACTTAGGAAAGACCGTGCAGGTCATTCCTCACATCACAGACGAAATCAAAAACCGCGTGAAGATTCTGGGTGAAACCGGAAACTTTGACATCGTCATCACAGAGATCGGTGGTACGGTGGGGGATATTGCGGCATTGCCATATATCGAATCTGTACGTCAGCTCAAATGGGAGTTGGAACGCAATTGTATGGTGATCCACTTGACCTTGTTGCCGTACTTGAACGTAACAGGCGAGTTGAAAACGAAGCCTACACAACACAGTGTGAAAACCATGCTCGAAAGCGGGGTGCAGCCTGATGTATTAGTTTGTCGTTCAGAACACCCTGTAGATGATGACATCAAGCGCAAACTGGCACTGTTTACCAACGTACGTCAACGCAATGTGATCGAATCACGTGATGCGAGCACCATCTACGAGGTGCCGCTGATGATGTACAACGAAAAGTTGGACGAGGTCGTTTTGGACCACTTTGGGTTGGCGACGAAAACACAGCCGAACTTGGACAAATGGCGTGAATTCTTGACGCGTTTGAAGTTCCCTAAGCGTACGGTTGAAATAGGATTGATCGGTAAATATGTGGAGCTAAAGGATAGTTATAAATCTATTTCTGAAGCATTCATTCATGCCGGTGCCGCCAATGAAGTACAGGTGAAGGTTCGCTGGATTCACTCTGAGCACTTGACCCCAAAGAATGCTGCGAAAACCTGTCAAGGACTCGACGGTATCTTGGTAGCGCCAGGATTTGGTGAGCGTGGTTTTGAAGGTAAAGTAGCGACCGTACAATATGCCCGCGAAAACAAGATTCCATACTTCGGCATTTGTTACGGTATGCAGGCCGCTGTGATTGAATATGCACGCAATGTCCTAGGTTGGTCGGATGCCAATACTACGGAGGTGAATCCAAAGTCTAGCAAGCCAGTCATTGCCTTGATGGACGAGCAAAGCACATCACTGATATGGGTGGAACGATGCGTCTTGGTGCTCAAAAATGTGAGCTTAATCAAGATTCTAAAGCTTTTGAAGCGTACGGAGAAACGGCCATTACCGAACGTCACCGTCACCGTTACGAATACAACAACGACTATAAAGAAGAGCTGGTAGCTGCAGGATTAAAAGCTACGGGTATTAACCCGGAAAGCGGCTTGGTAGAGGTCATTGAGATTGAAGATCACCCGTTCTTTGTTGGGGTACAATACCACCCAGAATACAAGAGTACGGTGCTCAATCCACACCCTCTTTTCGTCTCTTTTGTTCAAGCCGCGGACCAATACCGCCAAAACAAATAATTCATGGAAAATCAGAAAGCGGGTTTTGACCGCAATCAACTTATAGGCTTCTTGCTCATTGCCACGATCATGGTTGGCTTTGGTTGGTGGCAGAGCGCCAACATGCCAGAGGTTGAAGAAGCGACCGCCACAGAAGTGGTAGAAGAAGGCGCTGCAACGGAAGATGCAACTTTCAGAGGCTGTCGAAATTACTGCAGCAGTTCTAGATTCTAATGCATTTGTGGCCGAAGAGGTGAGCATTGAGAATGACGACTTAAAATTGACGTATTCAACCTTAGGTGCTCAACTAGTGCGTGCACAGATTAAAGAGTATCAAACCTTTGACTCAGCAGAGGTTTTGTTGGTGAACAACAATCAAGTTTGGGACATTAAACTACCTGGCGATGCTGCCTTGAGTACGAAGGAATTCAACGTGGTTTCACAGAACGGCACCTCTTTAGTTCTTAGCGATGGTGCAACAGAAGTACAGGTAAGTCTGGGAGAAACAGGCTTTATCGCCAACTTTACCGTGAGCGGTACTGCTAGTGCTGCAGGCAAGCCGGAACTATTTTGGGAGCGTACCGCTTACCGCACAGAGAAAGGCATTAGCAACGAACGTATTTATTCCACCTACTCTTACAAGGTTCAAGAAGATGGCGACGTCGAAAACTTGAGCGGTCGTGGCGGCGATGATACGGAGGATGTTGGTGCAGTGAATTGGCTTGCGCAAAAACAACATTTCTTCTCCTATATCGTACAACCGGAATCGGGTTTTGCCTCAGCAAATGTTTCTACGGTTAATGGAACAGATGAAGATGAGAGCATCGTAAAGGTGTTCAGTTCGAATGCAACCTTAAACCAAAGTGTTAACGGTGCCTATAGCTTGCCGTTCTCGATGTACTTAGGGCCGAACCACTACCAAACGCTGAAAGAGCAGGGTCAAGACTACGAGAAAGTCATCAACTTCGGTTGGGGGATTTTCGGATGGATTGGTCGTGGGGTCGTGGTGCCGGTATTTAACTGGTTGGACGGCTACGGTTGGAACTACGGGATCATCATCTTGATCATGGTACTCATCATCAAGGGAGCGCTCTCGCCATTGACTTTTGCCTCTTACCGTTCGATGGCGAAGATGCGTGTATTAAAGCCGCAGCTTGAAGCGATCAACGAGAAGTTTGGGGACAAGGATGCCATGGGCAAGCAACAAGCGCAAATGGCCTTGTACCGCGAAGCCGGGGTAAATCCATTGGGCGGTTGTATTCCAGTATTGGTTCAGATGCCTATTCTTTTTGCCATGTTCCGATTCTTCCCTGCATCCATCGAGTTGAGAGGGCAGAGCTTCCTTTGGGCAACGGATTTGAGTACTTATGATGCCTTGATTTCTTGGGAATCACATATTCCAATCTTGAGCACTTTGTATGGTAACCACATTTCCATCTTCACCTTGTTGATGACGGGTTCAACCATTTTGTATACCCGCATGAACCAGAGCATGACGGCTTCCACAGGAAGTGCCGAGCAGATGAAGCAGATGCAGGTAATTATGTACTTGATGCCGCTGATTTTCATGTTTGTATTGAACAGCTACCCGGCAGGTTTGACGTACTACTACTTCCTCTCTAACATTGTGACCTTCGGTATGCAATGGGCCATCCGCAGAAGTGTGAACGATGAAGCGATCTTGGCAAAGATTGAGGCGAAAAAGGCACAGCCTAAAAAGCAAAGTAAATTCCAAGCTCGCTTGGAAGAGATGCAACGCCAGCAGAATTTGAATCGCTCGCAACGCAGAAAATAATTGGGATTTCTCCCTGCAAAAAGCCCCGCCAAGAGCGGGGCTTTTTAATTAGCATATTTCGATAGTCCGGTTCTCGAAGCTTATAATAGTCGGTCCCCCTGTGCACCCGCCGATCTCTTTTAAATAAATGTCATTCTCATCATTGCTGATGATCCATTGGCCGCTTTGATGTTTTCGCAGTGTGCCTTCTTCAATGATATCACCTGGGTTGGCACCCATCCAAACCACGTTACTGTTCTCAGATACTTTGAGGGTAATGTGACCGTCTTTCAAAACAACGATGATCTCATCGCCCATGGTCTTTCCGCCCCATTCTGCAAAGGCTACTTCGTAGATGTAGGTGCCGTTCTCAGGAACCTCGGTTTGTGGTGGTTCCAAACAATAACTAAAAGTTAGAAATATGGAGAGCAGTAATGACATAGTTGAAAGATAAAAAAAAGCCCCGCAGTTTCCTGCGAGGCTTTCGTAAGCTTATCGGGTCGGCTTAGTGAACGTGAGTCACTACACCATTTACGTAATCGTAATCTCCTGAACCGTCTTGGCGCAATTCCCAAACGATGGTCGCAACGCTGTAATCAGCATTGAAAGGAAGTGTTGGGATGTCGATGTGGAACTGCATTGGCGTGTAACGAGTACCGTACACATCGCCAGCAGCGAAGGCATTGCCTAGTGGGTTCAAATCTCCCAAGTTCATACCCCATGGTCCCAATGAAACCATTGACGTATCAGCAGTATTTGCATCGTCGCTCTCTACCCAGCCAATAACAGCGGCGGTAGCGTGACGGTACAATACTTCGTCGTGAGTGTAAATGGTTCCGGACTTGATTAGTGGTGTTCCGTTGACCAAGGCCGCATCTTGTGCCCAAGTAGTTGGAGTCGCACCTGAACCGGTACTTACCTTCGGCAAAGAGCTTACTTGGTTCAAATCAACACCGTTGCCGTAATCTTTGGCTTCCACACCGTTGAGCAACAAGTAAGATTGGATCATGTATACGTTATCAAGGTTTGTTTCCAATGCTTTAACGCGAGGGTAAACGATGAACTTCGTACCAGTATTTTCAACATCAGCTTCCAAACCGAAAGCAACTTCTGCTAGGGTAGCAGCAGCGGCAGCGGCAGCAGGGCTCTGACCTACGTCTGTGTTGTTCACGTAGAAGTTAGGTACACCTGAAGTAGGGAAGTTATCGTCGAACTTAGCAGAGGCAGCGTTATCTGTAGAGAACCAATCACCCACGTGATTCGCGATCAATACTACGCTATCTCCCAATACACCGTCAAGGATGGTCATGATTTCAGCGCCGTTTGGACAGTACTGACACCATGCACCGGTAGTTTCAATTACCAATGGACGGGCAGCATCACTCACGGTCAATGAGTCACCTGGGTAGGTGGCAGGCTCAACTGCTGGGCCGTTTGGCTCACAGGAGGTCATAAATAGAGCGCCAACGATAGCGCCAAATGCTACTAATTTTTTCATTTCGAGGTTATTTGAGTTACGAAAATATCGAAAAAACCCTAATTCCCACACATTAAATAGTAAACGGGTAGGTGGTCCGAGTATCCGAAAGAAAATCTATGGCCTATCCAGGAGCGTTTTGGTTTCTTGCCGCCCCATTTTTTATCGTTTTCAAGAAGCGCATCTGGTGCTAAAATTTCCCCTTGTACTTCCCCGTTTTTAACCATGGCCCAATCAAGTTCATTCCAACGTCCGCGGTACTTGTAGGTGCCTTCTTGGGCGCCATTCATAGAGGCCAGTTCCCAATGGTGTGCTGTAGCTAAGGTCATCATGTTCGGGGTAGGTTCGGTATTGAAATCACCGGCGAGCATGGTAGGTGTTTGGCAGGTATCTAGGCTGTTCATTATTTTTTCAAGCACCCTCATTCTTTTGTGATGTGATTGCTGGGCGCCGCCTCGTTTGGAGGGCAGGTGGATGAAAACGAGTTGGGACAAGGTGGAATCCGGCCATAGCAATCGCAAGAATAAGGGGTCCCTAGTATGCCATGCTTCGGGCATTCGAAGCGTATGGGATTGAAGAATCACCACTTCCTCATGCACTAGGGCGGCTACATCTATGCCTCTAGAATCGCGACTGTCATAAAGCACCGGTTGCCATGGGCCTAATGAACGTAGTGCGGCGTGCCGACTTAAAGCCAATAGGGCGCCATAGGTTTCCACTTCGGCGAGGCCTATAACTAATGGGGGTGTAGGCGATTGAACGTGTGCCAATCGCAAAGCGCGTGCGGTTTGGCGGATTTTGAGCCAATAGGTTATGCTGTTATTTTGGTGCGGACCCTCGGGCAGGAAGTCCTCGTCGGCATGTCCATAATCATTAATGGTATCGAACAGGTTTTCTACGTTGTAGAAGAGTAGGTGTTGGCTGATGGCGAGGTAAGGAAGTAGTAGGAACAGGATTGATTTCAACATGAAAATTCAACGAACCCGAAACCTGAAATCTTGCTGTTAATTTCCTTGAAATAATAACAAAGAGGAATCTCCGTAGCTCAGAAAACGGTAATCATGATCTAGGGCATGCGTGTAGATTTCGCGCCATTGTTCGCCCACGCCCGCACTTACTAGAAGCAGTAATGTGGAGCCGGGTTGGTGGAAATTAGTAACGATGCCTTTGACGGTTTTGAAGGAATAGCCCGGTTTGATCATGAGTTGGGTGTGCAAGGCTAATTCCATGATGCCACGCACTTTCAGAGCGTCGAGCAGGGCTGAATAGGTTTGGGTGACCGTCAAGGAGGGGTTGAGGGTGTAGGCTTCGAATTGACCTAAGGGGCTCAACGCTCCGGTTTCTATCAATTTTGCGCCGATCCAGTGAAAGCTTTCCAAGCTTCTCAGGCTCGTGGTGCCGACGGCGATTTTTGGGACCCTCGTGCCCCAAATACTGCTCGAGCCATTGCTGAGATAGGATGATCTCTTCGTCGTGCATCTGGTGTGCCTCGATTTCTCCTTCTCCCAATGGTTTAAAAGTGCCTGCGCCAACGTGCAGGGTGAGTTCCACTTTACTGTGGCCGGCTCTTTCCAAGGATTGAAAAACGCGGTCTGTAAAATGAAGGCCGGCGGTGGGGGCAGCCACGGAGCCGTTCGTGTGCGCATATACGGTTTGGTAACGCTCGACATCGTCGGAGCTGGCGTCGCGGTTCATGTAGGGCGGCAGTGGGATTTTACCGGCCCATTCGAGGACTTGCGCAAAGGTGAGGTCGCTGTCCCAGGTGAAAGAAATGACCCAATAGGCTCCGTTTCGGGAGATTTTTTCCGCTCGAAGGGTGGTGCCATTTTCAAGGACTAATTCCAGTGGGTGCTCCTTCCATCGTTTGAGGTTGCCGACCAAGCATTCAAAGTGGACATTGTGCACACTATTCATCGCTTCCTCGACACTCTGGGCATGTGGCCCGAGGCAGAAGATTTCAATGGGCTTAGCGCCTTCGGTTTTCACAAAGTGCAGGCGTGCACGGACCACGCGCGTATTGTTGAAAATCAATTGGCTTTGAGGCGGCAGCTGAGCGGGGAGGTCAGTAAATAATTGGTCCTGGATTAAGCCCTCTTTGAATACAAGTAACTTGCTTTGATCGCGCTCCGATAAGGGATGCACGGCAATGCGTGAGTTTGGTAAGTCGTATTCGAAATCTGATTTTTGCATAATGCCCGGTACTGCGGATGCAAATTTAGCGTTCCCTACCTTTACACGTCTTATTTCGTGCCAACAATGCCCAAACGAATTGTCATTTCTACCTCCAACGACATCAGCACCGACAATCGGGTGCACAAAGTAGCTATGTTGCTGCTCTCGCTCGGATACGAGGTACTGTGGGTAGGGCGAATGTTGCCCACGAGTACGGCGATTGATCGACCCTATGAGGTGCAGCGCTTGTCCCTAGTGTTTAAGAAAGGAGCATTGTTTTATGCGGAACTGCAAGTGCGCTTGTTCTTTTTCTTGCTCACGCATCGAAGCACATATTTGTTGTCCAACGACTTGGATACGCTGTTGCCGAACTATTTGGTGTCCCGATTATTTCACAGCACCCTCATCTACGATACGCACGAATATTTCTGCGGTGTGCCTGAGTTAGAGGGGCGTTGGGCGAAGAAAGTTTGGCAACGATTGGAGCGCAGCTTGTTTCCGCGTGTGAACCACATTTGGACGGTCAACGAGAGCATTGCAGATTTATACGAGGCCGATTATGGCAAACGTCCCAAAGTCTTCAGAAACATCAGCCCCATACCGGAAGGGTTTGCTCGAGTCTCGAGAGGAGAATTGGGCTTACCGGAGGATAAATACATTGCGATCAATCAAGGTTCTGGGATGAACGTGGACCGAGGATTGGAGGAAGCTGTAGAGGCCATCGCCGGAATGTCTGAGGAGTGGATGCTTTTGTTGGTGGGGTCTGGAGATGCCATTCCCGCCTTGAAAGAAAGCGTTCGAAAAAGAGGTCTGGAGTCTAAGGTGGTATTTGTGGGGCGTGTGCCTTATGCCCAATTACTACAATACACCGCGGCCGCAGATGTAGGCTTGAGCTTGGATAAGGATACCAACATCAATTACCGCTTCAGTTTGCCCAACAAGCTCTTCGATTATTTGCATTGCAGCATTCCTGTCGTTACCTCGCCTTTGGTAGAGGTGGCACGTATTGTGGAAGGCTATGGTGTGGGGGCAACGGTGGAGCCGACGGATATAGAGGCCTTAAGAAAAACCATGGTCCAAGTCGTGGAGCAGCGCCAGCACTACTCCAAAGGAATTGAGCGGGCGCAACGAGAATTGAATTGGGCCCAAGAAAGCGAAGCGCTTAGGAAATTTTACGACCAACTGTAGGTTGTGCCGCACAGAGCACCAGGAGCTTGTACAAATCAAACATCGCCACCGATCCTCGGCCTGCACTGAGTCGCCCAAACATCCAAGGAGCCAAAACAGGGTTAAGTAAGCGCAACAGCACCGCGCCTCCCCACGATTGCAGTTTTTTGTAGGTCGCGTACAAGCGCACATCTTCATCTATTTTGCCTGCGTTGATTAGCGCAGCCAATCCCAATACGGCGGTTTTGGTTTTTTCCATGAACACCTCATCCGAATCAATGCCCAAATGGTAGGCTGGATTGTCCAAGTGCTTCACCGGCACACAGCGGTGCCTTAATTCCAATCCAAACAGCGTATCCTCATGGCCGTATTCGATCAAATTCGCATTGAAGGTAATGGCTTCAGCTACCGCACGGTCCATACAAACATTGAACGCTGAAAAACTACTGTAAGGCAGTTGGCTTCGGCGTTTGGCCGGAATACTCTCTTTTTGAACCCCTACTTTATAGCGCAACCATTGCTTGTGGTCACTGTGGTATGCGGTCCCGCCCACAAGGACGGTTTGTGGGGCTGCCTGCCCAAGGTATTGAGCGATAAAATCAGGCTGAACCGGTAGGGCATCTGCGTCCAAAAACAGCAATTGAGCGCCTTGGCTCAATGCAACGAGGTGGTTTCTATTGGCCGCGCGTCCTCGGAGTTCTGTATAGTGATAGTAGTGTACGCGGGGATGCTGGGTCCAATTCTTGTGCAGAGGGTGAGCCTCGGAAAATTGGTCCGAGATGAGAATTTCCGTGTTGGAAAGGGAAGGGTTGGTATTTATTTCGCCAAGCAATGCCTCAATCAACGACCCGACATCATTGCCGTAGCTGGCAATGCAAATGCTGAGGTCGATGCTCTGGTGCTCCATGAATTAAACGCTTTGTCCCTTGTTATCCGTGACCGTTCCTTCGGCAACTTTGAGTGTGCGTTGGTGGTACTTGTGGATCATCTGATAATCGTGAGTGGCCATAATCACGCTCTTGTTCTCCTCAGTTAAACGAAGGAGCAACGCCATTATTTCCTCTGAAGTACGCGGGTCCAAGTTTCCCGTAGGTTCGTCCGCCAAAATGATTTTCGGATCGTTCAACAGCGCTCGGGCGATGGCCACGCGTTGTTGCTCCCCGCCTGAAATTTCGAACGGGCTCTTGTGCTTCTTGTTTTGCATGCCTACCCAAGACAATACCTCCACGATGCGTTTGCCGCGTTCTTCCTTGTCTTTCCAGCCGGTGGCGCGGAGTACGAAGTCAAGGTTGGCCTCTACCGTGCGGTCGGTGAGAAGTTGGAAATCTTGGAATACAATGCCCAATTCTCTTCTCAAACTAGGAATGTCTTTGTCCTTCAATCCTTGGAGGTCGTGGGTTCCTACTTGGCCACTGCCCACCTGCAGGGGTAGGTCGCCGTAAAGGGTCTTCAACAAGGAACTTTTACCGGATCCCGTTTGTCCGATGAGGTAGATGAACTCGCCGGGTTGCACATTAAAACTTACGTTGCTAAGGACCAAGTGTTTGCCTTGGAAAATGCTTGCTTTATCGAGGGATACTAGCGCCATAGGATGCGTTCAAATTCAATGTTGAAGGGTGATTTTCAAATGTAGGACAAATACCAAAACGGCGAACGGCAGCGTTTTTGAAGATGTGAATAACTCCAATGAATTGGTCCCTAACCACAAGGATTCCCCGTTGGAGGACACTTATTTTTAAGGATAAACCCAATGTAGATGAGAACAACCCTCTTCTTATTCCTTTCGCTAGTGTTTTCGGGGGCTGCGATGGCGCAAGAAACAGCGCTCGAGCACGGACATGAAGCGACGTTCAACGAAAGTGTTGCCCTGTTTGATGAAGGATTATATGCTGCTGCCCGCGTAGGCTTCGACGACATCCTTTCTACAGATTTGCCGCTCCAAAGCTTTCTCAAGGAAGAAAGCAGCTACTACCGCGCCATGTGTGCCCTGTACTTGATGAACGAGCACAGCGAATACTTTTTGACGTATTTCGCCAATACCTACCCGCTCAGCCCGAGATGGCAGGAGGCCCACGTCAGCGCGGCCAACTACTACTTCAACAACCGCCGTTACCGCAAGGTGGTGCAATGGTTGAGTGCCATTGATGCGGCAGACGTGCCAAATTCGTTCAAGAGCGAATACTACTTCAAACTCGCCTACAGCTATTTGATGGGGGACGACATTGAGAAGGCCAGAAACTTGTTCTTTCAGGGAACTTCGTATTCCGGGGAATACCAAACCCACCACAAATACTACTACGGCCACATTGCCTACGAGGCGGAACAATATTCAACGGCCATTGCTCAATTTGAAGCACTCATTGGCGATGAGAAATTCGGCGGTGTGGTGCCTTATTACCTAAGCCAGATCTACTACAAGACAGGCGATGTAGATGAATTACTTCGCGTCGGAGAGCTATTGTTGGCCCAAGCGGTGGAGAGCCGTGCTGCGGAAATAGCCAAGCTCATCGGCGAGGGGTATTACCAGAAAAAAGATTGGACACAAAGCGCCAAATACTTGGAGAAGCACCAGAGCCTGGGCGGCAAGCTCAGCGATGACGATCACTACAAACTCGGCTTTGTATTGTACAAGACCGGTCGCTACGAGGAAGCCATCCAAAGCTTCAATAAAATCCACAGCCGCGGTGATGATATGGCGCAGAGTGCGTACTACCACTTGGCGGATTGTTACCTAAAAACCGGCAAAAAGACCGAAGCGCAAACCGCCTTTTTGACGGCGAGCGAGAGCGGAAGCAATGATGCCATTCGCGAAGACGCCTATTTTAATTACGCCAAGCTGGCCTACGACAGCAGCACGCCCTTCGAGCAGCCTTTGGACATCTTCCAAACCTTCTTGAAGCGTTACCCGACGAGTAAATACCGCACGGAAGCCAACGAATATTTGGCCAGTCTGTACTTGAACTCGAAGGATTATGAGCGTGCGCTAAAAGCCATCTCTGCCGCAGGTCTCGAGCAGCCGACAATGCAGGGCGCTTATCAAAAGGTGGCCTATTTCCGCGGGGTGCAGCACTTCAATGCCATCCAATACCCGGCGGCACAAAGCCATTTTGAGAAATCATTGGACTACCCGTTGAACAATGTGTATACGGCCCTGGCGCACTATTGGTTGGCGGAAATACACTACCGTCACAAGGATTACAACCTCGCGCTCAAGGAACTCAACGCCTTTGAAGCGACGCCTGGCTCTGCCATGCTTAGCGAGTACAAGCGCAGTTTGTACAACAAGGGGTACACCTACTTTAGTAAAGAAGATTATGGCAGTGCGGCGACGAATTTCAGGTTGTTCTTGGAGCGTTCACGTCAAGGAAGCCGATTGTCTATCGATGCAGAGCTTCGCTTGGCGGATTCGTATTTCATGACTGGGCAGTACGACAATGCCATCAAGTACTATAATTTTTACCTGAGCCATGTTCCGGCAGATGCGGACTACGCCTATTTCCAACGCGCCTTGTGCTTTGGGTTGGTAGACGAACCGGCCAAAAAGGCCACCGCTCTGGAAGCCCTTGTGAGCAATTTCCCGAAATCTGTGTATGCCACTGATGCGTACTTCGAATTAGGAGAGACCTACATGAAGCTCGACAATACAGCAAAGGCGGAAAGCATCTTCACGGATTTCATCAAAGATTACCCGAAATCTCGTTTCATCAAGAATGCCAAGATTGCCTTGGGCTTGATCTATAGAACCCAGAATAAAGGCGAGAAGGCCTTGGGTGCTTTTACCTCGGTCGTAGAGGAATACCCGAACACGCCGGAAAGTAAAGAAGCGCTGGGCTTGGCTAAAATTCAATATTCAGAGTTGGATCGCTTGTCGGATTACGTAGACTGGATTCAAACCCTTACTGGGACGAACATAGGTCAGGGTGCCTTGGATTCTACCCTATACAACGCAGCCTTCGATCGCTACAGTTTTGGCGATTGTGATGGTGCGAAAAAAGGCATGCTGGAGTACATCGCGAAATTCCCCGATGGCATCTTCCGAGTGCCGGCTAATTACTACGCCGCAGAATGTGCCTTCGCGGAAGGGGATGATGTGGTTGCGCTTGCCGGTTATGAATTTGTAGAAAGTTCCGGAGAATTGAGCTTCCGCAAGCGCACGGTGGAGCGTTTGGCCAGTTTGTATTACGCCAGCGAGGATTATGAAAACGCCTTTACCTACTTCCAGCAGGTGGTGAGCTTGGTCGGCAATGCGGATGAAGGCCGCCGTGCAAGATTGGGATTGATGCGTTGTGCGAAAGCGCTAGAGGATGTTTCAGTCGTCATGCAATATGCAGAGAGCTTGTTGCAGGATGAAGGGTTGCCTGTAGAGTGGCGCTCAGAAGCCTTGCTAAATGCTGCGCGAAGTGCCTTGGCCTTGAACGATAGCGCCAATGCCAAATTGTACTACACCCAGGTGGCTGCCGAAATTAAAGGTGAGGCACAGGCCGAGTCGAATTACTATTTGGCCCAGTTCGAATATGTGCAGTCCAAGTATGAGTCGTCGAATGAGCGCATCTTCTGGATGATCGACAATCTCCCGACGTATCCGCAGTGGCGTTGGAAGTCCTTGCTGTTGATGGCAAAGAATTATGCCGGCCTGCAGGATGATTTCCAAGCGAACTACACCTTGGATTACATCATAGACAATGCGGAAGGTGCTATTGTCGAGGAGGCGCAACAGTTTAAATCTGATCTCGCCCGTCGAAGAGCCGCTGAGGAGGCACAGGCCCAAATCTCGGATACACTCGAGGTGGCGCCGACGGAGATCGAGGAATTAGAAGAATTGGACCAAGAATAAACCCAACTGAAGCAATGAAAAAGATTCTATATACCGCATTATTCTTGGCTCCACTGAGCATGTGGGCACAAGAAGAAACTGGAGATGAAGTAAAGAGCGTAGAAATTAGGGTGGTAGAAGATTACCAGGCCCAAGTGCGCGCGGCGCACAAGATTTCAGAGCAGCCTTCGTTTACGGATACGACCTCGGAAAAATTGCCGGTGGTGGTGCGTATTCAACCCAAGGGGATGACCATTGATTTCCAACCGGATCCTATTCCAGCCATCAAACTGGGCCGTGTGAAACTGCCTAAGCTTCCTACACAACGCGTAAGTGTTGGGGGTGGCATGTACAGCAGCTCCTTTGCGGATGTGGTGTTCTCGTCACCGCGTTCGAGAAAGAACGTTTGGGGCATCAAAGCGCATCACGAGGGCGCAAGATCAGGTGTGCTCAGTACCGCTTATGAACTGCAGCCTGCGTATGAGAATTCCATACTCACGGACTTTCAGCGTGCGACTAAGAATTGGAACCTAAAAACCCAACTCCTTCTAGATGCAGATTATGCGAGTTTCTATGGGATTATGGATACCACTGGGGCAGCGGCTTTATCGCCTACGCCGCACGAGTGGAACTTGAGTGCAGGGTTGAGCCAACAATGGTTGCGTACTTCGAACCCTACCTCCAAAGTGCCTGCAGCCTACCGCAGTGGTGGGGTGGCTTACCAGTTCACGAACGCGGGTATTGGAGCGCATGAGCATTTGGCCAAAACCATGCATCGAATCGAGGTATATGCCGATGAGGCCCAGATCAATGTTGATTTAGGGTACCAATTTGGTCAATATTCCCTCACTGAAATGGTCTTTGAGCCTCGTACAAATCAGTACCATCATTTCTACCTTAGCCCTCAAACGCAAGGCAAAAACGGGATGTTGAATTACCAGTTTGGCTTGACCTTCGCGGGCACAATCAACAATGAGGGAGCGGACAATCAAGGCACGTATTACATTTTCCCAAACATCAATCTGCAAGCTGAGGTCTTAAAGCGAACCTTGGCCGTGTATGGCGGTTGGGACGGTCGTGCGCAACAACAAACTTTAAGTGCTTTGTTGACCAATGTACCTGTGATTTCTGGCGATCAGGCCTTAGCGCTAACAGGGGAGAACAGAGGGTATGTCGGCATGCAAGGCGCGTTGGCCGGAAAGCTTCAGTACCGAGTAGAAGGTTCTTTGGCTTTTGTGATGAATGATGTGCAATTCGAAAGAGATAGTACCACATCTTCCATCAACGATATGGCGGCACTTAGAGTAGGTTACGCCAACTACACGCGTTCTCGCCTTCGTGCGGAACTAAACTTGCCCATGGATGCCTTCACAGCCAGCGTATATACCGAACTTAATGCCTATGCGGGTTCCGATGAATTCATCGGCGCCGAGGGCCGCGTTTTAGGTGCCTTATTGCGAGTAGATCAGGGTGATTTACACTTGACCTCAAACTTCAAATATGTCGGAGGACGTTATGCGGGCAGTTCTGAAAAAGGAATCTATGAGTTAGGCGATTACATGGATGTAAGTCTAGATTTAGGGTATACCATTAACGAGAATTTAGGCGTGAGTTTACGGGCATATAACCTTTTGAATCAACGCTATCAATTATGGAGCGGTTACGAGGTTCGAGGAACGCGTGGACTGTTTGTGTTGAACTACCAATTTTAATCGTCCAAATCCTCGGGAAATCCCGAAAATGTTGATAACCTTGTTGGTAACTGCAAGAGGGGCTAAGGCCCCTTTTGTCGCTTTTTGAGCCCCTAAAAGTTATCTTTGTTAAGATAGCATTAAGCGAACTTACGCACTGATATTTATGAGTGAACAAGAGAAGAATTACGACGGTGGTTCCATTCAGATTCTGGAAGGACTAGAGGCCGTTCGAAAACGCCCCGCCATGTACATCGGAGACATTGGTCTCAAAGGATTGCACCACCTTGTTTATGAGGTAGTTGATAACTCTATTGATGAAGCATTGGCCGGTCACGCGAAAGACATCTACGTGACCATTAATGAAGATAATAGCATCACTGTTAAGGATGATGGTCGTGGGATTCCCACAGATATGCACCCCAAAGATGGACGCTCTACCCTTGAGGTGGTTATGACGGTCCTTCACGCAGGGGGTAAATTTGATAAAGATTCCTACAAGGTTTCCGGTGGTTTGCACGGGGTGGGGGTAAGCTGTGTGAATGCACTATCTACCATGCTCCACGCCGAAGTACACCGCAACGGTAAAAAGCACGAGGTTGAGTTTTCTCGCGGGGTAGCAAAGTACCCTACGCGTGAGATCGGCACGACAGATTACCGTGGGACTATCGTGACCTTTAAACCGGACCACGAAATCTTCGAGGAAACCGAATACCACTACGAGATCTTGGCGAAGCGCATGCGCGAATTGGCCTTCTTGAACAAGGGCATCGCCATTACCTTGAAGGACCTTCGTGAACTCGATGAAAAAGGCGAGCCTATTGGTGAGCGTTTCTTCAGTGAAGATGGACTGGCTGGTTTTGTGAAATACATCGACAGTAACCGTGAGGTTATTATGCCTGAGGTGATGTGTATGGAAGGCGAGCGCGATGGCATTCCAGTGGAAGTAGCCATGCACTACAACACGACCTACAACGAGAACATTCACTCGTACGTCAACAACATCAACACACATGAGGGTGGTACACACTTGGCGGGATTCCGTCGCGCCTTGACTCGTACGTTGAAGAAGTATGCGGACGAAAGTGGATTGTTGGCCAAAGAAAAAATTGAAATCGCCGGGGATGATTTCCGTGAAGGTTTGACGGCGGTTATTTCCGTGAAGGTGATGGAGCCTCAGTTTGAGGGTCAGACTAAGACCAAACTTGGGAACAAAGAAGTCAGCGGTGCAGTGGATAAGCTCGTTGGCGAGATGTTGACGAACTTCTTGGAGGAGCACCCGAACGAAGCGAAAGTCATCGTTCAAAAGGTATTACTTGCGGCCAAGGCTCGTGTGGCTGCTAAGAAAGCCCGCGAAATGGTGCAGCGCAAAGGGACCATGTCTTCGATGGGCTTGCCTGGAAAGCTGAGCGATTGTTCTGAAACAGATCCGCAGGTATGTGAAATCTTCCTTGTGGAGGGTGATTCTGCGGGTGGTACGGCGAAACAAGGTCGTGACCGTAATTTCCAAGCCATTCTTCCGCTTCGTGGTAAGATCCTGAACGTTGAGAAAGCCATTTCTCACAAGGTCTTTGAAAACGAAGAGATCAAGAACATGTACACCGCTCTTGGTGTAAGTGTAGGTACAGAAGAGGACAGCAAAGCCTTGAATCTGGATAAACTCCGTTACCACAAGATTGTGATCATGACGGATGCCGATGTGGACGGTAGCCACATTTCAACGTTGATCTTGACCTTCTTCTTCCGCTACATGCGTGAGTTGGTAGAATTAGGCTACGTATATATCGCTACTCCACCATTGTATTTGGTGAAGAAAGGCGCGAAGCAAGCCTATGCTTGGGATGATAAGCAACGCGATGAGATTGCTCAAGAGATTGGTGGTGAGGCAGGTTCCGGTGTTGGTATCCAGCGCTACAAGGGTCTTGGGGAGATGAACGCAGAACAACTTTGGGATACTACCATGAATCCTGAGGAGCGCATCTTGAAGCAAGTGACCATCGATGATAGCGCGGAAGCGGATCGTGTCTTCTCCATGTTGATGGGAGATGATGTACCGCCACGCCGTGATTTCATCGAGCGCAACGCTAAATACGCAAACATTGATGCTTAATACAGGCATAACGATACGAAAAGCCTCCTTTCTAGGGGGCTTTTTTGTATGCCTTGTACTCACTGCACTCGCGGGGTGTGAGCCTCAAAGGGAGGCGGATAAAATGGTCTTCAGGTATAATGAGCCTGCAGGCATACCTACCTTGGATCCAGCGTTTGCTAAAGATAAGAGCACCATTTGGGCGGTACAGCAATTGTTTGAATCCTTGGTAGCCTTAGATGCCGAGAATGAAATAGCTCCTGCCTTGGCTGCTCATTGGTCGGTATCTGAGCATGGCCGAGTCTATGAGTTCTCCTTACGCGAGGCCTATTTTCACGATGGACGGAAGCTCAGTCCTGCAGATGTGGTTTATAGTCTCAAGCGATTGCAAGATCCTGCCATCGCTTCTCCGGGCAGTTGGGTTTTGGACGATGTTTTGGACATTCACGAGAGTGTGGCCGGAACGGTGATCATTGAGCTTCAAGCCGCTAATGCCTCGTTCTTATCCCTGTTGGCCATGCCGTATTGTGGAGTGATGCCTGCGGGGGCTGTGGAGGCGGCGACTTCGCCGGTGGGCACGGGCCCTTTCAAGATGCACCGCTGGCATTATGGGGAAAAATTGGTCCTTCATAAACATGAGCAGTACTGGAAACAGGATGCCGAAGGGCAGCCTTTACCGTATCTAGACGGCATCAGTGTTTCTTTTTTACCGGATCAGCAGAGCGCTTTCTTGGAGTACCTCAGTGGAAACTTTGATTTTTTACCCAACCTCGACCCCAGCTTTAAGGACGATTTGTTGACCAAATCTGGTGAACTGCAATCGCGATACCAAGAAGGTCACCGGTTGGAGCGCACACCGTTTTTGAATACGGAGTACTTGATTTTTAATGCGGAAAAAGGGTTGCCTCAGGAATTGCGTTGGGCCATTAATGCGGGGATCAATAGAGAAGAAATGATACAATCCCTGCGCAATGGTGTTGGCATTCCTGCAAATGGGGGGATCGTGCCTTTCGGGCTTCCTGAATACCAGGACAGCATTGGGGCAACCTATGCACCGGATTCGGTGGCTGCGTTGTTGGCTTCTATGGAGTTGCCGGAGTTAACACTGGTTACCGTTGCGAATTACCGAGACCTGTGTGAATACGTGCAGGGTGAATTGGCCGGCTTAGGTTGGTCTATAGCCGTCAATGTGGTTCCTTCCGCGACATTGAGGAGTGAGAAGAGTGCCGGTACCTTGGGCTTTTTTAGGGCCAGTTGGATTGCGGATTACCCGGATGCTGAAAATTACTTGATGCTATTCTACAGTGGCTTTAAGGCGCCTAATGGGCCAAACTACAGTTTGTACGAGGATGCTCATTACGATGCAATGTACGAGCAGATTCGTTCGCTGCCGCCAGGTGAGGAGCGGAGTGCGCTGATGCGCCAGGCGGATCAGTACCTCATGCAAGAACAAGCGCTGGTGCCTTTGTTTTACGACGAGGTGCTGCGCGTTTATCCAGAATATGTGAGGGGTGTGGAGTCGAATGCCCTCAATGCCCTTAATCTTCTTGAGGCTCGGTTCGAGCGCTAAAGGTGGTGATTAGCGGACGGTGATCGCTGAAGGCTACATCGCTGAGGTATTGTCCGGAATAGGGCAATTGTTCGTCTACCAAGGTCCAGTCGATGCGCAATGGCACTCCCTTTTGCAATAGTGGGAGGTAGGAGCCCCATGCGCCGGATCCTTTGAAGAGGTAGGGATCGTCCAATTTCCATAGCAAGCGCGCGTACAAATTCCCGCCTGGCACGGAGTTGAAGTCCCCGGTGAGTACCACGGGATAGGGGCTTTCGTCAACCCATTGCAAGATGCTTCGCCCTTGCTTGCCACGGTCTCTGTCCGAACGGGCGATTTTCTTAGCCATGAATTGGCCCTTTTCAATCCATTCCTCACGAGAGGGTTCAATCTCCATGTCCATGTCCTTGATGCCGGTGGAGCTCAGGTGGATGTTGATGATGCGAATGGTGTCGTCCGGCAGAGCGATGTCGGCATAACCTGCGCTGCGCTTCGCATAGGAGTTTTCTTCAATGGCATCGAACACCAAGGAGCCGTGGTTGATGATGGGGAATTTTGAATAGATCGCGGTCCCAATTCTCTTATTGTTCGGCGCATACACCCGGTAAGGATAGTGCGCCGCTACTGGATTTGCGACACTGCGACGCATCTCTTGTGTACACAAAATGTCGATGCCTTCCCTTTGTGTCCATTGCGCAATATCGTTGGCGATGCCGCGCTGCTGGTAAAAGGCGCGTACGTTGTAGCTGGCCACCTTCCAAGAGATTTGTTCGGGTGTAGGGGAGGTGCCTATGGGAAATTGGGCCATCACAGGGAAAAGCAGCAGCCCCAAACCTATGAGGTTTTTGAGTATGTGCTGAGGGCGGAATCGGGCCCAAATCAGAATCATGATCAAATGTGGGAACAGCAAGAACGGAAACAGGATGCTCAGTACTCCGGAGCCTGGAATCCAATGGCCGGGGAGTAATGATCCAAAACCGATAAGTAGTGTGGCGTAAAAGAGTCCTACGTTGAACGTTCGCAGTATCCAGAGGCGCTTTTTCACTGGTCCTTGGAGATTTTAAACAAATAAGCTTTTTCCTCCTTGCTCAAGCTGTCGTACCCCTTGTCCTTGATTTTATCGAGGATCGCGTCCATCTTGGCAGTATCCGTTTTTGGGGTGTCCGATTTTTTCTTATTCACCTCCTCATATTTGGTATAGTTGCGCTCGCCAAATTTGAAGCCTCTACGTTTGCGTGAGTTTCGGTAAAGAGTATTGCGGACCGCATCAATGACTTGGAATAAATAGACATTCCATTCGTGGCCGTTGCGCATGCTGCGAATAAAAAAGAACGCGACAACCGCGCCGCCAAGGTGTGCGATATGACCGCCGGCATTGGAGCCGGTCAAGCTGAGAATGTCAAGCAGGACAATGCCTGCCGCAAGCATCCAGTATTTTACTTCAAAGATCCCCCATAATCGGACCGGCATATTGGGCAAATACATCGCACCGGCAACCAATATGGCAATGGTACCGGCACTGGCGCCAACCATGGATCCTGCTCCCAAAATAGGGCTGATGTTGTAGAGAATGATGTAGAGCAGTCCGCCGCCAATGCCGCCGTAGATGTACAATGCGAGCATACGCTTTTCACCCAAATACTCCATAAGCATCTTACCCGAGAAGTAGAGGATGAGCATGTTGAAGAGGATGTGGCGGAAGCTGAAATGTGTAAACATGTAGGTCAGCAAGGTCCACGGACGGGTGGCTAGTTTCCACGGGGTGGACGGGAGGGCTAACAGATCGTCGGCTAGGCGAGGGATTAAGCCCATCTGACCGGTCAATAGGGTAGTAAATGCGTTTGAGATGCTGTACAATAGAAACACCCCAATGTTGAGGTACAGCAATCGGGTCAAGTAATCGCCCTTGAATGCGTCGTGTTTGATTCTATCGATGAAATCACTCATGTCCTGGGGTATGGAATCTTAAAGATACATTTCTCTGCGCCATTTTCTGATGAGCAGGTAGCCGAAAAGCATGCCGCCAAGATGGGCAAAGTGTGCGATCCCGCTATTGCTCACCGCAAAGCCGTTGTAGAGTTCTAGTAGGCCGTAGCCGATCACAAAATACTTGGCCTTGATGGGGAAGAAGAAGTTGAGGTAGATCACTTGGTTCGGGAAGGTCATTCCGAACGCGAGTAATACCCCGAAGACAGCGCCCGAGGCACCGACCATAGGCACGTGAAGCAATCTGTTCATCGCTCCCCACAACGGATCAGTGTAGTTCATGCCTTGATTAATGATGTCCCCGCCCTTGCTCAGAATCGTGTCCATGGCGGCCCCGTCGAGTTGAGCGCTTAATTGGAAATATTCCAGTGCATTGACTCCGATCTGCAGGGCGCTGGCGCCTAAGCCGGTCAAGAGGTAGTAGATCAGGAATCGCTTCGGACCCCAGTAGTTCTCCATCGCGCTGCCCAAGAACCACAACATGATCATGTTGGAGAAGATGTGGCCGAAGTTGCCGTGCATGAACATGTGAGACACTAGTTGGACCGGGAGGAAGCTGTCCGATAGGGGGAAATAGAGCCCGAGCCAGTCTGTGATATCAATGCCGAAGGTGTTGCGAATGCTGTACATTCCAAGGAAGAACAGGCCGTTGATGATCAACAGGTTCTTCACGACGGTAGGCATTAAACTAAATCTGCGTTGTACGATCATAATGCTTTTTCAATCTCTTCAGGGCTCCATTCTACAATGATTTTCTTGCCCTTAGGAGTGTATTGTGGGTTGGAACTGCTCAGGAGTTGTTCTCTTAACACGTAGAGTTCCTCTGCGGTTCTTGGATCTTGAGTAGATGCTCCGTTTTGTGCGATCGCCAGGGCGATGCTTTTGAGCAGCTTGTTCTCGCCGGCTTCGTCTTGTTCGTGGTATTGTTCGAACAGTAATTCCAAGGTGGGTACGGCTTGTTCGACGTTGAGCATCATTGGGATGCCCTTAATATCGTATTCACCCTCTGTGGTTGCTGGGGCCAAGTCAAATCCTGCGATCGTGAAATCTTGTTCGTGGTCTTGGAATAGCGCTCTCTCGGCCATGGACAAGGAAATGCTCTTGGGGAACAACATTTGTTGCGAAGGCACGGTCGCATCTTGGAGCTTCGACCAGATTTGGTCGTACAAGATTCTGAAGCGGGCCCCTTTGATATCGATCACTAGTGCCTTCGCACCTAGTGTCGTGATGGCGTATTTGCCCCAACGGATGATTTTGCCGCTCACGGGGTCCACGGGTAGGGCATCTTCGATGTTCCACTCTTTTGGAGCATCGAAAGCTTGCTGGGTGTTGAGGTATTTTTCGTTTTTAATACGCTCGTACCGCTCGTCGTTGGACCGAAGGCGCGGGGGAGTGGATTTCGTCGACTCGAAGGGGTTGAAGTTCGGATTGACTTGGATCTGAGGCGGTTTTGGAAGGTGTCCTTCAGGTAAGGGCGGAACTTTAAAGCTTTGTTCTGCATCAAAGTCAATGGCGGGAGCGACGTTGAACTGCCCAATAGCGTGGCGGGCAGCACTGCGCAGCACTGCATATATGGTACGCTCGTCCTCAAACTTCACCTCTGTTTTGGTAGGGTGAATATTGACATCCAAGCTTTGAGGGTCTACCTGTAAATGCAAGAAATATCCCGGATGGTGCTCAGCGGTCAAGACCTCCTCAAACGCTTCACGAAGCGCATTGTGTAGGTAGGGTGATTTGATGAACCTGTCATTGACAAAGAAGAATTGCTCGCCGCGTTTCTTCTTGGCAAACTCGGGCTTCAAAATGAATCCACTGACCTTTACAACCTCTGTTTCTTCCTCAATGGGCACCAGACGCTCATCGAATTTTCGGCCAAAAATGCCATTAATACGGCGGCGTAGGGGCTCGGGTTTGAGGTGGAACAAGGTGTTTCCGTCGCTTTTCATGATCCATTCGATGGAGGTATGAACTAAAGCCACACGGTGAAACTCATCGACACAATGGCGCAGTTCTACACGATCGTTTTTCAGGAACTTTCGGCGTGCAGGTACATTGTAAAATAAGTTCTTGACTTCTACATAGGTTCCTTGAGCACAGGGGTAGGGGTTCTTCGCGACGATGCTGCCGCCTTCTAGCTTGACCTCAAGACCTAGACCCTCTTCCGAGGTGTTGGTGCGCATCAAGGTATGTGATACAGCGGCGATGGAGGCCATGGCTTCCCCACGAAATCCTCTGGTATGAAGGTTGAAAAGGTCTTCGGCGTTTTTAATCTTGCTGGTGGCGTGGCGTAAAAAACAGCGCTCGGCATCTTCCTTGCCCATGCCACTTCCGTTATCGGTAACCGAGATGAGTGTACGTCCCGATCCCTCGAGTTGCAGGGTGATCTTTGTAGCCCCAGCATCGATGCTATTTTCCAACAATTCCTTGACTACAGAGGCGGGGCGTTGCACCACTTCCCCTGCAGCAATTTGATTGGCTACATGGTCTGATAAAACAGCAATTATTGAACTCATCCTATATAATAAACGGCTACGGCCGCAAGTACTGCGAGGGCGACAAAACTGATCAGGATGCGTTTTACAAATCCTTCACTGGCACCGGCGCTACGCTTCCTGCGCAGGTCCCAATTCTCGCGTAATCGATCGCGGTATTTCTCTTTGTTTTGAAAGGGGATTTCGTCGACGCTTTCATTGCGTTCCAAGATGCGAAGGCGCTCCTGGCGCTCGTCGTGAAATCTTGGCTGGTGTTGAAAACCGCGCGGTTGACGTCGTTCAAAGAATCCCATATCTTTCTATATTCTCATCTCAAAGGTAAGAACCCCTTGGCACTTTATCGACCTATGCACACACGCTTTCTAAAAGCCATTTTTACGGCCTGTTTACTCACTGTTTTGCCGAGTAAAGGGCTTTATGCTCAATCGTTTAATGTAGACTCCGCCTTGAGTGCGATGACGTTGGATGAGAAAATTGGCCAATTATTCATGGTCGCTGCCTACAGCAACAAAAGTGAAGACCATCAAGCGGAATTAGAAAAACTCGTCCGCGATTACCACATTGGCGGTGTGATTACCATGCAAGGCGGACCTGAACGTCAAAAGAAACTGCTGCATCGTCTTCAAAGTGCGGCGGCTTTTCCCTTGCTCGTAGGGCAAGATGCGGAATGGGGACAAGCCATGCGTTTGGATAGTACCTACAAGTTCCCAACCTCGCTTACCGTTGGTGCGGCAGGCGAACTATGGATGCCTATGATTTAGGACATGTCTTGGCAGATGAATGTGCTGCCGTCGGCGTACATATGAGTTTCTCGCCGGTACTAGATGTCAATACGAATCCAAACAACCCTATTATTGGTGCGCGATCCTTTGGTTCTGATCCAGATCTCGTAAATACACTGGGCGTATCTGTGATTAAAGGGATTCAAGAGAATGGTGTACTGGCTTGTGGGAAGCATTTTCCAGGCCACGGCGATACCCATCAGGACAGCCATAAAACCTTGCCGAAAGTCGACCGCACCCTCAGTGAACTTATGGAGGTAGAGTGGGTGCCGTTCAAGGGGGCTGTTGATGCGGGCGTTGGTGCCATTATGATTGCCCATTTGAATATTCCTTCCCTTGAGCCTTCTGGGAAACCTACCAGTCTTTCACGCAAGGTCATTCAAGAGATTTTGAGAGATCAATGGGGATATGAAGGCCTCATTATTACCGACGCGTTGAACATGAAGGGAGCTGCGGCCTTTGCTCCTCCAGGAGAGTTAGAGTTGGCAGCGTTTGCCGCGGGCAATGATATTTTGCTTTTTCCTATGGACGTGCCAAAGGCCACTCGAGCGTTCCAAGATGCCTTGGCCACAGATAAGATTTCCTTCCAATCCTTGGACGAGCACGTGAGAAGAATCTTGGTGGCAAAATCAAATTGCAGGGCGTATGCGGATTGGCTCGAAGCGCACAAGGAAGCGGATCCCACGTTGCTAACCTCAGACCACGGTTCGTTTGAAAGAGAAGATTTGAACCAAAGAGTGTCGTTCAACCTCATTCGAAATGCGGCGACATTATTGGAGCGTGGTACGGCTACATTCCCTATAAAAAATGTGGAGCAAAACTTCCTGCACATTGCTTTGGGTGATTTCGAATCGGCCACAACGGTGAAAGAATATTTGGATAGGTATGTAGCCATGTCTCATCATCACGGCGTAGATGTGGATGACCGTGAAATGGCATCCCAAGATGCCTTTGTGGTGACCTTTCATCAAAACACTAAGAATCCGTGGCGCCGCTATAAACTTGAAGCTTATGAGAAAGAGCTGCTGGAGCGATTGGCGGCCACCGGTAAGCCCATTTACATTGTGCATTTTGCCAATCCCTATGGGGTGTTGACCTATCCCGATCTAGGACAAAACGTTCGTGTTTTGATCATGTATGAAAACAACGAATATGCCCAGCTATTGGCGCCTCAGTTCTTGTTTGGCGCACGTGAGACCAAGGGTTCGCTGCCCGTGGATTTGAATCAGTGGGGAAGCGTTGGGGATGGCGAGAAGACAGAAGAATTGCTTCGGTTGAAATATGGTACCCCTTTTGAAGTAGGCCTTGATGCGGGGCCTTTAAACCGTATCGATTCTACCGTAGAGTACGCTATTTCCGCAGGAGCTACGCCTGGAGCACAGGTATTAGTGGCGCGTCACGGTACGGTCATATATGCCAAATCCTTTGGTTCACATACCTATCCGAAGTCTACCCCAGTGGAGTGGACGGACTTATATGATATTGCTTCGGTGACGAAGATTACCGCAACGCTGCCAGGAATCATGAAATGGTACGAGAAGCAACCCTTGTTATTGAAAACGACTTTGGGCAACCATACGAGCCGGTTGGACGGTTCGGGCAAGGAGCACTTAGTGTTTGAAGATGTGCTGGCTCATCAAAGCGGATTAGATGCTTGGATACCGTATTATGTACATACTATAAAATCTGATAGTACGAGGAGGTATTGGTACCGTTCGACCCCGCAATTGGGCTATACTCAAATACATGAGGGCATGTATGTTCGTCAAGAGATTAGGGATACGATGTTTCATATGCTCGCGAAGAGTGAGATGAAGGCGCCGGAATACCGCTATTCAGATTTGGGCTATTACCTGTTTCAGGAAATGTTGGAGGAACGTTTTAATGAGCCTCTGGATCAATGGGTGACCAATACTTTTTATGGACCTATGGGCGCTCAGCGACTCACCTACAATCCCTTGGAAAGAGGTTTTTCCCTTGATGAGCTTGTGCCTACGGAAGTAGATGGATACTGGCGCAACACGACAGTGCACGGTCGCGTGCATGATATGGGCGCTGCCATGATTGGCGGAGTCGCGGGTCATGCCGGCTTGTTTGCCAACACGAATGATTTGGCCAAAATGATGCAGATGTATCTCAATGGCGGCTATTATGGTGGGGTTCGTTATTTCCAGGAATCGACTATTAGGAAATTCAGTAGTTGTGCCTTCTGTGAAATAGATAATCGACGAGGATTGGGCTTTGATAAAAAACAATTAGGCGATGGTCCGGGTCCAAGTTGTACCTGTGCCTCGGATCTAAGTTTTGGTCATACGGGCTTTACAGGAACCATGGTCTGGATGGATCCCAAAGAAGGGTTGTTGTATATATTCCTGAGTAATCGCACCTACCCGGATGCTGAGAATTGGAAACTCAGTACCTTAGACGTCCGAACAAATATTCAGGGGTATCTTTACGACGCCTTGAATTAATCCCTAGCAAGAATGAAGATCGGTGTAGTTTGTTACCCTACCTATGGTGGATCCGGTGTGGTGGCCACAGAATTGGGCATTCAAATGGCTAAAAAAGGCCACGAAGTCCATTTCATTACCTACAGCCAGCCGGTTCGTTTAGACATTCTTGAGGAGAACATCTACTACCATGAGGTCAACGTGCACGATTACCCTCTGTTTGAGTACCAGCCCTATGAGCTCGCGTTGAGTTCTAAAATGGTGGACACGGTCATTAATGAGGGATTTGGATATTCTTCATGTACATTACGCCATTCCGCATGCCTATGCTGCCTACATGGCTAAGAAGATCCTCTTTAAGAAGAGCACGGTAAGTATGTTCCGGTAGTGACTACGCTGCACGGCACAGATATCACCCTGGTAGGTAAGAATCCGTCGTACAAACCGGCAGTGAACTTTTCCATCAACAAGAGTGATGTGGTTACCTCGGTGAGCGAGAGTTTACGTCAGGATACGTTGGACTCCTTCGATATTAAGAAAGAGATTGAAGTCATCCCAAACTTTATCGATTTAGAGCTCTATCGTGGGGATAAGAATTGCCGCCGTGCACAAATCGCACCAAATGGGGAGAAAATCATCACCCACATCTCAAACATGAGAAAGGTGAAGCGAATCCCGATATCATCAATGTTTTCGCTGGTATTCGTGCGCAAGAAAATGCAGTCCTACTGATGATTGGTGATGGACCTGAACGAGAAAAAGCAGAGCAACAGGTACGTGAACTTGGGCTTACGGATTGTGTGAAGTTCTTCGGTAAGACCAATGAGGTCCGTCGATTGCTTTGTATGAGTGATTTATTTCTTTTGACTTCTGAATCAGAGAGCTTTGGTTTGGTAGCCTTGGAAGCCATGGCAGCGAGAGTTCCGGTTTTGTCTACAAATGCTGGCGGGATTCCAGAGGTGAATGTGCACGGTCAGACGGGGTATTTGTCTCCTGTAGGCGATGTGGCTTCCATGGTGGCACATGGTGTATCTCTCTTACAAGATCCTCAACGATTGATGGAATTTAAAATAAACGCTTTCGAACGTGCCAAGGCCTTCGGTATTGAATCCATAGTGCCAAAATACGAGGCGGCCTATGAGCGAGCCCTTGCAGAACGTCATGCGGTCTCATAAGAGACACTTTTGCTTTGTTGGGGCTTGGTGTTCAATCGAGACAAAATAAGTATTAACACTTATTATCCTCCTACTCTTTTTGTGCTGTATCCTAGTGATTTGAGCTTGTCCATTGCTTTGTCGCGTACATTGCCTTGAAGCAGGATTTCTCCATTTTTGGCAGATCCTCCAACCCCGCAATGTTGTCTAAGTACTTTGCCCAATTCTTTGAGATTCTCTTCCGGTCCTTCGAATCCCTTAATGACCACGACTTGCTTCCCGCCACGGCCTTTTTTCTCAAAATGACACAGCAGCAATTGCTCGGAAGGGTCTAAAAACTCTTCGGCATCATCCACTGGTGGTTCGAAATCAGGATTTGTACTGAACACAAAGCCTCCTAAGTCCTCTAAATTGATTTTCTTTGGTTTATCCTTTTTACCCATCTATGAATGATTTAATCACAAGCACTTCGAATCCAAAAGTAAAGGAGATTGTCCAATTATTGACAAAGGCCCGCGCTCGCAAACAGAGCGGGATATGTGTAGTGGAAGGTGCGCGTGAGATTCAGCGTGCTTTGGCCGCAGGTTGGACGGGTGTGGAGCTCTGGTCAAAGGAAGATGCCTCGCAGGCACATTGGGCGCAATCTTTTGAGCGACAGTATGTGGCAGGTGCTAAGGTGTTTGAGAAAATTGCTTACCGCAGTGGCACTGAGTCCCATGTTGCGCTTTTCAAGCAGCGCCATTGGAAATTAGATGAGCTCGGTGGTTTACTAAGCGAAGCTCGAGGAGTTTTGGTGGTAGAAGGCATTGAGAAGCCAGGCAATGCAGGTGCTATCCTTAGAACGGCGCAAGCTGCTGGTGTTTCTGCGGTGTTTTTTGCAGATGCGGCCTTAGATCTTTACGGCCCCAATGTCATGAGGAATGCCACAGGTGCCATTTTTGAAGTGCCTACAGTTTTGGGTACCAGCGCAGAGGTCCAGTCGCTCCTCGAAGAGCACGGTTTTCACATATATATTACTCACATGCATACGGATTCGGTATCTATGTTTGAGCTGGAATGGCCCGGGAAATCAGCCATTGTTCTCGGCGAGGAAAGTAGTGGGTTGAGTTCACATTGGTTGCACCAAGGCTATACGAATACTATAATTCCTATGGAAGGGGATGCTGTGGATAGTCTGAATGTAAGTGTGGCGGCAGCGGTCTTGATGTACCACTGGAAATCGAAGCTGGTATAAAGAAGTACGGCCCGCAAAGCGAGCCGTACACCAAACCAATAAACCTAAGCTACCCATAAAGGTAGATGGTAAAGATAAGTAGGATTTTGATATAAATGCCTCGATTGAGACTCGGAGAGTGTCGAAAACACACAATGAGTTCTAAATACTACTGTTTTTCAAATCAAACTGTCTCAATTGAGATCTTTTTTTGCTTGAGCAGCGCAACTCCTGTTGGGCTCTCTGTGACATGAATAATTTCTTCGGGTGTACCTGCGTATAGCAAGTTGTCCACCAAGCTCTCCACCTTCAGGACCTATCTCGATAAGATAGTCGGCTCTAGCGATAACATCAAGGTCATGTTCAATGACTAGCACTGTGTGTCCCATTTCTACCAATGCATCAAAGGCCTTCAAAAGTTTGTTAACGTCGTCAAAATGTAGACCTGTGGTCGGTTCGTCGAATAGGAATAGCGTATGTCCTGCTTTTTCTCCTTTGGATAGGAAGAACGCTAGTTTAACGCGTTGTGCTTCTCCACCGCTTAATGTCGAGCTGCTTTGTCCGACCTGTGCATAGCCTAGCCCTACATCCTGAAGCGGCTGTAGCTTCTTGACAATCTTGTGTTGCTTATGTGTTTTGAAGAAGTCGATGGCTTCATCAATGGTACTTTCCAGGATATCAGCAATGTTCTTGTCCTTGTAAGTGATCTCAAGAATTTCGGCTTTGAATCGCTTCCCGGCACACGTCTCACAAGGCAGGTGGACATCGGCCATAAATTGCATTTCAATAGTTACCTCGCCCTCGCCTTGACAGGCATCACAACGACCGCCATCCGTATTGAAGCTGAAGTGTTTCGCCTTATATCCTCTAATTTTTGCCAGTTCCGTAGAGGCGTAGAGATTTCTAATATCGTCGTAGGCCTTCAAATAGGTTACTGGATTAGAACGGCTTGATTTTCCAATGGGATTTTGATCGACCAATTCTACTTGGTCAATACTTCCCAAATCCCCGCAAAGTTCCTTGTGAATTCCTGGGCGCTCGCTTACCTCATGGAAATGTTTCTTCAAGGCTGGGTATAGAATTTTCTTGATCAAGGTGCTTTTGCCAGACCCGCTCACGCCCGCAACCACGCCGAATACCCCTAAAGGAAATTGAACGTCAAAGCCCTTGAGATTATGGTGTCGAGCACCTTTGATTTCAATCCATTTTTTTGCTGTTCTCAGCGTTATCGGACTCGTAATACTTTTGCTGCCGTTCAGGTATTGTGCTGTAAGGGAATTAGGATTGGATAATACCTGATCAGAGGTGCCTTCTGCGACTATGGTTCCACCTAAATTACCCGCAGCAGGACCGATATCGATCAAATAATCGGCCGCATGCATAAAGGCTTCCTCATGTTCGACCACTACTACGGTATTGCCCTTGTCGCGCAACGCATTGATGACTTTAATGAGTTGCTCGGCATCCTTTGCGTGGAGACCTATGCTCGGTTCGTCCATGATGTAGAGTGAACCTACCAAGGAAGATCCTAGGGAGGTGGCCAATTGTATGCGCTGGCTCTCGCCTCCGCTCAATGTGCTGCTTACTCGATTTAAGGTGAGGTAAGGAAGTCCTACGTCTACCAGGAATCCCAATCTACTTTCAATTTCCACTAAAAGGCGCTTGGCAATGGCCGCATCTTGTTCGCTCAAGACTAAATCTTTGAACCATTGTTGCAGCTTGTTTAGTGGCATTTCTACCAACGCTTCAATAGCAGTGTTATTGATTTTTACATAGCTGGATTCCGGGCGTAATCTTTTGCCTTTACAAGTAGGGCACTTCGTTCTTCCGCGGTAACGGCTGAGCATCACGCGAAACTGAATTTTATAACTCTTGCTTTCTAAATGTTTGAAGAAATCATTAATGCCCTTAATTCCCTTGGCGCCTTCCCATAGGAGTAGCTTTTCAGCATCGTTTAAGTCGATATAGGGCCTGTGAATGGGAAAGTCGTGTGAGGCAGCTCCGAGGATGAATTTTTCTTTCCATCGCTTCATTGTTTCACCGTGCCATGGTGCAACGACTCCTTCGTACACACTGAGGTGCGGGTTGGGGATGACCAGGTCCTCGTCAATGCCCATGATGCTTCCAAATCCTTCACAGGATGGACAAGCTCCCACAGGATTGTTGAAGCTGAACAGATCGGTGGACGGCTCCGTAAAGCTCATGCCATCTAATTCGAAAAGATTATTGAAAATCAAGGGGGCTTCACCATTGGCGAAATCAATCCAACATTCTCCCCGTCCTTCAAAGAAAGCGGTTTGAATGGAATCTTGTAGGCGGTGCTCATTTTCTTCATCGCCGGGTCGAACGACCGCACGGTCCACCACCAAGTGAATCACGTCCTCGTTGTAGGTGCCCTGTTGAATGACATCTTCTATACGTTCCACACTGCCGTTGTGGAGGATGCGGGAGAACCCTTGTTGTGCCAGTATGTTCAAGTGCTGTTCGGCAGTTCTGTCGCTATAGGTGACGGGCGCGAGGATCATGAATCGCGTTCCTTCTTCGAGCGTGTTCAGGTGAGCGATGACATCTTGAACTTGGTGTCGTTTGACTTCTTCCCCGGAAATAGGGGAATAGGTGCGGCCCACACGGGCAAAGAGCAGCTTCAAGTAATCGTAAATCTCCGTGGTCGTTCCAACGGTCGATCTAGGATTTCTACTGCTCACTTTTTGTTGAATGGCGACCGCTGGAGGGATTCCTTTGATAGATTCCACCTTTGGTTTATCCAATTTTCCTAAGAACTGGCGTGCGTAGGCACTCAAGCTCTCGACATATCGCCTCTGGCCCTCTGCAAACAAGGTATCGAAGGCAAGGGAGGA
The DNA here is from genome assembly GCA_038141825.1 of Cryomorphaceae bacterium. Taxonomy (GTDB): domain Bacteria; phylum Bacteroidota; class Bacteroidia; order Flavobacteriales; family Schleiferiaceae; genus UBA10364. The sequence goes on along the minus strand of JAYQIV010000004.1, from coordinate 94,402 downwards.
TTTACCGGAACCGCTGACCCCGGTGATGACGACCAATTGGTTACGCGGAATACTGACCGAAACTTGTTTCAGGTTGTGGACTTCAGCGCGTTTAATGTCGATGGTTGGGGTCATGAGCAAACAAGGATAAACAACAAAAGTAACCCATTACTTGTTTGTGAAAAACCGTTAAAGCTTCGAATATTTGGAACGGTATTTGGAAGTTTAACCTATATTAGACCCTGTAAACACTAAAAAGAAGTACTGCTTATAGAAAAACTGCTACGCTAAAATTTGATTTTATGATGTTAAATCAGAATGAGGACCACGTTCTAGTGGAACTCTACCGTAGCGGAAACGAGCGTGCTTTAGAGGTGTTAATCCGAAGACATCAAAAGCGCATCTTTTTACAGATTTATTCCAAGGTCCAAGATCAGGACGTTGCAGATGATTTGTTTCAAGAGACCTTCATCAAGATTATCAAATCTTTGCGGAAGTCGAATTACGAGGAGAAAGGAAAATTCCTGCCTTGGGCCTTGCGCATTGCCAACAATAACACCCTAGATTATTTCCGCAGAGAAAGTCGTAAGAAGGAAGTACGCTCCACTGGTGAGTATACGGTTTTTGATACCTATGGTGAATCAGATCGTCCGCTAGAAGCAAATTGGATCGAAGCCCAAATCAATGAGGACCTGCGCAAGTTGATTGATTTCTTGCCGGAAGAGCAACGCAAGGTGCTGCATCTGCGTATGTTCTGTGAATACAGTTTTAAGGACATCGCCGAAGAAACAGGGGTGAGCATCAACACTGCTTTAGGCCGTATGCGCTACGCCATCAGCAACATTCAAAAACTGATGGCTCAGCACAATATCAGCCTAGAACAATAAAAATCTGAGTGAGATATACGAAGCAGGAATAAGTGCCGTTATTGATGTATCACTAACAGATACACTATGGCGAAAACCTTACCCTACGAAAACTTGGACGTGGGAGCGTCTGAAAAAACCATCCAAAGCATTCTAGAATTCAGTAAAGTCACGGCAAACCTGCCATTATCGAGCAGCCCGCAAGATTTAGAATTCTACTTCAAAAACTAAAAAAGCCCGCATCCGCGGGCTTTTTTTCTAATTCGCTACATCTGAGAAGAATTTCAACCGAAGCAACTGCAGTTCTTGCTCGTCGTAATCGTCCCCAAATTCTTCCAGGAGTTCATCCATCGAGCCATGTTCAGCTTCTTCTGTTAAAAAGTCGAAAACCTCTTCAATGCTGTCCTCGTCCATGATGTCTTCGAGGTAATAATCAAAGTTGATCTTGGTTCCGCTCAATACGATGCTTTCCATTTCCTCGATGAGCTGGCCCATCTTCAATCCTTTGGCGCTGGCGATATCGTCGAGCGGCAGTTTGCGGTCCGTACTTTGAATAATGTACACCTTTAACGCACTCTTATTGGCCACGCTCTTAAAGACCATGTCTTGCGGACGATCGATATCGTTTTCTTCTACATAGGCTGCAATGGCGTCGACCATGGGTTGCCCAAATTTCTTGGCTTTCCCTTCACCGACCCCTTGAATATTCTTCAATTCATCCAGCGTACAAGGATAGATGGTGGCCATCTCGCTCAGTGAGTTCTCTGCAAAAACGGCATACGGAGGAACACCTTTGCTATTGGCGATCTTCTTCCTTAGGTCTTTGAGTATGCTGAGCAATGCCTCGTCCATGGCGACGACCTTTTTGGTCTCATTGGCGCCACTGTTTAAGGTGGTGTAATCCAGTTCTTTTCTAACGCGGAAGGCCTTAGGTAATTTCCCTGCGTTGCCTTTCTCGGTCACCTGCACCGTTCCATACGACTCGATGTTTTTCTCGAGGTAGTGGCGGATGATCCCTTGGCGGATGACGGCACGCAGGTGGGTTTCGGATTTGTCTTTATGCTTGCCCCAATTTTCTAACTGGTCCGCATTATTCTGTGATAGGATGGCCGTCATGGAACCGCGCAAAATGTTGACGACTTCCGAGGTCTTGAACTTACCGTGCGTTTCGTTGATGCATGAAATCACATCTAATAGCTCCCGGCTGGCATCTACTTTCTCTCTTTCGTGGCGGCAATTGTCGCACATCTTCTCACAATCGTCTTCATGGAAGGATTCTCCGAAGTAGTGCAGGAGTACGCGTCGTCTACAAATGGCGGCTTCGGCATAACCAGTAGCTTCTTCGAGAAGTTGACGACCTATTTCTTGTTCGCTGACGGGCTTCTTGCTCAAGAATTTTGCCAGGCGTTCGATGTCTTTGATGTCGAAGTAAGTGATACAGCTTCCTTCGCCTCCATCGCGGCCGGCACGTCCAGTTTCTTGGTAATAGCTTTCCAAGCTTTTGGGCATGTCGTAGTGCAAAACGTAACGCACATCGGGCTTGTCGATGCCCATTCCAAAGGCGATGGTAGCGACAATGACGTCGCAATCCTCATTGAGGAAGGCATCTTGGTGCTTGACACGCTTGGCGGCTTCTAGTCCGGCATGGTAGGGCAGTGCATTGATGCCATTCACGACCAGCTGTTCGGCAAGATCCTCCACCTTTTGGCGCGAGAGACAATAGACGATGGCGCTCTTGCCTTTGTTTTGGCTTAATAGCTTGATGATGTCGTGGTCGATATCGCGTTTTGGGCGTACCTCGTAATAGAGGTTGGGCCTATTGAAGCTGCTGAGGTAAATGTCCGGCTCGTCCATGCCCATGGTCTTGATAATATCTGCCTGGACTTTTGGCGTTGCGGTCGCCGTGAGGGCGATGATGGGCTTGCGCCCAAGGGCTTTAATGCTTTCTTTGATGGTGCGGTAATCTGGGCGGAAATCATGTCCCCACTCGGAAATACAATGCGCCTCATCAATGGCGAAAAAACTGATGGTGATCTGCTTCAGCAGCTCAATATTACTGTTTTTGTTGAGCGATTCTGGGGCGACGTAGAGCAACTTGGTCTTGCCTGCGATAAGGTCTTCGTGTACTTGGTCCAATTCTTTTTTGGTCAAAGAACTGTTCAATACGTGCGCCACGCTATCCGCTTCAGAATGTCCGCGAATGGCGTCCACCTGGTTTTTCATCAAGGCGATCAAAGGGCTCACCACGATGGCGGTACCCTCGGCGGCTAGTGCAGGCAGTTGGTAACAAAGGCTCTTTCCACCTCCGGTCGGCATGATGACAAAAGTGTCTTTCCCGCCGCTAATACTTTCTATGATTGCGCGCTGGTTGCCTTTAAAATCCGAAAAGCCAAAATGGTGTTTGAGTTGATGCTCCCAATTGGTAGACATGCTGCTTGTACTTTGGTTCTTTAATATACGGGATTTTTCAGAGGTTTTCGAAGGTACTAAAGATTGTTTTTCGGATTTTTGACCTCGAAAATTTTATGAACAAGCACAAAGACAAGAACAGTATGAGCTTTATGGAGCACCTCGGTGAGCTCCGTTGGCATTTGATGCGATCCTCCATTGTGGTCGTGATTTTCTCTGTCGTTGCGTTCTTGGGCAAGGCGATTATTTTCGACCAAATCATCTTTGGTCCGAAACAGCCGAATTTTCCGACCTACACCTTCTTTTGTTGGTTATCTAGTTACATCGGCGGCGATGTCTTTTGCTTCGATGAGGTCCCGTTCGAACTTTTGAATATGCGCATGAGTGGCCAATTCCAAATGCACCTCTGGGTAAGTTTGGTAGCAGGTTTGATCATCGGTTTCCCTTATGTATTCTGGGAAATTTGGCGATTCATCAAGCCAGGTCTACACCAGAATGAGCAGAAAAGCAGCCGCGGCGTCATCTTCTTCACCACGCTCTTATTCGTGGCCGGCGTACTGTTCGGGTACTACGTGATTGTTCCTTTGAGTGTCCAATTCTTAGGGACCTACGCGGTGAGTGCGGAGGTGGTGAATAGAATTGACCTTACTTCTTACATCAGCATGGTGAGTTCGGTGACCTTGGCCACAGGAATCTTGTTCCAATTACCTATTGCGGTATACTTTCTATCCAAAGTGGGCGTTGTTACCCCAACACTGTTGAAGGATTACCGCCGTCACGCCATTGTAGGGATTCTCCTTCTAAGTGCCATTATTACGCCACCAGATATTGCCTCACAAGTATTGGTCACCTTGCCAGTGTTGATCTTGTACCAAGTGAGTATTATGGTGAGCCGTAGAGTGTTGAAGAGAAAAAAGGCCGCTGAAGCTTGAAGTTAGAAGCAAGAAATATTGTCAAGAAGTACCGCTCTCGCACCGTAGTCAACGACGTGAGTTTCGAGGTAAACCAAGGCGAAATCGTTGGGCTGTTGGGTCCTAATGGTGCGGGTAAAACCACCAGCTTCTACACTGTGGTAGGCCTTATTCGTCCCTACAGCGGGAACGTCCTTCTCAACGGTACACCCATAGAAAAGCTTCCGATGTACAAGCGTGCACAGATGGGCATTGGGTACTTGGCCCAAGAAGCCTCTGTCTTCCGCAAACTCAGTGTGGAGGACAACATCAAAGGCGTATTGGAAATGACTTCGTTGAGCAAGGAGGAACAAGCAGAGCGCTTGGAAGAGTTGCTCAATGAGTTCGGTTTACAGCACATTCGCGAGACGCGCGGCGACTTACTCAGTGGGGGAGAGCGCCGCAGGACAGAGATTGCTCGCGCCTTGGCGACAAAGCCAAAGTTTATTCTGCTGGACGAGCCTTTCGCGGGAGTAGATCCCATCGCCGTTGAGGATATTCAGAGCATTGTTGCGGGTCTAAAGGAGAAGAACATTGGGATTCTCATTACGGATCACAACGTTCAGGAGACCTTGGCCATTACCGATCGAACGTATTTGATGTTTGAAGGTAAGATCTTGAAGAGCGGAACTGCGGAGGAATTGGCCGCAGATAAACAAGTGCGCAAGGTGTACCTCGGTCAGAATTTCGAGCTCAGAGCGCGCAAATAGTTTGCAATCCTAGTTTTTATTGGTGGTTTTGGAACGCGAGGGGCACGTCCTTCGTAGGCTTTTAGCGCAGGTGCAAATCGCTCCACCGCCGCGGCATACAGTGGCAAATCATAGGCATTCATCTCCGCCCAAACTGCTCCCGGTTCCACCGTTTTCTTCCCGCCCTTGTTGTGGTGCTCCGCTTGGGTATTCTTCCAATCGAGCAGCTCCCCAAAATAGGCGATGGAGGCGGCGTAGTGTTCGGTGAAGCCTACAGCATCTAATCGATCAAAGTTCTTTAAAGCCTTCTCCAAAACTGTGGGGTCCTTCAAGAACTCTTGCTGATTCAAATACCCACTCAAAAACGCCGTTTGACGGTTGTTACTCTGCACCAATCTTGTGAAGTCCTCAGGCGTGTGGATGCCTTCCATGAGCTTCTCGTGCTTTTCGTTCATGCGTTTGCTGTAGTGGTTGTAATGGCTCATGCTGCGGGCGATGGGCTCGCGAAGCAAGGTCATCACCATGGCCTCAGATTCAACCACTACGGGGCGCAGTGGAAAGTGGCCGTAGATGCATTTGATCTTAGGATCAGCCAAGGCTTCGGCCAATCTTTGGTCCAGATTTTCATGGGAATAGATGCCTATTCGCTCGTCTTCGCGGTAATTTGACTCCAACAATAATCGCAAGGAAGTCCCTGCGGTCTTTGGGATGTGGATAAAAACGAGTTTCTTTGAATTCGACATTGGCCCGAAATTACGTGTTAAAAAGCAAAGTACAACCCCCAGTTTTAATTCTAGGCATGCACCGCAGCGGTACGACTATGGTCGCTGAGGCGCTGAATAGTGCGGGGGTATATGCTGGGGCCATCTGTGACCACAACAGAGAACCACTGTATGCGGTCGACTTGAACGAGAGAATGTTGGAGGCTGCAGGAGGAAATTGGTGGCAGCCGCCCACTAAGGAGGACCTCGAGACCGCCATGGCTGAGTTTCAACCAGAACTTGATTCCACACATCTGTACGCGGCACATTTGAAGGTAAAAAGCGGGAAAACTTGGCGCCAGAAGATGCACTACAACGGGCCGTGGCTCATCAAAGATCCGCGACTCTGTCTCACCTTGCCTTGGTGGCTCAAGCGCTTCCCAGAGGCGAAAGTCATTTGGGTGTTGCGCGACGAAACATCGGTGATGAGCAGTTTGCTGCGTCGACAGGAAAAAAGCGACGAAGCGCAAAGCGAGCTCGATGCCACAAAAGCCCTCGAACTGCACCGCACATACAATGCACAAGCCTCCGCGACTTTGAAGGCGATGGGGGTGGATTACCGCGCCGTACGCTACGAAGATTTGGTTTCCTCAGATGAGGCTGTTCAGCGCAAAAGTTGGTTTAGTTTGTACCAATTCGCTTCTGTAAAACCCGGCCAGCTCCTCGGTTTCAAGGCCCGCCACACGGCCCAATCTCCAGAGGCACAAACCGCCTCAACGGCCGCACTGCCCACCGACGGACCTTTGGTGAGTGTGATCGTTCCGAACTACAATCATGCGGCATTTTTGGATAAGAGAATTGGATCCATAGTAAACCAAACCTACACCAACATTGAGATCCTCTTGATGGACGATTGCTCGCCAGATCACAGCCGTGAGGTGCTGCAGCGCTGGGCGGACAAAGACGAGCGCATCACCACATTGTTCAATGAGGCCAATTCTGGCAGTCCGTTTGCACAATGGGAAAAAGGAGCGAATTGGGCCCAAGGTAAATACCTGTGGATCGCCGAAAGTGACGATTATGCCGCGGAAGATATGCTCGCCCTGCACGTACACGCCCTCGAATCCAACGACCGCGCCGTCCTGGCCTACAGCCACAGCCACATGGTGGACGAACACGGTACATTCCTCCGCGATTTCAAGGAAGATTACGGGTTCATCTTCGGCGATGCTTCCAAATGGTCCCGCGACTTCACCTGCTCCGGTAAGGAAGAAGTGGCCCGCACCATGGTCTTTTCGAACACCATCCCCAACGCCAGTGGGGTATTGATGCGCAAGAGTGCCTTTGACGAAGTCGGCGCCCCCGCCACGACTTGGCGTTTAAACGGTGATTGGCTTTTCTATGCCCAATTACTCCAACTCGGCGACCTCATCTTCTTCGCTACCCCGCGAAATTTCTTCCGGTTCCATACCCAAACCCAACGCAGCCGTGCCATCGCCAGCTACGAAGCCTTTGACGAGATTTTGGCCATGTACCAAATCTTCGAAGACCGACAATGGACCACTCCAGAAATCCTCGCCTCCGCCCGCGGCCAAGTAGCCATGTGGTGGGCCGGCAATGTGTTTTCCATGCGCTGGACCTTCAACGTCCTCCGCAACAACCTACGCCTTTACCGCACCTTCCGCCGCCACCGCGCCGGCCTCTCGCTCTACCTGTTTAAAAGCGCCCTGATCAAGAGCACCGGCGGCTTCATCAAAGCCATCGGTCTCAAAAAACCGGTTAAGCAACTCGCGGCTAAATTGTTCCCTAAAACCTTCTTCCCGTACTAAATGAAGATTTCCATCATCATACCGGCCTACAATGCGGGGGCAACGCTTCGCGAAGCGTTGGATTCTGTGCAAGCCCAGAACCACGCCCCGCACGAAGTCATCGTGGTGGACGACGGTTCTACCGATGATACGGCGGACATTGCCCGTGAATACCACAAGGTGCTGCCGCTGGTATTGGTGCAACAGGCAAATGCAGGTCTGGGCGCGGCGCGCAATGCGGGGATGGACAAAGCGACCGGGGAGGCTTGGGCGTTTTTGGATGCGGACGATGTGTGGGGCGCGAACAAATTGGGCATTGCGGTGCGCTATTTGGAGAAATTCCCGGCGGTACAATGGTTTTACACGCCCATTTTTGAATGGAGTCCTGGAGATGCCGGGGCGAGGATGCGTGAGCGCGCTTGCCCAAAGATTCGAACCGTGGAAGATTTCTTGGCCTTCAATCCCATTGTCCCCAGCACGGTGATTATGCGCTCGACTGTGGCGTTTCGTTGGGAGGAAGATCGCGAGTTGCAGGAGGACGCTGGCGCGTATCTGGCATTATTCGCTAAGGGTGTGATGCCCATGAAGATTCCACATTGCACGACCAAATACAGATTGGATTTCGGGATGACAGCTGATGCCGAAGGGCATGTGGATAAGGTGATGCGAGCGGTGGAGAAGGCGAGAGAATTGGACCACATTAACGATGCTCAATTTGCACTCTATGAGGTTCGTAAGGCCTATGAACTGGCCCGTACGTATAAGAAGCGCGGCGATACTGAGGCGCAGAAGAAGTGGAAATCGGAAGCCTTACACAAGGCGAAAACTACACGAGTGCCTCTAGGACTTTGGTTGCGATTACATGTGAACGTCTAACCAATACGTCATTCCAACGGTCAAAAAAGAGAAGGGGTAATCGTTCAATCCTCGTGTCCAACCGACATGTGCGCGTCCAAGCTGTGCAGTTCCAAAAGTAAAGGTCTGACTCCACTGCAGCTCCAATAGCCTCGGCCAATCTCCATCTAGAAAATAGCCGGTAAAGGTGCGTAATTGAGCACTCAGGTAAGTCTTGTCTTTATGCAACTGAAGCTTAATGTTGCCAAGGAATCCGTCGTTCTGTGGGTAATCCACCCAATGGGTCTGGTATACTTGAAATCCAGCATCAGTGGTGAGAGAAGGTTCCCAATTTCCCCACGAATCGAAGCTCTTCTGGTGCGAAAAGAAAAAGGCATAACCGGGTGCATCGGTAAATCTTGCTTGAGGCAATGGTCCAGCGGCCGTTTTGGTGTGAAAAGTGAACCACAGACTTTGCTCATGTTTTGTCCAAAGTCGGGTACTGATATCGATCAAGACATCCCCGGCGAGCACGCCTTCACCGTCCTCGTCTCTAGAAATCCGCAAGTCTCGTACTTCTTCCGACATGCGGTAATATTCTATGCTCTGATGCGTAATATGAATCTGCGTGTGGCCTCTGTCCCAATGCAATTCGTTGTGCAAGCTCAAGAAGCTATCGTCCTCGATGAGACTCATCTGTGAGCTACTTTTAAAATAGCTGCCCATATGGCTGCGTTGAAGCGTAGGGATAGGAATGGCATTCGGCCCCAAATAAGCATGAGAGTATTTCATGTATTGTGTCCAGGGCGTCGCTCCGTCCCAATTGTGAATCTGATTCCACCAATCAAGTTGGGCCTGTGCGTTGAACGAAAACAGCACCAGTGCTATGAGCAGGACCCTGCGCATTACTCGAGATCCGTTTGGATTTTCTGACGCAGGTACACCAAATTCGGGTTCTTTTCCGCCATGTATTTGAATTTCTCCTCCGGCAAATACAGCTTACGCGTTTGCTCGCGTTCTACCATTTTAACCTCGAAGCGAATGTTTGCGTTCTTGAGTTTGGTGCGCAGATAAGGGACCAATTTCTGTTGCTCCTCATTGAAATACCCCATCTCGATGTTGTTGTCCACCTCCATCTCCAGGGTGTTCTTGTCGAGAATCTTTGGCATCTGACCCATGAGCAGACTACGCACCGCCGTCTTCACATCGCGTCTTTTGGCATATTCCGTGATGGCCGTTTCCAGCTCTTTCTTAGAATATACTTCCGCAGGTCCACCTGCGATAACTGGGATATCCGGTACAGCTCCGTCTTGAACTTCTGTTTTTTCTGGAACAGCACCTTCTTGTTTTTCAATGTTGTTGAGCGTGTCCATCACCGACAACCCGCCTGTCTTAGGTCGCGCATCTCGTTGGACCACACGTCTGCCGGCGGTGCGTCTCGGCGTGGAGGCCGGAGCGGGTGCAGCTGGAGGTGCGGGCGTTGGAGTTGGTGTAGGATCTGTGTCGAAGGCTGCCGCCGGATCCACCACTGGAGGCGCGGTAGCGGGCTCGTCCGGCAATGATTCCGGTGCTTCTAAAGGATCAGTTGCAGTGGTTGGTGTAGCAGGCGTTGCAGGCTCAGCAGGCGCGGTCTGGGTAGGCGTTGCGGGCTCTTCTCGAGTAGCGGAATCTGTAGGAGCGGTCGGTGCCGGTGCTGGCGCGGCAGGAGCGGGGGCCTCTTGTGCGGCCTGTTTGGGGGCGGGGGGAGCAGCAGCAGCTGGAGCCACTCTGGTCGCGTTTGGGAAGTGAATCTGGCAAAAAGCCGTCCGTGGAATCCGCAGTGGCGCTATTTACCTGGGGCTGCTGCTTTTTTTTTTCTTGCGAGATGAACTCGACTAGTTTCAAAAGACCCAATTCTACCAAGATTCTTGGCTGGCTCGAATTCTTGTATTGTCCGTCAAGCTCGTTGAAGACCTTGAGGCCGTGAAGTAAGAAGCGGGTGGAAGCCGCAGCGCTCTGTTGCAAATAGCGTTCTTTGATGGCGGGGCCTACTTCGAGCAGTTCTACGGTTTTAGCCTCTCGTGCGACCAATAGATCTCTAAAGTGCTTGGCCATGCCGACGACAAACTCGTGGCCGTTGAAGCCTTTGTCCAACACTTCATTATATAGTAGCAGAAGATCAGGGTAGTTCACATTTTGTGCGAGCTCTACACCTTTGAAATAGTAGTTGTAATCGAGGATGTCGAGGACTTCAACCACCTGGGTGTAGGTCAAGGTGTTGCCGCTGAAACTGATCATGCGGTCGAACAAACTCAACGCGTCGCGTAAGGCGCCATCTGCCTTCTCTGCAATCATGTGCAGGGCTTCTGGTTCGGCATTGATGCCTTCTTGCTGCGCCACGTAGGCGAGGTGGTTGGCAATATCCTCAACGGTAATGCGCTTGAAGTCGAAAATTTGACAACGGGAGAGGATGGTCGGAATGATCTTGTGCTTCTCTGTGGTGGCCAAGATGAAAATGGCGTGGGCCGGCGGCTCTTCCAATGTTTTTAGGAAGGCGTTGAAGGCTTGTTGAGAGAGCATGTGGACCTCATCAATGATGTAGACCTTGAACTTTCCGGTTTGTGGTGCGAAGCGCACTTGGTCAATCAAACGTCGAATATCGTCCACCGAGTTGTTCGAGGCGGCATCGAGTTCGAAGATGTTCAAGGCTAATTCGTCGTCGCTGAGGTTGGCGCCTGCATTGATGACTTTCGCGAGAATGCGCGCACAAGTAGTTTTCCCAACCCCGCGCGGACCGCAGAACAGCAGTGCCTGCGCCAGGTGATCGTTCTCCACGCTTTTGAGCAGCGTATCGGTAATGTGTGACTGACCCACCACGGCTTCGAAGGCCTGGGGACGGTACTTTCTTGCTGATACTACGAATTGCTCCATACCACAAATATAAGCGGATGATTGGGCTATTTTTGCCCTCCACAAAAAAGAGCTGTAAACACGTTGCTAACAGGCTTGGTCCGTATTAAAAAGTCGCGTACATTTGCACTCCTAAATTTTTAGTTCAAATAATTATGAATCAGTACGAAACCGTTTTCATTTTGAATCCCGTTTTATCTGAAGATCAGGTAAAGGAAGCGGTAGATAAGTACGTAGGCTTCTTGAAAGAGAAGGGTGCGAACATTATCAACAAAGAGAATTGGGGCCTCAAAAAGATGGCTTACCCAATCCAAAAGAAGAAAAGTGGATTTTACCACTTTATTGAATACACTGTAGGTGGCGATGCGATTGCTCCTCTAGAAGTGGAATTCAAACGCGACGAGCGCATTATGCGCTTTTTGACTGTTAAGATGGACAAATACGGCATCGAGTACGCTGCAAAGCGTCGTGCTAAAGTAAACGCATAAAAGACTAGACTATGGCAACTAAAGGAAAAGGTGATGTGCGTTACTTGCAGCCCATCAACGTAGACAGCGGCAACCAGAAGAAGTACTGTCGTTTTAAGAAAGCCGGTATTAAATACATCGACTACAAGGATCCAGATTACTTGTTGCGTTTTGTAAACCCACAAGGTAAAATCTTACCTCGTCGTTTGACCGGTACTTCATTGAAATACCAAAGAAAATTGGCTACTGCAATCAAGCGTTCACGCCACATTGCATTGATGCCTTACGTAGCAGATAACCTAAAATAATAGAGTACCATGGAAATCATTCTAAAGAAAGACGTAGAGAACCTAGGTTTTGCGGATGACGTGGTCACTGTAAAAGATGGTTACGGACGCAACTTCCTTATCCCACAAGGATACGGTGTGTTGGCTACAGAGAGCGCTAAAAAAGTATTGGCTGAGAACTTGCGTCAACGTGCGCACAAAGAAGCTCAAGCCATTGCTGATGCAAAAGCTACTGCTGAGAAATTGGCGGGTGTTGAGTTGAAAATGGCCGCTAAATTGGGTCAGGGTAACAAACTCTTCGGTTCTATCAACAACGCGAATGTTGCTGATGAATTGGCTACTGCAGGTGTTGCTATTGATAAGAAATTCATTTCTATCACTGGTGGTACTATCAAAGCTTTGGGTCACTACAACGCAACAGTGCGTTTGCACCGCGAGGTAGTAGTGAACTTCGAATTTGACGTTGTTGCAGAAGCGTAAGCTTCGAGCACTTCAAGAATACGAGAAAGCCATCCTTCGGGGTGGCTTTTTTATTTTACCTTACCCACATGGAGAAAAAAGAAGATAAGATCATTGCCCAGTTCACCAGTTACGGTCTTATGGCCGGTGTGGTCTTTGGCGTACTAAACGACAACCTTGGGCTGTGGATTGCCATTGGCGTGGCCATAGGAGCGGGCCTAGGTTATGTGAAAATGGAAAAGCGCAAGGACGGCTTGGAATAACTTACTCGTAGCGCAATGCTTCTACCGGATCGAGTTCTGCCGCTTTCTTAGCAGGATACCATCCCGAAATCAATCCTACTCCTACCGACATAATGAAGGCGACGGCAATCCATCCCCAAGGGATGAAAAAGTGTCCGCCAATTTGTTGTGCCACTACATTTCCAATTGCAATGCCGAACAGGATTCCTGTCCATCCTCCCAATTGTGTAATGATCAGCGCTTCGGCTAAGAACTGCTGGGTAATGCTTTGACGTGTTGCGCCAATAGCCTTGCGCGTACCAATCTCCCTTGTGCGTTCGGTAACACTCACCAACATAATGTTCATCAAGGCGATTGATGCTCCCAATAAGGTGATGATGCCTATGATAAAGGCTACGACGGTGACCATGCTGAGGTTTTCAATCAGACTTTTGGCGATGCTGTCGCTGCGCATGATGCTGAAGTTGTCGCGCTCTTTCGGGGAGAGTTTACGTACGCTACGCATGATGGCCATCGCGCGTCCTTCTACAGCGGTCAAAAGGGGGGCGCTCGGGCTCATCGTGCTGATGGTATAATTTGGAACGCCGCCGCTAAAGTGGGAACGCGCATAGGTGAGGGTCACCCAAGCTCCGCGGTCGCCCGAAAACAAGCCCGAATTTCCTTTCTCCGCTAACACGCCCACGACCAAATACGGTTGCCCTTGGATCTTGATCACTTTCCCCACCGCAGGGCCTTCGCCAAAAAGGTCGCGACGCGTCTCATTGCCTAAAATGGTGTAGTTCCGTCCAGCATATACATCGTCGGCGGTGAAGTTTCGGCCTTCTGCTAATTCGAATCCCCCCGTGATGAGGTAATTCTCGTCGGTGGCCGTGATCATGTTGTTCGGATTCGTAGCAATGTTTTCATAGGCCAATTTCGCTGTGCCGCTCGCCACATACGTAAGTGAGGTGATCGATCCAGGGAAATCCATTCGCTTTTTAAAGGCCTCGGCCTGGCGGTAGGTGATCTTTGGGTTTTTGCGGTAATCGGCCCCTCCGACAAAAAAGCCGCCCTGCGAATTTCGAACAGTTAAAGTATTGGCCCCTAAGCTTGTGAAGTTTGATTCCAAGCTCTGTTTTAAAGCGTCTGTAGCACTTAGAATGCCCACGAGGGCCATGATGCCGAAGGATATAATAAGGGAGGTGAGGATGGTTCTGAGCGGTGCCGCAGTAATGGCTCTCCAAGAAAGGAAGGCGGTTTCTAAGTATTTGCGGTGCTTCATCGTCAAGATCTTGGGGCCAAGCCAAAATTAGCAATTACTTTTACGCTGTGCAGCAAGATTTCAAACATACCTTGGGATTTCTAGCCGGTGGCTACCAAAACATTGCCCAATTAAAGGGTGTTTCCCTTGCGCCGTACCAAGAACTGCTGGCGCCTAGACGCTTCCATTCACTACTCATAGGGTGGGATGCAGCGGATTGGGCGGTGGCTATGCCGTTGCTCGAAAAAGGCGCGTTGCCAAATCTTGCTTCGCTTATGGAAGGCGGGCTGCATGCCCCGCTTGCTTCGATGGATCCGCCTATTTCTCCGATGTTGTGGACCAGCATAGCCACCTCGAGATGGCCCATCGATCACGGCATTCACGGATTCACGGAATGGCACGAAGATCACATGCGTGCGGTGCGAGGTACCTCTATTCTAGCGCCCACCTTTTGGGAAGTATTGGAAAGTGGTGGTACCCCAGCCTCCGCGGTGGCTTGGTGGCCTTCGCATCCAGCACGACCTTCTGCGCATGGTGCCGTTCGTATTTCTAATCTCGCTGTTGCAGAAGAATCTAATTGGCTCGAGGAGGGGGTGTTGCCCAGTGCCTTGCAGCCGTTGTTTGACGCATTGAGGATTCGTCCGGAGGAGGTGCCCGCCGAAGCGTTGGCGTCGTTCTTCCCTGGTAGGGAATTGGACAGTACGGACGATGTGGTGCGCAGCGTGTTGAAGATTCTCGTACACGCCTTGAATGTGCACCTTGCCGCAAGCCTTGCGATGGCGGCGGCTCCTGGTGGACACCTGAGCATCTATTTCGATGCGCTCGATCATTTCAAGCACCTGGCCATGAAATACCATCCGCCCCAATTATCTGCGGTCACAGATGAAGATTTTGCGAAATATCATTTTATTGTGGAAGCCGCCTACAGGCTCCATGATCTGTTCTTAGGAACCTATATCGAATCTCAACCTCAGGCCAATACCTTTTTGATCAGCGACCATGGATTTAGGTCTGGAGAGGAACGTTGGACCGCCTTGCCAAACCATGCCGGGGCGCCAGCCTTGGAACACCAATTCTATGGCATGTTCGTCGCTAAAGGTCCCCAGATTCCTGCGCTCGAACAGCTCAGCGGACTCACGCTGCTCGACATTGCCCCTATGCTGTTGGCGACCCACAACTTCAAGGCCCTGCCGGAGATGGCCGGCCACTTGCCTGCCCATTGGCCCGCACCGACCCAGGAGGTAGTGCTGAACTTAGCGCCACAAGTAGAAGAGCAGGGACGGTCGCCACAGATGGAGGAGGAGTTGCTCGACACCCTAGTCAAACTAGGCTATTTAGATGCGCAGGATAGGGCGCAGGGCGGAGCGCGTTTGGTGGAAAACGGGTATTACCTCGCCCGGAGCCTACGGGCGCAACAGCGCCCGCGGGAAGCTTGGCAAGTGCTGCAATCCTTAGAGTTGGGGCCGGGGAGCCCGAGCCGGTATTTGTTGCTGGGGGCGGCTTTGTTGGCAGAGTCGAAGCAGTTCGAGGCCTTGGCGGAATTTGTGGATTGGATCCAGGAGGATGCTTTGGCGGGGGTAAAGGACTATTATTTGAGGTTGGTGAAGGTGTCCCGTGGGGAGGCGTTGGAGCTGCCTGAAGGATTGTTGGAGCCGATGGACGGTGGGGTACTGCCGAAGGAGCAGGTGGTGCTCTGGGGCCGATTGTTGGTGAAGGCAGGACGCTGGGAGGAATTGGACCCGTTGCTTCAAAAAACCGATTCCAAGGCGGTGGATGTTTTGAATCTGCGTTTGATGCTTGCCCTGGAGCGAGAGGATTGGCAAGGCGCAATGGAAGCGGCCTTGGCCAGTACGGAGCAGGTATTTCATCAGCCGAAAGTGCACGGGGCTTTGGCCTTTGTGTTTGGGAAGTTGGGGATGTCTCGCGAGGCCAATTTTGCTCGCGGGGTCTACCAAAATATGATGGGTGATGCCGTGGCGCCGCATATTATCGTAACTGGGCCGCCAAGGAGTGGCACATCGCTAGCCATGCAATTGTTGCGGGCGGGTGGAATAGAATTGGTCACAGACGAAAAACGGACGGCCGATGAGCACAATGCCGCTGGATATTTTGAGCACGAATCAATTAAGGAATGGCAGTGGGATGCGAACTGGATCGAAGAGCAGCGTGGAAAGGCCATGAAGGTGGTGTTCCCATTGTTGCGCCAGGCACCGTTGCCGGCCGGTCCAAAACTCATCGTGGTGATGCGCCGAGGAGTGCAATCCGTTATGCAGAGTCAGCGCCGCATGGCTAGTGCGGAAGGCGCGCCTTTGCAATGGGAGGAGCACGATCGCTGGGAACAAGAATATGTAAAACACGAACGCTGGTGGGGCATGGAACCTCAGGCGGAAGTGGTGGAGCTCGTCTATGAGGAGCTCTTGGATGCAGTGGAACGAGGTGAGGTCTTTGGGGAATTGGCCACAGCATTAAAAACCCTCTCCAAATATTGTGTTAAATCCGTGGATATTTCCCTGCTTAAAGCCGTCGTGAATAAGGACTTGCGAAGGTTTTAAACCTATATTTGCCCCCATGGAAAAAAACAACTCGACCCCATTGGCGAAATACATGGCCTCGGCAGCAGCCCTTCTAGGGACTACCGCAGCGCAGGCGCAGTATATGTACACCGACATTGATGATACGACCATCGTCGATGGAATTTACGAGTTGGACCTAGACGGCGATACCATTGTTGACTTTACCATTGAGCACATCTTAGGCGGTGGACAGTTGGGCAATGTGAACGCCATTCTTTTGCACCCTGGGGATAGCATCGAAGGGAATTTGGCCATGGGAAGTGTGAGCAATGGTTTTGCTTACGTGGAGCGTGTGGTGCCAGGGACTACTATTGATGTGAACGCTCAGTTTCAGGGCATCAATGCCTCAACCGGCATAGGATATATGGCGTTCCGCGTGGACGGCCAAGCCTACCCAAACTCAAACTGGGCAGGACCATTGACTGACGGATATTTAGGCCTTCGCATCATGAAGGACGATACCGCTTGTTACGGTTGGGCCCGCATAGATGTTGAGGATAGTGCCAAGAGTTTTACCATCAAGGATTGGAGCTTTAACCCGACGAAAGATTCGTCACATACAGCGGCCTTTGAGTTGTTAGACATCATGCAAACGGTGCTCGAGGATTTGCACGTGCGTCAGAGCGACGGATTGCTAGAGATTTCAATGGGCGGAGCTTATGCCACCACTATTTACAACGCCGCAGGACAGCAGATGGGGACTATGGATCCACGAATGCTGCACCGTTACGATACGGGCCTTTGGAGCACAGGTATGTATGTAGTGCGTGTGGAAGGTGAAAATTGGTTCCACAATTTGAAGGTCTGGATTCAATAATCCTCAGAATCACCCCCTCTTTTTTACGAATTTTTAGATTTCTATTCCTTGAAAAAGTGAATATAGGAATCATTGGTTCAATCTATTGATTCTTAACGAAATCCTGTTAGGTGAGTGGCCAATTATGTGGTATTTTCGTGCTCGTTAAATAAGTTAACTCTGAATTTTATGACGTTCGATATCGACATGATTCGCAAAGTGTATGAGCGCTACCCAGAGCGTATCGCTGCTGCTCGTAAGGCAGTGGGTAAGCCATTGACACTTTCTGAGAAAATTTTATACGCCCACTTGTGGGACGGAGCAGCTGACCAGGCTTTTGACCGTGGTGCTAGCTACGTAGACTTCGCACCCGATCGTGTGGCCATGCAGGATGCAACTGCCCAGATGGCATTGTTGCAGTTCATGCAAGCCGGTAAAAGCAAAGTAGCGGTTCCTTCTACGGCTCACGCGGATCACTTGATCCAAGCGAGAATCGGCGCAGATAAAGATTTGCAAGACGGAATCAACAAGAATAACGAGGTATTCAACTTCCTTTCTTCGGTATGTAATAAATACGGTATCGGCTTCTGGAAGCCAGGTGCAGGTATTATCCACCAGGTAGTCCTTGAGAACTATGCCTTCCCAGGCGGTATGATGATCGGTACAGATTCTCATACGGTGAATGCTGGGGGTCTTGGTATGGTCGCTATCGGTGTAGGTGGTGCAGATGCTGTAGATGTCATGGCCGGTATGGCTTGGGAGCTTAAATTCCCGAAACTCATTGGTGTGAAGCTCACCGGTCGTTTGAACGGTTGGACTGCGCCTAAGGATGTCATCTTGAAGGTGGCAGGTATCCTCACGGTGAAAGGTGGTACTGGTGCAATCGTTGAGTACTTCGGTGAGGGTGCAGAGAGCTTGAGTGCTACAGGTAAAGGAACCATCTGTAACATGGGTGCTGAGATCGGTGCAACGACTTCAACATTCGGTTACGACGACAGCATGCGTCGCTATTTGGCAGCAACGGGTCGTCAAGATGTAGTAGATGCTGCTGATGCAGTAGCTGAGCACTTGACGGGTGATGCTGAGGTGTATGCAAACCCTGAGCAGTACTTCGACCAAGTGATCGAAATCAACCTAGACGAATTGACGCCGCATTTGAACGGACCGTTTACTCCAGATCTCGCTACACCAGTGGCTGAGATGAAGGAGAAAGCTGCAGCAAACGATTGGCCAACGGATATTGAGTGGGCCTTGATCGGTTCATGTACCAACTCTTCGTACGAAGATTTGACACGTGCAGCTTCTATCGTTGCTGATGCAGTAGAGAAAGGCATTGCTCCAAAAGCGATCTTGGGTATCAACCCAGGTTCTGAGCAAGTGCGTTACACTGCAGAACGTGACGGTTTGATCGATACGTTCAACAAACTAGAGGGAACGAGAATCTTTACCAACGCTTGTGGTCCATGTATTGGACAGTGGGCACGTGAAGGTGCTGAGAAGCAAGAGAAAAACTCTATCGTTCACTCGTTCAATAGAAACTTCGCGAAGCGTGCCGACGGTAACCCGAACACACACGCCTTCGTTACTTCACCAGAAATGGTTGCAGCAATCGCAATCTCTGGTAAACTAGATTTCAACCCGGTTACAGATACATTGACCAACGCAAATGGCGAAGAGGTGAAATTGGCAGAGCCAACAGGTCACGAATTGCCATCGGCTGGTTTTGATGTAGAAGATAACGGTTACCAAGCTCCTGCAGCCGACGGTTCAGGTGTAGAAGTAGTGGTGAGCCCAGATTCACAGCGTCTACAACTATTGAGCCCATTCGCTCCATGGGACGGTGCCAACATCGAAGGCGCGAAGCTTTTGATTAAGGCCTTTGGTAAGTGTACAACGGATCACATCTCAATGGCAGGTCCATGGTTGCGTTACCGCGGTCACCTTGATAACATTTCAAACAACTGTTTGATCGGTGCAGTAAATGCTTACACTAAAGAGACCAACGCTGTAACGAACCAATTGGACGGTTCAGTGGATGAGGTACCTAATGTGGCTCGCGCCTACAAAGCAGCTGGTGTTCCTTCTATCGTTGTGGGTGATCACAACTACGGTGAAGGTTCTTCACGTGAGCACGCAGCAATGGAGCCACGTCACCTCGGCGTTCGCGCGGTAATCGTGAAGTCATTTGCTCGTATCCACGAAACGAACTTGAAGAAGCAAGGTATGTTGGGTCTGACCTTCGATAACGAAGCAGATTACGATTTGATCCAAGAAGATGATACCTTCAACTTTGTTGATTTGGTAGACTTTGCGCCAGGCAAGCAATTGACGCTAGAGGTTGTTCACGCTGATGGTTCTACAGATTCTATCAAGTTGAACCACACGTACAATGCTCAACAGATTGAGTGGTTCAAGGCAGGTTCTGCATTGAACTTGATCAAAGCACAGAACGCTTAAGACGAAGCGGAATGCAAAACAAAAAAGCCCGGGCGGATGCCCGGGCTTTTTTTATGAATAAGGTTGATGCTTATTTGTTCGGAAGGAGGTAACCTACTTTCAACGTAAAGGATACGGTCAGTGGTGTACCACTTTGTGGGCCAAGTCCACCGGTGAATCCGTAGTTGCTCAAGTTCCAAGTATCCTTGCTGGTAAATCCGTAGCCTAGACCAGCGGCGTAGTCGATAAGGAATTGGTCAGAGAAGACTAATTGGTTCCCGAAGTCAATCATCAAGTGCGCCAGCAGTGGCGGATTCACGTGTCGTAGGGTACTGGAAGGTCACGGGATCTGGCGGGTGATCGTAATCTATTTTATCGTAGTTAAATACGTTCAGCCAAAGATTTGGTTTTACATAAGCACCACGCAAGATGTGTCCGTAACGCATGCGCTCCATATAGAAGTTCGGACTGCGTTTGAATTTGTAGCCAACGTTTACTCCAAGACCCATCGCATTTTCTGGATCGTTCCATCCGTTGTTGTTTTCAAAACCGGCTCCGATAAAAATCATACCTGCTTCCCAGCTGGTGCTCGGATCCACCGCCTGCTCGTAGGAGATAAAGGTGTAATTACCGCTCGCGCCGGCAACATCAATTTTCAATGTTCTATCACGCTGTCCCGCATACACACGCTCGTCATTCATCATGGATTGACTGAGGTCCATCACACGACCGCTTTCGAAAATGAGTTTTGAGAGGTAATCCTTTTCAATGGAGAAGGTTACTGAGTTGATAGGGGCGCCATACTCACGGTATTTCACGTAATCTGGGGTGACTTCAACAATAGTCACCTCATCAATGGTTTTGTCTTTGTATATGATCATGTCTTGCGCGAAAGCTTCGAGGCCTGCGAAAACAAAAAGCATCAATAGGGCGATTTTTTTCATGGAGTGGTAATTTGCCTTAATGAATCAAATATAATGCCGATTCGAGTTGTAAATTGGAATCACCATGAAATTCACTAAAACACAACGCGGCTGGGCCATGTATGATTGGGCAAATTCTGTCTATTCATTGGTCATAAGCACAGTATTATTCCCCATTTATTATGAAGCTGTAACCAAAAATGAAACCAACAGTGTCTTGTTCTTGGGCAGAGAATGGGAAAATACCGTCATATACAGTTACGTTATTGCGGCTTCCTTCTTAACCATTTCTATACTCTCGCCATATTTCGCGGCCATGGCGGATCGTACGGGGCGCAGAAAGGTGTTCATGAGAACGTTTATGATCATGGGCGCCATTAGTACGGCGTGCATGGGCTTCTTCACCGCACAGAATCCTTGGTTGGGGTTGTATTTGGCCTTTTTTGCCAGTGTGGGTTTCACCGGAAGCATCGTGTTTTACAATAGTTTTTTACCCGTGATTGCACCAAAGGAACTACAGGATCGTTTGTCGGCCCGAGGGTTTTCGTTGGGGTATTTCGGAAGTGCATTGTTGTTGATTCTTTGTCTGGCATTGGTTCAGATGCCTGAAACTTTTGGGTTCGCGGATGCAGGAATTGCCTCTAGAGCTTCTTTTGTCTTGACCGGGATTTGGTGGCTGGGATTTGGATTGCCGGCCATTCAAAAATTACCGAAAGACGAGGTCAAAGATTTCTTCGAGGGTAAGCTGTTCTGGAAGAGTTGGGAAGAGCTCATCACGGTGTTTCATGAGTTTAGAAAGATCAAGACCCTTCGTGTGTTCCTTGGAGGCTTCTTTTGGTATAGTGTTGGGATGCAGACCATTATTCTACTCGCTGCGGTATTTGGTTCCAAAGTCTTAGGCTTAGCATCTGCCCAGCTCATCATGACCATCTTAATCATACAATTTGTAGCGATCGCAGGATCTTTTGTTTTTGCCCGATTAAGCGAGCGCACCACCAACCTTTACGCCATAAAAATTGGAGTAGCCGTTTGGATGCTCATTTGTTTCGCGGCCTACTTTGTGCAAACGGCCAACCAATTCTACATCGTGGGAGGTTGCCTTGGGTTTGTGATGGGAGCGGTGCAGAGCTTATCTCGCTCCACCTACAGTAAGATGTTGCCGCCCACGGAAGACCACACGACCTATTTCAGCTTCTACGATGTCATGGAGAAACTGGCGACCACCTTTGGAATGTTTAGCATAGGCCTGTTAGAGGCACTGACAGGAGATCTTCGGAATTCTGCCCTCGCCTTAACGGTCTTTTTTGCACTTGGATTATTCCAGATCTTCAGAGTCCGAGGGTTCGAGAAGAAAGGCACCGCCCACGCGGATTAGAGTATCTCCGAAAAAATCGTCAATCTCGATTCCTTGATAGAATCCTTTTACGGATACATAGCCGCTCGACGGCCACGTTTGCATGTCGGAAGAATCCCTGACCACAATTACACCATGAGGTAATGCAATGCTTTTGCTTTCGGCGCTACGAATGGTATCCTGTACGAGTACCACATCGCCGATGTCGAATGCAGCAGCCTCATTGGCCATGGATTCCGCAGTACCGGTAAAGACAGGAGGGAGGTCCATTGCGGCAGCCGGAGTTCTGAAATATTGGTACAGTCCAAAAGAAACGGTCGCCAAAAGGACGACCGTTGCAATAATGTATATGTTCTTTTTCATGAGGTTTAGCGCTTGGCCTGACCGATGTAATTACTTGGAGTAATATTTTTCAGCTCAGCCTTAATTTGGTCATCTACCTCTAAGGTATCAATAAATTCGGCTATACTTTTCGCAGTGATCGCACTATTTGTGCGCGTCAATGCCTTCAAGGCCTCATAAGGTTTTGGATATCCTTCGCGGCGTAAGATGTTTTGAATGGCTTCTGCTACAACGGCCCAATTTGCTTCCAAATCAGCGGCAATCTTCGCTTCATTGACCAATAGTTTGCCAAGGCCTTTGTTCATACTGGCAATGGCAATCAACAGATGGCCGAATGGAACGCCCACGTTTCTGAGTACGGTAGAATCTGTCAGATCACGTTGCAAACGCGAAATAGGCAGTTTCCCAGCCAAATGCTCAAACAAAGCGTTGGCAATGCCCAAGTTTCCTTCGGCATTCTCGAAATCAATAGGATTGACCTTGTGAGGCATCGCGGAAGAACCCACTTCTCCTGCTTTGATCTTCTGCTTGAAGTAATCCATGCTCACATAGGTCCACACATCGCGACAGAAATCTATGAAGATGTTGTCGATGCGTTTCAGTGCATCAAACTGTGCGGCGAGGTTATCGTAATGTTCAATCTGAGTAGTGGGGTAGCTGCGTGTAAGGCCAAGGTGCTTGGCCACGAACTGATCGCCCCAGCTGTGCCAATCTTGGCCTGGATAGGCAACGGTGTGCGCGTTGAAGTTTCCTGTAGCACCGCCAAATTTTGCGCTGTGAGGCACTGCTTTAAGTTGCGCGAGTTGGCCGCGTAGACGAGCAGTGAACACCTTGAATTCCTTCCCTAGAGTAGTAGGAGAGGCCGGCTGTCCGTGTGTACGTGCCAACAATGAAATGTGATCCCAAGCAGTGGCGTGGGCATCGATGGCATCGATGAGCTCCTCTAAATGTGGGTACAGTATGTCCTCTAAGGCCTCCTTAATAGAAAGGGGGACCGAGGTGTTGTTGATGTCCTGTGAGGTCAGGCCAAAGTGGATGAACTCTTGGTAGCTGGAAAGTCCCATGCCCTCGAAAGCCTCCTTGATGAAATATTCGACGGCTTTTACATCGTGATTGGTGACTTTCTCGATGTCTTTAATTTTCTGTGCATCCTCCGTGCTGAAGTTTTGGTAAATAGCGCGAAGCGCAGGGAATTGGTCCCCGCTTACCCCCTTAAGCTGTGGTACATCACTCTCGCACAATGCGATGAAGTATTCGATTTCCACGCGCACACGATACTTGATCAGTGCATATTCTGAAAAATACTGAGAGAGGGCTTCCGTTTTTGAAGCATAACGACCATCAACAGGGGTGATGGCATGTAAGGCTGTAGACATGAGTGAATCCGTTAAAGCGCAAAATTAACGGAGTCTGCCGCGATTTCCTAATTCAATGACCTCAAGGTTTTCAATACGTCCCTTCGCCGAGGGTTCGGCTTGAACGACCTCGAATCTCAACATGGTGCGCACCTTGTGAAAGCCGTGCTGGCCTGCAGCACCAGGGTTCATGTGCAGACATTGGAGCTTTTTATCGTTGACCACTTTTAGAATATGGCTGTGGCCGCAAATAAACACATCGGGCGGATCACGTTGGATATCCTCTCTAATCCTTGGATTATAGCGCGGGGGATAGCCGCCGATATGGGTCATCCAAAACTTCATGCCGTTTAAGGTGAACTTTTGGTGTAAGGGGTAACGAAGGCGCATGATGTGGTCGTCGATATTGCCGTATACGCCCACCAGTTGTGTGCTGGCCGCCTCAAGGTCATCCATAGATTCGTGGCTGCCCATATCTCCCGCATGCATGACGATATCGGCCTGCTTGGCAAATTCTAAGATGCGCTCGTCCATGTAGCTGTGCGTATCCGATAGGAGCAGGATTTTCGTCTTTTTTGCGGGCATCAAGTTGTACCTTTGAGGCGTTCAATGAACTCAAAAGTAATGCGCACAGTCTTGAAACTCGCCTTTGATGGCACGCCTTTTTGCGGTTGGCAAGTCCAGCCCGAGGACAGGACCGTTCAAGGCGATCTCAATGATGCGCTTTCCAAGCTTTTAGGACAAGAAATCAATACTGTCGGTGCGGGTCGCACAGATACTGGAGTGCATGCGACTGAGATGTTCGCACACTTTGATTGGGATCCTGACGCTGCTGCTGCTGGGATGGATCATGCACATTTGATACACAGATTAAATCGCTTTTTAGATCCGGCCATACGCATTCACGAGGCGTTTGAAGTGGGTGAGGACTGGCATGCGAGATTTCTAGCGACCAGCCGCAGTTACGAGTACAAACTCGTGGAGGGAGGCAATCCTTTCTTGCGCGATTGGGCTTGGAACATCAACGAATCATTGGACTTTGAAGCAATGAACGCTTGCGCTGCCTTACTCTTGGAAGAGGAGGATTTCGCTTCCTTCTGTAAGAACGGCTCGGACAATAAAACTACCTTCTGCGATGTGCGTGAAGCCCGTTGGGAAAAGTGTGGCGACCATTGGGTATTTCACATTACCGCGGATAGATTCCTCCGTAACATGGTACGCGCCATCGTTGGAAGTTTGGTCGAAGTAGGTCGCGGAAAATGGTCGCAAGAAGAGTTCTTGACGAGACTTCAAGCAAAAAACCGTGGTGCCATGGGAACCAGCGCCCCCTCCCATGGGTTATATCTTTCACAAGTATTGTATCCCCATTTCTAGATGTCAAACGTAGGCGGTAAAGCATTCGATTTTAAGTTGTTCCTCAAGGTATTAGGCTATGCAAAGCCCTACCGAGCCCTCTTTATATCCGCGGTTGTATTGACGATCTCCTTGGGGGCCATCGGTACGGCCCGTCCCATTTTAACGCGGCAG
Source organism: Cryomorphaceae bacterium (assembly GCA_038141825.1). Taxonomy (GTDB): domain Bacteria; phylum Bacteroidota; class Bacteroidia; order Flavobacteriales; family Schleiferiaceae; genus UBA10364. The sequence goes on along the minus strand of JAYQIV010000004.1, from coordinate 69,276 downwards.
GTCATTGACGACGCCATCTTAGGTAACGATCCGGAGCTCCTGGTCAACCTTATGCTCTGGCTTATCGGGCTGTTGCTCATTGAAAGTATCGGATCCTTCGGATTTATGTATGCGGCCAATTGGCTCGGACAGAGCATCATCAAAGACATTCGTATCGAGCTATACGATAAGCTGCAAAATTTCCGCCTTGGATTTTACGATAGAAGTCCCGTGGGCCAATTAGTCACTCGCGTCGTCTCCGACATTGAAACTATAGCCCAAGTATTCTCCGAGGGGATCCTCGTCATCTTTGGCGACCTGTTCCGCATCGCCGTGATGCTCTTTGCCATGTTCTTCTTCTTCAACCCTATGCTTGTGCTGATCAGCCTCAGCGTCATCCCCGTGCTTTTTATTGCCACGCGCTGGTTTCAGCGAGGCATCAAAGGTGCCTTTCAAGCCGTGCGCAATGAAGTGAGCAACCTCAATACGTTCGTGCAAGAACACCTCGGAGGTATGACTATTGTCCAAGCCTTCGGACGTGAAGCGCAGGAAATGGGGAAGTTCGAAGCCATCAACGCCCGACACCGCGACGCCAACATCAAAAGCATCTTTTATTACGCCCTTTTCTTCCCCATCATTGAAGTGCTCAGTGCCATTTCTATCGGACTCGGGGTATGGTACGGTGGGATGAATGCTGCCCAAGGCGGTGATGTAACCGTAGGGGAGCTCACGGCCATCATCATCTTTATTGGAATGCTGTTCCGTCCACTGCGCCAATTAGCCGACCGCTTTAACACCCTGCAAATGGGGATGGTGGCTTCGGAGCGCGTATTGAAATTGCTCGATAGCGACCACGAAATAGAGCCCAAGGGCCAGCGCCAGATTGACTTAGAAGGTGCTATTGCCCTTGAAAATGTCGAATTCCAATACATTCCCAATGAGCCTATTTTAAAGGGGGTGTCGTTTGAGGCTGCCAAGGGCGAGACTGTGGCTATTGTTGGTGCTACCGGCGCTGGAAAGAGTACGATCATTAGTGTTTTGATGGGTTTCTATCCCTATGAAAGCGGGGACGTAAAGATTGACGGGTGCTCATTAGTAGAATTGGACACGCATCACCTTAGAACTCAAATGGCGCTTGTACTACAAGATGTCTTCCTCTTCTCCGATACCGTTCGCTCGAACATTGTTATGGGGAATACGGAGATCACTGACGAGCAGATTTGGGCAGCGGCGGAGCGCATAGGCATCAAATCATTTTTGGAGGAACTTCCAGAGGGATTGGACTACAATGTGCGTGAACGCGGTGGGGTGCTATCCGCCGGCCAACGTCAACTCTTGGCTTTCTTGCGTGCCTACATTACTGATCCTAAGGTTCTCATCCTAGACGAGGCCACCTCAAGCATTGATTCTCACACAGAAGAGCTCATCCAAAATGCGCTCATCGCACTTACGCAAGACCGCACCTCCATCATCATCGCACACCGATTGTCGACCATTCAGCATGCGGATAAGATCATCGTATTGGATTGTGGAAAGGTTATTGAGGAGGGCAATCACGCCGAACTCCTTGAAAAGCAAGGTGCCTATTTCAACTTGTACGAGAAGCAATTCACAGCTGCAGAATAAAAAAAGCCCGCTCATCGAGCGGGCTTTTGCTTATCCATTCATGCTGATCAAGAATTCAGCATTGTCTTTGGTTTTTCGTATTCGATCGCTGAGGAATTCCATCGCTTCAATTGGTGTCATATCAGCCAAATACTTTCTCATGATCCACATGCGCTGAAGTACCTCAGGCGACAGGAGTAAATCCTCTTTACGCGTACCACTTTCGATGAGGTTGATGGCCGGCCAAATACGACGGTTCGCAATACGACGATCCAATTGCATTTCCATATTACCCGTACCCTTGAATTCTTCGAAGATCACTTCATCCATTTTCGAACCGGTGTCGATCAATGCGGTGGCTAGAATGGTCAATGAACCTCCACCTTCAATATTACGTGCGGCTCCAAAGAAACGCTTAGGTTTTTGCAGCGCATTGGCGTCCACACCCCCAGAAAGGATCTTACCAGAAGCGGGGCTCACCGTATTGTAAGCACGTGCTAGACGAGTAATAGAGTCGAGCATGATGACCACATCATGGCCACATTCCACCATGCGCTTGGCCTTTTCCAACACGATGTTGGCGACTTTCACGTGGTGCTCTGCCGGCTCATCGAAGGTCGAAGCGACAACCTCCGCATTTACACTACGGCTCATGTCGGTCACCTCTTCCGGGCGCTCGTCAATGAGCAACACAATCATATAGGCCTCAGGGTGGTTGGCCGCAATGGCATTGGCCACCTCTTTCATCAAGGTAGTCTTACCGGTTTTAGGCTGCGCAACCAACAAGCCGCGCTGTCCTTTACCGATAGGAGAGAACAGGTCAATGATTCGTGTAGAATCCGTGCTGCGACGTGAGGTAATGTCAAATTTCTCGTCCGGGAACAATGGAGTTAAATGCTCGAAAGCCACGCGGTCACGTACATATTCAGGTGTACGGCCGTTGATGCTGTTCACCTTGACTAGTGGGAAATATTTTTCGCCTTCTCTCGGTGGGCGTACCTCTCCACTTACCGTGTCCCCGGTCTTCAGACCCATACTGCGGATCTGATTCTGGCTTACGTAGATATCATCCGGTGAGTTCAGGTAATTGAAATCTGAACTGCGGAGGAATCCGTATCCGTCTGGCATAATCTCCAATACACCTTCGTTTGCGATGATGCCTTCGAAGTGAAATTCTTTCGGGCGGCGGCGATCACGATGGTTATGGTTATTGCCGTTGTTGTTTTGTTTTTGGTGCTTAGGGTTGCGCTCACGACGTTGGTTTTGATCGTCGTTATTTTGTTCTGCTTTTGCCTTTTGAGGGCGTTCAGACTTTGCTTCTGGCGCTTTTTCTGGGGCCGATTCGGCCGCAGGAGCGTTTTTTCCAGTAACTGCGAGGATGGCAGTAACGAGCTCCTCCTTTTTCATGTATTTCGCTTTGGGAATACTTAAGGATGCACCTAAGTCTTTCAGTTCGGGCAACTTGCGTGCCCGCAAATCGTTTTCAGTCAACATGTCTGTAATGGGATAGTATAAAGAAGAGGGCGTAGGTAATGGGCCTACTGTCGGACCTCTACAGCACAATAATAGGGAGTTTTCATAGGATTCAAAGGTTTGGGCCCAATTTTTTTTGAACTTTGCCTTAAAATTGGACCATGATTCAACGCATTCAAACACTATATCTTTTCGCTGCGGCGATCCTCAGTTCCTTAGCAGCTTTCATCCTTCCAATGTATGTGGTGGACGATGTCGTTTCCAGAGCGACAGCCTCCATGTGGTTATTCTTCATGTTTGGATGGTCCATGGCCACCTTCTCGGGTTCCATTTTGATGTACCAAAAGCGTTCTTTCCAATTGCTCTTGGTTAGATTGGGAATGTTGAGTTCCCTCATTGTCTTGGGACTCTTAATCAAAGAGATTACGTCCACAGAAGGCGCATCTGCATCTTACGGAGCGGTAGTGCCCATGTTGAATATAGTGTTGGCCTTCCTTGCCTCTCGTGGCATTCAAAAAGATGAAGCAAAGATCAAGAGCTTGGATCGCTTGCGCTAGGCAAAGAGTCTAAAGCTTTATTGCCGGGTACATCCCAGAAAATATGCTGTTTGCCATTGGTTAAGTACAGGTACTTGGCCTTCAAACTTTGGTTGTAATTGAACGCCTGGTTAAATACCTTTTGGTCAATGTTGACCGACGGAGCCTTGCATTCAACCAAGATAAAAGGGGCGGAGTTCTTATACACTAAGGCGTCTGAGCGCTTTTCCTTGAATCCCGTACGCAATCCGCTTTCAGTCTCTATCAATGCAAAAGAGTATCCCAGGAGGTACAAGTAGGATATGGAGTGCTGGCGAACCCATTCTTCAGGCGTAGCGACCAACCATTTTTTACGGCAAGGATCCCAGAGCAAATTTTGGTCTTCCTCTTGTTTGTGACGAACTAAGGCGGTGGCTTCCGCTGGAAAATTGAGTTCCAATTCCCCCATTAATGAATGACTTTATTGTACAATTCTGGGTATTTCGCCTCTACGTCTTTGTAGATGTTTTGAATCTTATCAAAGGTTTCTTTTTGCTCCCCAGCAGGAATAACATCTAGGATCCCAGCGTACTTCTTGCCGTAGTCTAGATACCCTAAGCTTATGTTTTTTCCAGATTTTACAGCAATGTGGTAAAAGCCCGTTTTCCATTTGTCTACCGCTTTTCTAGTCCCTTCTGCAGGAACCATCAATGTGATATTATCGCGCTTTGTGAGCAATTCAGCAGCATAGTCGACCAAGTTGCTTCGCTTAGAACGGTCTACCCCAATGGCGCCAAGCCATTTAAAAAAACCAAAGAAATACCACTTCGTGTAGAAATCTTTGATGAAGAATTTTACCGGAAGGCGCATGAGCCAAAAGGTACCCATGGCGAAGACTAAATCGTAATTTGAGGTGTGCGGTGCCGCGATCATGACGGTATTGCGTGCCGCAGTAATTTGCTCTTTGGTGGCATCTAATTTCCAGCCAGCTAGCCAGAATACGAGTTTTGCGATGAGGTATTTCATTCTGCCTTGGGTTCTGAGACCAAAGATATTGCGCCAAACCAGTTCTCGGGGAAGCCGACGAGATAAACTTTATTCAGTGGCCCGAGTCATGGCAGTGTACAACCACTTGAAATAAATGGGGGAAGGACCGTCGGGGAGGTAGGGGTGTTCGATGACAACATTTTCCCACTGTCCACCTTGGCTTTTGTGACAAGTAATGACGTAGCTGAACTTGATCTGAAGTGCGTTGAAGTAGGGGTCGTTTTTGATGGCTTCATATCGACGCCCCTTGCTGGTGTACCGGGCGTACTTCACGTTCATTTGTTCGTACAACGCGTTGTTTTGGGCAGCGCTTAGCGCGGGACCATCACTCATGAGTGTGCTCAGGTTGCACATGACATCTATGGCTTCTTGCTCGGGGTAGTCGAGGAAGGCGACGGTTGCTTCGCAATAGGTTAAGCCGTAGCGTTCGTGAATGTTCCGTATGCTTTTAATGGTGCCAATTTCTCCATTGGCAATGAAGCCCATGGCGCTAGTTTCGGGGAGCCAGAAATAGTTGTTTTTGACCACCATGAATTGGTCCCCGGCGGCAATCTGGTCTTCTTGGAACTTGATGCGGGCACGTATACCTTGATTGTATTGGTTGGCTTTTTTGTTGCTGCGCACGACCATGGTATTGTTGTTGCCGTCGCTGTGGTAAAGATTTTCGAAAATCTCCTGGAGCTGGTAGCCGTCCTCCACACGAATCAAGTCTTCCCCCGCTTCAATAATGGGATCATCGGAACTATCCTCTTCAATTCTGTTGCGCAGAGCCGTTGCATTTTTCAATATATAACTATCCAATGCCTGACGTACGACTTGTCTCAAGGTATGCCCTGTAGCATTAACGCCGAGGTTTTTTATGAAGAAGTCCGTTAAAAGCGCCGGGCTGTGGGGCTGTCCAATAGGGGGAAGCTGCGCTGGGTCACCGACTAGAATCAAGTTGTTCGAGGGGTCTGCAAAGACGAAGGTGATGAGGTCTTCGATAAGGGCATTGCCGCCAAGGGTAGAATCAGTGGTCGTTCCTACCAGACCGGCTTCGTCGACAATAAAGGTGGTATTCTTTAAGTTGTTATTGGCCAATACGAAGGTAGCCGTTCCACCGCTGCCCACTCGAGGACGGTACAATGAGCGATGTATGGTATGTGCTTTTGATCCCGTAGCGCCAGAGAGGACTTTAGCGGCGCGTCCCGTAGGAGCCATCAGCACGACTTTGCGTTTGTGCTTTTTGTGTGTGGCTACCACACTGCGCATCACAGTGGTCTTTCCCGTACCTGCATATCCTTTGATGATAAAGACCTCTGGTAGTACCCTGCGAATGCTCAGGTAAACGGCCAATTTCCTCAACAAACCGTCCTGATCAGCGGTTGGTTCAAAAGGGAAAAAACCTTTTAAATCTGCATATGTACTTTGGGGTGCAAGCAACGGAAAAATATTGTAGTTTTGGGACCATTAAATTCAAAATGATCACATGAATTCAAAGGTACAAACCTACGTAAAGGTAGCACTCATATTAATTTCAGTGTTCCTGACATACCGCATCTACAATAGCATTATGCAACCGATTAAATTCAATCGAATCTATGATGTGAGATTGTGTGAGGTTACGGAACAATTGGAAAATCTTCGCGAAGCACAATTGACCTACAAAAGCGAAAACGGTAACTTCTGTAGCGATCTACAGACATTGGTAGCTTTCGTGGATACAGGTGTGGTAAGCATCATCGAGCGTAAGGATACTAGTTTCATGTACTACAACAAGGTATACCAGAAGGACATGAACAAGGATTCTGTCATCATGCGTGTCTTGGGGCAAGAGCCGGTGAAAACTCAAGTTTTCGGTGAAGGCTTTGACGCTTCAACCTTGTTGCACATTGCGGGCACTGATAGCTTGTTTTCGATGAACGCAGGAAAGATTGTAAAGAATGGAGTAGAAGTTGCTACCTTTGAAGCAAGCGCTCCTTTTACTACTGTATTTGCAGACGTTGCGGATGAATATCCAGATGCATTCTACAAAGTAAAGAACGAGTCTTGGACCATCGGATCATTGACACAACCGACCATCAGTGGTAACTACGAAAACACTAAGTGTAAAACAGAATAACATCGATCCAGCCTTCGAAACGGCGAAGGCGGAGGAATGCACATTGTCCATCCTGTACCAGCAGGATGGACTTTCTTTTTTGGTACGTCACCGAACCACCCGTCAGTTGTATATGGCTGGCTACATGCCCCGTGCAGATTGGAGTGACCAGCCCGTTCAAGACTTGATCGATTCTTTTCCTCAGCCGCTTGCTGAGGTGGTCTATGGCGTAGAGGCCCCGCATAGTGTGCTCATCCCTCAAGTCATGACGGATCCTGAGGATTTGGATTGGACAGCGGATATGTTGGGGCACAAGGCGAATTTTTCAGATGTCAACGAGTCCCTTGGGGTGGCTGTATTTGCCTACTTGCCAGAGGAAGATTTAAGACTTAGCAATACCACTTCATTGGTGCGCCGTCACCATTGGGCCTTGCAATTGGATACATTAGAACCCACCGATGCTCCAACCATTTGGGCACATGTGTACAACGATGCGGTACAGATTATGGCAAGTCGTAAGGGAAATTGGACACTCATTAATAGCTTCCCTTGTGCCAATGAAAGTGAGTTGATGTACCATTTGGGAAATTGTACGGAGCAACTGGATTGGAATCGCGCGGATTGCACTATTGAGCTCAGCGGCTTGAGTGCGCGTGCCTACAAAGAGGTTGTGCAGCCTTATTTCGGGACAGTGCGATTGTTCAAACCCGCGCAATGGTCAAAAATCAGCTCTGCCTTAAAGGAATTTGATGCCATGGCCTTTGCTACTCTATTGCGATTATGAGAATAGTTAGTGGAAAATGGAAAGGGAAGCGCATAGTCGCACCCAAGAACTTGCCTACAAGGCCTACGACAGATTTTGCTAAAGAGGGGCTTTTTAACATCCTTAACAACAGATTTTTCTTTGACGATTTGCGCGTTCTGGATTTGTTTGCTGGCACTGGGAATATCGCTTATGAGTTCGCGTCGAGAGGAGCTGGAGAGATTACCTGTGTAGATCAGAACAAAGGCTGTGTGCGCTTTATAGGCGAGATGGCAGATGATTTGGGCGCAAACATTCAACCGGTTCAGTTAGATGCATGGCTCTTCGTCCAGAAGACCATGACCTCCTATGATATTGTCTTTGCAGATCCTCCATATGATTGGGATAAGCATGAAGCGCTTGCGGAAGCCATAATTCAAAAAGGTTTCTTGAAAGAGGGAGGAGAAGCCATCATCGAGCACAGCGCAGATACGGATTTAAGTCACCTGCCTGGTTTCTTTGAGCACCGCAAATACGGGCACGTTCATTTTAGCTTCTTTAGCCGTCCGGAAGAATTGGGCGATTAACCTTGTGCGATTAGGAAGTCAACTAGGGCTCTAATGGCACGGCCTCGATGGCTAATCGCATTTTTTGCCGCTGCATCCATTTGCGCGAAGCTGGTTTCATACCCTTCAGGTATAAAGATGGGGTCATAGCCGAAGCCCTTTTCACCCATACGTTCTGTAGCAATGGAGCCGCGAACGATTCCTTCGAAGATCATGTACTCGCCGTTCCAGTGTAGGGCAACTGCAGTACGGAATTGGGCCCCTCGATCTTCGGTTCCTTCTAGCTCCTCTAAGACCTTGTCCATATTGTTTTGCGGATCCTTAGCTGGTCCTGCATAACGGGCGCTATATACTCCGGGAGCTCCATTTAATGCATCAATCTCCAAGCCAGTGTCGTCTGAAAAACAAGGCAATCCGTGGCGCTCCCAAACGGTCTGTGCTTTGATGATGGCGTTTCCCTCCAGCGTAGGCGCATCCTCAATGATATCTTCATGGTCATTTAAATCATGAAGGCCGATGACGTCGTATTTTGGTGCGAGCATCTCGCGGACTTCTTGTAATTTACCGGGGTTATGAGTTGCAAAAACGAGCTTCATATATTCGCACATTAGATGACCAAATTTACATCCATTATCCGTTGGCTGGGCCCTGTGCTCGCCCTTGTTATCAGCATCGCTGGTCAAGGGCAATCCCATTTTATTCTATTGGGCATTGCCGCATGGATGCTGGTATGGTGGATAACAGAAACGGTACATTTAGGGGTCACCGCTCTGCTGCCATTGCTCCTTTTTCCTGTTTTGGGACTAGGAACGGCGAAGGAATTGGCCGGGTACTATGCCCATCCGCTGGTCTACCTGTTCTTTGGTGGGTTTGTACTTGCCCTAGCCTTGGAGAAGTCCTCCCTGCATTACCGCATTGCCTTGTGGATATTAAAGCGAACAGGTACTAAGGATACGGGCTTGATCGCTGGGTTTATGTTGGCCACGGGCTTTATGTCTATGTGGATTTCGAACACGGCCACAGCCATTATGATGTTACCCATCGCAACCAGTGTGCTTGGGGTATTGGATGAGGAGAAACAATCTAAGTTGTCTAGGCCGGTGCTGCTCAGTGTGGCGTGGGCTGCGAATATTGGGGGCATGGCCACGATCATCGGAACGCCGCCGAACATGATTTTTGCGGCATTTATGTCGGAACAATTGGACCGTCCCATCGGATTTATGGAATGGCTCCCTGTGGGATTGACCGCCACGGTAGTGCTGGGAGTTACAGCCTTTTGGATCATTACTCGAGGTCTTCCGAAGGACGTGTTGAACGACGAGGAAGAACAAAATACGGCGCGATGGATAGGGCAAGAGTGGCATTCCTTGGGAGGATTAACACCCGTGCAAAAGCGTGTGGCAGTGGTGTTCACCTTTACTGCCATTATGTGGATTTTACGCCCATACTTGGCGCAATGGATTCCGGCGATCCAATGGTCGGATACTGCCATAGCACTGGCCAGTGCGGTGATGCTGTTCGCCCTACGCGATGGAAACCAGGGCAACATATTGGATTGGGAGGACACCAAGAATTTGCCTTGGGGCATTTTGATACTCTTCGGTGGAGGCTTGGCCCTCGCCGGTACCTTGCAAGGAAGTCAATGGTTTGAACTGATGAGTACAGGCTTGGAGAATTTGGGCCAATTACCTCAGTGGGTTTGGCTTCTCATTGTCGCCATTATAGGGGTATTTGCGACAGAATTATTGAGCAATATGGCCTTAGTGAGTGCCCTCTTGCCGCTGCTGCTTAGCTTGAGCCTAGCCATTGGTATCCCGATGGACGCGTTGAGTTTGCCTTTAGTCTTAGGCGCCAGTTGTGCGTTTATGTTGCCCATGGCCACTCCTCCAAATGCTATTGTCTTCAGCACGGGGAAATTGACCATTTCCTATATGGTTTACCGCGGGATCGTGATGAACGTGTTGGCTATTGCACTGATTGTACTCCTGTTGCAGGTCGTAGGTGTCACGGGCTGATAATATGGTCCGATTTCTCTAGCAACTTCTCCGGCAGAGTACTCTGAATAACGGCTGCCATCGCTTTGATCCACTCTTGCTTGAGTTGGGTCCTCGTGTACAGCATGCTGATTTCCCTCGTTGGTGTGGGTTCGGCAATGGGTTTAATTCCCTTTTTGTACTTCGACGCTAAATCCAGCGTATTCAGATAAGGCAATAAGGTCATGCCTAATCCGCGATGGGCGAGCTTCACTAGGGTATCAAAGTTTCCACTCTCCATGTTGATGCGTTGGTCTTGCTGTAGTTCGGTTTGGCAAATCTTCAACACACTGCTTCGAAAACAGTGCCCCTCATTCAGCAGCAACATGTTATTTGCATTGAGCTCCGAAGCCAATAGGAATTCATCGTTAATCATAGAATGGTATTCGGGCACGAAAGCCATAAAAGGCTCATAGTATAACGGCAATTCCTCAATACCTTTCTCAGTGAGTGGCGTTGCTGCAATGCCTACGTCTATGCGATCTTGTCTCAGGGCTTCGATCATGTCCTCGGTCTTGAGTTCCTCAATCTTTAGTTTGATATCGGGATACTTCTGTGAGAACTCAGGAATGAATCTTGGCAAGAGGGAAGGGGCCACGGTAGGGATGACGGCGAGGTTGAGCTCTCCTTCGAATTTGCCGCCAATTTTTTTAGCCATTTGTTCCAATACTTGGGCTTCATAGAGCACGGAACGCGCCTGCTCAAGAATTTTAGCCCCCAGTGGCGTAGGAACAATAGGGTGTTTGGATCTATCAAAAATAAGGATGTCCAATTCCTCTTCAAGCTTCTGCAATTGCATACTCAACGTGGGTTGCGTCACAAAGCAAGCCTCTGCCGCCTTTGCGAAATGGCGATGGTTGTCCACAGCCACAATGTATTTAAGTTGAGTAATAGTCATTGGTTATTACGTTTCAAATTCTGATAGACAACAAAGATATCCCGAGTAAGTTCTATGACCTTGGAATGTGCCGTATTTTTAACCAATGACCCTCGAAGCGCTGAAAGATAAATTATTCGCACCTCTGCCCGGCATCTCCGGCCAGCGCGAAATGATGCCCTCCTACCGCAATGCTGTGAGCTTAGAAGATATTGCACCCTTGAAGCCTCGTAAGGCGGGTGTGATCATCCACATTTTCCAAGGCCCTCAAGAACTCGAGGTACTCTATATGAAGCGTCCAGCCTACGACGGCACACACAGCGGACAGATTAGCTTCCCGGGAGGTGAACTCGAAGAGTACGATCAAGACCTTAGGGCTGCAGCCTTCCGCGAATGTGAGGAAGAGGTCAATCTAGGGCGCGGCGAACAGGAATTCTTCCGCGCCTTAAGCTGGTTGTACATCCCGCCATCCAACTTCTACGTGGAGCCTTTTATTACCCTTGGAACGGCGGCTCCACAGGTGGAGCTGGATCCACGAGAAGTGGACCGAGTTTTTTCCATTCCTCTATCCCAATTAATCGACGGTTCGCTGATTGAACAGACGAGCATTAAGACGACCTATGGAACTATGGTCGTTCCCGCCTATCACTGGGACGGGGAAATTATTTGGGGCGCTACCGCAATGATGACTGCGGAACTCGTTGCGCTATTGAGATAGCCTTATATTTGCATCCTTCTACAGGAATTACAGCAATGTTAAACCCCTTTAAAAAAGACAGCTTCGGCTATAACCTTCTGATCAAACGAACGGTGATTTTCGTCTTTGGTTTGATTACTTGGTACCGCTATACCCGGATAAATTCCATCAAGATTGTTGGCGCAGAAAAGTTGAAGGATTTACCGCCACAAGGGGTGTTGTTCGTTTCCAATCACCAGACGTATTTTGCCGATGTGAGCGCCATGTACCAGGTCTTCAACGCGGCTGAAAACGGCGTGTATAACCGTCTGCCGTTCTACACCTTGTTCCGTCCCAAACTCAACGTATTCTTCGTTGCTGCCGCGGAAACCATGAAGAAAGGTTTGCTTCCGAAACTCATGCAGTACGCAGGTTCTGTGAGCATCAAGCGCACCTGGCGTGAAGCTGGTAAGAATGTAAGCCGCGGTGTGGATCCTAAGGATATAGCCAACATCAAAAAAGCCATGGAAACGGGATGGACCATCACCTTTCCTCAGGGCACTACACGTCCATTTGTAAAAGGGCGTCGTGGTACGGTGCATCTTATTCGCGAGCTACAGCCGGTAGTGGTTCCTGTGGTCATCGATGGATTCCGTCGAGCCTTCGATAAAACGGGTATGTTTGTGAAAAACACAGGTAACTTGTTAAATGTTACCTTTAAAGACCCGTTGGTGCTTGATTTTGAGCAGGAAAACGATAAATTGTTAGACCAAATCATGGTGGCCATTGAACAGGCTCCAGAGTTTTTGAAAATAAAAGACGAATGAAAAAATTAGCCATTCTTACGGTGCTCATGGGCGTTTTGCTCGGATGTGAAAAATCTATACCTGTGGTAGATCCTACGGCCTTGGACAATAGAAACATCTACATCCGCATGTACAAGTACTTCGACGGTGATTTATTAGATACGTCTGAAGTCTATCAAATCAATGGAGACTTGATTAAAATCAATAAGATTTACGCGACATTGAGCGGTGCTGAATTCATCAGCTTTGACGAGAGCGACACGGTGCGCACGGAAAGCGATCTTACCATGATCGATGTGACCACGACTAGTGAAGTTAAGTTAGCTCACCTGCCGCGCGGATCTTACAATGGAACATTAAACTATATGATTGGCCTAGATTCTGCGCGCGCCTACACTGCCCCTGAAGGTTTGGAAGATGGTAACCCATTGAAAAACGGTGCGGTATGGAACGGAAGCGACATAGGTCACAGCTTCTTCCAGATAGAGGGTGGTATCTTTGATCCAGCTGATACAGTTTTTACGACCCCTCAATCAACCTTCGTATGGCGTTTTGCTACACCGGATTTGGTGGTGAATAAAAACGAGAAGCGCAACTTTAGTGTTGCCAACAACAAGGACGTATTCTTTGTGATGAATTTGGATGTAGAAAAGCTCTTCTTGGGCTTGACGCCAAGTCAAACTCCGGTCATCAACTGCGACCCTGCAGATGGAACCGACTATAACAACGCTAAAATCTTGCGCGACAACGTAATCAGTGAGTTTGTGTTTGAACTATAAACCACCACGATTATGAAATACCTGCCTAACCTAGTTGTTGCTTCCCTAGCGACCCTATTGCTGGCATCTTGTGGAAATGGCGATTCGACCGTTTCTATGGAGGTGCGACTTACCTACAACGATGCGCCCTATGCCGTAGGCGAAACTATTTACAAAGGGGATACTGCTGTTAAGTTCGAGAAGTTTTATTTCTACTTGTCCGACCTTCAAATTGGGGACCAATTGGTCGAAGAGGTGATGTTCTGCAATGCTGAGGACAGTACCACCTTGAACTATGAGTGGACCTTGGACAAGAAGGCCAGTACCTTGAACTTTTGTGTGGGAGTCGATTCTTTGAACAATGCCATGGATCCAACTTCTTTCGATGTGGGCCACCCGCTCTCTAGCGCCAATGATATGTATTGGTCATGGGCGACGAAGTACAGATTCTTGCGCATAGACGGGCGTTCAAACCCTTCAGGTATGCTGGGTACGGACGATATCCTGTTGGCTTGGCACACAGGTAAGGACGAGTTATACCGTTGTGTCGATCTCACTTCACAACTAGCGGGTGCTATCAAAGGCGGTGATCATTTGATTCTTGAATTTGAATTAGACCAATTCATTCAAGGCATGTCTCTCGAAACCGAAAGCATGACCCACACCATGGCAGATGATTACGATATTGCCGTGAAATTGAGCAATCAACTTCCTGGAGCCTTTAATCTCCGAGTGGAATAAGAAAAATTTTACCCATCAAAAAACGCGGCCCTTGGGCCGCGTTTTTTGTGTTTTAATTTGCCCTGCGGGGCTATCTAAAGAGAATGCTGATTCTCACGCCGCCAAGGATGGCTGGCGTTGCATTTCGGCGATTGATGAGTTCATACTGACCCGTGAAAATCCCCGTAATAGGGTCAAAGGCTTCGACGTATTCCGAAGTGCTTCTGCTCTTGTTGCGAATCGCTGCACCAATGAACCAATCCATAATCATGCGCTCTGAGGGTCTGCTTTGATAGCCCATGGTGAAGCCAAAGTCATTCCAGCTAAACCCTTCGTTTACCGTTGTATCAATGCCTGAAAACGGATCGGTGATGTAGAAATCTTGGGCGTAGTTGCGGTGGTTGATATTAAATGCGATGTAATAGCCGTCTTGGAAGGCATTGCCCTCTGGAAAGAATTTAGCGTTGAAGGTAGCGCTATAGCCCAGTTTACTCAATGTCTGACCGTCTTGACGCAAGCTGTACCCGCGGATCAACTCTTCGGTCATATTGAAGGTGGTGATGCCCAAACCTCCTTCGAGGCTTAAATAATCTGTCACCTTGTGCTCATAAGAAAGCGGAATATCGCCCGCAATGAGTGCGGTTGGCGATAATTTCAATGCGTGATTGTAGCGACTGTAATAGGCGCTAGGGTTCATGTTGCTGCTCATCGCAGGCGAAGACATCGTATTGACTTGCCCCGCACCGCTTACGTCGAGGTTGCGCTTACGCACAATCACAGTCTGTGCATCGGCCCAAAGGCTGGTGCAAAGTAGAACGGTCAGCGTATAAATAATTCGTTTCATATGCGTTGTACTAGGGAGGGGTGATGTATCTTGACTATCACTTCCAAAATTTACGAAAACAATACAATCTTCCTATGAAAACGCCCCAAAAAGGTAGAATGTCGGCGATAATGGCCATTTTTTTCTCTGCCATGACCTTCGGACAAGGCTCTTTTCCCGTGTTGGAGTGGAGTCCAGAGTACAATGTGCGCAATGCCAAATTTGACCGACTCCTTCAGGTAGGGGACAACGGCTTCTATACCTATCGCGGCAGTGCTATGAGTCTGATTGCAGGCAATAGGGACGAATATTTCGCCTACTACAATCGTTACGACTTGAGCGAGCAATGGTTGATGAAGAATCCGAGGTGGGAGTGGAACGGCCGTCGTGTGGATTTTAAAACGAGCTTGATCATTGGTGATCTACAGTACTTGTTTTATGAGAGTTACGACAGGACAGCCGATATACGCTACTTATTGTGCCGGACTTTAGATGCTGAGGCGAACCTAGGAGAAATAAAGGTGCTGGAGGTGTTGGATAGCCGCTTCAGAAATAGGGGGGAGTTCGATGTCCAATTATCCAAGGACCGCTCCAAGATCGCCATCTTCACGAACCCACCCTACGAGCGTCAGAAGGCCGAGAACTTTTACGTTCGTGTTTTTGACCCATCTTTGAATGAGCTGTGGAATGCCGATGTCGAACTGGTCTACCAAGACCGCAACTTTGGTATCATGGACTTTGAGGTGAGTAATGCGGGTGATGTGTTCATCTTGAGCTATTTCGATCGATCGCCAAACCTGACCTTTACCAACAACCGCGATCTCGACTACAAACTGATGAAAATTGGATCCGGAGAAGAGAACGAAATCATCGAGTTTGACTTGGGCCTTCAAAACGTGCGCGTACATAGTTTGGGCATCGAATGTGATATTACCGATGGGGAAATGGCAATCTCAGGATTCTACGGTCGCCGCAATTCTTGGGATATGGACGGTGCTTTGTACTTGGCCTTTGACCAAATCGCCGGCGAAGTGGTACACTCCAACCTCAATCCATTCTCCACTGAATTTGTGGCCCAATTCTCCAAACTCCGCGCCAAACGCGGCAGAGGAATCCGCAAAAACTTCGTCTTCCGCCAATTCGTTTCGCGCCCCGACGGCGGCGCCTATGTGGTGGCCGAAGATTACGAACTCATCGTCCGCACCGTCCAAACCGGCCGCGGAACCACAACCACGAATTACTATTACTACTACCGCGACATCATTGTCTTGAGCATCAACAAAGAAGGCGATGTGGATTGGTATGCGCACATCCCAAAAGAGCAAAACTCCATGAACGACGGTGGCTACTACCTCGGATACACTTTCCTCATGAACGAGGACGGTCTTCACTTTGTCTACAATGACCACCGTGGGAACGTCAAGCGTTGGGGTAAAAAACGCCTCCGTCCGATCCGAAACGCTAAGGCAGGCAACCTAGTGATGGTGACCCTTGGCCACGATGCCTCGCTGAACTACCGCGTACTCAACAAGAACAAACGTCAGAAATTCCGTGTGGCGCCGCGCTCTTCGCGGTTAGCAAATGATGGAAAAGACGGTGCCATTTTGTTGTCGCTCCGCGGCTCCAAGATTAGATTTGGCAACCTAAGATTTGAAGAATAACTCATGAATGTTCACTTCATAGCCATTGGAGGGAGTGCCATGCACAACCTCGCCATCGCATTGCAACAGGGCGGTCATACGGTTACCGGCTCGGACGATCAGATCTTCGAGCCGTCCCGCGGACGGCTCGAATCAAAAGGCCTGCTCCCGGCCCAGGAGGGTTGGTTTCCCGAGCGCGTGCACGAAGGGTTGGATGCTATCATTTTGGGTATGCATGCCCGTCAGGATAATCCTGAGTTGGCGCGTGCACAGGAATTGGGCCTAATGATTTACAGCTATCCTGAGTTTTTGCATGAGGTCAGCAAGGACATGACCCGAGTGGTTATCGCCGGATCTCATGGAAAGACCACGACCACAGCGATGGTATTGCACGTGATGAATCACGTGGGCCAGCCGGTGAATTACATGGTCGGTGCCCAGTTGGCGGGGTTCGATTGCATGGTGGAATTAGAGAGTGGTTCGGAGTTCATGGTGATGGAAGGGGATGAATATTTGAGCTCGCCCATTGACCGTCGTCCGAAGTTCCATTTGTATAAGCCGAATATCACGGCCATCACGGGTATTGCTTGGGATCACATCAATGTGTTTCCCACGTTTGAGGATTATGTGGACCAATTCCGTTTGTACCTCGATACCGTCGAAGCCGGCGGTGCGGTTATTTACAACGAGCGTGATGAGGTGCTCAAAGAAGTGGTGGAAACCTCGAGCGCCACAGTCAAGCACTTTGCTTATTCCTTGCCAAATTATGAGATTGTTGATGGGCAGACCTTTATTGAGACGCCTGAAGGCATGATGCCGCTCCAAGTCTTTGGCGCACACAACCTCAGTAATATGGAAGCCGCACGTTGGTTGTGCCTTGAGATGGGCGTACAGGAGGAAGAGTTTTATGATGCCATCATGAGCTTCACGGGTGCGCAGAACCGCATGGAGGTGTTTCATGAGGGTGCGCAAACGAAGGTGTTCCGAGACTTTGCACATGCCCCTTCTAAGGTGGGAGCTTCTGTGAAGGCGTTGAAAGAGCAGTTTGGACAGGTGCGCGTAGTGTTGGAATTGCATACGTTTAGCAGCTTGAATCCCGAGTTTTTACCGCAGTACCATGGGGTGATGGACGGTGCCGATGAAGCTTGGGTATATTATAGCCCAGCAGCGGTGGCTCATAAGAAGTTGCCGCCACTGAGTAAGGAGGACGTGAGCAATGCCTTTGGGCCTGGTGTTCAGGTTTTTGATGATGCGCAGGCATTGGAATTGGCCCTTCAAAACAATGGTTCAAACAAGGCCATGGCATTGATGAGCAGTGGAAATTTTTCCGGCTTGGACTTGAAAGCTATTGTATCAAACTATTAAGTAGTAAATTTGCGGCATGAGCAAGAGAGAAATCATTGATGCACGAGAGCTAAACATCGCATTGAATCGATTGTGTTGCAAGCTCATTGAAAATCATGGCGATTTCTCGAATTCTATTTTGATTGGGCTCCAACCTCGCGGGGTTCAAGTAGTGGACAGACTAGTCAAACTTTTGAAAGAAACCTACGGTGTTGCTGAGGTGCGCACGGGAAAATTGGACATCACCTTCTTTAGAGATGATTTCCGTAGACGCCCGGGGCATTTGCAGCCAAACCGAACGCAAATCGATCATTTGGTCGAGGATCAACGCGTGATATTTGTAGATGATGTGCTGTACACGGGACGTAGTATTCGCGCCGCCATGGATGCGATTTTGAGCTACGGAAGACCGGCAAAAATGGAATTACTCACCCTAATAGATCGTAGATTTTCTCGCGACCTGCCCATCCAACCGGATTACAAAGGACGTCAAGTGGACAGCATTGCTTCCCAGCGCGTCGAAGTATTGTGGGAGGAGGTCGATGGCCGCGATGCTGTCGTATTAACTGAGAACCCATCATGAGCGAACTCTCTGTCAACCACCTGCTAGGCATCAAGCACCTCAATAAAGAGGATATCCAACTCATTCTTGATACCGCAGCCCAATTTAAAGAGGTCATCAATAGACCCATTAAAAAGGTTCCGACACTCAGAGATATTACCATCGCCAACTTATTTTTTGAGAACTCCACCCGTACGCGCCTTTCCTTTGAATTGGCCGAAAAGCGTCTTAGTGCTGATGTGGTGAACTTTTCTGCCGCCTCTTCCTCAGTGAAGAAAGGCGAAACTTTGGTCGATACAGTCAACAATATCCTAGCCATGAAAGTGGATATGGTGGTCATGCGCCACCCAAATCCAGGAGCTGGGGAATTCTTATCACAACATGTGGATGCCTCCATCGTGAATGCCGGAGACGGTGCCCATGAGCATCCTACTCAAGCTTTGCTCGACGCGTTTTCCATCCGTGAAGCGGTGGGTACGCTGGAAGGTACTAAAGTGGCCATCGTTGGAGACATTGTCCACAGCCGAGTAGCACTCTCGAATGTGTTGTTGCTCCAGAAGATGGGCGCTGAGGTCATGGTTTGTGGTCCTTCTACCTTGGTGCCGAAATACATGCACACCTTGGGAGTGAAGGTGGAATATGACCTACAGAAAGCGATCGAATGGTGTGATGTAGCGAACATGCTACGAGTTCAGCACGAACGTCAAGATATCAAGTACTTCCCGTCTATCGCGGAGTACCGCGCACAATACGGATTGACCATGGAGCATTTGGACGGATTAGAAAAGCCGATCACCATCATGCACCCTGGGCCGATCAACCGTGGAGTAGAGATCACCTCTGAGGTGGCCGACAGCGAACACTCAATCATCTTGAACCAAGTAGAAAACGGGGTAGCCGTTCGAATGGCCGTCTTGTACTTGCTCGCGGAGAAGCGCAAACTCAATAAGGAATAATGGCACTGGAATTGGTAGTCATGGGTGCGGCAAGTGCCACCCCAACGTCGAACCAATACACGACCTCGCAACTGTTGAAGATGCGGGAGCACTATTTCCTCATCGATTGTGGCGAGGGCACTCAGAAGCAATTGCGCCGAAGCAAAATCAAGTTTTCGCGCATCAATCACATTTTTATTTCACACCTCCACGGCGATCATTTCTTTGGGTTGGTGGGATTGTTGAGCAGCTTTCATTTGTTGGGCCGCACAACGCCATTGACGGTCTATGGGCCGCCGAAGTTGAAGGATTTGATCTTGGCCCAATTCCGTGCCTCAGGCACCTTCACTTCGTACCCTATACATTTTGCAGTGACCCAACACAAGGTGCCGCAGGTGTTGTTGGAGACAGAGGACTATACTATTTCGAGCTTTCCGCTCAAGCACCGCATCGCCACTACAGGGTTTTTGTTTGAGGAGAAAGAGCAGGCGCGAAAGCTCAATAAGCCCGTGGCCGATGCCTACGGGGTGCCCGTATGCGATTACCATTGGATCAAGGACGGTAAGGATTGGACGAGTGAGGAGGGCCAATTGGTCCCGAATAAAGAACTCACCTTCGATCCGCCCGCCCCATTGCGTTATGCCTTTGCCTCGGACACCATGTACACGCCCGATACGGCGACCTATATTCAAGGCGTAGACCTTTTGTACCATGAAAGTACCTTCTGCGAGGACAAGGCCAAACGAGCTCAGGAAACGATGCACAGCACGGCCAAAGAGGCGGCCATTGTGGCGAAAGAAGCTGGAGCCACGCATCTGCTGTTGGGCCATTTTAGCGCGCGATACCGGGACTTTGGGCAGTTCAAGGAGGAAGCTTTGGAGTGGTTTGATTCCGTATGGTTGGCAAAAGAACTACATTCGTATCGCTTGAGCTCAAAAGGGCTGAAAGTAGAGTCCCTAAAGACGAGCCCTTCGGATGAAAAATAAAGCCTTAGCAGTATTATTCCTGACCATCTTCCTTGACCTCATGGGGTTTGGGTTGATCATTCCCATCTTACCTACTTATGCCAAGACGTTGGGTGCCACGGATGCGATGGTCGGATTGTTAGGGACTTCTTTTAGCATCATGCAATTCATCTTTGCCAGCTTTTGGGGTGGTTTGAGCGATAAGTACGGGCGTCGCCCTATCATGTTGGTTAGCATTGGAATCATGGTGGTGGCCTATGTGCTTTTTGCCAATGCGACGGTGCTCTGGCTACTTTTTGCAACCAGGTTACTGAAGGGTTTTGGTGCGGCAAACTTGAGTGTGGCGCAGGCTTATATCAGCGATGTGGTGCCACAAGACCAGCGTACGAAGGCCTTTGGTTTCATTGGTGCCGCCTTCGGTTTAGGATTCATTTTTGGACCGTCGATCGGTGGGGTGATCAATGAATATTTTGGCGTTTCCGGCGTAGGTTATTTCGCGGCTATTTTGGGAGGGGTAAACTTCTTGATGGCTTGGTTGTATTTGAAAGAGTCCCTGTTAGAGAAATCTACCACTCGCGATCTCTTCCCGAACCCGTTTAAGGATGTAGTGAGATTCCGTCACATCCCTGAGGTCAATGCCTTGTTTACCATCAACTTCGTGTATGTACTGGGCTTCTCTATGATGCAGATTACGGCCACGTTGTTGTGGGCCGAACACTTCGGATTGAGCGAGATGCATATTGGATATGTATTTGCCTATATCGGATTGTTGGCGGTGATTATTCAGGGCGGATTGATTGGGTATTTTAACACTTGGTTCGGAGAGCGGAATTTGTTGGTGCTTGGGACATTATTTGTGGCTTTGGGGCTGTATGGGATGCCCTATGTTCCGACCGATCACTTTGGATTGGAATTGGTTTGTATGACCTTCTGTCTTTAGGAAATGCTTTGTTGACGCCAACGGTGAGCTCGCTCTTGAGTAGTTATGCCCCAGAGGGGATGCAGGGCAAGATTTTGGGAACGAATCAAAGTGTTGGTTCGCTCGCCCGTGTGGTGGGACCTGCCATCGGTGGGGTAGCTTATGGGCTTCATTTTTCATATCCGTATTTGCTTGCGGGTAGCATCGCATTGATCGTGAGTGTTTTAGCACTGCGATTGCGTCGAAAGCATTTATAGAGAAGGGTTTTTAAGAACATTGGAGCGTGAAAAAAAATAATAGATGTTTAAACATTTATATGTCTTTTGAGTTATACATTCGTAACCCATTTTAACAACCAATTACAAAAATGAAAAAACTAGCATTGATGGCCGCACTAGGCCTTTTCGTTGCAAGCTGTAACTCGGATAAAGCAGCTGAAGCAACTACCGGTGAAGCACAAGAAGTAACAGCAAACGGTGCAGGTGAAACTGTAGCTTTGGACTCAGGTTCAACTGTGGCTTGGAGAGGTTTCAAAACTTACGTTCAATCTGAGCACCTTGGTACTGTGAATGTACAAGAAGGTACGTTTGAAGTAGCGGATGGTAAGTTGGTAGGTGGTACGATTACCATTGATATGAATTCTATCACAAACACGGATATTGAGGATGAAGGCAAGCGCGGTTATTTAGAAGGCCACTTGAAATCACAAGATTTCTTCTTTGTGGACAGCTTCCCTACAGCAGTATTTGAAATCGTGGAGGTATTGGACCCAAGCGAGGCTACCAAATACAGCACTGTTACAGGTAACTTGACCATTCGTGGTACTACGAACAGTATTACTTTCCCTGCAGATGTAGTAGTGGGAGAGGAAGGTGTGAAGTTCATGGCGCCTACGTTCAGCATCGACCGTACATTGTGGGGTGCTAAATTCCACGATCGCGACGACGCTACGATTGCTGAATCGTTGAAAGATGATTTGATCGATCACAGCATTGAGTTAACGATCAAAGTAAAAGCGACCAAATAAGGTATTGGCTTAGAATAGATTGATAACGGACCCCTGTCTTTTGGCAGGGGTTTTTTATTTGCCGTAAATCTGCTGGAGCGCTTGTGCTGCGGTGGTGTAGTGGAAGGTAAATCCAGCGGCAACAATTTTCGCGGGGCTCACCTTTTGGCTCATCAAAGCGAGTGTTGCCATTTCTCCCAAGACCAGTTTTAAGGCAAAGCCTGGGACTGCCGGAAAGATCATAGGTCGGCGCAAGGTTCGGCACAACTCCTTTGTAAATGCTTTGTTCGTCAGGGGAGATGGACCTACGGCATTATAAGGCCCGGAAGGTATGGGTTGGGTGGCAGCGAAGAGGAACATGCGGGCCAAATCCTCCACATGAATCCAACTCGTCCACTGCTTGCCCGAGCCCAAGGGAGAGGCAATGCCCCATTTTGCAAGGGGTTCAAGTTGTCCCAATACTCCGGCACCTTGGTCCAATACGATGCCGATGCGCAGTTGCACGCTTCGACAACTACTGGATTCAAACTTTTGGGTATAACTCTCCCAAGTCCTTGTGACTGACGCTAAAAAATCATCCGCGGCAGGTGAGGTTTCGTCGAGTTCGTTGTGGAAGTCGCTTCCATAAATTCCAATAGCAGAAGCACTCACCACAGAAGATGGGCCATTCTTGACTTTTTGCAAGGCATCAATCAATAATTGGGTGCCTTGTACGCGAGAGTCCATGATGGCTTGCTTGTATGTTGGTGTCCATCGCTTGCTGACGGTGGCGCCGGCCAAATGAATGAGGTGGTCGGCACCTTCTAGAGATGCTAGATCAATGGTTCCTTGGTCAGTATTCCAAGCATAAACCTCTACACCTTCCATGGACAAGCCTTCTCTTGTGGAAAGCACACGTACGCTGTGGTTTTCTTTAAGAAGCTGTTCTACAATTGCTTGTCCTACCGATCCGGTAGCACCTGTAATGGTGAAAATGGCCATGGCTGAAATTTATGTTGTGAAACTAACAATGCTGCGCCACTTTTGTTATCACTTGAAACGATTATTTCTCCATGCATACTATTGAGCCTTACTATAATTGGCGCCATCTATACCAGGCTTCGGAAGATCCGAGAAGTCCATTATATGGCTATTTTAATAGTGAGGTGTATTTCACAGATAGCATTTACGACCACGTGATTCACCCACAATGGGACAGCATAGGTTGTGAGACCTTGTACTTGAAGGTGTTGTTTGTGGATTACCTCAAGGGTTATTGTATTATCGAGTTTCTCGGTGAATGGAACGATGCGGTGCACAACGACATCATGAGATTAAAGCGGGATTTCGTGGATGAATTGATTCCCCAGGGTATTGATAAGTACATTCTGATAGGAGAGAACATCCTGAACTTCCACGCGGATATTCCAGATTATTACGACGAGTGGTTAGAAGAGGTGCCGGATGGGTGGATGGCCTTTATCAATCTTCGCCCTCACGTGATTCAAGAACTCAGCCAGTACGGTTTGGACGCCTATTTTGTGCTAGGCGGTACTTTGGATGACCTCGCTTGGCGCACGGGTTCTCCGAAGAAATTGTTTGAAAAAGTAATTAAGGTCGTTGGACGCAGATTAGGCTATTGATGTAGCGTCTTTAAGAAAGCCTGGAAGGCCGCTTTATCATTCTCAAGGGTAAACCAGCTAGTACTTTCTTCTACCGCGGGCAACCAAAGCATTTGTAACAAGTTCTCGTCGGTCTTTAGCACCCATTGATCGGCCACTACAGCTTCGTGCGCTTTGAAGTAATTCAGAATGAGCTGTTCATCCGGACGAAATCTAGAAACAAACGCATGAGTAGGAGTATAGATGTGGGTCCAATTCAGCGGTCCACTGTACGCACTGAATTCTTCCTCGATTTCTCTATTCAAACATTCGTGCATGCCTTCGCCTACCTCTTGACCACCGCCGGGCAACTTATTCAGGTGCACTCCGCTCCAAAGTTCTCGTAGGACCAATACGGCACCTTCTTCATTTTGAATAAAGGCGTAGCACCGAGGTGTGAATTTGGTTGGTTTTATCTCTTCCATGCTCTGGTCATTTCTCTCTTACGCGGTGGACCAGGCAAGGCCTCTACCTCGAATCCCGCGGCTTTCATCGAGCGCTTCACCACACCTTTGGCACAATAGGTAACCAATGCGCCACCGGGCTTGAGCAATCTGAACATATTTTCAAAAATAGCATCAGTCCATAGATCCGGTTGCGCACTCGGAGCGAAGGCATCAAAGTATATGAGGTCGTAAGAACCCTGTTCGCCTTCAAAATTCTTCACATCTTCTACCAACAGTCTAAAGGTGAACTGCTCGGTAATTTGGGTTACGGCTCCTGGTGTTGCGGTTAGAAATGGCGCTTCTTTACTCATGCCTTGAAAACCTACAGCTTCAATCTCCTCTTTGGTCAGTGGGAATTTTTCCAGCGCATCATAGTCTATGGTTCTGCCATCTTGTTGCGCCTGGTCCAGGGTGAGTCGTGCATTTAAGGCAGTGCCTAAGCCTACCTCCAATATGCGAACATTGGAGGTGCCTATGGCTTTAAGCCCGGCTTCAATGAATACATGCTGGCTTTCTGTGAGCGCGCCGTGAATGCTGTGGTAATGCTCGTCCAAGCCCGGCACCCACAGCGTGGTACTCCCGTCGGCACTTTGGGTAATATGTCTTTCCCCAGCGGTCGGCATCTACCTTCACGTACAACTTCTCGATGCGTGAAATAGGGCCATCACAAAACTGCGTATGACAAGCGATACAGGCATCCACCATGTTGTTGTGCGCCTGAATTTGAACGCCGACTTCCTCAGCGCCATGAATCTGGTTGTAAATGCCGATAAAGCTCTTGGCATAGGGCTCGAAACCTTCGCCTTTCATGTGTGGCTTGGTTGGATGGGCCGTGATCATACTGAACAGCGTCTCTGAAAGCGTTGGGTCGAGCTGACCTTGTTCCAAGGAATGCTTGCGATTGGTGGCTTCTGCGTGCATGTCGCGCATGATTTGCGCAAGTTCACTAGGTTGATCAAGTTCCGGGGTCCAAGTTTGCTTTGGCGCCGTTTCTTGTTCAGGACCACCACAACTCACAAGGGTTATGAGTCCAAGGATGAAGGAAATGGTGAGAATCTTACGCATCGGCAGGACGTTCTATTTTCACTCCTTTGGCCTTGAACATATATTCTGCTACAGGCTCAGTAATGGCTTCGATCTCTTCTTGGCTCGCGCCACGGTCTTCGGCATAATGGCGCAGCTGAGCTACTGTTGTCGTGTCCCAGTAGATGTACCCGTACATCACCATATTTTGGCCCTGGCTATTGGTAGGGAGCAAGAATTCGTAATCGTAATCCACGAAAAGATTATTGCTTGAATCAATGGCAGTACTCATCCAACAACCTTTGGTAGTACAAACTTGGGTAATAGGTCCAGCTACAATGGCCCAAGCCGTATCTTCTCCAGAAGTAGCAAAGTTTGAGACTAATTCTGCCGCAGAAAATGCGCCCTCCACAAAGAAGGTGCTATCGCCAAAAATGTAATATTCAGTAGCCGCTGTTTCTTGTGCATCTTGCGAATTATCACCGTTATTATTAGCACTTTGACATGAAAAAAGTGAAAATGCTACAAGGCTTGCAATAAAGAGTTGCTTCATGGTAAATGGGTCTATGTTAATTCTATGATGCACCGCTAATTACATATGCATATCGGTCCATATCTAGCTACAAATTTAGTACATTTGTCCACCCAAACAGCAGTGCATGAAAATAGAATTGACCACACAAAGCCGTATAGGCACGATAGATTTTTCAAACCTCCCTTTTGGAAAATACATGTCGGACCACATGTTGGTGTGTCACTTTAAAAATGGCCAGTGGCTTGAGCCCGAGATTCGTCCCTACGGACAGTTGGAGTTTTCATACGGTTTGCATGCCTTGCATTACGGTCAAGCAGCCTTTGAAGGAATGAAGGCGTACCGCAAAGAAGATGGTACGATCAGTATGTTCCGCCCGCTGGATAATTTTGCAAGATTGAATAAGAGTGCCGAGCGTTTGATGATGCCTCAGGTTCCTGAAAACATCTTCATGAATGGTTTGAAGAAGCTCTTGGAAATCGATGCACAATGGGTGCCGTCAGCAGAAGATCACAGCTTGTACATCCGTCCATTCTTATTCGCTTCCTCAGAATTTATCGCAGCACGTCAAAGTGATGATTATACCTTCTGTATCCTGACTTGTCCTGTTGGCCCGTACTACAGCGGCACAGTGAAGGTCAAGATTGAGCAAGAATATACTCGTGCTACCGGCGGTGGTATCGGATATACAAAGGCCGCAGGGAATTACGGCGGTTCGTTCTACCCGACAGCTCAAGCGGTAAAAGAAGGATACAACCAAGTCATTTGGACAGATCACCGCGATCACCAGTACATTGAGGAAAGTGGAACCATGAACCTGATGTTGCTTGTAGGCGATACCTTCCTTACCCCACCACTTACCGATCGTATTTTGGCGGGAGTGACCAGACGTTCCATCATCGCTTTAATCAAAGAGCAGGGTTGGAAGATTGAAGAGCGCATGATTAGCGTTGACGAAATCGTTGAGGCCGCTAAAACTGGAACGTTGAAGGAAGCCTTCGGTATGGGTACGGCAGCAGTAGTGAGTCAAATCGATACCATCGGGCACCAAGGCACAAATTACTCCATCCCTGTTCCTACGGACGGCAAGGCGATGGAGATCAAGAAAATGTTGAATGATATCCGCACTGGATTAGTAAAGGATACCCACGGATGGATGATGGATGTACAGATCGCGGAACCCGCATAAGTACCATCCTATTAATAATAAAAAAGGCCGCTTTTGCGGCCTTTTTTATTGGAAATAAGGTTCCAAGCATGTGTACGAGTGCCGCCGTGTCGAGGCCAACCACACTGTTGTAATTTCCTTCGATTCGTTTGATATAGGCCTGGCCAATCCATTCTTGGATGCCATAGGCTCCTGCTTTATCAAAAGGCTTGTAAGTCTCAATGTAATGATCCATGGCCCATTGTGGTATGGGGTGAAAGTGCACCACCACGGTACTCACCACACTGCTCATGGGCATGAGATTATCAGGATCGATCAAGGTCATGCTGCTGTGCACTTCGTGCGTGGTGCCGCTCAAGGCTTCTAGCATTTCTTTCGCGGCGCCAGCATCAGCCGCTTTTCCAAACCTGCGTCCGCCTTGCCAAACCTCGGTGTCGCTGGTCAAGCCTAATTGCCCTTTTTGAAGTAGTGGCAGCAGGGCTTCCGCTTTGAGTTCGCTCACAAAGGTTGCGGTTTCCGCAGGGCTGAGGTGTGAAGGGGCAGTTTCATCCAAATTCAACGGAAGGGCGGTGAAGGCGAGGCCCAAATCTTTTAGGAATTGGGCACGGCGAGGGCTTTGTGATCCTAGGACCAATTCTTTCGTGAGCTCCATTACCAAGTACGGTCTTCTTTACGTCCCCATTTGCCGTGAATCTTGAGCAATTGCTCCAACACATCGCGGACACAGCCATGGCCGCCATTCACGGGGCTCACGTAATCCGATATGGCCTTAATTTCAGGCGCAGCATCTTGCGGACAGCATGCTAATCCACATACTTCCATCACATCGTAATCCGGAAGGTCGTCTCCCATATATAGGATTTCCTCATCGCTGAGGTCGTAGCACATTTTAAGGTCTTCATAGGCTTCCATTTTGTGCGAAGCACGCATGTAGATGTCTTTGATGCCCACCCCTTGTAGGCGCTCTTTCACGTCCGGAGAAGTTCCCCCGGTAATGATGGCCATTCTAATGCCATTGCGCACTGCCAATTGCAAGGCATACCCATCCTTGCTGTGCATTTTACGCACGGGCTCAGCCCCTGGGATAAGTAAGATCTCTCCATTTGTCAGGACGCCATCAACGTCGAGGACCACGGTAGTGATGTTCTTGAATTTTTCTTTGTAATTCATCAGGCCTTGTGTTTTGCTATGCTTGCGCTTAATAGGGTGTAGAGTCGCTGTACTTCCGGATCACTGATACGTTTTAAGTGCGCATCAATGGTTTTTTGGTCCCCGCGTGCCGCCGGTCCGGTTTGTGCGACTTGTGGTCCCATGGCGATGGCTTTGTCCGGTCCTTGCTTCATAATGGCAAACAAGGTTTCCACCGGAAGGTTGTGTTCTTTGGCGTGTGCAAAGGCTAGGGTGTAGAGGTGGTTGGTGAAGTTGTTGACCATTACGGCGCTCACGTGCAGCTGGTTTCTCCCCGCACTATTGACCTCATAGGTCAGCGGTGAAAGTGCTTTTGCGATGTTCGTCAAAATGGCCAGGTCCTCATCGGAATGGGCTTCGAGTAGAAAGGGGACTTGGGCCCAATTCACTGTTGCCCCCTTCGTAAAACTGTAGAGCGGATAAAGCACACCACTGCGTGGCGTCTCACACATCGGCACTGCACCAGCGGTATGCACAATCAATGCATGCTGAGGAAGGGCAGCACAGACCTGCGCGGTAGCATCATCTGGCACACAAACGATGATTACCTCGGCTGCAGCGGGAATATCCAGTGCACGACCGTGGGTGGTGATTTGAAAGGCATTTTGCAGTCCACTGGCCAGATGTTGCCCCAAGTTGCCTTGGCCAACAATAGCGATATGTGGACGGCCTTCCGACATTATTTGCGTTCTCGTTTTACGCGTTGCGCAATCGCGATGCCAGTTCCTACTGCCATGAGGATAGAACCCAACCACAAGAGGTTGATCCAAGGAAAAACTTCCGCCTTCACCAAAATGAACGGTACTTCAGCTTCGGTATGTTCGCTGGCAATGATCACCGGTTTGTTGGTATCGTAGTTGATGCGGTCGAAGCTAAACTTCAATCCTAATTCCTTGATTTCAGCATCTACGTGTTGTGCTTGATTGCCCTGAACAGCATAAACAGGCATCACTTTATACACGCTATCTTCTAGGGTGGTGATGGTCAATCCAGCCCCTAAGACGGCATACTGAAGTTCGCTGTCGGCTTGAGGTGCATCAACAACTAGGGTGTCCAATTCTAATTGGTACTTCCCATATAAAAAGTGGGTATCGCCGATGTTCAACTCGAGCTCAAATTCGTTTTTCCATTCGTCCGTGCCGCGCTCTTCTTCAGTGCGCAAGTCGGCGTAGGTCACGTGGGTATAGATGTCCTTGGTGAGGGTGTGTCTAGTACTTGGTTCAGCTACATTGCCCATGCGCTCGTTCAGCTGAATGCGAGGGCTGAGGTTGAATGCAGCTTCAAGCTTTCCATCGATTTCTTCGAAGAACTCTAGCTCGTAATTGATGTAATAGCCTTCTTCATTTTGTCCGGACCATGTTGCCCAATACTTGCCCATCTCAACTGTGTCGCCGAGCGATAGTAAGAGGTTTTCATTGGCAGGAAAGTCTTCGTGAATGAAGGTTCTGTTTTGAGAGATGACATCTTTGTTGGCATTGCTGACCAAAGCGCCGGCAATCAATAAGCCAAAACCTACGTGTGCCACGGAGGCCCCAGCGAAGTTCCATCGCCCTTTGCCCCAGCGAATCCAAAACTCGAGGTTGGCAATCACTGCGTAGTAACTCGTCCACATTAGGGTGATGTACATCGGGTTCCACATTTCCAATGCCCATGCGCTTAGGGCGGTTAGAATGGTGGTAACCACTAGGGTAGTGATTTGACGTTGGAAGAACAGCTTGGTGGAGGTTTGGCGGTACGAAAGGAATTGGCCCGCGCCGATCAATAAGGTGATGATGATCGCGAACGGTACCTGAATGGCGTTGTAGTGTGTGATAGGATCGTTCAACACCTTGTTTTCATCGTAGAGATGAATCAAGCCCTCTGGACCAAAGAGTTTGTTGAAGACAGGGTAAGAGGTGCTGAGGGTAATCTGCAAACCGCTGATCAAGAGGACTAGGGCACCAATAAACATCCAGAATTCACGGCTGTCCATACGATCTTCTTGTTCCTTTTTAGGCAGGCTGCGGTAGCGCGCGAGGAAAAGCCCTAGGCTGCCTAGGGTGAAGAAGAGGAGGTAAATTAATAATTGGCCACTCAATCCTAGATCCACGAAAGCGTGTACCGAGCTGTCTCCCAAAATCCCAGAACGGGTAAGGAAGGTTGAATACAATACGAGCAAGAAAGTGATGATTAACAGGAACAATACCGACGGCATTACGCCCCCTTTGTTGCGTTGGATGAGCAACAGGTGTGTGCCTGCAGCCATGGTGAGCCATGGTACTAATGAGGTGTTTTCTACTGGATCCCACGCCCAGAATCCTCCGAAGCTCAATGCCTCATAGGCCCAGGCACCGCCCATCAAGATACCGACTCCCAGAATGCCTACAGAGAATACGCTCCATTTCAAAGCGCTTGAAATCCAAGAAGTATAGTCTTTGCGCAATAATCCAGCGATGGCGTAGCTAAATGGAATGAGGGTAGAGGCAAAGCCCAAGAACAGCGTAGGCGGGTGGATGGTCATCCAATAGTTCTGAAGCAATGGATTCAACCCGGAGCCGTCCATGAAATTTGGGAAGCGGGTGAGGTAATCCTCGAACTGGGTCCAAGGCAATCCTAGGTTTTCAGGCAGTTCACGAACCAGATTGAAAGGACTGTAGCCCAACTGGTAATCGCCAATCCAAACACCTAGGATCATGCTCACCAAGAAGGCTTGTACGGCGGCGAATACACCCACTACCGGGCCTTCAAAGTTCTTTGCAGTATAGGTCAGGATCCACCCCAATATGGCATTCCAGAACATCCACAGCAGGAAGGAACCTTCTTGACCTTCCCAAAACGCCGAGAACAAATAGCGTGGTGGCAGGTCTAAAGAGGTGTGTTTCCAAACATAGTCAAACTCGAAGTAGTGGTTGGCCATGATGAAAAACAGCGTGCCAATAAGTCCAAAAAGAGTGATGGCATGTATCCTAAAGGCCAAGCGGCCGACAGTTTTCCATCCTTCTCCTTTGCTGTAATAGGCGAAGGTGGAAAGCAATGCGAATACAAATGAAAAGGCCGTTAAACCCCGTCCGAGTTCAGCGGCCCATAAATGTTCTCCAATGTAGTTCATAGGGGTTATTTGTAGATTTTGTCCGAATCCACTTCGTTTTGTTCGTTGTATTTCGAGGGACACTTCATCAGAATGTCGGTGGCAACAAAGGCGGAGTCGGTGGCGTATCCGGTCATGGTAATTTCCTCGGAACGCTCGAAATCTTGGGGTTTAGGCTGGTTGTATACCACGGTACTCGCATTTCCCTTCTTGTCTTTGGCGGCAAAGGTGAGGGTTACAGTTTTTGGGTCGAAGCTCATGGGCTCCTCAAGGTTGAGGTAACCTATGACCGTAGTGGTTTCTCCTTGCTTTAAGCTGGCATCGGCGAAACTGCTGTAGGTCGCACTATTGCCCAGGTTCACTAAGGTGAAGCCAATGAGTACTGCAATGGCAATGATGATGGCAATCTGGCTATTTTTCATTTTCCAGTTTTGTGATTTTACGGTCCAATTGAACCAAGTACAACGCCAAACCCACAAAAATGATGGCGATGACGGCTACCACTACATAAATCTTGCCGTTGCTGTACATCGGGTTATCATTTTGTGCCCATCCCATGAGTGGCAAGCACGTCGCTAGAAGCGGTAAGAATTTTTTCATTCTTGAAGAGCTTTTAATCTATAACGCAAGGAAGCGATCCAGGTTCCCACTAAAATCCAACCTATATACAGCAGGGTAGAAGACCATGCGCAGTCCGTTATCTAAATCGTAACTGTTGAATCCTGGGTTGCCGCCATTGCCAGGGTGCAAGCTGTCGGTCATACGAGGGAGGATTCCGATAAAAACAATCATCATCACAAACGCGAAAATGTTATAAACGGCTGAGATTCTCGCCTTTTTACGGGCGTCGTCCATGGAGTTGCGCAATACGAAGTAGGCCAAGTAGATGAGAATGGTAATGGCTGTACCGTTGAGTTTTGGGTCATTGGTCCACCAAGCCCCCCATGTGAATTTCGCCCAAACCATTCCTGTGAACAGTCCCATGAAGGAGAAGAACATGCCCATCTCGGCTAGGCTGATGCTTCGGCGGTCTTTGGCCAAATCTTCAGTACCTAGAAAACGAATGGCGTTCCAAAAACTCGCCGCCATCATGGCCACCATAGCGAACCACATGCTGACGTGATAAAACAAATTGCGAATACTTTCTTCAATGATCGGGAGATCGGGCACCTTGGTCAACAAACCATAGATCAAACTATACGCGACCAATAGCAACCCCAATACCTTGTAAATGCTTCCTTTCATGTGTTGTTTTAATCTTGCCAAAGATACGGAAAGAGTAGGTAGGCTAGCAGGCCTATTCCCATATCTAAAGCAACTAATGTTCCCAATAGATTGGCGGCATCGGTAAGGGTCACACCCACAATGGCTTGCAGGTTTATGGCACTGGTTAGTTGGAGCACCGGAAAGAGCAGAGGAATGGCTAAAATGGCGCCCAACGTGGCATTTCCTTTGGTGCGGTGTGCAATGCCGCTGGTCAAGGTCAAGACCACGCTAAATCCTGTCGCCCCTAGTATGAGTCCAATAAAAAACAAGGTAGTGTTGTACACTGGGTTGCCAAAGAACACGCTGAACAGGGCCCAAGTCGCCATACTCAACAACATCATGTACGCCACATTGAACAACATCTTGGCAATGATCGTGTGCTTGGCATTGGCAATGGTTTGGTAGTAATAGAAGTAGGATCCGCTTTCGAATTCGAAGCTTCGAGAAGATAATTGGACCGATCCAAAAAAGACGACTACCCAAAGCAAGGTGTTCCATGCCGAATCTGAAGGTGTGCTCCCGCTTAGTAAATAAATGAGGTAGGATACGCCGAGCAAGTACAGCCCTAGCGAAAAAAGCACATTGCTATTTCTCACCTCTTGGCGGAAAAAACGAACCAGCAAGCGCACAATTTTTTGCATTTCACAAAATTACATCAAACTATTCCAGCACCTTTGATGTTTATCACAAAAACCCTAGACATGAAACGAATTTTATCCCTACTATCATTTGTGTTGTTATTCTCTTGCAGCAATGGAACACAAGAATCCACCTCAAATACAATAGCCATGAGTGCTCCACCTATTGACTTCTACACGCTAAATGCTACAACTATTGAAGGACAGCCTTTCTCATTTTCTTCGTTGAAAGGAAAGAGAATTTTGATCGTGAATACCGCTTCGAAATGCGGATATACCCCACAGTACGAGGATTTAGAAAAGTTGTACCGCACTTATGGCGGTGATAATTTCACAGTAATAGGCTTTCCATCAAATGATTTTGGGTGGCAGGAGCCCGGTTCTGAAGAAGAAATTGCAGCATTTTGTTCGTCAAAATACGATGTGACTTTTCCTATGATGTCTAAGGTGAAAACTGGAGCTAATCGAGGAGATGATATCTACCAATGGTTGTGTAATAAAGAACAAAATGGTGTTTCTGATGCTAAAGTCAGCTGGAACTTCAACAAGTTCTTGATCGATGAAAATGGCCAGTGGGTAGCACATTTCCCTTCCTCTACGAGTCCGATGAGCACGGAAATCACGACCTTTGCGGCAGGAAAGTAAAGACTATGAAACTTGATATTCTTGCTTTCGGTGCCCACCCCGACGATGTCGAGTTGGGCGCTGGAGGTATTCTAGCTACTCATGCCGCTGCAGGTAAGCACGTAGGTATTGTGGATTTGACCCGTGGAGAGATGGGTACGCGTGGTACGCCTGAACTGCGTGATGCAGAAGCCACTGAGGCCGCTAAAATTCTAGGATGTGTTGTTCGAGAGAATTTATGCATGCCTGATGGCCAAGTAGGTTATGATCATGATTCACAATTATTAGTGGCGAAAATGGTGCGTAAATATCGCCCGGAAATTGTCATTATGAATGCGCCAACAGACCGCCACCCTGATCATGGTAGAGCTTCTCGTTTGGTTGAGGAAGCTTGTTTTATTAGTGGTTTGCATAAAGTTGAATTGGAAGAAAATGGAGAGAAATTGGCTCCATGGCGTCCAAAAACCATGTATAAATACCTGCAGTTTTACAACTTAAATCCAGACCTCATTGTAGATATATCTGCTGGATTTGAACAAAAACTAGCCAGCATTAAAGCACATACCAGTCAGTTCTATGATCCCAATAGTAATGAGCCTGAAACGGTCATTGCAAGTAAGGGATTTTTAGATAGCGTAGTGGCACGTGCTCAGGACTGGGGACGCATCATCGGTGCTTCTTACGCAGAGCCTCTAATCACTGTTAGACACGTTGGAGTAGAAGATTTGACGACGTTGAAATAAAATATCGTTGTCTCGATTGAGATACATATATTTTCTTTAAAAAATTCGTGTATTTTTGTCTTTCAGATTTAACTAAAACACAAGTTGTTTATGAAACCAAAGGCAGTAGTTAACTACATCCGCGAAAACCAAAACAATAACAAGACATTGAAGTCGCTTTTCGCTTCTCAATTCTTGGGGAAATTTTCTGATGAGGAATTGGCAGGCCTAGCAACTTCTATTGAAAAAGAAGTAACGCGTCGCCAGCAAGCAGTTGTTGATGAGAAAATCGCCTACCTACAGTCTTTAGGTTACACGGTGAACAAATAATTCACTAGGTAAGATCACAAAAAAAAACCGCGCCCAAGGGCGCGGTTTTTTTATACATAAAAGTCTGTTTTTAATCTCTGCTACTGAGCAAAGAAATGTAGTACGCGAGCTGAGCCATAGAAGCCAATGCAGCGACCAAATACGTGCGTGCTGCCCAGTTCAAGGCATCTGCTGCCTTTTCATGTTCTAGGGTATTTATGGTTCCTGTTGAGGTCAACCAAGCCAAGGCGCGGTTGGAGGCGTCGTATTCTACGGGTAGGGTGACCAAGGTAAAGGCCGTAATTGCCGTTTGCGAAACGATCAATACCCAAATGATGGTATCAAAGCTGAAAAGATTCAGCATACCAAAGCCTAAGAACATGCTCCACATCACGATGTTCATGATGCGTCCGCTAGCGCTGGCCAGTGGAACGAGTTTAGATCTCATGTCCAACCATTGGTAACCTACAGCGTGCTGTACGGCATGGCCTACCTCGTGTGCTGCCACTGCTGCGGCGCTCACGCTGCGTCCGCTATATACTTCAGGGCTGAGGTTAACTGTTTTATCTAAAGGATTGTAATGATCGGTCAACTTGCCAGGAACGCTTTGAATGCGTACATCGGTAATGTTGTGATCGTCCAGCATTTTCTGGGCAATCTCTGCTCCGCTCAAGCCATTGCTCAAAGCTTCTTGCGAATATTTCTTGAATTTCGATTTCAAGCGTTGTTGTACGACAAAGCCTAAAACCACGAAAAGAATAATAAGTACAAACATTTTGGTGTTATAAAGTTGTTCGGATTCAAATAAACAAAATTTATGCCTCTGCGCAGCATAATGTAACTTTGGCAGATAGCCCGAGAACTCATGACAAAACGCCCTCTAATTTTAGTGACAAACGACGATAGTGTCGTAGCCCCAGGTATTAAAACATTGGTGGAGATTGCCAATGAATTTGGCGAAGTCTACGTCGTAGCACCGGATGGCCCACAAAGCGGGAAGGGTCATGCCATTACCCTGGATCAGAGTCTGAGATGCAACGAGGTGCCCAGTGAAGGGCCTCAGAAAGAGTATAAAGTCAGCGGTACACCGGCAGATTGTGTAAAGTTGGCCATCAATGTGGTGCTGCCACGTCGCCCAGATTTGATTTTGAGTGGGATCAACCACGGCTCAAATGCCTCGGTGAATGTGATCTACTCAGGAACGATGAGTGCGGCGGTGGAAGGTGCGTTGGAACGGATTGATAGCATTGGGTTTAGTTTGGATGAATTCCCATGGACGGCTTCAATGGAGGCGGCCAAGCCCTACGTTCGCACTGTTATTGCCAACGTGTTAGAGAACGGATTACCAAGCGGTGTGTGTTTAAATGTGAATATTCCTGCGAACGATTTGGTGCCTTACAAAGGATTGAAGGTTTGTCGCCAGGCCATAGGAAACTGGGTGGAAGAGTTTGATTCACGCATTGATCCTTATGGACGACCATATTACTGGTTGACTGGTAAATATGAATTGTACGATAACGGTTCTGATACTGATATTGCTGCATTAAAAGAAGGCTATGTAAGCGTAGTGCCTGTGAGTGTAGATTTGACCGCTCACGAAACTATTGCGACCCTAAACCAGTGGAATTTTGAGAATAAATAAGAAGATTATTGACCAATTCATTGGGTTCATCGTAGGAATAGGTGCGCCCGTGTTT
Organism: Cryomorphaceae bacterium; assembly: GCA_038141825.1. GTDB lineage: Bacteria > Bacteroidota > Bacteroidia > Flavobacteriales > Schleiferiaceae > UBA10364. Next base: position 32,885 of record JAYQIV010000004.1, on the reverse strand, counting down.
TCCATCGCCATAGCGCTAGAAACCTTTCCTGTCCTTCAAGAGATTGGAGATGTGGCCAATCCCGCGTGGCGATTGATCGTCATGCGAGCTATTTCCTTCGGGGTAATTATCAATGCCGCTTTATTCTTCATTGCCATTAATTGGGGCCGAGATCATGTCTCTCGAGGCATTCTAATTTCTTGTATTCCTAGTGTGATTGCGGTAGTTTATTTCCAATTCATTCTCTAATGAAAATCTATTGGATTGCAGGCGAGCCCTCCGGGGATGTACAGGCGGCAGCCGTTGCTGAAGCCTTACAAGCTCGTCAAGCATCCATCGAGCAGCGCGGATGGGGAGGCCCTAAGCTAAAGGCTGCTGGCGTTGCCTTAGATCGAGACATCTGCTCTGAGCCATTCATGGGCTTTGTAGAAGTGGTCCTACGCGCAAGAACCATCACGAAACGGTTCTCGCAGTGTAAACGAGATGTGTTGGCCTTCCAGCCGGATGTGCTGGTATTGGTAGATTATCCTGGATTCAACTTGAGGATGGCGGCTTGGGCCAAATCCCAGGGCATCCGTGTGGCTTACTTCATCCCGCCCAAGATTTGGGCTTGGAAAGAGGGGCGCATTGAAAAACTTCGTCAGCACTGCGATGCCATATATAGCATTCTCCCTTTTGAGAAAGCTTGGTACAAGGAAAGAGGGCTGGACATTACCTATGTAGGCAACCCATTGGCCTACAAATACAAAGATCAAGTCGCTACCGGGGCCGATTGTGTGGCGCTCCTGCCGGGTTCTAGAAAACAAGAGATTAAGCGACACTTGCCAGTCTTCTATGATTTTGCACGGTTGCACCCAGTGATCAAATTCAAGGTCATTCGACCGGCCATAGCCCAAAAGTTTTGGCCGTCATTGGCAGTGCCTGAGAATGTGGAGGTGTTCACGGGTCCTATTGAAGAGGGCTTACATGAGGCGATGTTTGCGGCAACCTGTAGTGGAACAGCATCTTTGGAGGTCGCCCTGCTGAAAGTGCCGCAAGTGGTGGTATACAAGGCTAATCCTGTATCTCTAGGCATTGCAAAACTCTTCGTGAAGGTCAAGTATTTCTCTTTGCCAAACCTCATTTTGAATCGCCCCGCCATTACTGAGCTATTGCAAGAAGAGGTCATACCCAAAGGCCTTTCTCGCTTATATGTCGAATCCATGAGGTCAGGAAGCGCAGTCCCGTATTACGAGGAGCTGGTGGCGGCTTTGGATGATTATAACCCCGGGGACAAAACCGCGGAAGAACTCATTGACCTTGTATCTTCGCAGCGATGAGAACACTAGTAGTCCTTTTTCTTTTTGCCCAATTAGGGGTGCAAGCGCAAGAGTTTTTGGAAGAAACAAGAATGAGTGGCCCGAGGGTGTTCTTGTTTGCCGAAGACTTCTACTCGCGTGCCCAGGTCAAAGTGAAGCAGGGGGCGTACTTGTTGAAAGGATATAATAAAGATTCTACGTACGTGCGAGAATATGGCCCGGATGATGTGCATCCGCTCTACACTTTTCGCGCGGAGTTGATGATCAATAGGACGGAGTTTGATTCCATTACATTTTATTCCACCGATACCATTGTCTTGCGCGTGTTGCGGGGCGGAAAATGGACGGAAGAGCGTCCGTATATCGGAAAGCTGACCCTTCGAAACAACCTCATCTACATTGATGCCATTGCCCGTTGCTCGATGGAGGATTATTTGGCCGGTGTGGTGGAAGCCGAAGGAGGTCTGGCGGGGCGCGGCAGCTATTTGCAGGCGCAGGCCGTACTGGCCCGTACTTGGCTGATGAGCAATGAGAAAAAGCACATCAAGGACGGGTTCCATGTGAAGGACGATCAAAGTTCTCAGGCGTTCAAAGGCGTGGCCCACGGCGGACATGCCGAGGAAGTGATGCAGGCGGTGTTAAGCGTTCAGGATACGGTGGCCTTGTACAACGGCAAACCCATCATCGGATTTTACCACAGCAATTCAGGCGGACAAACGGTGTTGCCGCAAGATGTGTGGTCGCAGGCCCTTCCGTACTGCCGAAAGGTGGTGGATCCCTTTTCGTTGAAGGGCTCAAAACTTAATTGGACCCAAACCCATACCTGGGAAGAGTGGAACGGCTACTGGACGCGTATTTACGTGGATCTCAGCAAAGAGGAATGGGGCCAATTCTTTCAAAACCTTCCCAGCGATCGACTGTCGCATTGGACCTTTGGGGAAGAAAAACACAAGCTGGAAACCGCTCGTCGTGCGTTCAAATGGCGCAGCACTTTCGTGCAATGTGAAGCCACAGAGGCCGGGGTAGTGGTCACCGGAAAGGGCTTTGGACATGGCGTTGGCATGGCGCAACAGGGCGCGATGCACATGGCGGCTTCAGGATTTACTTGGCAGGAAATTTTGGATTTCTACTTCAAAGGACCTCACGTACGATTTGGTGAATAACCCATAGTTCTCCACAACACTTTCTTTTCTGCTTTTCAGTGGCCAATTTTTATAGATGCCACTCTATCCCGTATTCATCCTACTTATGGCCGTTGGTCTACGTGAGCAGTATACTATTTCTGCGAGCGCGGTCTTGGGGCTTTTGCTGTGGTCGCCGCGTTGGCGCCGTCCCGCTCACGACCTCCAACTCCTCCTGCTCGCCGCGCTCGTACTCACCCTTGCTCCCATATATCTCGAATGGCGTCAGTGGTATAGGTACGAGCCGCCCGAGGTGTTGGTGGGGGCGGGTGCCGATTTGCGGCAGTGGCTCACCGGGCGGATTGGGGCGGTGGCGCACGGGCGGCTCGCATCTTTCCTCCAAGCGGTGTTGGTCGGCGATAAGGGCGGGTTGCAGGAGGATACGATGGCGGCTTTTGGGGTGTTGGGCATAAGGCACATGTTGGCGGTCAGTGGCTTCCATGTGGGGATTTGGACCAGTATGTTGTTGCCACTAACGAAAGTGCACCAGCACAGGTATTGGCAATGGTCGGTGCAGTTGGTGTTGGTCGTGTTTTTGGTGGTCTATGCTTCGGCGGTGGGCGGTGGACCTTCGGTGGTGCGGGCGGTGGGGTCCTTTGCATTGGCACGGATCGCTTTGGCGGGGCGGTGGAAAGTGGCCTCGATGCACTGGCCGATGGCCGTGGGCGTGGGGTGTTTTTTGGTGGCGCCTGAGATGGTGGGGGAATTGGGCTTTCAGCTCAGTTATGCCGCGGTGCTGGCCATATTGTTTGTCCTTAGGCAGAGCCCTTGGGCGGAGTTCATGCACCACTACCAGATGGTCAAACATCCAGCCTTGCCGATGTGGCTCTTGACCGTTCAGATTTCCCTGGCGGCATGGATCGGCACGTTGCCCTTGGTCAGCCACCATTTTGGCGGTGCTTCTCCCTTTTTTCTCCTCGGAAACTTACTGGTGGTGCCGGTGTACACGCTGTTTATTTGGACGGGGCTGGGCGCCGTGTTTCTAGGGCCGTTGATGCCCAAGGGATGGTTGGTGTGGTGGAATGTAGCTTTTGAACTTTGGGACCAATTGGTCCTCGAACATTCCCTTCTATTGGGTGCGTAGGACGGTCAATCGTTCGGCAACTGCTTTTACGGGCACGCGCTCGAAGGTTCCGTCGTAGAAGAGGTGGATGCTTCCGGTTTCCTCACTAATAGACAGGGCCAAGGCGTCGGTGCGCTCGGAAATACCAGCGGCCGCACGGTGGCGCAATCCAAACTGGGAGGGGAGGTCGCTGCTCTCGCTGAGTGGGAGGATGGAACCTGCAGATACTACGGTATTGCCGGAGATGATGGTGGCCCCGTCGTGCAAAGGTGCGTTTTTGAAGAAAATACTTTCCAGCAGGATGCGGCTCAAGGTCGCGTTGAGCTCGTGGCCTGTGCCGGCAAAGGCGCCCAAGGGATCTTTGCGTTCAATGACGAGAAGGGCACCGGTTTTTTGTTCGGCCAATTCCGCTGTGGCGGTAGCAATGGCTTCAATACTGAGGGTATGGGTTTGATCTGCTTTGCCCACTTTGAATAATCCTTTCCAGCCCTGGCGGCGCGTGAAGGTGGCGGAACCTACGACCAAGAGAAACTTTCGGATTTCCTGTTGGAAGACGATGACCAAAATGATCAATCCTGCCCCCATGAAGGAACCGAGGATTTCGCTCAGGAGGTTCATCTCTAAGACTTGGACCAAGCTGTACAAAAGGTAAATGGCGACCATACCGATGAGGATGCGAATCGCGGCCGTGCCTTTTAACAGACGGTAGACTTGGTACAGCAAGAAGGCTGCGATGATGATGTCGAGGGCATCGAGGACCCCAAAATTTAACGCTCCCATGATGGCAATAAATGTGGTACTCCTTCCGGGTAAAGGTGGGTAAACAAGGTAATGGTTTCTACGGCTTCTTTCACATCGTGAACGCGAAGGATCTGAGATCCGCCCACCAAGGCAGCCATGTGCAGGGCGGTGGTGCCGTTGAGACTTTGCGCCGCATCACTCTCTAGGGCCTTGTAAATCATGCTTTTGCGGGAAATGCCGGTCAGAATGGGTCGGCCCAACAATTGAAAGGCATGTAACTCGCGCAGCAACTGGTAGTTGTGCTCCAAGGTCTTGCCAAACCCAAAACCGACGTCCACAATGGTGTCGTGAATGCCCATCGCGTGCAACTTTGGCAGCTCCTGTGAGAAGAACTTCACAATATCCTGGGTCACGTGATTGTAGGTCGGATTTTGCTGCATATCCTGTGGGGTGCCCTGCATGTGCATCATGATATATGGACAGCGGTGTGCGGCCACAACCTCATGCATTTTAGGGTCCAATGTTCCTCCGCTGATATCATTGATCATATGCGCCCCAGCGTCCAAAGCTTTCTGTGCCACTCCACTGCGGAAGGTATCGATCGAAATAAAGGTACCGGGAAACTCCGCCATCACGGTTTGCACCGACGGAAGAACGGCTTCCAAACGCGCCCACTCCTCATCTTCTGTGACGTGGTCGGCGCCCGGACGAGAACTATAGGCGCCAAGATCCAAAATGCGGGCGCCCTCCTCCAACATCTTACGGGCTTGGGCCGCGGCGGCTTCAGCAGTGCCAGTGCGGCTTTCCGCATAAAATGAATCTGGGGTACAGTTGATGATGCCCATCACCCAGGGTGTGGATATCGTGTGAATTGTCCCTTGCACATTGAGCATGAACTCCGTCATTGTTCTCGTATCTTCGTTGGTAACGCAAAGTTAAGTAATGAATACAGCTGACCAATTCGATGCCGTACTAGATAAATGCCACGGCTTATTTGAGAAAAAAGGAAAGGATTACGGAACCGCATGGCGCATCTTGCGTCTGCCTTCGTTGACAGATCAAATTTTTATCAAAGCCCAGCGCCTGCGCAGCATAGAAGAGAAGGGAACCCAAAAGGTGGACGACCCGCTAGAGGGCGAGTTCATTGGGATTTTGAACTACAGTATCATGGCCTTGATTCAACTCGAACGCGGGGTGGCGGAGCAGCCAGATATGAGCTGGGAAGAGGCCAGCGCGGCGTATTTGGCCAAAGCGAACGAGGCAAAGGAGCTGATGTTGCGCAAGAACCATGATTACGGTGAGGCGTGGCGCGATATGCGTGTATCGAGCTTCACGGACCTGATCATTCAGAAGCTGTTGCGTGTGAAACAAATTGAAGATAACCAAGGCAAGACCTTGGTCAGTGAAGGCTTGGAGGCCAACTACCTCGATATGGTGAACTACAGCGTATTTGCGCTGATCATGTTTATGGAACGCGGAAAATAATAGGATTATGATCAAACGCATTCTCATTCCCGTCATTCAGTTTCTCGTAGGTGGCCTATTTATTTTCTCAGGTTTGGTGAAGATGAACGACCCGGTCGGGTTCTCCTTCAAGCTCGAAGAATATTTCAGTGAACCGGTCTTGAACATCCCGTTTTTGGAGCCTTTAGCGCTGCCGTTGGCCATAGTGTTGGTCATTGTGGAGGTGCTGTTGGGGGCTGATTTATTGATGGGCATCAAGCGCCGCTGGACCATGGTGCTGCTTACTGGTATGATCGGCTTCTTCACGTTCTTGACCTTTTGGAGTGCCTATTTTAACCAAGTGACCGATTGCGGTTGTTTTGGCGATGCCATTCCACTGACCCCATGGGAGAGTTTTTACAAGGATGTGGTTTTGAGTGTGCTCATTGCGCTTTTGTGGTGGGGCGAGAAGAGCCAGATCAATTTCTTCCCAAAAGCCGTGGTGCGATTCTTGGCGCCGGCCATTTTGTTGGGATGTATGGCATTTACCTACCATGTGATGAACCACCTGCCGGTGAAGGATTTCCGTCCGTATGCGGTGGGTGAGAGCATCATTGAAGGGATGAAGCCTGCGGAGGAATTGGGCCTAGAGCCCCCTCAATATGAAGTCATCTACACGATGGAACAGGAGGACGGCACGCGCACGGAGATTACCTCAAAGCAATATGTAGATGAGAAGTGGTGGGAGAAAACCCAGTGGACCATGCTTTCAGAATTGAGTAAAACCATCAAGGTGAGCGAAGGATACGAGCCGCCCGTGCATGATTTCAGCCTGATGTCGGACTACGGCGATATGACCGATAGTATTCTAGCACTGGACGAAGTGTGGTTGCTCGTGGCCTACAATGTGAAGAAGACCCACGCGGAAGGATGGGAGAAGGTGGTGCCGAAATTGGCCCAATTATCTCAAAACAACATCCCACACTTGGTGCTCAGCGCTTCCATGCCGGAGGAATTACAGGCTTTAGGCATGCCGATCGAGACCCCTTTTGCCTTTACCGACGAAACGACCTTGAAGACGATGGTGCGTTCTAACCCAGGATGGGTGGTGCTCCAGCGCGGTACGGTTACTGCGAAATACCATTATAACGATACCCCGAATTGATCCGATTCGCCCTTCAAAAAATCGCCCTCGCTGTGCTTACCCTCTGGGGTGTAGCGACGTTGGTGTTTTTGTTGTTTACGCTCGTTCCTGGTGATCCAGCGCAAATGATGTTGGGCAAGCGCGACGATCCTGAAGCCCTGGCAGCCGTGCGTGCGAAGTACGGGCTAGACCAGCCGCTGAGCGTGCAATATGTACAGTATTTGGGCCGCATTTCACCCGTGAACTTCACAGGAGAAGGCCCGCTGTTCAAGGCTCCCGACTTTGGCGAGAGCTTCCAACGTCAGGGACAAAAAGTCAGCGCGTTAATAGGGCAGACCTTCCCGAACACTGCCTTGCTGGCACTCGTGGCCATAGGTTTTGCCGTCGTAGTGGGCGGAGTGCTTGGCGCCGTGGTGGCTTATAGGGAAGGAAGCATGTTGGACCAATTCCTCACTGCCTTCAGCGCCCTAGGAATGAGTTTGCCGTCCTTTTTTACCGCCGTCCTCTTTGCTTGGATTTTTGCCTACCTGCTCGGGCCTTGGACGGGATTGAACCTGACGGGCTCCTTATATGCCGTGGACGATTATACCGGTGAGCGCTACCTGCAACTCAAAAACCTCGTTCTACCCGCCTTGACCTTGGGCATTCGTCCCATCGGGGTAGTGCTGCAACTTACCCGCAATAGCGTACTGCAGGTTGCCCAGCAAGACTTTGTCCGCACCGCAAGAGCCAAGGGCCTAAAGGAAGGTCGAGTCTTTTTCCGACACATCCTGCCGGTTGCCTCGAATCCCATCATTACGACCATCAGCGGTTGGTTTGCATCCCTCTTGGCCGGGGCGGTATTTGTGGAAATTATTTTTGGTTGGAATGGCATGGGAAAATTGCTCGTGGAAGCGTTAAATACTCGAGATTTGCCAATAACAATGGGGTGCGTCATGGTCATCGCCGCCATCTTCGTTTTCTTAACGACGTTAGTGGATGTGCTGTACGCAGTGCTCGACCCAAGAATACGAGCGGAACTATTTTAAGAACACACAACAACATCAATAAATAATCATGAGAAGAAAGATTGTAGCAGGTAACTGGAAAATGAACACGACGTACAACGAAGCGATGGATTTGGTCGCAGAATTGAAGTCGTCGTTGACGGAAGAAGTCGTAGGAGAAACAGGTGTGATCATCACTCCTCCATCCGTGTTCTTGAGTGATGTCGTGAATGAATTGGTCGATAATCCATTCATCGCTGTCGCTGCACAGAACTGCCACGAACAAGATAATGGTGCCTACACCGGTGAAATCAGCGCCCCTATGTTGGCCTCGTTGGATTTGGACGCCGTCATTATCGGCCACAGCGAGCGCCGTCAATACTTCGGTGAGACCAACGAGAGCTGTAAGGTGAAAATAGGTCAGGCATTGAACAACGAATTGGCCGCGATCTACTGTATCGGTGAAACCTTGGAAGAGCGCAAGAGCGGCAACTACATGGACGTGATCCTCAGCCAATGTGCCGAAGGTCTGGAAGGCTTCTCAGAAGAAGATATGGACAACATCATCTTGGCTTACGAGCCGGTTTGGGCTATTGGCACGGGTGAGACTGCTTCTCCAGAACAAGCACAAGAAGTACATGCCGGCATTCGCGCTTGGTTGGTAGAGCGTTTCGGCGGTGAAGCGGCACAAGATATTTCGGTATTGTACGGCGGTTCATGCAAGCCTGGCAACGCCGCAGAATTATTCGCACAACCAGATATCGACGGAGGTTTGATCGGCGGCGCCTCATTGAGCGCAGCAGATTTCACGGCAATCGTAAAAGCTAGAACCGAAGCCTAATGTCGGAAACCCCAGTGTACATTGAATTGACCGCTACGGTCGTTCCCTTGGAACCCTTCCGCGATGTGTTTATTGCACAACTCGGGGAATTGGGCTTTGATACCTTCACCGATACCGAGGATGGGTTTCAGGCGTACATTTTAAAGGACCAATTCTCTTCTGATGCCGTCGCCGAGACCCTTCAATGGGACGGTGTTCAGGTCACTTATGCCTTGCAAGAAATCGAGCAAGTGAACTGGAATGCGGAGTGGGAGAAAAACTTTGATCCTATTGATGTGGACGGTCGCGTGTACATCCATGCTCCTTTCCACACGCCAAAACAAGGCTATGAGCACCTCATGTTGATCGAGCCAAAGATGTCCTTTGGTACCGGCCACCACCAAACCACCCACATGATGATTCAGTGGACCTTGGAGTTGCCGACCGAAGGCCTGCGAGTCCTCGACATGGGCTGTGGTACAGGGATCCTCGGCATCCTTGCCGGGATGCGTGGTGCGGCTCACATTCACGGGATAGACATCGACACCTGGTGCGTAGAAAATACCTTGGAGAATGCAGAGCGCAATGCCATTGCCATGAGCTGCGACCAGGGTGGGGCGGAAGCCATCAATGATACCTATGATCTGATCTACGCCAACATCAACCTCAACGTCCTCCTCGCGGACATGGATGCCTATGTGGCCGCTTTGGCCGACGGCGGTACCATCTTGTTCAGTGGTTTTTACGAGGAAAATGTGCCTGCCCTTCGCGAACGTGCCGAGGGTGCTGGACTCACCTATGAGGGCATCAAAGGGCGCGATCAGTGGCGCAGTGTTAAAATGAGAAAGTAATGCGAAGAATTGGACTGCTTGTTGCGCTTCTATTCAGCCTGGGGCTTCACGCCCAGAAGGTGGTCCGATTCTCCGAGCTCGAACTCTTCCAAGACGAATTTCTCGAACTCATAGACCTGAAAAAAGAGCAAAAGGCGCTGTATCAGGACAGTCTGTTGCCGAACGCCATGTTGGCGGCCGATGAGTTTGGGGAGTTGTGGATAGATTTGAGCAACCAACTCATCCGCAAGCGCCTGGTGCAGCCCGAGGTTTGGGAAGAGCTCATACGTCTGACCTATGACATCTACGAGGGCGAAGCCTATGGCACTGCCGAGCAGATGGCCCAGCACCTACTGGCCTATGCCAAGAAGAACCCTTCGACTAAGATTCGAGACTACATTCACCAGCAGCACCTGAACTACAGCAAGCACATCTTCAGCGATGCCAATGATTTTGTGTGGAGCGCACCCTACGCGGTATGGGGCTTTGCCTTTGAAGAGGGGGCTCCTGTATACAGTTTTGAGGCGGAAGACCTCTATGGACGTTACCGTGAGGACAGCACCCAAATCATAGGGGCGAACTTCAAATATTATCCCGAACAAGATCTGATCGAAGGCGACGGCGGCACCGTCTTTTGGTCCCGAGTATTAGTTCCGGAGGACGAGCGCTATGCGGAATTGGGCACATGGAACCTCGATGTAAAAAAAGGTGGTTATCAGGCCAAAGCGGTATTGCATGCCTATGACCTCTACCCAGAACCCATTAAAGGCACCTTGGAGGACCGCATGACGGGCACCACCACCAAGCGTTACCCGCAATTTACCAGCGAACGCAACGACTACCTCATCGAGGATATTTTCCCAGATGTCCACTTCAAAGGGGGATTGGGGGTGATCGGGGCCCAATTTTATGGAAACAGCCCAGATAGCACCTTAGGAGCGCTGGTCTTCACCTACAAAACGGATACGGTCATTACCCTCAAAGGCGCCCGCTTCGGATTCCAAGATAGCCTCATCGCCTCCAAACGAGTAGAGGTGGTAGCACACCTCGGTAAAGACAGCATTTACCACCCGTATTGTGAAGTACGCTACGACCCGCGTTCTGGACAGCTACGCATTCTACGCTATAAAACCGGCCTAGGGTTGAGCTCGTGGATCGACAGCTACCACGCCATGGAGGTGAACGTGGACCAGTTAGTGTGGAACCAAGGCACACCCGTCCTGAATTTCCGCAACCTCAACCTAGGTTCGATGCAGGCGGCGGTATTCGAGAGCAAGCAATTCTTCCGCATCACCCGAATGGAAGAAATCGCAGGCTTGCAACAGACCCACCCGCTGATGAACCTGCGCGATGCAGCCTATGCTTGGGGGTATAACGACGCACCGCTCAAGGATTTGATCTACGCCCTGCGCATGCCCATGGACCAAGGGGAGAAGTTCCTCTACGAAATGGCCATTCAAGGGTTCGTTACTTTCGATGAAGACCAACAAACCATCACCCTTACCGATCGTTTGTTTGAATACTTACTCAACTGGGAGGGCAAGAGAGATTACGATGTGATCCAGTTCGTATCTTCAGGGTAGAACAAGGCAACAACGCTCAAGTCAGTCTTTTGAACTACCAAATGGACATGCGGGCATTGGTATGATTGCCGTCAGTGATTCCCAGCAAGTCAACCTCTTCCCCAAAGGCGGACTTATCACCGTTAATCAAGGAATGAACTTCAACTTTGACGGTCGAATCAACGCCGGTCTCTTCAGCTATTGGGGAACAGAATACGCCTTCAACTACGACAACTTCATGATCGATATGCCGCGCATTGATTCGATGCGTTTCAAGGTCAAAGAGTTCAACCCGCCACCGGGCGAGCGTGCAGCACTGGTTAACGTACAAACGGTACTTTCTGACCTCCAGGGGCGTCTTCGCATTGACCAAGCCGATAACAAGAGTTCAAAAGAATACTATCCGGAATACCCCATCTTCGAAGCCCTCAACAACTCCTTCGTCTACTACGATCATCCGCGCATTCACAATGGAGTTTACGAACGCAGTGGCTTCTACATGGCCGTAGAGCCGTTCATTATCGATTCCCTTGATAACGCGACCACGGACGGGCTGCTGTTCGATGCCACCTTCCACAGCGCCGATATATTCCCAACCTTCCCGCAGCCGCTGATGGTCATGCCGGATTATTCGCTGGGCTTCCAAACCCAAATGCCTCCAACCCCTGCCTACAAGGGCTCGGGCACCTATGAGGGGACTCTGGCGCTGTCTAACCAAGGCCTGCATGCCGAGGGCAGCATAGATTATATTCAAAGCCATTTGGTCAGCAAGGATATTTTGTTCTTCCCCAAACAAGCTTCCGGTCGTGCCGCCACCTTTGGCATCACAGAAAATACGACGATGGGCGGCGGTTATCCGTTTGTGCAGGGCACAGATAATCCATTCCTGTGGTTGCCGTATGAGGACGAGCTGCAGGTGGAATCACGCAGCATTCCGTTTGATATGTACGGTACTCCAGAAGTAGTGGCTGAAGGCAAGTTGCGTTATGGTGGAAAAGGACTCTTCGGCACTGGGGAGTTGCGCTACGGCACCGCGAAGCACAACAGTGAACATGAGGGATACCAATTCTTTAATCGCTCCTTCACCTCCGCAGCCCAAGACTTCCGTGTAAAAACCAAGCTCGAAGACGAGCAATGGGCCTTCCAAATGTTGGATGCCACATGTGATGTGAACTTCGATAAACAATTGGGCCTCTTTGATAAGCTCAATCCATATAGTACGATTGAATTCCCTGCGAACCAATACATGGCCTACATGGACCATGCAGAATGGAAGATGGACGAAGCAACGGTGGACATCAAGCACAACACAGAAGGGGAAGCCTACATGGTCAGTACGCATCCGCTACAGGATAGCCTAGATTTCACTGCCGGGTTTGCCCGATTCTCTTTGGCGCCGAGCATACTTGAAGCGTTCGATGTGCCGGAAATTGATGTGGCCGATTCTAGAGTACTACCCGATAGCGGATATGTCGTCATCCGCATGAATGCGGATATGGACCCGCTCGAAAATGCCCGCATTGTTGCGAACAGATTCTCTGAGCTACACGAATTCTACGAGTCCGTGGTCCGCATCCGTGGCAAATACCGATACACCGCTCACGGGATGTACGATTATGAAGATGAGGAAGGAAGCACTTGGCCCATTGCCTTTGAAAGCATCAAACCCGATACCTCCGGTACGACCATCGGTGAGGCCACCATCGCAGAGGAGGATGAATTCTACCTCAGTCCTTATTTTGGTTACCGCGGGAAAATCAACCTACGCGCCGACGAAATCCCCATGTACTACCTCGGTTCCATCAAGCTTCAAAACGAGTGTAGGAACCTGCAAAGCATGTGGTACGACATCGCCACCACCATCGATCCGACAGATATCGTGATCGAACTGCCCGAAAACGACCCTACGAGCCTCGCAGATAACACCTTTAACGGCATCTATATCTCCCAGGACAGTCTTGGCGGGCACAGTAACTTCTTGTCCAAATATGCCGACCGTCGCGATATCGAAGTCATCAGCGCTACGGGGGTACTGTTCTACGACAACGAAGAACAAGGCTACGTCATTACCACTCCCGCAAAGCTCAAAGACTTCACTACGCCAGATCCATATTTGGTCTTTTACAATTACGATTGTGAACTCTACGGTACGGGGCCGCTCCAAATTTTGGGGAACACAGGCTTAGTTGAAAACCGTATGGGCGGTGCCGCTCGTCATGACCTGAAGGAGGACGAGGTTACTCTCGATGCCGTTTGGACCATAGATGCACCTCTTGATAAGGACCAATGGGAAACAGTAGCCCAGCTCTTCGGTGATTTCTCGGGCACAGGTCGCAGCGATGATTTCAATTACCAAGAAGGAATTTACGCTCTGATGGGTTCAAAAGATGGGGCCAAGTTCCTCGATGACCTTGCCCAATACGAGGCGGAAGGCAAGTTCCCTAAAGAGATGAGAAAGTCTCTCGTCCTTAGCCAAATTGAAATGCGCTACAGCGGTAGATACAAATCCTTCCAAGGCAATGGCGAGGCCATCATCCAGAACATCTACAATGTGCCTGTATTCGCCAAAGTAGATTGCTTGGTTTAAGTAAAAGAGCGCAGTAGAGGAGGAGAGTTTACCCTCTACCTGGATAATGGCACGGACTTCCTTTTCATCAATTACAAGGGAAATCTCATGAGCATCCGTTCTTCTGACGATACCTTCAATGATGCCATCCTCGCCAAGGATACCAAGGACCGCAGCGTTGCTGCCAAAGGCGATCAACCAGGTTTCTCTTATAACCTTGCAGGTAAGGGAAAAATAATGCTCCTCAAACGCAGATTTGGCATCGAAGATTAAGGTGAATAATTTTTCGTCTAACCTTGCATCAAATGATGCATAGCATATAAATTTGAGGACATGAGTACGAAAGAGCAATATCAAAGCCAACAAGAAACCGTTCTTCAAGCGGAACGTTCTCTGGTCCTATTCAACGACCACGAGAATACCTTTGATTTTGTCATTGACGTGCTATGCGCTGTGTGTGAACACACTGAAGAACAAGCAGAACAATGTGCCTGGATCACCCACTACAAGGGCAAGTGCCAAGTCATGACCGGCGACATCGACGAACTCCAACACAAGGCTTCCCTCATGAGCGATGTAGGCCTAACCGTTGAGGTTCAATAAGGGACCAATTTTCCCGTCAAAAAATCCCTAAAGGGACTTTTTCAATTAACTTTTTGGTCTATATTTGCCACCCCATACGGGATAAGCTGGCTGCGTAGCTCAACTGGATAGAGTACTTGACTACGAATCAAGCGGTTGAAGGTTCGAATCCTTCCGCGGTCACAAAGAACCAAAAAAGCCCTGCAACGAAAGTTGCGGGGCTTTTTCATTTCCAAGCGCCCGAAGCTTGTTTCAGGGTGCGGGGAAATGGAAAAGCCGCTGAGCAGCCATAGCTGCGCCGGGCTTGTTGGTTCGGAATTTGGAGCAGGATCAATCTTTCAGTTAAGGCAAAAATCCCCTTCAGGCTCGTCAGCCGATTCAGTTAAGGTTTTTAGTCTTATTTCCGTTTACTGACTTCAGCAAAATCAGGGTGCATTTCTGATGCCTTCAAATACATATTTTTCGCACCTTCTATATCACCTTTTTCAACCAAGAGGTCTCCCATACTATCATAAGCGTTTGCTTCATCTGGATGCACTCTTAAGTAAACATTTAAATGGTGTTCAGCCTTATCTAAATCTCCCGCATCCATTTGAACGTATGCCATCATGTTGTTTAGGACAGAGCTTTCTGGAAATCTTGTGAGCCCTGCTTCGAGGACTGCAATTTTATCGGTAACATCATCTAATGTCCAAGTATACCAGAATCGAATCATTGGGTCATCGCCTGCGAAACCAAGTGCCTTGGCAAGGGTATTTCTCCTTTCTTCTCTAGTTAAATCAGGATTATACGCGCTTATTAGAGTTTTCTCTGCAGCAGATGCGCCGTCCAATTTAGTTTGCGCTTCGGCGAGTTTGGAGCGCAAATTATCTTCTTCTCCGGCAAGAATATAAATGCAATTGACCAAGATGTGCTGATGCCCATTCCGGATATATTCCTACTAACGAATCGGAAATCTTTAAGCCATCAGAATTTCGAAGATTCACCATAGCGTTGCGCATCGCGTTGTAA
The DNA here is from genome assembly GCA_038141825.1 of Cryomorphaceae bacterium. GTDB lineage: Bacteria > Bacteroidota > Bacteroidia > Flavobacteriales > Schleiferiaceae > UBA10364. The sequence continues at coordinate 17,679 of JAYQIV010000004.1, read as the reverse complement.
GAATCTAATGCACCTTCACCATCAACGGATGGCCAAACAAAATCTGCGGCTCGTTGATTCTCTGAGGCAAAGGCGTATCGTTTCCATACTAGCTTTCCATCTTCTCGTATTACAGTTCCACAGAATCTTGAAGTTCCCGTCGCTTCTCCATCTATCCAATATTTGTCTGAGCCTAAAACAATAGCGGTAGCACCATTGATATAGATGTCAAAAATTTCTACTGTGACAGAATCTTCATAGAACCATTCGCTTTTAACATTTTCCACAAGATATAGTCTTGATTGTCCCCATAGTGTGTTGAGAACGGTCAAATCTTCACCGATGTCTTCGATAAAAGAATCTACGGCTTCATCGTATCCCACTTTTTCATTGAAGTGAGTCGTAACAAAATCTGAGACTTCAGATTCAGTAAGAGTGTCATTTACGCATTGAGTAAATGCGAGCGCGGTTAGGAGCAAGCATAGTTTTTTCATGAGGTAAATGATTTAATTAGATTGAATTTAATTAATTATAAATCAACTAATTAAACATTCATGTTATTAAAAAGTAAAACGAGTATTTCTACTTAATAAATACCTGATACTGATAAGGCGCCAACATCAAGGTAGTGCCCGTATTTACGGTTGCGCCGCTTACAGGGTCAAGCACGGAAACACTTTGCCAATCGCTTGGCAGTCCTATGCTCATCGCAGAGTTACGAGGATTGACTGCGACTAGAGCTTCATGCCCAGTGCCGGTGGCGGTGAAGGCGGCGATGTTGAACGTAGATAAATTGGTCCTAGATTCCCCTCTAAGCGCATCGTAGGTGTTGTACGCCGATAAAATCGCCTTGTATTCCTTCGTTACCTCTGGGTTTAGGGACCAATTAATAGCCACACTCGTCGGCGTAAAGAAAGGCAGCTTGTACGGCAGCGCTTTCTCTTGCCCATTGTACAATAACGGCACGCCGCCCATGGTGGTGGCCAATACAAAGGCACTCATGACCTTGTCCTGGCTTCCAAAAAGTGCTTGAGGGGTATTGTCCCAAGCGTTTTGGTCGTGGTTAGTCACAAAGCGTACCATGGTTTTACCGGGGTCGAGGCTGAAGAATTCGGTCGCGTGCTGGGTATAAAGCCCGCGTGCATCATCCCCCTGAGTGAAGACTCCGAGGCTCTTGCCGTAGAAGCCCCAGCTGAAGGCCATATCAAATCCTTTGTTCAAGAGGCTCAAATCATCAGATTCCGCGAACATGATCAGGTCGCGGTTGGGGATGCTGCGCAAGGTGTCTATGGCTTCTTCCCAAAACCATCCGGGCACGCCGGTCGCGTAATCACAGCGGTAGCCGTCAATATTGGCCTCAAGGACCCAGTATTTCATGGCGCTGATCATCTCGCCGCGCATCTCAGCGTTGCTGTAGTTGAGTTCGGCAACATCTTGCCAATTCGTTCCTGGAGGATGGATAATCACACCATTTTGCTTAACATAGAAGCTTTCGTCTGCCATCCAGATGTGGTCCCACGAGGTATGATTGGCGACCCAATCCATCATCACGGCCATTCCTTTGGCGTGGGCGCTATCTACTAACTCCCGCAGGTCGTCTAAATCTCCATAAATAGGATTGAGGCTTTTGTAGTCCTTGATGCAATAGGGTGAGCCAACGCTGTTGAGCGTTCCCATTTCGTACACTGGCATCAGCCAGATCACATTTACACCAAGGTCCTTAATGCTATCTAATCGGGGCATGATGCCCGCAAAATCCCGTGAAGCTGAAAAGACCAAAGGGTTTATCTCATACATCACGACATCGGACGGTGCAGGTACCGCGTCGAACGGCGTGCCATATTGCGTATAGCCATCTCCAGGGCTACTGGTGGTATCCACGGGATTTGGTTCTGGATCACAGCAATCCACGGGTTCCTTGCCACAAGAGGCGAGGAAAAGGATAGGAGAAGAGGGGCCAGGTGTTTCATGAAGGAAAGGTAGTAATTATACCTCGGCGTCCATCAAATCTGTCACTACGTGGTAACGCGGGTCCTCAATCGAACTTTGGATGTACTTATCAAAGGCAGGATTCGCCTTGTTTAAAATGGCCTTGCACTCTGGGCTGAGGTGGGTCAAGACCACTTCTTTTCCGGCGGCCAAGTATTTGTCGATGACTCGTTCAATGGCTTCAATACCACTGTGGTCGCTCACTCTAGATTCGATGAAATCAATCTCCACCTTGGCAGGATCGTTTTTCACGTCAAATTTGGTCGCAAAGGATTGTACCGATCCGAAGAATAGTGGTCCCCAGATCTCATACACTTTCGTACCGTCCTCTTTAATGCGCTTGCGTGCACGAATACGAACGGCATTCTCCCAAGCAAATTTCAGGGCACTCATGATCACCCCGGAGATCACGGCAATGGCCAAATCTTGCCATACGGTGATGGCACTGACCGCAATCAATACAAAGGCATCGGCCACAGGGATCTTGCGCAAGATGCGGAAGCTCGACCACGCGAAGGTGCCGATCACGACCATGAACATTACACCGACCAAGGCGGCGATAGGGATGCGCTCGATGAGCGGGGCACCGAAAAGTATGAAGCTGAGCAACCCGAGGGCGGCAACTACACCAGATAATCGGCCACGGCCACCTGAATTTACGTTAATAATACTTTGACCGATCATGGCACAACCGCCCATACCGCCGAACAATCCGTTGATCAAATTCGCTGATCCTTGGGCAATACATTCACGGTTTCCAGAACCACGAGTTTCGGTTAAATCATCGACCAAATTCAAGGTCATCAAGCTTTCAATCAAGCCAACGGCTGCCAATAAGAAGGCAGTGCTGATCACCGTACCCCAATGTCCTTGCATGGTGTCAAAGAGGGTGAAGATGTTCCATTGGAACTGTGGCAAACCGCCTTTTAGTCCCTCACCGCCACCGTCTCTAATGAACGATCCTACGGTGCTTACATCTAGGTCTAAGCCTATGGCGATGGCCGCTACTACGATGATTCCGGTCAATGCAGCGGGTACTACTTTAGTTACTTTCGGCAACAACCACATGATGGCCATGGTCAACCCGACCAGTCCCATCATGGTATATAGCTCTGTGCCTTCAATCCAAACTTTTTGGCCGTTCACATTGTGGGTAAACATGCCTAATTGGCTCAAGAAGATCACGATGGCCAAACCGTTGACAAATCCCATCATCACTGGATGCGGGATCAGGCGCACAAACTTCCCAAGACGGAAGAGTCCGGCCACTATTTGGATGGCCCCGACAAAAAGTAGGGTAATGAATAACCAAGAAAGCCCTAGCATCTCCATGCCCATGCCTTCACCCACGCTATTTCCTTGTTGGATCAAATGCACCATCACTACGGCCATGGCTCCGGTGGCACCGGAAATCATTCCCGGACGACCGCCAAAGAGTGAGGTGATCAGTCCCATCATGAAGGCTCCGTACAGACCCACGAGTGGGTCAATGCCTGCCACAAAGGCGAAAGCAACGGCCTCTGGCACGAGTGCTAAAGCTACGGTTAAACCGGATAGGATGTCATTTTTTGGATTGCCAACAAAGTTGTTGAAGAGTCGTTTCATGGAAAGGAGTGTAGTGTTGCAGCGGGCAAAAGTAAGGCCTTTAAAATGAATACGGGCGGCCCGCAGGGCCGCCCGTATCAAAGCTTTTCACAAATGATGAAGAAATTACTTCTGGTTACGCTCTCTAAGATCGTCGGTTAGAAGTTTTGTTTCTTTCAAATCGTTCTCATCGCCACGGTTGAAATCCAATCGCAATGAATCATTAAAGTGATCGTCAGCCTTATCAAATTCACCGATCATGGTGTAGGCCATGATGAGGTTCTTGTATAAATCTGGTACGACTTTTTTGTTGATGCGCGCCTTCTTGTCGTCCATATCACCTTCCGCCAAAGCTGCTTCCCACGCGTCGATCGCGCTTTGGAGTTTTTCGTGTGCTTCGTCCGGACGGCTGATAAGCATGTCGTAGCCTTGTTTGGCATCGTACATGGCGTTTTCTAGATCGTCGTAGGCGCCTTTTTTGTTCTTGACGTAGATGATTTCTACGCTACGATTTTGGGTAGTGGTGCCTAATTTGTCGTTGATCAACCACTGAATGGTCCCCATGTTCTCCTCCACGACCTTCGTTTGCAACTGGTCAATGTAGGTTTGTGCGTTGGTAGAAGGGTAGCTTCTTTCTTCTTCCCCAGAAGTAAAGGTCTTGTAATCCGAAATAGAGCTTGGCACCTCGTCAAAGATGATGCTGCCGTTTGGATGCACCGCACGAAGGGTCATGCTGTGACGGTAATCGATTTTCCAGAAAGACTTGTAGTACGTCGACTTCGCTTTGGTTTTAGAATCTACCTTTACGTATTCCTTCTTTTCTGCGATCGGATCATTGTTCTCAAAACCAAAGAGGTGCACTTCGATGTTCACCCCATTTGGGTCCTGGTCTAATCCTTCCACGCGGCAGTAAGTGCTCGCGAGTTGGTCCGCATTGAATAGCTTCTGGTGGGTAACCTGACGCTTGTACGGCTTTGAAGGCGGGTAGTACGGTGAAGGAGGGGTAGGCTTAGAGTTTTCCAATACCTGCTTCTCAATGATTTTACCAACGGAGCTCTTGCTGTTCCAGTCCTCCAGTGCTTTTTCGTACTCCGCATAGCGCTGGTCGTAGGCTGCTTTCGCTGCCGCTTCCTTCTCTGGATATTCGGCTAAGGCTTGCTGGTATTCTTCCTCTGCTTTGGCCAATTCTGCATTAACCTCAGCTTCGTAATCAAGAATCACGCTGCTGGTGTAGCCCATGCCTTCTTCGAGGTGGATGGTTGGGGGTTGGAGATAACTAACGGTGATGCGCTCTTTCTTCATGTTCTGTGCCATCGCAGCTACAGAAAGTCCGAGCATCAAAAGTGTCGTGGTTTTCTTCATGGTGTGTTTTGTGTTTGAGAATCGAATATAAGAAGGAATATTGAGCAGGCCCCAAACCTTTTATGGAACTGCGCAAAACAAAAAAAGGCACTCGCGAACGAGTGCCTTCAGTGTGTGAGTGAAGAGCGGACTAGCGGCCGCTCATTTGTTGCCGTTGTTCGGCGATTTTAGGATCAGCAATGAATTGGTCGTACTCCATCAACTTGTCCAAATTCCCGTGTGGGAAGATCTCTACGACGCGGTTTGCTACGGTTTGGTTGATAGTGTGGTCATGCGAACTGAAGACCATAGAGCCCTTGAAATCACGCATTCCGTTGTTTAGCGCTTGAATACTTTCAAGGTCCAAGTGGTTAGTCGGCTCGTCCAAGAACAATAGGTTGGCTTGCTGGAGCATCATACGGCTCAGCATACAGCGCACCTTCTCACCCCCAGAGAGAACTTTAGCACTTTTAAATACTTCCTCTCCCGAGAAGAGCATCTTGCCCAAGAACCCGCGTACGAATACCTCGTCTTTGTTTTCAGGAGAGAATTCGCGCAACCAATCCATCAAGTTGTCGTCGGTCTCGAAGAAATCGGCGTTTTCGTTGGGGAGGTAGGCGTGCTTGATGGTTTGACCGAAAGCGAAATTCCGGCGCTTGGCTGCTTGTTTCCTGAGATGATCTCGTAGAAGGCAGTCAGGGCGCGGTGGTCGTCCGCCAAAAGGGCAATCTTATCGCCGCGGTTCATTTTGAAGCTCAAGTTTTGGAACAAGAGGTCGCCTGAATCATCGTGTGCTGACAATCCTTCTACCTCGAGGATTTGGTCGCCTGCTTCACGTAATTGGTCAAAAATAATGGCCGGGTACATGCGTGAAGAGGCTTGAATCTCGTCAATGTTAATCTTGTCCAACATTTTCTTGCGCGAGGTGGCTTGCTTGCTCTTGGAGGCGTTCGCCGCAAATCGAGAAATGAACTCCTGCAATTCCTTGCGCTTATCTTCCGCCTTCTTGTTGGCCGCTTGGCGCTGGCGCAACGCAAGTTGCGAGCTCTCGTACCAGAAGCTGTAGTTCCCGGTGTATTGCTTGATGCGTTTGAAGTCGATGTCCGCAATGTGCGTACAAACGGTATCGAGGAAGTGACGGTCGTGGCTCACGACGATCACGGTATTTCTAAAGTCGATCAAGAAATCCTCCAACCAAGAGATGGTTTTCAGGTCCAAATCGTTCGTAGGCTCATCGAGGATGAGGATGTCTGGATTACCAAACAAGGCTTGGGCGAGAAGCACACGTACTTTTTTCGAGCCGTCTAGATCCTTCATCAAGCTGTAGTGCTCGTCGGCATGGATGCCCAGGCCGCTCAACAAGTTGGCCGCATCGCTTTCTGCGTTCCATCCGTCCATTTCTTCAAATTTCACTTCGAGGTCTGCTGCCAAAAGGCCGTCTTCTTCACTGAAATCAGGCTTCATGTAAATAGCATCCTTCTCTTGCATCAAATCCCACAAAGGCTTGTTGCCTTGAATCACGGTGTTCAATACCGTTTCCTCATCATAAGCAAAGTGGTTCTGCGAGAGGACAGACATGCGCTTGCCGGGCTCGAGAGATACACCGCCGGTGTTTGGGACTTACCTCGCCGCTCAAAATTTTGAGGAAGGTAGATTTACCGGCACCATTGGCACCAATAAGTCCATAACAGCGCTCGCCGTGGAATTTTATGTTGACGTCTTCGAAAAGGACACGCTTCCCAAATTGAAGGGTGACATTATTTACGTTCAGCATGGTCGATGAATTTTGCCGCGAAGGTACGATGCTCAGCCGGTTTACCCATAAGAAGCGGCCATTTCCAGTTTTGTGATCCACTTGCTTTTACACTTGTTGCGCGAATACATTCCTGGAGGTGTGGACGCCAGGTTGCTGGCGGACCCGATCAGCGCGATTTACACGCCCTTTTCCATTCTCTTGGTGTACGAGGCGTATTTGATGATTTATTACCTGCGCCGCAGCACCACCTTATATATCGCGAAGCAATACGAAGTGATCGCATTGATCTTGATTCGTGGGCTATTTAAGGATATGGCGGTATTGGATTTAGGTGTGTCCAATTGGCAAACGATGCACAACCTCGAATTTGGGGTAGATATCCTGTCGGTCATCGTATAAGGCGCCAACATCAAGGTAGTACCGGTATTTACGGTTGCGCCGCTTACAGGGTCAAGCACGGAAGTACTTTGCCAATCACTTGGCAGCCCTATGCTCATCGCAGAGTTCCGAGGATTGACTGCGACTAGAGCTTCATGCCCAGTGCCGGTGGCAGTGAAGGCGGCGATGTTGAACGTAGATAAATTGGTCCTAGATTCCCCTCTAAGCGCATCGTAGGTGTTGTACGCCGATAAAATCGCCTTGTATTCCTTCGTTACCTCTGGGTTTAGGGACCAATTAATAGCCACACTCGTCGGCGTAAAGAAAGGCAGCTTGTACGGCAGCGCTTTCTCTTGCCCATTGTACAATAACGGCACGCCGCCCATGGTGGTGGCCAATACAAAGGCACTCATGACCTTGTCCTGACTTCCAAAAAGTGCTTGAGGGGTATTGTCCCAAGCGTTTTGGTCGTGGTTAGTCACAAAGCGTACCATGGTTTTACCGGGGTCGAGGCTGAAGAATTCGGTCGCGTGCTGGGTATAGAGCCCGCGTGCATCATCACCCTGAGTGAAGACTCCGAGGCTCTTGCCGTAGAAGCCCCAGCTGAAGGCCATATCAAATCCTTTGTTCAAGAGGCTTAAATCATCAGATTCCGCGAACATGATCAGGTCGCGGTTGGGGATGCTGCGCAAGGTGTCGATGGCTTCTTCCCAAAACCATCCGGGCACGCCGGTCGCGTAATCACAGCGGTAGCCGTCAATATTGGCCTCAAGGACCCAGTATTTCATGGCGCTGATCATCTCGCCGCGCATTTCAGCGTTGCTGTAGTTGAGTTCGGCAACATCTTGCCAATTCGTTCCTGGAGGATGGATAATCACACCATTTTGCTTGACATAGAAGCTTTCATCTGCCATCCAGATATGGTCCCACGAGGTGTGGTTGGCGACCCAATCCATCATCACGGCCATTCCTTTGGCGTGGGCGCTATCTACTAACACCCGCAGGTCGTCTAAATCTCCATAACTAGCATTGAGGCTTTTGTAGTCCTTGATGCAATAGGGTGAGCCAACGCTGTTGAGCGTTCCCATTTCGTACACCGGCATCAGCCAGATCACATTTACACCAAGGTCCTTAATGCTATCTAATCGGGGCATGATGCCCGCAAAATCCCGTGAAGCTGAAAACACCAAAGGGTTTATCTCATACATCACGACATCGGACGGTGCAGGTACCGCATCGAACGGCGTGCCATATTGCGTGTAGCCATCTCCAGGGCTACTGGTGGTATCCACGGGATTTGGTTCTGGATCACAGCAATCCACGGGTTCCTTGCCGCAAGAGGCGAGGAAAAGGAGTAGGAGAAGCGGGGCCAGGTGTTTCATGAAGGAAAGGTAGTAATTATACCTCCGCGTCCATCAAATCTGTCACCACGTGGTAACGAGGGTCCTCAATCGAACTTTGGATGTACTTATCAAAGGCAGGATTTGCCTTGTTCAAAATGGCCTTGCACTCCGGGCTGAGGTGGGTCAAGACCACTTCTTTTCCGGCGGCCAAGTATTTGTCGATGACTCGTTCAATGGCTTCAATGCCACTGTGGTCACTCACTCTAGATTCGATGAAATCAATCTCCACTTTGGCGGGATCGTTTTTCACGTCAAATTTGGTCGCAAAGGATTGTACCGATCCGAAGAATAGTGGTCCCCAGATCTCATACACTTTGGTGCCATCCTCTTTAATGCGCTTGCGTGCACGAATACGAACGGCATTCTCCCAAGCAAATTTCAGGGCACTCATGATCACCCCGGAAATCACGGCAATGGCCAAATCTTGCCACACCGTAATGGCGCTGACCGCAATCAATACAAAGGCATCAGCCACCGGGATCTTGCGCAAGATGCGGAAGCTCGACCACGCAAAGGTGCCGATCACGACCATAAACATCACACCGACCAATGCGGCGATAGGGATGCGCTCGATGAGCGGGGCACCGAACAGAATGAAGCTGAGCAACCCGAGGGCGGCAACCACACCAGATAATCGGCCACGGCCACCTGAATTCACGTTAATAATACTTTGACCGATCATGGCACAACCGCCCATACCGCCGAACAAACCGTTGATCAAATTCGCCGATCCTTGGGCAATACATTCGCGGTTTCCAGAACCACGGGTTTCGGTTAAATCATCGACCAAATTCAAGGTCATCAAGCTTTCAATCAAGCCAACGGCTGCCAACAAGAAGGCAGTGCTGATCACCGTGCCCCAATGTCCTTGCATGGTGTCGAAGAGGGTGAAGATGTTCCATTGGAACTGTGGCAAACCGCCTTTTAGTCCCTCACCGCCACCGTCTCTAATGAACGATCCTACGGTGCTTACATCTAAGTCTAATCCTATGGCGATGGCCGCTACTACGATGATTCCGGTCAATGCCGCGGGTACTACTTTAGTTACTTTCGGCAACAACCACATGATGGCCATGGTCAACCCTACGAGTCCCATCATGGTATAAAGCTCTGTGCCCTCAATCCAAACCTTATGGCCGTTCACATTGTGGGTAAACATGCCTAATTGGCTCAAGAAGATCACGATGGCCAAACCGTTGACAAATCCCATCATGACTGGATGGGGGATGAGGCGCACAAACTTTCCTAGACGGAACAGTCCAGCGACAATTTGGATGGCCCCGACGAAGAGTAGGGTAATGAACAACCAAGAAAGCCCTAGCATCTCCATGCCCATGCCTTCACCCACGCTGTTTCCTTGCTGAATCAAATGCACCATCACCACAGCCATGGCTCCGGTGGCACCGGAAATCATTCCTGGGCGACCGCCAAAGAGTGAGGTAATGAGTCCCATCATGAAGGCCCCGTACAGACCCACAAGTGGATCAATGCCTGCCACAAAGGCGAAAGCAACGGCCTCTGGCACGAGTGCCAAGGCTACGGTTAAACCGGATAGGATGTCATTTTTTGGATTGCCAACGAAGTTGTTGAAGAGTCGTTTCATGGAAAGGAGTGTCGTGTTGCGCGGGCAAAAGTAAGGCCTTTAAAATGAATACGGGCGGCCCGCAGGGCCGCCCGTATCAAAGCTTTTCACAAATGATGCAGAAATTACTTCTGGTAACGCTCTCTAAGATCGTCAGTTAGAAGTTTAGTTTCCTTCAGGTCGTTCTCATCGCCACGGCTGAAATCCAATCGCAATGAATCATTGAAGTGATCATCCGCCTTATCAAATTCACCGATCATGGTGTAGGCCATGATGAGGTTCTTGTACAAATCTGGAATGACCTTTTTGTTGATGCGCGCTTTCTTGTCGTCCATGTCGCCTTCCGCTAACGCTGCTTCCCACGCGTCGATCGCGCTTTGGAGTTTTTCGTGTGCTTCGTCCGGACGGCTGATAAGCATGTCGTAGCCTTGTTTGGCATCGTACATGGCGTTTTCTAGATCGTCGTAGGCGCCTTTTTTGTTCTTGACGTAGATGATTTCTACGTTGCGTTTCTGCTCGGTGGTGCCCAATTTATCGTTGATCAACCACTGAATGGTCCCCATGTTCTCTTCCACGACCTTGGTTTGCAACTGGTCAATATAGGTCTGTGCGTTCGTAGAAGGGTAGCTTCTTTCTTCTTCCCCAGAAGTGAAGGTCTTGTAATCCGAAATAGAGCTCGGTACTTCGTCAAAGATGATGCTGCCGTTTGGATGTACCGCACGAAGGGTCATGCTGTGACGGTAATCGATTTTCCAGAAAGACTTGTAGTACGTCGACTTCGCTTTGGTTTAGAATCCACCTTTACGTATTCCTTCTTTTCTGCGATCGGATCATTGTTCTCGAAACCAAAGAGGTGCACTTCGATGTTCACCCCATTTGGGTCTTGGTCTAATCCTTCCACGCGGCAGTAGGTGCTGGCTAGTTGTTCCGCATTGAATAGCTTCTGGTGAGTGACTTGACGCTTGTACGGCTTTGAAGGCGGGTAGTACGGTGAAGGAGGGGTAGGTTTAGAGTTTTCCAATACCTGCTTCTCGATGATTTTACCCACGGAGCTTTTGCTGTTCCAGTCCTCCAGTGCTTTTTCGTACTCCGCATAGCGCTGGTCGTAGGCTGCTTTTGCCGCCGCTTCCTTCTCTGGATATTCGGCTAAGGCTTGCTGGTATTCTTCCTCTGCTTTGGCCAATTCTGCATTAACCTCAGCCTCGTAATCAAGAATTACGCTGCTGGTATAGCCCATACCTTCTTCAAGGTGGGTGGTTGGGGGTTGGAGATAACTAACGGTGATGCGCTCTTTCTTCATGTTCTGTGCCATCGCAGCTACAGAAAGTCCGAGCATCAAAAGTGTCGTGGTTTTCTTCATGGTGTGTTTTGTGTTTGAGAATCGAATATAAGAAGGAATGTTGAGCAGGGGCCCATTTGCCCAGGAGACTGCGCAAAACAAAAAAAGGCACTCGCGAACGAGTGCCTTCAGTGTGTGAGTGAAGAGCGGACTAGCGGCCGCTCATTTGTTGCCGTTGTTCGGCGATTTTAGGATCAGCAATGAATTGGTCGTACTCCATCAACTTGTCCAAATTCCCGTGTGGGAAGATTTCTACGATGCGATTCGCTACGGTTTGGTTGATGGTGTGGTCATGCGAACTGAAGACCATAGAGCCCTTGAAATCACGCATTCCGTTGTTTAGCGCTTGAATACTTTCAAGGTCCAAGTGGTTGGTCGGCTCGTCCAAGAACAATAGGTTGGCTTGCTGGAGCATCATACGGCTCAGCATACAGCGCACCTTCTCACCCCCAGAGAGGACTTTGGCACTTTTAAATACTTCCTCTCCCGAGAAGAGCATCTTGCCCAAGAACCCGCGTACGAATACCTCGTCTTTGTTTTCAGGAGAGAATTCGCGCAACCAATCCATCAAGTTGTCGTCGGTCTCGAAGAAATCGGCGTTTTCGTTGGGGAGGTAGGCGTGCTTGATGGTTTGACCGAAAGCGAAATTCCCGGCGCTTGGCTGCTTGTTGCCTGAGATGATCTCGTAGAAGGCAGTCAGGGCGCGGTGGTCGTCCGCCAAAAGGGCAATCTTATCGCCGCGGTTCATTTTGAAGCTCAAGTTTTGGAACAAGAGGTCGCCTGAATCATCGTGTGCGGCCAATCCTTCTACCTCAAGGATTTGGTCGCCTGCTTCGCGTAATTGGTCAAAAATAATGGCCGGGTACATGCGTGAAGAGGCTTGGATATCGTCAATGTTGATCTTGTCCAACATCTTCTTGCGCGAGGTGGCTTGCTTGCTCTTGGAAGCGTTCGCCGCAAATCGAGAAATGAACTCCTGCAATTCCTTGCGCTTATCTTCTGCCTTCTTGTTGGCGGCTTGGCGCTGGCGCAACGCGAGTTGCGAGCTCTCGTACCAGAAGCTGTAGTTCCCGGTGTATTGCTTGATGCGTTTGAAATCGATGTCAGCAATGTGCGTACAAACGGTATCGAGGAAGTGACGGTCGTGGCTCACGACGATCACGGTATTTCTAAAGTCGATCAAGAAATCCTCCAACCAAGAGATGGTTTTCAGGTCCAAATCGTTGGTAGGCTCATCGAGGATGAGGATGTCCGGGTTACCGAACAAGGCTTGGGCGAGAAGCACACGTACTTTTTTCGAGCCGTCTAGATCCTTCATCAGGCTGTAGTGCTCGTCGGCATGGATGCCCAGGCCGCTCAACAAGTTGGCCGCATCGCTTTCCGCGTTCCATCCGTCCATTTCTTCAAATTTCACTTCGAGGTCTGCTGCCAAAAGGCCGTCCTCTTCACTGAAATCAGGCTTCATGTAAATAGCATCCTTCTCTTGCATCAAATCCCACAAGGGCTTGTTGCCTTGAATGACGGTGTTCAATACCGTTTCCTCGTCAAAAGCGAAGTGGTTCTGCGAGAGGACAGACATGCGCTTGCCGGGCTCGAGCGATACACCGCCAGAGTTGGGACTCACCTCGCCGCTCAAAAATTTGAGAAAGGTAGATTTACCGGCACCGTTGGCACCAATAAGTCCATAACAGCGCTCGCCGTGGAATTTTATGTTGACGTCTTCGAAAAGGACACGTTTCCCAAACTGCAGGGTTACGTTATTTACGTTCAGCATGGTCGATGAATTTTGCCGCGAAGGTACGATGCTCAGCCGGTTTACCCATAAGAATAAACCTTAGCGTGACAAAAGTGTTAATGTTCTAGGAATTAATTGGTTACAATTGCCTTATGCACATACCTGTCTTTACATACAACTTTCGCAAAACCCTAGGGAAATACGCCCTCTACGCGGCCATTTCCAGTTTTGTGATCCACCTGCTCTTGCACTTGTTGCGCCAATACATTCCTGGAGGCATGGACGCCAGGTTGCTTGGCAGATCCCATCAGCGCGATCTACACGCCCTTTTCCATTCTCTTGGTATACGAGGCGTATTTGATGATTTATTACCTGCGCCGAAGCACCACCTTATATATCGCGAAGCAATACGAAGTGATCGCATTGATCTTGATTCGTGGGCTGTTCAAGGATATGGCGGTATTGGATTTAGCTGTGTCCAATTGGCAAACGATGCACAACCTCGAATTTGGGGTAGATATCCTGTCGGTCATCGCGGTATTTCTGATGATTTTCGCCTTCTACAAGCTCAGTGGCACTTATAAATATGCGGACTTTGAGGCGATGGAAGAGGAGGAAATTGGACCCCAATTAAAACAATTCGTCAAAGCCAAGCACTACCTCTCGCTGGGTCTTTTCGTGGTCTTCATCATATTGGGATTGCAGAGCTTCATCGAATGGGTCATCCCGACCTTTCAGCACATTGAGGGGGCCAACATGATCGCAGTGAACGACATCTTCTTCGAACAGTTCTACAACTTCCTCATCATCTCGGATGTGTTGATTTTGCTGTTCTCCCTGCTGTACACGGACAACTTCCCGGTCATTATTCGCAACTCGAGCTTTGTAATTTCAACGGTGTTGTTGAAGCTAAGTTTCACCGGTGAAGGCTTGTTAAGTCAAGCCCTGATTATCCTCGGTGTCGGGTTTGGAGTACTGATGTTGGCCATTCACAATAAGTACCGCGCCCTGCAAAAGCTTAATTAACCTGAATAGTTTTTATTCGGCTTGGCGTGGCTTCGTCATTGATGTAGAAGTTCAATCTATACGTGCCGTACTCAAACCCTAGGCTCAGATCTGTTTCTAGCCCAGTGCTAATGAAGGTTTGGGTTTGCGTGGTTTGATCTAGACTGCTGATGTTCCAGTTCTGCACGCTCGACACGGAATAGAACCAACACCCGTATTGGCAATTCCCGGAAATCTTCTCAATAACAAGTTTCAGTGACAAACAATCATTCGGTCTGTTCGCGACCAAACTGTGGAAGTCCCATTCTGCATAAACGCTATCGGTGGTGTTGAGCAAATTCAATCCGTTCAACCCGGTTTCAGGATAGTCGATGACGGTACTTTGGGCTTGGTGGGTGGTGTTGTCGATGTAATTCTGAATGTGCTCTCCAAAGTTCGGTACGTTCACGGTGATGCCCATCGCGGCATAACGGTCGACGATGTTTTGGCGAATGGCCGTGGTATCGAGGAGCTTGGCGTGAGAAATTAATTCCGAGGCTAGGATGGGACTATTCAACACACCGTCAGTACGCAAGTCTGTCACAAGATTCGCCATCAGGTCAGAGAATTCACTCTCGCTGCGGTATCCCTGAAGAATGGAGGTAATGGCAATGAGGACTCCGTCTGCAGCGCTGGAGCTGGCAATGCTCAAGAGTTCCGACGATGCGATGTTGATGGACGGGTCGATGTTGAAGATGTTCAAAATTTCTTGCAGGGCCTGCTGCTTGGCTTGGGCAAAGGTGCTGCCGTTGCTGACCAAGTATTCGACGCGGGCTTTTTCTAGATGGGTGAGGGTGTTCACATTCACCGCAGGCACTGAGTTTACGTTGGCCACTGCGTTCAAGGTGATTTGTGCATTGCTAGGCGAACCGCATACCTCGTTGAAGTAAAATCCATCGGCGCGCAAGGCAACATACGGCGAAGCTAGGTTCGTTGATCCAAAGAGGAAGTACCCAGAATTATCTATGATTTGGGCGGTGTATGAGGTGCCCAATTGGTTTAAGTTACTGTCCAGCACACTCAAAAGAACCGAACTCCCGTTTAAGAATGGTCCCTTTTGCGCGTGTCCCTCGACAGTGTATGAGGCACATGGGGGACAATCTCCACCGCAATCAATACCCAATTCATTTCCGTTCTGAATACCGTCGTTACAAAATGATGGAGCGCCCGTATCGCACGATTGTGCTAGGATTATGACGCTCAAGGCGAAAAAGAGTTTCTTCATGGTTAGGTGCTTTCTACTAATAACCACGAGTGGAACTCAAGGTTCACAGCGGCTTTAAGAAATTCTCTTGTGCACTAAATGGAAGTAGAGTGGCGGAATAAGGCTGATGAGCATCATGCCCGGATATCCGGTGGGCAGCTGGGGGCTATTGTCGTGGTGGTCAAGCTCCACATAATCCTTATGTGGTAGGTAATGATGGTCGCTATGGCGAGAGAGTTCGAACAAAATAGCACGGCCTAATTGATGATTTGAATTCCAGCTGTGGGTAGGGTTCACATCTTCGTATCTATGGTCGTTTACCTTTTTGCGCGCCAATCCATAGTGCTCAATGTATTGCACTGTTTCTAGCATAATCCAACCCGTTACTGATGCGCCAATGAAAGCGACCAAACCTGTGGTCCCGAAGGTGGTGAAAATCAAGGATAGCAAAGCGATTTGTACCATGGTATACCAAACCATCTCGTTCTTTAGGACATTTCCCTTGCTTCGGGAGGTGCCTATTCGCCAGGCGCTGAGGTAGGCGAATACAATGGATCTGAACCAGAACACATAGACCCATTCGCCTCGACGCGCGGTGGACGGGTCTTCTGTGGTCCCGACATGCTTGTGGTGCCCGTAGTTGTGCTCCAAGAAGAAGTGGGTGTAAAGCGTGGTGGTGAGAAGTACTTTAGCAAAGAATTGGTCCATGGTACTTCTTTTATGGCCCAATTCATGTGCCACATTGATCCCCATCACGCCACACAACATTCCGTAGGACAGGATTCTGCCCACCAAGGTCGTGGTGTCTAATTCACCTTGTGTTTGTACGAGCAACAAATAGCCCATGGCCAGCTGTATGGGTACACATAGCCTTAGAACTGTTTTGTAGAAACCATCGCTGATACGACTTTCCTTGGTTTGTTTTGAGAGGTTGCTCTCGTTTGGCTTGAAGAGGAATTCTAAAACAGGAATAAAAGCAAAGGCCTCTATTACCGGCAGGTAGGCTTTCCATCCCGTACTGTGGAAACTAATAAATGCTAAGGCGGGTAGGGTAAAGACAAAAAGGTATTTGAGTTTTCCCATGATGTGTTTATTAAGGCGCTGTTGAATTTAAGAATTTCGGCGTAAACCTCGCTAACGTAGCCTGCTCAAAATCATAGGCATAGCTGATCAAATTCCCTTCATCCCACTTGCGTCCCATGATGCTTAGACCTACGGGTAGCCCATATACTTGGCCCATGGGAACTACGATGTGAGGATATCCGGAAATTGCCCATGCATTCCCGCTGTACACGCTGAAGTGGTCGCCGTTCACATGATCTGTTTTCCACGCAGGTCCGCCTGCAGGTCCTACGATAGCATCCAGTGCTAAGCTGTCCATTACGCGATCAATGCCTTGGTCTTGGCTGAGGTAGCGCGCCCTTTCAAGTGCGGCCTCGTAGGCTTCGCGTTTTTCTTCGGGAGTGTAATTCTCTGAGATTCTCAGAAGATCGTGGTCGTGGTAAGCCATTTCCATGGAATCTTCAATGATGGCACGGTATAACCCCCACATATCTTCGATGCCAGCACTGGAGTTGTTGGCGAAATAGTCATTCACACCTTGGCGGTATTCGTAGAACATGACCTCATAACTTGGACCCGTAGCATCATCCGCGATAGGGTCGTCTAAGTACACTAGTTCAGCGCCCTGCATTTGTAATTCGACCAGTGCATCCTCCCAAACC
The DNA here is from genome assembly GCA_038141825.1 of Cryomorphaceae bacterium. Classification (GTDB taxonomy): domain Bacteria; phylum Bacteroidota; class Bacteroidia; order Flavobacteriales; family Schleiferiaceae; genus UBA10364. The sequence continues at coordinate 621 of JAYQIV010000004.1, read as the reverse complement.
GTTTGTAGCAAGAAGTTATCGTTCATCGCGCTGGAATACACGCCTATTCTCTTGCCCTCCAAGCTTTGGTCGTTCAAAAAGCTCGTATAATCTTCCTGTGCGCGGCGGTCCTCTTGATGTGTCTTCAAGTCTCTATGGTCCTTGCCGATCATCGTTCCCAATGAAACGGCTATATCGCTTACCGTGCGCGCCATCGGGCCTCCGGTATCTTGGGTATAGCTGATTGGGAAAATTCCGGTGCGGGAAATCAGTCCCACGGTCGGTTTGAGGCCGACGATTCCGTTGTTGTTCGAGGGGCAGGTGATCGAGCCGTTGGTTTCGGTACCGATGGCCATCATGCAAAGATTGGCTGCCACCGCGGCGCCGGAACCCGAACTAGAGCCGCAAGGGTTTCTGCTCAGATCATATGGGTTTCTACATTGCCCGCCCACTGGGCTCCAGCCGGAAGAGGAAACGGTGCTGTGGAAATTTGCCAATTCGCTCAAATTCGCCTTCCCCAACACAATCGCACCGGCATTGACCAGTTGTTGCGCCAACGGACTGGATTCCGACGGGTAGTTCTCGCGAAGGGCATTGGTCCCCACGGTAGTCGGCATTCCGAGATAATCGATGTTGTCTTTC
>JAYQIV010000003.1:0-103435 GCA_038141825.1 Cryomorphaceae bacterium | reverse complement strand
GTGGAACTACAGCGGTCGTCAAAACGACGAACAGCACCGCTATGAAATCTCTAAAGGGAACTGGATCACCGGTATTCCGTTCTTGGACAGTATGAGGCTGGGTAACCAAGACGACTTACCGGAACACTGGAAAAACGACCCGTCGCGCAACACTTATTTCATGTTGCCGTTCCTCTTGGGAATCTTCGGGCTCTACTACCAATACAAGAAAAACAACAAGGATGCTTGGGCGGTGACGCTCTTCTTCCTGCTCACCGGATTGGCCATTGTGGTCTATACCAACCACAAGCCGTTCGAGCCTCGAGAGCGAGATTATGCCTTCGTGGGGTCGTTCTATGCCTATGCCATTTGGATTGGGCTTGGTGCCCTCGGATTGTGGGATACCCTGCGTACGAAGATGAGCCCGCAAGTGGCCTCTTACCTCGTTGTTGGGGTCACCATGCTTGCTGTGCCAGTGCGCATGGCGGCAGAAAACTGGGACGATCACGATCGTTCAAACCGTTATACTGCACGTGATATCGCCAAAGCCTATTTGGACAGTTGTGAGCCAAATGCCATTCTCTTCACCAACGGCGATAACGATACCTTCCCGTTATGGTATGTACAAGAGGTGGAAGGCTACCGTACTGACGTTCGGGTTGTGAACCTCAGCTTATTGAACACGGACTGGTACATCGACCAGCAGCGCCGCAAGGCCTACGATGGCGAAGCGGTACCGTTCTCATTTGATTGGAACCAATACGTTCAAGGAACGCGCGATGTCTTGTACTACCGCGACCTCGGCGTGAAGGGACGTTGGGATGTGAAGGACTTTGTCCAATTCACCAAGCGCGACGACAGCCAAGTGAAATTCAAAGCGAGCGGCGGCAAAGAATTGCCATTGTTCCCACAGAAAAACTTCCGCATCAACATCGATAAAGAAGCCGTCTTCGCCAATGGCGTTGTGGATATTGCCGACAGCGCAAGTGTGGTAGATTACATCGATTGGAACTGGAAAGCGAACGTCATCACCAAGCGTGATTTGATGGTTATTGATTTGATCGCCAACAATAATTGGGAGCGTCCGATCTACTTCTCCATCACGGTGGGGAATAGCCCGAAGGCCTACTTCTGGTTGAACGACTACTTCCGCTTGGAGGGTATGGCGTACAGATTTGTTCCTCAGTACTACCCGTCCAACACACAAGGCATCGACTACGGCCGTGTGGACACCGATATCATGTACGACAACCTACTCAACAAGTTTGAGTACGGAAACATGGAGCTTCCTGATGTATACCTCGATGAAACCAACCGTCGTTTGAGCTACAACCTGCGTACCATCTTTGGTCGCTTGGCCAACGAATTGGTCGCAGAAGGAAAGAATGATAAGGCCGTTGAAGCCCTCGACTTCGCCATGGAGAAAATGCCGGTGGAGAAATTTGGCTACAACTACTTTGTCTTCGGCATCATCGACGCTTACTACAAGGCTGGCGCGACGGAAAAAGCGCGTGAATTGACTTGGGCTTTCGCGGACCGATTAGACGACGAGCTCGCCTTCTACGCCGCGTTCGACCGCCAGGACCAGCGTGCCGCCTCGAACGAATGGCGCACCAACCTGCAGTTCTACCAAATGCTATTGCGCAACGTACAGATTCACGACAACAACGATAGCGTACAGAACTTCTACCAACGCTATAATGCCGCTGCAGCGCCTTTCGGCAACGGACAGGGGTAAGCGAAAAAACAAATATTCTTAACCCCCCGGGCGCTCCGCGCCCCGGGGGTTTTTTATGGGATTTGGGATCCGGGCGCCTGCGGCGCCCGGATCTTATCTTATCCAAAGTCCAATTGCATTCTCTGTATCCGAGATACTAACGACTCGTTCGACATGGTCTCGCGCAACCTATCTACCAATATGGGGAAGGCGAGCGGGGTTGGGGCATCGATATGATTGAGCACCCATTCCTGCTGAGCGATGCGCTCCAAAGCCGCCCGAATGCGCGCTTCTTCGAGTTGGAACTCGTGCACCTCCTCTTGGGCCTGTTGCAATAAGAGGTTATCTGGATCGTAGTCGCGGAAGACCTCATACATGAGCTTGGTAGAGCTCTGCAGCTGCTTTGTACTCATGTTCTTACCCGGGTAACCCGTGAAGAGCAATCCGGAGATTTGGGCAATGTCTCGGAATCTGCGCTGGGTCAACTCGCTTTCATTGAGGCTGCTCGATAGGTCGGAGCGAAGGTGGTCTGTACTGAAGATGTCGCTGTCTAGGGCGTCTTGAATGGGGATGGGTTGATCGCTCAGAAGCTCAAAGCCGTAGTCGTTCATCGCGATGGAGAAGGTCTGGGATCCAAAGTGGCCCAAACGGTGGCCCAGCAGTAGCGCCATTCCTTCGTGGGCAAGGCGCCCTTCAAACGCATAAACAAAGAGATGGTAGCCCTCGTCGTCCTCGAGGTATTCCATGAGGAATTGGTCGCGGTTCGGCACAATGCTGCGTTCCTTTTGCAGGCGAATGATGGGCTGAATAAGCGCAAGCTCCGGATCTTCGAACGAATGCTTGGTCGCAGACTCTTCGATTTTTTCTCTTAGGTATCGGCCCAATTCTGCACTGAGCGGCATCCTCCCGCCCATATAACTGGGCACTGCCCCCTTGGCGTTTTTAGCCGGACGAACGGTGGCTTCTATGCCTTGGAACCGCACGAGCTCGAGGCATTGGCCCGCAAACCAGAATGGGTCCCCTATGCTCAAACGAGAGACGAAATATTCCTCCACTTGGCCCAATACCTTTCCGCGCTGCAACTTCACTTTGACCAGCGCTGCACTGACGATCGTGCCTATGCCGAACTTGTGGCGCATCGCGACTTTTTTCGAAATCACCTTGTGCACGCCCTCTTCCACCACCACCTTGTGGTAGTCGTCGTATCCACTCAAGGTATCGCCGCCGCGCACCACGAAATCCAAACACCACAGCCATTCCTCATAACTGAGCGACATGTAGCTCACCGTCTCGCGCACCTCCTGCCACAACTCATCGGCCACAAACCCACCGCCCACGGCGCGAGTGACCAAATACTGTATCAACACGTCCATGCTGCGCAAATACGGCATGCGGTCCTCGTTGGTTTTCGTAACTATGGCCTTGCGCAGCGCAGCACATTCAATCAATTCCAAACTGTGGGTCGGCACAAAGAATATCTTCGAGGTCGCGCCCGGTCGGTGGCCGCTTCGGCCCGCACGCTGCACAAACCTACTCACCCCTTTCGGTGACCCGATCTGCACCACACAGTCCACCGGTCGAAAGTCCACGCCCAAGTCTAGGGACGAGGTACACACCACCGCCTTTAATCGGCCGTCGTACAACGCTTCTTCCACCCAAGTGCGCATCTCCCGCGAAATCGCGCTGTGGTGCATGGCCAGCACCCCCGCCAGCGACGGGTCCGCCTCCAACAACTTCTGGAACCATATCTCCGCCTGCGCCCGAGTATTGGTGAAGATCAGGGTGCTTTGATTTTCATAGATGAGCGGAACGACTTGGTCCAATAAACGAATGCCCAAATGTCCGGCCCAAGGCAGGGTCTCGACCTCTTCGGGCAGCACCGCTTCGACTACTAAATCCTTTTCAATATCTGCCACCACCCATTGTCCCGGATTCGGAGGATTCGGGCCCAGCAGCACCTCCATGCTCTCTTCCATATTGCCAATGGTGGCGCTAATGCCCCACGTTTGCATGGCGGGGTTGAGCACGCGGAATCGGGCCAATAAAAGCTCACATTGCACCGCTCTTTTGCTGCCCATCAGCTCGTGCCATTCGTCCAGAACGACGGCCTGAAGGTGCTTAAACAACTTTTCGTGGCCCTTCTGAGTAAACATCACATGAATGCTCTCGGGGGTGGTAATGAGGATCTCCGGCAGTTCCTTTTTCTGGCGCTGCTTGATCTTCTGAGACGTATCTCCAGTGCGGATTTCCACCCGCCAATCACTGCCCATGCCTTGCACCGCCCGCTCCGCACTCTGCGCAATTTCTTTCGCCAACGCCCGGATGGGGGTGATCCAAATGATCTGACAGCCCTTGGCCGGCTCCTGCAGCCCGCGCGCGATGGCCGGCAACAATAGCGAATACGTCTTCCCGCTTCCCGTAGGTGCGTTGACCATGCCGCTCTCGCCGCTCAATAGCGCGCTCCAAGCTTGGATTTGAAAGGTAAAGGGCGACCAGCCTTGATCTGAAAACCAAGACCTACAACGTTGCAGGGCTTGTGGCTGGGCCGCCACCTCTTAGGAACGTATTTTCCGAACCAGCCACATGAAGTCGCTGAGGTATTCCGGGTAGTTTTTGTTGAAGTGGAACTCTTGTGGTTCGCCCGCTTCATTAAACAAGCTGCCAACGTTACTCACGAGCAGCTTTGAAGAGAGCGGTACAGACCCAACGTACATCATCCAAGCGTGCAGATCGTGCATGGCGTTGATGCCGCCGAAGGGGCCCGCGGAAACGGTGACCACGCCCATGGGCTTCTTCGCGTATTCCGGACGGAAATAGTCCAAGGTATTCTTCAAAGCTCCCGGCATGCGCCCATTATATTCAGGAGCAACGATGAGGATACCGTCTGTATGTTGAAGGGCATTTCGGAACTCTTCAATGCGGTCTTGATCTGGCGCACCCGCGCCGTAGACTGGGAAGTTATATTCTCGAATATCTAGAAATTCTACTTTGCTCACGTCCGGGTTGGCGTTGAGCTGGGCGGCTAAAAAAGTAGCAACTGTAGCCGTTTGAGACTGTGCCCTAGGGCCGCCTTGAATAATCGTAATAGTCATGGTAAAATGGCGTTTTTGGAGTAACGCCTAGGAAAGGTAAAGGTTTAGACCTTCTTCCCAAATTTGGGCACGCGGAAATAATCTGAATTCGCATCCGGCGCGTTCTTGAGCGCGTCCTCCTTACTGATCATGTTGGCCACCTCATCCTCGCGCATCACATCGACAGACTTACTCATCTGTGTCAGCGGTTCTACGCCATCAAGGTCCAAGGATTCAATCTTAGCAACAAAGCCCAAAATCTTAGTCATGTCGCCCTGCATTGCATCTAGCTCTGCTTCCGACAACTCCAAGCGGCTCAAATGTGCCAAGTGTTTGATTTGTTCTCTGGTGATTTCCATGGGTCCAATGATCTACGACAAAGGTAAGGCAAGTTTGCCGGTGTGGCCATGATTTTTTAGGTCTGTCGCCAGCGCCACATAGCAACGATCGCTGAGTTCTTCAATAGGGTTCTCGGCCTGCTCATCTGCCCAATACTCACCCAAGACCTTCGTGTCCACGGGGCCTATGCTCGAGGGCTCACCCCAATCGCCTAATCTGAACTTGTTCTGGTAGATGCTCATCAGCACCACGGGCACATTGTTTTCCACGGCAAGCTTGAAGGCTCCGGCCTTGAACCCGCGCAATAATTGGTCCTGTGGTGGAATCCCTCCCTCCGGATAAATACAAACGCTGTAGCCGTCCTTGATCTTCTGGTCGGCATCACGCATGGCTTGCTTACGCCCACTAAAAGAACTGCGGTCCACGGCAATGGAGGTCTGCTTGAAAAAGTACCCGAACAGCGGAAGCTTCAAGAGCTCTGCCTTTCCCATAAAAACCACTGGGGTGGGTGATGCTAGGAAGGTCATGGGGATATCTAAATCCGAGCCGTGATTTGGAGAAAGAACTACCGGGCCCTGATGCTTCATCTGGTATTTACCTGGCCTAGGCCAAACCCCCATGAGCAACAAGTACATCCAAGACCACACCTTTGCTACCTTGAAGAAGTGATTGTAATTGCCGCCAGGGCGCGCGGTCCATAGCAGAGCCGGCAACAAAACGACTATGGTGGTAAACGCCACCAAGTAATACCAAATGTGATGGATGTAGCTGAATACTTTCACGCGACTAAAGTAACATATATCACAAGTAGGTGAGCAACTTGCGTTTATTTTAGCACACATAAACCTATGGTCATGAAGAAACTAACTGTTCTGTTCACCCTTCTATTGAGTGGTTCCGTTTTCGGACAAAGCACCTTTCCATTTGATATCGTATTAGAGCCCATCGCCATAACCAACCTTCCAGGAATGCAATCGTATGCCGCTGCGCAGCACAATGGGAAATGGCTCATCATTGGTGGTCGTATCGACGGACTCCACCAGCGCCAGCCTTGGCAGGCGTTCAATGCTGCGGGGCACAATACCTCTATGTACGTCATTGACCCGGTCGCTCAATCCTTTTACAGTGCGCCGCTTAGCGGACTAAGCAATGATACCTTGGTGGCCCAATTATCGAGTACAAACGCCAACTTTACCCAAGTAGGCAACTACCTCTACCTCCTCGGAGGCTACGGTTTGGACGCTTCCGCCGTACATATTACCCACCCCATGCTCACCGTTATTGATGTCCCCTCTACCATCGACGACATCGTACAAGGCGGCACTTTAGACAGCACCGCGTTCGCCCATTTCAGCGACGAAGACTTTGCGGTTACGGGCGGAAAGATGCTGTATTTAAACGGCACCTTCTACCTGGTGGGCGGACATAGATTTGACGGCCAGTACAACCCTATGGGCCACAACACCTTTACTCAGGCCTATACCGAACAGGTGCTGCCTTTCTCCGTATCTGGAACCTTCCCTTCGTTGAATATTACAAAGGGGGCGCCAATAGTGGATACCAACGAACTCCACCGCCGCGATTACAACGTGACCTACATGATGGACGGAAGTCAAACCTACTTCACGGCATGGTCCGGAGTGTTTCAAAAAAATATTAGTGGAAACCTACCCTACCTAAACGCCGTTGAGGTGCGCGACACTGGTATCTATTCGGTGCCTGGGTTCTCACAATACTTGAACCACTACCACTGCCCTACCGTTTCCTTGTACGGTGAGGATCAGGCCGCGATGTATACCGTTTTCTTCGGAGGGATCGCACAATACTACTACGACAACGGGGTGCTGACCCAAGACAATGATGTGCCTTTTGTGAAGACCATTGGCGTAGTGGAGAAACGCAACGGCACATACAGCGAATCCTATTCAGCTACAGAAATGCCCGGGCTCCTTGGTGCCGGCGGCGAGTTTTTTCCGGACCACAACCTTGCGGCCAACGGGGAAATTTTCTTGGCAGATTCACTGGGCGCAGATACGACTTGGATAGGCCACATCTTCGGGGGCATTAGCTCGCCGGGGGCCAACATCTTCTTTGGTGGGATGACCAATAACAGCACCGCCTCTCCGACCTTATTCAAGGTCGGCTTTGTGCGCAATAGCGGATTGGGAATGTTGGAATCAAATTATGGCAACAACCTCGGGCTGCTCGTTTCCCCAAATCCAAGCAAGGGCAAACTCATCGTTCAAATCCAAAGCAGTCTTCAAGGGATGACCGCCTTTGAAGTATTTGACACTACAGGAAAATTGGTGCTGAGTACTGAGGTTCCAACCAAGAACGGAGCCAATACCATTGATCTTGGTGCTCTACAAATTGCCGCAGGCAAATATGTGTTGACCGCCACACAAGGAGGGGCGCGTCAAAGCATCAATTTTATCTGGAACTAAAACCCTAGTTTTTCACGAACGCGGGACAGCGTCGCTTGCGCCACAGGACGTGCCTTCTCGGCGCCTACCTTGAGGGCTGCTGCCACCTCTTCCGGGTGTGCCATGTAGTGGTCAAACTGCTCGCGCGCTTCGGCAAACTCCTCAAGGATGAGCTCCAACAAGGCGGTCTTCGCGTGGCCGTAGCCGAAGTTTCCTCCGCGGTAATTGGCCGCTAATTCTTCTACTTGCGCTGGCGTCGCCAACAGCTTGTAGAGCGCAAAAACATTACAGGTCTCTGGGTCCTTCGGATCCTCCAATGGAGTGGAATCTGTTTGTATGCCCATGATCTGTTTCTTCAACTGCTTCTTCGGCAAGAACACATCGATGACATTGCCGTAGCTCTTGCTCATCTTACGGCCGTCCGTCCCTGGAATGGTCATCACAGATTCCGAGATCTTAGATTCTGGCAACACAAAGGTCTCGCCATATTTATGGTTGAAGCTGGAGGCCAAATCTCTAGTAATTTCCAAATGCTGCTTCTGATCCTTGCCCACCGGCACGATGTGCGCATCATATAACAAGATGTCTGACGCCATCAACACGGGGTAATCGAACAACCCGGCATTCACGTCGCTGAGGTTATCGCTCTTGTCCTTGAAGCTGTGCGCGTTCGCCAACATCGGGTAAGGCGTAAAACAGTTCAAATACCACGTAAGCTCTGTACATTCCGGCAAATCGCTCTGAGCGTAGAAGACCACTTTCTCTGGATCAAGTCCACACGCCAGCCAGGCCGCCGCTGTCGCCAACAGGTTCTCGCGACGCACTGCCGCGTCTTTCACTGTGGTTAAGCTGTGCAGGTCCGCAATAAACAAATACGCTTCGTTTTTCGGGTCCTTGCTCATTTCAATTGCCGGACGAATGGCGCCTAAGATGTTTCCTAGGTGCTGTCTGCCCGAGCTTTGAATGCCTGTAAGTACTCTCGCCATTGTTATTATTTAATCAGGGTAAGCTCTAAATCAATATCCGCCCAGTAGCTGCTGTCCGCTGGGATTTGCATGAAAGACGTTCTCCACACTTGTTGGGTCGGCAGCCCGCTCACCATCACAAAAGAATAGCTCACGCTGTCGTTGTCCATGACCAATACGCTATCTGCATTTGTTAGGGTCCAAGTACCGCTGCTGATCAGGCTCACGGGCACCTGGATGGTGTTCAGGTTTGCCACAAACTCCACGTGTAAATTCCCAGTATCCGGCATCTCGTACAGGTTAACCTTCCCGTACAACTGTGTACCTAAACCACTGAATTGCATCAGCGCGCTTGGGTTGAGGGGATTCGGCATTTCGCCGCTATAGGCTACTTGGTTGACAGTCCATTCGCCCAAAACGTCTTGACGCACAAACACCTCGGTTGGTGTAGGCTCTGTGGTACAGGCCACCATTATTGCGGTGCTCAGTATTGCGATTAGGGATCTTACTTTCATGATTATACGTTTGAAGTGCTAAAAATAACGGGGATTTCGCTTTCGGAGACAAATACCTGCAAGAGCTTTTGCGCAACGAATTGAGGTTGGACCAATTCTCCTTGCTCAAAGGCCTCCACAAAATGTGCTTTATCGGCAAAGGCCGTTGACGAAGATTCTCGAATAACGGCTTGCATCGGCGTATCTACCTTGCCCGGGCGGAAGGCGTGAATACGTACCCCCGGATGCTCCTTGGCCACGACCTCAGCATATTGATGTACTGCCGCTTTGGAGGCGCAGTAGGCCGCCCAGCCTTCGATGGGGTAATTCGCCGCACCAGAGCCTGTGAAATAGACTTGTTTTTCGCCCTCGACTTCTTGTAAGAAACGAGCGGTCAAGCGCATAGGTGCCACCACATTTAGGTGCATACAATGGGCCAATTCCTCGTGCCCAACCTCAGCGGTCGATGTTATGGGGCCTATAGTCCCTGCGTTGTTGATGAGTATGGTTGGGCCTGAAGCGGCGGGTAAAAGTGGTATGGCCTCTACGGCTGTGGGATCGGTGAGGTCGGCTTGAAAAAATTGGCCCCGCGTATGACGATCAATGGCACCACAAGAATGGCGGCCCACGCCCAACACTTCATAACCTGCTTCCAAAGCTGCCTCTGCCAATGCTTTACCTATACCGGAACTGACACCGGTAATGATGAGGCGCCCTAGTGACATCTTAAGCGTTGATTTCGATGAATCTGTTCACATCCTTGGTCAAACCAAAAATCATGATGATATCTCCTTCATCGATAACCGTTTCTGGTCCAGGCACCCCTTTGATGTGGTGCTCTTCCCCCTCTTGCTTGAGCAGAGTTACAAGGTTGATGTTGTATTTTTTACGAAGACCTATATCCTGTAGCGTCCGTCCATGCAGTTTCTTAGGTGCTGCCACCTCTATAATTTCGTGATCATCCGGCAGGTTGACACACATCAAAACCCCTGGGTTTGTGAGCTGCTCGGCAATGTTATTCGCTACCTCAAGTTCTGGACTCAAAATGTGCTCGAGGCCCATCTTGCCGAGAATCTCTCTTTGCACCGGCCCTTGAGCGCGTGCAATAATCTGCTTCACCCCAATTGCCTGAAGCTGGAACACACACAACAACATCTCTTGGAAGCTGGAACCGATACTGACCACCACCGCGTCCATATCAGCGAGGTTTTGTGCTTCAAGAGCGTGTTTGTTTGTAGCATCTAGGCTTACGGCAAAAGTCACATCGTTCGCAATGCTTTGAACCTTGTCTTCGCTTTCGTCAATAGCCATAACGTCGGCGCCTCTTTCGGCCAACTTACGTGCGATGGCCGAGCCAAAAACTCCTAGGCCTATTACCGCGAACTTACTGTTTCTCATATTCTATCTAATGCTTGTGTGAGATCTGCTAACAGGTCTTCTATGTGTTCAATTCCGACGGAAAGACGCACCAAATTGTCGGTCACACCAACTTTCTCGCGCTCCTCTTTTGGAATAGAGGCATGGGTCATCGACGCCGGGTGTCCAGACAAGCTTTCTACGCCGCCCAAGCTTTCGGCTAGGGTGAAGACCTTCATGGCACTTACTACTTCGGCCGTCGCTTCAAAACCTGCATCTTTCAGCGTAAAGCTAACCATTCCGCCAAACTTCTTCATTTGACGCTTGGCCACCTCGTGTCCATTATGTCCCTCTAGACCTGGCCAATAGACCTTTCCTACTTTGGGGTGTTTCGCCAAAAATTGGGCCACTGCTTCACCATTTTCACAATGGCGATCCATGCGAACGTGAAGGGTTTTGATTCCGCGCAAGGCGATGAAGCTGTCCATCGGCCCGAGAATGGCGCCCGAAGCGTTTTGGATGAAGTACATCTTCTCCGCGATCTTTTCGTCTTTGGTCGCCAACAACCCTAGGACCACATCGCTGTGCCCGCCAAGGTATTTGGTTCCACTGTGCATCACCACATCCGCCCCCAAATCCAACGGTCGCTGCAAATACGGTGTGGCGAACGTGTTGTCCACGACCAGCATCGCACCGTGCGCTTTGGCCACCGAAGAAGCCTGGGCGATATCGAGTACGTTCAACATCGGGTTTGTCGGCGTTTCCATCCACACCATTTTGGTGGTTGGACTCATGTGCGAGGACCAATGCTCGTCGCTCATGTCCACGAAGGTGAACTTGATGCCGTAATCTGAAAAGACCTTGGTGAACAGCCTGTACGTTCCGCCGTACAAATCGTTACACGCCACTACCTCGTCGCCAGGACTCAAAAACTTGAGCATACAGTCGATGGCCGCGAGGCCCGACCCGAAGGCCGCTCCGTACTCCCCGCCCTCAAGGCTCGCGATGGAGCGCTCTAACGCATAGCGGGTAGGATTCTGGCTGCGGCTGTACTCAAACCCCTTGTGCTTGCCTGGATATTCCTGGGCATAGGTCGAGGTTTGGTAAATAGGGGGCATCACTGCTCCGGTGGTTGGGTCCGGGTGTTGCCCGCCGTGGATGGCTAGGGTTTCAATGTGTAGGTCTTTGTGGTCCATCTGTGATAGGGGTAAATTATTTGCAGTGCTCTTCGAAGGCGCCCAATAGGTTGCCGGCGATCATTTCAGCCGTACGGCCTTCAATGTGGTGGCGCTCCACCATGTGCACGAGTTCTCCGTTTTTAAACAACGCCATAGAAGGTGAAGATGGAGGGAATGGAAGCATGTGCTTGCGCGCTTGGTTCACCGCATCCACGTCGTTACCGGCAAAAACAGTGATCATACGATCCGGCTTCACCGACGATTTTGCCACTGCCATAGCGGCTGGGCGTGCAGAACCCGCAGCACAACCACACACAGAATTTACGACTACGAATGTCGTTCCGTCCGCGTTGATCGCTGCAGTTACTTCTTCTGGAGTCTTTGTTTCAGTATATCCATTGTTCGCCAATTCGGCGCGCATAGGGGCAATGAGTTCTTCTGGGTACATGATTAGATGTGTTTTTTATCTAAACAAAGTTAGTGTTTCCTAATGGTTTAGACGATTGTACCTTTGCGCCAATTCTAACGATACTATAATGAGCTCAAAAGTTCGTGTCCGATTCGCACCGTCCCCAACTGGACCCCTACACATTGGTGGGGTGCGCACCGCTTTGTACAACTATTTGTTCGCCAAAAAACACGGCGGAGATTTTCTATTGCGCATAGAAGATACCGACCAAACTCGCTTCGTAGCGGGTGCGGAGAAATACATCATCGAATCCCTCGCTTGGTGTGGCATCAGCCCGGATGAAGGCATCGGGGGTGAAGACCGTGGCAACGGCCCTTACCGTCAAAGCGAACGCAAGCCGATGTACAGACAGTACGTGGACCAGCTGCTCGCAGACGAGAAAGCGTATATCGCCTTCGACACGGCAGACGAGCTCGACGCCATGCGCCAATTGGCCAAAGATGCCGGCGCAGCCAACTGGCAATACAACTACATCACCCGCGGCAATATGAAGAACTCTTTGACCCTTCCCAAAGAAGAGGTTGAAGCGAAAATCGCTGCCGGCGAGCCCTACGTGGTGCGCATCAAGCTCCCGCGCAATCACGAAGTGCGCTTCGAAGACACGATCCGCGGCTGGGTGAGCGTCAACACCAACAACATGGACGACAAGGTCCTCTTCAAATCTGATGGCATGCCGACCTACCATTTGGCCAACATCGTAGACGACCGCTTGATGGGCATTACGCACGTCATTCGCGGTGAAGAGTGGTTGCCTTCAGCGCCCCTACACGTGATGTTGTATGAGGCTTTTGGTTGGGAGTGTCCAATTTTTGCCCACCTCCCCCTCCTGCTCAAACCAGATGGTCCAGGAAAATTAAGCAAGCGCGACGGCGACCGCCTCGGCTTCCCTGTATTCCCGATCGATTGGCACAATGAAGAGACCGGAGAAACGGCCAGCGGCTACCGCGAGTTTGGCTTCTTCCCAGGCGCCTTCATCAACATGCTCGCCCTCCTTGGCTGGAACCCAGGCACCGAACAAGAAATTTTCGACCTACAAGGCCTCATCGACGCCTTCGACCTCAGCAAAGTCTCCAAATCCGGCGCCAAATTCGATTTCGAAAAAGGCAAATGGTTCAACCAATTGTACCTGCGCGCCCTTAACGAAGACCAGCTAGCGGCTGAGCTCAAAAAAGAATTGGACAAAGAAGGCCTCGCATACAACGAAGCACACCTCGGTAAAATCGCTACCATGATGAGCGAACGCGCCACCTTCCCGCAAGACCTCCTCACCGAGGGCCAATTCTTGTTCTCCGCCCCATCGGAATACGACGAAAAAACGGCTTCCAAAAAATGGACCGCGGACAGCGCCGGCATGATGCAAGACCTCGCCGCTCGTTTCGAAGCACTTGGTGATTTTACCGAAAGCTCCATTGAAGCCGCTTTCAAGGGTTATTTGGCAGAGAAAGAACTAGGCTTCGGCAAAGTAGGCCCTTCGTTCCGCCTCGCCGTAACCGGCAAGGGCATGGGTCCATCGATGTTCACCATTTGTGAAGTCCTCGGCAAAACAGAAGTCCTCGCTCGCATCGAAAAAGCCATCGCTGTACTAGGATAATGAGCGCACTACACCAAATCGACGTTCACGGCATCCGCATCTACACCAACCACGGGTGCATGCAGGAAGAGGCCACGATCGGCTCCCACTACGAGGTAAACATCAGCGTATGGGCCGACCTCACCGCCTCCGTGGCCTCGGACGACCTCAACGACACGGTTGATTACGTCGCCCTAAACGCCATCGCCAAGGAAGAAATGGCCGTCCGCGCCAAACTTCTCGAAGTCGTTTGTCAGCGCATCATCGACCGAATCATGAACGAACACCCGTCCGTTCAAAAAGCATGGGTCAACGTCGCAAAACTCAACCCACCCATCAACGGGGATGTGGAGCGCGTCGCCCTAACATTTACCGCTGAGCGGTAGACTTAAAATTATCTCGAGGCCGTTCGGATTTTTCCATTATTTTTGGCCTCCCTAAGGTTCCGTGGCCGAGTGGCTAGGCACTGGTCTGCAAAACCAGCTACAGCGGTTCGAGTCCGCTCGGAACCTCAGAATAAGAAAAGCCCCGGCTCGCGATGCGAGCTGGGGTTTTTTAGTTGGTGCGGCGCCAAGCTTGCTTGAGCGCCGGGGCAACTAAAAAAGGCCAAGGGCTTTGCGCAGCAAAGGACCGGGGCGTTCTTACTGACCTTAGGTGACCACGCGGTCCGCCCGAACAAAGTGAGGGCAATCCGCTAAAACCTCCAATCAAAACAAGCCTCGACTTTCACGCCTTTATCAACTAGGTTTTGCTTGAAGGCCTGTACTCCATCTGCGTGGGTAGGGATGATCAATGTATTTCCGGTGCTCATGTGCACGAACAAGTGGGAACGGGTTTCACTGATTTTCTCAAACTCGGAAATGTTCAACTTGCTTTCGCCCAATTTATTCGTGGAAATCACCACATCATCTTCCAAGACAAGGGTTTCCTCAAGACCGAATCGGCCCGAATAATGTTCTTTAATGTGCGCGCGATAATGCTTTCGGAACCTCCAACTAAAATACCTGCCATACCCAAAAAGCACCACCAGAAAAACACCAGCGAAGTAAAAGGTCATCCCTGCGTTATCGAAATAAAAAACCCACATCCCCAGTGCACACATCCCCAACAGCAATAGTTTGCTGCGAGACCTTTGGCGTTGCACACGCTTAGATTGTGAGGCCGTGAAAAGCTGATAAGTATAAAAATCCTCTTCTTGGATTTGGTATTGGATCTTCATCCCATCAAAGTACAATAAAAAACCCCGAACCAAAGGCCCGGGGTTGTAGATCTGTTGCGTTGTGTTTTACAACAAGTAGTCGGTCGTCATCCAGGTGCTTTGGCCCCCAGAAATCACATTGCCGACCAATTCTTTCTGGTCCGCACCCGTCGCCACAAGCGTACGGATTGAGAACGAGCGCAAGGCATCGTGCACGCTCAACGTCGCTACGGCGCTGTCCTTTCTTCCGGTAAACGGCAAGTAATCCGGACCGCGCTGACAAGAGGCGTTGATGTTCACACGACATACTTGGTTCACCATGTTGTCCACGGCATAGGCAATGGTCGCCTCGTTGCCACTAAACAAACTGCACTGCTGACCGTAGTCACTCTTCGCGATGCACGCCATAACTTCTTCAAGATCCTCGTATTCCACGATGGGTACGACCGGGCCGAACTGCTCTTCGTGGAAAATGTCCATCTCGTTAGTCACCGGGTACAACACTGCCGGGAAGAAGGCGGTATCTGAAACGCGACCTGCGTTCTTATTGATCACCTGCGCACCCTTAGACACGGCATCGTCCACGTAGGCTTCCATCTGCTCTACTTTGTTGCGCTCTGGCAGCGGAGTGAGCGGACAGTCTGTTTCTGGGTGGTCGAGCACGAGGGCGTCCACCGCCGCGGTAAACTTGGTGCGGAACTCTTCAGATACGCTCTTGTGTACAAACAATAGCTTCAATGCCGTACAGCGCTGGCCGTTATAGCTCAAGGCGCCGTTCACACATTCCTTTACCGCTTGGTCAATGTTCGCGTCGTCGAAAACGATGGCTGGGTTTTTAGCTTCTAGTCCCAATACCTGACGTAAGCGGTTTGGTTTTGGGTGCTGCGCCACCAATGCGTTTGAGCTTTTTGAGTTTCCAATTAAAGCCAAGACATCCACATCGCCTGTTTTCATGATAGGGCCTGCCAATGTGCGTCCACGACCGAACACGATGTTCACCGCTCCCGGAGGGAAGGCCTCCTTGAACGCATCAATGAGCGGGGTCAACAGTAGCACGCCGTATTTCGCAGGCTTGAAAACAATGGTGTTCCCCATGATCAGGGAAGGAATGAGCAAACAAAAGGTCTCGTTTAGCGGGTAGTTGTACGGGCCTAAACACAATACAACGCCTAGTGGTCCACGACGAATTTGGGAAATCACCCCGTCCTTACTCGCCACGTGTGAGCCGCGTCGCTGTAGCTCCTTGTACTCCTCGATCGTGTCATTGATATAATCCACCGTACGGTCAAATTCTTTGTAGGCGGAGCTCTTGTTCTTCGCAATCTCCCACATCAACAAAGTGCTGACCTCTTCGCGCTTTTCTTTCATCAACGCCACAAACTTCTCCATGGCGGCGATGCGTGCCGCGGCGCCTGCCGTTGGCCAATATCCACGGCCGTTGTTATAGGCTTCTTTAGCTGCCGCCAGGGCCTTAAGACCCGCGGCTTCGTCCAGTGTTGGAGACTCGCCGAGGTACACTTTATCGGTGGTGCCATCGGCTTTAACGGCGCCCATTGGGCTATATACTTTCTCGAAATCACCGTCCCAAGTGTGGATCTCTCCACCTACGAGGTACTGGTTCCAGCGAAATGGTTTTGGTGCGTCAAACTCTGTGATAGGATTGTGTTTCGAGCTTGCTTTCATCTTGTTCTCAGTTTATTACCATATATAAGGCGCGGTTCAGGTTTATGTTCACGCCGGGTTAAATGTAAAATAACCCGATTAGAATTCGAGCCCCCGTGATAAGCGTTACGAACAACGGTTGTAAATTGGAGCAAAATCTTCAGAAATGAACCTTTACCCCATTCACACCGGGAACTTCAAACTCGACGGCGGCGCCATGTTTGGCGTGGTGCCCAAAGGCCTCTGGGAGCGCACAAATCCTGCGGATGAACGCAACCTTTGTACTTGGGCCATGCGCTCTTTATTGATTGAAAACGGGGACCAATTAATCCTCGTCGACACCGGCATCGGCAACAAACAAAGCGAAAAGTTTTTTAGCCACTACTTCCTACATGGCGACCACAGCCTGGATGCATCGCTGGCCGCTCACGGTTTTAATCGCGACGACATCACCGACGTGTTCCTCACCCACCTTCACTTTGACCATGTGGGGGGCGCTGTGCAGTGGAACGCCGACCGCACCGGTTACGAACCGGCCTTCAAAAACGCCAATTATTGGACCAACGAGCGCCATTGGAATTGGGCCACCAAACCCAACGCCCGAGAACGCGCCAGCTTCCTATCTGAAAACATTCTGCCCCTCGAAGAAAGCGGGCAACTGAAATTTATCGACGCCCCAGAAGGCGAGCATCGCGTGAGCACACCGCTGGGCTTCGATGTCTTCGTCGTCAACGGCCATACCGACGCACAGATGTGTCCCATCCTCCCCTACCAGGGCCAAACGGTTGTTTTCATGGCCGATCTTCTGCCCTCCACGGGACATATTCCCCTGCCCTATGTGATGGGCTACGATACTCGGCCCCTGCTCACCCTAGATGAGCGCACCCGCATCTTTACCGAAGCGGCGGAAAAGGGCTACCATTTATTCCTCGAACACGACGCGTATAATGAAGTTTGTACGTTACAAATGACAGAAAAGGGTCCGCGACTTTTGGACAACGGACGCCTCGATCACTTTTTTGGATAACTCCTACATACCATGAAAAATCTCCTCCTTGCATTCTTTGTGGGCCTAGGCATTAGCGCCCAGGCTCAATATTGGCAACAAGCCGTGCACTACGACATGGACATCACCATGGACGTGGCAAATCACCAATACGACGGTGCACAGCAAATCACCTACACCAACAACAGCCCCGACACCTTGCACAAGGCGTATTTCCACCTCTACTTCAACGCCTTCCAGCCGGAAAGCATGATGGACGTGCGTTCACGCAATATTGCCGATCCTGACCGCCGCGTGCGCGATCGCATCGAAGGGTTGGGACCTGATCGCATCGGGTACCAAAACGTGCGCGTCCTTACCCAAAACGGATCGCCTTTGCGCTGGGACGTTCAGGGCACAGTATTGAAATGTGAGCTCGCTGAGCCCCTGCTGCCTGGGCAGTCCACCGTATTCACGATGGCGTGGGACGCTCAAGTTCCAGAACAAGTTCGTCGCTCGGGCTGGAACAACAAGGAGGGCATTGAATTTACCATGACGCAATGGTACCCAAAATTGGCCGAATACGACGAGGACGGCTGGCATGCAGACCAATACGTAGGACGCGAATTCTATGGCGTTTGGGGGTCGTTCGATGTGAAAATTCACATCCACCGCGACTATGTCCTAGGCGGCACGGGTTACCTGCAAAACCCTGAAGATGTCGGCTTTGGTTATGGCGGCATTAAAAAAGTTCGCTTGGGCAAAAAAGAGCTGCGCACCTGGCATTTTAAAGCAGATAAAGTCCATGATTTCGCCTTTGCCGCAGATCCGGACTATGTACACAAGCAGCTGCAAATTGAAAACGGCCCGCTAGTCCACTTGTTGTACGATCCTGAGACGGCCAACGAAGCGAATTGGGACGAAATCCAAAAAGGCTACCTACAAGGGTACTTTGATTTCATGGCCAACAACTTCGGCAAGTACCCGTATGATCAATTTTCCCTCATCCAGGGCGGCGATGGCGGAATGGAGTACCCCATGTGTACCATGATGCTCGGCGGCGGGGATAAGTTCGAAGGCTTTACCGGACTGTTCGTACATGAGGCAACACACAACTGGTACTATGGCGTGATTGGAACAAACGAAGCGGCCTACCCCTGGATGGACGAGGGCTTCACTTCTTATGCAGAAGAGGAGTGCATGAACTTCCTGTTCAATCGCGGTGAAGAAAACCCACACCTTGGAGCCTACAGGGCGTATGTGTACCTCGACACCTCAGGCTTGCGCGAGCCCCTGAGCACCCCCGCAGATCACTTCAACTACAACCGCACTTACGGCATCAACAGCTACAGTGCAGGCGCCTTGTTCTTAAACCAACTCGAATACATTATTGGTGAAGAGGCCTTTGCTCGCGGAATGATGCGCTACTGGCAAAAGTGGCAGTTCAAGCATCCAAAGCCGGAAGATTTCTTGCGCATTATGGAGGTGGAATCCGACATGGAATTAGACTGGTACCTCAGCTATTACATGGATCAAGTAAAGAGCGTTGATTATGCTGTGGCATCTGTTGAATCTGACCAGGTGGGCACACAAATCACCCTACGACGCGTTGGACTGTTCCCAATGCCTGTAGATATAATGGTGCAATATGAAGGTGGACGTAAAGAAATGCACACCATTCCTCTTGTTAGTATGTATGGTGCCAAGCATCAAGACGGCCTTGAGGTTCACCAACCTTGGCCCTGGACGCATCCAGAATACAAGCTGTTTATCCCCGGTAAAGAAACGGTTATTGGGGTTGAGATTGATCCTTCGAAGCGCATGCTCGACATCGATCGGAACAACAACACATACGAGTAACAAAAAGCCCCGCTGATGCGGGGCTTTTTATATCCTGGGCCTAGCGTTTTTTTCCGCCAGTACCGTACTTTTTGGCTTTGTTCATGCGCTTTTTCGCGCCCTTACCGATGTTGTAGTCCTTGGCGTTCTTCGGCTTCTTCTCGTGAAAAGAAGGTCCGGGTTCGTCGCTTACGCCGTTCTTTCTAGGACTGCTTTTACTCATCGAAACTTACTACTAGTTTATCGCTCGTGGCGTGGCTTTGACAGGTAAGGATATAGCCGTCTTTCACCTCGTCGTCTACAAGTGCATAGTTCATGACCATCTCGGCAGATCCTTCCAAAACTTTGGCACGACAGGTACAACAAACGGCTCCTTTACAAGCATAAGGAACGTCGGCTCCGGCGTCTAAGGCAGCGTCCAATACATAGTCCTTAGGACCCATTTCAAAATGGGTCTCCTCACCGTCCAACACCACGGTTACCGAAGCGTTGGCCGAAGCTCTTGCTTCAGAGGCCGCTTGGGCGTCTGTGGAAGGTGCTGAGGTGTTGAACAGCTCAAAGTGAATATTTGATTTCGCCGTGCCCATGCTTTCGAGCTTGGCGCTTACCGTTTCGATCATCTCTTGTGGCCCACACAGGTAATGTGCGGTCACTTTGTTTAGGTCGATCAGCGATTGTGCAAACTTCTCTGCCTTTGCGGCATCTATTCTTCCCTTGAGGTGGTCGGTGCCCTGGTCCTCACGGCTCAATACGTGGTGTACTTCGAAGCGCTCGAGGTAGGTGTTTTTTAGATCGTCGATAGCGTCTTTGAAAATGATGCTATTGCTGTTCTTGTTCCCATAGAAGAGGGTAAAGGTGCTGGCATCATCGCTCGCCAAAACGCTTTTCGCGATGGACATTACCGGGGTAATGCCCGATCCTGCCGCCCATCCCACAACGTGTGAGGCGTTGCCCGTAGGCGACCAAGTAAAATTGCCTGTTGGCGCCATACTTTCAATGGCATCGCCCGCCTTTAGTTCGCGGTTGGCATATGTTGAAAACTTACCTCCTTCGATTTCTTTGACCGCAACGCGCAGCTCGCCCTCGTGTGGGGCGACACAAACCGAATACGATCGGCGCACCTCTTCCCCACCAATGTTGGCTTTCAGGGTAAGGTATTGGCCTGGTAAGAATGAAAAATCTGCGCCGTCCTCAGGCAAGTTAAAGGCAATACTCACGGCATCCTCAGTCTCACGACGCACCTCTTTAACGGTGACCGCGTGGAAATGACCGTCGCCTTTCTCGTTCGATTCCTTCTGTAGGGATGGGCTTTCTGTGGAATTTTTCTTGAAGAATTTAAACATGCTTCTGGATTTGTGGTGTAAAGGTAGAACGCAATATTAAACCATTAACAACCATTAGTTGTTGTGTTTTAACTTTGTAAACGACCAAATACACAGATACATGGGAACCAACATCTCTTTAGAAGAAAAGTTTCAGGCTTACGTCGACGCCGAAAACAAGGTGGAGCCGAAAGACTGGATGCCCGAAAAATACCGCAAGACCTTGGTGCGTCAGATTTCTCAGCACGCCCACAGCGAGATTATCGGCATGCAGCCAGAAGCAAATTGGATCACGCGTGCGCCTTCGCTCCGCGCTAAACTCATTCTTCTTGCCAAGGTGCAGGACGAGGCTGGACACGGTTTGTATTTGTACAGCGCCGCCGAAACTTTAGGTACAAGTCGCGACCAAATGATTGCGGATTTGCAAAGCGGTAAAGCGAAGTACAGCTCCATCTTCAACTACCCTACGCCTTCTTGGGCAGATATGGGAACGATCGGATGGTTGGTCGACGGTGCCGCGATTCAAAACCAAGTGATGTTGACGCGCACCAGCTACGGGCCTTATGCTCGCGCCATGGTTAAAATCTGTAAGGAGGAAAGTTTCCACCAACGTCAGGGATACGAGGTCGTTATGAAATTGGCCCAAGGAACTCCTGAACAAAAGAAAATGGCGCAAGAGAGTTTGAACCGCTGGTGGTGGCCTTCACTCATGATGTTTGGACCGTCGGACGACAATAGCCCAAACTCCGAGCAAAGCATGCGTTGGAAAATCAAGCGCAAGAGCAACGATACCCTTCGTCAAGAATTCATCGATAAAACCGTTCCACAAGCCCATTACCTCGGGCTTACCATTCCAGATCCTGATTTGAAATGGAACGAGGAGCGTGGATCGTACGATTTTGGAGAAATTAATTGGGACGAGTTTTACAACGTTATTCAGGGCAACGGACCTTGCAATAAAGAGCGTATTGCCCATCACGTAAAAGCGCACGAAGAAGGCGCTTGGGTCCGTGAAGCCGCGCTCGCCTACGCTGAAAAAGAAGCCAAGCGCAAAGAAAACAGAACCTCAGCAGCCTAACCTATTACAACCGCATGAATAAGAACCACTGGAAGCTTTACGAAGTCTTTGTCCGCAGCAAGAACGGACTCGCCCATAAACACGTAGGTAGCCTTCACGCCGCCGACGCCGATATGGCTATTAAAAACGCTCGCGACGTCTATACTCGACGCTCAGAGGGCATCAGTATTTGGGTTGTTCCTTCGGACCAAATCACCGCAAGTTCGCCGGATGAAAAAGAACCCTTGTTCGCTCCTAGCGACGACAAAGTCTACCGTCACCCCACCTTCTACGACATCCCTGATGATGTCGAACACATGTAAGCCATGGGAGGAGGATGGTTAAACGGCGTGAAGCGCGACTTCACCAAAGAAGAAGCTTTAGAAGAATATTTGTTTTTCCTTGCTGACGACGCCTTGATTTTAGGGCAGCAACTTAGCAAATGGTGTTCGGCTGGTCCGGTCTTGGAACAGGATATAGCGATCATCAATACCGCATTAGACCATATCGGTCGCGCTCGATTGTTGTACCAACACCTCGCGGAATTAAAAGGCGGTGCTGCCACAGAAGATAGCCTCGCGTATTTCCGTGATCATATGGATTTCCGCAACGCCTTGTTGGTCGAGCAACCCAATGGCCATTGGGGGGATTCCATCGTGCGCAGTTTCTTCATGGATGCGTTCAATTTTTACCTCTACGACGCGCTAAGAAATTGTACCTATGCGCTTATTGCAGAGATCGCAGAAAAGTCCATCAAAGAAATTGCCTATCACGCGCAGTGGAGCGCAGAATGGGTGGTTCGTTTGGGAGACGGCACAGAAGAAAGCCACGAGAAAGTTCAAAAAAGCATAAACGACCTTTGGATGTGGGCCGGTGAATTATTTGAATCTTCTCCAATTTTTGAAGAGCTGGATCCAAGTTTCGTAGCCTTCCCTACACTAAAATCTGCTTGGCTGGAAAAGGTCGATGAAGTGCTTCAGATGGCCACGCTCTCTCGCCCTGATGATAATGCCTGGGCTCAAACTGGCGGGCGATACGGCATACACTCTGCCCACCTGGGATATATCCTTGCCGAGATGCAAAGTTTGCCGCGTACCTACCCGGACGCCACCTGGTAACAAACTCTTAACACAAGTTTTTTTCCTTGCGCCATTTTTCGGCACGAGGTTTGCATTGTCGTTTGAAAACAACGATTCTACGTGTTTTTGTGTTAAGCGAGTGAGGGCTAGAGTGGGG
The DNA here is from genome assembly GCA_038141825.1 of Cryomorphaceae bacterium. Taxonomy (GTDB): domain Bacteria; phylum Bacteroidota; class Bacteroidia; order Flavobacteriales; family Schleiferiaceae; genus UBA10364. The sequence goes on along the minus strand of JAYQIV010000003.1, from coordinate 80,575 downwards.
ACTTTAGCCCTCTTTTTTTGCCCCAACCTTACTCCAAGCGAAGCAAGCAGCAAATTGTAAGAAACTGGCCACAGCCATAGATCCGCTGATGGAACCGCCTACCCATTCGGCGATATAATAACCTAGGATTGCACTGATCAGTCCCTGCAGCATAATCAACAGGGTCATTCTCTTGAAGTTATCGGTGATTAAGTACGCGCTTGCCGCAGGAACCACTAGGAATGCAATGACCAAAATAGCGCCCACACTTTCAAAGCTCACCACGGTAGCCACCGAGGTTGCCGCCATTAAGCTGTAGTGCCACAACACGGTGCGAATCCCTATGCTTTGTGCATATTCATTGTTGAAGGACGTAATCATCCAGCCCTTATAGCCCCACCAGAAAATCACCTGAATGAGCAACAACAACACCAAGAGTGTCCACACTGGGGCGGGAACGTTGAGGCCTAAAAAAGAAGAGGTTTGAAGGGGTACAAAGGCAATTTCACCGTGCAATACACAATCTGCATCAATATCTGCCTCGCCGGCGAATCGGGTCACTAAGATCACCCCCACGGCAAACAAAAAGGTAAAGACCGTTCCCATCGCGGCGTCGGATTGCATCTTGCCTTTGGAAGAAAAGAATTGGATCAAAAGCGTGGTCACCACACCCATCACGATCGCACCTAAAAACAACGGTAAAGAAGCGCGAGAACCGCTGATGAGGTAGGCAATTACAATTCCTGGAAGCACGGCATGGCTCAGGGCATCGCCCATCATGCTCATGCGACGCAACAGCAATAAGTTGCCCAACATCCCCGTGGAGGATGCTACTAAAAAGCCGTAATGATGATCCAAAAAGCATCCATACTATGCGCCCTCTGGGACTATTTCGTGAATTTCAAGCAAGGGGTTAAACCTACTACAAAGGCCCAATTCCTTTAAAATCTCTGCCTCAATTTCTGGCGTCAAAAAGTGCTCCATGGTATCGGCTTCGTCGTGGACTAGGTGTACACTCATCTGCATACGACGCTGCAAATAGACCTCCCAAATCTTGTGGCGTCTATCAATCTCAGCACCAATGGCGCGGCCTTCTGTACTCAAGGTAAATCCTGTATGTACTCTCTTAACCAAGCCTTTTCTGCGCAAGCGCTTAATGGTTCTGTTCCACAATCGCGTATCAAAGAATTGGCGTGCGCTGATGCTCCTGCGATTGAAGAGTTTCCCTTGGCCGCGAACTTCTAATTGTACCGCCGTTTTCAACAAGTTCTCCTCGTTCATTCTACGCTTGACCAAAAGCTTGCTCCAACGCTGAAAAACCACTCCCTTGTTTGGTGCAAACATCATCGAGATAAAAGCAATCAAGCTGATCATCACAATGGTCCACGGGCCGGTCGGCATGCTCGAATAGCTGTAGCTGATAAAAGCCCCTAGCCAACCTGAAATAGCGCCGAAGGCGCCGCTAATCAATAACATTCGGCCCAGTTTGTCGGTCCAAAACCTCGCGGCAGTTGGAGGTATTATAAGTAGGGCACTCATCATCACAATGCCTACCGCTTTAATCCCAACGCTAATGCTTAAAATCGTGATAAAGCTGATCAGTGTTTCAATCCATTTGGTGTTAATGCCGACGCTTTGAGCAAAATCCTGGTTGAACACAACCGCCTTTAAACTGAAGTAATGCCACGCCACAATCAACAGCACTACCAGGGAAATAATTCCAAAGACCACGCTGTCCTCCGGACTCATTGCTGCCGCGTTTCCAAAGATGTAATGATCTAAACCGCTTTGCTCTCTGCCGTAGGTGCGTTGAATCACTGTGAGCATCACAATGCCCAGTCCGAAGAAGCTCGAAAGCACAATTGCCAAGGCGCTGTCCCCTTTGATTTTGCTGTGTCTAGTGATGTAATCCACCACCCAAATGGACAACCAACCACTTACCGCCGCGCCGGAAATCAAGACCAATGGATCCTTAACCCCGCTCAATACAAAAGCGATAAGCACGCCCGGCAGCATACTGTGGGCGACGGTTTCACCGACCAGGGTTTTCTTGCGCAGAAAATTGAATGTACCGACCGCACCACTGACCCCGCCTAATAGCAAAATAGCTAGGGCCACGTATCGAACATTGGGGTCCGAAAGGGTAAGGTATTTAATGAGGTCGTTCAAAGATTATTTTAAGTAAGTGGCCAACAAATTGGCGTTGTATATGAGCATTTCAAGGTACGTATCTTGATCCTCTTCTGGTCCCAATGAGTCGCTTAAAAGCTCCGGGCCTAGTACCACTGGGCAGCCTTTTGCCGCGCACCCTCGCTGCACACTTTCCATCGCCTGAGGGCTTACAATGTTTTCCAAGAAAATCGCTGGCACCCCCTCTGCACAAATGAAGTTGACCAAATCTGTCACTTCTTTTAGTCCAAATTCAGAAACCGTCGAGGCCCCTTGTAGGGTATTCACCTTCATGTTAAACGTACGCGCCCAGTAACTCAATGCATCGTGGGTGGTCACCACCAACCTGTTGTCCTCAGGAATACTGTTCACAATCGCTGCAACGCTATCCGTGGTCGCCGCAATGGCCGCTTGGTATTGCTGTACACCGGCTAAAATTTCTGAATCGCTCTCTGGATAGGCGCTTGATAATGCTTGGCCTATATCTCCAATGATAAATCTCACGAGCTCTGTATCAAACCAGTAATGTGGATCCTTGCTCGCTGGGAAATTTGGGTCGCTAATGATGATTGAATCCGGCACGTGAGCCGCCGCATCAATGATCAATTTGCCTTGAATCTTTTCCAGGACATCTATGATTTTTCCCTCCAAATGAACGCCGTGGTAGATGATGACGTCCGCCGCTCGAATGGCATCCAAATCTTTCTTGCTTGGCTTGTAGGTATGTGGGTCGATGCCTTTGTCTAGCAATGCTTTTACCTCAAAACGCTCCCCGGCGAAGTTGCTTACCCAATCCGTCATGATGCTTGTGGTACACAAGATGATGGGTTTGCTTGGCGCGGAAGTGGCGCTGTTTTCTGGAGTTGTACAGCTGGTGGCGGCAATAAGGATGGCGAGGAAAATTGGGGTAAAACGCATCTTATTTAAATTAATTCTAAATAACAAAAGTACGCAAGCCGAAGCATTTAGAAAAAAACCAGATAGAGATTTATAATTCCAACAAAAGTGATGCTCAATGTTTAATTTTATACAAATTTTGAATCTATCATGAACACGCTTCAACCAGAAAACATTCTTACTTCACTTGGTATCCAATCAAAAAATGACGGTACAGCTATAGGACAAAAGTGGTCTGCTTCCTCACATTACATTGGGTCTTCCTCTCCTATCCAAAACCAACATCTCGCCGAGGTAAATACCACTACCGAAAGTGATTATCACAAAGTCGTGGATGCCGCGCAGCAAGCTTTTGTAGATTGGCGCAAAGTTCCCGCACCTCAACGTGGAGAATACATCCGCCAGTTCGGTAATGTCCTGAGAGAAAAAAAAGAAGATTTAGGAGCCCTTGTTTCTTTAGAAATGGGTAAGAGCTACCAAGAAGGATTGGGTGAGGTTCAGGAAATGATTGATATCTGTGATTTTGCCGTAGGTCTATCTCGTCAATTGTACGGATTGACTATTAAAAGCGAACGTCCCGAACACCACATGATGGAGCAATGGCATCCTATTGGTGTGGTTGGTGTAATCTCTGCTTTCAACTTTCCTGTTGCCGTTTGGTCTTGGAACTTTGCCATCGCTTTAGTTTGTGGAAATACGGTAGTTTGGAAAGCCTCTGAAAAATCCCCATTATGTGCCGTGGCTTGTCAACATATCTGGAACGAAGTCGCTGCTGCTAATGGATTACCGGACGGTATTTCAAACATTATTACCGGTGATTATAAAGTAGGGGAATGGATGACAGCGGATCATAGAATGCCGCTTATCTCTGCTACTGGTTCTTCTCGCATGGGTGCTATAGTTGGTGCTGCAGTTGCAGGTCGTTTTGGAAAATCAATCTTAGAGCTTGGCGGAAACAACGCCATTATCATCACCCCAAGTTGTGATCTAAAAATGACTATTACCGGCGCAATATTCGGCGCTGTAGGTACCTGTGGACAACGCTGTACTTCTACCCGCAGATTGATCATCCACGAGTCTGTTTACGATACGGTTAAAAATGCCTTGGTTCAGGCCTATGGCCAATTAAAAATTGGCAACCCATTAGATGCTTCCAACCATGTAGGACCGCTTGATTGACCAGGATTCGGTTAATAATTTCTTACACACCATTTCCACTGTTCAAGAGGAAGGCGGAAAGGTGTTGCTAGGCGGTGAGGTACTCTCTGGCGGTATTTACGACGAAGGATTCTATGTATCCCCTTGTATTGTCGAAGCTGAAAACCACTACGCAAGTGTTCAGCGCGAAACCTTTGCCCCTATTTTATACTTGTTGAAATACAGCGGAGATATTCACGACGCTATTGCTATTCAAAACGATGTCAAGCAAGGTTTATCAAGTGCAGTGATGACTAGTGATTTCCGCGAAGCGCATATTTTCTTAAGTGAATCTGGGTCCGATTGTGGTATAGCAAATATCAACATCGGTACTTCAGGAGCAGAAATAGGTGGTGCCTTTGGCGGTGAAAAAGAAACAGGCGGCGGACGAGAAAGTGGCTCCGATGCTTGGAAAGCGTACATGCGCCGACAAACCAATACATTGAATTATGGCAATGCCCTACCTTTAGCGCAGGGGATTGAATTCAATATTTAAATGACACATAAACAAATAGAAGTGGGGAATTTGAAAGGATCAGATTCCCCTTTCTTTTTTTTAGGTATTGGTAGTTGCTTCGTGCAACACTTCGAAGGTTTTGCCCAGCAACACCATCTACCTATGTACTGCAATCCTTTAGGAACTTCTTTCAACCCTATATCCATCGGCCGGCAATTGCAATGGCTCTTCTCGAACGATTTTCCCCTCCTCCCTCCAGTGGATTTTCAAGGGATCTATCACCAATTAGATGCCGCTAATAAATTCCAAGATTCCGATAGCGCGGCCCTTCAATCCACTACAGATTCGATAAGATCAGAAGTGCTTGATAATATTAAAAAACATCAAGGCCATCAGAACATTCTAATACTGTCTTTTGGCACAGCCCACGCTTGGATGTACGAAGATCAGGTGGTCAATAATTGCCATAAACTGCCCAACCATTTTTTCCAGAGACAGTTGCTTTCTATTGAAGATATTGTGCACTATTGGGCGCAAGTACTTGCTGTTATTCCAGAGGATTGGACCATCATTTATACCGTTAGTGCTGTGAAATACACCAAACTTGGGTGGCGTGAAAACACCCTTTCAAAATCTGTACTTCACTTGGTGATTGACCAATTACTTTCCTCTTCGAAACAACAGTTATTACTTCCCAAGTTTTGAGATTGTCACAGATATTTTGAGGGATTACAGCTACTACAACGAAAAAGGAACACACCCTACAGATCAAGCCGCTGCAACAGTGATGGAACACTTTAAAACATTCCTTGATTTAAAAGGCTCCTAAAAAGATTTAAAAGGCTCCTAAAAAGACTTTTCGTACCGAACCGTCCGAATACTCAAGAATATATAATTGGTCCCTAGAAAACCTTAACTGTATCTGGCAACCAACTGATGCTATCGTTATTCACTACCATATTCAGGACATGATGGTTTTTCGGTACAAACATATTGTTACTATAACCGCTTAACAGGGCTTTGACTGAAGAATAGTGAATCGCCAGTATTTATAAAATCACCGGTGAAAAAACAATTTACTTGGCCAAACATAGGCTTCATAGTATTCTGAACATTCTTCTGCATTTCAACCATAATGGATTTATTCGGTAAATGAATAATCTGCGAAATAATAAATCACTTGAAAGGCCGACGACATTTGTGTTCAACCAGCAGCAGTGAGCATATATAAACCTGTACTTATTCGAATCTAAATCCAGGTTATTACTGGTGTAATCCAAGACCCAATAACCTTGATGTTGAAGTCAGGCCACGAACAATAATTCCCTGCGTCTAATTTTTAAGATAGTTCGGCCTACAACTGAAATACTATCGATCGAATGGTACCGTCGAGCACTTGTTGATACAATTCAGAAAAAGGTAATTTTTCAATGGTAAGATTCTCTGAATCTTCGTGTTCAGTAGGCACAGAGGTTAATTCTTCTGCGATGTACACATAGCTCTGCTCGTTGGTTACGCTATTACTTAAATCTAATTCCATTAAAAGCGACCATTGCGCTGCAATTAACCCAACTTCCTCTCGTAATTCACGCTGGGCACTTTTCAAGGGATCTTCTTGCAAAGGACCACCGCCTTCTGGTATTTCCCAGCTGTACCGATCCACAGGAAATCTATACTGACCCACCCGCCAAGTCATTCCATCCTGATCAATAGGAATAATACCAATGGCGAAGTTTTTAAAGGATACCTGTCCATAAATTCCAGGGGTACGGTTCGGGGTAGACACCTTGTGATGTACTACATTGATCCATGGATTATCATAGACCTCTACAGATTCATCTATTAACCAATCTCCTCTTCTCATTATATATATAATCTTATTCTTTAAAGAAAGTTATAGTAATGTATATAGTCCGTGTATAAGTGGGATAACTTTTAGAATGAAATCATTCTGTGAACTGGAGAGTTACTTTATCCACCATGCTTGTTTTCCGATTCCCTTATGTTTAAAGGATTTGGAATTATGTATTCACAATGTGATTTTGGTTATCAACAATGAAAAGTGAAAAGGATTTTTAGAAGCTCCTGTTATTATCTACATGATGGATGCGGATAAGTCGAGTGTAAGTAAAAACAACTCTTACAGCTGTTTTTCAATTTTTTGTTCAATTCGAAATTTGGTTTAAAAAAGCAAGGATAAGTTTCTATACGATGTTCAATACTTACTCACATCTATTAACCTAGTTACAAACATCATTGTTGATATTTGTACCAAAGTTAGAGACTATGAAAATTGCTATCGGTTGTGACCATGCTGGTGTTGAAGTGAAAAGTGCCATCATCGAGTTATTAGAAGGAAAAGGATACTCAATGATTGATAAAGGACCTTTCTCTACAGAGAGTGTTGATTATCCAGATTACGGTCACCAAGTAGCTGAGGCAGTAGAATCTAAAGAAGCAGATTTAGGTGTTGTCATCTGTGGATCTGGTAATGGTATCAATATGACTGTCAACAAACACCAAGGTATTCGCGGTGCTCTTTGTTGGTTGCCTGAGATTGCCTCACTTGCCCGTCAACATAATGATGCAAACATCATTGCAATTCCTGCTAGATTTTTATCGCAAGAGGAAATCAATACCATCATCACTGCCTTTTTCGAAGCTGAATTTGAAGGTGGACGTCACGGTCGTCGAGTGAATAAAATCAGCTGCGCTTAATAGATTCTAAAAAATCTAACCTCGCGCTCATTCATTCCTAAATATGATTTAGGATCCTCTTGCCATATACTATTGACGTAGCGGATAGGATAAGAGGATATTTTTCCACTGGGTGGTGGATATTTGGATAGTAATTCAAATAATTCCACTGCTGGGTACTCTTCGATATACATTGGAAAGACATCAGTATTCTTACCCATTGAAGTGAGAATATGATCTTGTAAAGAACCCGGATAGTAATTGTAAAAAAACAAGGTTTGCACAGGAGTATTCACAAACCAAGGAATACTACCATGTATCTCTAATCCAGTCGAAGCAAGGGCTTTGATATTATATTTCTGGGCTAGTTCATTGTACAACTCCACTCCCTCATATCCCCGTCGTTCTTTATGATCACTATTCTGAACTTCTAGAGACTCGGTTTGCTTAGTGATACGAAGTACATTAAATCCGGTTTTGTTTAAATACTTAGAAATTGAATCATTAAGTCCACATCCAGGATCTTGGAATAATAAAACCGTCGGCCTTTGCGCCCTACCCTGTTGTTCAACGTTATAATTAGGTAGGTTTGTAATGACCGTTTGTTGTGTTGAACAACTTGAAATTAGTAATGAGAATACCAGGAAATATAAAATCCTATTTACGACGCTTATTTTTACATAAGTTATTGTATTACAGTGTTTTATATATAATTTTCTCTGCATTATTACTCTTAATTATTGTCTTCACAAACTACGCCTTTTTTCCGCCATTAGAAGAGTTTATTAAAGGAATCAAGGCTATTACTATTCTATTGGGTTTAGGTTTACTTCTTGGTCCTATCCGATTATTAGGATACTACCTAGCGACTTTTATACTTCCCATCACCTATTTCTCTAAAGCCTTACAAAAGTATGATGAAGGGCGATGGTTTAGAAGTGTCCAATTTCTTCAATCAAAAGACACCATTGAGAATTGGGCTTCAAAAAAAGTATTGGAAGAACTTACCGACGATTTACCGCGCATCGAACAATCTTGGCGATCAAAATTTGCATTACTTCCTATTACGATCATTCTCATACTGAGTATTACATGTATAGCGATATTTAAATCATCAGTATCAAATACAGGTTTAGAAATTACCACTGGTGAATTCACATCACGTTCTGGAATTCAATTTGAAGGATATGATACCATATACATGAATTATGGTGAAGTGTTTTCGATTCCAGAGATTTCCAAAACCACCTTATCTATCAACGGTAAGTCATCTCAAATACCTTCCTTGATATGTACGAGTGATGTTGAATTAAAATGGTTATTACAGGGACGCCTTGTAAAATCATTATGGATTACCACTGATTCTATTCCTCGCCTAAATAGCTACACAGCAAGAATCTCTCCTCCCGCTTATTTAGAGGTTGATCAATATACGAGCAGCGACACCTTATTTCTGTACGACGGCAGTGAAGTCATTTTTGAACTCACAGGCTTGTTAACAGATAGAATATTCCTTAGTGTTTCACGTGGAACAGTACAGGCATCGGAAACTATAAACTGGAGCAGTGGAGAAACGATTAGTATAGTTTCCTCTCAAGGAAAGGAATTAGTCAAACCTGTTATTATTGAACTAAAGGACCATCTCCCTACCCTTACTATAATTCAAAATACAATCGATTCATTAGAGTTTGAGGTGAGGGATGATTTTGGTCTACACTCTTTGTTTGTCAATAACCAGGTCTGTCGTATTTCAGGATCCCGAAAGAATTTCAATATGAATTGGTCGAATTCTTCTTCTGTTGAAATCAAGGTAAGGGATACCAAAGGACAAACTACTGTATTGATAGTTGAAAAGCCTTTACCAAGTGCTCAGATGTTGCAATCGCAGATCGCTGGCCAAGTTGCGGATGAGTTAGGAATACGAAAAGAAAGCAAAGAGCGATTATCTTCTGCGCAGCGTCAAAAGGAAAAAACATCCCAAGACAGAAAGGAAGAGGAGATAAAGAAATTGGACCCATTAAAACCTTTAACACCGGAAGAGGAAAGTAAATGGACAAAGGAGTTAAACCAACTTTGGTTAAAAGAACAATTACTATCTACGCTATACACGGTGGATAGTAATAAGAATGCTTCTACCGATAGCCTTATCGCAGAACTGTTAGAGGATATTACCACTGAAGAAGGTTCGGAAGAAGCGGATGTATTGGATCAAATTGAAGATATTCCTGAGCAAGGTGAGGAACGAGAAGAAGAAGCAAAGGACGCTGCAAAGAAACTTGAAGAACTACTCAATACTACCCAAGCAGCGGTACAGGAGGATAACGTAGAGCGATTGAAAAGATTATTGAAACAGAGCTGGTCTACCTCGATCCAGCAAGAAATAACCAATACCATAGCTTTAGAAACCAACAAGGTTCGTCAGCAAAAAGCGCTTCTAGCTATTGAGGATAATATCAATGATAGTTTAGCTTTTCTATTGGTACACGACCCTGCCTTAGCAATGGCACTAACAACATGCCAAAACAACCTAGAGGATCAAATTAGTGTATTAGAGAGTGCTTTTGTTGCAAATAAAGGGGTGCCGAGCGCGTCTGGTTATGTACTTAGTGCGTTGAACGAATTGGATATGATTCTTTATGAGATTTTAGAAAGTGAAAAGCTGTCCTTAAATCAAGCACAAAAGAATTGTAAGAATGGGCGTCCTGGTAAGACGGGTAAACCTTCAACAAGCGGCCAAGGTCAAAAGGGAAATAAAGGCAAACCATCACAAGGTAAAAAACCAGGGGGTCGTACAAAGGGACAAAGCGGAGAGCCTCGTGAAGAGGGTGAAAATGGTCAAAAAGGTGCCTCAGGAAAAGGAACATCCCAGAACGATGTTGATCTTTTAAAGAGGATTGAATCCATGGAAAAGATGGGAGTTTCAAAGGAACTTCAATCTCAGTTAGAGTCTATCAAACAGCAACTCTTGTTTATGTCAAATGAAGAGAAAGAGCGGCTGGAAGCTTTTGAAAAGCGTTTATGGTCTATAGAGCAAAGTGTCTTTGAAAAAGAAGAGATAGGGGATACGCGTAGCTCTAAGGAAGGAAACCAGAAGCAAGAAGAATCGGTTGATTTTAAAGTGAATGAGCGTGTAAAATCCTCTACGACCGACTTACCTTTGCCTATACTCAAGCGCAAGTAGTTATGGTTCCACAAGAAGTAGATATCACCTCTGTTTTTAGCTGTATTTCTCAGTTATATCCAGAGCAGCGTTTGGGTAAGATTCAAGTGCACTGGTTGAGCGATGACGAGCTGTTGGAAATCAACAAGACACACTTGGACCACGACTATTATACAGATATCATCACCTTCGATTATTCAACCTCAAGAAAGATTAGCGGTGAGTTGTTTATTAGTATGGACCGCGTAAGAGAAAATGCTTCTACCCACGGTAGTAGTGAGATTCAAGAATTTCATAGAGTGGTTGCTCACGGAGTTCTACATTTGTTGGGCTTTAAAGACAAGACCGAGGTGGAAAGCAAGGTCATGCGTGAAAAAGAAAACGAGGTGCTACGCGCACTAGGGATATGATTCTAGACGAGAAATACGATGTTATAGTGGTAGGCGCGGGACACGCAGGCTGTGAAGCGGCGTATGTCTCTGCTAAGATGGGTGCGAAAGTGTTGCTCATTACCATGAATATGCAGACCATTGGTCAAATGAGCTGTAATCCGGCTATGGGCGGAGTGGCCAAGGGTCAAATAGTTCGTGAAATTGATGCGTTAGGCGGCGGTTCAGCGTTGATCACAGACAAGAGCATGATACAGTTTAGAATGCTCAACAGATCAAAAGGACCTGCGATGTGGAGCCCTAGGGTTCAAAGCGATCGCATGTTGTTTGCTCAATATTGGAGAGACTTATTAGAGGGCACTGAGGGCCTTAGCATGTTCCAAGACATGGTGACCGGCCTTTTGGTAAGTGATAACACCGTACACGGCGTTAAAACAGGCCTAGGTCTTGCGTTTGAGGCGCAGAATGTTATTCTAACCGCAGGAACGTTTATGAATGGCCTTATACATGTCGGGGATCAAAATTTCGGCGGCGGACGTGCAGGAGAGCGCGCCAGCACAGGTATTACGGAAGAGCTTGTGAAGCTAGGCTTTGAAGCAGGCCGTATGAAAACAGGTACTCCGCCGCGTATAGATGGAAGAACCATTGATTATTCCGTGATGGAAGAGCAGCCTGGCGACGAAAACCCGGGCCAGTTTAGCTATTTAGGAGATTATAAATTAAAAGAGCAGCGCAGTTGTTGGATTACTCACACGAGCCAGGAAGTGCACGATGTTCTTAAGAAAGGTTTTGATCGATCGCCGTTGTTTAATGGTGCCATCCGCGGAACTGGGCCAAGATATTGTCCTAGCATAGAGGATAAAATTGACCGATTCGCAGATAAAACCTCACACCAAATATTTGTGGAGCCGGAAGGATGGAACACGGTAGAGGTGTATGTCAACGGATTTTCTTCAAGCCTTCCTGTGGAGATTCAATATGAGGCGCTGCATAAGGTAAAAGGCTTCGAAAACGCGAAGTTTTTCCGTCCGGGCTATGCCATTGAATACGATTATTTTCCTCCAACACAACTGAAGCACACGCTTGAGACCAAACTGGTGAGCGGGCTATTCTTTGCAGGGCAAATCAACGGCACTACAGGCTATGAAGAGGCCGCATGCCAAGGTTTGATGGCAGGTGTAAATGCAGTGCTAAAGACACAAAATAAAGAGCCTTTTATATTATCGCGTGATGAGGCGTATATAGGGGTGCTTATCGACGACCTTATTACAAAAGGCACGGAAGAGCCCTACAGAATGTTCACCTCTAGAGCGGAATTCAGACTCTTGCTTCGCCAAGACAACGCGGATTTACGATTGACGAGGCTGGCACATAGATTGGGGACCATCACCAACGAGCGTCTCGAGACGCTCAATCAAAAAACAGCGCTCATTGATCAAGGCCGAGAGGAATTGGACAATAACCTTAATCTGGATATCATCAATGCTATTTTAGAAAGCAAAGGAGATACACCAGCAAAGGAGAAAACCAAGGTTAGCAAACTAGTTGCCAGGCCTAAAGTCGGCCTTGCTGATTTTAGCGAGGTCTTTAATGATGCGCCATGGTGGACAGAAGAGGTTGTTGAACAACTAGAGATAGAGATTAAATACGGCGGCTACATTGAGCGTGAGAGAGAGAGCGTGGACAAGATGCGCCGCTTGAACGACAAGAAGATTCCTGAGAGTTTTGATTATCAAAAAGTGAAGGGGCTTAGCTATGAAGGGCGTGCCAAGCTGGAAGCCATTCGTCCTGCTACCATTGCTCAAGCCGGTCGAATCAGCGGTATTAGCCAGAGCGACATTCATGTTTTGCTGGTCTACATGGGCCGATAAGTTTCACGTGAAACACAGATTATGTTAGAGAGAAAAGAGTGTCCCACCTGCCTTTCAACTTCGTTCAGTACAGAGCGAGAGGTCATGGACTTTTCAGTAAGCAAAGAGGTTTTCAAGGTCCAATTATGTGGACACTGTGGTCACCGGTTTACAAGCCCGCTTCCTACCGAAGACAACATAGGCCCTTATTACGACAGTCCAGACTACATCAGCCACACCAATGACGGATCGTCTTTTTTCGGAAAAGTATACCAACAATTGCGCGATATAAACATGTCTCGTAAACACAAGTTGGTAAGTTCCTACACCCAAGGAACCCAGCATTTGGACTACGGATGTGGTACAGGTACTTTTTTGGAATACATGCTTAGAAAAGGGTATTCTTCTGAGGGTGTAGAAATCAATGAAGGAGCTCGAGCAATGGCAGGGGCATTTGGTAGTGTATATTCTTCAATTGATGGATGTAAAAACACCTATGATGCCATAACCCTTTGGCATGTCTTAGAGCACGTGTATGATTTGGACCAAATGATGGCCGCGTTCCACAAACGCCTTCAAAATGACGGGGCATTGTTCATTGCCGTTCCAAACCCAAACAGTCCAGACGCAAAACACTATAAAGAGTTTTGGGCGGCTTGGGACATCCCTATTCACGCCCACCATTTCTCAAAATCTAGTATCGAGGCGCTGGCAGGAAGAACAGGCTTTACACTGAAAGCAGTACACCCAATGAAGTTAGATGCGTACTACATCTCCTTGCTTAGTGAACAATACGCTTCTGGACGTAGCAGCAAGAGTATAGGACATTGGATCAAAGGAGCGCTTCAAGGCTGGATGAGCAATCTCAAGGCAGGTAACAACAATACAAGTTCCTTGATTTACGTCTTGAAAAAAATCTAATTCCCCCGGAAAGCTTTGTGAAGTTCGAAACTGGCAAAGGTCAGTGCCGTCTTGACATGAATGTTTCTTTCCAAATCGTATAAACACGCGTTCAACACTCTAGAAATAGCCATGGCGCCAGAGGGTCGGACAGCACTGCTTAGTTTTTGCACATTGATTGCACCTAGATCAGTAGCCTGCACCGGGGTGTTTTGAACGTTGTGATAAAACCCGCGCTCTAAAAAGTGTTGTGACCTGAAAATCAGTGTTTTAAGTGCTTCTTTAGTCATTCCAGAGAGGTTGGAAACTACATCGCTAATTTCCGTAGGCGCACCCTTATAACAGGTTCTCATCCAATGGGCAAAAACATCTATCTGGGTAGATTCAGCATCTTCGCTAGCAGAAATAGCAGCGCCCAAATTTGGTGCAAAAACCATGGCCAGAAGTTTGGCTGTGGCCTCAGGTTGATCTTTAAAATGATCCAGGAAGTGACCTTCTTCAAGCGGCTTGCAATGCCACGGAGCACATCGGCTCACGATGGTGGGCAGCAACCTAGCCTTGCGGTGTGTAACCAGGATGATGTAAGTCTTAGGAAGAGGTTCCTCGATGAGCTTCAAAAGCTTGTTAGAGGCCTGAGTTTTTATTTGCTCCGGCATCCACAGTAATAAGACCCTATTTTTTCCTGATGCGGCGGTAAGGCTGAGTTTTTTATGGATGTTTTGAATCTCCTTGACAGGAATTTGAAGCTGTTGGTTTTTTGAGGTGATTTTTTGTTGCCAACTGTCGGGATCGAGGTATTTGTTTTCACCAAGGGCAGCACGGAAATCGGCTAAGAAATCATCTGCTGTTCCCGAAGCTCCACCGCTCACAAAGGGGAAGGAAAAATGCAGATCAGGGTGCTGTAGCGCGCCCACTTGCTTACAAGATTTACATGTGCCACAGTGGTTTTGTGTATCACACAAAATACGGGCCGCAAGGGCAAGCCCAACCACCAACCCCTCTTCTCCTGGGCCGGAAGAAATGAGATTGGCGTGGTGCAGCTTTTCTCTGTCGAGTGCTGTGGCCAATTGGTCCAGAAGAGGTTGGTTATTATATAATTGTGACATGCGCTTTGAGTGAAATATGAGTGGTAAATTGGCCCCTCAATACAACACACTAAAATATATGAAAAGCTTCGACTTTGCAGGAAAGAAAGTGCTTATTCGTGTGGACTTTAATGTGCCACAGGATAAAGACCTCAAGGTAACCGATAATACGCGCATCACAGCCGCTATGCCAACCATTACAAAGGTGCTTCAGGCAGGGGGAACAGCGGTTTTGATGAGCCACCTAGGACGACCAAAAGGCGAGCGCCAAGACCACATGTCTTTGTCGCATTTGGTAAACGAGGTGGAGGCATTGAGTGGTGCTAAAGTTCATTTTTCAAGCGAATGCGTGGGTGATGTTGCGAAGGCCGTTGTGGCTCAGGCGGGCGCAGGAGAAATAGTGTTGTTGGAAAACTTGAGATTTCACAACGAAGAAGAAGCTGGCGATGAGGCTTTTGCAAAGGAATTGGCTGAGCTAGGCGATATCTACTTGAACGACGCCTTTGGAACAGCACACCGTGCACATGCTTCCACGGCGGTTATTGCACAGTTTTTTGCGGACGAAAACAAGGGCTTTGGAGAGTTGATGAGCGCAGAAGTAGAAAGCATCTCTAAAGCGCTGGGCAGCGACAAGAGCACGACCGTGGCCATTATTGGCGGCGCGAAGGTGAGCTCGAAAATTGGTGTTATTGTGAACATGCTTGAGAAAGTAGGCACCGTTGTCATTGGCGGCGGTATGGGCTTCACTTTCGTAAAGGCTATGGGCGGATCTGTTGGTACTTCCTTGGTGGAAGACGACAAACTAGAATTGGCCAAATCACTCATTGAAAAAGCAGAGGCATTAGGATGTAATCTACTTATTCCGGTGGATACACTTATCACTAAGGATTTTGCGGATCAACCTGCCGAGCGTGTTTGTGCTATTGGAGAGATCCCAGAAGGATATATGGGTCTGGACAACGGACCAGAAAGCATAGCGCGTGTGCAAGAATCTCTTGCCTCAGCGAAAACCATCATTTGGAACGGCCCTATGGGTGTTTTCGAGTTTGAAAACTACGCAGGGGGAACCAAAGCTGTGGCTGAGTCGGTTGCTCAGGCTACAGCTAATGGAGCGTTCTCTTTGATCGGAGGAGGAGATAGCGTTGCTGCGGTGAACCAGTTCGGCTACGCAGATAAAGTGAGCTATATCAGTACGGGTGGTGGCGCAATGCTTGAATTCTTGGAAGGCAAAACACTTCCAGGAGTAGCGGCATTGAGTTAAAGTCCGTGTTCGAGCAGGGCAACAAAGTCTAAGAGGAAGGGGTAGAATATGGAGTCTGATACTAGGCTCGGATGTTCAAACCCCACTCCTTCCTGAAGCGTGCTATATGCATATACACACAGGGAGGTCCACAACAAAGCTTTGAGCAGGCCGAAAAAACCACCCAAAATTCGGTTGAAGCCGCCCAGCATAACGCTCTTAACCACGCGGTCAATCAAATTGCCCAAGAGCATGATACCGAGGTATACTGCGATGAATAAAATGGCGTAGGACACGAAGCCCAGGTATTTTGGGCCGATATAAGCGCCTAAAAACTCTTCAGCCGCACCATGGAGTAGAAAAGAAGCGATAACGCCGCCTACCACCGCTAAAATGCCGGAGATTTCTTTTACGAAGCCTTTCCAAATACCTTTGACCAGTAGAAAAGCAGCAAAAACAGTTAAAACGAGGTCTAGACCTTTTACCATAGCGCCAAAATAATGAGAAGCGAAGAATTAAAACACGATTGGGAGCAACTGCTCGCAAAACTTTCCCAACAGTTTCCAGGAGACGGAGATATAGATTTGGACGGGGTGTTACTGCTTATTGGAGCCCAGGAGTTGCAAATGGGGTACCTGCGCCTGAAAAAAGATGAAAAACTCAACGTCTTACACATCGCGGTTTGTACGGTACTGGAACCGTATGGATACTATGAGTTTGAGAAGAGAGACGACGATGGCTGGCCTCATTTCAAATCCTTGAAGCCGCTGCCAAGCTTAAAAGCAGGCGAACAGGCCGTTCTTATGAAAGAAGCGGTGGTGAATTATTTTAAAACGAACGGGTACCTTTAGAAATTAGCAACCAGGGTCGCTAGGGTCGTAAGGAAGCAAGATAATCTTCGATTGAACCGTAGTATTTGGCTCAAGCTTAATGAATCCACAACCGATGTGTGTGAACGGGTTTCCCCCGCGAGTCGCTAGAATTTTAAATACCGCTTCGTACTCGTATTCGAACTCTACCATTCCATCAAAGCCTGTGGTATCGATGAAATAGGCTTCTTCACGGTATCCAGGAACATCAACACTGGCCTCAACAATCACGTTTTGGATGGGCACACCAGAAGCGTTCGTCACCTTCACGCGGAAAGGATATGTAGGGTTTTCGATCTGGCAGCTGCTCAAAAGCAAGAATGCCAACAAAGGAAGTACGAGTAACTTTTTCATTATTCTACGCAACCATTAGGGTCTCCGATGGGGT
This sequence comes from Cryomorphaceae bacterium, assembly GCA_038141825.1. Classification (GTDB taxonomy): domain Bacteria; phylum Bacteroidota; class Bacteroidia; order Flavobacteriales; family Schleiferiaceae; genus UBA10364. The sequence goes on along the minus strand of JAYQIV010000003.1, from coordinate 63,298 downwards.
AAATTACAACATTTACGTCAATGGTCTCGCCTTTAACCAAACGAACATAGTTACATCCTTCGTAAACCATCTTCCAAGCTTTAAGGTCGTAGTAGGCTTCGAAACCGGATCTGAAGACGACTTCACCACTTGGCCCGGTGAAATTATACCACTCCGTAGAGCCGGCTACCGGCGCGAACATCTTAACCGCGGCGTTCTGAATAGGCACACCGTCTTCGTTCGTTACCTTGACCTTCACAAAGTATTCTGTGGCCTCTTCTTCACAAGAGCCAAAAAACAATCCAACCAAGAGTAAAAGAATAAACCGTTTCATGCGTGGAATTCAGTAATTTCGCCAAATCTACAACAATCCAAACGTATTTAAGTAGACAATTATGCTGGATAGAGTCGAAAATTTAAAAAGCCAAGTAGAAGCTACTGCCTTAACAACCAAGGAAGAAGCAGAAACGTTCCGTTTGCAATACCTGAGTAAGAAGGGGGCAATTACCGAGCTTTTTAAAGCCTTTCGCGATGTACCGGCAGAAGAGAAGAAGGCATTTGGCGCTGCGCTGAACACCCTGAAAACACTGGCAGAGGACAAACACAAGGAGGCTTTAGAATCCTTGGATAATAGTCAAGCGGTGGGGGTAAACGGAGATTTGACGCGTCCTGGGACGCCCTATGAATTGGGCGCAATTCACCCCATCAACGCCATCCGCGATGAAATCGTAGATATCTTCAAGCGCATTGGATTCAACATCAGCACAGGCCCTGAAATTGAAGACGACTGGCACAACTTCTCAGCACTAAACTTCCCTGAAGAGCACCCGGCACGCGACATGCAAGACACCTTTTTTGTGCAACGCAACCCGGATTGGGCCTTGAGAACACACACCTCTAGTGTCCAAGTCCGTGCCATGGAAAGCGCACAGCCTCCTATTCGCACTATCTCGCCGGGACGCGTGTTCCGCAACGAAGCCATCAGCGCACGCAGCCACTGTATCTTCCACCAAATTGAAGGGTTATATATCGACAAGGGCGTAAGTTTTGCGGATTTGAAGCAGGTCTTGATGTATTTCGCTCAAGAGTTCTTTGGCAAGGCGAAGATCAGAATGCGTCCGTCCTACTTCCCGTTTACCGAGCCAAGCGCTGAGGTTGATGTGTACTGGGGTCTTGAAAACGAAATCGACTACAAAATCACCAAAGGCACAGGATGGTTAGAGGTGATGGGCTGTGGAATGGTAGACCCTAATGTTTTGAAAGCAAGCGGCATAGACCCAGAGGTGTATACAGGATATGCCTTCGGAATGGGTATTGAGCGCATTGCTATGAACCGTTGCCAAATTCCAGATATTCGTCTATTCACCGAGAACGACAAGCGCTTCCTAGAGCAGTTTAAGACGGGCCTATAGTTTGTTGATGGCCGCGGCCATTTCTAAATCCTTTTCCGTAACGATATTTCCCGCATCATGCGTTTGTAGGGATATACGCACGGTCGTGTAATCTATGGTGATATGAGGATGATGTTGGACCAATTCTGCCAACTCCGCCACCCGCTGCACAAATTCAAGCCCGTCTAAATAAGCCTCAAATTGAAATTCGCGGACCAAGGCATTGTTGTGTTCTGACCAGTTTTTTGGAAGTTCTTGCATCCTGTTAAGATAAAAAAAGCCCCGATCCGTAGGACCAGGGCTCATCAAGTTTTGTTTCGATTAATGCTTAATCAATGGTCGAAAGCTTGAGCATGTTGGTGAAACCTTTCTCTTCGATAGGCATCGATGCAATTTTCACGACCAAATCACCGGACTCAACATATCCACTCTCTTTGAGGATGTTTTGGATGTCTTTGAAGCTTTGATCGGTGCTTTCCATATTATCATAGTAGAAGGCTTCAACCCCCCACACCAAGGACATTTGGTTCATGATTTGACGGTTGGCCGTAAAGACGATGATCTTGGTTTTAGGACGGTGTCCTGCAATTTTCAATGCAGTATATCCGCTAAACGTCATGGTTAAGATGGCCGAGGCACCTACTTGGTCTGCAATCTTTGCCGCGTTGTAACAAACCACCTTTGTGATGAACCTTTCATTCTTCAGGCTCGGCGGGTTCTCCATGTTCGGTTTTACGTCAAACGTAGATTCCACATGCGCTACAATGCTCGCCATGGTTTCAACAACCTTAACAGGGTATTTACCTACTGAGGTTTCGCCAGAAAGCATCACGGCATCGGCGCCGTCGCAAACAGAATTTGCCACATCATTAACCTCCGCTCTTGTTGGGCTTTGGCTATCGATCATGGTCTCCATCATTTGCGTTGCAATGATGACAGGCTTAGCCTTGATGTGACATTTTTCGACAATCATCTTCTGTACCATTGGCACGGAAGAATAAGGAATCTCTACCCCAAGATCGCCACGAGCCACCATGATGGCGTCGGTAGCATGAATAATGTTGTCGATATCAACAACGGCTTCTGGCTTTTCAATCTTCGAAACGATTTTCGCAAACGAGCCGAAATCTTCGATGATTTTGCGCAATTCTGCTACATCGTTTGCATCACGTACGAAGCTAAGCCCAATCCATTCTACCCCTTCCTCCATGGCAACGATCACGTCTTCGAGGTCTTTTTTAGTCAAACAAGGAAGGCTCACCTTCGTGTTTGGAAGGTTTACACCCTTCTTGCTTTTCAGCGGACCTCCTTGAAGGACTTTAGTAATGACAGTGTCTTTTTTATTGGTTTCAATAACCTCACACATGAGCTTTCCGTCGTCGAGTAAAATGCGTTCGCCAGCATTGACATCTGTTGGAAATTGCTTGTAGTTCATGTAGACACGCTCAGCGGTTCCTGCAACCTTTTCTGTTGTGAAGGTTAAGGTATCGCCCTCGTTGATCACAGCTCCTTCTTCAACATCGCCGATGCGAAGTTTTGGCCCTTGTAGATCAGCAAGCACAGCCACCTTACAATTATGTTCTTCGTTGATTTCTTTGATCAACTTTATGGTTCTACGGTGTGTCTCGTGGTCGCCGTGAGAAAAGTTAACGCGGAATACGTTGACACCCGCATGGATCATCTCGATCATGACGTCTTTATGCCATGATGCTGGACCCAGGGTGGCTACGATTTTGGTGTTGTTAGGCGTTTCGGATTTCATACAATAAGTGAGTTTCTCGTGTTGTCAGTTGTGTGTGCGCTTCGAAATATTGCGCAGTTGTGATTTTTTCGTTCTTCTTTAGTACGCTTTCCAAATCGAACGCAAAGTCCGAATTTTCTACGATTAAAAGGTAATCCCAGTGTTTAACTGTAGGTAAAAGATGTTTTTCAGGGGCGCTTTCAAACAAGCTCCATTCCGTAGATTCTTTTTCCTGTGCTCCTATGCTGAGGTTCATGATCATACACAAAGGCTCTCCATTAGGGTCTTTGCCATCATATACATTGTATTCCCAAACCGTGCCTTGGTCCCATTCGTCTACCGCCTCAGGGCGACAAACAAGCTGCATGCCGTATTGAACATTCATCCAATAGGCCAGTTCGTAGTCTTTCAACGGCGTGCGGATACCCACTGTAGAAAAATTCATTTTGATGCGTTTGAGCGCATCTATGTGTTGAACTTTAGCCATTGAACAGGTCCTTATTGTTTTGATAATAAGCCTTTGAGGCTGCCTCCTCGCCTTTCTTTTTGGAGCTTCCTTCACCTGTAGCGACCAAATCATCGCCTACATAAAGGCCCATAGTAAAGGTAGTGTTGTGCTGCTCTCCATTGCGCTCCAATTCTTCAAACCTGAAGCTTTTTTTGAACCCCTGAAAGTGCTCGATGACCTCACTTTTATAATTGTGGGTGGTGTCCATCAGCTCCGCGTTAGTTACAAAGGGCTCAACAATAGCATTCATCACGAAGTATTGTGTTTTTTGAAGCCCCAGGTCAATGTAACAAGCACCCACTAGGGCTTCGAGCGCATCGCCGTAAACACTTTCGCCGTGGTTGCCCTTAAGGTTTGCAACCAGCAGATTGGGCAAGCCAAGCTCGTCAGCAACTCGGTTTAGATTGTTTCTTGAGACCAATTTGCTTCTCATCTTGGTCAAATATCCCTCATCCTCCTTGGGAAACCGGTAGAACAATGCCTCTGCCACCACCAAATCAATAACGGCGTCCCCCAAGTATTCCAAACGCTCATTGTTTCGCTCACCGCGCTTCTTGCGGAAAGGATAAGCACTGGCGTGGCGCAGGGCCAATTTATACAAGGACAAGTCCTTTGGCCAAAAGCCTATGATTGCCTTGATGTCGCGTTTAAACGGACTAGGGAAGAAATAGGGGAACAATTCCTGTTTTGAACGCATTTACTCGGCTTTCTTGAAGAGGACGGACGCGTTGTGACCTCCGAAACCGAAGGTGTTGCTCAACGCAGCACGAACCTCTCTCTCCTGAGCCGAGTGGAAAGTAAAGTTCAATTTAGGATCAAGGTTTTCATCGTCCGTGAAGTGATTGATCGTCGGAGGAATGGTGTTGGTGTAGATCGCCATTATAGAGGCCATCGCTTCTACAGCACCTGCCGCACCTAGTAGGTGACCAGTCATACTCTTGGTTGATGAAATGTTCATGTTGTAAGCGTGCTCACCAAAGACCTGTTGAATGGCTTTGGTTTCTGCGATATCTCCTAAGGGGGTAGAGGTACCGTGTACGTTTACATAATCCACATCTTCAGGCGTCATGCCGGCATCCTCAATGGCGTTTGCCATTACGTTGCGGGCACCCAATCCTTCTGGGTGTGGCGCAGTCAAGTGATGAGCATCAGCGCTAAGGCCGCCACCAACCATCTCTGCATAGATTTTCGCACCACGTGCTTTGGCGTGTTCGTACTCCTCTAGAATAATACCGGCACCACCTTCACCCATTACGAATCCATCGCGTTCCGCGTCGAAGGGACGAGAAGCGGTCATAGGATCGTCATTGCGAGTAGAAAGGGCATTCATCGCGTTGAAACCACCCATACCCACAGGGTTGATGGCAGCTTCCGAACCACCTGTAACGATCACATCGGCTTTGCCAAGGCGAATAAGGTTGAACGAGTCGATGAGGGCATTGGTAGAAGAGGCACACGCACTTACCGTGGTGTAATTAGGGCCTCGCAAACCGTGCAGCATAGAGATGCGGCCTGGAGTGATGTCCGAAATCATCATTGGAATGAGGAACGGGTTGAAGCGAGGGTTAAGGTCGTTGTCTACGAATCCTTTCACCTGCTCAAAGAAGGTATCAATACCCCCAATACCAGATCCCCAAATGACACCTATTCGGTCGAGGTCTTCTTTGTCAAAATCCAACCCGGAATCGGCAATGGCCTCATTGGCCACTACCACCCCGAATTGTGTAAATCGATCCATACGACGTGCTTCCTTGCGGTCGAGCAAGTCGTTGGGCTGAAAGTCTTTAACCTCACACGCGAAGTGTGTTTTGAATAGTGAAGCATCGAAACGAGTGATAGGACCAGCACCCGAGGTGCCCGCTATCAAATTATTCCAAGTTTCTTCGGCTGTGTTGCCCACCGGGGTGAGCGCACCTAGCCCTGTAACTACGACGCGTTTAAGGCTCATAAAAGTTGACTTTACTTATGCGAGAGCTTCTTCGATGTACGAAATAGCTTGACCAACAGTTCCAATGTTCTCTGCTTGATCGTCTGGGATCTGGATGTCGAATTCTTTTTCGAATTCCATGATCAACTCAACGGTATCCAAAGAATCGGCACCAAGGTCGTTAGTGAAGCTTGCTTCTGCGTTTACTTCGTTTTCGTCAACACCTAGTTTGTCAACGATGATCGCGGTTACTTTAGCTGAAATATCAGACATGATTAAAAAGGTTTAAATAATCGGCACAAAGAAAATAAAAACTTCCCATATCCTAACCCCCAAGAATTAGGTGGTAAATTTGCTCCTTCAAGGTACAAAAAAGATGCTTAGAATCGCCATATTAGCCTCAGGTTCAGGAAGTAATGCCCAAGCATTGGTGGAGCATTTTGCCCAAAGTCAATGGGGTCGTGTAGAAATAATAGTTACCAACAACCCGCTTGCGGGCGTCATAGAACGTGCTGAAAGACTTGGGGTTAGGTGCAAAAGCTTCGACCCAAAGATCCAAAGTGATGAAATTTTATCGCTTTTGGAATCGAGTGCGGACATTATTTTGTTAGCAGGCTATTTGAGAATGATTCCGGCGAATTGGACCCGCGCTTTTCAAGGGCGCATGTTCAATATCCATCCCGCATTACTGCCAAAGTTTGGCGGTAAAGGCATGTACGGCAAACATGTGCATGAGGCGGTGAGTGCGGCGGGAGAATCGGTCACGGGCATTACCATTCACATGGTCAACGAGCACTATGACGAAGGAGCCATCGTCGCGCAATACCAGGTGGAAATCACCCCCGGTGAGCCGGCCCAGAGCATTGAGGAGAAGGTCCGCGAGCTGGAGCTGGAGTATTTTGGCCCGACCATAGAATCTTGGATTGCACAACTGAGCGAACAACAATGAAGGTGATTATCTATACAGACGGCGCGGCAAGCGGCAACCCTGGACCAGGCGGTTATGGCGTGGTCATGGAGAGTAGTGCGGGTCACCGGAAGGAGCTGAGCGGCGGATTTGCACGAACGACCAACAACCGCATGGAATTGTTGGCGGTCATTAAGGGATTGCAGGCGCTGAAATCAACAGAGCATCAAGTTCAAGTGGTCAGCGATAGTAAGTATGTGGTGGACGCGATCAACAAGGGATGGTTGCGAAATTGGGTTCAGAAAGGATTTAAAGACAAGAAAAACCCTGATTTGTGGCGCAAACTGTTGCCGCTATTGGACCGTTACCGCCCGACCTTTACTTGGGTCAAGGGACACAACAATCATCCACAGAACGAGCGTTGCGACGCCTTAGCCGTGGCCGCGAGCAAGGGCCCGAACCTGCCGCCAGATTCTGGTTATTCAGATTAAAGCTTGATGTATTCTTCCGGGTTGATGGCGTAGCCGTCGTACCAAAGCTCGAAGTGTAGGTGAGGACCCGTGGAGTTCTCTCCGCTGTTTCCTATGATGGCAATGGCCTCTCCGCTGCGCACATAATCGCCGACAGTTTTTAGCAAAGCGCTGTTGTGTTTGTAGGCGCTGAGCAAGTTGCGTTCGTGTTGAACGATGATGACGTGTCCGGTTTCGCTGGACCAATCAGCATAGACGATGGTGCCTTCGTAACAGGATTTTACCGGCGTGTTTTTAGGCGCGGCGATATCCACGGCATAATGTCCTTTGCCGGATTCAAAGCTTGAGGTCACTAGACCGTCCACCGGCGCCATAAGCTGCGGGATGTCCAATTCCGGCGCGTTTTGATCCAACGTGAATTCATTTTCTTCCTCTACCCATTGGCGGAAAGCGCTGTCCTGCGCGCTTGGGCTTGATAATACAACCGCATCAAGGCTATCGGCTTCCTGCATATCTAGGAGTACGGAATCAATGACTTCACCGTTCAAAATGCGTTGGATGCCGTTGATGTATTGCTTGTTCAGCCGAACTGAAGTTTCCAGACTATCGGCCTTTAAGGCCAAGTTGATGGATTCACGGCGCAGTTTAGAAGAGGCATATCCAGGAATCATCTCCTTCAGCGGCGTGTAGGCAATGACCAGGGTAGTGATGGCAATGGTGAACAGAATCGCAAAGACGCTGCCGGTGAAGATGTTGAGCGGACTCAATTTCACCGTCAACACCTCCTCGAAGGTGTCGTCGTTCAAGATGACGAACCGGAATTTGTTCCGCCAGCGTTGAACGCGTTTCTGATTTTTTGATCTTTTTGCCATGTTCGTCACAAATATCGGGCGTAGCATTTCTTCCGCGGCGTGAAATAAAATAATTTTAACGCGTTATTACACCTGATGGGTTTTCGAAAACACATATCCCTACTCCTTGCCGCCTTGGTTTTGTCGAGCTGTTCGACGACCAAAGACCGTTGGATCAACCGCCAGTATCACGAGACTACGGCGCACTACAATGCATTCTTTAATGGTGAAGAGGCCCTTAAAGAAGCGGTGGGTGCGTTCGAAAAATCAGAGGAATATGATTTCGAGACCCTGCTGCCAATCTATTATTGGCCGAATGAAAAGCAGGCACCACAAATGTTTGGTAAGATGGACCGCGCCCTGGAAAAGAGTGCTAAAGTCATCAAAAACCACAGCATGGTGTTCCGCGGCGAGCAGAAAAACGACTATGTGTTTAAAGCGTATTTGCTCATTGCACGGGCAAGGTTCTATAAAAACGAATGGATTCAATGTATCGAGGCGACGTCCTACATGGAGGACCAGTTTCGGGGTATAGAAAAGGCGGAGGATGAGGTTTTTTGGGCCCAATTATTGGCGGCGCAAACGCACATCCGCATGGATAACGCCTTCCAAGCGGAGCAGATTTTAGACGAGATATATACCAAGGAACTGCCAAAGGCAATGCTCTTTGAGGCGCAGAAAACCATGGCGGCCTTGCACCTCCAGAAGAAATCTTGGGAGCAGGCGCAGCAGTGGGTAGAGATGGCGGCGGAATTGGCCCCAAATAAAGCGCAGAAAGTTCGACTCACCTATTTAAACGCTCAGCTCTATGCCCTGCTGAAAAAGGGATATGAGAGTGCGCTGGCCTATGAGGCGGTGTTGAAATTGCATCCTGACGATTATGATATTACGTTCTCGGCGCAGATCAAACGCGCGGAGAATTTCGACGTATACATGGAGGACATCGCGGTCATTGAGAAGGATTTGGAGAAAATGCTTCGCGACGACAAGAACATCAATTACCGCGATCAGATTTACTATGTGTGGGCGCTGAAGAGATTGGATTTGGAGCACTTCCCAGAGGCGGAGCGTTTGTTGGTACAGAGCATTCAGAGTTCGGTGGATAACCCGAAGCAGAAGGGCAAGAGCTATTTGGCGCTGGCGGGTGTGGCCTTTGATTTCCGCGATTTTGTGCCGGCACAGGCGTATTACGATAGCGCATTGGCGGTATTGCCGACTGGCTATGGCGGGCTGGACACGTTGCAGCACAGGAAGAGCGTCTTGGACGAATTGGTCCTGGCAATCAACACCATCACCCTTGAGGACAGTTTGCAGGCGATGTATGGGATGAGCGAAACGGAACTGCGCGAGAAGTTTGGCCGATTCATTGAAGAGAAACAAAAACGCGAGGAGGAAGCCCGGCGTAGGGCGGAGCTTGCGGAAATGCGTGCCGAGCAAAATGCATTGTTGGCAAATGCAGGGCCTCAGGCCATTGGCGGCGGCGAGTGGTATTTCTTTAATGCTCAGGTGCGTACGAGCGGGCTTGCGTCGTTTAAACGTACTTGGGGCGAGCGCCCGCTGGAAGACCATTGGCGCACCAAAGACAAGCCGACTCAAGGTTTTGGCGGGGGAGTAGACCTTACCAACGCGGATGATGGGGCGGACAGTACGGAAACGGCGTTGCCTTCGAACGATAATTCTGTGGAGTATTATTTATCTCGAGTGCTTCGAACGCAGGAAGAGTACAACCAAAGTTTGGTTAGAGAGGCCACGGCGAAGGCGGAGCTTGGGTTCATTTACAAGGACGGTTTGCGCGATTTAGTTGCAGCAGATTTGGCCTGGTTGGATTATTTGAAGGAGTTTGAGAGCTATGCCCAATTAACCCCTAAGGTGCTCTACGGATTGTATTTGTTGCGCGGAGAACAATTGGACACAGAATACCAAGAAAAAACCAAGGAGAAGATCCTTACAGAATACCCCAACAGCCCATATGCGGCGCTGCTTCGTGGTGAGTCAAAGGGCCCTGAGGTGCCCCGCGAAGAGCAGGAAGCTTATGAAGCCGCCTTTGCCGCTTTTGAGTCAGGAAGCTTGAAGACGGCACAAAAGAAATTGGACTTCTTTATCGCCCAGTATCCTCAATCGTCCCTTCGTGCGAAAGCCCAAATGTTGCAAGCTTTTATCTATGGTGCCGATGAAAAAGAGGATGAGGTCATTACTGCTTTAAAAGGCGCGGTGAAGGACTATGCGGACTCAGAAGAAGCAACCGTTGCCGCCCAAATTTTAGCGTTATTGATGGACGAGAACGAAGGAGGCAAAGAAGATTTCGAGGGCTCTGGAGATCAAAAGGTTCAGAAGATAGACTTCCCAGAACAACCCAATGCGCCACACAAATTTGTCCTTGCTATTCCGGCCGAAAACTCGAACATCAACGACCTTCGAAATGCTTTGGCAGACTTCAACAAAGAGCACTTTAAGTTTGATAACCTGCGGATTCAAAATATCTTCTATGATCAGTCGACCCAGTTGGTTATTGTTAGTGGCTTGAGAACCAAGGAGAAAGCAGTGGTTTATTTGAATACTTTTAGTACCTTAGGCGGCCCTTTAGAACAGTACTATCCTGCAGCTACAAGCGAGGCGTTTTACATCAACAACCCAAATTTTGGGAAGGTGTACCGCGACAAGGTTTTAAAGGAATATATTCAATACTTCAAGACATTATGATCTCATCAGCGAAAAAATACCCCGAGCAAGCACAAGCGTCGAACCGTATCTTAATGGGTACCAACATCCAAGGAGACCTAGTCTCTGATGGCGACGTTCGTATCGACGGAAAAGTGAAAGGCAACGTTAAGATTGCTGGAAAACTTGTGGTCGGCGAGCACGGTGTTGTAGAAGGTGAGGTTGAATGCAAGAATGCCGCAGTTGCGGGTACGGTGGAAGGCACTTTTAAGGTGGCTCAAACCTTATCAGTAGCTCAAACAGGCAAGGTGAGCGGTCAAGTACACACAGAGAAGCTTTCCGTGGAACCGGGCGCAGAGCTTAACGGTTCAGTTTCTATGGGCGCGGTGATGCGCAAGGTGGTCAAAGAAGAGGAAGCGGCAACGCAGACGGCTTAATCACAGAGTAACTTCATGGCTCAAAATAAATTTCTCCGCTTTAGTTCTGTCGGGGTCCAAATGGCTGTGCTCATTTACTTGGGTTCGGAATTGGGCAAATACCTGGATGAGAAATACGCATCTGAAAAGAATCTATACACGGCGCTTTGCGTGATGGCGGCCGTGGGAATTTCCTTGTATCAACTCGTTGCAGCTCTTCCAAAAGACAAGGAATAAGGATGTTAGAAAAGTACTTTTATAGCATACTAATCTCCTTATCTGCGGCGCTTCTATGTATCCACGGCTGGACGCTGTCATCGGGGTTTTCCCCTGTGTTGTTTCTCTCTTATGGAGTGAATGTGTTGTTGGCCGCGGCAGGATACTTTACCATTTACAAATTGAGAATGAAGCACCCGGACAAGTTGGGCTTCATTTTTATGGGGTTAAGCGGCATCAAGTTTCTTATGTTTTTCTTGCTCCTACAACCCATGTACAACGCTGACGGGACTATGTCTACAATTGAGTTTGGGATGTTCTTTATTCCGTATTCTGTAACTACGGCTACGGAAACGATAGTGCTCGTTAGAATATTGAATAAAGAATAGACATCATCGTTCAATTTAGAGTGGTGATTTCCAAGTGAAAGAAGGGAACAGAAGGCCGCCTTTTGGCAAGGCGCAGTTATTGACAATAAAAAGTTGATAAAGCTTCTCTGCGTAGAGATTAAGTGTTAATTTTGCATCGTTTTTAAGACGCCTAATTTCTGAAACAGGAAATGCATTATAATATGTTCTCGAAGCTCTCCGTATCCTTAGCCCTTGTAGGCGCAATGTTTTTGTCTGTTCCTACAAATGCCCAAGACCACGATCATCACGAGGATTCACACGTTGTAGAAGCACATGAAACACACGATCATGCAGCCACAGAAGAAGGCCATGATGTTAAGGCGCAAATCAAAGAAACCATAGAACATCACCTGTCGGATTCTTATGATTTCACAATTACCGAAGGAGTAAGCTTTCCGTTGCCGGTAATCCTCTTTGACGAAGGCCTGAAAGTATTCTCGTCTTCTAAATTTCACCACGGTGAATCTGTTGCAGAGGTAGATGGTAATTACTACGTATTACACCATAGCAAAGTTTATAAAACAGACGCTTCTGGTCACTTGACCATGGATGAACACCACCATCCAACCAATGCGATGCCTCTGGACTTTTCAATTACCAAGAATGTGTTCATGATTTTGGTTATGGCCATCTTCATGTTCTTCCTTTTCAAAGGCGCAGCAAAAGCATATCAAAGCGGCCAAACGCCAAAGAAAGCAGGCCGTTTCTTGGAACCTCTCATTATTTACGTTCGTGATGAGATTGCTATTCCAAACATTGGTGAAAAGCACTACAAGAAGTACATGAGTTACTTACTTACGGTTTTCTTTTTCATCTGGTTCATGAACCTAGCAGGGATGACACCTCTTGGAATTAATGTTACAGGTAATATTACTATTACATTCTCACTTGCTTTAATCACGTTCCTTATTACCCAGGTTTCTGGTAACAAGCACTATTGGATGCACATCTTTTGGATGCCGGGCGTTCCTGTAGTACTGAAGCCGGTAATGGCAATTATTGAATTGATTGGATTGTTTGTAAAACCGTTTTCGTTGATGATTCGTTTGTACGCCAACATGTTGGCGGGTCACGTAGTATTGATGAGTATTATCGGTTTGATTTTTGTCTTTGGAAGTTGGTTGATTTCACCGGCGTTCTTTGGACTTACACTTGTGTTGTCGTTGCTTGAGTTATTGGTAGCGGCTTTGCAAGCGTACATTTTCACCATGCTAACAGCGCTTTACTTTGGTTCGGCGGTAGAAGAGCATGATCATCACTAAAAGTTGAGTATTAATTAAATTATATATACTATGGAAATCCCTGAAATTGTAGGTGCTGGTTTGATCGTAATTGGTGCTGGTTTAGGTATCGGTAGAATCGGTGGTTCAGCAATGGAAGCTATTGCTCGTCAGCCAGAAGCTACTGCTAAAATTCAAACTGCAATGCTTATTGCAGCTGCACTTATCGAAGGTATCGGCTTTGCCGCACTTTTCGCGAAGTAATTGAAGATTGAGGTAGAGTGTAACGGTTGGTTGCACTCTACTTTACACTCTCCATAGTATAGTTTGATTACACATTATTAAGACATGGATAAGTTAATTCACGATTTTTCATTCGGCCTTTTCATTTGGCAGTTGTTGGTTTTTGTTGCCCTAATCTTCTTGTTGAAGAAATATGCCTGGAAGCCAATTCTTGATGCAGTTAATGCGCGTGAAGAGTCTATTGAAGGAGCATTGAAAGCTGCTGAGAAAGCGCGCGAAGAAATGAAAGCGCTACAATCAGATAACGAAGCAATCTTGAAAGAAGCACGCGAAGAGCGCGAGCGTATTTTGAAAGAAGCTCGTGATATGAAAAACAAGATTGTTGCTGAGGCTAAAGAAGCTGCAAGTGCAGAAGCTGATAAAACTGTTGCTGCTGCAAAAGCCAGCATTGAAGCTGAAAAAGCATCAGCAGTAGCAGAGCTAAAGAAACAAGCAGCGTCTTTGAGCATTGAGGTAGCTGAGAAAGTTTTAGGTCAAGAATTGAGCGATGCGAACAAGCAAGCTGAAATGATTGGCAAAATCATCGACGACGTTAAATTCAACTAATACTCAGAATGAATTACCCTCGAGTAGCTTCACGATACAGCAAGGCGCTATTGGATTTGGCGGTTGAGCAAAATATGCTTGACCAAGCTCAAGCGGATGCCCAGTCTATGACGAAGGCCATCGCGGAATCCAAAGAACTAGAACTGTTATTAAAAAGCCCTATTGTCAAGGCAGATAAGAAGCAGGCCATCTTGAAAGAGATCTTTGCTGGTAAATTCTCGTCTTTGTTCGAAGGCTTTGTGATGCTGTTGACTAAAAACGGCCGTGAAGCACACCTTGCTTCAGTATGTGAGAAGTTCCAAAAGGATGTTCTTCACCACAAAGGCATCGTTGAAGCACACGTAGTGAGTGCTGTTGCTTTGAAGGATGCAGATAAAAAGAATCTAGTAGCAAAGCTTGGCGAGCAACTGGGTAAAGAAATCCTACTTACAGAAAGTGTAGACGCCTCAGTTATTGGTGGCCTAAAGCTACTCGTGGAAGGATACGAATTAGATAATACTATATCAGGTAAGCTACGTACGTTGCGCAATGCGATGTTGAGCTAGCCCAACGAATTACAAGAAAACAAAGACCCTAAAAAAAGGATCATGGCAGATGTAAATCCAGCTGAAATTTCAGCAATTCTTAAGCAACAACTTTCCGGATTTGACGGAGGTGCGAGCCTACAGGAAGTAGGTACTGTATTGGAAGTGGGTGATGGTATCGCTCGCGCATACGGTTTGACAAACGCTCAATCAGGTGAGTTGGTTGAATTTGAAAACGGTCAGAAAGGTATCGTATTGAACCTTGAAGAAGATAACGTAGGTATTGTATTGCTTGCACCATCAACTGACATCAAAGAAGGTTCAACAGTAAAACGCACCAACACTATCGCATCTATCAACGTAGGTGAAGGAATGGTTGGACGTGTTGTTGATACTTTGGGTAACCCTATTGATGGTAAGGGCGATATCGCTGGCGAAACTTACGAGATGCCACTAGAGCGCAAGGCGCCAGGGGTAATCTTCCGTCAGCCGGTAAATGAGCCTATGCAAACAGGGATTAAGTCTATCGACGCGATGATTCCGATCGGTCGTGGTCAGCGTGAGTTGATCATTGGTGACCGTCAGACAGGTAAGACAACTGTTGCGATCGATACCATCATCAACCAAAAAGAATTCTTTGAAGCAGGTCAGCCTGTATACTGTATCTACGTTGCTGTAGGTCAGAAAGGTTCTACGGTTGCAGGTATCGCTAAAACATTGGAAGATGCAGGTGCGATGCAGTACACGACTATCGTTGCGGCAAATGCGTCTGATCCAGCTCCGATGCAGTTCTACGCACCTTTTGCGGGTGCTGCTATCGGCGAGTACTTCCGTGATACAGGCCGTCCAGCATTGATTATCTATGATGACCTAAGTAAGCAGGCTGTTGCATACCGTGAGGTAAGTCTACTACTACGTCGCCCTCCAGGTCGTGAGGCTTACCCAGGGGACGTATTCTACTTGCACTCAAGATTGCTAGAGCGCGCTGCAAAGGTGATCGCAGATGATACTATCGCTTCTCAAATGAACGACCTTCCTGAGTCGTTGAAAGGAAAAGTAAAAGGTGGCGGTTCTTTGACAGCACTTCCAATTATTGAAACACAAGCGGGTGATGTATCTGCCTACATCCCAACCAACGTGATTTCAATTACTGATGGACAGATTTTCTTGGAAGCAGATTTGTTCAACTCTGGGGTACGTCCTGCGATTAACGTGGGTATCTCGGTATCTCGTGTAGGGGGTTCTGCTCAGATTAAGCCAATGAAGAAGGTATCGGGTACCTTGAAGCTTGACCAAGCACAGTACCGCGAGCTTGAAGCGTTTGCGAAGTTTGGTTCTGACCTTGATGCTGCGACTATGTCAGTGATCAATAAAGGTGAGCGTAACGTAGAGATCTTGAAGCAAGGTGTAAATCAGCCAATGTCTGTAGCACACCAAGTAGCAATCATCTATGTAGGGGTAAAAGGGAAATTAAACAAGGTTCCTACCAACCAAGTGAAGGCATTCGAAAGTGCATTGATCGAGTATATGGAAGCAAATAAGAAAGACGCATTGAACGCTATTGCAGCGGGCAAGTGGTCTGATGCTGAAATTGACGCGATTGAAGCTTCAGTTGCCGAGGTTCTTCCTAACTACGAAGCATAATAGTAAACCACGGCTTAGGCCGGAAAACAACGTCTTATGGCGAACTTAAAAGAGCTTAGAAATAGAATTACTTCTGTCGGTAGCACGATGAAGATTACTTCTGCCATGAAAATGGTAAGTGCTGCGAAGCTTAAAAAGGCTCAAGACGCTATTGTTCAAATGAGACCGTATGCCTCTAAGTTGACTGAAATCCTACAAAAGGCTTCAGGCACATTGGATGCAAGCGAAAATGCTTACGGGCAGGTGCGCGAAGGCAACAAGGTTCGTTTGGTGATCATCACTTCGAACCGTGGTCTTTGTGGAGGGTTTAACTCTAGCATTGTGAAAAAGGCGAAGAGTTACATGGAGGCTAATCCAGCGGATTACACAATCTCTACAATAGGCAAGAAGGGCGGCGAAGCGTTTAAATACGATGCGCGTTTAAGCACACGCAATACGGAGCTTTGGGACGATATCAACTTTGAAGGTGCCAAAGAACAGGCTCAAGTATTAATGGACGGCTTCTTGGCAGGCGAGTTCGACAAGGTGGTGATTCTGTACAACGCGTTTAAGAACGCTGCGGTACAAGAACCAACAGTGGAGCAATTCCTTCCTATTGCTATGGACGAATCAGAGGGTCCTGCGGATACGACAGAATACATCTACGAGCCAGGTAAGGCGGAGATCTTGAAAGACTTGATCCCAACGTCTTTGAAAACCCAGTTGTTTGCGGCACTTTTGGACGCCAATGCTTCTGAGCACGGTGCCCGTATGACGGCCATGCACAAGGCAACGGATAACGCCAAGGCCTTGCAAGGTGACCTTAAGTTGGAATACAACAAGGCACGTCAGGCTGCCATCACCAACGAAATTCTCGAGATTGTGGGTGGTGCCGATGCCCTAGCAGGCTAATCAACGTTACTAAATCATTAAGAAAGGCCTCGGATTTTTCCGGGGCCTTCTCATTTTGTATCATTTTGTATCATTGAGTAAAGTGTTGGTAAGAATGTGTAAACCTTATTTCTCATCGCGGGTTAGAGATTGTACATTAGTGATGAACAAAACCATTTATTGAACCAATGACGCAATCCAAACTATTGGAGAAGGAATTTATTAGCGTTGCCGAACTGATGCAATTATTCAGTGTTTCTCGCGCAACAGCGCAGCGCTTACTAAAATCCGGAGAAATTCAAAGTGAAAAACTGGGAGGTAAAGTAATCATCCCTACTCAACCTATTAAGGAAAAATTCAGCCTGGATAAATAATCGCTGAATCTTAAAAGGTCATACCAAGAGTATGTTCTAACTTAGGAACATGACTTTTTTGACCCTTCGCGTCCGTACATTTTTATTCATGCTTCTGATTATCCTGGTGGCCTTTGTGCTGACCGGGACCTTTAGTTTGTACCATTTCCGTTCGGAAAACAAGCAGTATCACTATGATCGATTGGCTCGAAAGGAGAACGCTATGGTCAACCACCTGGACTACATCACCAAAGAGTTTCAAGGGAAGAACTTAAGTGAGGCACAGTGGCGCGAGCTGTTATCAGATAAAGTATCAGAAGTGAGTTCCGTACACCAACTCGATATGGGGGTCTATTCCAAATATGGAAATTTGTTATCTGGCAGCTTATTGTATTCTAATGATCCAAAGGTTTTTCCACCCACAGTCTACCTCGAGGAGGCTGCGGCACCGGGTGAAGAGGTGCCGCTTAAAATCAAGGAAAGACCTCCTTACTTAATTGGAACCAGAGCCTTACACAACGAGTCCGGCGAGCTGGAATTCATGGTTCGGGTGCCTTACGAAGTGAGCGCCAATGATATCCCAGATGAAGATTATAACTTCTTGAGAAGGCTGGCTTTTATTTATGTAGCATTGTTCGTGCTGGGTATAGTGATGGCCCTTTTCTTGTCCAATTATATCAGCAAGAACATGCGTGCCGTCAGTGAGCGTTTGAAGGAGTTCCGATTAAACAAAAGCAACCAAAAACTGGAATGGCGCTTTAAAGACGAAATAGGGGAGTTGATTTCGGAGTACAACATCATGGTGGAGAAGCTCGAGAAAACCGCAGTGGAATTGGCCCAAAGTGAACGTGAGAGCGCTTGGAAAGAGATGGCACAGCAAGTCGCGCATGAGATTAAAAATCCACTCACACCGATGAAACTCACCCTGCAGATGATGCAGCGCGAGAAGGATTTGGAAGAGCTACACAGCATGACGGCAAACCTTTTGGAAGAGATTGAAAGTTTGAGCCATATCGCGGAGGCCTTCTCGCGATTTGCACAAATGCCGGACCTCAGCCTCGATGCGGAAGATGTGAGTTACCTGACCAATAGGGCGGCCTCACTGTATTTAGACCAAGGCATACGGTTTGTATCTACGGGAGCGCTTCACGCAAGGGTGGACAAAGAACAATGGACTCGGGTCATTCATAATTTGATTAAGAATGCCATTCAAAGCATACCTGCGGGACGTGAACCGGATATCTTGATCACTGCAGCGAAGGCAAAAGACAAAGCCATGATTAGCGTGCAGGATAACGGTGGGGGCATTCCCGAGGAGATGCAGCATAAGGTCTTCGAGCCGAACTTCACCACCAAATCATCCGGCATGGGACTAGGGCTGGCCCTGGTCAAGAATTTGGTCAACAGCTTTGGCGGCGCCATTGGATTTGATACCTCAGAGAAAGGAACCACCTTCATCATCGTATTACCACTTTTGAACCCTAAACAGAAATAATATGGAGTGCATTACACTGACCAAAAACGAGGGCATTGCCCTCCTCACCATTAACAGACCGAACCAGCTCAATGCGTTGAACAAACAAACCCTTGGGGAAATTAGCGCGGCCTTTGAGGGCATGAGAGACGATGCGGAAACCAAGGTGGTGATTTTGACCGGGTCAGGCGAGAAAGCCTTCGTGGCCGGTGCCGATATCAAGGAGTTTGCTCATTTTAACGGGGCGGAAGGCGCGGAATTGGCCAAAGAAGGTCATATGACGGTCTTTAACCTCATCGAAGAGTTTCCAAAGCCAGTGATCGCAGCGGTGAACGGATTTGCTTTGGGCGGCGGTTTGGAATTAGCCATGTCTGCCCACGTCCGTATTGCCTCTGATAATGCCCGTATGGGCCTTCCAGAGACTTCTCTGGGCGTTATTCCAGGTTATGGCGGCACACAACGCCTACCACAGCTTATCGGCAAAGGGAGGGCGCTGGAGATGATTTTTAGCGCGAAGATGATTGATGCCGCCACGGCGTTGGAATATGGCCTGGTGAATCGTGTGGTTCCTCAAGCGGAATTGCTTGGTGCGGCAGAAGAGATGGCGCGATCGTTCATGAAGAACAGTATTGTGGCGATGGGCTTCGCGATTGAAGCGGTGAACGCCGGCTTGCTCGAAGGTTCGGTGGGCTATGATGTCGAAGTACAAGCCTTTGGCGATTGTTTTGAGACCGCGGACTTCAAGGAGGGGACCACAGCCTTTATCGAAAAGCGTAAACCAAATTTCCCAGGCGCATAATGAACACCCATTGGCTGGAGGTTCCTCAACAACAACGCGTAGATGTCGTGGGCACGCTAACCGCCGAGACGAAAGAGCTCTGGTTGGGGTTGCACGGCTATGGCCAATTGGTCCAATTCTTCTCTCGCCATTTTCGTGAGCTCGCCAATGCGCAAAGGGCCTTTGTTTTTCCTCAGGGGCCGCATAAGTTTTACCTAGAAGGTGTTCATGGACGTGTCGGGGCCTCTTGGATGACAAAAGAGGATAGACTCGTAGATATCCAAAACCAGTGGGCCTACCTCGACCAGGTGCTAAGTTGGGCAACGGCAGAAGCGCCAAATGCGCGTATACATTTTGTTGGATTCTCTCAAGGGGTGGCCACGGGCATGCGCTACCTCGGCCATGGAACGCACGCGCCGACGAGTTTTTTGGCGTGGGCCGGGTCGTGGCCGCCGGACTTGGATCCAGGGAGTGTGGAGGCGCTAAAAGCCACACGTTTTAAAGGGTGGTTCGGTTCGGACGATGCCTTTATCGGAGTAGAAAAACAAGCACAGATCATTACACATTACCGTGAAGAATTTGGCTTGGAGATGGATTGGGACCGTTATGAAGGCGGCCATACCTTCGACAAGGTTATCTTAGCGGAAGCCATCACACAATTGGAACAATAACTATGCACGAATCACACGCACTCATCAGTAACGACGCGACACTTTTTGGTATTCTAGCCGCCATGCTCGGGGTCATTTTCTATACCTCACAGAGCGAAAAGCCGGCGTTTAAAAAATTCTATAGCGTAATTCCTGCGCTGTTGTTGTGTTACTTCTTGCCTTCTTTGTTGACCACATTTCAAATCATCGACCCTAGCGAGAGTCGCTTGTATTTCATGGCGAGCCGATACTTACTGCCGGCAGCACTGATTCTACTCACATTGAGTATTGATTTTAATGAGGTGGTGAAATTAGGACCCAAGGCGTTGATCATGTTCTTTACCGGGACCGTTGGGGTCATCATTGGTGGGCCGCTGAGCATCTTATTTTTTAGCGTTGTCGCACCGGATGTTGTGGGTGCGAACCCTGAGCAGATTTGGCGGGGGATGACGACTGTGGCGGGATCTTGGATTGGCGGTGGCGCGAATCAGGCCGCGATGAAGGAGGTCTTCGAAGTGAGTGAAGATATCTTCAGCGCCATGGTGACGGTGGACGTGTTGGTGGCCGAGCTATGGATGGCGTTTTTGTTGATCGGTGTGGCCAAACACAAGAATATTGACCGGGCGTTTAAAGCAGATGCCACGGCCGTGGATTCCTTGCAGAATAAGATGGAGGCCTACACCGCGAGTATTGCGAAGGTGACCTCATTTAACGATTTGATTTTCATTTTGGCCTTGGCCTTTGGCGCAACGGGATTGGCGCATTGGATGAGCGATGGTATTGCGCCTTATATCGCCGAGAATTATCCAGTATTGTCCAAGTTTAGTTTGACCTCGGGATTCTTTTGGTTGGTCGTAATTGCGACGACTATTGGTATTGCGCTGAGTTTCACAAAAGCTCGAAACCTTGAAGGGGCAGGGGCCTCGAAGGTGGGGAGTGTTTTCATTTACATCTTGGTGGCGACCATAGGAATGAGCATGAACGTGATGGAAATTTTCCATAATCCTGGGCTCTTTGGCGTGGGGCTGGTGTGGATGGTCATTCACGTAGGACTGATGTTCTTGGTGGCGAAAATTATACGAGCGCCGTATTTCTTCTTGGCAGTGGGCTCGAAAGCGAATATTGGGGGCGCCGCGAGTGCGCCCGTGGTGGCGGCAGCGTTCCATCCGGCGCTCGCACCAGTAGGCGTGCTATTGGCCGTATTAGGGTATGCCTTGGGAACGTACGGCGCGTACATCTGTGGTTTGCTGATGCAGGCTTCGGCAGGAGTATATTAGGATAGAAAGAGAGATGAAGCTGGAGTTGCCTAAGGAGAAAGTCTTTCCCATGCCGTTTAGGTTTTGGGTCATTGTGGCGGTAGCCTTGGTGATTTTGGTGGTGAACGGGTGGCACCCTGTTTTGGTTCCTTTAGTGATGTTCGGTTTTTGGGGCATTACGGCTAGTCGCGGGACGGTGTTGCGCAGTGAGGATCAGAAGATGTTTAGGTATTACTCGGTCTATGGGATCCCCATGGGGAGTTGGGAGGACATTCAGCCAAGTGCTGCGGTGGTGGCGTTGGACGAACAACAATCGGTCCGTCAAACCAGCTATGGAGGAACGATGCGGTATCAGGAAAGTCAGGAGTGTGTGCTGTATTTGGTGAATGGAACCCACAGGGAAAAAGTAAAAATTGCGAAGGTGAGTTCGAGGGCAGAATTGGATCCTCATCTCCCTATTTTAGAAAAAGAGTTCAACTTAAAACTGGTCAAGTTTTCACCTGCTGTTTCGGCGAAAACCAGTGCCAGAAGACGAAATAGACGATGAAAAAGTTAGTAATGGCCGCCTTGTTGGTGGCGGGATTTGGCGCGCAGGCGCAGGTGGACGCGGACAAAGCGGCGTTGATTAAATCTATTTATACCGAGGCGCTAGGTGGCCAGCAGGGGTATGAGTGGCTGAAGTACATGTGCGAATGGATAGGCCCGCGACCTAGCGGTTCAGAAGCGGCTAATGAGGCAGCGCGCTGGGCAAAGGTTGCGATGCTAGAAGCAGGCGCAGATACGGCTTGGCTTCAAGAGGTAGAGGTGCCAAAATGGTATAGAGGTGACGAATGGTCCAAGGCCTATGCAGGTGGAGAGCCAATAGCATTGCCGACTACCGCGCTGGGTGGATCGGTGCCTACCCCTAAAGAAGGCGTGCGCGCTGAGGTGGTTGAGGTTGGATCCTTTGAGGAATTAGAAGCTTTAGGACGCGAGGGAGTGGAAGGTAAGATTGTCTTTTACAACACTTACATGGACCACAGCCTGATCAGTACGTTTAACGCCTATGGCGGTGCAGTGAAGTACCGCTGGGCAGGTGCCATGGAGGCAGGAAAATATGGTGCGGTAGCTACGGTTCTTCGTTCGGTTACACTGTTACGCGATGATTTGCCGCATACGGGCGCGATGAGCTATGGAGATAGCGAGGTGAAGATTCCTTCGGCTGCGATTTCTTGGCAGGCAGCAGATATGTTGGACCATCTTTTAGGAAAGGGTCAAAAGGTAGAGTTAGAGCTGTTCTTGGACTGTGGCGTTCAGGGCACGGCGACGAATTACAATGTCATTGCAGATTTTAAAGGCACGGATAAGGCTAATGAGATTATGTTGGTGGGCGGTCACATTGACTCTTGGGATTTGGGCCAAGGGGCGCAGGACGATGGCGCGGGATGTGCGCATGCCATGCAGGTGCCGAACCTGTTGAAGCAGGTTGGCTATGAGCATCACAGAACCATTCGCGTGGTATTGTGGGCGAACGAAGAGTTCGGTTTGGACGGCGCGAAGGAATATGCGAATTGGGCCCGAATGAATAATGTGCACCATTGGGTAGCGTTGGAAAGCGACGGTGGGGCTGGTGTGCCTCGCGGTTTTGGTGTGGGCGCGGACGATGAGCGCGTGGCTCAGGTTCAGGCCATGAAGCCGTATTTCGTGCCTTACGGTTTGCATGAATTTGCCAAAGGGGGCGGAGGGGCCGATTTATCCCCGCTGCGCGGCCACGATGATTTCTTTGTAGGCTTCCGCCCGGATAGCCAGCGTTATTTTGATTTTCACCACAGCGCGCGCGACAGAATTGATGCCATACACCCCCGCAGTTTGGAGATGGGATCGGCCAGTATTGCAGCCCTGTTCTACCTTCTAGACCAGCTTTAGTGTAAAAAGTACACTTATATAGTTTTTTGGCTATTTTTATAGGAGTTAACTCACTCCTATAATGACTCAAGAATTGGATCGCACCTCGGCCCTCATGGCTGAAGCATGGCGTGTCTTGGAAGGCTGTGCCAAACCCTATGGTTTTGTTGCTACTGCTCAGGACAAGGATAATTACGCCCGTTTGTGGTCTAGAGATAGCGCGATTGCCGCATTGGCCGTTTTGGCGCACGAGCATAAGGAGTTGTATCCAACGGTGGAGCAGAGCATCAGTCATTTGCTCGACGCCGTGGGGGTACATGGAGTGTTCCCTTCCAACGTAAGTTTTTCGGATCAAAACGCCATTGCCGCGGTGAGTTATGGCGGGCCGGTGGGCCGCACCGATAGTCCGTTTTGGTGGGCCATTGCTGCGATGAGTTATTTGGAAGCGGTGGATAATGCTGCCTTGAAGGCTCGAGTACAAGATCACATCGAAGTAATTGAGTACCGCGCCCATGCCTGGGAGTTCAACAACAAGGATTTGATGTATTCGCCGGCCTCGAGTAATTGGGCCGATGAATATCCTGTCGAGGGCTATGTGCTGCTGAACAATGTGCTGCGCTATTGGATGCTCCAAAAGGCGGGCCGAATGTTCAATCACAACGGCTATCGCAAGAAAGCGGTCACGGTGCTGCTGGCCATAAAGTCCCATTTCTTTGGGGAGCCTGCAGAGGCCACGAGTTTGTTTACGAAGAGTCAACAGGACCAATTAGCCTTGCTCCACGAAGGCGACCGCATCTTAATGAGTTTTACGCCGGGCGCATTGAACAACCACATCGATGCCTTAGGATTGAGCATTTCTTTCCTGGTGGGAGCTGCCTCAAAGATCACCATGAACAAGGTGTTCGAGCGTTGGTCGGCCGGTCCTCTTTCTCAAAGTTTGGTGCCGGCGCATTGGCCCATTATTGAAGAAGGCGACCCACAATGGGCCGATATACAAAGCAACTACGCCTACGACTTTAAAAACCACCCCGGGCACTTCCACAACGGAGGGGTTTGGGGATTGACCCAAGGATTTGCGGCGGCCATGACGGCGGCCACAGACCGAGCGGAATTTGGCATCTTCGACCGCTATGAAGAGCTGCTCGAGCAGAGTCTCGAGGACCACCCCTTTCCCTGAATATTTTGATTACCACGAGCAACAGCCTGGAGGGGTGAGAGAACTAGGGTTCTCGGCAGCCTCTTACTTGTTGGCTTGTGCAGCTCGAGAAGGCAAGCCGGCATTCAAACAAATCTTTGAGCGCCCGCAACAGCCGGAGCGCGAGATGGTGGTGCGCATTGCCCGGAACTTGGCGGCAGAAATCATGGCCGAGCGTCCCTCGCGAGTCTATAAAATCAGTGGGGAAAGCGGCTGTGGCAAAACGACCTTGGCAAGGGCTATTGTCCAATTACTCGAGGAGCAAGGCAAGAAAGTGTTGATGTTGTCTCAAGACGATTTCTTCCACCTCCCGCCGCGTCAAAACCACAATAAGCGTGTAGAGGATTTCAGTTGGATCGGACCCCAAGAAGTGGACTTCGAGTTGCTCAACGGATGTATTCGTAGCGCCATCGAAGGACTAGAAACGACGCAGAAGATTCCAGTGATGAACTGGGAACGCGACGAACAAGAATGGGTAGAGGTGAGCACCGAAGGCCTCGATGCTATTGTTGTAGAAGGCACCTATGTCCTCCACGAGAAGGCAGAGGATGAGGTAGGGATTTTCTTTACCCACACCTATGAAGATACCAAGGAGGCCCGTATTGCCCGCAACCGCGAGGTCGTGGATGATTTCATCCAAAGTGTATTGGCACGAGAGCACGAGCTGATCGCGCCGCTGCAAGAACATGCAGATTTTAGCATTAGTACAGATTATAGAATCATAAAACCACAATAAAATGAAGAATTGGTGGATGTTGGCAGCCCTAGGAGTTGCCGTAGCAAGTTGTGAGAGCTCAAACGAGTGGAGTGTATCCAGTCCCGATGGCGCAGTTGCCGTGGAGGTGGAGTTGACACCGGCCGGTGAGATCACTTATGCGGTGGCATTCAACGGAGAAGAGGTCATTGCGGATTCGAAATTAGGTTTTGATTTCGCCAATGCTGACGATTTTCTCGACGGCTTTGAACTGTACTCGAAGGAAGTAAAATCCATTAACGAGGCCTACGAAATGCAGTGGGGGCCAACGACGGAGTTGGTGGCAGAGCACAACGAATTGGTCCTAAATTTCATTCAACCTGAAAATGGACGCATCCTGGGCATCGCCTTCCGTGCAGCAAACGACGGTTATGCGTTTCGCTACCTCATTCCTAGCCAAAAAGAAGGCTCACTTGTGGTGGCTAACGAGCGCTCGGAGTTCAACCTCACAGAAGATGCGGCTGCGCATTGGATTCCGGGGGACTGGGAAATCTATGAGCACCCCTACAACCACACAAAGACTAGTGAGATCGATGCGTTGAGCAAGGCCAATCACCCGAACCTTGCTTCTACACATATTGTGGAGAACAGTGTGAGCACCCCGGTGACCTTTGTGTACGAGAACGGCACGCACATGAGCATTCACGAGGCGGCATTGGTAAATTACAGCGGCATGACCCTGTTGAAAACGGGCGACCACAGCTTCGTGAGCAGCTTGGTGGGTCGTGAGGACGGCAACAAAGCCACCATTCCAACCCCGTTTAAAACCCCTTGGCGCATGGCCATCATCGGCGATGAAGCAACAGACCTCTTGGCCTCGCACTTGATGTACGACCTGAACGAACCAAATATTATGGGCGATATTTCCGAGTGGTTCCAACCCCAGAAATACGTAGGTATCTGGTGGGAAATGCACATGGGCAAGAGCACCTGGGACTACGGCATGACCCAAGATATGGGGACATGGATTCAAGACGGTAAAGACCACGGCAAGCACGGCGCTACCAATGAAAACACAAGACGCTACATCGACTTCGCGGCAGAACATGGGTTCAGCGGCGTATTGGTGGAAGGCTGGAATACGGGTTGGGAGCACTGGATCGGTTTCGACGACCGTGAAGGGGTCTTTGATTTTGTGACCGAATACCCGGATTACGATTTAGACGAACTACAGAAATACGCACAGAGCAAGGGAGTGTCCTTGGTGATGCACCACGAAACCTCCGCGGCACCTCGCACCTACGAGCAGCAAATGGATACGGCTTATGCCTTGATGCAGGCCAATGATATTCACTTAGTCAAGAGCGGCTATGTAGGCCCGCTACTTCCTAAAGGCGAATACCACCACGGGCAGTGGATGGTCAACCACTACAACGGCGCAGTGCTCTAGGCCTACGACTACCAAGTAGCCGTGAACACCCACGAGCCGATCAAGGGAACGGGTCTAGAACGCACTTGGCCGAACTGGGTAGGGCGCGAAGGGGCCCGTGGACAGGAGTTCAACGCTTGGTCAATGGAAGGCGGAAACTATGTTGACCACATCCCGACCATGGCCTTTACTCGATTCCTCAGTGGCCCGATGGATTACACGCCTGGGGTATTTAAGTTAGAAACCAAGAGCGGCCCCATGGGTCAAAACCGCGTCCGCAGCACTGTAGGACAACAGTTTGGATTGTACTTGGTCGTCCCATCTCCTATTCAAATGGCGTGTGATCTGCCGGAAAACTACGAAGCGCATCCAGAGTGGTTGCAGTTCATTAAAGATGTTGCGGTGGACTGGGAAACCAGTATTCCTGTAGCTGGGGAGGTGGGCCAATTCGTAGCTTGGGCACGCACACCCAAAAATTCGGACAGCTGGTACATTGGTGCCGCCAACGCCGAAGGGGCTCGCGACCTAAGCATCGACCTCAACTTCCTAGAGCCAAATACTTCTTATGAAGCCACGATCTACAGAGATTCAGATGATGCAGATTGGGAAACCAACCCCTACGCAGTAACTATTGAAACCATCACCTTAACCGGTGAAGAAGCGCTAAACATCAGAGTAGCTTCAGGCGGTGGCTTTGGTGCCATCCTTCACCCTATAACCGAATAGTAGCTTTATCACAGAAGCTGTATGTAAAGCCGATAAGCCCTGGGTTCGCCCGGGGCTTATTATTTAAGTGCCGCTTTCATGGCCAAATACACGCCGTTGCTCCAGCCGAAGCCGTCTTGTAGGTCGTACTCACCACCGGCGCTAAGGTTCTCCGGCTCGTAGACATTGTACTTCTCGACAAACTTGCCTTGGGCCTCATAGACCACCTCGCAAGTGCGCAACCAACGCTCCCCCACCTCACGGGCTTCCTCATCGTACCCATATTTCCTGAGTCCTTCAAAAGCAACCCATTGCAACGGCGCCCATCCGTTCGGGGCGTCCCATTGCTGTCCCGAAAACACCGGTGTAGTAGTAATGCCGCCCGCCTGAAGCAAGAGGGATTTCATTTGTGCGACGACCAATTCAGCTTGCGCCTCAGTAGCCACTCCTAAAAACAAGGGGTACATCATGGCTGCGGAAGGGTGCTCACTTCTCAATCGATCCTCATTCCACTGCCAATCAAAGAACCCTTTTTCAGGGTCAAACATTTTTTCTTGAATGGCCAATTTTCTCTGCTGCGCGGCCTCCACATACTCCTTTTCACCGGTAATTCTTCCCAACAATTCCTCCAAGAAATAGAGCAGACAGTTCAAATCTACCGGACACAAATCGAGCGTTTCTATACTCTCCAGCCCTTTCCCTTGCTCAAACCATCTTGAGGAGAAATCCCAACCGCTCTCACAAGCCGCCCTCAAGTGGCGGAAAAACTCTGGGCGTTGTTCCGCGTGTGATAACCACTCCAGATCCGTCCCAAACATCTCCACCCGCGGCCCATTCTCCCTATCGTAATAGCGGGTCAAGCCTTCTCGTGTGCGCTCCGGCGAGCTCCAAAAAGCAAGCTCCTTTTTCAAGGCGTCCAAGTGTTTGGCATAAACGGCATCGGGGTCTTCCGAGGCTTGCGCCAGCCCGTCGACCATCAACGCAAAGAAGGGCGGTTGACTGCGGCTTTCGTAATAGGTGCGGTTGCCATTGGGGACATGACCCAAGGTTTGAATGAGGTAATCAAAGTTTGCCACGAGATCTGCAACCCACGACATCTTGCCCGAAACGATGAGTCCAATCTGTGTGAAATAACTGTCCCAATAGTAGACCTCTTGGAACCTGCCCCCTGGAACTACATAGCTGTACGGTAGCGGGATTTTTGACGATCGCTCAGCCACATCCCTGCTTTTGTGCAGATAAGGCCACAGCGCGTCTATATGCTCTTCTGGAGTTCTAGTGGAATTGGCCACAAAATCAACGGCAGCATCCTCGGCAAAATCAAAATGTGCGTGGAAGAACTGCTCCAAATCAAAATCCGAAGCGTCTTTTTCAGCCTCATAAGCGGCGAGAATGGCTTCGGGGGCATGCTTCAACACAGCGTCAGAAAGGGCTTTCTCGTCGTGCCAAATCCCGGAGGTATGCAGCGCGACAAAGAGCTCTTTGAGATCACGGTCAATTCTATGCATGGGGTTGTGCCGTCAATCGTTTGAGCAGGAACACGGCCACCAACAACAGGGTCATCGGCACCAAGGTGAAATAGAAAGCTCCGCCCCCGAGATGCTCAAAGAAGTACGCGGTGATGCGCGAACCAAGGGTACCGCCTGTGGCAGAGAACAAGACGATCAAACCCGTCATGGGGCTGTGCATGTTCTTCGGCAGGGCACTGAGTACGACGCTATTGAGCAGGGGATAAATAGGAGCGATAAACAACCCAACCAAGGGGAAGATGAAAGCAATTACAGGCAGTCCAAGAATGCGTGCGCCGCCTGCAGCGACTTCGGCATCCAAGGCTTGCGGCAATACAAAGGCAACCAGTAGCATCGCCCCAACAATGGCCACGGACAAGACCGCGCTCCAATGGAAGCGTTCGGTGAGCTTCCCACCAATAATGCGCCCTACCCCAAGGGTAATGGCCAAAATACTCGCCATGCGAATGCTGTTGTCTTCGCTGAGGTTCAACACCTTCTCATTGAAGGTAGGAAGCCAAGTCATGATGCCTTGTTCCGCCATCACATAGAGAAAGGCTGAGATGACAAAGACGATGACCAAGAGCTTTACGATGAGCCCCAGCATGGCCTGAAATTCTTGCGCCAAGGTGTTTTCAGAGGCCACCTTTGGCAGTTCTGGAATGCGGACCATGAACGCACCTGCAAGCAGCACCAACCCCAATAAGACTAGATAGACGTTCAGCCAAGCATTGGGATCCTCTGGATTGTTGAACGCCGGGAACAGGAAGTAGGCGAGGGCCACCCCGAACATGAACGTTCCTTCAATGGTGCTCATGAGAGAATTGTGCTCCTGCTCGCCCGAAGTTACTAGGCCGATAGCGCCATAGACGCTGACCTTGATCAAAGCGAAGGTACAGCCCACAATAGCAAAGAGGATTTGCGCGGAAACGAAGCTGTTGCCTACATACATCTGCAACAAGCCCAACGACACAATGCTCAAGGCAATGAGCATGACTTTTTTATAGCCCATACGTGGAATAAAGCTGGCGAAGGCGAAGCTGATGATGGCAATAGGCATGTCTTTGAAGAGCTCGAGCGTGCTCGCGTGCACTTCGGTAATGCCATAATTATTGATGCTTTTCAGGATGACAATCCCGACGCTATTCAGAAGGATGGCAAAGACAAAGAAGTTGATGTGCAATGCCCATTTAAACGGTTTATTCATTTCCGGTGTAGGTAATCAATGTGCTGTCGATATGAGCGCCTAGCGAACGCCCTTGTACCACGCCGATCTCAATGGCAGGCATGTAGTGGATACCTCCATAAAGGCGTGAAATAGCGGCCTCGTCGGAAGCGGCAGTGAAGCTCGGGTAGGAGCGATCCGGCAATCCATAAGGGCGCTCGGTAGAGTCTTGGAAGGCGAAGTTCTCGCCAAAAACCCCAGTAAGCATGGTTCCCGCTGCACCTGAAATCACACTGTGCCCAGAGGTATATTCAGGGAACGGAGGCGTTTGAAGTAGCGGGGTCCAATTTTCATCAAAATGCTCGTTAATCAAGGTCTCTGGACGGACCAATTCCGATCTGTATTTCTCGTCCCAACAAGAAATAAATCCGTCAAACAACCCGACAGAAGCCCGCAAATAAGCATTGGCCGTTTGTGCAAAATCTGCCTGCGCTTTGCGGCAAGCAATACCGGTGATCCCGATCCAGTGCCCTCCAGGAGTAATCTTTTTGGTCGCCAACATGACATGTCCGCGGTGCACGCTCACGTACGGGTTACAATCCCAGAACTGCGCGATTTCCACCTGCTCCTCGGTGATGTTGTTGCGAACGTTGTAGACCTGCATGAGGTCCTTATAGAATTTGGTCGCGGTATCTAGACTAGGCGTTGGCGGCGGCACGGGCTTGAACATCTGAGCGCTGTCCATTACTAACGTGCGAATGTTGCGCCAATGCGGCTCAATACCGTCCATGTAGTCCGGCGGCGTCGGCTTCCAACGCATCGGATCGTCGTTGATGGTATACTTTGTGAACGTACGGCTTTGGTTGTAGTTGTCGCCCTTCGCCCATTGAAGCACAGCGGCAGCGATGGTGGCCCCGTATTCTTGCGAGAGTTCAACGGCTTCTTGGCCATGGTGTTCGGCCAATTTTGCCATCAACCCCTCCATATGCGTTTCCATGCGGTCCTCCGAAAAGACCAAGGCCTTGCCTACAATACCTGCAGCGTGCAACGCTGCTACCTCCGGCACATACCCTTCGGTTTGAGGCGCGGCCGGCATGGCTGGGAAATCATGGAACTGCCCGGCTAGGGAGCGGTAATCCGGACGGCTTTGCGCTACGACCTCATAGGCGGCAGTTGCCGTATAAGCATAGACTCGGGCCGCTACTGGCGGAGAGAAAATATCGTGCACCAAGATCTCAGTGATGGCTTGAAATTCATCCTGAAGATCGCGGGAGTGGTCAGTGTAGGGCTCCTTCGTACCACATTGCACCAATAGTGCAGCGGCGAAGAAAAGGGGGAGTGTTTTTAGGAGTGTTTTCATGGCGTGGGTTAGCAATCGCAGAAGTACCGTGCGATGCCGGCTTCAAAGTTGATGGTTGTGGTATCGGCCGATTTCGGCAGCAAGATCCAATTAAAACTAAAGTTGTTGCACAGCAAACTATTGCACTTGGTCTCGTCCACGGTCTTCACCGCGAAGCGCCAACCGTCGGGCGTGGAGGACATCTTAAGATAATTGGTCGCTAAACAAGAAATCTCCATAGGGTAGCCCACCAAGGTCCATGCTGCAAAATCAATGGAGGGGTAGTTGCAATCTGGGCAGTCCTCATCTTGCGAGAAGGCAATCAAATCATCATAGGCTGAATCCGTGCGAATCACATAACCGGTATAGACGTCGATGCTCGGGTCAAACTCCGGCCCCATGAGCACCAAATTCGTGGCCTTCACATCGTTGAAGTGGTCGTAGTTCTCGTACTCGGGATACAAGTCCTCCCAATTGCATTCTGGATCCAGGGTACATTGCGTAAACATCAGCCCCAATCCCAGGCAAGCGAAAAATTTCAGAAGTGTGTTGTGCATAGGGCTCTAAGTTACGAAACCCCGCTCTATGTTCGGCTTATTTTAGGTACAACGCAGGCCCGTCATTCATCAACGCTAGCGTACCATTTTTATAAGGCAAAAACGCCCTCACGGAGCCCCTGAGAAGGTAGTTAGAAGGTTTGGGTTCTGGGCCCAATTGGCCCCACAGCAGCCCCATTCCACACATGTTTTCCACCGTGCCTATGCTCGTATGGAACGCATCCGAACCTCCGCCGATCCACCAAGTGTCGCCGTCGAACCAGCTTGCAGTGAGCGGCGCCCTGTTTGCACGTCCCGGCAAACTGTACGGCTTGAACTTGCCGCCATCGTTCATCAGCAACACACTTTGGGTCGTTTCCACACTAAAATGCTGCGCCCCCTCGAGCTCCCCCTCGAACAATTTTTCAAACGGCTTCCCAGAGAAATCGCGGTTCTTCAGATAAAACTTGCGGTACTGCACACTTTCCTTGATGAGCTCATCGCGCCCAAAAAGCGGGTACCGTTCGCCCTGATTCACGTAGCTGTACAAGAAGTCTCGGTCGCCATTATTGTCCAAATCCTTGATCCACAGCTCCAGCGGCTCTCCCACGCCCAAGTGAATGCCATGGTTTTCACCTATGGCCCCAGCAAGCAAATCCAAATCTCCATCCTGATCAATATCCGCCGCGTCCAAGTGACGCCACAAACTCGCTTCCGTCAACTTCGTAATGACCGGCGATCCAGAAGCAAAATCTATTTTTTGAACGCTTCCCCAGTCCGTAGCCACCACAAGCTCCTTTCTGCCATCGCCATTCAAATCCACAGCGATGGCATCCGTAATCATCCCCAGGTTATGGGTCCATTGTTGCGAGCGCCACTCCAGCGCCCCCTCTTTCGAGCCAAAATATACCGCATGCTCCGGCGACGCCCCATAGTCGTTCCACACGCTGCGCTCGCCTACAAAAACATCCTCAATGCCGTCGCCATTCACGTCCAGCACCGCCACCGCCGACGCGTTGGTTCCCGGTCCCTCAATGACCACGCCCGAACTCGTCGTCCCAGGGGTCATGTAGTATCGGTCTTGCTGGCGTTCGTTGCTATTGGGCAATTGGCTGCTTCCGCTCACCACGATCAGGGCTTGTTGGCCGTTGCCTAGGGTGAGGAGGGCTGCATCCGTGTCCTCGTATTCCAAATCCTTTGCGATTTGGACCGTGTCCCAATTTCCTTGGTGTTCCCGGGCCCAGAAGGGTGTTTTTCTAAAGCTTGCGCCTACATAGACATAATCCCCCCACACGGCTCCCGCCGGCCCCATCTCGTCCACGCCCTCGAGCAACAAGGGCGTTTGCACGAAGGAAGTATAGGCATCCTCCGCGTGTCCAAAAGGCAAGGTATCTGGTAAGGCGACTTGGTATTTTGCGGGCAAGGGGAATCTTTTACCCCCATGGAGGATCCTTCTCCAGGACGGAGGAAGTTCAGTTCGCCAGGCACAAGAGTGAAGGCCTCTTGCGCACCCGAGGGCCATTGGACCAAGATAGCACCGCCAAAATCATCCGCGATTCTTCGTCCCGAACTGTGGCTGAGCCAGCCGCGCGTTCCTATGTTCCAATGCGGCAAGGCACCGCTGCGCTTTTTATAAGAGACCGAATACCCGCCAAAATCCACCATGGTAGAGGGTGTACCCAATACGTTTTCATAGAGTAGGGCTGGTCCGTCTAAATTATTCACGACCAAATCCCATTTCCCGTCATTGTTGAAGTCCCCATAGGCACTTCCATTGCTCGTCCCCTTATAATCCAGTCCCCAATTTTTAGTGGTTTCCACAAACGCACGGTCGTCAATTTCCGCCGCAAGGTTCGTGAAGGCCCTGTTCTCCACCTCGCCCGGAGGCATTTTACTGTAGATCTGCTCGTCAAGTGCCGCACCGCCACCGCCGTTGCTCAGGAACTGGATGTAGTCCAAATCATTGGGGCGCCTCTTGATGCCGTTGGTGATGTAGATGTCCTTGGTGCCGTTTCCGTCGAAATCTTCGAGCAGCACGCCCCAACTCCAATCCGTACTTTCCACCCCGTGATAGGCCGCTGCATCCTCAAAAACAGGTACATCGGCTGCCTTACGTGGCAATGTCCCCGCGTTCAGGTGCATGCTGTTTTTTGGGAACTGTTCCACATAGCCTTGGCCACGCTTGTATTTATGGATGTGGAAAGGCTCTGCACCTAATGCATTTTTGCGCTCCACCTCATCCCAAGGCTTCATGTCTAAGGTGAACAGGTCAGGCAATCCATTGCCGTCTAAATCCGCGGCATCTGCTCCCATGGTGAACTTACTGTTGGCTCTAAAACTTTGATCTGTGGCCAATTCAAATCTTTGCCCCCCTCGGTTCAAATACAGATAGTCGTTTTCATGAAAATCGTTGCCAATAAACAAATCCAAATAGCCGTCGGCATTGAAATCTTCGGCCACAATACTCAGGCCATAGCCTATTTGAGAACCTAATATGCCCCACTCTTCAGAGCGGTCTTCAAAATCGGGCTGCTTCGGATTCCCCGTGTTAAGAAAGAATAAATCGCCGGCCTTAGGGTCTCTAACATTGCGCTGCGAGGCGTTATTAAAAGCTCCTGAGGGATGCACGCTATGACGCAATACATAGAGGTCTTGGTCGCCGTCGTTATCGGCATCGAAGAACAAGGCTTGTTGCCCATAACCCACCACGTCCATGCCTTCGACCAAGCGCGTTTCGGTGAAGGTGCCGTCGCCGTTGTTGAGGTAAAATTCGTTGTGGCCCTTCCAGTGCAGGTATTCCACCGCGCTGAGGTAAATATCAGGGTAGCCGTCTGCGTTGATGTCGGTGATGGACACGCCCGTTTGAAAATCTGATGCTCCTGTAACTCCGGCAGCTTCAGCGCCTTCTTCAAACTGCCAATCGCCCTTGTTCCAATACAAGGCATTGGGACCTTGGTTGCGGACAAAGTAAATGTCCTCAAGGCCGTCCCTATTAAAATCTGCTACGGCAACACCCGCACCGTTGTAGAAGTAGAGGTAATCAACGATGTTTTGTCCTTCGTTTTCAGGAAGGTCATTTCGGAAGTTGATTCCAGATTGTGTGGCCCGTTCTTGGAATAGGGTAGGCTCTTCGGATGGGGCACACCCGGCCGCAGCTATCGCTATGAGTAAGAGCCAGCGCTTCATTAGTGGGACAGCTTGTATTCTTCTAACAGACCATCAACCTTACTGAAGAGCACATAGGTCTGGCCGTCTCTCTGATAATGTGTGATATCTCTGACCTGACCGTCGATATTGAGCCCGCTTTGTAATTGGGTTGCGGCACGCCATTCTCTGTTGCCGGTATTGAGCAGTACGGTTCCACGAGAGGCGTCGTAACGCCCCCATTCTGGCTGTACCTCGTGTAGGTTCCCGCCCAGTATGAGGTCCTTATCCCCATCGCCGTCTACATCGAGTGCGTCGATGGCATAAATAGGGGCAGTTTGTGCTTGAATAGGCAGCGTCGCATGAGAGAACACTCCATTTCCGTTGTTGTAGAAATAGCTGGTGCGCAGGGTTTGCACTTGCAACAAGGCAGAGCGCTCAAGTTGGGTCGTATCGAAGACTTCAAAGACACTCTTTCCGGCGTATTGAGAATATTCTAGGTTTTCCTTTTTCAAATACGGCAGCTGGCTGATCATATTATGACGCAATACACGTGGGAAGAGGGTATCTCCCCAGTAGGAACAAAGGATAGGATCGGAATACGTGTTGTTGTCGAAGTCATTGACGAACAATACCATGGGCTTGTCTACAGTAGCTTCAAGTCGACAATTTTCCCCGAGGTTTCCTGCGATGATATCTAGGGCGCCGTCGCCGTCTAAATCTTCAAGACGAACCGTGTTCCACAATCCTTGGCTATGGTCAAAACCGGCTTCAAGGGTACGTTCAGCGAATTGGCCCGCATCATTCATCCAAAGGCGCACACCTTGCCAATCTCCTACAGCAATGATGTCGTCGTCCCCATCACCGTCTATATCGCCCGCTTCGCAATCTGAAATCATCCCAATATTTTGGAACCCACGCGTGGTCATTCGCTCATTGCGAAGAACGCCGTCGCCGTAGTTCATGAGGAACAATCCGCTTGCAGGCACACCGTAACGCCCTTTCACAGCGCGTGCGGCCACAAAAACATCTAGATCGCCGTCGCCGTCGTAATCAGAAACCGCGATGGATGAAGTGCGTATAGGCAGGTCTGGAAGAGCATTGGCGTCGTAGGTGAAGCGCCCCTTGCCGTTGTTCTTATAGATGCGATCGTAAAGCGCGGCACTGCCGTTCTCTGGTTGAACAGAACCGCTGGCCACGTATAAATCAGGTCGCCGTCGCCGTCGTAATCGAAGAATTTAGCATCTGTATCCTCGCATTCTGCGTGTTGGACGAACGGGGCATCGATATCTTGTTCAAACCCGTACCAATCTGATCCAAAGAACAGCTGGCCAGGCTGCCCTGAAGAGCCACACTGGTAAAAATCCACATAACCGTCACCATTGATATCTGCTACGGCAAGTCTAGCGCCTTCAGAAGTGGTCATTTGAGGGATGAGCCGTTCTTCGTTAAACTGGCTATAGGGCGTTTCCGTGCGGCCGCCATAGGCCGCATTCATAGCCAACAGGGTGGTTGTGATTTTCTTAGGTGCAGGGGCCTGTGATGCAGAAGCACGTCGAACCACATATAAGCTATCGGCTGGTATGTCCGTAAGTGTTTGTTTTTCCTCAGGCGACCATTGCACCACAAGGCTATCGAGGATTTGGTGTGCTCCTAGGCCCAAGTGAATTCTCGGGTCCACGCTGCTCTGAAACCCTTTCATCGGAACATTCTCTGCGTAGTACATGCTTCCTTGTGCATAAGCATATACCTTGGCGCCTATGGCCAATTTTTCGCCGTCGCGCAGCTCAATCTGTACGCTATGGTTTTCGGGGTGAATGGTCTCGGCATTGTTGCGCCAGATAAATGGCGCTTGATTTACGTTGTTGACAACCAAATCCAAATCGCCGTCATTATCTAAATCTGCATATACGGAGCCATTGCTGTGACTTGGAACACTGAGGCCCCATTCCTTCGCTTGGTCGACAAATTTGTATCCGCCAGCGACATTTTTAAATGCATAATTTGGAATGCGTGTAGTGGGCATCAAGTCGATCAGCTCTTTATAGTTCACACCTTCTTCGGTAACGATGCCGCGCATCACCTCTTCGTTACTGATGTAGTTGATGTAATCTTGGTCGGTCAGGTCGTGTGCAATCCCGTTAGAGATGTATAAATCGCGCCAGCCGTCATTATCAAGGTCAGCAATGAGGGCGCCCCAAGACCAATCGGTGGCTTCGACGCCAGATAATTGGCCAATTTCCACAAAATCACCGTCGGCAGTATTCAAGTGGAGCATGTTGCGGTTGAATTGATGGTAATAGCCCCAATCCAATTTCCCTTGATACACATCCCAATTTTCAAAAGTGGTGGTCTGGTTCAACCTGCGCACGCCTTGAGGGAGCATGTCGGTCACGAATAAATCCGGAGTAGCATCGTTATTGATATCAGCCATATCCGCACCCATAGAGGCGAAGGAAGTATGGCGCATGTGCTTTTCCAATTCTTCGCTGAAGGTGCCGTCGCCTTTGTTGATGTACAGGTAGTCTTTTTCAAAGAAGTCGTTGGATATGTAAATGTCGAGCCATCCGTCGCCATTCACATCCCCAACGGTCGTTCCTAGGCCGAAACCTATTTCACTTCCCATAATTCCAGCCTCTTCACTTACATCTGTAAAGTGACCACCCTCGTTGCGGTATAATTTATCGCCCCCCTCAGGGTCGCGAATTTCTCGTGAGCTTTTCTGTAGGTTGAAACTCCCTATGGCGCGGTAGCTGTTGTTCAACACATACAAGTCTAAATCTCCGTCTCTATCGTAATCAAAGAACACCCCATGGGTACTTAAACCTTGATCGGCCACGCCCCAGGCATCGGCAGATTCAGTAAAGGTGTTGTCCCCATTGTTAAGGAACAGCTCGTTGGCACGGCTATCGCCTTTGATGTCTCCGGAATTGGCCACATAAATATCTAACCAACCGTCGCCATTCACATCGGCCATTGCAGCGCCTGTTGACCAAGCTTGTTTGCCACTGGTACCTGAAGCCTCTGTGATATCAGTGAAGGTCCAATCCCCGTTGTTCAAGTACAACTTATTCGAGGTTTGGTTGGCAGTGAAGTATAGATCGACATAACCGTCGTTGTTGATGTCCCCGACAGCAACGCCACCACCGTTATAGAAATTGCGGTAGTTGAAGACGTTGAAGTCCTTGTCGTAGCTCAGGTTATTTTGAAAGTCGATGCCAATTTTGGTCGACTCCATCTGAGTAAACAACGATTCAATCTTAGGACTATATGTACACTGCGCTACGGTCATCCCGAGCAGCGCTATGAGTGCGATATTTCTCATGGTTATGTGGAGTAGATAGAGGTCCTAATATAATGAAGAAAGCCCGCACAACGTGCGGGCTTTCCTGCAAAACATAGTTTCAGAGTGACAGGTATATTTTAGTAACCTGCGTTCTGAGTCAAGTTCGGGTTAGCACCCAATGCCTCAGTAGGAATAGGAAGCAGTTTCACGTGGTCTTGACCACTAACTGTTTTGAATTCCCAAGCATCGGTAAACTTGCCGAAACGGATCAAATCCAAACGACGTACAGCTTCCCAAGCCAACTCAAATCCACGCTCAGCAAGGATATCATCCAAGGTGATGGCAGTAAGTGCAGTAGCACCCGCACGTGCACGGATATCGTTAACAATAGACAATGCAGTAGCATCATCACCTTGACGCATAGAAGCCTCAGCTTTGTGCAACAAGATATCAGCGTAACGGATTACAGCGTAGTCGTTACCAGCTTCACCACCTGCGTTTGCTTGATCAACTTCCCACTTCAACACACGGATACCGTTTGTTTCAGAAGCACCAGTAATACCTGGCAAAGAAGCAGTGAAATCTAGTGGGTTACCTTGACGATCTTGCAACGGATCACCAGTTACGAAGTCGTACTGCTGACCTACCAAGAAGATTTCAGAACGAACATCGTTCGCAGTATCGAACGTGTTGTAGAAATCAGCTAGTGTACAGAAGCCGTTCCATGGAGAAGCAGGCAATTGGTGGTAGTGAAGCGTACGCATGTTCAGCGTCCATCCCATACCGCCAGCCTGAATGTTAGGAATAGCGAATACTGTTTCTGATGATCCTTGGTTCTCAACAACAAAGTTGTCATGGAAATCAGCTTCTAGAGAGAAGTTACCGCTGTTGATGATTGCATCAGCCGCAGCTTCAGCATCAGCCCAACGAGTAGTACCTGTAAACTCTTCTGCATTCATGTACATACGAGTAAGGATACCGTATGCAGACCACTTAGTCACACGACCGTATTGGTCTGATGAGTGAGAAGCAGCCAAGTTTGGAATTGCAGCGTTCAATTCAGTTTCGATATAAGCAAATACATCGGCACGTGGTGAACGAGAAGGCAAGTTCGCTGGATCGATAGAAGCAGCGTCCAAGATTACACAATCGCCCCAGAAATCCATCAACATGAAGTAGTAGTAAGCACGTAGTGTACGAGCTTCTGCCATCATCTCTGCGTAGCTGTATTGGCTAAACAAAGACTGATCTGCATTCTCCAAATCGTAGATGAACTGGTTGGTCTGTGCCAAACCTTTGTTGATATCATTCCACATACCTACAACGTGACCGTTAGTAGGAGTCCAGTTGTGTTGGTGCAATTCGCGCCAAACACCACCATCACCCCAGTCACCACCACGGGTAGGAACGATAGTTTCGTCTGAAGTTACTTGTGAAATGTTGAAGTAGTTCCACAAGAATGGACGAAGGTTTCCGTAAGAGTTGACGAGTACTGAGTAGTAATCGCCTTCGCTTGAGAAGAAGTTATCTGAGGTAATGTCCTCGTAGATAGTTTCTTCTAGATCAGTACAGCTCTGGAACGTAAGCGTTGATACGGCGGCGGCTGCAATCAATGCGATTTTTGAAAATCTCTTCATTGTTTGATCTATTTAAATTATTTCAAATTGAATTTCACGTTCAACGCAATGGTGCGCGCACGTGGGTAGTTCATGTAGTCAACACCTAAAGATGGGGCACCGTTTGCAGAAGCATCAGTGTTTACTTCAGGATCGTAACCGCTGTAGCCAGTGAACAAGAACAAGTTCTGTCCGCTTAGACCAACAACAGCTGAGTTCAACCAATCTACTCCGTTAACATCCAAATTGTAAGAGATGTTCACGTTGTCGATACGCAAGAAAGATGCGTCTTCGATCCACTGTGAAGTAAGTAGGTGTAGAAGTCAACATCGCATCGTCGAAGTCCAAAGCTGGCTTCATCAAGTTGATGTTAGTGTTCAAGTTATCAAGAGTAGTGTACTCCATTGCAGTGTTGTTGAATACATCACCACCTTGCTGACCACGCAAGAAGATGCTTGCGTTGATCTTGCCGTAGTGGAATGTGTTCAAAAGACCGTAAGTGAAATCTGGTTGAGCGATACCGATGATATCAGCTTCGCTGCTGTAAGAACCATCAGCACTGTTGTACACCAAACCGTAGAAAGTTCCGTAAGCTTGACCAACAACCAATTTCTGAGAGTAAGCACCAGATTGACCAGCACCACCGATAGGACCTGTCAAGATCTGCTCGTTAGTACCAAGATCTTCAACCATCAAGCGAGAGCGCGAAAGGTTGAAACCGATATCCCAACCGAAGTCAGAAGTACTTACCAAGCTGTAGTTCAACATCAAATCAAAACC
The DNA here is from genome assembly GCA_038141825.1 of Cryomorphaceae bacterium. GTDB lineage: Bacteria > Bacteroidota > Bacteroidia > Flavobacteriales > Schleiferiaceae > UBA10364. The sequence goes on along the minus strand of JAYQIV010000003.1, from coordinate 22,925 downwards.
GTTGTTTGATGTAGCACCTACGTTTGCCAACAATGTTGGAGCAACAGAAGGAGCTGGTGCTGGTACAGTCAATAGAAGGTCAGAAGTGTTTTTCTGGAACACGTCGAAAGATCCGTAGAACTTACCGCCGTTCAATTCCCAGTCAATACCTAGGTTGGTAGAAGCAGTACTTTCCCAACGCAAACTGAGTTAGCAGGGTTCAAGTAACCAGTACCTGAAGTTGAAGATCCGCCGATAACAGCTGCAGAACCAGTACCGATACGAGCAATACTTTGGTACTCACCAATAGCTTCGTTACCAACAACACCCCAACCTGCACGTAGTTTCAAGTCAGTGAACATTTCAGGAACGAAAGCTTCCTCGCTCAAACGCCAAGCAACAGCAGCAGATGGGAATACCCCCCACTTGTTATCAGCACCAAACTTAGAAGAACCATCCTGACGTACTGTAGCAGTCAATAGGTATTTACCAGCGATATCGTAGTTCGCACGACCGAAGAAAGAGATCAAGCGAGATTGTCCGCGGTAAGAGTACTTATCGCCAAGCTCAGCCAAACCAGCACCATCTAGGTTGTTGAAGCTGTAGTTATCAGTTACGAACTGCTTAGCGCGAGCGCCAAAGCCTTCGTAGTTGTTTTCTTGCCATGAGTAACCAGCAGTAAGGTTCATCATGTTACCCGCTACTTCGTTATCGTAGTTCAAGTAAGTCTCCAATACTTTAGAAGAAACTTGACCGTACTTCTGAGCAGCAATACCATTATCAGCTACACCGTAAGGAGTAGATTTTGGCAAGTATGTTTTACGGATCGTTCCGTATTGGTCGTAACCGACGTTTGCAGTAGCGCTCAAACCTTCAACAACATCGCCAAGGTCCAAACGTGCAGTACCGTTCATAGTAACACCTACTGTACGAGCAACATCATCAATTTCCATAGCCGCTTCAACCGGGTTACGGATCGCGTTAGAAACGAATGTGTAGTTACCGTTAGCATCCTTAACAGGAAGTGTAGGGTTCATTTTCAACATGTTCGTGAAGATACCACCAGTGTATCCACCAACTTGCTGGTAAGGAGTCAAGTTGTCGTCTTGCTGAGAAACGTTTACGTTAGCTGACAAAGTCAATTTGTCGTTCAACGTTTTTTGGTTCATGCTCAAACGGCTAGTGAAACGGTTAGTTCCTGAGTTGATTACGATACCATCTTGGTCTAGGTAACCCATAGACAAGCGGTATGAACCAGCTTCAGTTCCTCCGTTCAAGCTCAAGTTGTGCTGAGTAGCCATACCAGTTTGGAACATTTCGTCTTGCCAATCAGTATCGGCAGAACCTAGAACGTTACCCAATCCAAAGCGAGCCACTGCCGCCTTGTATTCAGAAGCATTCAACATGTCCAACTTCTTAGGTAGAGAAGAAGCACTTACTTGGTAGCTGTAATCAACAGACATACGGCCAGCAGCACCTTTCTTAGTTGTAATCAATACAACACCGTTTGCACCACGAGCACCGTAGATAGCTGTTGCAGATGCATCCTTCAATACAGTGATAGACTCAATGTCGTTTGGATTCAAACGAGAAAGAGGGTTACGCTGAGAACCAGAGGTCTCACCTTCACCACCAGGAAGTGTGCTTCCGCTTTGTACGGGCATACCATCAATAATGTAAAGTGGCTCGTTGCTAGAAGAGATAGAAGTACCTCCACGAACACGAACACTTACACCACCACCAGGCTCACCGTTTGTCGGAGTAATGGTAATACCCGCGGCTTTACCCTGGATCAAAAGTTCAGGAGAGGTAACAACACCGCCATTAAAGTCTTCAGCACTTACAGAAGCAGAAGAACCCGTAAGGTCCTTTTTCTTTTGAGTACCATAACCAATGACAACGACCTCTTCCAACTGCTCAAACATCATATCAGCTTGAGACATTGCATCCGCATCACCTTCGCCTTCATTCTGTGCATAAGCTACTTGAGTACCAAGTACCAACACTGAACACCATAGCGTCGCTGATGAGAGAACACGACGTAGATTTCGATTCATAATAAAATTGTGTTAACGATTATCCCACAATTATAAGCATTTCTTTTGAATAGTGTACAATTGACACTTAATACCCAAAAAATTTCCTTTGAGCCTTGAGTGATTATCGCAAAGCACTTATAAACAGCGCTTTATAACTCTATTTGATCGGGCTGCATACAGGTGTAATCAAGAGTTTTAAACACAAAACGCACCTTTTGTTTCTTTTGAGACGGACAAAAACGCTGTATTTTGAATGTTAAGGCCTTGTTAAGCCGTCCACGCAGACTGGTGGGAGTACAGGTTTTTACGGTACACAAAATGAGGTTATTGCGCCGCAATAAGCATTGTCGCGTTTGAGACAATCATTACTTCAATGTTAAATTCTAACCTCAAAAACGAGTGTGTCCTAAGGACATTTCCTATATTTGATGAACTTAAGAGTAGCTTAGGTTTATTGGTTTGGTTAAGCCCTGTCTTTGGACAGGGCTTTTTTTATGTCTCAACCTCAGTCCCTTACCGTAAATACTCTAGAGATGTTGAACCCTAAAAACAGAGATCCGTCCCAAGGATTGTATGGGTTTTGAGCCATCCACAATGGGTCACTCATGGCGTTTGTATTGCTGAGATGAAACTGAAAAACATGTCCGCCAGTTTCTAAATCGACACCCACGGCGAAAGGCGTGAAGAATCTAGAGCCGTCGCTATATTCTAGGTTAGAACCCGGGCAGATCTCTCCAGTGAGTGCCAATCTGTTGGTGAGTTTGTAGCGACCGCCCATTTGTAGGTGAAAGGTAGTGTTGGGGTCTGAAGCGCTGGGAACCAAATTCCAGTGGACAGCGCTAGGAGCCGCTAATAGACTGAGCTTGTCGCCGAACTTACGCGCGAAAATAGCTTGGTTATGGTAGGAAAGACGATCACTGAAATAATGGTCGACGCCGTCTGTGTATCGAGCGCCTCGGTAAAATGTACTGGAGTATAAGGTGAGGCTAAAAGGAAAGGATTCGGCACCACTTTTTTGACGCAACAACCGGTACTTCACGAAGCCATCGGCAACCTTGAGGTAAGAGGATCGGCCGATGCCCACATTGAGCCGATCTGTAATCCCATAATCAAGCTGCATCCGAATTTGGGCAATATCTAGCCCCAGGAAATTGTAGAAGTAATCGTTGGAGAAGCTTCCAAAACGGTGTGAAATGATGTATTGTAGCACGCCTTCTCCAGGTGTCTCATTTGATTGAGCATTGATGATTTTAGTGCCTTTAAAGGTGGCGTAGGTAATTTGCGTAGTCTCGGGAATATCCATGAGCGCAAAAAGATCATCTTCTTGCCCGAAGGCAGTGATGCTAAGTAGTGTCCCTATAAGAATGGATCCCCACTTCATACTAGCGCTTTTTCAATGTGGCACGCACGGTAACCTTCGCTTCTTTGGCAATTTTATCCGATACCGCACCAGGGATACTTACCCCGAAATCTTCAATAGTCACAGGGAATTCTGCTTGTAAAAGCAAGCCTCCATCAGCTTCAAGAAGTTCGCACGGTACGGCAATGTCCTTGGTTTGTCCGTGGATGGTCAGTTGACCTACAGCCTGTCCGCCTTCGTAGGTACCCGTGAACTGTGCTTTAGGGAACTTTTCGCTTTCTACGTAGTTTTCGTTGAAGTGCTCTTGCATGAGGGCACGCTTGAATTGGAATGAGGTCATCAATACCTGGACCCCCAGTTTTCCGCTGGCAGCATCGTATACCGCCGAAGCGCTTTCCGAAACCGCGTAAATATCTTCAAGTGGTGAACCTGCATCAAAGCTCAAGGTGGCTTCACGGGTCAAATACTGTTGTGCAATACCCTGCTGTGCTAGGGCAAAAAAGGCAAGTAAAAGAACTTTTTTCATGGTATTAATTATTAGGTGCACCTTCACTGATCCAGGCGCGTAATTTACTTTGATCACAATCCGAGAGGGCCTGTCCTGGCGGCATTAGGAGCGGGTCTCCAGTGCTGCGTGTAACTCGGTCCATGATGGCTCCGGATAAGGCAGAGGTTGAAATGTTTTGGTGGCCGGCTAGGTTAAGACCTCCGCTGGCGGACGCTCCGTTATGACAGCCTTCACAGTTTTGACCGATGATCATCTTGATGTCTTGGCTAAACGTTACCGCTGAGGAATCACAAGCGTTGATATTGCCCTACAAATCATCATAGTTGTCGTAATAACAACTGCTGGTAAAGAGTCCAAGAAGCCCAGAGAAGGCCACGAGTTTCAAAATGTTAATTGTTCGGCATTCCATCTGCAATCCATTTATCAAATTGGGCCAATTCGCAATCGCTCAACGATGCAGCCGGCGGCATAGGACTGTTGTTCATTCTATGTATAGCAGCAACCAACCCGGAATTGTTCACAGCGGACACCACGTGAGCATGGTCGCTGAGCACCACTCCGCCAGAGGCGTTGCCACTGCTGTGACAGCTTTGACACTGGCTTTGGATGATGGGCAAAATGGTTTGGCTGAAGCTGCCTGAAGTGGTATCACAATCTGAGCATGAGTTGTTTTGTGCGCCTTGGGCGATCCAAGTATATATCTTCCATTTTGAAAGGCTGTCCAAAGGTGCGGCGGGTGGTGGAGGCATTTGATCATTGCCTGTTTCAAACAACACTTCGTAGACCTCGCTGTTGTTCGGGTTGCCGGCTTTCACCTCGTCCATAATGCCGTCATAGGTCGTCAAGGACAAACCGTCGGCAGGATTTGAATCCCCGTGACATCCAGAAGAGGCACAGTTTGCCGTAAACAATGGAAGTACTTCATTCACGAAATACACCGTGTCGGGGTGACAGGAATGTGAGGGATCCGGACCCGGATTAGGATCTGGATTGATAGGATCGTGCGTACATGCGGAAAGCATGAGTACGGCGACGGCAGAGGTAAAAAGGCGTTTCATGATTTAAAGATAAACAATTGATGTTTCTACAGATGCAAAAACATTGCCAAGCGCTTCGGCATATTCCTCCACTTGTTTTTGGTGCGCGGGTTTTTCCTGCCCGGTTTTATAGTCCACAATGCGCACCTCTGATTCGGTGGACATGATCAGGTCTGGACGAAGAACTTTGGCGTTGTTGGCGACGGTGCGTTCGACATAAACGATGGTGGAGTTTTGTTGAATTGGGCCCAATTCTTTTCTATCCTCCATACTCCGCAATACCGCTTCGGCCTCCGCATGAAGGGCCTCTGAGAACTTGCCGCTCCGATACAATCGCTCCAGCGCCCGATCTTGCTGCGCCCTCGAATGCTGCAGCACACGGTGCAGTGCAGATCCCCATTGCCGCGGATCGGCCTTGCCCTCGAACCAATGTTCCGGGGCGGTATCGGCCAACATGAGGTGGCTCATTCGCGCCTGAACACCATCGCTGCTGAACTTTGGAACAGCGGTCTTTTCGGTCGTTTCCTCTTGCTCTGGCGGCACCGGCTTACCTAAAGTAACAGAGTTTTGTCCCTCGCCCAATTCGAAATGCTCCCTCAAGGCTTTTGCAAAAGCATCGGGCTTCTCGCCATCGGCGAAGATGTGGAGCCCGCGAACCGGTCGGGTGAGGGTCACATAGATGAGGTTAATCCAATCGAAGGTTTCCTCGTTCTTAATCGCGCTGAGCTGCTCCTCGGGGAAGAGCTTTTCGGTTTTTTCAGATTTGGTGATGGGGATGCGCTGCAGCTCTTCGTGCAAGTCGAACGGCACCCAATATTCCGCATCTCGATTCTTATCATCAATGCCAAAGGGCACGATCACGTGCTCAAACTCGAGCCCCTTGCTCTTGTGTATGGTCATGATCTGTACGGCGGCCAAATCCTCTCCGGCGCTGACGTTGCGCTTTTTACTTTCGACGTCCCACCAAGCAGGCAAATCCGACAAGGCGCCGCCCATGCTTTGGAACTGGAACAGCAAATCGAGCGAGGCGTCGACCATGGCATTGGAGCTGCTCAGGAGCCCGAAGGTTTGGAAAACTTGGGTCCCAAATTGATACAGGCTCTGTTGCGCAAACTTGATTTTCTTGGCCCCGGGGAACACCTCTTGCAAATAGGCGAGCCCACCATCGACACAATTCTTCTGGAAGGTGAAGGCTTCGAGGTCGGCGGGCCCTTTGCCCAATTTCGTTAGGGCGAAAGCCAACTCAAAAAGAGATTCCCTATCCCCGGCGTTCAGGTGCAATTTAGCCGCCGCGAGCAGGATTTTGCTTTCGAACGAAGCGCCCACCACAAGACTGTCCGCGGAGAGTACGGGAATATCATGCTGCACGAGGAAATTGGCCAACAACTTTGCATTCTTATTGCTGCGAACGAGCAGGGCGATATCGCTGAGGGAATGTCCGCGCCCTTGCAGCTCTTTGATTCGGGCCAGCGTGTGTTCAAAGACATTTTCGGCATGCTTGGCCGCGCTGTGCTTTTCTCCTTCCGGCAAGTGCAGGAAATTTACGCGCACCTCTCCTTCACCGGGGTCTCCGACCTGCGGCTTTTGGCCTACTTGGTCTTCGGCATAGACGCGCTGGTGTGCCTCTTCCGTTAACGTACTTGCCAATTTTGGGAAGAAGGCATTATTGAATTCCACAATGGTAGGATAGGTTCTAAAGTTGCGGTCGAGCTGCACCGTTTCCCGGCTGTACATTTCGGGCGCGGCGGGGTCCGTGTTGAATCTATTGAGCGGGTTACTGCCGTCCACGAGCGACATGAACTGCTCGGCGCGACCGCCGCGCCAACGGTAAATACTCTGTTTGGCGTCCCCCACAATGAGCGCGCTGTTTTTGTTTTCGTCCTTGGTCAGGGTATGTTCGATCAACGGATGCAGGTTGTTGAACTGCATGTTGGAGGTATCCTGGAATTCGTCGATGTAAAAATGCCAGAATCGCTCGCCTAACCTGGCATAGATAAACGCCGTAGGTTCCTTTTGGAGCTCGTCGGAAATGAGCTTATTGAAGGCGCCCAGCGGCATGGCGTTCTGGGCTTCTTGCAGGGCAGAGAGCTGGTCGAGCAGGGCACGAGTGGCGGCCAATTGCTGTAGCTTCGCCGTCGCCTGTTTCAACATCAACAGCTTGCGTTGGTGCTTCGCCTGCCATTCTCCCATGGCATCACGCAAGGCGGCCCACTCATCGACGGGGCCTTTTTTAAGCCTCGAGGTGAGGGCTTGCTTTCCGGCTTCAAGATCGTTGCGACGCAGGTTGTGCCAGAGGGTGAGAAAGTGCTTTTGAATTTGGTCCTTATAGGTGAAATCCGCGAGGTCAATGCTGTTGCTCCGCAGGAATTCGACACATTTTTGGGACCAATTCCTTCCTTCCTCCACAATGCGCCCAATCTCTTCATCCAAGTTTTTGGAGATCTCGAGCATGCGCTCGGGCTTGGGCAGGTTCTTTACCTCTTGTATGGTGGTTTCGTCAAAGCTCTTCAGCCCTTCCTTTCGAAGGGTGCGGTCCGGGTTATGGCTCTTGTCCCTGTTCATGCGCTCCTGAATCAAATCGACCAAGGAATCGCGCAACTCCGGTTGATCGCCTAGGGTGCTGTAGAGCAAGTCAAGGGCTTCGGCCACCATCGCCTCCAAATCCAACCGGATGTCAAAATTATCCGTGAGCTGTAGGTCGCGCGTGAAGGTGCGCACCAGGCGATGGGTAAACTGATCAATGGTCCCTACCTGCAGCGTGCTGTAGTTGTGCAGCATGTGGTTTGCCGTGCCTTTGGCGCGCTGTTGCAATTCGGCGGGGCTGATCTTCAGCTCTTCCCAAATGGGCTTGAAAAAGTCGCTTTCTGAAGGTTTTTCCAGGGCGGTGAACTCAAGTAATTGGTTCAATAACCTCGCCTTCATTTCGTCCGCTGCATTGTTGGTGAAGGTGATGGCCAGGATTTTTTGATAGGCCTCAGGAAGTTGTGCCGGGCGAAGGGCGTTGAGCAAGATGTGTTGCACCAAAGAATAGGTCTTGCCTGAGCCCGCGGAGGCGTTGAGGACAATGAAGTCCGAGCCGGCGGCTAAAGGGTTGGAAGTCTTTGGAGTGCTCATAGATTTCGGTAATGCGGGAATAAAGGGAAGTTAAAACCTTTGGGCCAATTTTGCCTTACCTTTATACCACAATATCAACATAACCTCAATACTTATGGCTTTTGAATTACCACAATTGAGCTATGCATACGATGCATTGGAGCCGCACATCGACGCGCGCACCATGGAGATTCACCACTCTAAGCACCACCAAGGATATACCAACAACTTGAACGCAGCCATCGCCGGTACGGAGATGGAAGGCAAGAGCATCGAGGCGCTTTGCGCGGAGCATTCTGATGTACCTGCAGTTCGCAACAACGGCGGCGGTTACTTCAACCACTGCATGTTCTGGGAAGTGATGGGTCCTAATGGCGGTGGCGCACCGACAGGAGAATTGGCCGCAGCAATCGATGCTTCTTTTGGATCATTGGATGCCATGAAAGAGCAATTTGCCAAGGCTGCAGCCACCCGTTTCGGATCAGGTTGGGCATGGTTGTGTGTAAACAACGGCACCCTAGAGATCTGCTCTTCTGCGAATCAAGACAACCCATTGATGCCAGGCGTAGGCTGTGGCGGATACCCTATTATGGGATTGGACGTGTGGGAGCACGCGTACTACTTGAACTACCAAAACCGTCGTCCAGATTATATCTCGGCGTTCTGGAATGTAGTGAATTGGGAAGCGGTAGCTAAGAACTTCGCGGCTGCGAAATAATTTTTGGCAGGCCACAAAAAACCCCGGGCGCGCAGCGCCCGGGGTTTTTTTATATCCAATATCCAGCCTTAGATCCGCTCCTCTACGGCGCGTCGGGCTTTGTTTACATCAAAGTAGAATCTTCCTCCGATGGCAAAATTTGTAACTAGGGCAGGCTCTGGAATGACAGCTATCCCTGGGGCAAATTCGAAGAAGATGTCCAAGGGCAGGTCCGATAGTTCGTAGGCCAATCCTAGCGGCACGCGTGCATAGATTTGGTTGCCGGCGTTGTTGTAGCTCTTGAGGTGAATCCCTGCGCCATAGTAAAAGGGAATCTTGCCTTTTTCGGCGGTGATGAAATCATAATTGTGCAGCAAGAAATCCGCTCCAATGTTGATGCCTTCTTGCCCCTTGACGGTGCTGTAGCCGAGGGTATATTGAAAGGCCTCGCTGTTATTGTTGAACTTTTTGATGCTAAAACCACTGGGTTCGCCGAGGGCGAGACCGATGCCATAATGTCCTTTGTAGTCCTGCGCTGAAGCGGCGAAGGTTCCCAGGAATGCGATGACTAGAAGTGCTCTTTTCATGAGGGGGTATAAGTGTTCAAGGTTAACTGTGTGCCGTCCCATTTGGCGTAGGTATTCAAGGTAATCCAATCGCCTAGGACGAAATATTTGCTTTCAATTTTGGTGCCATCTTTTCCCTCTTGGGTTTGAAGGACCAATTCTTTCTCGTGGTGGCGGTGCCCATAAATAAACGCATCGAACCACTCTTGTTGAAGGACGGTTTGACTGTGTATGAGCTGTCGTTCCTTATCCCCTTTGAAGGCATGGTCTTCCGGGCCCTGGCTGTTTCTCGAAGTGCGCGACATCCGCGCGGCAAAACCTACGCCGAAGTTCGGGTGCAGCCTCTTGTACGCCCAGATCGCGAGCGGGTTGGTGAAGAGTTTTTTCAGCGCCTTGTACTTGCGGTCGCCTGGCCCTAATCCGTCGCCATGCGCAATGTAATAGCGCAAAGAGGTGCCCGGCACATCCCACTGTAGGGGCTGATGATGAATGGTAGCGCCCAATTCTTCGCTGAGGTAATCCCCCATCCACAAATCATGGTTGCCCACGAAAATGTGCAATTCCATGCCTTCGTCCACCATGTGTCCGAGCTGGCCGAGGAGGCGGGTATGGCCACGAGGCACGACGTGCTTGTATTCAAACCAGTAGTCGAACAAATCACCGACAATGAAGAGGCGTTCGCATTGGTCCGAGATGCTGCGTAAGAAGCCGACCAAGTGTCGCTCACGCGCTTGGCTTTGGAGCACATCTGGGGCGCCTAAATGCACATCGGAAATGAAATACGTCTGGTTTTTCACGGTCGCTAAGGTACGTTATTTAAGGTATTGCGGTGCCATTGGCAGTTTGTGTTAAAATAATTTTTAGTTTTGCCTAAACTAAAAGATAGTCTCAGTGAAAACTCATACGGAAAGCGAGGAGAATTACATCAAAGCCTTGTACCATTTAGGCGGCGACAATCCTGTGAGCAATGGGGATTTGGCGCAGCGCATTGGTGCCAAGGGCAGTTCTGTGACCCAAGCTGTAAAACGATTGAGCCAGAAGAATCTTGTAACGGTGGTGCCGTATAAGGGCGTGCAACTCACCGAAGAAGGGGTTTTGTTGGCTAAATCCATCCTGCGCAAACACCGTTTATGGGAAACCTTCTTGGTGGATACCCTAGGGTTTGGCTGGGACCAAGTTCACCCGCTCGCCGAACAACTCGAGCATGTGCAGAGTGAGGAATTGGTCGAGCGATTGTCGGATTTTCTCGGGGCCCCGAAGCACGACCCGCACGGCGACCCTATCCCGCAGCCCAACGGCCAAATGCCCCCGGTCTTAGGCGAACCCCTCGGTGCCTTTGCAAAGGGCCATACCATTAAAGTGGTGCGCGTCGAAGATGCGGGTTCGGAGTTTTTTGACCAATTGGACGCTATGAACATCAACCTGGGCAACACCTATGACGTCGAGGCCATTTCGTCTTTTGATGCCAGCGTACAGCTCAAAGCGCCTTCGGGCCATACCATCTGGCTCAGCCACAGCATGTGTGCCAATATTTACGCCGTATCCGCATGAGAAAAGCCCTGCTGATCATATGGGGAGCCTTGGCCCTTTCCTGCCAACCGCAAGAAAGCGTGGACGTGTTGTGCACCACCTCTATTGTGGCCGATGCCGCAAAACATCTTTTGCCGGAAGAAATCAAGGTGGAGTCCCTGATGCATTCGAACATCGACCCGCACAGCTACAAACCTGTGGAGAGCGATGTGGCCAAGCTCAGCAATGCCCACATCATCCTGCACAACGGCCTGCATTTGGAAGGCAAGATGGTGGAGATCTTGAAAAAATTGGGCACCCAAAAACCTGTACATGCGATGAGTAGCGCTCTACAACCGCAGGACCTCATAACAGTGGGTCCCAATACCTACGATCCACACATTTGGTTCGACCTCCAGCTTTGGAACCGCTGCGTGGGCGAACTCGCCCTCTTCCTCATTGACCAATTTCCCGAGCACCAACAAACGATCGAGCAAAACGCTATGGACTACTTCTTCGAGCTAGTCCATGCCCACGACGAGATGATCCGCGCGTCCAATAAGGTCCCGGATTCCTTGCGCGCCATGGTCACCGCCCACGATGCCTTTTCGTATTTCGGTCGTGCCTATGGCATAGAGGTACACGGCCTTCAAGGCATCAGTACGGCTGCGGAGTTTGGCATCAATGACATGAGCACCTCGGCCCAATTCATCTTGGACCACCACCTCACTACCATCTTCGCCGAAACCTCGGTCAACCCAAAAAGTATTCAAGCCCTGCAAGAAGCCGTGGCACAAAAAGGCGGCCAGGTCACCATAGGCACCCCGCTCTACAGCGATGCCCTCGGCCCCCAAGGCACGCCTGAAGCCACGCTATTAGGCGCTTTTCAACACAACACCAACGCGATTTTAAAATCATTCGAGTAATGGAAAAAAGTATAGAAGTACACAACCTCACCGTCAGCTACCACAGCAAACCCGTCTTGTGGGACGTGGATTTTGAGCTGCCAAAAGGCAAGATCATCGGTATCGTAGGACCCAATGGTTCTGGGAAAACCACCATGCTGAAAACGGTCATGGGCTTGATGAAACCCGATAGCGGCTACACTGAAATCTTTGGCCAACCCCTGGACAAAGTACGCGAGCGCGTGAGCTACGTACCCCAGCGCGAGAGTGTGGATTGGGACTTCCCGGCGGATGTCATGGACGTCGTGTTGATGGGGCGCTACCGCAAAAACAACCTCTTCAAACGCATTACTAAAGAAGACCGTCGCATCGCCACAGAAGCATTGGAAAAAGTGAACCTGCTCGAGTTTGCCGACCGTCAGATTTCCCAATTATCCGGTGGACAGCAACAGCGCGTCTTCATCGCCCGCTCCCTCGCACAGCAAGCAGATATCTACTTGATGGACGAGCCGTTCGTAGGGGTGGATGCCGCCACGGAGGACGCCATTTTGAAGCTGCTCCGCGACATGAAAAACGAAGGCAAGACCGTGGTCATCGTACACCATGACCTGCAGACCGCGAACGAATACTTTGATTGGATCGTCTTGTTGAACACCCGATTAGTCGCGGCCGGTCCAAAGGAGCAAGTCTTCACCAAGGAATTATTGCAAGAGGCTTATGGGGGCCGATTAACCGTGCTCTCCAAACTAGGGGACCTCATCTCCGATACCGAATTCCCCCTCCGCGAACCAGATTTTAAAGAAGACCAACCGCAAGGCTAATGTTTGATCCCGTTTTCATAAAAGTACTCTTTGGCACCCTCCTGCTGGCTTCATCCTCAGCGGTAGTGGGCGCCTTTAGCTTTTTGAAAGGGGAAAGCCTCGTCGGCGATGCCATTGCCCACGCCCTCCTCCCAGGGGTCGTTCTGGCCTTCATCCTAGGGGACGGACGCCATCCGGGCTATCTCATTATCGGGGCCTTGATCGCCGGGCTCATTGCCCATTACGGAATAACCTTCATTGAACAGCGCACCAAACTCAAGAGCGACACCGCCGTGAGCCTAGTCCTTTCGACTTTCTTCGGCTTTGGGATTCTACTCATGTCCTACGTGCAACGCACGGGCCAAGGCCAGCAAGCCGGTCTGGAGCGATTCCTCTTAGGCAAAGCCGCCGCCATCACCATGATGGACCTGTACGTATTCACCGGCCTCGCGCTATTGCTCCTGCTTGGGGTAGCACTCTTTTACAAGGGGTTCCAATTAATGACCTTCAACGAAGATTTCGCAGCCGCCATCGGCCTGCCTACGGGAACAATCAGATTTGCCTTTACCGTACTCACCGTATTGGCCGTAACCGTTGGCATTCAAACCGTGGGTGTCGTGCTCATGGCCGCCTTATTAATCACCCCCTCAGCTGCTGCGCGCAGCTGGACCTCAAGCCTTCCTCGTATGTTATTGCTTGCCGCACTTTTTGCCTCGGCCGCCGCTCTGGGAGGTACGTTCATCAGTGCGGCTTTGCCCAAAATGCCCACCGGCCCGTGGATTGTGTTGGTGCTTGGGTTTTTTGGATTCAGTTCGTTGATTTTAGCGCCGGAAAAAGGCTGGCTCGCGCGTCGCAGACGCGCGGCGTCGAACCGCAACAAAACACAACGGGAGAACTTGTTGAAGCTGCTCTATGGCGCCGAGGAGCGCGCCGGGGAACCGGTGGCGATGACTGCAGGGGCGATGGTCGATGCACGTGAGCAACATTATGAGGGGCTGACCAAGACCTTGAGAAACCTGAAAAAGGAGTTCTTGGTGGTGGAGCGCCCCGATGGGTTTGCTCTGACGGATTTGGGCCGCATCGAAGGTCGTAGGGTGGTGCGCTTGCACCGATTGTGGGAGCTGTATTTGACCGAGCGATTGGGCATGGCGGCCGACCACATTCACCCGCAGGCCGAAACCATGGAACACGTTATTACCCCTGAAATAGAAGCATTAATAGTTAAAGAATTGGGGAACCCAGAATTGGATCCTCACCAAAGTCCTATTCCTTATGAAGAAGATTAGTATTGTGATGTTATTAGCCTCATCGTTTTGGGGCATGGCGCAGGAGCGACCAGAATTAGAAGAGATTATAGATCCAGTAGGGCCACACACGCCGGTTATTCTAATGCCCTCGATCGCGACCGATCGTCCCGACATTACTGAAAGCGCACAGATTACTCCAGTAGGTTGGTTTCAGTACGAAGGCGGGTATCAGTTTTCGCATGCAGAGGAGAGAATTTCTTTGACAAGCATCACGGATGCGCATCAAATAGAGGAAGTATTGCGCTTCGGAATCAATCGAAAATTTGAGGTGCGCGCCGTCATCAATGCGAACACTAAGCTCGTGGATATCGTCGATACCTGGAATGATCCATTCCGCACCACGGGAGTGAACCCTGTGACCATTGGATTTAAGTACAACCTAGTGGAAGAAACAGACCTCTTGCCGCAGACCACTTGGTTGAGCCACCTCACCTTGCCTTGGATTGCGGGCGGTGATTACCGCGCACCCGTACAAGGAAATGTGGTCTTTCACGAACAGCGACTGATGCTGGAAAAGGGCCTGACACCTAGATTAGGTATTGCCAGCAATATTGGCGTTTCGGGAGGCCTTCAAGGTTCTAATGGCTTTATTAATGAAGGCATGTTCTCTTTAGCACTGGGCTATGATCTTGGTAATGACTACGGAGTGTATGCGGAGTATTTTAGTAATTGGTTTGTAGCGGGGAGCCAATTTTTTGCCACGCCTTATTTCGACGGCGGGTTCACTAAGCTGCTTTCGAACGACCTCCAACTCGACATTTATGCCGGGGTAGATTTAAGTCCTTACTTAGATACAAAACTCAATACCAGTGGGTTCTTTTTCGGAACCGGGGTCAGTTACAGATTGCCAATAGCCGCCTATTTACAATAACAAGTGACGCCAACCCTAGCCATAGCATTGACCGCCATTTTCACCGCCATCTCCTGCGCGGTGTTGGGCGCTTTTCTCGTCCTTCGAAAGATGACCATGGTCGGCGATGCCATTTCTCATGCGGTACTGCCGGGCATCGCCATTGCCTACCTGCTGAGCCAAAGCCGTGCCTCTTTGCCCATGTTTTTGGGCGCCGCCTTGGTGGGGGTGTTTGCTACAGTCATTATTGAAATCCTAAGCAAGAAGTGGAAGGTTCAGAGTGATGCAAGTATTGGCATGACCTTTACTACGCTTTTTGCTTGGGGGTGGTACTGATCACCTATTGGAGTGATAAGGTGGATTTGGACCAAGAATGTGTGCTCTATGGAGAGATTGCTTTCGTACCCTTCAATACTTGGACATTGGGAGGGCATTCGATGGGTCCCATTGCCTTGTGGAGCTCGGGCATCCTTTTGCTCTTAGTGCTGGTCTACACCTTCGCGGGCTACAAGGGTCTGCTCATGAGTTCGTTCAATGAGGATTATGCAGCGGTGCTGGGCATTGGTGTAGGGGCATGGAACCTCAGCCTCATGTCCATGGTCAGTGTCGCTACCGTCATTAGTTTTGAAAGTGTCGGGGCCATTCTCGTGGTGGCGTTGCTCGTTGCGCCCGCGGCCACGGCCTATTTAATTTCCCAAAAGCTCAAGCCCATGATTCTGCTTGCCGCACTTTTCGGGCTCAGCGGAAGTTTGTTGGGGTATATGATGAGTGCCAGATTTGATACGAGTATCGCAGGGGGTGTGGCGACGATGTTGGGTGTCCAATTTGCCTTAATTTTAGCCATCACACAATTCTCCCGTACATCATGAGTTGGCACTATAAAACCTTTGATCAGTTTTCAGCCGTTGAGGTCTATGAGCTTCTGCGACTCCGCAGTGCCGTTTTTGTGGTCGAGCAGGATTGTGTCTATCAAGACCTAGACAACCAAGACCAAGCCGCTTTTCATATCTATAAGACCGACGGCCGCCGTATTGTCGCCTGTGCTCGCGTCCTTGCGCCGGGCACGGCCTATGAGGAAGTATCCATCGGGCGGGTCATTGTGGATTCGGAGTATCGTGGAGCGGATTTGGGCGTGGAGTTGATGCTTCGATGCGAAGAATGGATATGGGATGCCTATCCGAAAAGCAAGGAGATCAAAATCATGGCGCAATGTTATTTAGAGCATTGGTATGGCCGTCAAGGATACGTAGGTCAAGGGGAAGAGTTCCTCGAAGATGGCATCCCACATAGAATAATGGTCAAACCTACCCTTTAATTTTTCCAAAAGGTGATAATTATCACGTAGAGGGCATTTTATGGCATTTACTTTTAGTGTCGAATTAACACCTAAACGCCCTATGTCTAAACATTATAACGTCGTTGTGATTGGTGCAGGAACCGGTGGTATTATGACCGCTGCCCAATTAAAAAACAAGAAAAAAGACCTCCGCATCGCCATCATCGATCCGGCGGAAACACATTACTACCAGCCCGCATGGACCTTGGTAGGTGCAGGTACCTTTGATTACGAAAAAACAGGCCGTCCTATGAAATCTGTCATTCCTGCGGGATGTGATTGGATTCAGGATGCGGTTACTGAAATTCACCCAGATAAAAATGGCGTGGACACCGTAAACTCAGGACATTTCTCTTACGATTATTTGGTGGCCTCTCCAGGTATTCAGATCGACGAAGACGGCATCCCAGGATTGCAAGAAGGTCTAGACAAAGGCATTGTAGTTTCAAACTACACCGACCCTAAAACGGTTTGGGAAAAAGTGCAACAATTCAAAGGCGGCAATGCGGTTTTTACGCAGCCTACTACCCCAATTAAATGTGGTGGAGCGCCTCAAAAAATCATGTACCTCGCCGATGACTATTGGGCGAAGCAAGGGGTGAAGAAGGATACTAACGTCGTATTCGCAACTCCAGGATCTGTGATTTTCGGTGTGCCAGAATTTGCAAAAACATTGACCAAAGTATTGCAGCGCAAAGAGATTCATTTCAAGCCATTCTATGCCATTTCTAAGATTGATATAGATAAGAAAGAGGTACACTTCTCGAATGCAAAACCAGGTGATAACGCTTGTACCATCAACGAAGGTGAAGGCTTGGGCGAGCGTCTCGACGGTGAATCAACGTATGTATTGCCGTTCGACTTCCTACACTTGGCCCCGCCTCAAAGCGCGCCAGACTTCATCAAGAAGAGTCCGTTGAGTAATGGCACTCCAGGAGGTTGGATTGACGTAAATATTAATACCTTACAGCATAATAAGTACCCAAATGTGTTTGCATTGGGTGATGCGGCAGCGCTTCCTACAGCTAAAACTGGGGCAGCGATCCGCAAACAAGCGCCAGTGGTAGCGGCAAATTTGTTGGCCCACATGGAAAATACGGCGTTTGGCGACAAGCAGTATGAAGGATATTCTTCATGTCCGCTTGTGACGGGCTACGGCAAAATGGTTTTGGCGGAGTTCAAATATGATAATGTTCGTGATTCTGACCCGTTCCTCAGCAAGTTTGTGGATACGACGAAGGAAAACTATAGCATGTGGATCTTGAAGAAGTATGGTTTGCCGTACTTGTACTGGAACCGCATGATGAAAGGCAAAATGTGATGATGTTCATATTTTGATGTGTTAGTTGGAAAGCCCCAAGCCTCGTGCTTGGGGCTTTTTTTATGCGTAAATTCGTCCATATGAAAGAACCCAATACCTCAGGAGCATTAAGCCTTAACGACACCTTGGTAGAGGTGGAAGGTTGGACCGCAGAATTTTATCAGCGCGTTTTTAATGAGGCCCTTGATCAGCAGCCGTACATCTTTGGCACCTTAATGGACGTCGATGAGGGCATGGATGAATTTACCCACAGCTGGATGCTGAAATCTGTGCTTGCACTAAAATGGGCCTTCCAGAAAATGGGATGGCGTCAGACCATGTTAGGTGAGGAGAAGTGGCACCAATTATTAGAGTCTAAAATGGAGTCTTACGAGAACCACCAGGAGGACGAAGGATTGGCTTTGGAGGCCATCATCAAGGAGAACAGTTCGCCAAACACTCTATCCCAACTCTTCCTCTATGTGGTGGAGAACAACGAGGTTAGTGAGGAAGCGAAGGGGAATCTTTTGTTCTTGCTAGACTGTGCTGTCGAAGCTATGGAAATGGCGGTATTGCAGGACAAAACGGAATCGGACACTTAAAATGAGTACGGCCCAACAAATAGTTCAGCACATGATGGACCACGATGCGTTCAGCAAATGGCTGGGCATTGAGGTCATTGCCGTCGAAGCGGGATCGGCCACCTTGCGCATGACTGTTCGTGAGGAGATGACCAATGGATTTGGCATTGCCCACGGCGGGATCAGCTACAGCTTGGCAGATTCAGCGCTGGCCTTTGCCTCGAATGGAGGAGGAAACCAGAGCGTGAGCTTGGAAACGGCCATTCATCACTTGAAGCCGGTCCAAACGGGCGACACTCTCGAAGCTCGCGCTACCCTGCTCAACGAAACTCGCCGGACGGGTTTGTACCAAATTGATATTTTTAAAGATGATGTCCGCGTGGCTTTTTTCAAAGGCACGGTATATAGAACGGGCAATGAATGGAACCTATGAAACAGACCTATATCGTAGACGGCGTTCGTACGCCCATTGGAAAATTTAAAGGCACCCTTGCCGCGGTGCGCACCGATGATTTGGCGGCCATGACCATCGCCAAACTCATGGAAAAGAATCCCGATGTGGATCCTAGCGCCATTGACGACGTCATCCTAGGGTGTGCCAACCAAGCCGGAGAAGATAACCGAAATGTGGCCCGTATGGCAGCCCTTTTGGCGGGACTTCCTTGGAGCGTTCCGGGCGAAACCGTGAACCGTTTGTGTGCCTCAGGAATGAGCGCAGCCATCCATGCCCACCGCGCCATCATGGCCGGAGACGGCGATCTATTCATCGCTGGAGGTGTGGAAAACATGAGCCGTGGTCCTTATGTGATGAGCAAGCCTCAAACGGCCTATGGTACGGACAGTAAGATGTACGACAGCTCTTTTGGATGGCGTTTTGTGAATCCAAAAATGAAGGAGCTCTACGGCACCCACGCCATGGGTGAGACCGCAGAGAACCTCGTGGAGCAGTTCGGAATTAGTCGTGAGGACCAGGACGCCTTTGCGCTTTGGTCGCAGCAGAAAGCGGCAAGAGCGCAGGAGCGCGGAAGGTTCCGTTTGGAGAAATTCGCCGTGGAGATCCCACAGCGCAAAAAAGACCCTATCGTTTTTGTGGAGGACGAATTCATGAAACCCAATACCACCCTTGAAGCCCTCGGCGGCCTAAGAGCAGCGTTCAAAAAAGACGGCTCAGTGACGGCGGGCAATAGTTCCGGGTTGAACGACGGTGCTGTAGCATTATTGATGGCCAGTGGTGAAGCTGTGGAACAGCATGGCTTGAAGCCTTTAGCGCGCGTGGTGAGCTCAGCGGTCGCTGGTGTGGAGCCGCGGATTATGGGAATTGGTCCAGTGGAGGCGTCGAAAAAGGCACTCGCTAAAGCGGGTCTGACGTTGGACGATATGGATATCATTGAGCTGAATGAGGCTTTTGCTGCGCAGGTTTTGGCCTGTACGCGCGAGCTTGGTTTGGCGGATAACGACGAGCGTATCAATCCGAACGGCGGTGCCATTGCATTGGGCCACCCGCTGGGGGTGACGGGCGGTCGCATCCTTCATTCTGCAGCCCTAGAGTTGCAGGAGACCGGTAAGAAATATGCCTTGGTGAGCATGTGTATTGGCGTTGGCCAGGGCTATGCTACCATTTTAGAACGCGCATAAGATGGCTATATACCAATTCCTTGATTTCATTCCCGTAGTACATCCTACGGCCTTCGTACATCCCCAAGCGAATGTGACGGGCGATGTGATCGTTGGGCCGCATTGTTACATAGGTCCCGGAGCAGTGCTCCGTGGCGACTGGGGCAGGATTGTGCTCGAAGAGGGCGTGAATGTGCAAGAGAATTGTACCGTACATATGTTTCCAAAAACCGAAACGCGCCTGAAGAAGATGGCGCATGTAGGGCATGGGGCGATTATTCACGGCGGGACGCTGGGTGAGAATGTACTCATCGGGATGAATGCCGTGGTCATGGACAATGTTGAGGTCGGTGAAGGCTCTATTGTGGGCGCATTGGCTTTTGTGCCCCAGAATACAGTCATTCCGCCAAGGAGCATCTTCGTAGGCAACCCCGGCAAGGTGGTCAAGCAGGTGACCGATGAAATGCTCGAGTGGAAGACGGAAGGAACGAAATTGTACATGGAGCTTCCAAAGCAATGTCAGGATACCTTGAAAGAGGTGGAGCCGCTGAGTGAATTGGAACCGAATAGACCCGAACACATAGGAACCTATCAAACACACAAATAGATGAACACAGTTAAGAATTACATCCTTGGAAACTGGGAGGCAGGCAGCGGCACGGAATACACGGCGCGCCACGCGATCACGGGGGCAGAGTTTGCTTCTGTGAGCTCAGAAGGATTGGATTACAAGGCTATTTTAGACTACGCCCGAAATGTCGGAGGTCCTGCCCTGCGCAAGATGACTTTTCAGGAGCGCGGCCGTATGCTTAAAGCGTTGGCACTGCATTTAACGTCTATCAAACGCCAATTCTATGATGTGAGTTGGGCCACCGGCGCTACCAAGGTGGACAGCTGGATTGATATTGAAGGGGGAATAGGCAACTTATTCGCCAACGCATCCCTCAGACGCCAATTCCCAGACCTTCCCTACTACGTTGATGGCGACCTTGCCCGATTGTCGAAAGAGGGTACGTTCATCGGTCACCACATCATGGTGCCGCGCCACGGGGTAGCGGTCCATATCAATGCGTTTAACTTCCCTATTTGGGGGATGCTCGAGAAAATTGCGGTCAACCTGATGGCAGGTGTTCCCGCAGTAGTGAAGCCGTCGGAATATACCTCCTACCTCACCGAAGCGATGGTTAAGGCCATCATCGACAGCGGTATTTTACCGGAAGGTGCCCTGCAACTTGTGAGCGGTAAAGGACGCGGCATTCTAGACCACGTAGATTTTCAAGACATCGTGACCTTCACGGGTTCTGCGGCTACCGGTCAGGTGTTGCGCGGACTTGCCTCATTTGAACGAGCGCTCGGTGCCGTTCAACCTGGAAGCAGATAGTTTGAACGCCGCGGTGCTGGGTCCAGATGTGAAGCCAGAAGATGCGGAATTTGCGCTATTTGTACGTGAATTGGCCAACGAAATGACGGTGAAAGCCGGACAGAAATGTACGGCTATTCGCCGCGCCATGGTGCCGGAACATTTGTTGCCTTCGGTTCAGGAGGCGGTCATTGCGCGCTTGCAAAAGACCGTGATTGGCGATCCTCAGGCCGAGGGTGTGCGCATGGGTGCTTTAGCGACGCACGATCAGATCGGTCGTGTAGAGGCGGAGATGAACAAGCTGATGGCCGAACAGGAATTGGTCTTTAATCCAGACCTCGATCTTGTAGGTGCTACGAATGCAGGTGCGTTCTACACGCCAAAACTGTTTGTGAATAGCGATCCTTTTGCCAACACCAAGGTCCACGAGGTGGAGCCGTTCGGTCCTGTGAGCACCTTGATGCCGTACAAGACCATTGATGAGGCGGTCCAGCTGACCGCTATGGGACGCGGTTCTTTGGTGACTTCATTTGTGAGTAAGAACACTTCTGATATTGTTGCATTTACTTCCGAGGCAGCAGCCTACAACGGACGCATCCACATCATCAACGAAAAGATGGCCAAGGAAAGTACCGGTCACGGCTCGCCGATGCCACTGATGAAGCACGGCGGTCCAGGTCGTGCCGGTGGTGGTGAAGAGATGGGAGGTAAGCGCGGCATCTTGCACTATTTGCACCGCACGGCCATCCAAGGACACCCGGACGATATTACGGCCATTACACAGCAGTACCAGCCCGGCGCATCGCGCCCTGAGGCCATGCCGCACGTCTTCCGTCAGCATTTTGAGGAGCTGGAAGTGGGTGCGACGGTGTACACTGCAAAGCACACGGTTACAGAGACCGACATCACAAACTTTGCCAATGTGAGCGGCGACAACTTCTACGCACACATGGACGCGACTTCGCTTGAGGGAACCATCTTCGAGGGCCGAGTGGCGCACGGATATTTCATCTTGAGCAAGGCGGCAGGATTGTTTGTTGAGGCCAAGAAAGGTCCGGTGTTGTTGAACTACGGTATCGACGAATGCCGATTCACCAAGCCGGTTTACCCAGGGGCAACCATCGGAGTGAAATTGACCGTAAAAGAAAAGATCGATCAAGAAAAGCGCAGTGAGGACGATGTGGCTAAGGGCATCGTGAAATACTACGTCGAAGTCTACGACGATACCGATGAGGTAGTTGCCGTGGCGACCATCTTGACCATGGTGAAGAAACTAGACCAGAGCTGATGAATTTCGAGCGGTTTCCCGGCGCACAGTACGCCAACATATTCAGTTACCTGCCTTCAGACGATAGAGAGGGCTATGCGGAATTGGACGAAGAGACCTTGCAGCTGGCCGGAGATGTTCCGGGATATGTGGGGTACGAGAGCGTGAAAAATGCCGAGGGCCGCAGCATCTTTATCAGCTATTGGCAGAGCATGGAGGCAGTGAACGAGTGGCGCGCGAATGCCCGTCATAAAGTCGCTAAGAGCCACGGAAAACAGTGGTATGCGGCGTACCATAGCATGCTTGTGAAAATTGAATATTCAGCAGAACACAATACCCAAATACTATAACCTATGAACGAAGCAGTGAACCAAGGCGGCGTAAATGTGGCCGTTGACGATCGCGGTTTGGCCACAGTTGAATTTTTCCATCCGCTGTCCAATTCTTTGCCGGGCAAGGTCCTCGCGAAATTGGCCAATACCATTACGGAACTCGGGGAAAATGACGCCGTAAAACTCATCCTTGTGAAGAGTGCCGGCGAACGTGCCTTTTGTGCCGGGGCCAGCTTTGACGAGCTCATAGCCATTGAAGATTTAGATACCGGTAAGGTCTTTTTTAGCGGCTTTGCCAACGTGATCAACGCCATGCGAAAGTGTCCGAAGCTCATTATCGGCCGCGTTCAAGGAAAGGCTGTGGGCGGCGGTGTAGGTCTTGCCTCTTCTGTAGATTACTGTTATGCTACCAAGCACGCAGCGGTGAAGTTGAGTGAGCTTGCTGTGGGTATAGGACCGTTTGTGGTGGGCCCTGCAGTTGAGCG
>JAYQIV010000002.1:0-399473 GCA_038141825.1 Cryomorphaceae bacterium | reverse complement strand
ATTAACTTTGAGCATCGATGCCCATGTCATTGAAAAGGCAAAGAAGTATGCGGCTTTGGAGAAGGTGAGTGTATCGAAATTGGTCGAGCGTTATTTAAATACTTTGGAAGATGCCGCTGAAGAGGTGGCCATTAGTCCTACGGTACAAGAATTAACGGGCATCATGCCGTCTATGGAGTACGATGTTAAGGAAGCGTATCGCAAACATTTGGTAGAGAAGTACAGCTGATGCGTTTGTTCATTGATACCAATGTTATCGTCGACCTCTTGGCGGCGCGTGCCCCTTTTGCCGCTGATGCGGCACAACTTTTTACGTTGGCCGATATGGGAAGGGTGAAGCTCTTTACTTCCAGCATTGCAGTAACCACGACCTTTTACTTGCTGCAAAAGGAAGTGAAGCCGGAGGTGGCTCGAGCGGCCATTCAAAAGCTATTGACCTTGATCAAGGTGGTAGATGCTGGGCACCCAGGGATTATTAGGGCCATCAATGATCTTCAATTCAAGGATTTTGAAGATGCCGTTCAATATCCAAAGTGCACTTGCGTCTAAAGCGAAAATCTTGGTGACTCGGAACGAGAAAGACTTTGGGAAGTCGGCAATTTCTGTGATGACCCCGAAGCAGGTGTTGGGGCAGTTGTAATCCTTTGAAAGCCGGGTGAAATACGCGTAATTTGGGGTTCAAATCAATAAGACCATGAAGAAAAAAGGAGTGATCGTCTCAGGGTATTTTAACCCAATTCACAAAGGACATCTTGAATACTTCAACAACGCCAAAGCCCTAGCCGATGAGCTTTTTTGTGATTGTCAACAATGACCATCAGCGTGCATTGAAGGGCAGCAAAGAGTTTCAGAATGAAGAGGAGCGTATGATCATCGTGGGTAATATTAAAGCTGTGGATCATGCCATTCTTTCCGTAGACGAGGACCGAACCGTATGTGCCACATTGCGTAAGATTGCGGCGGACTATGGCGACGAGTTTGAATTAGCCTTCGCGAATGGAGGCGATCAAAACAATGATACGATCCCGGAGCGCCCTGTATGTGATGAGGTAGGCATTGCCTTGATCGATGGATTAGGCGATAAGATTCAGTCGAGCAGTTGGTTGTTGAAGAAGATGTAATAGGATAGTACTTCTGCCAATACTCCGTGTGGCGTAGTTCCATATCCGCAGTAAAACCGGCATAACTCACGGGATAACCTCATCAAAATAAAGGACCAATTCGTCTTCGGTAATCGTAAGGATTTTGAACTTTTGGTTGCCGTTGAAATTGGCCTCTAATTGCTGTAAAACAGGTTGGCCAAAAGCATTGATGAGTTTGCGGTCGAAGGACCAATCAATGGCGTTTACAGCTCCTATTACCGTAATGACACTATCGCTATCAATCACTAAGCTGGCGGAGTCCACCGTTTCGCCGAGGCTATCGACCACAAAGGTCATATTCAGGGTGTCGAAGGTGGCAATGAGATCTGTCGTCTCATGTGGGATGAAGGGTGTCCCACAGCCCTTGAGCGATCAGGTGGTTGGTGATCTCAACACCATACCAATCCCCGTGAAGTAATTCCTCCATGCGTTGCACATTCTCTGGTTTTTTACAGCCGAGTAGAATGAGGGCTGAGAAGAAGAGTAGCTTTTTCATCATTTGGTGTTTAGAGAAATCCCGTACCCAAAATATACGCCATAAAAAGGTCCGTTCGTACTGCCTGATACGGAGAGGTAGTGGGTGAGGAAATCCGTTTGGATTTCTTGGCTGTAGCCGCCTACAATGGAATACCAACGGCCGCGGATATAGTTGTAGGCAAATTCTGAACGCGCGAAGAAGGTCGAGGTGTTGTTCGGGTTGCCGTAATTCCAGCTTTTGTAGATCGTCGGGGTGAGCAGGTAGGTATAGCCTGCATCAATGTCGTTGTAGGTTTTGCTGTAGCTGAGGCCTAGAAAGAGGGCCCAAGTGTTGGAGGGGCTGGACCATTTGGGCCCGGCAGTGCGGTCATTCGGATGTTATCCTGTTCGATGTTCAGCCGGGAGCCGCTGAGGTTGGAGGTGAAGTCGAGTTGTTGGGTGAGGCCGTAATTGCAGCTGCGATGCCTCCGGTGCTCGCATTCAACCCGCTCCCAGAAAATCCGCCCACGGCTAGGTGGTGTTCTCTTGGTGCGAGGGAGGCGGCGCTTTGGAATTCAGGCAGGGCTGTGGTGCAGCTCGATAGCAACAATTGGAACTCTGAAGCGCATTTACTCCATAAATCGATGGGACCAAAGCATATCTATATATTGTTGGGCATCTTTTCTTTTCTCACGCTTTTTGACCAAACGAAACTCTTTCTGAATGAGCTTAATATTTGCATTGTAGTCCTCTTGAACTTTCATGAGCTCGATCCCTTTAACCAAGTTGTTGGTAGCTTGCCCATCTTGATTCATCACGAAGTGGCAAACAGACTTGGTCCCATACACCCAGCCTAATTCATACAAGGCGAGTGAGCTATCACAATAGGCTTTTGCAAGGTCGTATTGACCATAATCTAATTTTGTTACGGCCAACTGCCCGTATGTGAACGCCTTCTCTATCGCATCCCGATTTTCATGACTTTGTTCTCTACAATAGCAACAGCTTCTACAAACACGTGTACGCCTTCAGTTTGGCTGGTATTCTCAACACCGATTACTACGTTGTTTGCAATACGATCATTCAATTCAATCACTCCCTGTGGCGACCCGAGAGAAGAGCCCGCA
Organism: Cryomorphaceae bacterium; assembly: GCA_038141825.1. Taxonomy (GTDB): domain Bacteria; phylum Bacteroidota; class Bacteroidia; order Flavobacteriales; family Schleiferiaceae; genus UBA10364. Next base: position 396,748 of record JAYQIV010000002.1, on the reverse strand, counting down.
TTGCTATACATGAAAGTCCCGCCTTCTTGGAATAATGAACTTTGCCAAGCTTGCATAGCATAAACGTTAACTTTCGCCACTCCATCTGGAACGTTTAGGCTACCTGTTGTTCCAAGTGTTGGATCTACTGCTATACTGGCCAATTGCGCGGCAAGGTTCAAATTTGCCAAACCGCTCTCACCCTTTTGGGTGGTGAATGAGTAAAACCATTTAATTGTATTCTCCGGCATTGCAAATCCGTAGAATGCCCGAGTATTCCCTTCTAAATAGGTAGCTCTAGTGATTGAATTCAGATAAAAGTCTCTTTTTCCTAGCGAGACCGTATCATATGAGACATCATATTCGAACTCTTGTGCTTGTAGAATTCCTGCAAATAAAAACGCGAGGGTATATAGAAGTTTTTTCATTTGGGTACTATTGGTTGTGACCAATTTACCTCAATTATTTAGAACTATCCGTGTCCCTAGGTAGATAAGCGAGTCCTTCAAATAAAGCGCAATGGCAGGTCCCACAATACCCATCGTAAAGGGACCTTTTAGATAACGCACGAATAAACCCATGAGAATGATGGAAAAGATACTTACCCAATCAAAGTCTATCCATCGTAAATAGCCCACAGCAATGGCGATTTTTAATACGGCGTACCCAATCTTATATTCCACAGCCATATCGTCAATTTTGAAGTTGCCAATATTAAACCGGAAAAATTCCTCGGAAATAGCTGTCGAGATAAAGACAGTGACCATAACATACACAAGTGATCTGATCCAAAAAGCTTTGTTATTCATCACTTGGTAATTAGACGAGATATCCAGCGATCTATGCGTGGTTTAATGAGCCATAACACCACAACACTTGAGATAAAGAATAAAGTAAAGAAGTACTTCAAGAAGTAGAAATAGTAATCACCGCCATGATCCCTCAAGGCGATCAATAGGCCTATCCTGAAAACATTAAAGAATTGGACAACGATGAATCCAATGATCATTTGGAGTAAGGAGGAAAGGTTTATTCCGCCAATACCAATGATATAGGCTGAGTATACGATGGCTAGACGCAGGCCGTTACATCCTTCGAGAATATTGACCATTTTACCTTCTCTACCGACATAACATCCGTCATAAAAACAGCTCCATTGACAATCTGCAACGCCCAAAGCGCGGGCTGTTTCAAACCCTCTGCTGATGAAATAGGTAATCTGATCTAGTTCACCAATACTTGAGGTATAGGCTAAATAAAGTTCGTAAAGGCCAGACAGGGCTAAAAAAGCAAGCGTGAACCTAATAAGAAATCGTATAAATTTCTCATTGGATTCACGCCAGGCTTTGAGTTGAGATAAAACTCCCATTTATGAGGAGCTACAATTCTTCGTTTTTCTTCTTCATGGCTCTGTAGCCCATTGCTCCTCCTGCTACTAAAAGTGCTGTGAGGCCTCCGTCAATAGGCACTGGGGTCCTGGAGGCCCTGTCTGAGCGTAAGCAGACACAACAATTAAAGAGGAGAGCAGCTAAAAGTAGCCAACCTTTTTTTGCATTTGTTCATTAGTTTAATGGTTTGGTATTTTGATGCAGTTGGTACAGTGTACTAATCAAATATAAACCTTTTGAACTTACATTTCCTAGGTTAATAATTTTGTTTTCACTTACTAGTTATGTTCTTAGAGATAATACGCTGCCCAAGTGGATTTATCACATCTATGGAAGTAACTTTTAAATCAGCCGCATTGAAGTAAATCTCACCATTTTTAACGTATGCAAATGCGTCGTTTACGGTAGTTTCCAGGTCTTCAATTCCTACTGAATTAGACGATTCTTGTGTTACATGTAGAATAAAGCGATCATTCGATAGGTTAGAGTTGGAATTGAATGTATAAAAACCATTCACCATATCGGTAATAACATCTAGATAAGTGTCCTCTAGTTTAACCGAATAATTTGTTGTTGCTTTTGACATATCCAAAGCCAAGGTATACACTTGGTTTTCAACAAGCCCATTGAATCCTATAGCAACATGTTGTTCTGTGGTAAAATCAACACAGTTTAGCGCTACGGGATTAGGTTTGATTGTTCTCGCTGTGTACCGAGTATATGATTGGATTACCATTGGTTGGAATATTTTTTTCCCAGGTATCAAATACCGGATCAAAATCAGCACCGCCGTTTGATTTGTTGATCAAACTTGTAGACATGGTAGAGGTAGTTGGAGAACTAATAGATAAAATTAATTCGTCCAATGGTGTGTTCGTTTGATTTGTTTTAGCAAATGAATTTGCAGCGCTATTATATACTCCGTTTAAAAGTACCGATGCATCTAAAGTAAGTTCTGAAGTAGACGCTGTAGGATCTGCAATTTGAATCCACACAGCACCGCCAGAGTCTAACTATAACCGCTCGAAATTGTTGCTCCTGCAGGACCTGTGGATGTAGCTGCATTGTAAGAGTAATATGATCCAGCTGTTGGGTCCCAGATATAAATGGAAGCATTGAAAGCTTCATTTCCTGAACCTACAGCTGTGACATAATCATCCCATATGGACTGCCAGTCTAAACAACAGGTGAATGGGTTAGAAATAAGGTTCCAACCCGCTGAAGTAGAAAATCCACCAGTGCTTCCTGTTTCAAGCTCGTGATTTGCAGATGGGTCAAGAGCCCACGTGAAGGTTTCGATTAGTTCATTGACACCATTTGCTCCAGAAGAAATGGTAAAAATATCCCCTTGATCAGCGAAGGCATAACTTAATGAACCTCCAACCGCTTGGGTATAAACAAACATCCCTCTATTATCTGGAGGTAAGTTTGTGCCTCCACTACCAATATTCCAAGTTTCAACACCTCCATTGAGTCCCCACCAATAATAGTTGCCAAAACCAACAAAGTCGCTCGCTTGCCAACCTGAAGAGTATGGACAACCAATAAAACGCCAGCCTACATTGTCGAAAGAAACTGTCGTTTCAAAATCTAAAGTATAAGCAGCGCTAAACTTTTTAAATTGATTTGGTTGAAAGCGGTATTGAACAGTTTTGTTCGTTGGATCTAGACCAAAATTAACAGTGGTATTCTGACGAATATTTACCTGTTTAATATCCATACTTGCAGAATTATTGAGATTAATTCTGTTCGTTTTACTGTCAATTACTGTATTTCCGTCAATAGCGTTTGAGTTGATGGTCGAATTAAGTGCAGTAGAACCCTTGTTCCATCCATCCACTCGAGGTCATTCGTTGTGTCGACACAGGATGACCCATACCCTCACAATTATCAGCAGTAACCGAAGCAGATGTGTGCAATGTTCCAACAGGTTGGGAGAACGCCGTTACATTTGAACCAGATAAATTGTAAGTAGTGGTTGCATCAGTAATTTGAGTTGTAAGGAAAGGACTCGGATTACTCATTAACTCAATTTCTCGTTCTATGTGGAATTCGTCATTAGCGTTCGCTGATGCCCAGATTCCTTTATTTGTAGCATTAACGTCTCCAAGATTGTCGGTAACGACTCCCGCCACAGTTAATTGAATTGGGTTATCGGAGCTAATCTCGAGACATTGTGTACAGTTTCCGCCATTCGGCACCGCATTGGTGACGGTATAAAACGTAGAACCAGCATCACTAACCACTTGAGCAATAGTAGTGCCTCGACCGACAACAATAACGTCGTTGATCCCTAGGTCGGCTGTTAATGAGAAACTAAATGAATGTGATTTGTTTTGACCGTACCATTCAGTAAGCACAATTGCTGTACCATTAGAAATGGTTGCATTTGTATTATTCTGTATTTCAACACCATATTCGGGTGAGTTGGCACCACCCATAACTTGTGTTAAGACCTGAGCACTTGAAGTCGTGCAAATCAAAACGGAAAGCGTTACGATTAATTTCAAATTTTTCATAATTCAAAAAGCTTTGAGTGTCAATGGGACACTATTTCACGATTGCAATCTAGTCAAATGCACAATTGTTGAAAAAAAACAGATCTATGTGATTGTACTTATGAAATTTAAGACTATCACAAATTATCACTACGCGATTATTTTGAATCAATAGTATATAAAACGAAGTCTAATATATTGATAATCAAATATTTAAATTTTTTTATCGATGGTCTCGATTGAGATGGGGCACCTGTCTTAAATGACACTTTGTGATGTATTTGTTTCAAAAAAAACAGAATCATATGACATAATCGCTAAAAATGATCTGGTTGTAACGGGAGAGGAAGGCCTCAGGCGCCCATCCGGAAATACTTTCCAGGAAGTTTTCTGCGAGGTCACGATCCAAGAAACCACCAACGATGAGGCTGTAGCCTTTTGAGGTACCGGGTTCAGGAGAATTATCCGTGGTCCAAGTCTTGGTGTTTTTCGCATCCTTTGGCGCACCGGCAGTTTGACTTTGGCTTCGTTATATGCCGCAATAGAATCTGCCTTTGGCGATGGCAATAGCAGCGCTATCTACCGTTTCTTCTACTTTCCTCAGCTATGGCAGTAGTATCCTCAGGAATAGGTGCAGCGATCTTATACAAATGAAGATTGGCAGCCGTTCCAGGACGCTTGCTTTGAGAAAAGACAGCGGTACTATCGTCTAGGATAATCAATCCAAAATCATCACCGCGTCCGTTCACAGGAAGTTCAGCCACGGTAGAATCTCCCGCTTTATGCATCATTCCTTGCAATCCATAGTTGCGAGAACTACGCGAGAAGAATAAGGTGAGGTTAGGTCCCATAGAAGGGAAGACTTCGTCGTCCTTGGTATTGGCCATGGCCACTGGAGCAGGTGTGCTCCATGCGCCGTCAAAGCTCAAGGTGCTGCTGTACAGGTCGTATCCGCCTTGTCCGCCTTCCACGTTTGAGGCGAAGTAGAGGGTGTAGTCCATCGGATCAAAATAGGGATGCTGGTAATCTGCATTGGGTCGATGAACGGCAATTCCTTGGCTTTCTCACCATTGAAAGGAATAAAGCTGAGGGTCATGCCCACGCGTCCGTTTTTATAGGGTTTGGACGGCTGTGGCTGGCGATGATGCCCGAGCTATCCGGGAGTAGGGCACAGAGGCCGATGTAGTATTTCTGGTCCGGCAAGCATGCCCGGGAGTTCATAAGGCAAGGTCTTGAGATCCTTGAGACGCAGGAGGTAAGGACGGGCGAAAGGCTCGTTCGTTTTTGGGTCACGAGCGGTGAGTCCGCTGATCCTTCGCGGTTGGAAAGGAACAAGAGGTGTCCATCGCCGTAGGGCAGGGCACCATAATCATCCGCAGCTGCTTCTCCGAGCTCGAAATGATCGAGGGAATCTGGAGTGGAAAGGCCCGTGAGGATGGTCTGTGCTTGAGTGGAAGTTCCGAGGGCGAGCATGGCGCACAACCCTAGTACTCTGAAGGTGTTTACGCGTCTCATAGGAAAAGTCTTGGTGAGGTGAATGAATCAATACGCGGCGCTACATTGAAGGACAAGCCTATGACGTGGCTGCGTTGGGTCAAGTATACCAGCTCGGTAAGTGGGTAGTTGTACTGGTAGAACACGTGCCAATCGCGCGACGGGTTGAGGCGCAATAGCACCCCGGCTTCGTCGGCAGGGCTGTAGTGCGCACCTAATCCCCATTTCTGCTGGTGTTCCATGAAGAGGTGGAAGTTCAGGTCGGCAGGAGCGTTGGTGGTGGCGCTGGCGAGGAAGCTCGAGCGCAGTGACCAATCTCCTTTGAGGTTCAAGCGGTGGCCTCCGAAGATTTGAAGGACTTGGGCCGTGTAGTTGTTGTCGTAGAGCTCGGCGCGGTTCACGTTTTTAAAGCTAATGCCCATGTAGTAGCTCTCGGTGTTCAAGGTGGTACCGATATCGACATTGGCCATCATAGGACCTTGTAAGTTGTAGATGTTTGGATCTACGAGGTCGTAGTAGGTCTCGTCGAGCAGGTCCACGGCGGTGCGTCCGACCGTAATGCGAAGTCCCGTGCTGAGTTTGGCGATGTCGTTCACTTGAAGGTGGTAGGCACCGCTTAGGGCAGCTTGTTGCGTGAGTGCTGGACCTACTTGGTCATTGATCAACGTAAGGTTCAAACCGAGGCCGCGAAGGTTGCGGTAGTCCATGCTGATCAGTCCGGTGCGTGGTGCGCCCTTGAGTCCCACCCATTGGGCGTCGACTAGGCTCACGACGTGTTGGTCTTGCATCCCTGCGTGGGCTGGGGACACGGCCACTGGCGTGAACAAATAGTTGTCCAGCGAAGGATGCTGTTGGGCCGAGAGATGGTCGCTGCCAAAAGGAGTAAGCAGCTGTGGCCAATTTCGCTAAGCGGTTGCGCTGATTCATATGCTATAGATTCTTTTCATGGCCAATTATCGGTTAATGTAGAGGTATCCGTTAAACTCTTGGCTCGAGGTGCCGCCCATGCGTACGTAGTAGAAGTACGTTCCGCTCGGAAGGATTTCCTCGGCATTATTCAAATACGTGTTCGTATTGGCACGTCCGTCGAAGTCGTTCTGGTAGTCGGTGTTTTCGTAGACCTTCAAGCCTAATCTGCTAAAGATCACCACGTGGGTGCCAGGGAACTGCTGAATGCCTGGGATGACCCAGTAGTCGTTATTACCATCGTTGTCTGGCGTTAAGACGGTGGCTGCTTCGAGGTCACAAACGTCCGCATCGAGGAAGTTCGGAACACCGTCGCCATCACAATCGTCAAAGCCTATGCCGTCACCATTCGAATCAAATTCCATGGCGTCGGAGATGCCGTCATTATCACTGTCGGTATCCTGTTGGTTCGGAATGCCGTCGCCATCTGCATCGGCCATACCGCCGCCTGCGCCTGCAACGCCGCCTTCATCATCATTTGGAATGCCATCACAGTCCTCGTCGAGGGCGAGAATGAGTACGCTATCTGTGGCTAAGGCACCATTGGTATCGATCGCCGTGATGGTGTACCATCCAGAGGTCAATGCGGTGATGGTATCTGTACCCTGACCTGAACTCCAGAACAGGCTGATTGGAGCGACACCGCCTGAAGTGGTGGCGTAGGCCGCGCCGTCGAGGTCGGTCGGACAGATGTTGTGGCTCAAGACGGTGGCGGAGATCGAGAAGAAATTGGGCTCCGTCAAAATCACCGTATCCATCGTGCTACAACCGTTGCTATCTAGTACGGTGACGATGAACATGCCTTCCGGTAGACCGCTGAGGTCTTCGGTGGTGGCACCGTTGTTCCAAGAGTAGGTGTACGGTGCTGTACCGCCGCTCACGGTGAGGTCGGCTGATCCGTCATTGGCACCTTCCGTGCTCACGCCATATCCATTGTAGTTGGACGGGGTGATGCTAGTGGTGAGTGCTGTCGGTTCATTGATGGTAACGTTGCCCATGGCTGTACAACCGTTCGTATCGCTTACCTCCCATAAGTACGTGCCGGCCGCGAGGTTGGCTGCGGTGGCTGTGGTGCCTAGGTTGATCCAAGTGTAGGAGTACGCTCCACTACCGCCGGTGGCGTTGATGGTAGCAGTACCGTTTGCTTCGCCATAACATAGGGCATCGGTCGAGGCGATGGTCGCTTGAACTACACCGCCGGTGGGTTGGCTTACGGTAATTGGGACCTGAACAGAATCCACGTTACCCAAGCTATCAAGACCGTAGAACCACACGATCGGTGAACCTACATCCGCACAGGTAAAGAGCGTTTGTGAAATCCATAGGGAATCAATGCCGCTACAATCGCTCGAAGCGCTGTCCACCATGGCGAGGGTCAACGTATCAAATCCTGCCGCATCGAGGGTCAAGGCTACGCTATACGGATACAGCGAAGGACCGTCCGCATCGATGACGGTGATGGTGAATCCGACACTGTCCTTGTTGCCGGAAGCATCGGTCACCACATAGGCAACCACATGCTGGCCTATACCAAAGTTGCCCGATGGCGTATTGCTGTTGTAGTAAGTCGTGCTGTAGTTTGAACTGTTCTCCGTGACCGTTGGCGATGCCCAAGCAAAGACTGCAAAACAGCTGTCCGGATCCGCGTTCAAGGTCGTATCGCCTTGGCTCAAGGTGATCACAGGTGCTACGGTATCCTCGACGGTGATGTAGAAGCTACAAGTATCGCCATTGCCCTGAAGGTCGTAGGCGAAGTAGTCGATTTTAAAGAGGCCGATCTGCAGATATCCGCCTTTGGCCAAGCTGAAGTAGGCACTGTCCATGCCACAGTTGTCGTAGACGCTATCTCCGGTCCAAGTGACTTGGGTCCAGCTGCTGTCCGCATCCGCATAGATGGTCAATGAGTCTGGACAATAGATCTCCGGCTTGATGTTCTCCGTCACGATCAGTTTTTGGAGAATGGAATCTGTGTTGCCGTGATAAATCGGTCACGAACCAATAGATATCATAATCTCCAAGGCGTAATATGCATTGGCATCGTGGAATAAGCGTATCCACCCCACAAGCCTCCACAATAGGCGGAGGCGTTAGACTCAAGCTATCCGTAAAGATGCCACAGGTATCTAGGCCCGCGTAGATGGTCAAGGTATCAAGGTGCCGGTCCAAGCCGGTGCGATGGTATCAAGTACGGTCACTACGAAGAAACAAGTGTCGCTATTGCCGCTTGGATCCTCTGCATAGTGGAATACGGTGTCCACACCCACCAGAAAGAAGGTGCCGCTGGTATCGCTATGCGTGTAGATGATGCTGTCGCTGTTGTCCGTAGCTAAAGGAGTGCTCCAAACCAAGTTCGCGCCACAGTTCAGGGCATCTGCATACAAGGTGGTATCCATCAAACAGCTGGTGAAACTAGGGGCGAAGGTATCCTGTACTGCAACCGTAAAGCTGCACGAATCTGTATTGCCGTTCACATCAGTGGCAACGGTCCATACCGTGTGCGTTCCGATACCGAACCAAGTACCGCTCGTATCGCTCACGTACGAAGTATCCACGCCACAAGCATCGTACAAGTTGGCTGCGGTCCAGCTGTAATGACACGCCCGAAGTATCGGCGCCCACATACAGCGTCGTATCACTGCCGCATATAATTTCTGGTCCGAGGGTATCGACGATGGTTACGGTGGCATAAGCTGTATCGCTTTGGTTGCCGTCGGTTCCCACCAACATCACGGTATGGGCGCCCAAGTCGGCACAAGTCCAAGCCGCGGTATCAATGCTCAAGGTGAGGTTACAGTTGTCGGAACTACCGCCGTCCACATCCGCTGGAGTGATGGCGACATTGCCTAGGCTATCTACTTGGACAGTGAGGTCTTGTGCGATGACAATCAGGAGCCACACCGTCGCTATCGCTCACGGCGATGCTCGCGGTGCCTTGACAGCCTAATGGGTCGATGATGGTCACGGTGTAGGTGCCGCTGGTTACGGCGCTGAGGTCTTCGGTAGTTTCTCCGTTGCTCCAAACGAAAGAAATGGGAGTTACACCTGGTGATCATGGTCAGATCAATTATACCGTCTGCCGTTCCCGGACAGCTCGCCGGTGAAGCTACGAGAAGAAGCTTGTGGGGTAGGGTTGACATTCGCCGAAACCGGATAGGAAGTCCATTGACAATCGCTTTGAGAAACGGCAATGACTTGGTAACGGGTGGTATCTGTTAAGGCTGGTGTGGTGTACGTGTTTCCGGTAGCACCTGGAATGGCAGTCCAAACTCCGCCATAAGCTCGTACCATTGAAATGCGGTTGTGCCGTGGTGCTTACCCCAAAAGTGGCGGTCGCGCCTTCACAGATATCTTGTGAAACGGGGCTGTAGGTAACGGTAAAGTCGATAGGATCATCCAAACTCAAGGTGTTGCCGGCAGCAGTTTGACAGCCGTTCGCATCGGTCAGGATGAGGTCAATGTAATGGCCTTGGGTAAGTCCAGAAATAGTTGCTACGCCGCTGAGAACGTTGGCTGTGGCGGAACCGCCTTCGTACGTCACGGTGTATGCGCCATCGGGCACATTGGTTACATCGAAGGTGATAGTACCGTCGTTTGCGCTACAAACTGTAGGGTCTGTTTTGGCAAAGTTCGAAGCAGTGAGTGAGCCGCCTTTTGTTCCGGTCACGCTTACTGTGGCGTTGTTCGCACCGGTAGAACTCAAGGTAATATTTGCTGGATTTGCAGCTGGAGCCGTTCCGTCCATCGCGATGAAGATGGCGGTATCCAAGGTCCCTGTGCTGTCCGCCCCTAAGGTCAGGGTGGCGCTGTAGGTACCGTTAAGTGCGGTGCTGAGGCGGTATCCTGCCGGAGCTGAGATGATTAAGCTGTCGCTGAGTTTATCTGCTTCCACGAGGACGCTCTGTCCGGCACTTGGGAACCCGTCACAAGTAAAGAAAGGAGCAGTAGTTCCGAAAGTGTTGATGGTCGGAACGGTGGTTTCATTTGCGGTGGTTGGGAACCATGAAGTAGGATTATCGCCAGAAATGAGGTAGGTCACTGGACCCGTACCTGAAGCTCCAATGGTCAAACTTACACTACTGGTGCTGGCATACTCTAGGGTCACGCGTGAACGTCCGTCGGTCCCAGGCGTATTGGATCCTGGAGAGGTATTGGCGAAAGAGCCGCTGCCGGTTCCTGTAGAGGTGTAGCTCAAGAAAGTGCTTGAACCTAGGGTATATCCTGAGAAACTTCCAGATTCTATGTAGCGCCCTGAAGGCCCTACCGCATCAATGTCCCAAGCCGTGAGGTAGAAATCTCCGAGAGTTGCAGGAACAGGGGAGCCGGCCGTACCGTCTTCGATGAACTGGATGGTGTAGCGAACCAAACCATTGGCCCCGGTCCAAAGTACAGAAGGGCTGAAGTGCGCCGACGAGTTGCCATTGGTGAGGTTGTCGAGGTCGAAATCCGAGATGAGGGCATTGGTCATGCCGTCAATGGATACGATGGCATCATAGGAAGTGGTGCCGACGGTAACCACATCATTATAAACACAAAATCCACCCACGGCTGTGGACGGATTCGAGGTGATGGGATCGTCGAACGATAAGGAACTGCCTGCCACAGAAATGGTCTGGGCACTAAGAGAATTGGTCCATCCAAAAAAGGCCAATCCAAGGCAGAATAGGAACCGTTTTTTCATAAAACGAGTATTGTGGGTCGTATAAAAACTAAAAGTAAGTACTTGGGTAAAGCACTGATTAAAAATAAGATGAACGCAGGGGCCAATTGAGTGAGCGCACAAGAACTTTTCAACCAAAAAGTCTCATTTGAGATTTGTAGAAAAACAAAAAGCGTGATATTTGTCACGTTAGACAAATCCCCTGTTAGAAATGTCCGAAACATCCACCGAGCTTGACCTCAAAGAGCTCAACGCCAAATTTAGATTGCTCCAACCCGAGCAACGCATCACCGAACTCTACCGAATCTTCACCCGTGAGGAGGTCATGTTGACCAGCTCATTCGCTGCCACAAGCGCGTATTTGCTGCATTTGTTCTCGGTCTACCAGCCGGAACAAGAGGTCCTTTTCATCAACACTGGCTACCATTTTGAGGAAACGCTGGTGTACAAGGACTACCTGACGAAGGTCTACAATCTCCAAGTCCGTGAGGTCAAAGCCGAGGATTGGAAACACGAGTTTACGACCACAGATCAGACTTGGACCAAGGACCCCGATTATTGCTGTACCATCAACAAAGTCGAGCCCTTAGAAAAGCTCAAAGAGGAACACAAAGTTTGGGTCAGCGGGTTGATGAGTTGGCAAAGCGACCACCGCTCTACCCTGGATATTTTCGAGGAGCGTGGCGGCATCCTCAAGTTTTACCCTCTGCTGGACGTGAGCCGTGAGCAGCGCGAGGCCTATATCAAGGACCACCTTTTGCCGTTCCACCCCCTACAATCAAAGGGGTATTTCAGCATAGGCTGTACGCATTGTACGAAGCCGGGCAAGGGACGTAAAGGCCGCTGGAACAACAGCCCGAAGACCGAGTGTGGGTTGCATCTTTAGGTCTATTTGTTGAGGTTTTGTAATTTTAAAAAGTACCAAGCCCTACCGGGCTGTCTACTGATTACAAAATGAGCAAATCACTATGCAAATCCTAAGATCTCTCCTTGTTCTATCCTTTTCTTTACCACATTCTCGGTGAAGTCACAATCCGCTGATGCGGTGGAACACCTCACCTTCAAAGGGGTGCCCATTGATGGCACACTTGATGATTATGTGACCAATATGAAAAAGGCCGGGTTCACATTGGTAAGCGTTGAAAATGGTTTGGCGTTGTTTTCTGGAGATTTTGCTGGGTATAAGGAGTGTATTATCGGAAGTTACCCTCGATGGTAAAGATTTAGTTAGTAAAGTCACAGTTGTTTTTCCTGAAATGACATACTTGGTCCGATATGGAATCAAATTATAGTAACCTGAAAGAACTTTTGACCATTAAGTATGGTGAGCCAGATCGCCATGAAGAAGAAATTTAACAGCACCTATCAGCCAAGATAGCGATATCGATAAAAATGTTTGAACTTCACAATTGGAACGCTGTAAATACAGGTCATCATTTGAATTGGAAAATGGCGCCATTCAACTATCCATTGAGCATGCAGGATTATGCTTTTGTGATGCTGGCATATTTTGATAAAACCAATACCGAAGAGGTTCGTCAAAAAGCTCTGGACGATTTATAGGAATTGGCCCCAAAAGAAAAACCCGATCCATTGGGGGACCGGGCTTCTCGAAATCTACGACATGCATTCTTGTATCGTTAGCACAATTTAATCGCACACTATCCAGCGGTAGTACTGCAGACGAACTGTCGTTCGGTACCTCGATCTCTCCTTCGAGCCCCGGAACGTTCGCTATAGTTAATGGGAAAATCATCTCACCGCACCAAGGATCGTTTTCTCTCGGACAATCCCCGTAAGGATCAGATGTCGCCGTCGTATGGCCTTTTCCAGTTGGAATTCTGTTGTTGGTATCACGCCCTTTAGGATCTGTGCCTGGCGTAAATTCATTGAACACGTTATCACATCGCGTGTGCAAATCCTTGTACTGCTCAAAAGAAACGACGGAAAGGGTATCGCCTTCAAAAACGACTTGGATGGGGTAGAGGTAATCGAAGCATTCAATAGGCGCCTTTGCTGGGGCCAATTCCGTTTGCTCCAAATTCCCCTCGCAGCGCACAAAAAACAGCATACCCAGCAAGGGTAGCATCCAGAAAAATGATTTACGTACGTACATAATGATGAAGTGTTGAATCTTTTTAACGCGCTAATCTTGAGATTGTTCGAGACAAAAAAACCCCGCTCAAGGCGGGGCTTCACAAACAGGCTTTTGCTTCTGTGATTATATGTTGGCGTAGAACACCTTGGTATTTTCATCCACAGGTGCACATCCATCATAGCGGGTAGGTACTGGGTTGTAGTTCACCACACCATCTGCAGCAGCTTCCTCCGAAGTGAAGTAGCACAGCAAGGTCAAATCCTTAATGGTGCGGAAGAAGTGGTCGCCATCTTCGTGGGCCGCCTCGTCGTAGCCGCGCAGGAATTCCTCGCGCTCCATCTGAGTGGCTTCTTCAAAAGGACGGCCGATGGCTTTCTTGCCTTCTACCGCGATCTCTTGAATACCGGCGTTCAACTTCTCTTGCATATCCGGGTAGTAACAATCGCGAATCATCACATCGATGAAGGCACCGGTGCGGGCATCACGAGCCCCAGCCGTAGCGGTGCGTGGGATGATGGTTTCAGCGATCGCATCCAACATGGCCAAACGCGCAGGTCCTGCCGTGGTGGTGTCCGGATCAAAAGAGCAGCTCTCCAACAAAACCGTTGGAGCAACTAGGGTACCTCCAATGGCGAGTGCCATGCGCTGTACCATTTGTCTACGGGTCAAATTTTTATCTTCCATGGTGGGTGCTTTAGAGGTTACCTTTTTTCAATTCGCTTACGGCGTAATCTGCAGCGCGTGCAGTCATCGCCATGTAAGTCAACGATGGGTTCACACAAGAAGCCGAAGTCATCGCCGCACCGTCCGTCACGAAGACGTTCGGAGCATCCCAAACTTGGTTCCACTTGTTCAACACAGAGTTCGTCGGTGCCGTTCCCATGCGCGCCGTTCCCATCTCGTGGATTCCCATTCCGAGGGCGTAGTCGCTTTCGAAGGCATAGACATCTTTGAACCCTGCCGCTTCCAACATATCCACAGCATCCTGCTTCATGTCTTCGCGCATCTTCAATTCGTTTTCCTTGATCTCAGCATCGATGGCCAATACTGGCAATCCCCACTTGTCCGTGCGGGTCTTGTCGAGGCTGATCATGTTTTCGTGGTACGGCAGCGTTTCACCAAAGCCCGTCATCCCCATGCTCCAAGAACCTGGTCTGCTGATGCTGTCTTTGAAATCTGCACCGATGCCCATTTCACGTACCCCTCGGCGCCAGTCGCTGCGAGATGCAGAACCCTGGTAGCCGAAACCGCGCAAGTAGTCGCGCTTGTCGTCGCCCCAGTTGCGGAAACGTGGAATGTAGAATCCGGTCGGACGTCCGCCGAAGTAGTATTTATCTTCATCGCCTTCCCAACGGCCGCCTGCGCCCACGCGGAAGTGATGGTCCATCAAGTTGTGGCCCAGCTCCCCAGAGCTCGATCCCAAACCGCCTTCCCAAACGTCGGTGGCGCTGTTCATCAAGATCCAAGTCGAGTTCAACGCCGAAGCATTCAAGAACACGATGGGTGCGGTGTATTCGTAGGTCATGTTCGTCTCGGCATCCAAAACGATCACCCCTTTGGCCTTCTTACCGTCCTTATCGTAGATCAATTCCTTCACGATACTGTGCGGACGCAAGGTCAAATTCCCCGTGGCCATGGCCGCCGGAAGAGTAGAGGATTGGGTGCTGAAGTAGCCGCCGTAAGGACAGCCCAACCAACATTTGTTGCGGTACTGACAACCCGTACGGCCTTTGTGTGGCACTGCAATGTTGGAGGTGCGACCAATGATTAATCGGCGCTTATCGTCAAACTCTTTGCGGATGCGCTCTGCCGTCGTTTTTTCCACACAGTTGAGGTCCATCGCGTGCAAGTACACGCTGTCCGGCAATACGTCCATATCTTCATGAGACCCGCTCAAACCGGCATGGCGCTCCACGTGTTCGTACCAAGGGGCCATATCGTCGTAACCAATAGGCCACGGCGTCGCAATACCCTCTTTCTCATTGGCCAAGAAATCTTCGCGGTTCCAGCGGTAGCTCTGGCGTCCCCACATGAGTGAACGTCCGCCGACGTGGTAGCCGCGGTACCAATCAAAGCGCTTCTTCTCCGTGTACGGACAATCTTGGTCGTCCACCCAGAAGTGCGGGTTGAGTTCGTTCAATGGATAATCACGCTTCAACACCGGGTTGCGGTCTTTCTGCGCGGTGGTGGGCTTTCCGCGGTGCGGGAATTCCCATGGATCCATGTTTGTTGTGGTGTAATCCTTGATGTGCTCGACGTTGCGTCCGCGCTCCAACATCAAGACCTTGAGGCCTTTTTCAGTGAGCTCTTTCGCCGCCCAGCCCCCGGAAATACCGGAGCCTACTACGATGGCATCGTAGTGCATTGTGTTTTCTGCCATGAGTGAGTTGAGTTAACGTTGTCTAAGTTAGGTGTTTCTATCTATATTTTCTTGTGTTCTAAAGGCCACTATCCGTCGGATCAGATCCTCGGGGAGGGGTTGGTTATGAGGAAATTGGACACTGCCTTTTCCTTGTTTATAAGAGGCCAATTCCGCCTCAAACGCCACATGCCCACTGGGCGTAGCGTATAAACCTATGTGTTTGGCGTAGCCCGCAACATAGACCAATGGCTTCCCGAAGGTCTTGTAGGCCGGCATGCCGTACGAAATACTCTCCACCGCGTCGGGGGCTTCGTTTAGGATGATTTGACGCACTTGCGATAATCGGTCCCGGCATACCCCTTCAAATTGCTGAAGGTATTCCTCCACATTCGCCGCCATCCTACCGAATAAATTCGTCGTAGCTGCGGCGCATGCTCTCTTTCAACGGCTCCTTGAATACGTACTCCAACGCAACATATCCTTCAAAACCGGTGGCATCAATGGCCTGCATCACCGCCGGGTAGTTGATCTCCTGATCGTTCCACGGCTCATTGCGGCCCGGCACTCCCGCCACGTGGTAGTGCCCATAATAGTGGTGGTTCTCCTTGATGTTTGCCACCAAGTTCCCCTCCATAATTTGCATGTGGTAGATGTCGTAGAGCAGTTTAAAGGAAGGACTGTCCAATTTCTTGGCCAGCTCCACACCCCATCGGCTGCTGTCCGCCATATAGTCCGGGTGATCGACGATGCTGTTGAACAGCTCCATCTGCAACACCACCCCGTGCTCCTCGGCCAGCTTGACCATCGGCAGTCAACGACTGCACCGCCTGCTCCATCCCGGCCTCCTCACTCAGCCCGCGGCGGTTCCCGCTGAAGCAAATAAGGTTGGTATAGCCGGCTTTCGCCACGCGCGGGATCATTTCACGGTAGCGCTCGTGCAGCACCCCCTCGAACTCGGCATGGATGAACCCATCGACCAAATTCAATTCGGCACCGTTGCACATGCTGCTATCCAGTCCGTGCTTTTTAAGGTGGTGCCAATTCTCTGGTCCCACCAAATCCACCGCCTCAATCCCTTCGGCGGCCAACCATCCGCACAGCTCCTCCCAATCCAGGTCGGTCACCGTCCAGTGGCTCACACTTCTTTTATAGCCGAAAGCGCGCTCGCTCTTCACGACCGCTCCTTCCGCCTGGGCCGTCCCGGCCCAGAGCGCTCCGGGCGCGGCGGCAGCCGCGCCCAAAGTCATCAGTTTCTTTATGTGATCGCGTCTATTCACTTACGAATGTTTGCGACGGATGTGCAAGTGGATTCCTGCGAAGATGGCAATCAACGCCACAGGAATATACAGGGTCGTCATGATGACCTTGCGACCGGCTTCCACCTCTGAAAGTCCGACCATCAACTCATCATAGAATCCGCCCATGAACTGCATATAAATACTCACCGCGAACATTCCCGCAGCACCAATAACCGCCATACCCACAGCACCTGTGGCAGGGAGGTAGGTCGCTACGAAGCCAATCATTGTCGGCCAGAAATAGGTCACCCCGATACCAAATACGAAGGCGCTCACGAACAGCATAGAGCCGTCCATAGTCCCCATCATGTACAAACCGATGGTGGTGAACACCGCGCTAAAGAGCAACATCCCTGTGGTCGAGAATCGCTCCACCACTGGAGCCGCAATCCCGCGTCCAAAGGTCATGACCCCTGAGGTAATGAGTAGGATGAGAATGGCGTTGTCGCTGACACTTTTAAGCAGCACATCGACGTATTGGTTGATGAACAGCTCAGAAGTAGCCGTTCCTAACATGGCAATGGTAATAATGATGTACAAAGGATTGAGTAGGGCCTTGTACATATCAGAATCGGACACCTTATTCGCCACACGCTCCGTCACCGGGAATTCCATGCGCTCCATCTGTAAGGCATACCAAATGGTCGGCAACAGCATCACGGCCATCATCACTTGCCAGCTCAATCCGAGCTTGCCGAAGCTGAAGGCCACGAGCGATCCGATGACAATACCTCCGGGGAACCAAAGATGGAATTGGTTGAGTTTGGTGGTCTTTTCTTCTGGATAAATAGAGGCTACTAGGGGGTTACATACGGCTTCGACCATACCGTTGGCCAAACCGATGAACAGGGTGCTGATCCAAAGGGACCAAAAGCCGCCTGCGAAGATGGTGAGTAAGATGCCCGCGAAGTGGCCGATGTAGGCCAATCGCATCAAGTTTTTCATGCCCACCTTATCGACCAAGGCACCCCCAATAATCATACTGACGGGGAAGCCCCAGAAGGCAGTGGCTGCAATGCGGCTGAGTTCAGAACCGTTGAGTTCGAATTCTACGCCCAGGTCGTTGAGAATCCCGGCGCGAATACCAAAACTCAAACTGGTCACCAATAAACTCGCACAACTAGCAATAAAGAGAGAACGACGGTTGCTTGTAGTTGCAGTCATAGTGTTTCGAGTGTTTTGTGTTTAGGTTTTAAGACTTTAAATGTCTATTGAACCTTTATTGCTTGAGAAGTACCCAATTCCTACGTCGTTCAGCATCAAACAATTCCAAATAGTAGGACCCGGAACTAAGGTGCTCCAAGCTGATCTGCTCGTTCGGACCAACCTTGCCCATTGCAACGACTTCACCAAGAGTGTTTAATAACTTGTACTCCATAGGTTCCACAAGGCCTAGTAAAACAACATGGCTATTGGAAGGTTGTGGCGCCAAAGTAATTTCGTTCAAATCATTTTCGCCAAGACCAATGCCATTGACGGTGATTTCTTTAGTGAGTACGATGATGGTATCCCCAATAAAGACAGAGGCCTCAAGTTTTGCTGGAGGTACAGTCCAAGTAATTTCAACCGTGTCATATGGCGCTGAGGTTGGGTTCCACCAAAAGCCATTGGTTACCGAATAATTCACACTGTCCACATAAGACGTATCATACAGGTGATAAAATTCACTTACCCCAGTGTAGGCGCTATCAGGACCCACGATATAGTTGGTATCGATAGGTATATCCACATAAAAGGTAAGGCTATCATCCAGCGTATTGCCACATTGGCTGTAAAGGACAATACTATCGGCGCTTTCTCCAATATGTAGGGTCCAATTCCCTGGTGCCAACGGCACATCGGTGCGCAATAACAATTGGTCATTACTAGTCGTTCTCTCCACGCTTTGTACGTAGGCAGATTTCGTCGCGTGACTCAATGCCATTTGTACCGAATCCACATCAAACATCACCGGATAGGCGTTGAAGTTCAGGTCAACCAATATAGAATCTGATGGATTGCCTGTCGGCGTGCCGGCATTCACAATCTCCAAAGTGTCCCCCGCAGTACCAATAATTGGTGCCGTGATGTAATATTGTTCATCGCGCTCAATGCTGCCATAGTAGCGCCATACGCCCGAGGTATCTTTCACATATTCCGATACTTTGAAGGCAATGACACAAATCTGCTGAATGGAAGATTGCACCGTAATGGTTCTGTTCAAGGTATCAATTGAGAATGAAGCGCTGTCCCCAAAAGGCTTGGAAAGCGAATACCCAGTAGCATAGGTCACCGGAACTATGTTGGAAGAATTTAAGGTGTTATCATGCGGAGTAATCAGTTCAATATACAGGCTATCTCCGTCGGGATCAGGACCACAAATATCGAAGGTGGCTTGACCCACAGGAAAGGACTTTACAGACGAAGAGAAAGTAGGTGAGTTGTTGTAATTACGCGCCGGCTTGCCTGAAACGAGTGTGGCCAACACTACATTTCCTTGACTACTTGCATTCGCAATGTTATTGATGTTGGCGTTTCTACAGCAATTGGCATAGCGGATATCATAGGCCCCATATTCCACTAAGGAAACGGTATCCCCATAAATGTAGGATTCAACGGTTCCTGTGGCTCCACATGCTTGCGACAAGGTAGTGTAGCTCCCTATTTGTGGGAAAGTATAATTTGTTGCCGAGTAATTTCCAATGGGTCTGCGGGTAAAAGTGACAGATAAGTTAGCCGGCATAGTGATCCCACTGGGGTCTCTCAGCAGTTCAATTTCTATGTAATATTCATTAAATCCGCTGGGAGTATTGGCATTGGTCACGTTGGTGTAACGAATGGAGCCTCCGCGTTGATGTGAGGCTTGACCAACAAGAGAAAATAAAAGTGCGGTGGCAACGAACAGGATGCGCTTTAGGTTCATGGGCAATCAATTTGAGTAATGAAGATACATTAAAATTGAGACACTTTTTTGGTGTCCTAGTTTATTGTGTATTTTGGGCGTTCTAACGCGTTAACTCTCCTATGAAAAAGATACGTGCTGCCATGATCGGCGGCGGACCAGGTAGTTTTATCGGCGGCGTGCACCGCATCGCGGCGCGTATTGATGGCGACTATGAATTGGTCGCTGGCGCCTTCTCCTCCAAACCCGAAAAATGTTTGGAAACGGCACGCGAACTAGGCATCTCCGACGACCGCGCCTACGGCAGTTGGCAGGAGCTGCTCTCCTCGGAGCTCGAGCGCCCCGCACACGAGCGTGTCCAAGTCATTATGATCACCACGCCCAACCATGTGCATGCCGCACCCACCATCGCGGCGCTCGAAGCAGGCTACCACGTCGTGCTCGACAAGCCCCTCTGCACCTCCATGGACGAGGCCTATGCCATTGAAGCAGCGGTGAAAAATGCCAAAGGGCTCTTCTGTTTGACCCACACCTACACGGGCTATCCCATGGTCAAAGAGGCCAAGCACCAGATCGCTTCCGGTGCCCTCGGAAAAGTCCGCAAGATCTACGTAGAATACCCACAGGGCTGGCTCTCCACCTTCCTCGAAGGCGAAGGCCAAACCCAAGCCGCGTGGCGTACCGATCCCACAAAATCTGGGAAAGTCGGCGCCATGGGCGATATCGGCACCCACGCCTTCAACCTCGCCGAATACATCTCTGGCGAGCAGTTGAGTGAGGTCTGTGCCCAATTAAACATTGTGGTCCCCGGCCGCGCCCTCGACGACGACGGTGCCGTGCTCTTCCGCACCACCTCCGGCGCCACCGGCGTCCTCATGGCCACCCAAATCGCGGCCGGCGAAGAGAACAACCTCAAGATTCGCGTCTATGGTGAAAAAGGCGGTTTGTGCTGGGAGCAAAAGGACAACAACACCCTTACCATGATGCCCCTCGACGCGCCAGTGACCGTACTTCGCACCGGCGGCCCGGGCACCTCGGAAATGAGCTTGGCCAACCACCGCGTACCTCCCGGCCACCCGGAAGGCTACCTCGAGGCATTCGCCAACCTATACAAGAACTTCGCTGCCCACGTTCGCGCCCACGAAGCCGGACAAGCGCAGAATCCACATTTAGATTATCCCGGTATTGAAGACGGCGTGCGCGGCATGAAATTCATCGAAGCCATCGTGGCCAACAACGCCGGAACTGAAAAGTATACTGCCCTATGAAAACGCTGAAAGGACCTGCCATTTTTGTGGCCCAATTCGCCGACGACGTCGCCCCGTTCAATTCGTGGTCGACCATCTGTAAGTGGGCCGCCGACCTAGGCTACAAAGGCATCCAGATCCCATCGTGGGACGCCCGTTTCATCGACCTCGAGAAGGTCGCAAACAGCCAAGATGCCGCAGACGAACTCAAAGGTATTGCCGCCGAACACGGCATCGCCATCACCGAACTGAGCACGCACCTCCAGGGCCAGCTCGTCGCCGTTCACCCGGCCTTCGACGCCCAGTTTGATGCCTTCGCCCCGGCGGAAGTGCACGGCAACTCCAAGGCCCGTACCGCATGGGCCGTGAACCAAGTAAAACTCGCCGGCACCGCCTCACAGCGCCTCGGCCTCACCGCACACCCGACCTTCTCCGGCGCCCTCGCTTGGCCGTATTTCTACCCGTGGCCGCAGCGCCCGGCTGGATTGGTGGAGGAGGCCTTTGAAGAATTGGGCCGTAGATGGATGCCACTCCTTCAACACTTCGACGAATGTGGCGTCGACCTCGCCTATGAAATCCACCCGGGAGAAGACCTCCACGACGGAGCCACCTTCGAGCGATTCCTCGACGAAGTAGGCGGCCACCAACGCGCCAACATGCTCTACGATCCGTCGCACCTCGTCCTCCAAGGCATGGACTACCTCGGTTACATCGACCTCTACCACGAACGCATCAAAGCCTTCCACGTGAAGGACGCAGAGTTCAACCCGAACGCCCGCACCGGAGCGTACGGCGGCTACCTCCCGTGGGTCGAGCGCGCCGGTAGATTCCGTTCCGTCGGCGATGGCGAAATAGACTTCCCAAGCATCTTCGCGAAACTCGCGCAGTACGATTACGACGGTTGGGCCGTGCTCGAATGGGAATGCTGCCTCAAAGACAGCGCTGCCGGAGCACGAGAAGGAGCAGAACGCATTGCGGATTGGATTATTCCGGTCGCCTCCCGCGCCTTCGACGACTTTGCCGCCACCGGCGTGGACAAAGCCGCCAATCGTAATGAGTCAAAGTATTTCAAAAAAAAGGGCTCGTTCAGTCTCGATAATAATCTGCAGCTTGTGTTTGGGATTATCGGGCGTTCTAGCCCAAACGGATCCCGCCTTCTTGGTGCAACGAGGCATCACAGATACAGTACATTCTGAGCTGTTAGGTGAAGATCGTCTCATTTATGTGGATTTTCCATTGGGATACGACCCTTCGAGTGCAAGGAAATATCCGGTTGCCTTTCTGCTCGACGGCGATGTATTATTGACTGCAGCAGGTACGGTCCAAGATTTTTACAGCGGAGGGTTTACGCCAGAGATGATCATCATCGGTATTTCAAATGCTGATAATAGGACGAGGGATTTAACGCCGCCAAAGATTACAGAGACATTTTCGGCAGATGCAGCTGATCAAATGGAGGTAGCGATGCAACCCAATGCCATTGCGGACGGCGGGGCAGCGGTATTCCTTGATTTTATGGAGAAAGAATTGGTCCCTTATGTGGAAAGCCATTATCCTGTCACAAATTTTAGGACCTTAATAGGACATTCGTACGGAGGGCTCTTTACAATCTACGCCTTATCTGAAAGGCCTACAAGTTCCATTACTACCTCGCCATAGATCCTAGTATGGATTGGAGCGGTGGTCATTATTATAAATCGATTACAGAAAAATTAGGCATACAGATCTTGAAGGTCGTGCGGTGTTCATTTCCATGAATGGTCAAATTACATTTTCAAGACACTTCCACCTCTCAAATGTACGTGATAACGATTCTTGGCAAACCGAATTTTCCCGAGCCATTCTTACTACAATAGACGAGCTGGAAGGGCTTGAGTCATTGGGCTTAAGGGTTCATAATAGGTTTTTTGAAAGAGATTTACACGGCACCATACCGCTGCCATCGCTCATGGAAGGGACCATTGCTTTGTTCCAATGGTATCAAATGGAAGGGACCTACGAAATCAATAACCCCTTAACTTCGGTTGCATCGCTCAAGGAATTGATGGAGTATCGTGCGGCAAAATTGGAACGAAACTTTGGCTATGCATTTCCTCCGTATCCAGAAGAGTTGCTCAATATGTCGGGCTACATGCAAATGGACATGGGCGACCTGGAGAAATCAAAGATGTATTTTGATGCAGCCTCAACTCACAAATGAAAAACCTAATCCTTAGTGCCGCTGCCCTCTTTGCCGTAGCCTGCACTGCACCTGCTGAAGCACCTGCCGAAGAGACCGCAGCCGCTCCAGAAAAATTGCACAACAACATCACCGAAGCCGAAATCATCGAAGGCTGGGAACTCATGTTCGACGGCCAATGCACCGGCAACTTCCGTAAGTATGGAGATACCGTGATCGGCAAAGCTTGGGTCATTGATGATGAAGCACTGCACTTGGACGCCAGCAACAAAGACGATTGGCAGACCAATGGCGGTGGCGACATCGTTTACATGGGCCTCGACGGCACCATGAAAGAGTTTGAAAACTTCCACTTCAAGGGCGAATGGAAAATCGCCGACCGTGGAAACTCGGGCATCATCTACCTCATCCACGAGGATACTGAGCAGTACCCGTACTGCTGGATGACCGGTCTTGAAATGCAAGTCCTCGACAATGGCACCGACTCGACAGAAGGCCATCCAGATGCAGCCATCCACAAGCATCGCGCAGGAGATTTGTATGATATCAATGCGGCTCCTGAAGGCGCTGCCAAGCTCGCCGGCGAGTGGAACCAGTTTGAAATCATCGTTCAAGATGGACACCTCACGCAAATCCTAAATGGAGTGGTAACCGTGGACCGCGACCTCTTCGACGACCAATGGCGCGCGGATGTAGCGGCCTCTAAATTCCATGAATTCGCTGGTTATGGCACGTACACGAAAGGTGGTATTGCCCTGCAAGACCATGGCGATAATGTGTGGTACCGCAACTTGAAGATTAAGTCGCTCGCGTCGGCAGAAGCTGAGGCTACTGAAGAATAATTTTCGAACCCGAAAATTTTCCTAGAAAAACAAAAACCCGAGCCGCAGGCTCGGGTTTTTGATTTTGTTCACTATGGTAGTTCGCTCTAGGAAAGAAATTTTTTACCTAACTGAAGAATAAAGCGTTAAATTGGATAGAGATTATTTGACCTGCCTCTATCCAATCCATGAAATCTATCAAAGCCCTACTTTCAATCCTTTTTCTAGGGATTGGCCTTCGTTTCGGAGTGGTGACATTCACCTTTACATCCTTTAGTGTAGGAAGCGTTGGGTCCGCCTTGTATTGTAGGGATGAGTCTAATAATTCTTGGATTGCCGTCTATACGAATACAAACCCTCCCACATTAAATACGCCCATAGTGACTAGTGCTAAGGTGTTGTATTTCAGGTTTTATGCTAGCTTTAATTCTAATCCTGGTTTCCAGTTAAGCTGGACCACAGATTCTACCACGGCCCCATCTGCAGCCTTTACCGCGAGTGATACGGTTATTCCGTTTAACACCTCTGTGGATTTCACAAACTTGAGTTCCAATCAAGATGAAATGGAATGGGATTTTGACGACGGCGCGACCTCTTCAAAGTACGCGCCAAGCCATGTTTTTAAGCAAGAGGGAAGCCACGACGTCCAATTAAAAGTATCAAATTGCCAGGGATCAGATTCTACCACAAAAACCATTGTTGTCGAGGAGCGTCCAGTGTTTGATGTAAGCCCGGATAGCTTACAATTGGTCGCATCTTGCGGCGATTCCGTAACGGCAGGTGTGACCATTTATAATTTGGCCAGTTCAGGTCGAATGATCACCAACATCTCCTTGCTCGACAGCAATGAGTCTTTCCATGCTGATTTTGATTCACCGGGCAATCTTGATGGGTTTGTTTTAATGGAAGTAATGCGGTCTCGCTTCAATCCAGTACTCAGAACTATGCCGGCGGGATTCACTTCGAATTTCCGGAAAAACCGGTGGATATGATCCGGTTCAAACCAACTTTTCCAGCCCAGCGTCCCAATAAAGTTTCCTTTGCTTTCCGGGGAGGAACCTATAATCAACGAGGCTCATTTGTTTATTTAAGAGACGACCAGGATAATTCGGTTTTTGGCTTTGTCGCCTATGATTATGCCACGGCATATCTCACGGTGGGGTATAGAAAAAACGGCTATACCCAAACCAACCAAAACTTTATTGCCTCACCAACAGGGCCTGCATGGGTACATGTGAGCTATGAAAATATCGATTGGGAAAATGAGACCTTTGATTTGTATTTGAATCACTCGCTCTACATCGCAGATTGTGAGTTTTATGATCAAGCCCAAGACATACGCTCCTTTGAGGTCTACACCAACAGCACAAGTGCGGTTTGTTTTATTGATGAAATATCCTTTGAGGGCGATGCCTACAGCACTCAACTTAGCTCGGATCAAGCAGTTGTGTACGGTGGAGATTCTACCTATGTGACATTCTCCTTTCAAGCCAATGGCAGCGTAGGCACGCAACATTACGACATGGTATTCCAGTTGAACGATACGGCGAATTCTACGGTGGTCGTTCCAGTGGAGGTGTTGGTCGAAGGCACCGGGATATTAAACAGTGCAGAGGGGAGTTGTCCTCTGAGTTATGGTTATACAAAGCGAGTTCACCGGGATTCGTTATTGATGTATAATTCGGGATGTGATTCTTTGCGATTTACCTCTATTCAAGGCTCGAGCAGTAGACTGCAAAATTTGGTCTTGCCGGCTAATGTACAGCCGTATGATTCTTTGTATATCCCCTTTGACTTTTTTAGTGCAACGAGTGGCCAATTCTCTGATACCATTTTTATAGCCACCCAGGACAGTACCTATGCCTTTTGTGTCGCGCTCAATGTCTCGGATGCGCCCATCACGGAATTGGACACCAATGCCTATTATTTGTATTCAACACTTTGCTTGGACACGGTCTCGGATACGATGACCATTTACAACCTGGGAACGCAGAATTTGAACTGGTCCATCACACAGCCAGATACATTTTACTTCGATGATTTTGAAGGTGCCGGAATGGACACTACGCTTTGGCTGAACTGGGGTCCGGGTGCGACGGATACGCTGAATTGTGGTACCATCGCTGGCAGCAAGAGCTTGACTTTCAAGGGCGCCTGGGGCAACAATCGAACCGCTACGACACGACCATTGAATGTAATTGATGGCGCTACTGTTGAATTTCAGATGTATCAAGGGAATTGTGGCACGGCTGGAGGCAATATGCCCATGTTCCTTCAGTACAGTTTGAATGGAACGAATTGGACAGATTTCGCCCAATTCCACACCTGGGAATGGTCTACTTATCCAACCTTCTCTGCGGTGCTGCCCATCGCGGGGAGGTCATCACACACGCAGATTCGATTCATCCAAAAAACATATGCGAGTAGCGGGAACAGTTGGGTAGTGGATAATGTCAAAATTACGAGCAATGCCAACAGGGCAGTACAAACCAACCCTGCCGCCGGATCCATATTGCCCGGAGATTCGCAAAAGGTCGCCCTTCAGGTATATACCAAGGGGTTGGCTTCAGGGATTTATAACCTAGGCATTGAGTTCATCAATGGAGATCCCGACCATCCGTTGATAAATTTGCCTGTTACCCTCGAGTTAGACGGCCCTTCGTCTTTGGCACATTCGGCTGCGTCCTGTTCAAATCTAGATACACTATTAAGGAATGCCCTAGTCGTAGATAGCATTTTACTATGGAATGAGGGATGTGGTTGGGCCCAATTAGATTCTGCATGGTCGACCGACTCCTTGCTTACTATATATTGGGCAGATTCTGCCTTGGCACCTTTTGATACCACTTATCTAGTGGTCCAATACGAGGCCAAGCAAATTAAAAACATTCAAGATTCCATATTCATCAGCACTACAGATTCACTTGCTCTCCCTTTGCTATTCCGGGTGGGTTTTGGAAGCGCCCTCCTTAACATTGAGTGAGGATTCGTTAACGGCTCTGTCCTTGGATTGTCAAGATACCGTTGACTTCGAATTTTACATAGGAAACGACGCGTCATCGACCACAACATTGCGATGGTCTTTGGTTCCTCAGAACTATCTAAATGTGGTCATGGTCAACGCTCAAGTATTCGCCACCTTAGCAGGGAATATTGAGGATGTATTAGAGGAGAACCCGTTGATTCAGATTAGAAAAGTCAACACCGTACAAGATGTGGTGTCACAATTATCTTGGGCGGATGTCGTCATCTTCCCGCCAGTAACTTCAAATGCCATTTCCTCTAATTACCAAAATATTGAAACGGCCCTTCAAGGTTTTGTCGCCAAGGGAGGAACGATGGTGGTGATGGGTTCCCCGAACATCTCAAAGATTCTGTCCATCGACTTTATGAACGCCACCGTGGGATCGAATCACAGCAATCAACTAATGAGCGTCACTAGTGTGCCCCCATATACCAATGGCGTAACCAGTTTCACCGCCCAGAATACTCCCTACTCGTTGATTTTCAATCATGTCAAGCCACCGGCACAACATATAGTTACGAAAACCGCCAATGATCACATCTATTCGATCATGGATCTCGAAGACGGCAAGTTGATTTATTTCGGTTTCAACTTTGCCCAGGTATATGATGAAATAAAGCTGTTGCTTCACAACCTCATGAAGGATGCTTACGACCGAAAGCCTGTGGATTTTTCGTGGTTGAGTTTGGCGCCGTCTCAAGGATTTATCTCTGGCGGGGATTCCACACAAATAGTGGGACAGATACTATCGAGTAGCTTCCATAATGGCAGCTATGACTTCAACATTGAACTAAGCACAAACGCCCCAACACATCTCACGACCCTTTTGCCTTTGCATTATGAGCTACAAGCTAAGGGTGAGTTGGCGTCGGGTTCGGGTTGTATAGATCTTGGCGAGGTGCCATACAATGCACGGACCATTGCTGCCATCTCATTAGAGAACATTGGCTGTGCGGATCTTCTTCTGCAATCAATGTCATCCACAGATACCTCGCTTTCTGCCTGGGCCACGTTGCCAGGGGTCAGAATAGCGCCAGCAGATTCTAGTGCCTTCCCATTATCCCTTAACCATCCGTCCTTAGGTGTACACCAAGATACCATCACTTTCTATACGAATGCCGATACCTTAGCGCTATGTGTGAACTATGAAAGCGTAGGTGCGGCCAAACTCAAATTTGATCCAGATACCACCTTGTACGCCTCGGTCAATCAATGTAAAGGGTCAATCAATGAGGTTGTTTCCCTAGAAAATATTGGACTCGATACTCTGAACTACCACTTACAAATAGGTGATCGCTATGATTCCACCGACACGCAAGAGTGGAATTATAACCCATCTCAGTATTACCAGAAAGTAACCCATACTTTCAACAATGTCATCAGCTCAGATACATTGTTCTATGAGATGATCATCAATGGAGAGTTTTCAGGTTCCTCCAGTAGATTTTACATCTACGTAAACGGTACTAGTTCTGCATTCTTCTACGACAATGATAAACCAGATTATACCAATGATACTATTTCGGGTTACTTCACAGGATCAGTTTTGCAAAATGCGTTGAATCAGGGCTTTGTTAAGCTTGATGTGTATTTGTTCGACGGTACGTTCCACACTGGACAATATTGTACCATGAATGTAACACAGTACAATTCCTGTCCATGGGCTACTTTCTCAGGTCCAAATCAAGGGAGTATTGATACGTCGGGTCAAAACAGGGTTAGGGACGGGGTACTTAAATAATACAAGGTCAAGAGAATTTGTTTAAACCGAGCGCAAAAAAGTACATTTGGAGGATGGCAAATTACCACCACAGCAAGGGCATAGTCTTGAGTTCGCTCAAGTACGGAGATAGCAGCCGAATCGTGCGTGTATACACGGACGGGTTCGGATTGCTGAGCTTCTTGGTGAACAGCGTGGGTAGTAAAAGGGGCGTGGTGCGCTCCAGCATGTTGTTGCCGCTGACCTTAGTGGAATTGGTCCACACCCATAAAGGAGAGGGCAAGCTCGAGCGCATTAAGGAGGCGAAGATGGACCTCACCTACACGGCCATTCCTTACGATCCGGTGCGCAATGCGGTGGCGCTGTTTTTGGCCGAGTTGTTTACGAAAAGCCTTCGCGAGGAGGAGGCCAACGAAGCGAAGTTCGAGTTTGTGCGCGGCGCATGTTTGGCCCTGGACACCTTGGACGAATTGCCCGCCGCCTTCCACCTGGCGATCTGGGCGAAGTTGACGCAATATTTGGGTTTTGGACCCGAGGTGAAAATGGTTACAGGGGACCAATTCTTTGATCTCCAAGACGGTGCCTTTTTATCCGAGCCGTCGCTTCTTCATCCCTTTTTAGATGCCGCCACGAGTCAATATCTACGGGATGCGCTCGCTTGGAATTTCGAGGGGCCGCTCCACATTCCAAAAGCCGGACGCCGATCGTTGTTGGAAGGACTGGAGCGCTTCATGAACATCCATCTCGACGGTTTTGGGACGTTCAAGAGCTTGGAGGTGCTGAGTGAGCTTTTTGTTTAAGGTCAGAATCGTACGAAAAATTGTGGTTTTTGGTCGTTTTTTGCGTGAAATTGGACAGAAACGGGACAAAATTGGCTCCAAATCAGCCAAAAGTGGGAAAATCCACCAATTTTCATGACACGCCTGACAAGCCTTCGTCGTTGGACCGCTTTTTGCTACCTTACATAGAGTAACTAATTCACTATTTATATGAATCCATCTTTTCCAAAATGGTTGATCCCAGCCTTTGGTGTGCTACTCATTATCCTCCTGTTCGGTTCACGCTTGTTCGTGAAAATTGAAGCAGGGGAGGCCGGTGTCCAATATGATTTGGTCGCAGGTCTTAAAGTAGATCGAGTATACGACCAAGGTTTGAAAATAATTGCGCCTTGGAACCGCATGTTCATCTACAGCACACGTATTCAAGAAGACCGTTCCGTTATGGAAGTGTTGAGTGCCAATGGTCTGACCATTCGCGCCGAGCTTTCCTACCGCTACCGTCCTATTGAAAACAAAATAGGCTACTTGCATAATGAAGTTGGTGAGAACTACCACGAGCGCATCGTCATTCCGGAAATTCGTTCGGCGACGCGTGAGGTTATTGGTAAATACTTGCCGGAAGAGCTCTATAGCTCAAAGCGCGATAGCATTCAAACTGAGATTTTTGACCTTGCAGCATCTCGTATTCAGGCGAAATACATCGAGCTGGATGCCGTGTTGATTCGCGACGTAGGTCTACCTGATAAATTGAAGCAGGCGATCGAGCGCAAGCTAGAGCAAGAGCAGGTGGCACTCGAGTACGAGTTCCGTTTGACTCGTGCAGAGAAAGAAGCCGAGCGTCAGCGCATTGAGGCGGAAGGTAAGGCTGCGGCGAACCGCATCTTGAGCCAGTCTTTGACAGACAAGGTGTTGAAAGACAAAGGTATCGAGGCCACATTGCGTTTGGCGGAGAGCCCGAACACTAAGGTGGTTGTCGTCGGTGGCGACGACGGTTTGCCCCTCATTCTAGGGAACAACTAGTCTTAAAAGAGACATTATTTTACCCCGAGGCGGCCAATTTTGGTCGCCTTTTTTTATATTCACACACCCCAACTTAGTGAGAACACAACAACTCGCACTATGGAACTACATGTGGCACTCTCCCGGATTCTCTGCTCTACTGGTTTGGTTGGGCTGTATCCTTATTGATCATCACATTCCCTATTTGGTTTGGGAGAAACCTCAGCATCCAGGGCCGCCGTGCTTTTGAGCGTGCCTGGGCTTTCGTCTTAATTCTTGCCTTTGCGGGCATGACTTCCCTATCTGTCAGCCGTGGGGAATTTACTTGGGGCGGCAGCTTGCCCATTCACATGTGCGGATTTTCGCGTCTGCTTATCATCGGGTATTTCTTGGTGGGGAAGAAGTGGATGGGGGAATTGGTCACCTTCACTGGAATCGCAGGTGGTTTACAAAGTCTGTTGACGCCAGAATTCACCCATGGGATCAATCCTATTTATGCCTTCGATTATTACGTGAACCACGCGTCCATTATTGCCGTGGGATTGTACATCATTTACGTACATCAGCAGCCGTTACAGAAAGGGGCGTGGTTGCGCAACTTCGGCCGCATCCAGCTGATGGCGGTGGTTGCCCTTGGCGTTAACTTGTTGACGGGCGGGAACTACATGTACTTGATGGAGCCGCCGATCGTGGACAACCCATTGGTCATCAGAAGCGAATCCTTCCCGTACATGCACGTGGTATTCTTTGAGTTATTCGCAGCCTTGAACTTCCTACTCATAGAAGTGGTCCTGCGTCGCATTCGCGTGCGCAACTCTATCGGTGTCCGCGTCGTTTAGCATTTTCACACATTGTCAACATTTTAGGCCGTTAGAGTCTTATATATTTGGGCGACCGATTCAAGCATGGTTTTTGCTACTCGGTTAAACCTTTGACCCAAATACCCGTCTTTAACTCATGACGCACCAAATCTTCAAGGTCCTCGTGGCCTTCTTCTTTTGCCTAAGCATCCCCGCCATGGCCCAACAACCGGGCGGTCGCGGTGGATTCGACCCTTCTAAAATGCCAAAGATTGGCAAGATTTCCGGGACTCTAGTAGATTCAGAAACCCAAGAACCTTTGGCCTTTGCCGCCATCAAAGTCGTGAGCAAACTCAGCGAAGATTTGGTCACGGGTGGTATGTCCAACGAGAAAGGCCAGTTTATGATCGAGGGTATTGCCTTGGGTCCAAACACAGTTGAATTTGCCTTTGTCGGCTACAAAACCTTGACCCAAGAAATCCGTTTGGGTCGCGACGGCACCGAGCAAGACCTCGGCAATGTCGCGCTGGTTTCATCGGGTATAGAACTTGAAGAGGTTACTGTCGAGGCCGAACGTCAATTCATGACCAATGAAATAGACCGTAAAGTATATGATCCGTCGAAGCTCATCCTCAGCAAGACCGGATCTGCCACAGATATCTTAGAAAACATCCCGTCCGTAGAACTTGATATCGAGGGGAACATCACCCTTCGCGGTTCTAGCGCAGTTCGCATCATGATTGACGGGCGTCCGTCGCGATTTACTGGAGAAGACCTTAGTGCTCTTCTACAAGCGTTGCCTGGGAACAGCATCGAGAAAATTGAAGTAATGACGAATCCATCTGCGAAGTACGATCCAGACGGTACGGCGGGTATGATCAACATCGTGCTCAAGAAAAGCGCGTTGCAAGGATTGAACGGTTCAGTCAACACTTCGTGGTCGGGTGCGGACCGAGTTCGCGCTGGGGTGAACCTCAATTACAAAAACGACAACATCAACTATTTCTTCAACGCCGGACACAGCTCTGGGCGTTACCCAAGAACGAATTGGTCCAACCGCATCAGCCAACTCGCGGACGGCACCTATACCACCTACCAAGAGGCAGAGGGTTTTGGCGGCCGCAATGGGAATAACATTAAAGCAGGGTTTGATTGGACCCCAAGCACTAAGCATACCTTCACACTGCAGGGCACTATAAATCAAGGATTGCGCCCGCGTATTGAAGACAAGATTACAGATTGGACCACGCCGTTTAGTGCCTATACCATAGGTCAGTATTCTGAGGAAAATGGTACTCGCTGGAACAATAGCGTAGATGCCATTTACGATTGGAAGCCTTCGAAAGACGAGTCGTTGAACGTTCGTATGTCCTACACCGACGGGATGCGCGACGACCGCATGGACTTTGAACAAGATACCCTTGGAATTAATGGCGGTAAAACGCCTTCCATGCGCTACAACACGCACAGCTACGGCGACCAGTGGGAGTTCAATGGACTGGCAGATTATACCAAGAAGTGGGGCGAATCTACCCGACTAGAATCTGGGGTTAAGGTGATTATGCGCGACGACCTCGACGGTTTTGAGCGATTCAATACAGATATCAACACCGGCACTACGGCCATTGATCCTTTAAGCGTAAACGAGTTCCTGTATTCTGAGGATATCTTCGCCGCCTACTCAAACTACGGATTCAAGAAAGGGAAGTGGGGCTACCAGCTCGGTCTACGTGCGGAGCAAGCGAACATCACCGCGACCCAAATCACTCAAGATTCTACCTTCTATAACAACTACTTCCAGGTGTACCCGAGCGCGTTTTTGACTTACGAAATTGCTCGTGGTCGCGAACTGAACTTCAGCTACAGCCGCCGAGTGGAACGCCCGCGCGGTCGTCAGCTCAACCCGTTCATCGATTATAGCGACCCGTTCAACTTGCGCCAAGGGAACCCGTACCTCTTGCCGGAATTTACCGGAGCGTATGAAGCGGGCTATACCCACATCATGCCAAAGGGCGGCACGTTCACTTCGAACTTGTACTTCCGTGATAAGAGCAACATGATTAATTGGTACAACATCGTAGACAGCACGGGGATCAACATGACCACCTTCCGCAACTTGAACGACGGTGAGGATGCCGGTCTTGAAATGAACTACCGAGGAAAACTTGGGAATAAGGGCGGTTTTGCCAGCATCGGCGGGAACTACTTCTACAGCCAAGTCCGCGGTGAGGTCGACGGCATAGCCTGGAACAATAGCGGTTTTGGTTTCGGATTGAATACCATGATCAGCACGCCACTATGGGAAAATGCGAGCTTGCAGTTGATGGGGAACTACCGCAGCAAGCGTGTGAACGCTCAGGGAATTGGTCGTCCGTTCTACTTTGTGGGCGGTGGCTTCAAGCAAGGATTCATGGACGACAGGCTGAACTTCTCAATCAACTGTCGCGACATCTTCAACACCATGGGGTGGAACTACGAGAACGCCGGTCCGAACTGGACACAAGAGGGTCAATTCCGTTGGATGTCCCGCGTGGTCGAGTTTGGCCTCACCTACAACTTCGGCGAGGTGCAACGCAGACGACGTGACATGAGCCGCGGCGAAGGCGGTGGCGGCATGGACATGGAAATGTTCTAAAACAAGAGATAAAAATTGAAAGCCTCGGATTCGTTCGGGGCTTTTTTTATTTTAGAGGAAACCCCTTGGTCATGAAAAAACTCCTGTTCCTATTTGCCTTTCTACCGGTATTTCTTGTTGCAGAAGTACCGCCTTGTCCTTTGTCCATACCAGTCGTCTATGATTTGACCGGCGCCATTGACGACGGCTATAGCGTAGTGGCGGTGGTGACGGATCAGGCCGAAATCTCCGAGTTTTCCTTTGATTCAGAAACGGAATATTTAACGTTGTTAACGGATGCCCAATTCTATTATGCCCTCTGCCTTGATTCCGCAGGACATCAACAGTTCTTATACATGGGGCCGCAAGAAGTGGGAGGCGGCGTGGCCATTCAAGAACTGCAACCCTTGCCTTCGAGTTTGGGAGAAGGGGCCAAGGCTGCCGGTAAAGGCGCGCTCATCTCATTAGGAACGGGAACCGGAATTTTTCTCGTCGCATTGGCGGCAGATCCAGGAGACGGTTGGACGGCATTAGGAGGATTAATTATAGGCATAGTGGTGGCGTATTTTGGAATCATCGCCAGTGCCGCTTGGGGAATCGTCAAAGGCGTTCAAACTTCCATGCAAAATCAAAAAGAAGTGGCGCGACGCAAGCAAAGCGTGGGATACGGCTCGTCGAGCAGCACCTTCATTGTCACCCCGGTGGATCGGGAAATAGTGCCTACAGAGTACTTGGAAAAATTGGACCCTACGATCTAAAGCTCTTCGTCGAAATCATCGCCTTCGCCAGGGAAGTCAAAGCTGGTCGGCACACAATCTACATCCACCCCTAGATCGCCTTTTGGACGCTCGAATGGCTCCTTGGCTGATGCCTAGCTCTGGGTTGGCGTAATTCTTCTTCATGTATACCGCCCAGATGGGAAGCGCAGCCGTAGCACCTTGTCCATAGTAGGTTCCTAAACCGCCGCCAAAGTGCGCGGCACGGTCCTCACATCCGGTCCAAACACCGGTGATCAAGTTCGGTACGGCACCCATAAACCAACCGTCGGATTGGTTTTGAGTCGTTCCTGTTTTACCAGCGATCTCGTTGGTGAATTCGTAAGGATAACCGGTAATAACATTTTGGCGGTATTTCACATAATTATGACGCAATCTGACCCCAGTCCCGTCTTCGGTGACCCCCATGAGTAGCTTCAAAATGACATAGGCATCCTTGTCGCTCATCACCTGACGGGTTTCCGGGGTGAATTCTTCGAGTACCACACCGTTTTTATCCTCGATGCGGGTAATCATGATGGGCTCGACATAACGGCCCTTTGTTAGCGAAAGTCGTGTAGGATCCGACCATTTCATAGACGCTGAGGTCCACGGTTCCCAAGGCGATAGAGGGCACTTCCGGAATATCTCCAGTGATTCCCATCTGTTGGGCGAGGTTGATCACAGGGCGAGGACCCACCTGTTTCATCAGGAAGGTGGTCACCGTATTCATGGAGTTTGCCAAGGCGTGCTTCAAGCTTTTGGTGCCGCCGTATTTGTCGTCAGAGTTTGAGGGACACCAATCTTCGATGAGGCCGTATTCGCCTTTTTCAATACAGATTTTGGCGTTCGGAACTTGGAGACAAGGGCTGTAGTTTTTCTCCAAGATGGCCGTGGCGTAGACGAAGGGCTTGAAGGTAGAACCTACTTGGCGCTTTCCTTGCTTGACGTGGTCGTACTTGAAGTATTGGTAGTCGTTTCCACCGACCCATGCTTTGACAAATCCGGTTTGCGGTTCGACGCTCATCAGACCTACCTGGTACAGTCCTTTGTAGTACATGATGCTGTCCATTGGCGACATGACCGTATCCTTATCGCCTTGCCAAGTAAAGACAGTCATCGGAATCTTGGTATTGAACACGTCGCGGATGCTGTCCATGCTTGCGCCTTTCTTTTTCAGGCCGCGGTAGCGCTGGGTGTTTTTCATGGCTCGATCGAGGATGGCCTTCACATTGCCGGCCGGGTCTTCGTCGAAGTAGAACGGTCCGTATTTGCGGTCTTCCTTGATGATGTCAAAGACGCGTTGGAGGTTGCTCATGTGCTCTTGCACCGCTTCCTCTGCGTTCTCTTGCATCTCGGCGTTGATGGTGGTGTAGATCTTGAGACCACCGCTGTAGAGATCGAGCTCTCGGCCGGTGCGTTTCTCGTAGTTCTTGATCCAGTCTTTCATGTAGCCGCGTAGGTATTCGCGGAAGTACGGCGCCAGACCGGCGTTGTGGCTTTGTGGGCGGAAGTTGAGTTGTAGCGGGATTTGCTGGAGACTGTCTTTTTCCTCTTCGGTGATCATGCCATTGCGCACCATTTGTACGAACACCTGATCACGACGGAGTTTGGTGCGTTCTGGATAGCGCTTGGGGTTGTACAGCGAAGGGTTTTTTGCCATGGCGACAAAGACTGCGGCTTCCTCAATATTTAGGTCAATAGGTTTCTTGTTGAAGTAGGTGCGCGCAGCAGAATTAATACCCACGGCTTGGTACAGGAAGTCGAGCTGGTTGAGGTACAGGGCGATGATTTCCTCTTTGGTGTAGAGACGTTCAAGACGCACGGCAATGACCCACTCGCCGAACTTTTGCATGATGCGCTCTATGAGGTTGGTGGCCGGTTCTGAGAACTGCATTTTGGCCAATTGTTGCGTCAATGTCGATCCCCCGCCTTTGCTGCCTAGGTAGGCCACCGCGCGAATCAACGCTTCTGCATCCACACCGCTGTGGGAATAGAAACGCTCGTCTTCGGTCGCAACCAGTGCTTTGCCCAACCACGGAGTTAGTTCCTCGTAGGTGGCGGCGGTGCGGTTTTCACGGTAGAACGTACCCAACACTTCATCGTCTTCCGAGATGATTTGGGTCGCGAGCTTGGTGTCCGGATTGGCAATTTGCTCAATGTTCGGCAACGGATAGAAGACCTCCGCGACCGTAAGCGATAGCATAAGGGTCAGCCCCCAAACCGGGCTGGTAATTGCGACGATGGTCCAGATGACCTGCTTGCGGAATGACCGCGGCTTCTTGGGAGTGGGGGTTGTTGCCATAGGGTATAAAAATAACGAAATGTGGCACCCGAGATTATCGGACAATAAGAACTTTTCCCATAGCGGTGATCTCGCCTAAATCATCGCTCACGTAGATCAGGTACACGCCGCTGGCCACCTTTTTTCCGTGGTGATTTACTCCGTCCCATCGCATTTGTCCACCTTCGGCGACGGTCTCGTAGACCAGGCCTCCACTCACGTCGGTGATTTTGATCTGTGCGTTTTCGGGGCAGCCTTGCGCGAGAATTGGACCCTCGTAACCCGGACGAATAGGATTCGGGTAGACCAAAAGTTCCGGATATAGGCCGAGGTAGCCCGGAGTGGCCGTGCCGCGATAGCCAATAACGCCCAGTTCCGTGGCGATCACCACCTCTCCCGAGGTCGGATCGATGGCGAGGCTCTGAATGTTGTTGGACAGCAAAGGACTGTTCTCTGCCGTGAAATGTTGAAGGGTGCTCAGGCCGTCCGCGCCGATCAGGAAGAGGCCGGCACCGCGGGTACCGATCCACTTTTGGTTGGCGCCGTCCACGACGATGGCGGTGATGGGTGTTTCTCCGAGGAGCTTTTGAACCACGCCATCTTCTTCAAAAAGTATGGGTCGTGCATCTGCATTGCCGCCGTCAAAGAGGTTACCTGGGCTGTAGAGTACTACTAGTCCTTCGTCCGTTCCTATCCACAATTCCCCGTCGTGGTCTATGGCCATGGAGAGCACGTGGTCGGACGGAAGATCGCCTGAACCTATGCCGGTGGAGAGGTTGCGCTTGGCGCCGTCGAAAATTCTGTAGCCGTAAATGCCGTTGGTCCGGCTTTGAATGAAGAGCATCCCGTCGTGGTGCACGATATCTTTCAACGCGACCCCATCTGCCCCTGGACTGAGGGAATAGGAGGCCCAATTCCCTTCTGCATCTCTCGAAAACAATGGGGTAGAGACCAAGCTTTGCACCCCCCACAGGGTGCCATCATCGTCAAAGGTCAATCCACCGGTTCTAAGGTCGGAGGCGTTCCCGTTCACCCCTTTCAAGGCGCCGTCGGTATTGGTGGTGTTGTACAGTGCGATGGTATCCTCGACATAGGTCGGATCCGCCATTCCTTCGAGGTGGACAATGCCCTTGCCCCAAGAGCTGAGGTAGAGGGTGGACGCGCCGGTTCCCAGCATGGTGAAGGCGGCGTCGACGATATCATTGACCCCATAGAGTGCGGTCGTCTCTTTGAACGTCCATTCTTGGTTGGTGTAATAGCTCGGCCCTTCGTTGAGGTAAGCCTTGGTCCAAATTTCATTCAAGGCGCCGGGCAGGAGCATCACGCCGCCGAAGCTAGGTCCGCCATCGCCGCCAGGGTTTGAATACGAACCGTTGCGGCCGTTGCCGTAGGCGCGGAGTTTGAAGGCCGATGCGCTATAGGGGCTCGAGGGATGGTAGCGAGAGGTGGTGCCGTTGGTGTTGACGCGGAGGACGCCACTGCGCAGATTGGCAATGTGAATGCTTTGATCCGCCAACATGGTGGCTGCGGTGGGGCGAAGGACGCCGGGGGCAAACAGGGCGTTGGAGATGTTGAGGGAATCTGAGAAGGTGTTTTTGGCCGTGGATTGGCGCATGAACACATTGAAATCTCGGGTAATGATCAGGTAATTGCCTGTGACTTGAAGGTCTTGAATGCCTTGCCATCCTGCCGCGCTTTGGAAAGGAGAGGAGTAGGGTTCCACGGACCAATTTCCTCCTGCCTCACCCATCGCCAACGTGTAGGTGCCCGAGGTCAAATCGTCACACGCGAAAATGAAGCGCTCTTCGATGGGGAAGTAGGTGATGTGATCGGGGTTGGAGTTGTCCGGGAAGAGTTGGTAAGGGCGTTGGGTCCAATTAGGCAATGAACTATTCACATCGCCGATGTAGAAATTCGAAGCATTGCTCGGGGAGTAGGCGCAAAGCGTGCCGTCGGGGCTGATGTCGAAGGATTGGATGGGGATCGTGGAATAATTGGCCCCAAATAACAGCGTGCGCCCCGCCAAACGAGTGGCGATATCAAATTCCACCACGCCGAAATCTGTGGCGACGTAGGCCTTGCCATTGTAAAACGCGAAGTCATTGACCTGCTTCAACCCGGTGTAGGAGGGCGTTTCTACGATATCTACGATGGATTTTATCCCACCATTTTCCCAAATATCAAGGCGGCCGTTGGCATAGCCTATCCATACGGTTTGGCTGTTTTCGTCCGAGGCCAGTGCGGTGATGTTGGATCCGGTCAAGCCGTTGATTCGGGACAGGCGTTCGTACTCGCCTTGGTGCACGATCAAGAGGCTGTTTTCAGTCGCTGCGAAGGTGCGGTCGTCGAGTGCGGCAATATGATAGAAACTATTGTAGGGCAGGTGGTCTACCCAGAAGTCGAAGGGCTCCGCGCCGCGAACTTTATCGCTCTGAGCCTGAGCCTGTAGGCCTAGCAGAAGGGCGGTGAAGAGGGTGAGGAGAATTTTTGGACTTATTCGTCTAATCATGGGCTCAATTTACGACCTTAGTATCGCAAACAACACACCACTTGTGCTTGTTTGACAACATAAATATAACGACCATGGCATGCAGTAATTGTAGTAGCGGTGGCGGCGTTCCCAAGGGTTGCAAAAGCAACGGGTCTTGTGGAACCGGAGGATGTGGAAAATTGCCGGTCTTTGACTGGCTTGCAAATATGGAACTTCCCTCAACCGATCAGCCTTTTGATTGGGTAGAGGTCAGATTTAAAAACGGGCGCAAAGAGTTTTATCACAATGCGAACGGACTCCCACTACAGTTGGGAGATGCAGTAGCGGTTGAAGCCCACTCCGGACACGACGTAGGAAATGTCTCCATCACCGGGGAGCTGGTCAAGCTCCAGATGAATAAAAAGAACTTCAAAATCGAGGACCAAGAGCCTGTGCTCAAGGTGTACCGCAAGGCCTCGGAGAAGGACCTCGAAACGTGGGCCAGTGCCCGTGGTTTGGAGAAGGATGCGATGATGCGCTCACGTGAGGTGGCGCAGCGATTGAGCTTGAAGATGAAGATTTCCGATGTGGAATACCAAGGCGACGGCTCAAAGGCAACATTCTATTACACGGCAGACGAGCGTGTGGATTTTCGTCAATTGATTAGAGAATTGGCCCAATTATTTTCTGTGCGCATCGAAATGCGTCAGATCGGGGCGCGTCAGGAAGCAGGACGATTGGGCGGTATCGGCTCCTGTGGCCGTGAGCTTTGTTGTTCGACCTGGTTGAGCGATTTCCGCAGTGTGAATACCGCCGCGGCGCGTTACCAGCAGCTGAGTTTGAACCCACAAAAATTGGCCGGACAGTGCGGTAAGTTGAAGTGTTGTTTGAACTACGAACTAGATAGCTACATGGAGGCGGTCAAGCGTTTTCCATCCCCAAGCAAGAAGCTGAAGCTCGCGCAGGGCACTGCCGTGTTCCAGAAGATGGACATCTTCAAGGAGATGTTGTGGTATGCCTTGGACAGTGATTACACGAATTGGATTCCAATGAAGTTGGACCAAGTCTTGGAAATCGTAGAAGCCAACCAGCGCGGCGAGTACCCAGACGATATTATGGAATTCCGCTACGAAGAGCAGAAGCGTCAGAAGGCTGAGGTGGAAGTGGCAGATTTCGTGGGCGGCAATGCCGAGGACAGCATTACTAGATTCGACCAACCGAAAGGCAAGCGTGGCAATAGAAACCGCAATCGCAGTGGAAATCGCGGCAGAAATCGCGGCGGCAAGGGCAGAAGCCAAGGCAAAGGCCAGGGCCAAAGTCAAAACGCACCGAAAAACACGAAAAAGGACTAAAAACATCCAAAAAATGGCTGAAAATGTCCCAAAATCATTGAAAATCGTCAAAAAACACTTGTTTTTGGCTGTTTTTGGCGCGTGGACCATGGTCTCTTGTGGACCGGCGCCCATTTTGGACGAGCTCACCACGTTTGAGGAGCACAGGTGGCACATGGACAGTGTCGTGCAAGTGCAGTGGGAACCGCAGGACAGCGGCATTCCAGTGTTCATGAGTTTGTACGTGCGTCACCTGAGCGATTACCCTTATAACAACCTCTTCTTGTTCCGCACCATCAGTACGATGGAGGGCGTGGCCTATGCGGATACGGTCAATGTGCATTTGGCCGACGAATTGGGCCATTGGAACGGTTCTGGAATGAGCGACCTCAAGACGATGATGGTGCCCGTGGGCAAGAGCGCGGTCCGTTTTAAAAAGGGCGAGCGCTACACCTTACGTGTGCAACACGGCATGCGCGATACGGTCCTCTACGGCATCCAGGATGTTGGGGTTCGATTGCTTCAGGCAGAGTAGCCCTAACGTTGGTGCGCCGGCACCAAGTCACTAATATCTTCACCCGCCTTGCGAATAGCGAGCTTGCAATGGTCTTTGCCGGAGTTGGCTTGAGTCTCTAGTACAATCAACTGGCCGCCGACCTTTTCCATCAAGGTTCTGTCGTAATTCATCAGGTGGTAGCACGCGTGTGGATCACCGCTGCCTCGAAGCGGGCATTTGATGTGAATTTCCGTGAAGGCCGTCTTCTCATCGCTTCCGGTAAACTTGAATTTGTGCTGTGCATCGGGCGGCATCAAACTCACCCAAGTTTTCCCAAGCTCATCGACACTAGTGGCCACCTCAGGCTTGTTCAAACTAAGGTTCAATTTGGCAGAGCTCTTGCTCATCGCTCCGGCCAATCCGTACGCTTTCATCCTCGCCAATGTACCGAATACAGCCAGTCCTCCTCGGAAGACTACCCAGCGTTCTAAGATCTTTTTAATTGCGCCCATAATGTATCAACGAGGTGTTCCGCTTTCCGCTGACTAAAATCTGCGATCTGATGTCGGCACGAGGTTCCGGTAGCTACGATGACCTCTCCTTCAAAAGCTTCAATTTTTGGAAGCAGGACCAATTCTGCCATCTTCCTACTCATCGCATAATTCTCCCTTTTCATCCCGTACGACCCCGCCATACCACAACAACTGCTTTTCACGCGGTCCACCTTGGCACCTAATAATACCTGCAGAACATAGGCGGTATCTCCCGCACTTTCCAAGCTCTTTTGGTGGCAATGCACGTGCAACAAGATCTCTTCTTCGTACGCCTCAAAAGCATCTTTAGCCTGGTCCAATTTTGGCAACTCGTCCGCCAAAAACTTATCAATCGTCGCAATTCTCTGCCCTTCAATCCACGCTTTTTCTTCCGGCAACAACCGTCCATATTCATCCACAGCGCTGAGAACGGCACTTGCCTCCAAACCCAAAATCGGCGCATTTTTGAGCGTTTTTGCCGCATTTTGGAGCTTTTTTAGTGCTTTTTGGGCCAATTTCTTCGATTCTGGCAAAAAACCACCACTTAGCGCTGCGCGTCCACTTGGGCTACAAACGACCGCTGGACTGTAGCCGAGCGCGCCGAGTACATCACACGCTTTGCCCACCAACATCGGATCGTTCGCCTGGGTAAATTCATCCACCCACAGAATCACGGCGCGCTCGTGGCCTGCGGCGCTTTCAACCGAATAGCCTTTTTCATACGCCTTCATGTAGGCGGGATTCACAAGCCCTGGTAGGGA
The DNA here is from genome assembly GCA_038141825.1 of Cryomorphaceae bacterium. GTDB lineage: Bacteria > Bacteroidota > Bacteroidia > Flavobacteriales > Schleiferiaceae > UBA10364. The sequence continues at coordinate 354,313 of JAYQIV010000002.1, read as the reverse complement.
ACGCTCCGGGTGAATGCCCATCAATCGCTTGGTCAGTCCTGATTTCAAAACAGGGTTGATTACACGCCACCATCCCTGATAGTTCAAACTCTTGTGGAAGTTGGCAAAGGCCTTATCGGCCATCGTGCGTTTAGCTCGGTTTTGATACAAGTATTCAGACTTCATGGCGGCCATATCGACCCCAGAAGGACATTCCTTGGTACAGCCTTTACAGCCGACACAATGCTGCATCGCTTCGGCCAATTCCGGCGCTTTAAACCCTTCTATACTTTGCTCGGTCAGTACGCTGCGCAGCACATTCGCCCGTCCGCGAGTACTGTCCCATTCGTCCCGTGAGGCCATGTATGAAGGGCACATTAAGGCACCGGTGAAAGGCAATCGTCGGCAATCTCCCGATCCGTTGCATTTCTCTACGGCACGTAAGAATCCACCCTCTTCGCTGAAGGGAAACTGGGTATCTAACACGGGCTCCTCTCGATCTACTTCATAGCGCAAATCTTCGTTCATAGGCTTGGCGCCCACAATCTTGCCGGGGTTCAACTGGTTCTCCGGATCCCACGCCTTCTTGAAGCTTTCCATCCAAGGGTAGACTTCGGGGCCATAAAAGTCTTTGATAAATGCCGCACGGACGCGACCGTCGCCGTGTTCTCCCGATAAGGACCCACCGTATTTTTTGACCAATTCCGCACTGGCCTTACTGATTTCATACAGCAATCGGACCCCTTCAGAAGTCTTCAAATTCAAAATAGGTCTCAAGTGCAATTCCCCAGCACCGGCATGCGCGTAGTACACACTTTCCTGGCCGAAGCCTTGCATTAACGCATCAAACTCACGGATATATTCCTGGAGCACATCAATACGTACGGCGGTATCTTCAATACATGCCACAGGTTTCGCATCGCCCGGGACATTGGAGAGTAATCCCAGCCCCGCGGCACGGAGCTTCCAAACTTTATCGCTGTCGCCGCCAAAGAGCTCGGCTCTGGCATAACTGTGCTCGCATTGCAGCGCAGCCAAATTTTCAGCGAGTTCCGCCTCGCTATCCCCGCGAACTTCCACCAACAAAATGGCTGCAGGATCGCCTTGGACAAAATCACGGTAGCTTGCATATTCCTTGCTCTCACGTGTACATTCTAAGATGATGCGGTCCATGAGCTCCAGCTGATAAGGCTTGTGAGCCATCAATTTTGGCGTGGCACCCATGGCTTCATCCATGCTGTGGTAGTGCAATGCAGCCACGGCCACATGAGCAGGAGGTAGGGGATCTAAGGCCACACGAATCTTGGTGGTAATGCCCAGCGTACCTTCTGAACCGCACATCACGCTTAAGAGTGCATCGGCATCGTTGCCAATTAAATCAATCGCGTACCCCGTATTTCTTCGGTGAATGCTCGCATCTGGGAAATGCGCTTCGAGGTTTTGCGACCTCCAGGCATCTTGCCATTGCACTAACCAATCTTCCACTGCCGAAGGAATGTCACGCACGCCGTCGGACTGAATTTCGCCCATGGCGCGCAGCACCCCGTCCGCGGTGACGAGTTCAAGACCGAGCAATTTTTCCCGGGTGGTTCCGTAAGAAATAGAGGTAGAGCCTGAGCTGTTATTACCCACCATGCCGCCCATCATACAACGGTTGGAGGTGGAGGTATTGGGGCCGAAAAACAGCCCGTGTTCCTTAAGGTGGTAATTGAGTTCGTCGCGGACAACGCCGGGTTGCACCTCTGCCCATCGCTCTTCCACGTTGATGTGGAGAATAGCGTTCATGTGCCTTCCGGTATCTAGTACGGTGCCGTCGCCCACGACTTGGCCCGCGAGGGAGGTTCCTGCGGCGCGAGGGATCAGCGGCTTACCGGATCTGACCAGTGCGACCACCTCTTCTGCGGAGGCAGGAAAAGCAACGTCCTGTGGTGTTTCCTGGTAAATGGAAGCATCCTGCGCATAGGCGCGCTTGAGTAGTTCGTCGCTAGGTTTGGTCATGGCTCGCAACAATCTGTGTATTCAAGATTCTCGAATAAGGGGAGAAACAAATCGAAAAAGGTATCGTATTCATCGTGCCTTTTAATTCCATCATTGGCCTCATTGTGCCACCCGTAAGTAAGCATGTTAATGGTGGCCAATTCTCTCCAGTTCTCTTCCTCCAAAACATCCTTTGCGTTGTTGATAATGCGTTGGGGATCGCCATTTTTTTCAGCCATTCTTTTGGTGTGCTCCTCGAACATTTCGATCAGTTGTTCGTCGGTACCGGTCGAATGCAGCTACATAGCGTTCCAATAAGGGGTTTTGGTCGTGCCAAGGGAGCATTCTAAGTTTGGAATAATCATTTCCTATGAGCGTCGTGTATTCTGCTAGGTACATGTCTAGAGTTGATTGAAGTTCCTCAAATTCTTCCTCTCGAGCTTTTTCCCAAGCTTCACCTTCCGGTAGTGAGCAACTCATCATTCGATGAACGACCTTACTAGATTCAATATTGTAAGCATCCCAGCTTGACTGATGTTCTTCCAACGAACGGGGCTTAAACAACATCGGCGAGTTCTGAATCCAAGTATAGTTGTTGAATCCGAAAAGGTCGAGGGCCTCTTGTAATTGGACCCGGCTAACCTTCGTAGAATCAAAGGTTCCTACGACGTGACAGCACTCGTCGTCCCATTCAAAGGTTGCGAGCTGCCCGAAAAGGGTAGAGCTCGACAATAGCGCTATGAATAGGAGGGTGCGCATCAGATCATAAAACTATCCCCAAGATTTCCTTCTCCGAGCTCCGCGTTTTCGCTGACCAAATGGCGCAGTAGTGGACACGGACGGTAGCGGTCGTCGCCGTAGAATTTGTGGCAACGCTCCAGGACGTTCAAGACATAATCCCAGCCCAATTCCTGTCCCCAGCTAATAGGCCCTTTGGGGTAGTTGACGCCCTTGGTCAATGCTAAATCCACATTGGTTGGAGAGGCGATGCCGAGCCAAACGGCGTCCAGACCTTCATTGATGATGAGGCACAGGATGCGTTCGACAATCTTTTCGCCCAAAATAGGGTCGAGTTCAGCGGCTTCTTGCGCTTCGACGGCAGCGTTCATGCCGCTGCTGTAGTTGTAAAATCCGCGTCCTGTTTTGCGCCCTAAAAGACCGGCTTCGAGGAGGCGTTTTTGGGTGATGGAAGGGCGGAAGCGGGGGTCATAATAGAATTGGCCCCAGACGGTTTCTGTGACCTTGTAATTCACATCATGACCGATCAAATCTGTGAGTTCGAACGGTCCCATGCGGAATCCCATGCTCTTTACTGCGGCATCAATTTCCGCGATGCTCGCCACACCTTCTTCGTAGAGTTTGATGGCCTCGCTGTAGAAGGGTCGAGCCACCTTGTTGACGATAAAACCTGGCGTATCCTTGGCGAGCACAGGGATCTTGCCCCACGCCACCATGAGTTCCTCCATGGCATCCGCGAAATCTTCCCCGCTTTGGATGCCCGGTACAATCTCGACCAGCGGCATTAAGGGTGCGGGATTGAAAAAGTGGAGTCCTCCAAAACGCTCCGGGTGCTTCAGTCCGCTCGATAGGGCGGCGATGCTCAAGCTGGAGGTATTCGTACACAACCAAGCCGTATCGCTGAGGTGCTGTTCGGCTTTTTGCAGGAGTTCTTTTTTGACTTTGAGGTCTTCGATGACCGCTTCCACGACGAGGTCGGCGCCGTCGATGCTACTGAGGTCATCGGACCAATTCATTCTTGAGAGGGTCTCGGTTTTTTCGGCTTCGCTCATGCGGCCTTTTTCAACCAATCTGCCAAAGACCTTTTCGATGGAAGCGCTGCTGCGTCCGATGGCGCCTGGGTAGTTGTCGAAATACACGACATCGCACCCTTGCTGTGCGGCGATTTGTCCAATGCCCGTGCCCATGGCACCGGCTCCTAGGATGGCTACTTTCATGTTATTGGCCTTTAAATTTTGGGGCGCGCTTTTCTAAAAATGCTTGTACGCCCTCGTTAAAATCGTATGTCTGTCCCGCCTCGGTTTGGAGGGTTTCTTCAAGAGATAATTGGTCCCTCATATCATTCGTCCCGCTCGCATTCAACGCGGCCTTTGTCAACGCCAAACCCTTCGTGGGCATTTGCGCCATCTGCTCCGCCAAGGCGGTGACCTGCTCGCCAAAGGTATCCGCGGCAAAGACCTTGTAGATCATGCCCATGGACTGTGCTTCGGCTGCACCGACCTTATCGCCCGTCATCATCAGGGCGCTGGCGCGCTGGAACCCGACTAATCTCGGCAGGGTCCAAGTACCTCCGCTGTCCGGAATGAGGCCTATTTTACTAAAGGCTTGAATGAAGCTGGCGTGCTCACTGGCCACCACGATATCACAGGCCAACGCAATGTTGGCACCCGCACCGGCGGCTACGCCATTGACCGCGGCGATCACCGGTTTCGGCAGGTCGCGAATGGCTTGGATGATGGGGTTGTAGTGGTCGCGAACGATGGTGCGGAGCTCCGGCCCGTTCGGGTCCACGGCCTCGCCCAAATCTTGTCCGGCACAGAACGCCTTACCATTTCCGGTGAGTACCACGCAGCGAACCTCAGGATTGCTGGCAGCCTCCGACAGTCCGTCCTGGACCGCAAGGGCCAATTCCCGGTTGAAGGAATTGAATTTATCGGGTCGATCAAAAATGAGGGTGAGCACCCCGTTTGAAAGATGGTGTTGTAGCATGCTTCTTGGGTTTGTACCCAAGGTACATCAAAGCCCAAGTTTGCACAACCCGGTTTTATGCGAGTTTCGAAGAAATAAAAGTGACTTTCATAGTATCATATGATACTATCATCGTTTCGCTCTAAAGCTTAATAGACTTCATCATCGCCTCCATTTCCAGGACGACATTGCGCTTTTTCGCTTGCGGTCCATAGAGCACGGCCTCCACCGTGAGGATGCGGTCGTTTTTCTCATCGTAGATACTGTACGACAAGAACGGACCGCCCATAAAATCGCCTTCCATGCGCCACAATCCTCGTGTTTCCAGGGCGAACATGCCGCTGATTTCAGCATTGGCAATGGACGGCGGGATGAGGGTTTCGGTGGTCATATAACTGCCTTCGAAGCTGCCCTCGAAATAATGCTTTCCTATGCTGTCGCGGTGCGCGATGATATCGTCCACACTGACCAATCCTTCCGTCATCGGGCGTGAGCTCACGATCATGTACTGTATGGTCTTGACGGTTTTGGTGGCAAAAATCTTGAGGCCTTCCTTGTCCAAGGTCGGGTCAAAGCCTTTGTGCAGGAGCATGCTTTTGATGCCCATGTCCTTCAAATTTTCGTGGGTGTAGGCGTAGGCACTGCGCTTGAGTCGGTCTTGGATCAAGGCCATGTCGTGGTCCTTGAAGGATTTGATAACCTGCTTGGCGCTGCCCCGAATCTCCGCGGCGATGGCCTTATCACTCCCAGCGGTAATACGCACGAGGTGTTGCGGGCGTGCCCAAAGGTCCTTGGTGAGCTTGACAAAATTTGTGTCGCTCTTCTCGATCCAAAGGATGTTCTTGGCCTTCTGCAAAATCTTGTTGACGTCCTTCGGCTCCACGCGTGAGGCATCGAAATACGGCTCTGCCTGCGGCAATCCGTCTTGGTCGGCGAGGTAGATCTCTCTGAAGGCTTCTCCCGCCTTGCCCAACCACAATTCGTCCGGCATCACCAGCAGCAATTCGCTGTGCGTTCCGCTCGAAGGGGGCAGGATGCGCGTGTCCTTTTTTGTCCCGTCCTCGTTGGTCTCATCGGAGCCGCAAGAAGGGAGGATCAAGAAGGATAAGGCGAATAAGGGAAGGAGAAATATGCGTTTCATGTGACCAATTTTTGCAGGTAAAAAGGTAGTCAAAAAGTAGGCCAATGTGCCTATTAAATCCGTCGCGGGTACACCACCAATCGCTGTCCTATGCGGATCATGTCGCTGCTCAGGCCGTTCCATCGCTTGATTTCACTCACCCCAACCCCGTACTTGCTCGCGATGTGACCCAAGGTCTCGCCGCTCTGCACGCGGTGCGTGGTGCGCTCGTTCATTTGCGTGAGCTCCGGAATGGTGCTCGCACGCGCTTCAAAGTAGGCGTCCGCCACGCTATACAGGGTGTCTTGCTGCATGCGGAAGGCCATGGCACTGGCTGTAGGCAAGGTCAAAAAGTACTGTTGACCGTCTATCACAGGCACAATATTGTAGCGGTACTGCGGATTCAAAAACTCCATCAACGCCGCATCCACACCAAGGCCTTCTTCCACCTGTTTAAAGTGAATCTGTCGGGTGATGCGCACGGTATCCGTTTCGATGTAGTACGCCGGGATTTCTGCAGGACCTATTCCATGAAGGGGTCCATATTCAAAGGCGTAGCTCGCGGCAATGAAAAGGGGCACATAAGCTGAGGTCTCGCGCGGCAAGAACGGACGGATTTCCCAATACGAAGTCTTTCCGCCGCTGCGGCGAATGGCTTTGTTTACGTTGCCCGGCCCACTGTTGTAGGCGGCCAAGGCCAAATTCCAATCGTCAAAAATCTCGTACAACTTCAGCATGTACTGACAGGCCGCTTCTGTACTCTTGAGCGGATCATTGCGGTCGTCGACATAGCTGTTTACCTTCAAATCATAGATTTTCCCAGTGCCGTACATGAATTGCCACAATCCCGTGGCCCCCACATAGCTTTTCGCCTTTGGGTTCAGGGCACTCTCCACCACCGCCAAATATTTCAGCTCCAACGGCATATCATACTTGGCCAAATGCTCCTCAAACATGGGGAAGTAGTACTGCCCGTGGGCCATCATGCGGCTCAATCTCGACGAACCGTGCTTCAGGTAGCGTTCCATGTAACGCTTCACCACAGGATTGTACGCCATTTCAAAGGGAGTACGCGCGTCCAATTCCGCCATATAAAAAGCAAAAACCGAATCCTCCAACGCCAACGGCGTCATAGTATCCGCCACCGGCACTTGGGCCATGGTGTACATTAAATGCTGCGAATCCAGCGCCGCCAACCTTGCATCCAGGGCCTCTAGCGCCGCCTCATCCATCGCCCCAAACGTTGGGAGCTCCGACACGGAATCGGCCACTTGAACCCCCTCATCGACGACAGTTTCCACGACCTCTTGGGCCATAGCGGGTAGGGCCAACACACTGGCCAAAACGATAGAAATAATGCGCATGCTTAATGCTTTTGAATCCACTGAGCCATGGCCAATACGTCCATATCGGCGCCCTCAGCTCCCATCAACTGGAGCCCCATTGGCAGGCCGTTTGGATGTACGCCCATCGGAATACTAACGGCAGGAATGCCGGCAATATTGGCTTGAACAGTAAATATATCTTCTAAATAATTCACGGTTGGATCGCTCACCTCACGCCCAATCTCAAAGGCTGTTGCTAGGTGCTGTAGGACACAAAATCAAGTCGTATTCCTCCAACATCTTATCGGTCCACTCTTGTACCAAACGACGGGCCGCCTGAGCCTTCCCAAAGTAGGCGTCGTAGTACCCAGAGCTCAATACAAAGGTCCCCAACATGATGCGGCGCTGCACTTCCGTGCCAAAACCTTCGCTGCGGCTCTTCTTGTACACGCTCTCCAAATCCGTGCTGTCCGGATGTCTAAACCCGGCATGTACCCCGTCGAAGCGCGCCAAATTCGAGCTCGCCTCCGCCGTGGTCAAAATATAGTAGATGGGCACCAAGGTGTCCAACAAATCAAATTCAACAGGCTCCACTACGACGCCTGCGTTTTCGAGCAATTCTAATTGGGCCAAAAACGCCTTCTTCACATGCTCATCCACGGCAGGATTATCCACCGCAGTCTTCAAATACGCTACTTTTTTCGGGGCCAATTTCGTTGCGGGCGCCATCGCCTCCTGCATCGCAGTCGCATCAAAATCATCCGGTCCCGCGATGACCTCCATCACCTTCGCAGCATCCTCCACATTCGCGGCAAATGGACCTATCTGGTCAAAACTGCTGGCATAGGCAATCAACCCATGACGGCTCACCCTTCCGTACGAAGGCTTGAACCCAACGGTTCCTGTGAAGCTTGCCGGCTGGCGAATAGAACCGCCCGTATCCGAACCCAATGCTACGTGACACAAGCCCGCAGCCACCGCCGCGGCAGAACCGCCCGACGATCCACCCGGTACCTTCGAAGGATCCAGAGGATTCTTCACCGGCCCAAAGGCGCTATTTTCATTGCCCGAACCCATGGCGAACTCATCACAGTTCGTACGTCCGATAAACACGGCGTCCTCTGCCAACAATCGGTCCACGACCGTTGCAGAAAATTGGCTTTCAAAACCGTCCAAAATCTTGGAGGCAGCGCTCACCTTATGTCCTCGGTAACAAATATTGTCCTTCAGCGCAATCACCATACCGGCCAGCTTGCCCGCAGTTCCGGCTGCAATTTTTGCATCCACCGCTTTGGCATGCTCGCGCGCTTCATCGGCCCACACTTCCAAGAAAATATTCAAATCTTGGGTGGCCTCAATCTTGCTAAGGAATTGTTCAACCGCTTGGGCTGTCGTACTCATCGTTCGTTGGGGTTGGGGAAGATGTTACTCTTTGTTATCGTCTGATCCTTTCTCTTCGTCAGCAACGCCGTCCTTGAATTCCTTCACGCCACGGCCTAGACCACGCATCAATTCTGGAATTTTGCGGCCTCCGAAAAGCAACAAAACCACCACAAGGATTAGAATCATTTGATTGGGACCCATGATCCCTAGAAATACTGTGTTCATCACTACTGATTTTGAGCGACTAAAGTACCGATTTTTTGGCGAATCCCCCGAGGAAATCTCGCGTCCAAATCAATGGCCTAATACGCCAACAATGCCTCCAATGCTTGCCCAACCTTTTCCGCATTCGGCAGCATCGCCTTCTCCAACGTCGCGTTCAGCGGAATAGCCGGCATATTCTCCGCGCCCAGCAACTTCACTGGGGCATCCAAAGCCTCGAAACACTCTTCCTGAATGGCCCCTTGCACGCTCTGAGCAAAGCTTGGACTGCTCGGTTCCTCGGTCAGCACCAACACCCTTCCGTGCATCCTCGCCTGCTTCATCACCTCCGCCTTGTCCCAAGGACTCAACGTTCGTAAATCCAGCACGCTCACACGCCCTTCCAAGCTCTTGGCCGCCTCCAACGCCCAATACACGCCCATGCCGTAGGTCACTACGAGCGCGGCCTCACCACGCTCACGCGCACCCTCAGCCGCTTCCAACACCATCCTCGCCTTCCCAAACGGCACCACATAGTCCGCGCTCGGCTCCGGCGTTTTGGCACCTTCAGTACCCTTAATCTTGCTCCAATACAGCCCCTTGTGCTCCAACATCACTATCGGATTTGGATCGTAGAAAGCGGCCTTCATCAAGCCCTTCAGGTCTGCCCCCGTACTAGGATAGGCGACCTTCACGCCACGGATGGCCGTGACCACACTTTCGACACTCGAGCTGTGGAACGGTCCGCCCGAACCATAGGCTCCGATCGGCACTCTGATGATGGTGCTCACTGGCCACTTCCCATTGCTGAGGTAGTAGCTGCGAGAGACTTCAGTAAATAATTGGTTCATTCCAGGCCACAGATAATCCGCAAACTGAACCTCCACAATGGGCTTCAAGCCCGTGGCGCTCATGCCCACCGTAGACCCGATGATAAAAGCTTCTTGAATAGGGGTATTAAACACCCGTCCGTCGCCAAATTTCTGTGCCAATGTCGCGGCTTCGCGGAACACGCCGCCCAATCTACCGCCCACATCCTGCCCGTACAACAAGGCCTCCGGATGCTCCGCCATCAACTCCTTGATCGCAAACAAGGCGGCATCAACCATCACCGTCGGCTCCGCGCCCTTCGGCGCGCGCTCGCCGCGCTCACTCGTGATGGGCGTAGGCGCATAGTCGTAGGTGTAGAGATCCTCAGGCGTAGGATCCGGCATCTGCAGGGCACTGTCGTACTGTGCTTCCACAAAGGCAGCGGCCTCTGCGGCCCACTGATCGAGCTGTGCTTGGGAGATGCCTGCGGCCAGGCATTGTTTGATTAACACGGGGTAGGGATCGCGCTTGGCGGCTTCTTCTAAGTCGTCGCGGTACCATTCTTTACGCACCCCGGAGGTGTGGTGGTTGAGCAGGGGCACATCCATGCGCACCAAGAACGGGCGACGCTCTTTACGCATGATTTTGATGACCTTTTGCAGCTCTTTATAACAAGTTTCGAAATCTGTCCCGTCGAGATCGCGGGTTTCGATGCCGGTAAATCCTTTGGCGTATTCCACGGCATTGCTGTGGTGCACTTCTTCGCGGTTGGCACTGATGTCCCAGCCGTTATCCTGCACGAACATAAGCAGCGGGAACTGCTTCAGGGCAGCCATGTGCAAGGCTTCTGAAATCTCTCCTTCGGTCATGGCACTATCGCCAATGCTACAGACGGCGATGGCGCCTAGCTCTTCTTCAGTGGCCAATTCTTGTTGTTCGCGGTACTGAATCCCCATAGCGACTCCAGCGGTAGGGATGGCTTGCATACCCGTGGCGGAGCTTTGGTGGGGGATTTTAGGTTTATCGTCGTCTTTGAGACTGGGGTGGCTGTAGTAAGGGCGCCCGCCTGAGAAAGGATCGTCCACCTTGGCCAACAGCTGCAGCATGAGGTCCTTTGGGGTCATGCCGATGCCCAACAGGAGGCTGTCGTCGCGGTAATAGGGCGCGACAAAGTCTTTGGGTTCGAGCTGCAGGGCGAGGGCGAGCTGTGCGGCTTCATGGCCACGGCTCGTGGCGTGAACGTATTTTGAAGTCGTCTCTTTTTCGCGTTCGTAGAGCTCTGCCATGTGCTTGGCCGTGGCCATAAGCTTGAACGCTTTTTCAAAAGGAACGGTGGTCTTCTTGGGCATGTTTCTGTTTTTGGGCTCTTCAAAGTTAGGCCATGAGCCTCACTTTACAGACACTTAAAGTACTCAAAAGGCTCGAGGCAGCTTTGGCACTTGTACAAGCTCTTGCACGCGGTGGAGCCGTGTGCGCTGACCAGTTCGGTTTTTGAGCTCTTGCATCGCGGGCATTTCACCACAGGTGCGGCGGCAAATAGGGTGCGCTTATCCGAGGAACCTTTCACGGGCGGGGCGATGCCGTAGGTCTCCATTTTTTCCAGTCCTTCCGGGGTGATCCAATCTGTAGTCCATGCCGGCTTGATTTGCTCTTCGATAAAGAAAGGCAGCTGGCGGGCATACATGGATTCGCTGATGTCCTGGGCCATGCGGTCCATCGCCGGACATCCCACATAGGTGGGGCTGATGGTAATCTGGTAGATGTACTGGGCATTTTCCTCCGGTGCATCGGGGTGCAGTTCGCGGAAGGATTGCAAGGCATTTTGACTTTTTGGGTGATCCGAAGGGGCGATGTTTACGCCTCGCAGGATGCCCATATCATGCAGGCTCAACACGGGTATTTCCGGATCCTTGACCCGGCCTAAATACTCGAATATGGCCTGGCTCTGATCCATCTTATCCGCCGAAGAATGCTCGAATGATGTCTTGACCGTTGGCAAAAATCAGCAAGGCAAGCAAGAGGAAGAATCCTATCATTTGCGCCACTTCCAATACTTTGATGGATGGCTTTTTACCGGTAACCATTTCCACCAAGGTGAACACTACGTGGCCGCCGTCGAGTGCAGGGATAGGAAGGATGTTCAAGAAGCCCAACATGATGCTCAAGAACGCAGTAAATTCCCAGAATCCGCGCCAATTCCACGAGCTGTCGTACTGCTGAAGAATCATCAAGAACCCGCCCACTTCTTTGTAGGCTTTGGTTTCAAAGTTGAAGATGAGTTTGAACTGGCGCACATAGCCGCTAAGCTTGTTGCCTACCTCATCCCAGCCGCCGCCCAAGGCTTGAGCGAAGCTGTATTCTTTGTTCTTGATTTTGTAGTATTTGTAGACTTCACCAGTATTGTAGACGCCTATTTTACCGTCTTCCGGCACATTTATATTCAAGGTATCTGCTACGCCATCGCGGTAATAGGTAAGGGCGATTTCTTCGCCACCAAAATCAGGAATGGCATCGAAAAATTCGTCGAAGAAGAGCAATTGTTGACCGTTGAGGCCGACCAAGCTATCGCCTACTTGCATGCCCGCTTGTTCGGCGATGGAACCTTCAGAGAAGCCACCCACCACATAGGGCATACGAGGTCGGATGACGCTATAAAGTGATTTATCTGCAATGATATTTGCTAGTGCTTCTGTGGTGATGGGTACGCGGACCTCTTCGCCGTTGCGATCCACTAGGATATCTTCTCCTTCGCTGAGAAAAATTTCCATGGCGGTTTCGGTGTAGCTGTCCGGTACGTAGTCCCCGATACTCAGGATTTTATCACCATTCTCAAGCCCCATCTCTTGACCTATGTCGTTGGTCCATATCCCATGAATCAAGCTGTCGTTCGGCAAGTAATCTTTGCCGTAGCTCATCAACAAGAAGACATAAATGAAGTAGGCAGTGATGAAGTTCATGATGACCCCGCCGGTGAGGATGATCAGTCGCTGCCAAGCCGGTTTGGCACGAAACTCCCATTCTTCCGGTTCGTCGCTGAGGTTTTCGGTGTCCATGCTCTCGTCCACCATACCTTCAATTTTCACATATCCGCCGAGCGGAATCCAACCAATACCCCATTCGGTCTCGCCTATTTGCTTCTTCAATAATGAGAATTTGTAGTCGAAGAACAGGTAAAACTTGGACACACGTACATCAAACCAACGGGCGGGCAAATAGTGACCAAACTCGTGGAGTACAATTAGAATAGAGAGTCCAAGAACGAACTGGGCGATTTGAATGAGCATAGGTGCAAAAATTATAGGCCAAAAGTAACACTCCTTCCGCAGAAGGAGTGTCTTAATCTAACCGCTATATGGTCAAAAGGTTGTTAATCTTTTAGGACGCCCAATTCTTTCCCAACCTTGGTGAACGCCGCGATGGCGTGGTCCAAATGGGCTTGGGTGTGGGCAGCGCTCAGCTGAACGCGAATACGGGCTTGGCCTTGAGGGACTACCGGGTAGAAGAATCCGATGACATAAATGCCCTCATCGAGAAGCTTGTCTGCGAACTCCTGGCTCAGGGCTGCATCGTACAACATAATAGGAACGATGGCGCTATCGCCGTCCTTGAAATCAAAGCCAGCGGCTGCCACTCCTTTTTTGAAGTAGTTGATGTTCCACTCTAATTGGTCCCGGAGCTCTGTCGTCTCGCTCAGCAAGTTGAACACCTCGATAGAGGCTCCGACGATGGCGGGTGCGAGAGAGTTTGAGAACAAATACGGGCGCGATTTCTGGCGCAACATTTCAATAATTTCCTTGCGGCCGGTGGTGAATCCACCCATGGCGCCGCCGAGGGCCTTGCCTAGGGTTCCGGTGATGATGTCCACGCGACCTAGGACGTTTTTCAGTTCTATGGTACCGCGGCCGGTTTTGCCGATGAAGCCTGTGGCGTGACACTCGTCGACCATGACCAAGGCATTGTATTGATCGGCCAAATCACAAATTTTGTCCAATTGTGCCACGTATCCGTCCATCGAGAATACCCCGTCGGTGACGATGATTTTAAAACGTGCGCCTTCGGCAGCTTGTAATTGGGCTTCGAGGTCCGCCATGTCGTTGTTGGCATAGCGGTAGCGTTGCGCCTTACACAAGCGCACCCCATCGATGATCGAGGCGTGGTTCAAGCTGTCCGAAATGATGGCATCTTCTGCCGTCAGTAGGGGCTCGAACACTCCGCCATTCGCATCAAAGGCGGCTGCATAGAGAATGGTGTCCTCCGTATGCAAGAACTCGGCGATTTTGGCTTCCAATGTTTTGTGGATGTCCTGAGTACCGCAGATGAATCGCACCGAACTCATTCCAAATCCGTGGCTATCGAGTGCCTTGTGCGCAGCCTCGAGTACGCGAGGATGTGAGCTCAAGCCCAGGTAGTTGTTGGCACAGAAGTTCAGTACTTCCTTGCCTTCGGTGGTTTGAATGACCGCATCTTGTGGTGTGGTGATGATGCGCTCTCTTTTAAAGAGTCCTGCATCGTCGATTTCTTGCAGTTGTGTGCTGAGGTGGTCCTTTAATGCTCCGTACATAATGTGTTATTTGTTCATGAACGATTGCTCGTTCGCCCATTCAATGCTCTCTTTTAAACAGGTGATCGCGTGGTCTGCGCTACACACATCTTGTTCGATGAAATAATGCTGCAAGCCAGCAGTCTCTGCCATGGCGAAAATCTCTTCCCAAGGCACGACGCCTTGCCCTACTGGTACCTGTGTAGTAGTATCCGCGGCGAAGTCCTTTACGTGCCATAACGGGAAACGGCCCGGATAGTTCTCCATCCAAGTCACTGGATTTTCTCCCGCGAAGGCAACCCAGTGTACATCCATTTCAAATACGACATTGTGTCCTTCAAGCGACTCGAGGAGGTATTGGTAGGCGGAAGGAGATTCTGGGTTTGTGGGGTCGAGGGGAAGGAATTCAAAGTCGTGGTTGTGCCAAGCGGCAACTTTTCCGTGTTTCGCAGCTTCTGCACCCAATAGTTTTAGGTAATCGACCAAGTGCGCGTAGCCCTCAGCGTTTCTCCATGCTTCGCTCATCCAAGGGATGATGATCCAGTGTTGGTTTAGTGCGGTAGCGGCCTCGATATATTGAGGGATAGTGGCCGTGTCGATGGGTCCTACCTCGGGTCCGGCGAGTTGCATAGGCATGTAGTGGCCCGACGGGCTGCCCAACTCCGCATCGCCTACGGTTGAGGTGAAATCTGCAACGGGCATTCCTAGGAAGGTGCCTTGCATGTATCCGAAACTCTCCAATTTATCGTAACCAAATGGCTTTGGTTTCTTTGAGCGTTGAAGCGATGGCTTCAGGGCCAGTCAGGGCTTCGCGTACAGTATATAATTGGTATCCTTTTTCAGCCACGGCTTCAGTAGTTTCTTCAGTAGTTGTGGTTTCTTCGGCAGGGCCTTGACAGGCCATTAGGGTGCCCAGCGCCAGAGCGCCTAGCCAGAGTGAGTGTTTCATTAACGACGAAAATTTTTTCTTGAGTGGTTGAAATTAGGGGAAAACCGCCAAATTTGTGCCCATGCGTATTGACAAATTCTTGTGGTGTGTCCGATTATTCAAAACCCGCAGCCTCTCCGGCGAGCAGGTGCGCTCGAATAGGGTGATGATGGATGAGGTTCCCGTGAAGCCTTCTCGTGAGGTAAAGCCAGGCGATGTGGTGCGCATCAAACGCCATGGATTTGATCAAGAATTTAAGATCCTGGCGTTGCCGAAATCGCGCATCGGAGCAAAATTGGTCCCAGAATATATTAAGGACATTACCCCTCAGGAAGAGATAGATAAGGAGGCGTTCTTGAAACTTGCGCGCAACATGACCCGTCAAAAAGGGTTAGGTAGACCCACGAAAAAGGACCGTCGTGATATGGACGAATTCTTGGATTAATTCCTTCATTTCGCGAACAAAAACCTCGCTCAAACGTACTATAGTTCTATAATTACGACTTTCTGTCCGGCATTTGTCCGGAATGGAAAGTTGGCGGTTGCATTAGTTGTATGCACTTTTGAATGTACCAAGTACACTTTATTAAAAACACACTAACACAAATCATGAGAAAAATCACTTCGAAAGGATTATTCTTAGCCATCGCCCTCGGCCTTGCCACCCTAGCACAGGCACAATATTCGGGCGTCGTTGTGGATGCAGCTGATAACTCACCGCTACCTGGTGCAGTGGTCAAAGCTGGCTCTGCGACTGCGATGACAGATATGGACGGCCGTTGGTCGTTGGACGTTGCTGCAGGAACAGAACTAACCGCATCCTTTGTTGGCTACGTCGACAAATCGCTTCTTTTAGGGGAGCAAAAAAACCTAACCATTGCCTTGCGTTACGACAAAGCAGCCTCTACACTAGATGAAGTTGTGGTTGTGGGTTACGGTACGCAGAAAAAATCTAACGTTACCGGTGCTATTTCTAGCGTGAAGGCGGAAGATCTTGAAGATCTCCAGTTGCCGCGTTTGGAGACAGCGCTTCAGGGACGTACTTCAGGTGTACAGGTACTTCAAAACTCAGGACAGCCGGGTGCTGCCTCAGTCGTTCGTATTCGCGGTACGGCTTCGATCAACGGCTCGAACCCCCTATATGTAGTCGATGGAGTAGTAATCGGCGGAGGTATCGACTTCTTGAACCCTGGTGATATCGAAACAATCGAAGTATTGAAGGATGCTGCTTCGGCAGCCATCTACGGTGCTCGTGGTGCCAACGGGGTAATTATCGTTACTACTAAGAATGGTGCTCGTGCCAAAGGCATGGAGGTGAGCGTAAGCAGCTACACCGGTGTGCAGAACGCATGGAAGCAATTGCCAGTATTGAACGCACGCGAGTACGCAACGCTTCAAAACGAAATGGCTGCGGCTGCCGGACAATCTGTTCCTTACCCAGATGCTGCGAGCTATGGTGAAGGCACAAATTGGCAGAGCCACGTGTTCAACCCGAACGCGGTGATGCGCAACACAGATTTCAGCATTTCAGGTGCGACTGATAAAGGATCGTACTTCTCTTCAGTATCGTACTTCGACCAAGAAGGGATTGTAGCGGAAGGCAAATCTAACTTCCAACGTTTGGCTGCTCGTTTGAATACAGTGACGAAAGCCAACGACCGCTTCACGGTGGGTTGGAATGTTGCCTACACGCACAACGAGAGCCAGAGCGTGGCTGAGAACACGGAATTTGGTTCGCCACTAGGCCGTGCGTTGAACATGGATCCTATTACTCCATTGTACGAGACCGATCCAACGGCATTATCACAAAGCCCATATACTTCGGGCGGTGTATTGCGTAACAATTTGGTACGTGATGCGGGTGGTATTTATGGTATTTCAAGCCGAGTAACTTCTGAGGTAGTGAACCCAGTAGCGGCCTACTTGATCGAAAACAACTACGGGTGGTCTGATAAAATCGTCAACAACACCTACGCGGAGTTTGAAATCGCAGAAGGATTGAAGGCGCGCACGAGCATGGGTATTGACCTTGCATTCTACGGCGCCAACGGATTCCGTCCTTCGCACTATTTGAACGCCACGAACCAATTGGACACTAACCTTGTATACAGCAACTTCAACCGTGCCTTTACTTGGATTTGGGATCAAACCATTACTTATACTAAGGATGTGGGCGATCACCACTTCGACGGTCTTTTGGGCCACAGTGCACAGGAAGTAAATGGACGTTATATCGGCGGTAGTAAGCGCGATGTTCCAGTAAACACCTACGACGGTGCCACCATCGACTATGCTCGTAACGTGGAATCACAACAAGTATATGGTGGATATTGGGAGCGTTACGCTATCGAATCTTACTTCGGTCGTGTGAACTACGATTACCAAGGTAAATATGTGGCCACGGCCATCATGCGTGCGGATGCTTCTTCAAACTTCGGTTCGAACTACCGTTGGGGATATTTCCCATCGGTGAGTGCGGGTTGGAACATCCACAAAGAAGATTTCTGGATTTACGACAACGTGAACACCTTGAAGTTGAAGGCAGGTTACGGTTTGAACGGTAACGATGCGGCAGGTTCATTGGAATATGCTTCTACCATTGTCGGTGGACGTTCGTACACGTTCGGTGCCAACGAGGTGTTGGTGAACGGTACAGCTCCTGCACAGGTGGCGAACCCAGATTTGCGCTGGGAGAGCGTAAGCCAGTTCAACATCGGTACTGAAATTCGTGCCTTCGACTGGTTGACGGCCAACGTAGATTTCTTTAACCGTGTAACTAACGATATGAAAACGCGTCCACCACTACCGGATTATATCGGTAATGACGCGCCTACTGCCAACATTGGTTCTATGTTGAACCGCGGGGTAGATATCGAACTAGGTTATGATAAAACCTACACTCCAGATTTCCGTTTCTCAGCGAGCGCGAACGTGAGCTTCTTGAAGAACGAAGTGGTGTTGTTGGGTAATGAAAGCGGTTACTTGCCAGGTCAGCAGTGGGGACCACAAGGTTTGGAGATCACTCGTATTACAGAGGGATTGCCTATCGGGTACTTCTACGGCTACCAGACAGACGGTATTTTCCAAACGATGGATGATGTCTATGCACACACAGGCGGCGAAGCAGGTGATACCTTGCAGCCGGGTGCAGTTCCTGGAGATTTCAAGTTTGTGGATGTGAATGGCGACGGTGAAATCACTGCAGACGATAGAACCTTTATCGGTAACCCAACGCCAGATATGACTGCGGGTATTACCATTGATATGCAATACAAGAATTGGGATATCAACCTCTTCGGACAAGGGGTGTGGGGTAACCAAATCTACAACGCGACTCGTCGCTACGACTTGCCGACTGCAAACATGCACGGCTCTGCGTTGGATCGTTGGACAGGTCCTGGAACGAGCAATACTTACCCTCGTTTGACCTACCAAGACGACAACATGAACTTTGCACGTAGCTCTGATTTCTACGTGGAAGATGGAAGCTTCTTCCGCATCAAGAACCTTCAGATTGGTTACAATATTGGAGGCGAAGCAGCGGACCGATTGATGTTGCGTAAAATGCGCATCTACTACGCAGGGACGAACTTGTTGACCTTCACCAAATACTCTGGTTTCGATCCAGAGATCGGGGCAGGTTTCGGTGTGGATCGCGGGATCTACCCACAGGCTCGTGTACACAGCATTGGTTTAAATATCACTTTCAAATAATAAGGAAGGATGAAGAATACAGTTAAAACTACAATGAGATCAATGGTTGCCATCGCAGCGGCAGCCCTCCTTACCGTAGGTTGTTCAAAAGACTTCTTGAACACCAAGCCCGTAGGACGTGATCTAGAAATCAACTATTACCAAACTCAAGCGCAGGCATTCGAAGCGTTGGTGAGCGTATACGACGTACTCCAGTGGAACGACCAGTACGGTTTTACCATGTACCGCTTCTTGATGAACGTTGCTTCTGACGATACCTATGCAGGGGGTTCAGATGCTTCAGATCAGCCATCTTGGGTAGCGACGAATAACTTCTCGTGGACACCAAACTTGGGTCCACAAGCAGGTTTTTGGCGCAAGAACTACAAGGGAATCTACCGTGCAAACTTGTTCTTGGAGAAAATTGATGGCATCGACGATGCTTCGGTAGCCTTTAAAACAAGAACGAAAGCAGAGGTACACTTCCTACGCGCGAAATTCTACTTTGATTTGATCCGTTCTTTCGGAAACATCCCGTTCATCACGAACACCTTGGATCCGTCAGAATACTACACCATCAATCAGGTTGGTCCGGAAGTGATCTTCCCGTTCATCGTGTCGGAACTAGAAGCAGCCATTCCAGATTTGCCAACCACTGTGCCTAGCACAGAGCTAGGTCGTGTAACCAAGGGTGCTGCTCAAGCAATGTTGGCACGCGTGTACTTGTACATGGACGACGAGGACAACATGGCGGACGTTGCTTCTTTGTGTGAAGAAGTCATCAACTCTGGCGTGTACTCTTTGTTGCCGAACTACGGCGATATCTTCACCAAGGCCGGTGAGTGGAGCTCAGAAAGTGTTTTCGAAATCACCTATTCTGAGAACTCAACCAGCGATTGGGGACGTTTCGGTTCAGGTCATAGCGAAGGAAATGTTGGGGTCCAATTCTGTGGAATGCGCGACTACAACGGTCCAGATTATTCACCAGGTTGGGGCTTCTGCCCAATTACCGAAGACCTCGAGGCGTTCATGGACGGCGACCCTCGCTACCAGTACACCATCATCGATGCGGATAATATCGCTGGTGCTGAATACACTCCTGGCTACCAAAACACAGGCTTCTTCATGAAGAAATACGCGCCTTTGGCGAGCCAATTCCCACCTGATGGTGAGCCAGCGTTGAACTGGGGGAACAACGTTCGCGAGATTCGTTACGCCGATGTCCTCTTGATGGCAGCAGAAGGCTTGGTGCGCAGCGGTGGTTCTGAAGCTCAGGCACGCAGCTACTTGAACCAAGTACGTTCACGCGTGGGTATTCAAGGTTTGGGTTCGTCAGGAAGCCAATTACTTGAGGATATCTATAACGAGCGCAGAATGGAATTGGCCACAGAAGGGCACCGTTACTTTGATTTGATCAGAACAGGAAAGGCAGCAAATGTGTTGACAGGGTGGCAAGCCCACAACCAATACCTACCTATTCCTCAAAATGAAATAGATGCCTCACAAGGCGCATTAACCCAAAACACTGGATACTAATGAAAGCGTTTAAACTATTCTCAGTATTGGCCGCTACTGCCGCGTTGGTAGCATGTGAGCCTACAGTACCTGGAAAAACGGAACTAGGACCGCTTCCAACGGCGGACTACACGATGACGTACATCGATTCCAACAACATTCAGTTGACCAGCGTAAACACTGGCGATCCATTCCTATTCCAATGGGAAATCGACGGTGTAGGGACTTTTGAAGGTGAGCAAGCGGATGTGTTCATCGGCAAGATGGGTGTATATGATATCAAGCACTCGGTCTTTAACCAAGGCGGTCATGCCACTGCCGAAGGTCAAGTTGAAATCTTACAAGGATGCTGATTTCATTTGTGCAGGCGCAGCGGAATTTTTGACCGATTGTACCGACCGCACCTGGAAACTCGCTCCTCAAGCAGGGTCTCTATGGGTAGGGCCACCGGACGCCTCTACGACTTGGTGGGCGATCGGCGGAACTGCAGCCACAGACCGTCCTTGTGCATACGACGACGAGTGGACCTTCAACTCTGACGGTGATATGATCTACGATACGCAAGGCGATATCTGGGCAGAAACCTACATGGGTGTAGCGACAGACGGCTGTCAGCCAGAATCTGTGCTTACAGGACCAAAAGCGGCATGGGCAAGCGGTACACACGGCTTCGAAATCATTCCTGGCGGTGGGCCTAATGGTGAGGACCAAATCAAAGTGAACGGCATGGGCGGCTTCATCGGCCTTCCTAAGGCTGCAAACGCTGGTGAGGTAAGCTCTCCAGTAGCTTCTATCACTTATGACATTTTGAGCATGACCGACGACGGCACCGCTCGTTACATGGAGATTCAGTGTAATTGTACGTCGCTATTGTGGCGCTTCACCTTGTACTCAGAACTATAATGCATATTAAAACAGGTTATATCGTTTCTATGTTGGCTTTGGGGGTATTCACTTCATGTGAAACCGCCGAAGTTCCACGTCTCATGGGCAGTGATGTAGTGATCGCCGAAGGCAACACTACCTACACCTATGAGTATGAAATAGCCTTAGATCAACCAGCCCCAAAAACCCTAAGTTTCGACTACACCACCACCGAACTCACTGCACTAGAAGGAGAGGACTTCACCGCTTCTTCAGGGACCGTGACCATCGAGAAAGGTGAGTCAACCGCGCTCATCCCCATAGAAATCCTTGGAGATGAGGAAGCGGAACAAAGTGAGAATTTTTGGATCGCATACCAGAATGGTGAGAATATTAACATTCCGAACCCATTCAACGCTATCACGCTGGAAAACGATGATAATTCCTACAATCAATCGGACTCAGGTTATACCACTCCGCTCTCGTACCCAGGCTTCACACTGGTTTGGGCGGACGAGTTTGATGACGCACAACTCAACACATCAGATTGGAATTACGAGACTGGTGCGAGCGGATGGGGAAATCAGGAAAGTCAGTATTACCGTTCTGGTACATCCAATTGTGAAGTCAAAGACGGTTATTTGATCATCACTGCGAAAGACGAGAACTATTCAGGCGCGCCCTTCACCTCGGCTCGAATCACAACACAGAACAAGCAATCGTTCAAATACGGACGCATCGATATCCGTGCGCGCCTTCCTTTTGGACAAGGGCTGTGGCCTGCATTGTGGATGTTAGGCGATAACATCACCACTGTCGGCTGGCCTTCTTGTGGTGAGCTTGATATCATGGAGTTGATCGGCGGCGACGGTGTAAACGATCGCACTGTTCACGGAACTGCGCACTGGAATGCCGGTGGTCAGGCGAGTCATACAGGAAGTAAGTCTTTACCCGATGGCAAGTTTGCGGACCAGTTCCATGTATTCTCTGTCGTTTGGGATCAAGGATCAATCAAATGGTACGTAGACGATGTCTTGTACCACAACCTTAACATCTCGTCGTTATCGGCGTTCCATGAAAAACACTTCTTCATCTTTAACATAGCTGTAGAAGGAGATTGGCCGGGACCAATTAATTCATCCACCATCTTCCCGCAATTCATGGCGGTGGACTATGTACGTGTATTTCAATAATTACTAACCATAAATAAATGCTTAACATGAAAAAAATCTACGCTTTATTGATGTTGTGCTTGCCTATGCTAGGTTTTGCACAAAAGGATGTCACGTTTATCGTTGACATGCGCGGATACACCGGTTCTTACAACGGTGTATATGTAAACGGGGACTACAACAACTGGTGTGGTTCTTGTAACCCAATGTCTGACCCTGAAGGGGACAGCATTTGGACGGCAACTCTTCCATTGACTGCGGACTCTATCGAGTACAAATTCACGTTGGACGGTTGGACAGGTCAAGAAAACTTGACTTCTGGTACTTCTTGTACTAAAACTACTGGTGCCTACACAAACCGTTTTGCGGTATTGAACGGCGATACTATTCTTCCAGGTGTTGCTTGGGAATCATGTGCTGCCATGCCAGGCCAAGTATACATGACGTTCCAAGTGAACATGTCATACACTGCGGTTGATACTACTGGTGTATGGTTGGCTGGTGGTACTGGATTCGCTACTCCAGGGGTGAACCAGATGTACCCTATCGGTGATTCTGTATACTCTAAGACCCTAGCTGCTGATACAGGTTTCTACAGCATGTTTACGTTCCTTTCTTCAAACGATCCAGGATGGGGTTCTAAGGAAAACATCGTAGGTAAGCCTTGTGCTGCTGGTCAATGGAGTGACCGTGATATGGTTGGATATAGCGCTACTATGGGCTTGATGTCAGACTTCCACTACCGCACATGTTTCGGTGAGTGTACTACTGACGGTACTTGTCCTACTCCTGCGACTCCTGTGAACGTAACGTTCCAGAGCGACCGTTCAAACAGCCCTGCCTTTACTACGGCATACATCTCTGGTACTATGAACGGCTGGAGTGGTGATGCGAACCAAATGACTGATGCTGATGGCGACGGTGTATACGATGTTACACTTTCTCTATTGCCAGGTTCTTACGAGTTCAAGTTCACTGCTGATAGCTGGGCGATCCAAGAGAACTTCGATCCAACAACTGCAGATTCTGTATGTACATTGACAACAGGTAGCTTCACTAACCGTTTCATCACGATCGGTCAAGCGGATACTACATTGGATGTACAATGTTGGGAAGAGTGTGGTCCATGTGCGGGTATCGGTGTAGAAGAGTTTGAAACAGAATTCTCTGTGAAGCCAAACCCAGCTTCAGATCTTTTGATCATCGAAAACGCTACAGGTACTCGTTCAACAGTAGTTATGTACAACATCACAGGTGCGAAAGTATTGGAGCAAAGCTTCGATGCTGAAGCTCGTCTTGACGTTGCGGCAATGCCACGTGGTATGTACATCGTACGTGTACAAAACGGTTCTACAGAATCAGTAGTACGCGTTGCTTTGAAATAATGCTTACAATTGGTTAGTAAGTATAGGGGGCCCCATTAGGGGTCCCTTTTTTATTGTATTTTACCGCTATGAGATTGAGATTCCTGCTTTTTGTCTTGTGTGTGTCCGGTGCTGTGATGAATGCGCAAACTGCGCGCAGAATTGGCCCTGCACAAGGTCTTCAACACCCGACCGTATACGACGTGTCCCAAGATCCTTTTGGCTTTGTGTGGATTGGTACCCGCGACGGATTATTCCGCTACAACGAGGGACGCGCGGTGGGTATGGAATTTCTACCTGAAGGGCTCGCGCCCGCAAGAAACATTCAAAGCCTTTGCGTACGTCAAGATTCTACCTTGTGGATGGGATTGGCGCAGCTCGGGGTGTTGGCTTATGATATTCAACGTATGCAACCCAAGCCTTTGGGCTACCCTCGGCAGGATGAGGGCATTAGCGTGCAAGCCTTACACGAGGACGGGCACGGCAGGTTGTGGGCCGGTACCTCCGGACAGGGATTGTATTATTTGGACGATGAGGCAGCGGAGTGGCGCTCGGTATCCTTTGCCTATGCCCCTGAAGAGCTGATGTTTGTCTTTGATTTCGCCGATCAAGGCGATACCATTTGGATCGGAAATTCGGGCGAGCATTTGCTCTATTATCTCTACAGCGACGACCGTGTGCATTCCTTTGCGGAGAGTGAGGAATTCCAATCCTACAGCAAGAGCGTCGATGTTCAGGGCGGCCAAGTGTTGTTCGGAATTGCTGAGCACGGGTTATGGGAAATCAGTGGGGGCCAATTATCTCAACTCCCTTCACCCTCCACCAACCCTCGCGATGTAGCCTACGAAGGCCAGGAAATTTGGGTGAGTACCGACGGAAACGGAATGTTTGTGAGGGATGCAGAGGAAAATTGGACCCAGTGGAGCAAACAAGATCCACAGTTAGGCATTGCAACGGACCAATTCTATTCGATCACCCCGGTGGGCAGTGATTTTTGGGTCGGCACTTTCAACGATGGGGTGACTCTTTTCCCTAGGGGTAATCGTCCTATTGAAAAGCTTCGCAACCCGGACTCCTTTACCTATACTTCCATTCAAAGCGCTTTATCCATAGAAGCATCCGGGAGCTCCATCTGGGTAGGATATGATGGCGACGGCTTGGTGCGTTACGATTTTTCCGGAGGCGCCTGGAAGCCTACGGCATTTTTAGATAATGAACGCAATGACTATCCTCAGGTAATTACCAGCATGCAGTCCAATAATGATGGATCCATTTGGCTGGGAACCTTTAATGATGGTTTACTACATATAGATCCTAATGGTCAGATTCTTAAGAGATTTATGGCCTTCACGGATTTTAGTTTCGGGTTGAGCAACAATAATATTTGGTCGTTAGCGCCTGCCGGTGGCGACAGTTTATGGGTCGGAACGCTCGGTGGTCTGCAGCTTTGGGATGGAAAGGAATTTCTCACGCCATGGCAGGAGCCTTGGGCGGTAGGTCGAAATATTATGGACCTCGAGCGCCAGGGAACGGTACTCTGGGTAGCCTCAGAGTTCATGGGTCTATATCGCATAGAAGGTCAAAACATCACTCATTTCCCGTTGGAGTATCCTATCCTGGATCTACTATCATTGCCGGACGGTACTCTTGCGTTGGGCACGGAGGGCGGTGGTTTATGGCTCTTATCTGATGGTGAACTAAACGAAATATCTAACCAGGCTTCTCTGACTTGTTATGGCATGGAGTTGATGGAGGGCCAATTATACTTGACCACCAACACCGGACTTTTATTGGCCACACAAGAAGCCGGACAATGGGAGTTCTCTACAGTGCTTCCGCAAGAAGAAACACAGCTTTCTCTTTTCAATCGTAAATCAATGCTTGGAGTAGGCACAGACCTTTGGATAGGGGGTGCCGGTGGCGTGATTAAAACAAAACCAGCAGTGGAATCCCCAGCTTCCAATCTGCTATTGACTGGGGTGAGGGTCGATAATGCGGACCAAATGTTCAACGTCGTCAGTGGACGTGCGGAAAACGCTTTTACCCTTGAGCCAGGAACGCGTTCGGCTCAATTTTTCTATGAAATCATGTCGCTGCAAGAGCGTAGTGGAAAAACAGCGGAATATAGAGTAGAGGGCTTGGTAGAGAATTGGACCCCGGTACCGTCCAATCTTCGGAGTTTGACCTTTAACAATCTTCAGCCCGGTAAATACACACTCGAATTGCAACTGCTCAAAGCTTCAGGAACAGTAGAAAGTGCCATTAGCATGCCCTGGACAGTAGAAGCTTATTTCTGGCAACGTACTTGGTTCCGCGCATTAGTATTGGTGCTGTTTATTCTCCTCGTGGGCGGATCACTGGCGCTGTACCAAGACCGCAAGTTGCGCGCCACACGTGTGAAACTGCTTGAGACAGAAAGAGAACTCCTTTCCGCCAAAGCGGGGGAGATGGAGGCGAAGGCAAAGCAAAAGAGCGATGAGCTCAGTTTCCAATTATTGAAAACCTCCAGTCGTATCGAGCTCCTGCAATCGTTCCGAGACAGATTAAAAGAGGAGCGCACCAAGGCCGGAAAAGGCAACGAGGTAGGCACCTTCTTGCAAAGTCTTATTCGCGACTTGAACCGGGAACTGCAGAGCGAAAATTATTGGGATCACTTCGAGCGAAACTACCGTGACCTTCACGATCAGTTCTCTGAATCCTTGGTGGAGAAGCATCCAAAGTTGACTAAAG
The DNA here is from genome assembly GCA_038141825.1 of Cryomorphaceae bacterium. Taxonomy (GTDB): domain Bacteria; phylum Bacteroidota; class Bacteroidia; order Flavobacteriales; family Schleiferiaceae; genus UBA10364. The sequence continues at coordinate 328,006 of JAYQIV010000002.1, read as the reverse complement.
GGGAAATACGATTGAGTTACCTCATACGTCAGAAAATGAACAATAAGGAAATTGCGACGGTGTTGAACGTTAGTCCGGCGGCGGTCGAAAAAGCCAAATACCGTCTTAAAAAGAAGATTACCCTAGAAAAGGAGGAGTCTCTTGACCAATATTTGCAAGATCTATAAGTTTTGTCCAGTCTTTGTCCATGCCGGACCTTGGGTCAATTCCTGAAGAATTTTCACATTTGTAATGAGTTAACGACGGAAATCACGTCTTGTAGGTTTCTTATACAACCGGCGCCTGGAGAGGCGCCGGTTTTGTTTTGTCTTTTCCCTAGATTAGGGCATGCGAAAACCACTCCTGTATTCTTCTCTTTTACTATGGACGTTGTCCGCTTGTAACAAGGCCATTCCACATAGTGATGACCTACTCTTTGATGTGGGGTTAATGGGGGAATGGGAAATCAGTTCCAGAACGGTAAATGGTACGCCGGATCCCACAGTAGATTGTTGTGAATACCTAGAGCTGCGTGGAGATAGTGTCTTAGAAGATCTCTCTGGATTTTGGTTTTATGACGATGGAGATACCGTTCAAAACGAAGGCACATTTACGGTAGATACTCTCGAGGGTGATATCCAATTCTACCATCAAAACAGCTCCTTTTCCTTAACTATGTGGTGGTCAGCTATGATGTCATTTATCTAAACAAAGTTTAGGTAGCACCTATTTCGAAGAGATTTGGAGGCGCCAATAAATTAATTGGTCAACCATAATTCCAATAACTCCTCCTGGGAAGCGCTGGATTCGCGGCTCATACGTATGTAATGGCCTTTGCTTCCCTCTTTATAGGCTACTGTATAAGGCACAACCAGTTTCGTAGAACCACGAGTAATATTCAGGTCGATTACGGTGCCTGCTCTGGCCCGCCATATTCATTTTGCAATTGATCGCTATAGAGTTCGATGATATCCCCTTCTTCTAATTGTAAGGGGTTTTCTTTGCCAATTTTTTTAACGACCAAGGTATTTGTTCCTCGAATGCGACGGTATTTGATTCCGTAATCCCTCAATGGATCTGTTACCAATGGACCCACGTAACTGCGGTCGTACAGCACTCCAACTTTAGCTAAATACTCTTGTACAGGCAGCGGTGTAGTACCACTGACATAGTCGTCAAAGAATTGTTGCAAATCAGGGTGTACAAGCGCCACGAATTCTGCAATAAAGTCGTCGTCCCTGAAGCTTTTATCTGGACCGTAAGTATCGCGGAGTTCCAAGACCACATCCAGTAAGTCTTTCTCACCTTTGGTGAGTTCCATAATTCGGATATCTAGTAAGGCCCCCATCAGTGCACCGCGCTGGTAGACCTGCATGTATTGTTTTTTGTAAGGCTTGTGCAGGACGTTTTCGCTCATCTCTGTGAACGGCATCTTATCGGTCGGGTAGCGATCGGCAGTCACTATTTTTTGGCGCAATACAGATCTGATGTATTCCTCTCGTGTAATTACACCGCCCTTGACTTGGCTGATGCCTGCAAAATATTCTGTGATGCCTTCATAGAGCCACAGGTGTTTACTCATCTGAGGGTCGATATAGTTGAAGTTGCCTATTTCCTCACTGTGCAAACCCAGCGGAGTAAGGATGTGAAAGAACTCATGGATGCACACATCGGCCATTTGATCGAGGACCATATCATTGCCAAAATCCGGCAAATAATACACGGAGCTATTGCCGTGTTCTAGTGCGCCAAAGCCTTGGCCAATCAATTCTCTAAGTGCTTTTACGATGGTGCCTAGCTTAATTTCTGTGCCTTCGACTAAACCCTGGAATTCGCTGTAGTCCTTGATATAGAAGATGAACGCGTAGCGGTCTACGGGAAGGTTGCCGTGTAGAAAGGATTCGATAGCCCCCATGCTCAGACGTACTTGTTCGTAGATGTCCTCTGACAATTCTCGACCACTTTCGCTAAACACTCCGATGGTGACTTTTGTTGGGCCCAATTTGAATGAGGTCGTATCCGGCTTGGCAAACATGATGGGGCAATCCAAAAGCTGGTGGTAATCCTTGGCATGAAAATTTTGCGTGTTGCCATAGGAATAGCCGTTCATGGCACTGAGCCCATAAAGCGTTGGACTCTTTTTAACCTCGAGAGTGATAGGCATTTCCTCGGCACCGGTAAAGAAACCAAAGTACCCGGCTGCATTAATCAAGAAGTTGCGTCCCTCTTGATTGTTCGTTCCGGCCGGTTCGAAAATTTTGTTTTTACGCACCTTCGCGTCAAAGGAATCGTCCACCCAATACTCGATCTTCTTTGGTTCTCCCTTGATTACATAAGTATTGCCCTTCTTTTTCACTTTTAAGGATTTACCTTCGGCGCCATAGGCATTGAAGTCCTTGATGAATCGACCGTAGTCCAAGGTGGCGTAGGTTCCCGGAATGGTGGCGGGAAAGTTAAATTCTACCCCTGCGACATAATCGCCAAAATTCATTTTTGTGGCGTCCACTGTAACTTTAACTCTATCGTCTTCGACATTAACAAGATCTAAGGTGTAGCTATGGTAACCTGTTTTTTGGCCAAAACTCAACAGAGGAAGTATGAATAGGAGAAGTGTTTTGCGCATGCTCATAGAATTTGCCTTTGCTCAAAAATACGCGAAAACCGGGCCAGAGTACATAGGGCATAAAATAGAAAGCCCCGCGACACTGTCGCGGGGCTAACCAACACTCTGAAACTATGATTAAGCTGCAGCTTCGTCTTTGCTAATTGCCAAAGAGTAAACTACGAGACCGAATCCAATTTTGTTCACCGCATCTGCGATGTTGTAGCAAAGGTTCAACAGTCCGTCATCAGCAGAGCCGATAGACATTCCGAATAGACCACCTTCAGTACCTAAAATGTAACCGATAGGGTAAATAGCCCAACCAATTACCACGAACTTAGCCAACATAGAGTTTGCCTTAGCTACTTTGCCACCTGCTGCATTCGCAAGTTTGGCAACGTCGCCAGCCATAACCAACCATACAATGTAGAAGTAAGCAGCGCCAGAAAGTGCACCCCAAACCCATGATTGTGATTGGTCAGCGTAGAACGCTTCTCCAATGTAACCTAATACTAGCATCGCAACAGAAGCCATGATAAGCTTCCAAAGGATTGCTGTTGTTCCACCCGCTTTCTTAGTGATCAAGTAGAATTCAACACACATCAATGGAACTGTCAAAGTCCAATCGACGTAGCGCAATACTACTGGACTACCGTGAACTGGGTAGTAATTTCTCATGTAGTAGTAGTGAACAGCAGCAATACCTGTGATCAATCCACTTACTAGTAGAGATGTTTTCCATTCATCAGAAACGCGGCTGCGCTCCATGAAGAAGAATACTGACGCGGCAAACATTGCCATATAGCCAGCGAAGAATGTGAACGTTACCGGATCATCGACCGGGAACTTCGCTATTTCTAGAAATAGTGACATGGTGTTAAAAAATTAAAGGTTATAACTACCACTTAACTGACATGATTCCATTTTGTTCACAGGGACCGTTAAATTGAGTGTTTATACTTAACATAATCCATTAAACTCCACATTTTCAGTCATTAAATGTTTTTGAATATACGCTAATTGAACAAAATTCGATAAAAAATGTTGTCTTCAGTATAAAGAGTCTAAAGTACACTTAATAATGAATTACGATTTAGCGCTCATCGGATTAGGGGCTTCGAATAGTTTATTGCTATTGGAGTTGCACGAGCGTGGATTGCTCCAAGATTTGGATGTATTAATCCTAGAATCGCAATCAAAGTGGAAGAACGATAAGACCTATTGTTTCTGGAGTCATCATCAGGATGCTATTTTTTCGACGTTACGCCCCCTATTATTAAAGGAGTGGACAAAACTCGATTTCAACGGTGAGGTGGAGCAATTAAAGTTCATGCGTTATGGGATGTTGGAAAGCATCACCTTGTACGAGCATACCAAGCAGTTAGTAATTCAATATCCAAATATCAATCTGGTTCGCGCTTCTTTGACCAGCTTCAAGAGTGAAGCGGAAGGAGTGGCGGTGTACTCAGATAACACTAAATGGATGGCCCAACGCGTATACGACAGTCGTCCTCCGGAGATCAAGGAACCCACAGGTCCGTTGGTGCTTCAGAGTTTTACAGGATGGCGTGTGAAAACGGATTGGCCGAACTGGGATCCGTCGAAATTGGTTTTGATGGATTTCAATATTCCTCAAAACGATTTTACCCAATTCATGTATATCCTCCCCATAGATGAATACGAAGCCTTGGTAGAGGTGACGCGATTTGGGAGTGAGGTTTTGCCAGATGAATTGGCCACTACTCATTTAAAGAGCTATCTCCTTGGTTTGGAAGGACCCTATGATGTGGTTCATGAAGAACAAGGGGTTATTCCTATGACCCAACATGCGTTGCAGCAGCATCCCGACGCTCGAATCATTTCGATGGGTGCAAGAGGAGCGGTCATTAAACCGACTACGGGCTATGGTTTTAAGTATATGTATGATCGCGCCAAGGAATTGGTCGGGGAGCTTGAGCAACAAACGGTGGCGCGGAAGCATCAATTTTGGAATTGGCCCCGAACAGGTATAGGCCGCCACTATTTCTACGATCATTTACTCCTGCACATCTTGAAGTACAAGCCGCAATGGGGTAAAGAGATTTTTACGAAAGCTTTTCACGAACAGAACACACGAGGGAATTTTTGGATTCTTAGATGAGAAGAGTACTCTTCGTTGGGAACTAGGTATGTTCGCAGGCTTGCCTATTATGAAATTTTTATGGGCTGTGGCAGCTTCTTTCTTCGCCTTCTTGCGCACTCGACCGGCGCGTTGGGCGCCGATGGCGATGGTACTCACTGCGACGGGATTACAGGCAACTCTGCCGCAATACGCCCAGCCTATTTCCTTGGGTATTCTGGTCTTTATGCTGTTTTTAATAGGCATACCTCACGGAGCACTGGACGGTTACGGCTACGCAAATGGGATGCGTTTGACGAAATTTATTCTGAGGTACAGTGGCATTATGGCCATAGTCTTATTGTTCTGGGCTGCCAGTCCTATAGTTGGCTTGCTGGCTTTCATACTATATAGTGCCTGGCATTTTGGAGAAACCGACATGCGAGAGTGGGGACTGCCGAGCGCCATCTTATCCATGGTCTGGGGAATGATTCTCTTTGTACTATTGCTGTTGCCACATATGCCTGAAGTCAATCTAGTGCTCAGCACCATGGGGATTTCAGAAGTGACTTTTTCCGAAGGCGCACTTGTGACCACTTATCGGGCGGCTGCTGCTATTGGCATTGTTGGGGGCTTATGGTTCGCCTCAGTACCTTGGTTGATATCGATTGTGACATTACTCTTGCTGGGAGAACAATCCTTGGCCATTGCCTTTGGCACCTATTTTATCCTTCAACACAGCGCCTCGGGATGGGATCATCTCAAAAAGGCACATCAATGGTCGCACGTACAGATGTTCATGCGCGCTTTGCCTTTCACCATTGGTGCAATTGCATTGTTCTTGGTGATTTTCCAATTTGACCGTAACTCCCTCTCTCAATGGAGCAGTTACTTCCTGGTCTTCCTCAGTGCCTTGAGTCTGCCACACATTTACTTCATGTCGCGGCTCTATCAAAAGCAGGATTAAGCCAATTTCTTTTTGAGGGTAATGTGGGTGATTTCCGGCCACATCCCAACGCGTCCCGGGAAGGCCAAATAGCCAAAGCCGCGGTTTACATGCAAGACCTTGCCATCCTCTTCGCGGTACACACCTGCCCATTTTGGATATTTAAATTTAACGGGAGACCATTTGATCCATCCAGGTATTTCAATCCCGAACTGCATACCGTGCGTATGGCCACTTAAGGTGAGGTGTACCGTGTTTGGATGTTGCTTCACCTTGGCATCAAAGTGACTAGGGTCGTGGCTCAACAACACAGTGAATGCATCTTCCGGAATCTCTTCCAATGCCTTATCTAAATCCCCATAAGGAGGGAAAGGAGGTAGTCCCCAGTTCTCGACACCTGCGAGGTAAATACGCTGCCCGTTGCGCTCGAAATAGCGGCTTTCATTCAGCAGCAAGTCCATGCCCATCTCCTTGTGAATCTCCTTGAGTCGATCGAGATTCGCCACTTTGGCTTCTGGGGTAGGGAACTTCCAATAATCGCCATAGTCGTGGTTTCCTAGAATGGAGAAGATGCCCAATTTTCCTTTCAATCGCTGGAAGGTAGAAATCCACGGCTCTGCTTCATCCGCAATGTTATTGACCATATCTCCGGTAAATACCACCGCATCTGCGCCGAGCTCGGTGACCATGTCCACGCCGTATTGTACTTTTTCTTGGTTGTCGAACGATCCGCTGTGGATATCGGAAATCTGCGCGATGGTGAAAACATCAAAGGCCTCCGGCAAATCTTCGTACTCCAAAGTGTGGCTGATCACACGGTAGCGGTATCGCCCCTTCCAAATACCGTCTAAAATCCCCAAGAAAGGCACTGCGGCGAGGCCGAGCGCTATTTTCGAGATAAATGCGCGTCGCTCGGGGAGTAGGGCGGGTTGGGTAGTAAATAATCGGACCGCGAAACGAATCATTCTAGAGATGTCTTCGATGAACAGCGGGACAATGGCCACGAGTTTTGGGACGGCCAAAAGGATGGAAGCACCGAACAGGATGCTGCCTATTTTGTAATCGACCTTGCCGTTCATCATCAATGCGGTGACCACAAGGCTCAGTACCACGTAGGCCGCTGTGATACCCCAGTAAATCCAAGGGGTGGCAGAGCTTTTGAAAACGGTTCGGAAGGCTTGGTAGGCGTAAAGGTCTATGGCGAGAACTATACCCAAAGTAAAGAGTATGCGAAAGATCATTATATCTGTGTGTATGCTTAGGAACAACGCCATTTTGGCCCGATTGTTTTAGGCTACAAAAATGGGTAATTGAGACGAAGTCCCTAACTTACCTGCTTTAAATTTCTGAGAATTCTAACTAGCAATATATGGGCCAAGAAACCCCGGATCACGATAAAAAACTCTTTTTGCTCGATGCCTATGCATTGATCTTCCGTGCCTACTTCGCTTTCGCGAAAAACCCGCGCATCACTTCTGGGGGTATGGATACGAGCGCCATCTACGGGTTTACCACGGCCTTGCTGGATTTGTTGTCCAAAGAGAACCCCACACACATTGCCGTGTGTTTCGATCTACCGCAGCCCACTGAGCGTCACGAAATATTCCCAGAGTACAAGGCGAACCGCGATGCTACGCCGGAGGCAATCAAAATTGCAGTGCCCTACATTCATAAGATTCTTGAAGCTTTCAATATTCCCGCCATTGGCGTGCCTGGTTTTGAGGCGGACGACGTCATAGGAACCTTGGCGAAAAAAGCCGAACAAGAAGGTTTTACGACCTACATGATGACTCCCGACAAGGACTTTGGGCAGCTCGTAAGCCCAAATATTTTCATGTATCGCCCGGGTCGCGGGGGTAATCCTCCAGAGGTTTGGGGCGAGGCTGAGGTTTGTGAGAGATTTGGATTGGACCGAGTAGAGCAAGTCATCGACTACCTCGGGATGATGGGCGATAGCGTCGATAATATCCCAGGATTGCCGGGTGTCGGGGCCAAGACCGCTCAGAAATTGCTTGCACAGTACGGGTCGCTTGAGGAAACACTCGCGCATGCGGATGAGATCAAAGGAAAGTTAGGCGAGAAGATTCGAGATAATGCGGAGCTTGGGGTGTTGTCTAAGAAATTGGCCCGAATCATTATTGATGTGCCAGTTGATTTAGCAGCGGATACCTTGGTGCGCGATCCTTGGGACCAAGAGGCCTTGTTGGGCATCTTTGAGGAGCTTGAGTTCCGCACGTTGGGACGTCGTTTAGGATTAACTCAAACGGAGGCCAGTGCCCCAGCAGAGGCAAAGCCTGCGAGCACGAAGGTTAGTTTGAGCTCCAATGACCAGATGAGTTTATTTGGCGGCGACGATACTCCGACCGAGGCGGCGACCACAGGGATTTCTTCCAGAGAAAGTGTGGCGACGACCACGCATTTGTACCAGTTGGTGGAAACGGCGGTGGAAGCACGCCAATTGGCCCAAATTCTAGCCGAACAACCCAGTGTGGCGTTCGATACAGAGACCACCTCCCTAGATACCCTTGATGCGGAGTTAGTGGGGATGAGTTTCTCTCCCGCGAAGGGCAAGGCCTATTATGTACCGGTGCCAGCGGATCGTGCTGCGGCACAGGAAATGGTCGATGCGTTTGCGCCATTTTGGGCGAGTGCTGGGGAAAAAATTGGACAAAACATCAAATACGACATCAGCGTCTTGATGAATTATGGCGTAGAGGTCAAAGGCCCGCTGTTCGACACGATGATTGCGCATTATTTGATCCAGCCGGATATGCGCCACAACATGGACATCCTGGCGGAAACTTATTTGAACTACCAGTGCATCTCTATCGAATCGCTGATCGGCAAAGGCAAGAACCAGAAGAACATGCGCGATTTATCGCCGGAGGAGATTTTGGATTATGCAGCCGAGGATGCTGACATTACGTTCCAGCTCAAAGAGATTTTCGAACCTAAGCTCGCAGAGACGGGGGTGGATAAGGTGTTCCGCAACATTGAGATGCCATTGGTGCCGGTTTTGGCACGGATGGAGCGCGAGGGCATTCGTGTGGATGTTGGGGCGTTGCAGTCCTACAGCGGCGAGTTGGAAGAGGTTATTGTGCGATTGGAAGAAGAGATTGTTGAGTTGGCCGGACGTCCGTTTAATGTGGGTTCCCCGCGCCAATTAGGCGAGGTACTCTTTGAAGATCTCAAACTTTCTGATAAACCGAAGAAAACCAAGACGGGGCAGTATGCGACGTCCGAAGCCATTTTGGAAGGCTTGAAGAAAAGCCATCCGATCATCAATAAGATTTTAGATTTCCGTGAGCTGAAGAAACTCAAGAGCACCTATGTGGATGCCTTGCCGGAATTGGTTCACGGGACGACCGGGCGCATTCACACGAGTTTCAACCAAACGGTTGCGGCTACGGGTCGATTGAGTTCGACGAACCCGAACCTACAGAACATCCCTATTCGCACAGAAAATGGCCGTAAGGTGCGTGCGATGTTTATTCCAGGAGATGAGGAGCGTATTTTGCTTGCGGCGGATTATAGCCAAATCGAATTGCGCGTCATTGCGGCGTTGGCCAAGGACGAGGCGATGATTGCGGCATTCCAAGCAGGAGAAGATATCCACCGTGCCACGGCGGCCAAAGTCTTTGAAGTGGCGCCGGAGGAGGTGACGCGAGAGCAGCGCTCGAATGCCAAGACCGTGAATTTTGGGATTGTCTATGGGGTCAGTGCTTTCGGCTTAAGCCAGCAGACGGATATGAGCCGCAAAGAAGCGAAAGCAGCTATTGACGGGTACTTCCGTACCTATCCAGGCATCAAGAAATACATGGACGATCAGGTGGCCTTTGCCCGCGATCATGGGTATGTGGAGACCATCACGGGCCGCCGCCGTTACTTGAAAGATATCGAGAGCCGCAATGCTGTGGTTCGTGGCCATAGCGAGCGCAACGCAGTCAATGCACCTATTCAGGGGTCGGCGGCAGATATTATCAAGCTGGCGATGATTGAGGTAGATCGGGCGATGCGTGCGGCCAATATGAAATCTAAGATGTTGTTGCAGGTGCACGATGAATTGGTCTTTGATGTCTACAAAGACGAGCTCGAGGAGTTGAAGGCGCTGGTGGTGGAGAAGATGGAAGCCGCCGTGTCGTTGGAAATTCCGATGGTTGCTGAGGTGGGTACAGGGTCCAATTGGCTCGAGGCACACTAAAATTTTATTCGTATCATTGTGAGTGAACACTTACAATGACAGAAAAACAACAACAAATCCTTTCTTCAGCCCAGAAGCTCTTTGCTTTGGAGGGAGTTGCCGCCGTGTCTACCGCGCGCATCGCCAAAGAAGCGGGTGTAAGCGAGGCGTTGATCTTTCGTCATTTCGGGAACAAGCAGCAGCTCGTTGAGGCTGTTGTTAAGGCGGGTCTCGCGGCCAAATCCTCTATGATCAATGGGGCTTTACACAGTCCGGATCCAGTAACACTCGTACGTGCCGTACTATCTATTCCTGCTGGCGTTCCTGATACTTCCGACCAGTTTTTACCGTGGGTAGCGCACTTGCGCGCTGTACGGGAAAGTGGCATGGGGATTTCTTCGGATAGCTTTGTGCGCGAGCGATTGACTTGGGCAGTGTCGGAAATAGGTCATGGGCGTCCAGAGGCCGTAGCGTACACTATTGAGCGATTGCTGGATCAAGCGGTGGAATTAGGCTTTGTAGGCGAAGAGGACGAGGCCAATCAACTGAGCTTGGGGTTGCGTGAATTGCTTATAAATGAGTGAGTACTTACTAACTTAACTCCGAAAAGGACCAAGTCCATTCATAACGTGGGTAGAAATTCGCGCAAGGCTGAACGACTATTGGTACAATTGTTGTAACTATGCAACAAATTCCAAAAATTTTGGCATTAGATCCTTCAAATATTACGCGCAGTTTGGGCTACCTCACGGGTCGTTCTCACAGATTGTTGCGTGATGCCGTTTCGGCTGAATTACAGAAGCAAGGATATGCCGTTCCCCCTGTGCAGTTGCCTATTCTAGGATTTACTATGGTCCATCACCCACGAGCGATCGTACAACGTGAGTTGGTGGATATGATGGACATTGACCGCCACCGAATTAGCCGAGTGGTTAAGGACATGGTGTTGTCGGGCTGGTTGGAGATGCAACCAAATCCTGAGAGCAAGCGCGAAAATCTCTTGAGTATCACCGCCGAGGGGAAAGAGCTGTTTGATATCATCGCTAAGTGTGCGGGGAGTGTATTGGAACTCGCCTTTGAAGGGTGTACCCCTGAGGAAAGAGAAATCACTGAAAACGTATTACAAAAAGTCATTTATAACCTGAGTGAATCATGAACAAGAAGTTAATTAGAAACATCGCCCTGGCAGTGGTCATTCTGATCGTTGGCCTAACCGTGAAAAACAAGTTGTCGGGCATGGCGACGAAGGTCGAGATCAAGGAAGATAAGTCCGCGCCTATGGTGAATGTTTTTTCTGCGAGCCCAGATACAGTGGGCCTTTCATTGGAATTATACGGGAAGCTGAACGCCGTGAATAGAGTGGATTTATTGGCTGAGGTCAGTGGAAGCTTTGTGGGGGGCGATCGTGATTTTCTCGAGGGCACGACCTTTAAGAAAGGCGAGGTAATGATCCAATTAGATAATGCAGAAGCCAAGGCCAATGTCATGAGCCTCAAAGGCAACTTTATCAATAGCATTCTCGGGATCTTGCCGGATATTAAAATGGACTACGCTGGAGATTATGCCACATTTGAGGCGTATTACAACGGCTTGAGCCTCAGCTCGACATTGCCGGCATTGCCAGAAGCTGCCGGAACGTTGGAGAAGTTCTTGATTGCTCGCGGTATTCAGAGCGCGTATTACCAGGTCAAGAGTGCCGAGGAGCGCTTGGCGAAGTTTAGCATTCGCGCGCCTTTCGATGGGGTTGTGGCGGTAGCGAATGTCAAGCGCGGAAATTTGGTGAGCCCTGGGCGCGCGCTTGGAACGTTTGTAGGGACGGGCGCTTTTGAGATTAAGAGTGCAGTGACCTTGGCCTACGCGGATGAATTGAGCGTGGGACAAAAGGTGCAATTCACCAGTCCGGATGTGGCGGGGAATTGGACCGGAACCATAGACCGCATTAGCCCAGTAGTGGACGCTGCGAGTCAAAGTATAAATGTCATCGCGAATGTGCGCGGCAAAGATTTGCGCGAAGGGATGTACCTCACTGGCGCCATTGAAGGGGTGGAAGTATTTGATGCGCTTTCCCTTCCTGCCTACATGGTATTCGACAATGAATATGTGTACACGGTGGAAAATGACAGCATCCTTCAAAAAACCAAAATCCACGTGGTAGAATGGTTGGATGATCAGATCATCATTACCGGAATTGGCCCCGCAACAACCATGGTAGATGCTCCGACCTTGAAAGCGGCAGCCGGTACTATTGTGAACGCAACGGAGATCAAAAGATGAAACGACTGATAGAATTCTTTATTAAGTATCCTGTCTGAGTCGATACCCTTCTCATTGGGTTTTTCTTCTTTGGTTGGATCAGCTACAACAGCCTAAATACAACGTTCTTCCCTTTGGTGGAGAGCCGATTAATTACGGTAACCGCGGTATATCCTGGCGCTTCGCCGGAGGAAATTGAAGAAGGGGTAGTCAACAAAATTGAGCAGAACCTCAAGGGCCTCACGGGGGTGGAGCAATACACTTCGGTGTCGAGTGAGAACGCGGCGACCATTCGTATTGAGGTCTTGAAGGGATATGATACAGATTTGGTGCTCGAGGATGTAAAGAATGCGGTGGAGCGCGTGCCTTCCTTCCCGACGGGATTGGAACCTGTGCGCGTGTCGAAGCAGGAAAACCTCACCTTGGCCATGAGCATGGCACTTTCAGGTGAGGGTGTGGATCTCGTGAGCTTGAAGCAGGAGGCGCGACGCATTGAAAGAGAGTTGCGCTTGAAGGACGGTATTTCCAAAGTGACCTTGGGCGGGTATCCGGACGAGGAGATTGAGATTGCCTTGGATAAAAACACCTTGCGCAAGTACGATTTGACCTTGGCGCAAATTGCGAACGCCCTGCGCACGACGAATTTGGACATCACTGGGGGAACCATCAAGGGAACCCAAGAGGAGATGTTGATTCGCTCTCGCAACAAGAATTACGAGGCGCAGGAACTCCAAAACATCATCGTCTACACTCGTCCCAACGGTCAAGTCATTCGCTTGAAGGATGTGGGTACGGTGCGCGATCGCTGGGCGGATAATCCAACGCGCGCTTCGTTTAACGGCATTCCATCGGTGGAGATTACGGTCAACAACACGGACCAAGAGGACCTGCTCGCGACCTGTGAGTATTTGAACGATTACATTAATACCTACAATGCGTCCACGGGCAATATGCAATTGGACGTTATTCGCGATTTCTCTGTGACCCTGCAACAACGTAAGGATCTGCTGTTTGAGAATGGTTTGTTGGGATTCGTCCTCGTATTGATTCTTTTGACCTTGTTCTTGAATATGCGATTGGCGTTCTGGGTGGCCATCGGTATCCCGGTTTCCTTTGCAGGGATGTTTATTCTGGCCAATTATTTTGGCATTACCATCAACGTCATTTCCTTGTTCGGGATGATTGTAGTCATTGGGATTCTCGTGGATGATGGGATTGTCATCGCGGAGAATATCTATGCACATTATGAAGAAGGCAAGCCGCTGCTTCGTGCCGCCTTGGACGGGACAGTCGAGGTAATTCCATCGGTGGTCAGTGCGGTATTGACGACCATCATTGCGTTCTCGAGTTTCTTCTTCTTAGACGGTCGGGCCGGGGATTTCTTCTCGGAGATGTCCTTCATTGTGATTGCCACACTGGCGGTTTCTTTGATTGAAGGCTTGTTGTTCTTGCCGGCGCATTTGAGCCACAGAAAGTTAGACCGCAAAGCGAAAATGAACCCTGTACAATCGGCTGCTACTGGCGTGTTGTTTAGGTTTAGAGATAAGGTCTACGCGCCATTTTTGCATTGGTCGCTTAGAAACAAGTTGGTGACTATTAGCCTTTTTGTCTCTGTTATGTTCGTGACCTTCGGTGCCATCGGTGGTGGCATCATCCGTACCCAATTCTTCCCGTTCATCGAACGCGATAATTTGGACATCAGCTTGGACATGCCTGCCGGTACGAACGAGGCCATTACCCAGCAGTGGATAGACCACATCGAGGCAACGGTTTGGAAGGTAAACGACCAATACAAGGCGGAGCGCGCCGATGGCTTAGATGTCGTTACGGCGGTGCAGAAGAATATTGGACCTTCGACTTCAAAGGCTAGATTAAATGTGATCTTACTGGATTCTGAAACGCGCTTGACGCCGTCCTTCTTGATCCAAAACGACATTCGCAAGGCAACGGGTGAGATTCCGGGCGCAGATAACCTCAGTTTTGGTGGTGCCCAAGCCTTTGGGAAGCCTATTTCTGTGAGCTTGGTGAGCTACGATTTGGAAGCGCTTCGTGCTGCGAAAGAAATCTTGAAGTCCAAGCTGAAAGGCATGGATGCGTTGACCGATGTGGTGGACAACGATCAAAAAGGGATTCGCGAGATCACCTTGCATTTGACGGACAAGTCGCGATACCTGGGATTGACGCCGGGAAGCATCATGACGCAAGTTCGCGAGAATTTCTTCGGGGCGCAGGTGCAACGTTTGCAGCGTGGCGAGGACGAGGTAAAGGTCTGGGTCCGATTAGATGAAAAAGACCGCCGCGAGTTGTGGGATTTGGAGGAGCTCCTCATTACCACTGCGCAGGGTGAGGTGCCGCTAAGAGAATTGGCCACTTATACTATTGAACGCGGAACCGTAAACATCAATCACCTGGACGGGCAGCGTGAATTCCGTGTGGAAAGCGACCTGTCGAGCCCAAACGGTTCGGCTCCGGCATTGCTCTCGCAAATTCAGGCGGACATTCTTCCTGAAATTTTCGCGCAATATCCATCCGTATCTGCGCGCTACGAAGGCCAGCAAAAGCAGAGTGCGAAGACGCAAGAGAGTTCGAAAACGGTCATGCCGATCATCCTGTTCTTGATTATCTTGACCATTACGTTCACGTTCCGTTCTTTGATTCAAACCATCATGATTATGCTGCTCATCCCACTCAGTTTGACTGGTGTGGCTTGGGGTCACTGGTTGCACGGCATGCCGATGTCCATCCTCAGCTTCCTTGGGGTGGTGGCGTTGATCGGGATCATCGTGAACGACTCGTTGGTTTTGGTGAGTAAGTACAACATCAATGTGAAAGCCGGTCAGCCGGTATACGAAGCCATTTACAACGCAGGCTTGAGTAGGTTCCGTGCCATTTTCTTGACCACCATTACCACGGTGGCGGGTCTTGCACCGCTGATTTTTGAGACCTCATTCCAGGCGCAGTTCCTCATCCCAATGGCAGTGTCCATTGCTTACGGAATTGCGTTTGCGACCATGTTGACCTTGGTAGTCTTGCCATCGCTCATGGCCTTAGTCAATGATGCGCGTGTAAACATCACGCATTTGAGAAGAGGTGTGCGCCCTACCCGTGAGGAGGTTGAGCCGGCCATTAAAGAAATGAAGGGGGAAGCCTACTTCAACGAAATCCATAAACACGAAAACGATGAGCAATAGAATTTTCATTGGCATCGCCACCGTACTCCTTGCTTGGAACACCCAAGCGCAGGAGGTTTTAGCCTTAGATCAAGCCATTGCCACGGCGCTTGAACACAATCACAACCTCAAGATTGCGGAGCTTTCGAGCCAGCAAGCGGCCAATGCTGCTACCATGGGGAATGCCGGAATGTTGCCGAATGTGGTCGCTACGGCAGGGGCGAATGTGAGCCAGCAGAACTCCAACCTTGAATTTGCCACGGGGCAAACCCAGGATGTGGAAGGTGCTCAGAGTATGAGTCAAAATATATCCTTAGGCATTAGCCAAACCCTCTTTGCGGGCGGTCGTATTCAACGCTCTTATGCACTATTGAAAACGGCGGAGCAGAGTGCAAGTATTGCCGAGCAACAGGCCATGGAAACGACCATCGCAATGGTTTGGTCGCAGTATACGGGGCTGGCTTTGTTGCAACGTAGCGTGATGACGGCACAGCAAGTATTGCTTTTTAGTTCAAAGCGCTACGAGCGAGCGATGTTGACGAATTCACTAGGCGGTTCGAACACTACCGAACGCCTTTCGGCTGAGGTAGATTTGAACAGAGATAGCATCAGCTTATTGGAGGTACAGGCGCAATACCAATTGGCCAAAAACTCCTTTGCCACGTACATAGGGTGGGAAAATTCCGACTTTTTGGTAGATGAATCTGGCATTACGGATGCCATCAATGCGACGGATCTTCCGGATGATTTGTTGGCCAATTTGCGCGAGAACAACAGCGCCTTACTGTTGGCCCAAACCTCTGTGAATGCAGCGGGTCTTCAAGAGAAGTTGCAACAGAGCACGCTGTTCCCCACTATCGCGGCACAAGCCTCCTATGGACTGAACCAAAGTCAAGCGGAAGCTGGATTCTTGACGGCTTCGCAGCAGCAAGGGTTGAATGCAGGCATCAGTTTGCAGTACAATCTGTTCTCCGGGTTCCAAAGCAAAACACAACGTCAAAACGCGGCATTGGAAGTTTTGAAGGCGCAAGAACAATTAGACCAAGTATCCGAAACCCTCGAAAACACGTTGGCCAATGCCATGGATGTCTTCAACAACGCCATTAAGATTGCGGCCATCGAAACCAAAAATATGGAAGTAGCTGAGCGACGCCTCATGCGTATGAGCGAGTTGCATGCCTTGGGGAAAGCCAGTAGCCTAGAATTACGCGAGGCCCAAATCGCTTGGCTCAACGCCAACAATGGGATGTACAGCGCCCAATTCCAAGCGGTCAACGCAAAGATTACTGTGTTGGCCTTAGTAGGATCTTTGGGTAGATGATAAATATCACAGTATTCGCAATCCGACTGCGGTACTTTTAGAGTACCTAATCTAACTCAATGAGTGCAGTGCTTAAACCGCACTATAATTTGACCGGTTTTGTCTGATTTGTTCCGGTTCAAAAAGAAAAGGCGCCCTTCCCGGGGCGCCTTTTTTTATAGTTGCATTTCAGGGACATCGCCCTCGACCACCAGCCTTCCGGCAGTCTTGCTTTGAATCTCGTCTACGGTCACCCCAGGCGCTCGTTCCAGAAGCACAAACCCGCGTTCCGGATCAACTTCCAATACTGCTAAATCCGTGACAATCTTTTTCACGCACTGCACGCCAGTAAGGGGCAGTGAACACTCCGGCAAGAGCTTGCTTTCTCCGGCACGGTTGGTATGCTGCATGGCTACGATGATGTTCTCTGCAGATGCCACAAGGTCCATTGCGCCACCCATTCCTTTGACCATTCGCCCTGGAATCTTCCAGTTGGCAATGTCCCCGCTGTCGCTGACCTCCATCGCTCCGAGAACAGTGAGTTGAACGTGCTGGCCACGAATCATGGCGAAGCTCAATTCGCTGGAGAAGAAGCTCGCCCCCGGCATGGCCGTGATGGTCTGCTTACCCGCATTGATCAGGTCTGCATCTTCTTCGCCTTCGAAAGGGAAGGGCCCCATGCCCAAGATGCCGTTCTCACTTTGAAATTCTACATTGATGCCTTGCGGGATGTGGTTCGCCACTAAGGTGGGGATCCCGATGCCCAAATTCACGTACCATCCGTCGCGAAGTTCCTGGGCAATGCGCTGTGCAATTTGATCTTTACTCAATCCCATGGTTATTCGCTTTTGGCACGTACGGTGCGTTGTTCTATTCGTTTCTCGTAGCCTACGCCTTGGAAGATTCGCTGCACGAAAATTCCTGGAATATGGATGCTATTAGGGTCCAATTCTCCCACTTCCACCAACTCTTCCACCTCGGCCACAGTAATCTTTCCGGCCATGGCCATCATAGGGTTGAAGTTGCGTGCCGTGCCCTTGAAAATGAGGTTGCCAGCCTTATCGCCTTTCCAGGCTTTTACAAAGGCAAAAGGCGCATCGAAGGCGTGCTCTAAAATGTGAGGTTTGCCATTGAACTCGCGTACTTCCTTGCCCTCTGCCACCTCCGTACCGTAACCGGCCGGCGTGTAGAAGGCAGGTACACCCGCTCCGGCCGCACGACAACGCTCTGCCAAAGTACCTTGTGGGATGAGTTCCACCTCCAGCTCTCCGCTCAACATCTGGCGCTCAAATTCATCGTTTTCACCGACGTAAGAGGCGATCATCTTTTTGATTTGTCGCGTGTGCAAGAGCAATCCAAGGCCGAAATCATCCACCCCGGCATTGTTGGAGATGCAGGTGATGCCCGTGGTGCCTTTTTCGCGAATGGCAGCAATAGAATTCTCGGGAATTCCACACAAGCCAAATCCACCAAACATCACGGTCATATTATCTTCCAATCCTTCCAGTGCCGCGGTGGCATCTGGGACGACTTTCGAGATATAATTGGTCGTAGACATAGGTAATTATTCTGTGAGTATAAGGTAAGGAAAAAGCCCCACAAGCATGGCCAGCGGGGCTTTGGTTTAATCTTCTATAGCAGGAAGCAACGTCGTACTGACCGCGCCAAATCCGATGCGGACATTTCCGTTGGAACAGTGGCCGCGCATGGTGATGGTGTCCCCATCCTCAATGAACGTGCGGGTTTCTCCAGTATCCAGGGTGATGGGCTCTTTGCCCGCCCAGCTCAGCTCCAACATTGAGCCGTAGCTGTCTTTGGTCGGTCCAGAAATGGTCCCCGAAGCCATCATATCGCCCGCATTGATATTACATCCATTGACCGTATGATGGGCCAATTGCTGACGCTGGTTCCAATACATGTACTTATAGTTCGAGCGGCTGATCACCGTTTCTGCTTTGCCCTCAGGGGCCAAGCCTACTTCAAGCGCGATATCATAGTTGTTTGCACCTTTGGTCTCCAAATACGGCAACACCGGTGGATCCTGTTTTGGACCTTCCACCTTGAAGGGCTCCAAAGCATCCATGGTCACTACCCACGGGCTGATGCTCGATCCAAAGTTTTTGCCCAAGAACGGTCCTAGAGGCACATATTCCCACTTTTGGATATCTCGCGCACTCCAATCATTAAAGAGCACCATCCCAAAGATGTACTCATCGGCTTCGGCTGCTTTGATGCGGTGGCCCAATGGCTTGCCCTCACCGGTAATGAAGGCCATCTCAAGTTCGAAGTCCATACGAACTGAAGGTCCGAAAGTTGGGGCGTCGGCACCCGGTGCCATGCGCTGGCCTTTTGGGCGGTGCAGGTCCACTCCGCTGATCACAATAGAGGAGCTGCGGCCGTGGTACCCCACGGGAATGTGTTTCCAGTTCGGGAGCAAGGCGTTTTCCGGGTCACGGAACATCTTGCCTACATTGGTAGCATGCTCAATAGAGCTATAGAAATCTGTATAATCTTGAACGAAAACGGGCATGAGCATCTGCACGTGGTCCACAGGGAACAACGCTTGGTTTTGATGGTCTACACGCGACTTTAATTCTTCGTTGTTTTCATCAAAGATCTCCGCCAATCTGTTGCGAACCTTGCGCCAAGTCGGGCGTCCCAATGCAATGAAATCATTGAGCGTATCCTGCAGGAACACATCGTCCGGAAGGTCGATGCCTTTAAAGTACCCCAATTGTTGTAACGCGCTCAAATCAATAGCCGTGTCGCCAATACGTGTGCCAGTAGTGATGATATCATCTTCTGGAATAAACACGCCAAAGGGGAGGTTTTGAATAGGGAAGTCACTGTTCGAAGGGACAGGAATCCATGAAGTTCTTGTAGGATCGTTCGCTGCTAGGTTCATCTATATTGCTGTTGTGTAGGGTTAGAGGGTTCCTCTGTTTTCTTGTTCGCGCTCAATGGCTTCAAACAACGCTTTAAAGTTTCCTTTTCCGAAGCTTGTCGCTCCTTTGCGCTGAATGATCTCAATGAACACGGTAGGACGGTCCATGAGAGGTTTGGTAAATAATTGGAGCAAATACCCCTCGTCGTCGCGGTCCACCAAAATCTTGTAGCGCTTCAACACCTCAACATCTTCGTCGATGGCACCCACGCGCTCCTGAAGATCGTCGTAGTAGCTGTCCGGTACATCAAGGAAATCCACCCCGCGCTCACGCAATTCGTGAATGGTGTAGATGATATTATCTGTAGCAAGGGCCAAGTGCTGCACGCCTGCGCCATTGTAGAAGTTGATGTACTCCTCAATCTGCGAGCGCTTCTTGCCTTCTGCCGGTTCGTTGATTGGGAATTTGATGCGGCCATTGCCATTGGACATCACCTTAGACATCAAGGCTGTGTATTCCGTGGAAATGTCCTTGTCGTCGAAGGAAATAATCTGCGAGAAGCCCATGACTTCTGCGTAGAACTTCACCCAAGTATTCATCTGGCCCCAGTCCACATTGCCCACCATGTGGTCAATGTACTTCAATCCCACCGGCTTCGGCTGGTATGTTGGCGTACGCGCCACATAGCCGGGTAGGAAAGGCCCGTCGTAATCATTGCGCTCCACGAACATGTGCACCGTTTCGCCGTAAGTGTAGATTCCGGAAGTGACCACTTTACCGTGTGCATCCTGGCTCACTTTTGGTTCCTGATAAGGCTTCGCGCCTCTCTTGGTGGTTTCCTCAAAGGCCTTGGTCGCATCTGGCACCCAGAGGGCGACAAATTTCACGCCATCTCCGTGTTCGTTGAGGTGGCGGTTGATATCGCTGTCCTTCACCATCGAAGAAGTGATGACCAAGCGGATTTTATCTTGTTGAAGTACGTAAGAAGGTCTTAAAGTAATAGGCACTCTGTTTTGCATTCCCTACATAGATTTCTACGTGATCGGTTCCCCATAATTCAAGGAAATCTTGGGCATCTGCAAATTGTTTAGGTAAAGTATTTGTCATGATCGTGGTTATTTGATCCAGCTTTTGTGGTATTTACCATCGCTCAAGGCAATGGCCTGTTCTGTGACTTTTAATGGCTTGAAGGTATCGACCATCACCGCATATTCTTCGGTTCCTTTTTTGCCGATGGAACCTTCATAGGTGCCCGGTGCCGGTCCGTGAGGAATGCCCGCAGGGTGCAGGGTAATGTGTCCGCGTTCAATATTGTTGCGGCTCATGAAATCACCGTCCACATAGTACAATACCTCATCGGAATCGATGTTGCTGTGGTTGTACGGTGCCGGGATGGCCTGTGGGTGGTAATCGTACAAACGAGGTACAAAAGAACAAACCACGAAGGCGTTCGTTTCGAAGGTTTGGTGTACCGGTGGCGGTTGGTGCACACGTCCGGTAATGGGTTCAAAATCTTTGATGTTAAAGGCATAGGGGTAGTTGAACCCGTCCCATCCGACAACATCAAAGGGGTGAGAGGCGTAGATGTAGTTATGGATCATATCCTCCTTTTTCACCTTGATGGTGAAATCACCTAATTCGTTTTTAGCAGGTACGTGAGCCGGTGCACGGAAATCACGTTCGCAATAAGGGCTGTGCTCCAATAATTGGCCAAACCAATTTCTATAGCGCTTCGGCGTATATATGGGCGAGCCACTTTCCACGATAAATAATCTATTGGCTTCTGTATCAAAATGGAATTGCTGAATCATTCCGCGTGGGATAATCAGGTAATCGCCAGGTCCAAAGGCCAAAGCGCCCATCTGCGTGTACAGCGTTCCCGAACCTTCGTGCACAAATACCATCTCATCTTGCTGGGCATTCTTGTAGAAATAGACCGACATGCTCTTTTTCGGCGCGGCCAATGAAATGGTCAAATCACTATTGGTCAACACTGGCGTTCTTGACGAGAGGTAATCGTCGGTCGCGGGGACTTTGAAACCTTCCAGCAGGTACGCTTTCATGTTTTTGTCCACGGCGACTTTCGGCGCAACGTCTACGCTCTCCAATACCTCCTTAACCATGGTCGGTGGATGTTCGTGGTAGAGCAGGGTAGACATCCCGTCAAATCCTATAGTTCCAAAGAGTTCCTCGTGGTACAAACTCCCATCGGCCTTGCGAAATTGCGTGTGCCTTTTGTGGGGAATGCTTCCAACTTGTTGATAGAATGGCATACTATTCTGTTTGTGGGTTCCCTACAAATATAGTGTAACTTCGAGGTGTAAATTCTGAGATATGTCATCTGTTTTCGACCATGCCAAGGCCCTATATGATTCCCTAAAATCTGGCCAAACCATTGCCCCTTTGCGCGACCAAATCAACAACGACATTCCTACGGCCTATGCCATTCAGCAGGAGCTCGTCACATTGCGTATGAAGGACGGCGAACGCATCGTGGGCAAGAAGATTGGCCTCACCAGCCCTGCAGTTCAGCAGCAGCTCGGCGTAGACCAGCCGGATTACGGCATTTTGTTCCACACCATGGACCGCAGCGCCACGGGCACGATCAGCATGAGTGAGCTGATGCAACCCAAAGTTGAAGGAGAATTGGCCTTCGTACTTGGGGCCGACCTTCCCAATGCAGATCTGACCCTAGAAGAATTAAAAGCCGCGATTGCAGAAGTGCGAGCCTCCATTGAAGTGGTGGGCTCCCGCATCGAAGGCTGGAATATTCGAATCTCGGATACCATCGCCGACAACGCCTCCGGCTCGCACTACATCCTCGGAGAAGAAGGAAAACCTTTGTCTGAGGTGCAGACGGCGGAGGTGCGCATGGCGTTGAAGAAAAATGGTGCTGTGGCCAGTGAAGGCTCGGGCGCGGCGTGCATGGAGACCCCTTAAATGCAGCCTTATGGTTGGCAAAGACGATGGCGGCAGGAGGGCGACCCTTGATGAAAGGAGAGGTATTGCTATCAGGAGCATTGGGACCGATGGTTCCGGTCGAAAATGGCGATTCTTTTACGCTCGAGGTGGAAGGGTTTGCGCCGGTTGAGGTGCGCTTCACCGCCTAATTGGTTCTAATTGACTAATATTGACTCAAATTTAAAGCCACATCAACTTCAAAATTAAGGAGTTGCAAAATTGAAAGTTGGCCATACATTTGCGCACCTTTTTACGGAAATGAAAAATAAATATCTGGACCTCGTTGAACAGACCTTTGATTGGCCTACCGAGGAGTTTGAACTAAACAATGCCGGGACACTGGAGTGGAACGGACTGGATCTGATGCCCATCGTCAAAGAATACGGCACGCCTTTGCGCATGACCTATTTGCCAAAGATTGACGAGAACATCCAACGCGCTCGACGCATGTTCCACGTGGCCATGGCCAAGGTGGATTACGACGCGGAATACCACTACTGTTACTGTACGAAAAGCAATCACTTCAGCTTTGTGATGGAGCGCGTGTTGGAGAACGAAGTCCACATGGAAACTTCCAGCGCGTTCGACATCAATATCGTTCGTAAGATGAAGGCGAAGGGGTTGTTAGGAGAGGACCAATTCGTCGTATGCAACGGCTACAAAACACCCGCCTACCTCGACAATATCGCTGGCTTGATCAACGACGGTCACCGCAATACCATCAACGTGATTGACCACGTGGAGGAATTGGAAGAATTGACCTCACGTCTAAAGCACAAAGCCAAGGTGGGCATCCGCATCGCTTCGGAGGAAGAGCCTAAATTTGAGTTCTATACCTCTCGACTGGGCATCGGGTACCGCGACATTGTGGACTTCTACAAGACCAAAATTGCCGACAACGATTTGGCCGAGCTGAAGATGTTACACTTCTTCATCAACACGGGCATTAAGGATACGGCCTACTATTGGAACGAATTGCGCAAATGTGTGATGGTCTACATCGACCTTAAGCGCCTTTGTCCCACTTTGGACAGTTTGAATATCGGGGGTGGATTTCCTATCAAAACAAGTCTGGGCATGGACTTCGATTACGAGTACATGGCGGAAGAAATCATTTCTCAGATTAAAACCATGTGTGACCACGCCAACGTTCCTGAGCCGAACATTTTCAGCGAGTTTGGAAGTTACACGGTGGGGGAATCTGGGGCTAATTTCTACAGCATCCTCGGCGCCAAGCAACAAAACGACCGCGAGCTTTGGTACATGATCGACAGCTCGTTCATGACGACCTTGCCGGACAGCTGGGCCATCAATAAGCGCTTTATCATGTTCCCGTTGAGCAAATGGGACAAGCCATATGAGCGCGTACTGTTGGGAGGTTTGACATGCGATTCCGACGATTACTACAACTCCGAGCAGCACGTTAATGCGATCTTCTTACCACGTTTGCGCAGGATGGATCCGGAGCCATTGATCATAGGCTTCTCCAATACGGGTGCGTATCAGGAAAGCTTGTCGGGCTACGGCGGTACGAAACACTGCCTATTGCCTGCACCGAAACACGTGGTGGTCAACATCGAAGATGATGGCACCGTTTCGACACGATTATTCGCCGACCAACAATCGGCCGACCAAATGCTAAATACCTTGGGTTATGAATAAAGGACCTATTTCACAGTTTATGGCACACCACTACCGTCACTTCAACGCGGCGGCAATGGTAGATGCAGCAAAAGGATACGAAGCACACCTCGATGCCGGTGGCAAGATGATGGTGACCCTAGCGGGCGCGATGTCCACGGCAGAATTGGGCATTTCTCTTGCGGAAATGATCCGCGAAGGAAAGGTGGACATCATCTCTTGTACCGGGGCGAACCTCGAAGAAGATTTGATGAACCTCGTCGCGCATACGCATTACGAGCGCGTTCCAGAATACCGCGATCTTACCGCGCAGCAGGAGAGAGAATTGTTGGACCGTGGCCTAAACCGTGTGACCGACACTTGTATTCCGGAAGAGGAAGCATTCCGCCGCTTGCAGGGTCATATCGAGGCCATCTGGAAAGATGCTGAGGCGAATGGCGAGCGCTACTTCCCGCACGAATACATGTACAAGATGCTCCTATCAGGAGTCTTGGAACAATATTATGAGATTCCACCAGAGCACAGCTGGATGTTGGCGGCGGCAGAGCGCAATCTGCCTATCGTCGTACCGGGCTGGGAGGATTCCACCATGGGCAACATTTTTGCTTCGTACTGCATCAAGGGTGAGCTTCAAGCGAGTACCGTTAAGAGCGGCATTGAGTACATGCAATGGTTGGCCGGTTGGTACACCAAAGAGAGCAAAACGGCGTCTATTGGGTTCTTCCAAATAGGCGGCGGTATTGCGGGAGATTTCCCTATTTGTGTGGTGCCGATGCTCTACCAAGATTTAGAACTTGAGGATACCCCATTCTGGGGGTACTTCTGCCAAATATCGGATTCGACCACCTCGTATGGATCGTATTCGGGTGCCGTTCCAAACGAAAAAATCACTTGGGGAAAGCTCGATGCAGATACCCCAAAATTTATTGTGGAAAGTGATGCGACCATTGTTGCACCTTTGATTTTTTCTTGGATATTAGGCAAATAATTAGCCGCGTGCGGCCCTGCCTATCGGGTCGTGATATTAGCTTAATAATGTGTGTTTTAGCCGAAGTACATTACTAGTGATATCAAATATTTACAGCAAATGGCAAAGCGATTTGTGATCAAGGACTACAAGTCCATGACTCCCGACCTAATGGCGCTGCTGGTCGAAGCGTACCCTGACGGTTTCGAATACGACACCGAGTACTTTACCAATGCAAAAGGGGAGCGCGTGGAAGCCGTGCCGCTGGAGACTGAGGATACGAAGTACTTGATCAAGGTAAGTACGACGCTCGTACAGAATTTTGAGGCATTCGATGAGGATGATTCTGACGATGAAGCAGAATCGGATGATTTTGATGCGGCGGAAGACGTAGAAGACGACGACCTTTAGTATTTTGGAGCCATGATTCAACGCAGGCTCCTTTCTTTCCTAGTTTTTCTATTGGCCCTAGCTTCAGCTTATGGCCAGAAATCCTTTACATTCATTCCGGAGCCGGGCGAAGGTTTTTCCTTTAATTCCTCCGCACTCATCGTGAGCGGAGCCCCAGGCGAGTTTTCGCCCGGTACTATTGCCAATAGCCAGGAGATTCATTTTACCAGAGACAATGTCTTTGGTATTTCCCATTTTTCCTGGGCATGGGGTCTAGGGTATAGCGCACATTTCTATCACGGAAATTTGCATTTGGACATGAGTGAAGATGGTACCATGACCCCCATATACCTCACCGGTAATGGTCATTCGAACCGATTCGCAACGGAATATGTCGACGGAAGTGTAGAGTTCCGATACCGAGGAAATGTCAACAATAAGGGGCGTTACAATCGACTATATGTCGGCGCTTTGTTTGGCTATAGAACAGATTCGTATTCGTACTATGAGGACCAAAACTATCGAGTGAAATTCTACAACATCGCTGGGTTTAATCCGTACCGCTATGGTGTGTATGCCAAGGCAGGGCGGGGGCCGGTCAATGTGTTTGGATTTTATGGATTGAGCCCGTTGGTGGTCGACGGACCGTTGTTGGATACGTGGCAGGAGGCCCGTAGCCTAAATCTCGGATTGAGTATTACCCTTTAATTATTTCAACGGCACAGCGCTACACGCTTCCCCATAGCTCACTTTTTTTGCGATGGGTTTGAGGTGTTGTATGGCTTGCACATAGGCATCGCGTGGAACGCGTTTGTCCCCACAACCTTTTAGGATGATGGGTTTGCCTACGAAGGTGCTGTAGTCCAATTTTCCCAAGACCTCTCTAAAATACTGGCTCCAAAAAGTTTCGGAATTGGGCGCCCAAATACTCGCGATGCCAAGGTCTGTCAATCTGCTCGAGAGCAGAATAGGACCAAGCGGGGAGGATCAGGTCTTCGCTGAGGTAGAGGCGAACCACGGTGTTTTCGTAAGGGGAGAAATCGTGTGCTTTCAAAGTGTTGCGAAAAGCTTCTTCGCGAAGCAGACCGCCATCCACCAGGGCACAAAGGTCTAGCTCCGCCGTGCGGGACGGTAAGTAGTCCTCGAGATTGAAGGTGATCAGCGGACTTTGCGCGACCTTATTAATGATTTCCTTTTCGCTCATCTAGGCGTTAAAGGTATAATCTCTGTAGAATTCTTGGTTCTCCTCGGTGCGTAAACCTGTGAACACGAAACCTTTTTTGTTCGGCTTGATGGCGCTATCAAGGCGTTCATTGTGCCAATTCTCATACGTTTCGAAGCTCACCGCGGTGCGGTTTTCGAGGGAGTTGAAGAGGTCTAATTGGGCCACCTTATTCCAACCTTTTTCCACCGTGCCTTGGAATACCTTGGCCTTAGAACCCGAGCCGTAGCCCATGAATCCTATGGTATGTCCTTCGATGTTTTGTCCTTTATCTGCAGCATCACAGAGGGTGCTTAAGAGTCCCATGAAGATGGAAGCGGTATACATATTGCCGATGAGGCTGGAGGCGCGTTCTGCCGGCGCAAGGGCCTTGGCGACATAGGCGCGGTAGTAATCGCTTTTTGAGAAAGCGCGAACCCATTCCTTGGCTTCGGCTTTATCGGCAGGCATATCACTGCCCATCACCTCGACGACTTCGTTCCATTTGTTGTTGGCCTTCATCCAATCCAGGTAGAAGTTCACCAACATGCGACGGCCTTGGAAGGCGTAGGGTAGGTGCATGACCACTTTGTCCCAATCTAGTGCTGGGTTGGTATTGACCTTGGTGTCGAAATTTGCCAATGCTTCTTTGATGCGGCTCACGTAGGCAAAGTTGCTGTACTGTCCGTCGAAAACAGGCTCCTCCACGTAGCTGCGGAGCATGGTGTTTCCGCCCCAGAACCCGTTCGAGTTTGCAAGTTTTTCTTGTGCCTCTTCTTCGCTGAGTTCCACGCCCAACAGTTTGGCGGCCTCGGCGAGAAGCGATGCTTTGGTAAAGGTGCGACGCGGCTTGAAGAAATCTCGCTCCCCTTTGGTGGCCACTCCCACATGTGGATTGAAGCTGATCATATCTGGGTTGGTGCGGACCGCAAGGGCTACAGAGCCGGCGCCTTGGGTATATTCTCCGGTGCTGCCAAGGTCGTATTTAGCCAAATCTGAGGCGACAACAATGGCGACTTTGTCTGGATTTTGGGCGGCCCAAAGACAAGCGTTTTCTAGCGCGTCTACGGCACTTACACAGGCAAAGATCATGTCTACGGCATCCACATTTCGCAAACAATCGGCCCCGTGTTCAGCGGATAATTGGTTTTCCACCAAATCCAAAATATAGGTAGCCGTTGGCTTCGCGCTATCTAGGGCACTTTCGGTCCCTAGGTACAAGCGACCTATGGTGGAGGGGTGGATGTTTTCAGATTGGATCAGGCGTAAAACGGCATTGGCTCCCATAGTGGCAGCATCCTCGTCGACATCCGGGAAAGACATCGAGGTTAGCCCCAATCCTTTATTGAGTTTTGCGTATTCAATATCGCGCGCATTTGCCAGGGTTTCAATGGGCAAATACTGTGTAGGTACGTAGTACGAAATGGCGTGTATACCAACTTTCATAAGGCGGTGTTGTGTGTTGTGTTTCTTTCGCTAAAAGCCACAAAAGAAGCGGCTAAATAACGAATACCTAACCATTTTATGCGGTAAAGGTTTGGATTTTGGCTTTTTTTTAAAGAATCCCTAATTCGAGTTTGGCCTCCTCGCTCATCATGTCTTTATCCCATGGAGGATCGAAGGTGATTTCCACCTCGACATCGCGAACGGAATCCAATGCTCTCGACTTTTCCTTCACCTCTTGCGGAAGGCTCTCTGCCACTGGGCAGTTGGGCGAGGTGAGGGTCATGAGAATGTGAACGTCGCGCTCTGTGCTGACTTGGACGTCATAGATCAACCCCAACTGGTAGATGTCCACTGGAATTTCTGGATCGAATATGGTGCAAAGGACGCCAACGACTTCCTCACCGATCTTTTGCATCTCTGCTCTGCTCAATTCTTCACTCATGATTTCATGTATACCTAAGCAAATGCTAGGGCGTAAATTTTCATTTGTTTGATCATGCTCATCAAGCCGTTCGCACGCGTCGGGCTGAGGTGATCTTTTAGTCCTATTTCCTCGATGAAACCGAGCTCGGCTTGGGCAATGTCTGCCGCCGGCTGCTCGTCGAAAACATCAATAAGCATGGCCACGATTCCCTTGGCGATGATGGCATCGGCATCGGCCCAAAACTTTACGGCATCGCCTTGCTTCTCGGCCTTGAGCCAAACCTTACTTTGACAGCCCTGAACCAAGAGGTCTTCCTGCTTGTCTTGGTCGCTTAGGGGTTGCAAGCTTTTACCCATTTCGATGATGTGGTTGTACTTGTCCATCCAATCGTCGAAGAAGGCAAACTCGTCTACTAGCGCGGCTTGTTTTTCACGTATGGTCATAGAAAAGGGGTTTATCGCAACATGTTTACGGCACGCTCTAAAGCGGCCTTGAACAGGTCGATTTCTTCTTTGGTATTGTACATCGCAAAACTTGCGCGGGCGGTGCCTGCAATGCAGAATTGGTCCATAATAGGCTGCGTACAGTGCTGTCCAGTACGAACCGCGATGCCTTGCTGATCGAGCAATACCCCTAAATCGTATGGGTGGGTGCCGTCGACAAGGAAGCTCAACACGCTCGCTTTGTGGTCCGCCGTTCCTATGATTCTAAATCCTTCAATGCTGCTCAAGCTTTCCGTGGCATAGTCGAGTAATTCCGCTTCATGTTTGGCGATGGCCTCAATGCCGATGCTGTTCATGAACTTCAATGCGGCTCCGAAACCGATCACTCCTTCGATGTGCGGTGTGCCCGCCTCAAACTTGTGTGGGATCGCCGCGTAGGTGCTCTTCTCTAGGGTCACCGTAGCAATCATTTCACCGCCGCCCTGGTAGGGAGGGAGGGCTTCGAGTCGCTCGCGCTTGCCGTAGAGCACACCCAATCCGGTAGGCCCGTACATTTTGTGCGAAGCCAGCGTGAAAAAGTCCACATCCCATTCCTGTACATCCACCTTGGCGTGTGGCCCACTTTGTGCGCCGTCCACTAGGGTCCATGCTCCGACTGCTTTGGCGCGTGCCAAAATGGTGCTCACCGGGTTGATGGTGCCCAGGGAATTTGAGATGTGATTGAAGGCCACCATGGCCGTGTGTTCGTCGATGATTTCCTCTAATGAATGGAGGACGAGTTCCCCTTTTTCGTTGATGGGGATGTAGCGCAAGGTTGCTCCAGTGCGTTCACACAGCATCTGCCATGGCACGATGTTGCTATGGTGCTCAAGGGCCGTGATCACCACATTTTGGTACGGTTTGATCAATGCACCCATACCGAAAGCAACGGTGTTAATGCTGTCGGTAATACCTCGCGTAAAAATGATCTCTGCGGATTCGCGCGCACCGATGTGTTCGCGTACTTGTTCGCGCACCGCTTCCATGGCATCCGTCGCACGCTGGCTCAGGGTGTGGACGCCGCGGTGCACGTTGGCGTTGTCGTTATAGTAATAATGACTGATGGCATCGACCACGGCTTTTGGTTTCTGCGCGGTGGCAGCATTGTCCAAATACACCAAGGGTCTCCCGTGGACTTGTTGGTCCAGGATGGGGAATTGGGATCGGATGTAGTCGATGTCGTAGGCCATTATAGGGCGAATTCCAAGTTGATGCCGAGCTTATCAGCGATGACGCGGTTCAAGCGTTTTTCGAGCTGTGGAATCTTAACGTATTCCAAGGCGTCTGAAGCAAAGGCATAGGTCATTAAACCTTCCGCCTCTTTCTTTGGAATACCGCGCGAGCGCAGGTAGAACAAGGCGTTTTTGTCTAATTGGCCAATGGTACAACCGTGTGAACACTTCACATCGTCTGCAAAAATCTCGAGTTGAGGTTTTGTATCCACCTTCGCGCGTTCGCTCAACAAAATATTGTCGTTCTGCTGGAAGGCATTGGTTTTTTGCGCCTTTTGACGCACCATCACCTTACCGTTGAACACGCCGTGGCTATTGCCGAGGTAAATGCCTTTGTACAACTCGCGGCTGTAACAATTTGGCTCGCGGTGGTCCACTAAAGTGTGGTGATCTACCGTTTGTCCATCGCCAATGATGGTCACCCCGTCCATGTGGCTCTCGGTATGTTCGCCGTCGGCATAGAAATGTAGGTTATTACGGACCAATTTTCCTCCGAAGCTGTACGTCCCAACATGCACGTTGCTACCGCGCTCTTGCACCACGTGGGTGTTGTCGACGAGGGAAGCGTGGAGCGCGTCGTTTTGCACCTTGTAGTAACTCACGCGAGCATCGACAGCCGCAAAGACTTCACTGACAAAATTTGTGAAGTTTGGCTGGGTACCAATGTTTTGGTGACGCTCGACGATTTGTACCTCAGCATTCTGTTCCACAATAATGAGGTTGCGGTTTTGGGCAAAGGCCGGACCGTTCTCATCGGTAGTGAGGTATAAGATCTCGATGGGTTTGTCTACGGTTTGGTTGCGCTTGATGCGTACGAAGGCACCATCATCTGCAAAGGCGGTGTTCAGGTCCACAAAGGTGGTGCCCTCTGGTGCCGCTTTGCCGAGGTAATCGCCAATGACATCTGGGTACTTGTTCAAGGCGGCCGCGAAGGTGCAGATATCAAAGCTTTGATGCGTGCTTTCGCTCAGCCAAGAGCTGTACTTGCCATTGATAAAGACAAGCTTGTAGGTATCGAGGTCGCTCAAAAGGTATTTCTTGATGTCTGCAAAAGACACGGCATCATCCCCTTTGAGTAGGATGCGGTAATCTTGCTTGAGTACCGGCTTTAGGTTGGTGTACTTCCACTCTTCGTCTCTCGTGGTAGGGAAGCCTTGTTGCTCGAAGCGGTCCATGGCTTTTTTGCGCAAGGACACGACGCCGAGGTTGCGGCTCCCGTTGAGCTGTGATTCAGCTACGAGGAAGGAAGAGAGTAAATCTTGTGCTAAATCTGTCATGCGTTTTCTGCCTTGATCCAATCGTATCCGCGTTCTTCGAGTTCATGGGCCAATTCTGGTCCGCCACTCTTCACGATTTTACCTTTATACAGGACGTGTACATAATCCGGTTTGATGTAGTCGAGCAAACGTTGGTAGTGCGTGATGACTACCACGGCGTTGTCTTTGCTGCGAAGCTTGTTCACACCATTTGCGACAATGCGAAGGGCGTCGATGTCCAAACCAGAATCTGTTTCATCTAGAATGGCCAATTTTGGTTCGAGCATTGCCATTTGGAATATCTCGTTGCGCTTTTTCTCACCACCAGAGAATCCTTCGTTCAAGCTGCGGCTGAGGTAGCTCTTGTCCATTTCTAGCAAGGCGCTCTTCTCACGCATCTTGGCCAACATCTCGCGGGCTTCCATGGGCTCTTGGCCACGGCCTTTACGGCTTTCGTTGATGGCAGTTTTGATGAAGTTGCTCACGGTTACCCCTGGAATTTCAACCGGGTATTGGAAGCTCAAGAAGATGCCTTTGTGGGCACGCTCTTCTGGATCGAGGTCCAAGAGGTCTTCGCCGTCGAAGTCGATGGCGCCGTCGGTTACTTCGTAATCTTCACGGCCCGCGATGACGCTGCTCAATGTCGATTTACCTGAACCGTTGGGTCCCATGATGGCATGTACTTCGCCAGCATTGATTTCTAGGTTAATGCCCTTGAGGATTTGGTTATCTTCTATCTGGGCTTTGAGGTCTTTGATTTTTAGCATGATCTTATCCTACGGAACCCTCTAGCGAGACCTCCAATAGTTTTTGTGCTTCTACGGCAAACTCCATAGGAAGCTGGTTGAGTACTTCTTTACAATAGCCATTGACGATGAGGGCGATGGCTTCTTCGGTTCCAATACCGCGCTGGTTACAATAGAATAATTGGTCCTCACCAATCTTCGAAGTGGTCGCCTCGTGCTCAATCTGAGCCGTCGGGTGCTGCGCTTCGATGTACGGGAAGGTGTGCGCGCCACATTGATCGCCCATCAATAGGGAATCACATTGGCTGAAGTTTCTTGCGTTTTCGGCACGAGCACCGACGCGAACAAGTCCGCGGTAGCTATTGTGGCTCTTGCCGGCGCTGATCCCTTTGGAGATGATGGTGCTCTTGGTGTTTTTGCCCAAGTGGATCATCTTCGTTCCGGTATCGGCTTGCTGGTATTTGTTGGTCACCGCTACACTGTAGAATTCACCGACACTGTGGTCGCCTTTCAAAATACACGATGGGTATTTCCAGGTCACGGCAGAACCGGTTTCTACTTGGGTCCAGCTGATCTTCGCATTGCGCTCACACAGGCCGCGCTTGGTCACAAAGTTGAAGACCCCACCTTTGCCTTCGGCGTCGCCAGGGTACCAGTTTTGTACGGTGCTGTATTTGATTTCGGCATCGTCCATCGCGACGAGTTCGACCACCGCTGCGTGCAGCTGGTTTTCATCGCGTGAAGGTGCGGTACATCCTTCGAGGTAGCTCACGTACGATCCTGCATCGGCGACGACGAGCGTACGCTCGAATTGGCCCGTACCGGCTTCATTAATTCTAAAATAGGTGCTCAATTCCATCGGACAACGCACCCCTTTTGGGATATAACAGAACGACCCGTCGGTGAAGACGGCACTGTTCAGCGCTGCGTAGAAATTATCGCGTTTCGGAACGATGGTTCCAAGGTGTTTACGGACCAATTCCGGGTGCTCCTGAATGGCCTCGCTCATCGAACAGAAGATGATGCCCTTTTCCGCCAACGTCTTTTTGAAGGTGGTGGCTACAGAAACGGAATCCACTACCACGTCCATGGCCACACCGCTCAATCGCTTCTGCTCGTCCAAGCTGATGCCCAAACGTTCGAAGGTTTTAAGAAGTTCGGGATCTACTTCGTCCAGGCTTTCTAGTTCTTTCTTCTGTTTCGGTGCGCTGTAGTAAGAGATCGCCTGGAAGTCCGGTTTTTCATACGTGACATTTGGCCACTCCGGTTCTTCCATCTCGCTCCAAATACGGAACGCATCCAAACGCCATTCCAACATCCATTCCGGCTCGTTTTTCTTGGCACTGATCATGCGAATGACCTCCTCGTTCAAGCCGGGAGGCACCTTGTCGCTCTCAATGTCCGTCGTAAAGCCGTACTTATAGTCGGAGGCGGTGATTTCGTCTAAGATTTCGTCACTCATAGGGGTTATACTGCAAAGCTCTCGCCGCAACCACAGGTGCGGGTAGCATTTGGGTTATTGAAGTTGAATCCTTTGCCGTTTAGACCGCCACTGTACTCCAAAGTGGTGCCAATGAGGTATAAAAGGGCTTTTTTCTCGACGACGACTTTTACGCCGTTATCTTCGTAGAGCTCTGAATTTTCAGGCATTTCCGCCACAAAATCCATGGTATATGACAGGCCAGAACATCCGCCGCTTTCCACGCCCACACTGATGTAGGTGTTTTCTAGCGACTTGCCTTCCTCGCCCATCAACGCGATTAATTTCGCCTTCGCTGTTTCTGAAACTGTGATCATATTATTTAGACGCATTCTAAACACGCGCGACAAAGTTAATGAAAACGGGAGTTTTTTCGTCCCTTTGCAATGGCTAACGCAATAACTTTGCTCTATGTTCGAATCGAAAAACACCCAGCGCACACCAATCTCTGATTTAGGAGAATTTGGACTCATCAATCATTTGACCACAGCCACCAAAATCAAGCACGATAAAACGGCTTTGGGAATTGGCGACGATGCCGCCCTTCTAGATATGGGGGATCATTACCAGGCCATCTCTACCGACATGCTTGTGGAGGGGGTACACTTTGATTTGAGTTACATGCCGCTGAAGCATTTGGGCTACAAAAGTGTGGTTGTGAACCTCAGCGACATCTATGCGATGAACGGGGTGGCAGAGCACATCACCGTGAGCATTGCCGTATCGAATAGATTCCCGGTGGAGGCCTTGGAAGAAATCTATGAAGGCATCCATTTGGCTTGTGAGCGTTATAACGTTGACCTCGTCGGTGGCGATACTACCTCGTCGCGTTCGGGTTTGGTCTTGTCCATTACCGCGGTAGGGCGTGTCGAGAAGGATAAGGCAGCCAAGCGCGCTGGGGCGGGTGACAATGATTTGATTGTCGTCTCGGGAGATTTGGGCGGAGCCTATATGGGCTTGCAGATTCTCGAGCGCGAGAAGCAGGTGTATCTAGATAATCCAGAGATGCAGCCGGAGCTGGGCGGTCACGAATATATTTTGGAGCGCCAATTAAAACCTGAAGCCCGCAAGGACATCGTGGAGTTATTGCAAGCCTTGGAGGTGGTGCCGACGTCGATGATTGATATCTCCGACGGCCTGAGCTCAGAGTTGCTGCATTTGGCCGACGCCTCAAAGGTGCAGGTGAATGTCTACGAGAACAAGATTCCTATTGATCCGTCGATCTATACCATTTGTGAAGAATTCAACTTGAATACGACCACGGTGGCTTTGAATGGGGGTGAGGATTACGAATTGCTCTTCACGATTCCTATCGCCGATCACGACAAAATCAAGGCCAATCCTAACTTGACGGTCATTGGCTATGTGAAAGAAGGCACGGGTGCGAATTTGATTACGCGTGACGAAAAGGTCATTGCGCTCAAGGCACAGGGCTTCAACCACATGGAATAAACCCAATTTTTATCATCCATAACGCAAAATTTAGCCGAATTGGCTAAAAATTAGCGTGCAAAGCTTTGGCATTTGGTGTAACTTCATAAGCACCAATACACCAAAAACCTATTCATTATGGAAGATAAGCTGATCAACAATCTGCTTCGGGGCTTCCCCTTTTCGTTCCCGTTTTGGCGCGGCCCCATGGACCAAGTATTGACATTAGAGGATGCGGTAGCTCATGAAAATTGGACCCACATCAAAGGATGTCAAGACTTGACGAAGGAGCAAATGCAACAGTTGCTGGACAATGTGAATGTACTTTTTGCCATCTATTCATCCGGCAAGAAAAAGCATCCGCGTTGGACTGAGGCGAAGCACGCCGTTCGCGCGTTTCCGTTCTCGTATCAAGTAACAATGGGCATTACCTCACCCATGAAGAATTGGATACCTAAGCTGGTCTAAGGTAGTGTAGACTCAGGAGGCAGGACGCGGCCCCATTGTGCGGCTTCAAACCAAGCCAAGCGGCCATCCCCTAACTCAAGAAAGAACCACCCTTCACTGCTCTTGCGCAGTCGGGCGGCGCTCCCCTCGCTGAGCAACAATATTCGTTTCGAACTTGAAGAGGGTTCGCTGTAGCCGTAACTATTTTTTGAAGTGACCACCACGGTATCGCTTGCCGGCAGGCTGATCCAATACACGCCGGCCAATACCAAGCTGATCATGGTCGTCGTAAACGGCCAGCGCCAGTTGAGACCGGGTTTCCACCACCTCCTTGCGGCCAGTAAGCCTGCGGTAATGGCCAAGGCCAAGGCTAAAATCATGAGCCAGCTTTCGGATGCCGCGACCGTTCTGAAGGTCGATCCCAGCCATTGGAACAAGCTGTCGGTCGGTTCTACCACCGCGTCCGACAATCGCATGCCGACCCATTGTAGGTTGTGTTCGGCATCGGCGTTGTTTGGGTCGAGCAAGAGGGCGCGCTCAAAATACATTCGCGCCTCGCCTAATTCCCCTAATCTAGTGTAGCAGTTGCCCAAATTATAGGCTAAATCCGCATCCAAAGGAAAAGCCTGTCCTGCCTCTTCAAACAAAGGCAATGCTGCTACATAATCTCCCGCGTCGTACAGCGCTTGGGCCGAGTCTAAACTTGATCTTACATCCATTCCCACACTGTTTTGAATTCGTCCATAAACCATTGGTCGTCGCCCACCGCACCTGGGGCATATTCCGCCATTTGACAGCGTTCCAGCAAGCCATGCAATTGGGCGCCTCGCTCTTCGCCAAAGGTCTGCCCTAGGGTGGCCAATTTTATGTGCTCCTTGTCAAGGCCTTGGGATAATAATTGGGCTTCCAAGGTGTTGAAAAGGATCCCGTATCTGTTGTCGGCGCCCGAATTAAAGGCGGCCATCACTTTCTTTTTCTCCCGTTGCCAAACCGCCTGCTTCGAAGGCGCCTTGCCGCCGAAACGAATGCCTTGCACCCCCCACAATCCGGCTACAACAGCCGCCAACAGTGCGGCAATGAGAATTCCGTTGCGCTTACCTAGCGGCTCCTCAATACTGTGCAGGTAGCGGATATCACTATCGATATCTTGCACCTCGCGCTTCACCACGGCCCCGTTTACATCAGCGCCGGCCGGTGCTTCGGCGCCGGAAAGCACTTCTACCGTTTCTTCGGCCAAAATCAGTTCTTCGTAGGTGCCCGTTTTGGTGTTGAAATACGTCCAACGCATTTCAGGCACGATGAAATCCCCCTTGAATTGGGGTACGAGTAGGTATTCTAATTCCTTGTAGCCGCTAACCCCGGAGGTGGTGTAGTTGATTTTCTCGTTGAACTTTGGATCGTAGATGTCAAAGCCCTGAGGCGGGACCAATTCCGGTACGGAGATCGTGTTGAAATTCCCTGTTCCGGAAATCTTAATCTTCAGCGTAATGCTCTCATCGCCGCTCACCGATGTGCGGGAAAGTTCGCGCGTAATTGCCAGTTCGCCGACTGCACCGCTGAAGCCCGCCGGTTTGGGCGAGGGCAGGGGCTTGATTTTAACCGCGGGAATCTTCGCCGTGGCCACCTGGTTGATGTAGGTCACCTCTGGCATGTTGAAGAAATCGCGACGTCCGGTAGGCACTTGTACTTGGCCCGACAGTTTGAGTTCTTGACCACCGAGAGTACCCGGTTGTGTAGGGGTCAATAGCTTTTTGTCGAAGTCCAGGACAATCACGGATTTGCCGTCGATGACCTCTCTGCGTTCGCGTTGTTGTAGGTCCAATTGATTTTGCAGCACCCCCTCAAAATTTGGGGTTTGAATGATGTTCAGGTTGCGCACCGGTTTGGTCCAGTAGGCGCGCAGCAGCATCACGAAAGGTTCGCCCACATAGACCTCTTTTTTGGAGGTTAAAATATCGACTTGGAAGCCGTCCTTGGCTTGCTGGGCCAAAGGGTTTTCACGCACGGCGCCGGCTTTCACCGTGATCGTGAGGGCATTGCTCTCGAGGGTGCCTTGGCGGGTTTTCAAAGTGGCCGGTCCTATCTTGAATGTGCCTTCGGATTTAGCGACCAATTGGTAACTGACCTCCCGCTGAAAACTCATATTCCCATTGATGATTTGGGTCTGCTGCGATTGAAAGGGACCGCCGACAATTAAAAAGTCGTTCATGGCTGGCGGCTCAATATTGCCGCCGCGGCTGTCCGTACTGAAGGTGATGCGGAACTGCTCGTTCAGCCCTACCGTCGTACGCGAACATTTTGCCGTCAACGAACCGTCCTGGCCAAAGGCGATCGTAGTCCAAAGCAGGGCCACGCCAAACATGAGGTATTTACCAATCTTTTTCACCGCTCTTCTTCTTTCCTTTTGCCTTTTTCGCATTCATCTTCTCCGCCGTTTTCTCCTCGGCGCGCTGTATGGCTTCCAACAACCCTTTGATCTCCTCAGGGGTCATCTTTGCGGTGGTCTCCCCACCTTCTTTAGGCTTGTTTTGCTCGCCCTCTTCGCCTTGCTCATCCTCTTCAGGTTGCTGGCTAGGGTCTTGCTCGCCATTATCGCCATCGCCTTGTTGGTCCTGGTCTTTCTTGCTGTTGTCCTGGTCCTCTTGCTCGTCCTGAGGTTGTTCATTCGGGTTGTCCGATTTCTCTTGCTCCTCCTCTTTTTCCTGCTCCTGGTCTTGCTCTTGCTGTTGGTCCTGCTCTTGCTGCTGTTCCTGTTGTTTTTGCTGTTCCAAGGCGCGGTTCAAGTTGTATACCGCGTCGGGACGATTGGGCTGGCGCTTTAGGCTTTCAATATACGCACCGGCGGCCTCTTGGAATTGGCCCGCATCCATCAAAAGGTTCCCTAGGTTGTACAAAGCATCGCTCTGCAGCAAAGGATCCTCCGTGGATTGCGCTGCCTCCACCAATGCTTGTGCGGCACCTTCGGCATCGCCGGCTTGCTTCAGGGCAGTTCCTTTGTTGAACTTTGGGATAAAGGCATCGGGTTGCTGCTCACTAGCGGCATCATAAGCCGCCGCAGCATCTTCCCACTTTCCATTTTCAAAGGCTTCGTTGCCCTTTCGCACTTCTTGTCCGTAGGTATGAAGGTTTTGCCCCTGCGCCGTATTGAGCCCAAGCAAGGCCACGATCAGTGCGACGCCGCGCACGCGTTGGGGAAGAAGTAGGTAGAGCAACAAGAAGAAAAGAGCGGGGTAGAGGAACCACATGAATTGGCTGTCGTAGTTCATGGCGATCTCTTCTTGAATATCAGACTTTTCGCCGTCCTCGATAAAGGATTTGATGGTCGTGAGAGCACTTTCCGTTGAATTCCCGTCGGCATATTGCGCGCCCAATAGATTGGTGATTTCTTGCAATACCGCATCGTCCCGCTTGGTGATCACCACCTCGCCGCTGTTGTCCTTTTTATAGGTCGTTCCGTTGCGTCCTTTCGACATGGGGATGGGGCCGCCCATGTTCGTGCCTACGCCCACGACCAACACATTCACAGGCAATTCTGGATTGATGGGTGAGGTAGAAAATTCGTGGTCTTCCCCGTCGGTCAACACGATGATGAATCGCCCGGCGGGAGAGGCAGGGTTGAAATATTCTTGGGCATATTCCAAAGCAGCGCTGAGGTTAGTGCCTTGGGAAGGGACTTGGTCCGGGTCGGCGCTGGCGAGGGCCATTTTAGCCGCTGCATAGTCGGTGGTGATGGGCAGAGCGGGGTAGGCGCTTCCGGCATAGGCGACGACTCCAACGCGGTCGCCTCCGAGACCATCGATGGTTTTTGAGATGAGGAGTTTGGCCTTATCTAATCGGCTAGGCGCGATATCCTCAGCCCACATGGAACGGCTCACATCAAGGGCAAAAACGACATCGGCACCTTGGCGTTGGACCAATTGTTTTTGGCCGCCCATTTGCAAATTGGCCACACTCAATCCAGCAGATCCTAGCGCCAAAGCGAGGAGGGTGTAACGCGTGAAAAATCGCATGCTGCCCTTCGCACCGGTAGTGAGGGTGCTGCCTTGTTCTTCTAGGCCCAATTTCTTCCACACCCCACCGCGCCAACGGTGGAACAACACGGCAGCCAACAGCACCGCCACGAACAACGCGGGTCCGATCCAAAGCCACTCAGGATGTTGCCATTTGAATGCCATTAGAATGCAGTTTTAAGTACGACGAGGTTCAACAATAATTCCAATCCTATAAGGGCCAGCCCCAACCAAACCCAGCGGTAGAAATGCTCGCTGTAGCGGTAGAATTGGTACCCTTCAATTTCACTTTTTTCCATTGCATCGATCAATGCGTAGATTTCTTTCAGGCTCTGATTGTCGGTGGCACGGAAGTACTGCCCGCCGGTGGTAGAAGCGATGCGTTGCAGGAGCTCTTCGTCAATGCTGACCGGGCGTTGCTCATAAATCAACCTGCCCGTCATAGGGTCCTTGGCCACCGGCGTTTGTGCCATGCCGTTCGTCCCCAATCCGATGGTATATACCTTGATGCCCAGGCTTTGGGCCAAATCTGCCGCCTGCGTGGGATCCACCAATCCGGCGTTGTTCTCCCCGTCGGTCAACAGGATGATCACCTTGCTTTTGGCTTGTGAATCCACCAACCTGTTCACAGCCGTACTCAACCCCATTCCGATGGCCGTACCGCCCTCAAGCAGATCGTAGCGCAAGCCTTGAATCTGTCCGTTCAGCAGGGTATGGTCGGTCGTCAGAGGCACTGGGCTATAGGCTTCGCCGGCATAGATGACCAGTCCCAACCTGTCCATGGTCCGTGCGCTCACAAAATCTTGGGCCACCTCTTTCAAGGCTTCCAATCTGTTGGGCTGCAGGTCGCGCGACAACATGGAGGCACTAATATCTAGGGCCATCATCATGTCCACCCCAAGGTTTTGCGAGGGTTGCTGAATGACTTCTGAGCTCTGGGGGCGCGCCAAAGCCACGATAAAGGCGCCAAGTGCGAGCCAAGGCAACAATCCGGTCCATTGTCGAATCTTTCCGAGGGCGCTGCTGGGCAATCCGTCGAGTTGGGAATAGCGGTATCGGTTGAATTGGACCCGACGACGCCAAACCATCCACACCCATCCCAAAGGGACGATGCACAGGGCCCATAGCCACTCTGGTTGCGCGAATTCCCAATTACTCCCCATGGTCCTCCGGTTTGAATTCAACTATGAGGGCCTCGGCTTTCGCCAAACAACCCAAATGTGTGTCCACATCCATCGTACCCTTCGCGAACTTCACCACATCGGCGCGGCTCATGATAAAGGCGTAATCTTCCCGCTGTGCCGCGGTCCACTTCATTTTCACCAACGCAAGGGCCTCTTCCGTGGTCTTTTCCGACAACGGCAATCCGCTGCGAATACTGAGGTAATGGCGCACCAAATCTCCGAGCGCCACATAATATTGTTTCACATCCTCTTCCCATGGTCGATCCGCGCGCATGGCTTCCAGTGCCTGCATCGCGACCTCAAATGGGTCCTCCTCAGGCACGGTTTCTTCTTGAATTTCTTCGGTTTTAGGGGTCCAATTCCGCCATAAATACCCGGCCCCAGCCAGTACCAATGCCCCGGCCAGCAACCACCATTTATACGCTAAAATCCACCACCACAGTGAGAACGGCACATCTATGGGCGCACGGTCCTGCTCCTTCTGCAGTCCTTCCATGACTGGCAAAAACCCAATAACCAAAGGTTCCGCCGCCCAACCTTCCAAACGAACCTCGCCGGTATCCACCGCCAAGGCCGTCCAACGGTACACGGTGTTCGCTCCCGTAGAGTCGACCTCCTCACCGAGCCACAACAAAGCGCTCACCGTATCCGGTCTAACAACGGCATCCTCATGGGCGAACTCGGCCTCTAAAACCACCATGCCACCCACGACCTGCTCCGTGGTATCCCAGCGCGCAGCCACTTGAGCCTGCACTGCAGCCCATCCCATCATCAATGCCACTACCAACAATCTTCTCATCGGCCTTTGGATTTTAGGAATTGGAGTAATGGAGGTACAAAATCATCTTGATCGCTCAGGGCAATACACCCGGCACCGGCTCTTTTGGCCAAATCTGCCACCTGTGCCTTGTGCTTTTTATGTCTTGTCTGTAGCGCCTGCTGAAATTTTTTGCTGCCGCTTTGGAACCATTGCAATGCACCGCTTTCCGCATCGACCACCGGTACAAGCCCCACCTTCGGTAAGTGTTGCTCCCCGTCATTGTAGGCATGAATGGCACACAAATCGAAGCGCTTCGCGGCTATTTTAAGGGCTCGCTCCGGGAGCTCGCCCATAAAATCACTCATCACAAAAACGATGCTGTGTCTTTTTTGAATGCGCAATAAATGTTCGAGCGCGAGGTCCACTCTGGTGCCCTCGTGCTGAGGTTCGTGCTCCAAAATAGTCTTGATAATGCGCATGACGTGCGACTTGCCCTTTTTCGGAGGAATGACCTTCTCGACTTGACCGGCGAACAAAATGAGCCCAATTTTATCGTTGTTCCCCATCGCGCTAAAGGCCAAGGTCGCGGCAATTTCCGTCAACAAATCCCCTTTCGACCGGCGCGCCGATCCGTACCGCGTACTTTTGGAAATATCAATGACCAAGAACAAGGTCAGTTCGCGCTCTTCTTCAAAAACCTTGATGTACGGACTGCGTTTGCGCGCCGTCACATTCCAATCAATGCTGCGCACGTCGTCGCCGTTTTGGTACGGGCGTACTTCGGCGAAACTCATCCCACGGCCTTTGAACGAACTTTGGTATTCGCCGGAGAAGAGTTGGTCGCTAAGTCGACGCGTCTTAATCTCTATGCGCCGAACCTTTTGAAGTAGTTCGAGTGCATCCACAGAATTAAGGAACCATTAAAGTGTTCAACACCGTGCTCACGATATCTTCCGTGGTCATTTCTTCGGCTTCCGCTTCGTAGGTGAGGCCAATTCTATGGCGCAACACCGCCGGCGCTACTGCGCGCACATCTTCCGGTGTCACGAATCCGCGGTGTCTTAAAAAGGCATGACAGCGTGCCGCTTTTGCGAGCGCTATCGAGCCCCTTGGCGACGCCCCGAAGCTGATTTTATTCACGAGGTCGCCCATCTTATACTCCTGAGGCGCTCGCGTAGCAAAGACGATATCGAGGATGTA
This sequence comes from Cryomorphaceae bacterium, assembly GCA_038141825.1. GTDB lineage: Bacteria > Bacteroidota > Bacteroidia > Flavobacteriales > Schleiferiaceae > UBA10364. The sequence goes on along the minus strand of JAYQIV010000002.1, from coordinate 285,335 downwards.
GGTCTCGATTTTTTCGTCCATGTATATTTTATCAATGAATTGGCGGGCATGCAGAATCTGCTCTAAGCTCACCACCGCATGTAGTGTGGCAAAACCTTCACCCATTTGGCGGCGCATGATTTCGCGCTCCTCCTCTTTTTTAGGATATCCGAGCTGGACTTTGAGAAGGAATCGGTCCATCTGCGCTTCGGGCAGTGGGTAGGTTCCCTCTTGCTCTACTGGGTTTTGGGTGGCCATCACTAGGAAAGGCTTGGGCAGCGGGTAGCTTTCCTCGCCGATGGTCACTTGACGCTCTTGCATGGCCTCAAGCAAGGCGCTCTGGACCTTGGCAGGGGCACGGTTGATCTCGTCGGCCAACACAAAGTTGCTGAATATAGGACCCTGCTTGGTCTCGAAGGCATGGTCTTTCATGTTGTAGATCTGCGTCCCGATCACATCTGAGGGGAGGAGGTCAGGAGTGAATTGGACCCTAGAAAAACTACCGCCGAGCGTTTGGCTCAGGCTGTTAATGGCCAGTGTCTTCGCTAGTCCGGGCACCCCTTCGAGCAGGATGTGGCCGTTCGCTAAAAGCCCGATGAGCAGTCCTTCGACCATGCCCTCTTGCCCTACGATGACTTTGCCTAATTCGCTTTTGAGCAAATCAACAAAAGCGCTTTCGTTCTTGATTTCTTCGTTTAATGCAATGATATCTGGAGCACCTTCCATAACGTGGTTTTTTTTCGTGTCCCAAAAGAAGAAAAACTAGGGGAATTGGCCCGTTAAAATAGGGTTAAAAAAGGGGAAGAATACGCCCTTCCGCGATGCCGTAGTACTGGCCTTCCACCTGCAAAGCATGCGCGCCGGTGAAGGGGCCAAAGGCAGGCAGCACCCCGAGGTGGTCGTTGAAGAAAAATGCCTTCATTTTGATGCGCCCGCGGCCCTTGCCTCGAAGGGTAGCGCCCGGGTGTAGGTGGCCGCACAACAAGAAGCTTTCGCTATGGTGCACTTGGATGTGCTCCAGGTCGAAGGGTATGTTTTGATCGAAATTTGACCCTGGAGGCTCGTGCAGGCAAAGGAAAGGTCCTACGGCGAGCTGATCTACGACTTTGAGCGCGGAATGTTCCGGCACATCCACATCGTGATTGCCCTTGACCAGCACGAAGGAATGCTCCACAAACTCTTCCATCAGGTCCAGCAGATCCCGAGTTTCAGTGTTCTGTAGGTTGTGAAACAGGTCGCCGAGAAAGATGATTTTCGCGGCATCATATCGAGCGAAAGCGTTGCGCAACAAGCGCATGGCGTGGGTGTGAATCCCCTTAGGTGTCGGGATGCCAAAGGCACGAAAATGCCCGCTTTTTCCTAGGTGTACATCAGCAATAAAAAGAGTGTGTTCTTCGGCCCAATACGCGGTGCCGTCCGGATATAACCAGAGGGTGTGCGTTCCGATGCTATGGGCAATGGCCCCGAGCATTATTTAAATACGCTGCGTTGGAAGAGAAACAACAACCCCACTCCGGTTGAAATGGCCATGTCGGCGATGTTGAAGATGGGACGGAAGAAAGTGAAATATTCTCCTCCCCAGATGGGCAACCATTGCGGTAATTCTCCGCTGAATAGCGGGAAGTACAACATGTCGACCACCTTGCCTTGCAAGAACGGTGCATAGCCACCTGCCTCGGGCATAAAGGTGGCCACTCGGCCCAAGCTGTCTGAAAATATCATTCCGTAAAACAAGCCATCAATGACATTGCCGATGGCGCCTGCGAGTATGAGACTGAGGCCCCAAAGACCGGCCGCACCCACGCCTTTTTTCAAGCTTTGGCGCAACCAATACACAATCCCAACAATGGCGATAATACGGAAAAGGGTGAGGGCAATTTTACCGGCCACACCACCCCAAGTTATTCCCCAAGCCATGCCTGGGTTTTCTGTAAAATGGATGAAAAACCACGAAGTAATTTCGTGACTTTGACCTAGGTACATAGTGGTCTTGACCCAAAGCTTTACGAGCTGGTCGATCAATAAGGTACCAAGGACAATGTAGAGGGCTTTTCTCAACGTTGCTTCAATTTGGCTTCCATGCTCATCGTAGCATGTGGGACCAATTTTAGTCGCTCCGCTTCAATCAACTTACCCGTCACACGGCAGATGCCGTAGGTTTTATTCTCAATGCGAATCAAGGCGTTCTTCAAGTCGCGAATAAACTTCTCTTGACGCGCGGCTAATTGCGAATTGCTCTCCTTGCTCATCACTGACGAGCCTTCCTCGAAGGACTTGAACTGCGGCGACGTATCGTCCGTGCCGTTGTTTTTGTCGTTGGCAAACTGCTCACGCAACAAATCCAAGTCGCGCTCTGCTTTCTCGATCTTTTTTAAAATGATCTCTTTAAACTCCTGAAGCTCAGCATCAGAGAATCTAGTTTTTTCTGTTCCTGCCATAATTTCTAGTGTTAATCAGAACCTAAAGCGGTTAAGGGAAGGCACCGAAAATAATTTTATTTTTTGATAATTGAAACACTTATTTCATGTCCTTCGACATCCATAGTGTTTTCAGCACTTTCCACATAGGAAATGGAATCTGCCAATACCTCAGCATTCACATAATCCACAAATTCCGCGAGCGCTGATTTGAAATCATCTGAAGCCACAATTTCGATATCAATGCGATCCACGACCTCTAAGCCTGAAGACTTTCTTAGGTTTTGAACGCGATTGACCAATTCTCTTGCCAATCCTTCATTTCTCAAAGCATCCGTGAGCTCTGCATCCAGTGCAACAGTCAATCCATCGCCGGTAGCCACCAACATGCCTGGAATATCTTCTGTCACCACTTCACAATCCTCGATAGATATGGTCACCGGCAACCCTTGGTCCTCGAAAGTCACTGAGCCGGCCGCTTCAAAAGCATCGATCGCAGCACTGTCCATGCCTTCGACAAAGGCTTTCACTGCTTTCATGTGGCGCCCTACCTTCGGCCCTAATGCCTTAAAGTTTGGCTTCACCTTCTTCACGAACACTCCAGCATCAGGGGCAATGACCTCCAACGCTTTCACATTCACCTCGGCAAGTAAAATTTCGCGAATGCTTTCTAAAAGGGCTGCATCGCTGTCGTTCAGCGCCGGTACTAATACTCTGGAGAGCGGTTGACGCACCTTGAGGTTTTCCTTTTTACGGATAGAAAGTACCAATGAAGTAAGCTTGCGCGCCGTATTGATTTTCTTCTCGAGTTCCGGTTTGATGAGGCTCGCATCGGCCTCAGGGAATGACGTCAAATGCACACTGCTCAATCCTTCTTTACTTATACCGGCGTAGAGGTCTTGGTATAATTGGTCCGCATAAAAAGGCGCCAACGGTGCCATCAAACGGCTCAACGTTTCCAAACACGTCCACAAGGTCTGGTAAGCGCTGATCTTGTCCTGGCCGTATTCGCCTTTCCAGAAGCGACGACGACCCAAGCGCACGTACCAGTTCGACAATTTCTCTGTGGTAAACTCCTGCACCGGACGGAACGCGCGAGTCGGCTCGAAGGCCTCCATTCCCGATTCCACTTCCGCCACCAATGAATGCAATTCTGAAAGAATCCACTGGTCCATTTCAGGGCGTTCGCCCACAGGGATTTCCGCTTCTTCAAACTTGAAGCCGTCGACGTTGGCGTACAACGCGAAGAAGGCATAGGTGTTGTGGAGTGTTCCGAAGAACTTACGACGCACCTCTTCCAAACCGTCCATATCGAAACGGAGGTTGTCCCAAGGTGAGGCATTGGTCAACATGTACCAACGCAAGGCATCCGCGCCGTATTGATCCATGGTGGTAAATGGATCAACGGCATTGCCCAATCGCTTAGACATTTTTTGACCGTTCTTATCTAAGACCAGTCCGTTCGAAATCACCGTTTTGTACGCGACACTATCAAAGACCATCGAAGCAATGGCGTGTAGGGTGAAGAACCAACCGCGTGTTTGATCCACCCCTTCTGCGATGAAATGCGCAGGGTAAGCGCCGTTGTTCTCAATTTTATCCTTGTTTTCAAAAGGGTAGTGCCACTGTGCATACGGCATAGATCCACTGTCAAACCAAACGTCGATCAAATCGCTTTCTCGGTGCATCGGCTTACCGCTTGGGCTTACCAGCACAACGTCGTCCATGATGTGACGGTGCAGGTCTACTTTATCGTAGTTCTCCTTGCTCATATTGCCTGGCTCAAACGACCCTAATGGGTTGCTGCTCATGTGGCCTGCCGCGATGGATTTTTGGATCTCTTCGTGGAGTTGGGCCACGCTGCCAATACAAAGGCGTTCGTCTCCCTCCTCGGTGCTCCAAATAGGTAGAGGAATACCCCAGAAACGCGAACGGCTCAAGTTCCAGTCGTTGAGGTTTTCTAACCAATTCCCAAAACGTCCCGTACCCGTCGATGCCGGCTTCCAGTTGATCGTTTTGTTCAACGCAATCATTCGGTCTTTTTTGGCCGTGCTCTTAATAAACCAGCTGTCCAACGGGTAGTACAAGACGGGTTTATCAGTACGCCAACAATGTGGGTAGCTGTGCTCGTATTTCTCGATCTTGAAGGCCTTGTTCTCAATCTTGAGTTTCAACGCCAAACGCTCATCCACACTCAAATAGTTCTTGAGTTCAGGGATGATGTGCTTCAATCTATTTTGTTGCAGGGCCAATTCTGCCGCCTGCTCCTCTTCTGTCAAATATTCTGCCTTGATGTACTCACCGCCAAGCCCGAACACTTCATCATGAAGTTCAGCGCGGAACCGTCCCTGCAAATCCACAAGCGGCACCAAGTTTCCGGCTTCATCTTCCACCAAAAGCGGCGGTACTCCTGCATCCGCTGCTACGCGAGCATCGTCCGCACCAAAGGTTGGCGCTGTGTGCACAATCCCCGTACCGTCTTCCGTAGTCACGAAATCCCCTGGAATCACGCGGAACGCCTGATCAGCATGCTCCGCCGGAAGGGCATACGGCAAAAGTTGCTCGTACGACAACCCGACCAATTCTGTACCGATCACGGTCTTTAGAATCTGGTAAGGAATCTTTTTCGCACCGGCTTCGTAGGTGGCGGTATCGCCTTCCACAAACTTTTTACCCATCAGCTTGCCCAAGAGTGGGGTTGCAGCAATGATGTTTACCGGCTCGTGTGTGTATTGGTTAAAGGTTTGAACCAAGCTGTATTCAATCTTTGGTCCGACCGTCAACGCAGTATTTGAAGGCAGGGTCCAAGGCGTCGTCGTCCATGCCAAGAAGTGCACGTCGAGGTCGCCAAAGAGCTGTTCGCTTTGCCCACTTTTTATCATTTTGAACTGTGCCACGACCGTGTTGTCTTTCACGTCGCGGTAACAGCCCGGCTGGTTCAATTCGTGTGAACTCAAGCCCGTTCCCGCCTTTGGGGAATACGGCTGAATGGTGTAGCCTTTGTAAATCAGTCCTTTGTTGTACAGTTCTGATAACAGCCACCAAACGCTTTCCATGTATTTGGGATCGTAGGTCACATATGGGTCGTCCATGTCCACCCAATAGCCCATCTGGTCCGTCAAATCTTTCCAGATTCCGGTGTAGCGCATCACGGCATTTTTACAGGCCTCATTGTATTCTTCAATGGTGATGCTCTTGCCGATATCTTCTTTAGTAATGCCCAATTCTTTTTCGACACCCAACTCCACCGGCAACCCATGCGTATCCCAGCCAGCCTTGCGGTCGACCAAGAATCCCTTTTGGGTTTTATAACGGCAGAACACGTCCTTGAGCGAACGTCCCATTACGTGGTGAATACCCGGCAAACCATTGGCGCTTGGAGGACCTTCAAAGAAAATCCATGGCTCCGCATCCTTGCGGGCCTTCAAGGTTTGTTCGAAAACCTGTTGATCTTTCCAACGTTGCAAGACCGCCTTATGTACTCCGGCGAGGTCTAGATGGGAATATTCGGGAAATGTACTCATGTGCTTATTCTACGGTAGCGATACACTTTAGTTCGATCGCAATAGGGGTCGGTAAACTGTTGATTTCAACGGTGGTTCTACACGGTTGATTCTCCTTAAAGTATTCAGCATAAAGGCGGTTGAAGGTGTGAAAATCGCGCTTCATGTCGACGAGGAAAACAGTCACATCAACCAATTGTTCCCAGCTCGAACCACTGGCTTCAAGGATGCTCTTCACATTTTGAAACACGCTGTGCACCTGGGCCTCGAAATCGAAGGCCTTAAAGTTGCCATTGTGGTCAAGCTCTAATCCAGGAACGCCGCTATCGTTGGCATCGCTGCCGGCGGTGCGCGGTCCTACGCCTGATAGAAAGAGTAGGTTGCCCACCTTTCTTGCGTGCGGGTACAGTCCAACCGGTTTCGGAGCGTTAGTCGTCGAGATTTTAGATGCATCTGCCATAACTCAAAGGGTATAAGGCTGCAAAAATAGGGAAAGCCATCCGGAAGGGCGTAATGAATTGAAACCAAGGTGAAAGAAAAGTTAGTGTTATTTGTACACTTAGTCAGAATTGTTATATATTTGCCCTGTATGTGAAGATTGGTGGTTCTTTCTTTTCATGCTTCTGTGATAGGTTCTAGGGGCTATTTGGCAGAATTTTCGAGGTGTTACTGAGCCGATTTTTAACACGTGAGAATCCTTCCAAATTCCCCTTTTTTTATTCCCAAAACTTTCCTTTTCCCCTATTTCCACCCTGCCAAAAGCGGTGTGCCTATGTCATTATGGCTAATTTTTCGCCTTTTGGAGGGAATTGGCTCTTTTTTAGCAGTTCAAAAAGCCGTCTACAAGGACACCTTCTATTATTTTTGTGAACTATTTATAAGAATACTCCAGCCCGATGCTGAACTTCATATCCAAACTCGTCGGTTCTAAAAGCGACCGCGACTTGAAAAAATTGCAACCGCACGTTGAGGCGGTGAATACCCACGCTGCAGAACTTGCAGCCATGAGCAACGACCAGTTGCGCGGAGAAACGGAATCTTTCAAGGCTGCCATTAAAGAGGCGACGGCTTCATTGGAATCTGAAATAGCTGCGTTGCGCGAGCAGATCCAACAAACGGAGGATTACGATGCACGCGAACCGTTGTACGAGCAGATCGAAGCATTGGACAAACAAGTCCTAGAGACCATCGAATCCGTTCTCACAGACATTCACCCTCGTGCGTTCGCCTTGGTTCGTGAAACTGCGAAGCGATTTACCGCAGGTTCTGTGAGTGTACAGGCTTCGGAATTGGACCGAACACTGGCACAAGATCATTACCACATCACCATTGATGGAGATACTGCCACCTATGCCAACGGATGGAAGGCTGCTGGTGGGGATATTACCTGGAACATGGTTCATTACGACGTGCAGCTGATCGGGGGTACAGTATTGCACCAAGGTAAGATTGCGGAAATGGCAACTGGGGAAGGGAAAACCTTGGTGGCCACTTTACCGGTCTACCTCAATGCGTTGGCAGGACGTGGGGTTCACGTCGTGACCGTGAACGATTACCTCGCAAAACGCGATAGCGAATGGATGGCGCCTATTTTCAATTTCCATGGGTTGACCATCGACTGTATTGATAAGCACCAGCCAAATTCTGATGCCCGCCGTGCCGCTTACTTCTGTGATATCACCTACGGAACGAACAATGAATTTGGTTTCGATTATTTGCGTGATAACATGGCGCGTCGCGACGAAGACCGCGTACAATTGCGCGGCCATCACTACGCCATCGTGGATGAGGTGGATAGTGTATTGATTGACGATGCACGTACGCCGCTGATCATTTCAGGACCAACGCCCAAAGGAGATCAACACCAGTTCAATGAACTCAAAGGCTTCGTGGAAGCGTTGATGAGCGCTCAAAAAGTATTGGTACAGAAGGAACTCAATGAAGCCAAGCAGCTCATCGCCGATGGCAATGCTGATGAAGGCGGCGTGAAACTGTTGCGCGCCTATCGCGGGCTTCCAAAATCAAAGCCACTCATCAAATTCCTTTCTCAAGACGGAATGAAATCACTGTTGCAGAAAACCGAAGGTGTGTATCTGCAAGAGCAAGGCAAGAAGATGAAACTCATCGATGAGGACCTCTTCTTTACCATCGAAGAAAAGAACAATCAAGTCGAGTTGACCGGGAAGGGCATCGATTTGATTTCGAAGAATACCGCTAAGGACTTCTTTGTGATGCCAGATATCACAGCTGAGCTCAGCGCCTTGGAAAAAGGAGAGCTGCCTGCTGAGGAAAAGGCCAATCAGAAGGACGGCATTTTGCGCGACTACAGCGTGAAGAGTGAACGCATTCATACGGTAAACCAATTGCTCAAGGCTTACGCGTTGTTCGAGAAGGATACAGAGTATGTGATCATGGACAACAAAGTCAAAATTGTCGATGAGCAAACCGGTCGTATCATGGAGGGTCGACGCTATTCTGATGGTTTACACCAGGCCATTGAAGCCAAGGAGAATGTAAAGATTGAAGCCGCGACACAAACCTATGCGACGATCACCCTTCAGAACTACTTCCGCATGTACCACAAATTGTCTGGGATGACAGGTACGGCAGAAACGGAGGCAGGAGAATTCTGGGAGATTTACGAATTAGAGGTAGTGGTCATTCCGACCAATAGACCTATTGCTCGCGACGACCGCGAAGATTATGTCTACAAAACCGCACGTGAGAAATTCAATGCGGTGATCGATGAAGTTGTTTCCATGCGTGAGGCCGGACGCCCCGTGTTGGTTGGTACGACATCGGTAGATATTTCTGAATTGTTGAGCCGTGCATTGAAAATGCGCAAGGTGCCACACCAAGTATTGAACGCGAAACGTCACCAGGCAGAAGCAGAGATTGTTGCCGAAGCAGGAAAGCCAGGTATGGTAACCATCGCGACGAACATGGCGGGTCGTGGTACGGATATTAAGTTGACTGACGAGAGTAAAGCCGCAGGCGGTTTGGCCATCATCGGTACAGAGCGTCACGATAGCCGTCGTGTGGATCGCCAGTTGCGTGGTCGTGCCGGTCGTCAAGGGGATGTGGGTTCTTCACAGTTCTTTGTTTCCTTGGAAGATAAGCTCATGCGCTTGTTCAATTCTGAGCGTATTTCAGGATTGATGGACAGATTAGGTTTGGAAGAAGGCGAGGTTATTCAGCATAGCTTGGTCTCCAAATCAATCGAACGAGCTCAGAAAAAAGTGGAGGAGAACAACTTCGGAACGCGTAAGCGATTGCTCGAGTACGATGATGTGATGAACAGCCAGCGCTCGGTGATTTACAAGCGCCGCGGCAATGCATTGAGTGGAGACCGCATCAAGGTGGACATCATCAACATGGTGTACGATACTCTTGCGGATCTTGTCGAAGCGTACCAGCCATCGAAGGATTGGGACGGATTCAGATTGGATTTCTTCCGCACCTTCGCCTTTGAGCCTCAGATGGACGCTGAGACCTTCTCGAGCCAAGGTTTTGAAGCCGTATGTAACAATTTGTTCCACGAAGCGACTCAATTCTACAAAGAAAAGGGCCATCGCATCGCAACAGCGGCACTGCCCGTATTCCAACAAGTTCACGACGATAAAAACAACAAGTTCGATAAGATCTTGGTGCCTATTACCGACGGGAAGAAAACCTTGCAGGTCACTTCGGTATTGCAAGAAGTCATCGACACAGAAGGCTCATCTCTCATTACAGATATCGAAAAAGGCATTTCCATTGCCATCATCGATGACGAGTGGAAAGAGCACTTGCGTGCCATGGATGACCTTCGTCAAAGTGTACAAGGAGCCGTCTACGAGCAAAAAGATCCGCTGCTGATTTACAAGTTTGAATCTTTCGAGCTGTTTAAATCATTGGTGGCAAGAATCAACCAAGAAATTGTGGGATTCTTGTACCGTGGTGGCTTACCCGCATCAGATCCTAGCCAAATGCGTCAGGCTCCGGCGGCGCCAGTGAAGCAGCCAAAATTGCAAGAAAGTCACCCGAGTTTGGATGCGCCAGTGGAAGCTGAGCGCGTAACGGCTGGCGGTACCGCACCAGCGGCACCAAGACCTGTGAAAACAGCGCCAGTAGTGAACGATGGAAAGACCTACGGCCGAAATGATGCGGTTACGGTGCGCAATATGCAGACCGGTGAGGTTAAGAATATCAAATACAAGAAAGCCCTCCCATTGCTTGCGCAAGGCTGGGTCATTGAAGACTAAGGGATGTTCTGGAACTGGATCACAAGAATTCTTCTACGCAATAGACAAGCCTGGCTCGTGACCATTGGACTTGTGACCGCCTTCATGGCGTATCAAGGAACCTCTGTCGAGATGGAATACGGATTTGCCAAGCTCATGCCGGATACAGATTCAGTTTCCATTGAGTATGATCTTCTTGAGGAAGAGTTTGGACAGGTTTCTAATACTATTGTTGTCGCCATAGAAGATCCAGATTTCTTTAAGCGAGACCACTTGGATGAGTGGACTAAGCTGATGAAGGATTTGAAAAAGGTCGACGGAGTGACCTTTGTACAAAGTCTTACGGAAGCCTATGGTCTTGTGGTCGATAGCGCGACAGAAAAGCTGGCGCCAGATACGCTTGTTCAATGCCCTGCCTGAAAACGGGGAAGAAGAAATTGCCCTTGAGGCCAAAGTGAAAAGCTGGCCGTTTTACAAAGGTGCCTTGTACCAAGGCGATACCTATATGGCAATCATTCGCATAGATGAGGAACGTCTGTACAACAAGCAGATTCGTCCTATCGTCGAAGGTGTTCGTGATATTCTCTATGCCTGGGAAAGTAAAAATGGCCGAGACCTGCACATGTCCGGTTTGCCTTGGTTTAGGATTGCGAATTCTAGCACTCTCGAAAAAGAGATCTATCGAACGGTAGCGCTAACGTTGCTTGTAACGGTGATCATCTTCTTCCTCTTCTTGAAGAGCTTTAGAGCCACAGCCATTAGTTTACTTATCGTGATTCTAGGTGCGGTTTGGGCGTTTGGAATCATGGGAATTTTAGGATTTGGCATTACCCTTTTGTCCTCATTAATTCCACCGCTCATCATTGTTATTGGTGTGCCCAATTGTATTTATCTCATCAATAAATACCACCAAGAGTACAAGAAGCACGGTCAACAGATCAAGGCCATTCAACGTGTGGTTTCTAAAATTGGATACATCGCTTCCATCACCAATACAACTACGGCCTTAGGCTTTGCTGCCTTTGCGTTGACCAGCAGTGAAAACTTGGTGCATTTTGGCATTGTGAGTTCATTGAGCATCATGGGCGTTTTCTTGCTGTCCATCATTTTAGTGCCCATCATCTACAGTTATGTAAGCCCCCCTAAGGAGCGTCATTTGAACCACTTCGATGTGGGTTGGTTGGTGAATTTCCTGGACTTCTTAGACAATGCAGTAGAAAACCACCGCAAGAAGGTATACCTCATTACTTCCATTGCCGTCATTGCGGCAGCCTATGGTATGTCTAAAATTGAGACCGCAGGAAATATCACGGCGGACTTCAATAAAAACAACCCCATTTACCAGGACGTGAAGTACTTCGAGCAGAAGTTTGGTGGGGTCGTTCCAATGGACATTGTCATTGATACTAAGCGCGAAGGCGGCATTGAGCGTTTGACGAATCTTCGTCGAATGGAAGAGTTGCAAGATAGTTTGGAGGCCATGCCTGAGCTGAGTCGTGCCTTGAGCATTGTCGACTTTGTGAAGTTTGCGAAACAAGGGGTCTTGTTTGGGAACCCTGATATGTATTCGTTGCCATCAAGATCGGAGCAGCAATGGTTATTGACCTATTTGCCCCGCGGCATGAAAGACGATACGGGATTGGCCAAATCTCTGGTTACCACAGACGGTCGTAAGGCGCGTATTTCCGTTCAAATGGCGGATTTGAGCACGCCTGAAATGAGGGTGTTGACGGATAAGGTTAAAAAATTTGTGGATAAGGTTTTCCCGGGTGAAAACTATGAGGTCAGTATTACGGGAGCCTCGATTAAATTCATTCGTTCAACGACCTACCTCATCAACAACTTGATCCTCTCGTTGGTACTGGCAGTAGTGGCCATCTCCATCATCATGGCACTCCTGTTTATGAGCGGAAGAATGGTATTGATTTCCTTGATACCGAACCTCATTCCTATGCTCATCACTGCAGGGATTATGGGGTATGCGGGCATTCCTTTGAAGCCTTCAACCATCTTGGTGTTCAGTATTGCCTTCGGTATATCTGTGGACGATAGCCTGCACTTCTTGGCGAAATACCGTCAAGAGTTAAAGTCTAACGGTTGGAACATCAAGTGGGCAGTGAAGAGCTCCATTTTAGAGACGGGCTTGAGCATGTTCTACACCTCTGTTGTTCTGTTCTGTGGTTTCTCCGTATTCATGACGTCGAGTTTTGCGGGCAACCAGAGCCTAGGATTGTTGACCTCAATTACCCTTTTTGTCGCCATGTTGAGCAATCTTATACTGTTGCCTTCGTTCTTAATGACAATGGAAAAATGGGTCACCAAGAAGGATTTAAGTGAGAACATTATCGATATTTATGATTCAGAGGTAGATCCAGACGAATCAGAAAGCTAGAATTATGAAGGGCATTATCCTTGCCGGCGGGTCCGGTACCAGATTACATCCATTGACCTTGGCGGTGAGTAAACAACTCATGCCGGTCTACGATAAGCCCATGATTTATTACCCGCTGAGCACGCTGATGCAAGCGGGCATTCGCGAGATTCTCATCATCACGACGCCGCACGATGCGCCGTTATTCCAAAAGTTATTGGGCGATGGGTCTCAGCTAGGTTGTCGCTTCGAATACACGGTTCAGGAACGTCCGGAAGGATTGGCACAAGCTTTCATTTTAGGCGAGGAGTTTATCGGAGAGGATAGTGTAGCGCTGGTCCTTGGGGATAACATTTTCTACGGTTCGTCCATGGCGAATGTCTTGCAAGCGAGCAAGGACCCTAGCGGCGGTGTGGTATTTGCCTACCGCGTGAGCGACCCGGAGCGCTATGGGGTGGTGGAATTTGATCAGGACATGAAAGCCCTGAGTATCGAAGAGAAGCCGGCGGAGCCGAAAAGCGATTATGCCGTTCCTGGCTTGTACTTCTACGACAATAGAGTGGTGGACATTGCTAAGAATTTGAAGCCAAGTCCTCGAGGGGAATTGGAGATCACGGATGTGAACAAGATCTACCTAGAGATGGGTGCCTTAGAGGTGGGCGTATTGGACCGCGGCACAGCGTGGTTGGATACCGGAACTTTTGCCAGTCTGCAACAAGCCGGTCAGTTCGTGGAGGTCATTGAAGAACGCCAAGGATTGAAGGTGGGTTGTATTGAAGAGGTTGCCTACGAACAAGGATTTATTGATGCGGCGCAGCTCGAACAATTGGCCCAACCTCTCGTTAAGAGTGGGTACGGAAAATACCTGATGAAACTCTTGCGATAGATGAAAGACCTTGCCGCCTTACAAGCCTTATTCCAAAAAGAAATAGATGCCCTACAACTAGGATCAGCCCCTGAGAAGCTGTACGATCCTATGCATTACATCATGAACCTTGGCGGGAAGCGATTGCGTCCTGTTTTGGCCTTGATGGGAGCGGGTTTGTACGGCGACCCTTCGAAGGCCATGCCGCAAGCGATGGCCATTGAGCTCTTCCACAATTTTTCGCTCATTCACGACGACATCATGGACGCTGCGCCGTTGAGACGCGGACAGGAGACGGTACATATCAAGTGGGATGAAAACATAGGAATCTTGAGTGGAGACGGGATGCTCGTCAAGGCCTACCAATATGTAGCACAATGTTCTCCGGAATTATTGCCAGAGGTATTGGCGACCTTCTCTCAGACAGCCCTAGAGGTATGCGAGGGCCAGCAGATGGACATGGATTTTGAAACCATGGACCAGGTGCCTTTGGATACCTATATCAAGATGATCCAATTCAAGACTTCGGTCTTGCTGGGTTGTGCCATGAAAATTGGTGCGCTCGTCGGCGGTGCGACAAAAGAGGATGCGGAAGCGTTGTATGAATTTGCGCTGTTGTTGGGGACTTCGTTCCAGATCAAAGACGATTACCTAGATGTCTACGGCGATCCAGAGAAATTTGGAAAGCAAGTGGGCGGAGATATTTTGAGCAATAAGAAGACCTTGTTGTGGATCGAGGCGGAGAAACGTGCGGCTCTACAACGCATCGACTTTTCTGAATATGCTGCGATGCCGGCCAACGAGGACAAGGTGGAATCTTTCCAAGAGTTGTATAAAATTTTGGATGTGGACGCCTTTGCTAAAAGCGAAATAGACCGCTACTACCAACTTTCTCTTCAAGCCTTGGACAAGGTGTCTTTGGACGCACAAACCTTAGCGCCGTTGAAAGAATTTGCCCAATGGTTGCATGGACGTGAATCTTAATTGATTCCCCCATCTTTTCGGGTTATTTTTGCCCCTTGTAAACACACACTTTCATGAACGTATTGGTTTTAGGCTCGGGCGGTCGCGAGCACGCATTATCTCATAAGATTTCTCAAAGTCCATCGTTGGGCAAGCTGTTTATCGCACCTGGAAATGCTGGAACGCATCAACTGGGCGAAAACGTGGCGATGAATATTGAAGATGCTGCTGAGGTGGGCGCCTTTGTGAAAGCCAATGCCATAGATATCGTAGTGATCGGTCCTGAAGCGCCTTTGGTAGCGGGAGTACACGACGGCTTGAAGGCCGATGCAGCCCTATCCGATCTCATCGTTGTAGGTCCTCGTCAGGCGGCGGCAGAGCTTGAGGGCTCCAAAGATTTTGCGAAGGAGTTTATGATGCGTCACAACATTCCTACCGCAGCCTACCAAACCTTTACGAAGGACACGTTGGCCGAAGGTCAAGCCTTTTTGGAAACCTTGGATGCTCCTTATGTATTGAAGGCCGACGGTCTTGCCGCAGGGAAGGGTGTGTTGATTATTGAAGATCTTGAAGAGGCGAAAGAAGAGCTCAAGAATATGTTGGTGGATGCCAAGTTTGGCGATGCCTCGTCACGCGTAGTGATTGAGGAGTTCCTGGCTGGTATTGAGTTCAGCATTTTTGCGTTGACGGACGGTCAAGGCGGATATGTAATCTTACCGGAAGCCAAGGATTACAAAAGAATAGGTGAAGGAGATACAGGATTGAATACCGGTGGTATGGGGGCCGTGAGCCCAGTGCCATTCTTTGATGCTGCACTTCGCGAGCGTACGGTTAAGGAAATTATCGAGCCGACCATTAAGGGATTGGTCAAAGACAACCTTCCGTACCAAGGTTTTGTGTTCTTTGGATTGATCAATACTTCTAAAGGACCGAAGGTGATTGAATACAATGTCCGCATGGGCGATCCGGAAACGGAAGTGGTGATCCCACGTTTGGAGAGCGACCTTATTGATTTGTTCGTTGCCATGCACGAAGGGACTTTGGACCAAGTAGATCTTCAGGTCAATCCTCAAACCGCTACTACTGTGATGGTCGTGGCGGGTGGCTACCCAGAAGCCTACAAAAAAGGAGATACGATCTCAGGACTGCGTGATTTCGAAGCTACGACGGTCTACCATGCCGGTACCAAGGGTACGGATGAAGTGGTGACGAACGGAGGTCGCGTGATGGCCTTTACCAGCTTTGGTGAGAATAAGGATGAAGCTTTGGCCAAGAGCTATGCTTCTATCGCTGAGGTGAGCTTCGAGGGGATGAACTTCCGCAAGGACATTGGATTTGACTTGTAATTAAGGGGCGAGCGGAGCGAGCCCCCCAAATACCCATAAACAAAAAGCCCCGGCGTGAGCCGGGGCTTTTCATTAAAAGTCTTCGCAATTAAGCTTCGCCGTTTGCTTTGTGTTTTCTCATCTGGATGATCCAGTAAATCAAACCACCGGCAATGATTAGCATAAAGAGTCTGTTCACAGTATCACCTGCGAAAGGAAGTATTTTGAATGTTGCTTGGAAAATATCACCAAGGCCCTCAAAGAAATTTCTTAACATAGCACGAGCGTTTAGAGCCGCTAAAATAAAACAAAAAAGCTGATGCTTCTTAGCTATTTCAGAAAGATTGATGCCTACTCCGGAATCCGCGTTTTTGCTGCGGCTGTGGTCGCATTTGCGGTGCTTTGGTCTTCCGGAATAGGACTTGGCAAGAGGTGGTGTTGAGCTTTGGATTAGGTGCCCTTTGGCTCTGGTTGTCGTGGACATTGTTGCGCGATCGCTGGGTGATTAAGTCAAGCGCATTGCGGTTTATGACCTTTTTGGTGTTGGCGCTGTATTGGAGCGTCGAGTACGACATCAGTACGCTGTTGTTCTATGTATTGGTGGTAGAACTGAATTGGCACCTCGCAGAACATCATAAAAGAAAAGGCGCGGTGCTTTCGGTATTGCACAGTGGAACATTAACGGCGTTGGCCTCGCTTTGGCTCACACAAGAAGCACTGTACTTTATGGGTACGGTCCTTATGATTTGGCTGGTGAGCGGCGGTGTGAAGGTCAAAACGATCCTGCAATGGTTGTTGGCTTGGTTCATGGTTATGGCGCCGTTGACCTATTTCGTAGCGAGTGAAGAAACGCCGCATGTTGCCCAAGCCGAGGCTCCTTTGAGTTGGTGGGCCTTGTTGATGGGACTGTCTATTATCGCCATTTTTGAATGGGTACAATCGTATTTGAAAGCGAATCAGACCAATAAATCGCGCGCCATTGTGGCCGGTATTTTTGTGGCTGGCGGCGGTTCCTTAGGCTGGTGGCTGGGCTCTTATTTTGGTACGGCGATCTGTATTTTGGGATTGAGTTATCATGTGGCCAATGGCCTGCGTTATTTTAAGCGTGACCGATTATCCGAGGCGCTCTTCCTCTTGGTACTTACCTTTGTTCTAATCTCGTACTACGACGTGATTCCTTGGTAAATGAGTACATCACCTTCCATTTTAGTGGTTCGATTGTCCGCCATCGGTGATTTGGTATTGGTGGCACCTGTGGTGGCCCAATTACATCATGAAGGCTACGAAGTTTCATTGTTGTGCAAGGATGCCTATCGCTCGGTAGCCCTGTGTTTGCCGGGCGTGGCAGAGGTATATTCCTGGGAGAAGGATAGGGTGAAGATTGGAGCACAAGGGTCCAATTTCACTGCAGTGCTAGACTTACAAGGGACCGCAAAATCAAAGCGATGGACACGCGGGTTGAAGACGAAGGTGTTGACCTACGAGAAGCCATATTTACGTCGTGCGTTGTTGCTCGCTTTTGGCTCGAGGTTCGCTCTGGAACCTGTGGTCAGTCGATATTTTAAGGCGGCGCAGCCTTTGTTGAAGCGTGAGGTGGAGGCATCGGCAGAATTGGTCCTGCCAAAAACAACATTAACCTTGCCGGAAGGGCCCTATATCGCGGTGGTGATTGGAGGAACCTATGCCGGGAAGCGATTGAATTACGACCAGTGGCGTTCGGCCATCCGTGACCTCTTGAAATTAGGATTGCCCATCGCCTTGGTGGGGGGACCTGAAGAGGCGGGCATCGGGGAGAGCTTGGAGCAGCCTTTGGGTTCTGGGGTGTCCAATTATTGCGGAACCACCACCATCATCGAAGGCATGGCAGTGGTCAAAGAGGCCGCCTTGGTCATCAGTGGAGATACGGGCTTCATGCACGCGGCGGCAAATTTCAAGCGTCCGCTCATCAGTCTCTGGGGCGCGACGCACCCGAGTTTAGGCTTTGCGCCATGGCCACAATACTTGGCCCAAAGCCAAATCATTACCAAAGGTCGCTCACCCATCAGCAAGCACGGAAAGGTGCACTGGTGGCAGCGCAATCCCATGAAAAAATTCCCTGTAGAGGAAATCGCCCTTATTGCTCAGCAGATGCTGAAGGGTAGAACAACGCCTTGAGTTCGGTGGCGTCGGTAGGATCCATTTTTCCTGCGATGATTAAGGCCAATTGGCGTCTGCGCAAGGCGGCCGCATAGCGCTCTTTTTCAAGGTCAGTTTCTGGAGAAATGCTTGGGATTTTCACCGGGCGTCCTAACCCATCCACGGCTACAAATGTGAAGATGCCTTCGTTTGCTTTCACGCGCGGTTCGCCAGGGCCTTTGGACTCAAGAAATACATCCGCGATGACCTCCATAGAGGAAGAAAAGGCCCGACTGACCTTGGCTTCAATAGTTACAATGGCTCCTTGAGGAATGGGATTCTTAAAGGCCACATTGTTAATGGTAGAGGTTACCACAGTTTCCTTACAATGGCGGTGCGCCGCAATGGCACAACAGCGGTCCATCCAACTCAAAAGCTGTCCTCCGAAAAGGTTGTTCAACGTATTCGTGTCGTTCGGCAAAACGATTTGAGTCATTACCGAAAGACTGTCCTTAGGAGTTTTTCCTTGTGCCATGAGGGTCCAATTTTATTACCACAAAGGTAGGGGATGCGCCGTAGGGGATGCCTTTTAGTAGGCGTAAATCCAAGCGTGTTGGTTGATGCTTCCTTGGATCTGAGCAAGATCTTGCTTCGCTGCCTCTCTCGAGAGGTAATTTCCAATGCCCACCTTCATCAAAGAACCAGGAAGAATGCTCACGTCCATGCCGTCGGCTTTCAATTCCGCAGCCAATGTAGTGGCATTGTCCTCCATCTTAAAAGAACCCACCACGATGTAGTACTTTTTCGTAGCCGTAGCCTTGCGCACTACAGTTGGCGTTTGCGCTGGCGTACTCACAACGGCTTCAATTTCTTCCTCGACAGGCGTTTCTAAGATGCTTGGAGCAGTAGGTTGGCGATCGCTGTGGTCTAATTCTATTCCACGTCCCGGAGCAAACCAACCCGCCATCTCAGTACGCAGGTCGCTCTGGTACACGCCCAAGGTAACCAAGGCGGTGATGGCAGCGGCAACGGCTGCTTTGCGCCATAGCTTCAAGCCTTCTGAGCGTTGCTCGGTCACCATCTTCAAACTCGCAGCAACTTTCGTCTCGAGCGCACTAGGTTCGTTCAATGCGTGCAACATCACCGTAGAGAATCCAAAAGAATGGTGGTCGAACTGATTGTTCTTCTCTGCCACGAAGGCGCCGTTCTTTCTGAAAGACCCCAGCCCTTGCAACAACAAGATGCTGCCTGAATCCAACGTGCTCTGCCACTGGTTCACCTTGCGGGCGATCCAGCTTTCGGCCATTTCCATGGTGCAGCGCATTTGCTTCATCACGGCTGGCAACAATGAGTTTTCGGTGGTGGTATTCGAAGGAGTGAATCCTACATACTTGCCCCTTGGAAAGGCCGTATTCGTAACAGCATCCCAACGGGCCGGTTTTTCCATGAGGTAGAACGTGCCCCATGAAGGGATCTGCACGCGTCCGCGCTCTGAAAGTCGTTGTATGATGATGGATTCAATCTGCATTACTTACAAATTTGCAAAAAGTGTGGATAACTCCTTTTTATTACCTCGCGCAAGGAGTGTAGTTTTTATACACAACCTGTTAATAACCTTGTGCCATGAAACCCTTATTGTGCCTGCATTTCTTTCGTTCCGCAACTAACGCAAAGAAGAAGCAATGGATTGCCTCCCTGCCTCCTGAATTCTTAACTCTTGAAAATCAATTTGAAAAGGCGCTGCTTGCGGCCTTTCCTGCGCCGCGTGATTGGGAACGTGCCCAGCAATTGGCCCATGCCGAAACCTGCAATGCCCAGCGGGAAGGGTATTTGATAACTTGTTTCAACGAGCCGCATTATCCATCCATGCTCAAGGAACTCCCGGACCCGCCCATGGCCCTTATGGGCCGGGGCCGTTGGCCACTTTTCAAAATTCCCCTCGCAGTCGTCGGCACCCGCAAGCCCACGCAATACGGCCTTCGTGCGGCTCGAGAGCTGACCACCCACCTGAGCGAATACCCCATAAATTTTACGAGTGGTCTTGCCCTGGGCATCGATGCGGCCGTTCATCAGGCGGCACTGGATGTGGGCGCCACGACCACCGCCTTCCTCGCCGGAGGGATGAACCATTTCACCCCGCGCCGGCATTTGAACCTCGCCAGGGAATTGGTCGAGGGCGGTGGGGGGTATTTCACAGAACAACCCTTTTCGCAGCAGCCGGAACGGCACACGTTTCCCGTGCGCAACAGGCTCATCGCCGGGGCGAGTTTGGCGACGCTGGTGTTGGAGGCTGCGCGAAAGAGTGGCGCCCTGATCACCGCCAACCAAGCCTTCCATTATGGGAGGGAGGTTTTTGCCTTGCCGGGCGCGACAAACATGCCCATGAGTGAGGGGCCTAACGCGTTGATTGCCGACGAGATGGCCAGTGCGGTGGTGCGTTGGGAGGACTTTGCACCGCGTTTTTATCCGATGTGGCGAAAAAATGACGGGATTTTGGGCGAGGCCGAGGTCTTGGAGGCAGAGATCTTGAGCTTATTTCCGCACGGAAGGAGGGTGAAATTGGACCATATTTCTTACCGATTAAACCAACAAAAGTCCAGTGTTTATAAGGGTTTGAATACCCTCATGCAATTGGGCTATATAGAACGCGTCGGGGCGCAAACCTATTGTCGGAAAACTGTGCGTTAATGTGATTCACAAGTTCAGTTTTGTTCTACATTTGCTATGAAAACCTATCAATACATACAGACAAAATGTCGAGCCAGTACCAAGGCCTCATCGATGCATTTGTTGCAAAGGTCGAAGCCGCCAACCCAAACGAGCCTGAATTTATGCAGGCGGTACAGGAAGTTGCAGAATCTGTAATTCCCTTCATCGAAAACAATCCGAAGTACAAAGGAAAAAGCTTACTCGAGCGTATCGTGGAGCCGGAACGTACCATTATGTTCCGAGTGCCATGGACCGACGACGCAGGCAATGTACACGTCAACAAAGGATACCGCGTGGAATTCAATAGCGCAATTGGCCCCTACAAAGGAGGCTTGCGTTTCCACCCGACCGTAAACTTGAGCGTGTTGAAATTCTTGGGCTTCGAGCAAATCTTTAAAAACGCCTTGACCACATTGCCTATGGGCGGTGGTAAGGGTGGATCGAACTTTGATCCCAAAGGCAAGTCGGATGCTGAAGTAATGCGTTTCTGCCAGAGCTTCATGACCGAATTGTCCCGCCACATTGGGGCGGACACGGACGTTCCTGCCGGTGATATCGGTGTGGGCGCACGTGAGATTGGTTTCATGTTCGGACAGTACAAGCGCATTCGCAACGAGTTTACGGGCGTGTTGACCGGAAAGAGCTTGTCGTGGGGTGGATCGTTGATCCGTCCAGAGGCGACCGGTTACGGAACGGTTTACTTTACTCGTGAAATGTTGGCCACTAAGGGCGAGAGCTTTAGCGGCAAGCGCGTGGTGATCTCAGGTTCAGGTAATGTGGCCCAATTCGCTGCTGAGAAAGTAATGGAACTCGGTGGAGCGGTATTGACCATGAGCGATTCCTCAGGACATATCGTGTGTGAGGGCGGAATGAACCGTGAGCAATTGGACTTTGTGATGGAGTTGAAGAACGTACGTCGCGGACGTATTTCTGAGGCTGCCGATGCATTTTCAAACATCACGTTCCACGAAGGCACGCCTTGGGGTGTGAAGTGTGATGTAGCTCTTCCTTGTGCGACTCAAAACGAATTGAAGGGCGATGATGCCCAGAAATTGGTCGCTAATGGGGTAATGGCGCTTGGCGAAGGTGCCAACATGCCGTGTACGCCAGAGGCAGTCGAGCACTTCCAAAGCAATGGCGTGTTGTTCTCACCAGGTAAGGCGTCGAACGCCGGTGGTGTGGCTACTTCAGGTTTGGAGATGAGCCAGAACAGCCTTCGCATGAGCTGGACTCGTGAAGAGGTAGACGGTCACTTGGGCCGCATTATGACAGATATCCACGCTTCGTGTGTGAAATATGGAACCAAAGAAGATGGTTCTGTGGATTACGTGCAAGGCGCAAACATCGCAGGATTTGTGAAGGTGGCGGATGCCATGCTAGATCAAGGTGTGGTGTAAGGAGGACCAATTTTTTTAAAATGCTACGGGCGCCCAGCGGGCGCCCGTTCTTTTTTCAATAAGTCCTAGAAGCCTACGCGCCCAGCCACCAACGCTGAACTTCGTCGATACAGCCCTGCTGATGGGTGATGTGCCCCATATGTCCCGAGGGCGAGGTATAGCGGTAGTTCACTCCTGTTGCCAAGGACCATTTTTCTACGCTATCAAAGGGAATCACGGTATCCAATTTTCCTGCAAATACCCCCACGGGGACGGTGCCTCCTTCGAGGATGTGTGTACGGTCTTTCCTGATTTTCATGCCTTGAATTGCGGCCACAATTCCCTCCACCGACATCTCGAGACTTTGATCAATCTGTCGGTGAATGGCAGGCTGGAAGGCCCCATGCATCGTAGCATCAAAGAGTTGAGGAATGGCCGCGCGAATAAAGGCATTGTGATTTTGTTGGACCAATGCCGCTGCCTTTTCCCTCATCACCTGACGCGCAGGAGAATCGGCCAGTGGGGTAGAGAAAAACAACCCCAATTGCTCGAGCTTTTCCGGGTGCGTTTCAGCGTAAGCTAAGGCGACATATCCGCCCATGCTGTGGCCTAATAGATGGAAGGTGGGGAGCTGGCAAAATTGGACCACTGCATCCACAGCCTCAGCCATCAACTCCATCGTGTGCACCGCGGCGAAAGAATCGCTCTGCCCATGACCCGGCAAATCAATCATGAGCACGGGCCCATGGGTGTTCCAAGCATGCGACAATCCGTCCCACATGCGAGAATCCTCCAAAAAGCCGTGCAGCAACACCAAAGGCTTGTGCGCCGGATTTCCGGGCAGCCATTGGTAGTGTAATTGACCGTTTTTAAAAGGAAATAGGGCCATTACTGGGCCATGAATGCCTCAATTTCTTCTACGGTCTTAGGGATGGCACGCGTCAAGTTTTCATGACCGTCTTTGGTGATCACGATATCGTCTTCGATGCGAATGCCCAATCCTTCTTCAGGGATGTAAATACCCGGCTCCACGGTGAATACCATGCCTTCTTCTACGGGAATGGTCCACAAACCATAGTCGTGAACGTCCAAGCCGAGGTAGTGGCTGGTGCCGTGCATGAAGTACTTCTTATATGCTGGCCACGCAGGATCTTCGTTGGCTACATCTTCTGCGGTAATCAAGCCGAGTTTCAAGAATTCTTCCGTCATCAGATCGCCCACTTTTTTGTGGTAATCGTCCAACATGATACCCGGACGTAGTAAAGCGATGGCGCCTTCGTGAACGCTCAAAACGGCATTATATACTTCAGCTTGACGGGCTGTGAATTTTCCGTTGACCGGGTAACAGCGCGTCACATCACAAGTGTAGTTTCCATACTCTGCGCCCACATCAAAGAGTACGAGGTCTCCGTCCTTACATTGATCGTTGTTCTCGATGTAGTGCAAAACGTTGGCGTTATTTCCAGCTGCGATAATGGGAGTATAGGCGAAGCCGCGGCTGCGGTTCATTAAGAATTCGTGCATGAATTCAGCCTCTAATTCGTATTCCCAAACCCCAGGCTTCAAGAATTTCAAAATGCGCTCGTAACCCTTGATAGTGACGGCAGCTGCTTCACGCATGACTACCAATTCCTTTTCGCTCTTCGTGCCGCGCACTCTATGAAGTATAGGTTGGCTGCGCTCAAATTCGTGGGCGTGGTATTTTTCCTTGATCCACTTATTCATGCGGTCTTGACGCAATTCTGTTTCCACGTGAGCTCGGAGGTGTTCATTGCCGTTGAGGTAAATGCGTTCTGCATTCACAGCCATTTCATTGAACACACGCTCAAAATCCGACAACCAGAAAACGGTTCTAATACCGCTAATGTCGAAGGCTTCTTCTTTGGTGAACTTGGCCCCTTCCCAAACCGCAATGAGGTCGTTGGTTTCTTTCAAGAAGAGAACTTCTCGAAGACTGTCTTTGTGTGCATCTGGGAACAATACCAAAATACTTTCTTCTTGATCGGCTCCGCTTAAATACAGAATATCACTGTGTTGTTTGAAGGGTAAATGAGCATCTGCACTGGTGGGGTACATGTCGTTGGAAGTGAAGATGGCCAAGGAATTTGGCTTCATCATTCCGGTGAACTTAGCTCTGTTTTCGATAAAAATGTCGCGATCAAGTTGATGGTATCTCATGATAGGGTCTGACTATATTAATTTAGAATAGTTCTATTGTGATTTATACTACTTCGTTGGCTACAGACTAAAGTCTGTGCCGTAAATTTGACATGCTAAAATTAGGCTATTAAACTTTAAAATCGCTTATGGCATCAACTTCTAAAGGTCTTTTCGGTTCTTCCCTAGCTCGCAAGTACTGGATGGCCGCCACAGGACTCTTCTTGTGTAGCTTCTTAGTTGGACACTTATTGGGTAACCTTCAACTCTTTGTCACTGGTGAGGAAGGCAAACTCGCGTTCAACGAATACGGTCACTTTATGACGACCTTCCCAGTGGTGAAGATCTTGTCCTACGTGACGTACATCAGCATCCTTTTGCATACAGTGGACGGTATTATGTTGGCGCGTCAAAACCGTGCGGCACGTCCCGTGAAGTATGTGAAAGAGAACCAAGCAGCAAATGCTTCTTGGGCCTCTCGGAAAATGGCTTTGCTCGGCATTTTAACTCTGTTCTTCATCGTGGTTCACATGAAGAGCTTCTGGTACGAAATGCACTACGGTACACTAGGTATGGATTCAAATGGCAACAAGGACCTTTGGACCTTGACCGTTACTGCTTTTGAGCAGTGGTGGTACACAGCCTTCTACGTACTTGCCCTTACTGGTCTTGCTTTCCACTTGAGCCACGGTGCACAGAGTGCGTTCCAAACGCTCGGTGTTAACCATCCGAAGTACACACCGCTGATCCAAAAAGTGATGACTGCTTTTGCATGGTTGATTCCTGCAGGCTTCATCGCCGTAGCGGTATTCCTTTTCGTTGTTCAACCAGGTCAAGCACTATAATTCTCTTACTATGGCATTAGATTCTAAGATTCCAGCAGGCCCATTAGGCGAGAAGTGGACAAAACATAAAGGCGAGATTCCATTGGTATCGCCTGCAAACAAAAGATTAATTGATGTAATCGTAGTAGGTACCGGTCTAGCCGGTTCTTCTGCAGCAGCTTCATTGGCTGAGATGGGTTACAACGTGAAAGCATTCTGTTTCCAGGATTCACCGCGTCGTGCACACTCTATCGCAGCACAAGGGGGGATCAACGCAGCGAAAAACTACCAGAACGATGGGGATTCAGTGTACCGTCTGTTCTACGATACGATCAAAGGTGGAGATTACCGTTCAAGAGAAGCCAACGTTCACCGTTTGGCTGAGGTAAGCCGCAATATTATTGACCAGTGTGTCGCTCAAGGTGTTCCTTTTGCACGCGATTACGGTGGTTTGCTAGACAACCGTTCTTTCGGTGGTGTACAGGTAAGCCGTACGTTCTATGCTAAAGGTCAAACAGGCCAGCAGTTGTTGTTGGGTGCTTACTCTGCATTGAACCGTCAGATTGCAAAGGGTCGCGTTAAAATGTATGCGCGTCACGAAATGCAAGAGCTTGTTGTAGTAGACGGCAAGGCGCGCGGTATCATCGCAAAGAACTTGGTAACAGGAGAGTTCGAGCGCCACAGTGCTCACGCTGTACTACTTTGTACGGGTGGTTACGGAAACGTTTTCTTCCTTTCTACAAACGCGATGGGATCAAACGTAACTGCTGCATGGAAAGCGCACCGCAAAGGCGCCTACATGGCAAACCCATGTTTCACGCAGATTCACCCAACTTGTATTCCAGTAAGTGGTGATAACCAAAGTAAACTGACGCTGATGTCAGAATCTTTGCGTAACGATGGTCGTATTTGGGTTCCTGCGAAAAAGGAAGATGCAGAAGCCATCCGCACAGGTAAACTACACCCGAACGATATCGCTGAAGAAAACAGAGATTACTACCTCGAGCGTCGTTACCCGGCCTTTGGGAACCTCGTACCTCGTGATGTTGCCTCGCGTGCAGCGAAAGAGCGTTGTGATGCAGGCTACGGTGTCAACAAAACAGGTGAGGCAGTTTATCTAGATTTCGCAGCGGCAATTGTTCGTTACGGAAAAGAGGAAGCACTCGTAAAAGGGGTGAACAATCCTTCTGATGCAGATATCAAAGCATTGGGTGAGAAAGTGGTAGAAGCCAAATACGGTAACCTCTTCCAGATGTACGAGAAGATTACGGCATCTAACCCGTATAAGGAGCCTATGATGATTTACCCAGCAGTACACTACACGATGGGTGGCCTTTGGGTAGATTATAATTTGATGACTACTGTACCAGGTTGTTTTGCCTTGGGTGAGGCAAACTTCTCTGACCACGGTGCGAACCGTCTAGGTGCATCAGCATTGATGCAAGGTCTTGCCGACGGATACTTCGTAGCACCTTATACCGTAGGTGAGTTCCTGAGCAAAGATATCCGTACTGGAAAGATCCCTACAGATTCTCCAGAATTCGAAGAAGCTGAAAAAGCGGTTCGTGAGCGCACGGAGAAGTTCATTAATAATAACGGTACCAAATCTGTTGACTTCTTCCACAAGCGTCTAGGTAAGATCATGTGGAACGAGGTAGGTATGGCTCGTAACGAAAAAGGGTTGAAGCAAGCCATTGCTGATATCCAAGCATTGCGCGAAGAATTCTATGCAGATGTTCGTGTTCTAGGTTCTGCTAATGGCATGAACCCTGAGCTGGATAAAGCCGGCCGTGTAGCAGACCTTATCGAACTAGGCGAGTTGATGGCGAAAGATGCTCTAGAGCGTAACGAGAGCTGTGGAGGTCACTTCCGCGAAGAGTACCAAAGTGAGGAAGGTGAAGCCCTTGCGTGATGACGAAAACTTCACTTTCGTAAGTGCATGGGAGTTCACAGGAGTCCCTGCCGAAGCGAAGTTGCACAAGGAAGAGTTGACTTTCGAGAATGTTGAATTGAAGACACGTTCTTACAAATAATTCAGACTATGGATTTAACATTAAAGATCTGGAGACAAGCAGGCCCTGAAGCAAAGGGTGAAATGAAAACATACCCTATCTCCGGGTGTAGAGGAGGACATGAGCTTCCTTGAAATGCTGGACTTCCTAAACGAGCAGTTGATCGACCAAGGCATTGAGCCAGTTGTGTTTGATCACGACTGTCGTGAGGGTATCTGTGGTATGTGTTCGCTATTTATCAATGGTGAAGCTCACGGCCCAGGCCGTAAAATCACGACGTGTCAGTTGCACATGCGTGAATTCAAGAGCGGAGATACCATCTACATTGAGCCGTTCCGCGCGAAGGCATTCCCTATCATTAAGGATTTGATGGTAGACCGTTCTGCTTTTGACCGTATCCAGCGCGCAGGTGGGTTTATCTCAGTAAATACCTCTGGTAATACGATCGATGCCAATGCTATTCCTGTACCAAAGGAAAATGCAGACAAGGCCTTTGATGCGGCAACTTGTATCGGTTGTGGTGCTTGTGTAGCTACTTGTAAGAACTCTTCGGCAATGTTGTTCGCCTCGGCGAAGATCAGCCAGTTCTCATTGCTTCCGCAAGGTCAGCCTGAGGCTAAGGAGCGTGTATTGAATATGGGACATCAAATGGACCTTGAAGGGTTCGGTAACTGTACCAACACCGGTGCTTGTGAGGTAGAATGTCCAAAAGGTATTTCTTTGGAAAACATTGCTCGTATGAACCGCGATTACTTGTTTGCCTCATTGAGCAGCAATAAATAAGATCCTAAGCTAGTCCAGAAAGGACTAACATATCTACGAACCCCGGCCTTTGGTCGGGGTTTTTTTATGCCTTTGGTCGAATAGGGATGTAGATATCCTCTTCTGAATTTGGGTCCTCGTTTTTGTATTTCGCGCCCAAGCGTTCGAAGTGCGGTCGATCGTCTAGTTCCCATGGGCTGTTGGGGAGCCATTGGCTGTAGATATAGCGCCATACTGTAGAGTCGCTGCTCAATCCTTTGTAATGAAATACCGCATAGGTACCCGGAGGAATTTCGAAATGCTCGAACCCTTCGTTAGGGCCTTTGACTTCTGCACCGCCCCAGTAGGTAAAACTTGGATCTGCCGTGGGGCCGAAAACAGGCACACCGTCAAAAGCGCGCAACGAGATGAGGTCTGCATTGCAGCGGTTGCTCACGCGCGAAAGTTGTGGCATTACTTTGGGCCAAAGGGTCCAAGGGGTGAAGGAACGAAGAGACATGGGAGCGGAGGCGCCACAGAGTAGTGCGCCTTCGAAGGTAATAATGGCGGGTTCAATCATCTTCCCAAGGTAGGGAACATCATTGTACTTCCACGTTTCGCCCTAAGGTTTTGAACTTAATACCGGAGGCTTGCACCACAGTAATGGTAATGTTGCCTGTCTTGCTGGTATTAATGTCTCGAATGGTGCCGCTTTTGCCTTTGTGAGTTCCTTTGATAACGATGCATTTCGCACCATCCACTACCTTAGGCAATTGCTCCATTAGTCGTTCAGCTTAAGTACCGCCAAGAATGCGCTTTGAGGAATTTCTACGTTGCCCAGCTGGCGCATACGCTTCTTACCTGCTTTCTGCTTTTCAAGGAGCTTGCGCTTACGTGAGATATCACCTCCGTAACATTTCGCCGTAACGTCCTTACGCAGGGCGCTCAAGGTTTCGCGCGCGATAATTTTATTTCCTATGGCCGCTTGGATGGCAATCATGAACTGCTGTCTAGGGATCAATTCCTTCAACTTCGAACACATCTTCTTGCCGATGTCGTAGGCGTTGTCTTTGTGGATCAATGCGCTCAATGCATCTACGGGTTCGCCGTTGAGCATGACATCCACTTTTACCAATACACTTTGTTTATATCCGATAGGATGGTAGTCAAAGGAAGCGTACCCTTTGGATATGGTTTTTAATCGGTCGTAGAAATCAAAGACTATTTCAGCCAGCGGCATATCAAAACTCAATTCCACACGGTCGCTGGTGAGGTAAGTTTGATTGGTCAACTGACCGCGCTTACCAATACAAAGGTTCATCACAGCTCCAACGAAATCTGCGCTGGTGATGATTTGCGCTTTGATGAACGGCTCCTCCATGTAATCCATCTTGGTTGGATCTGGGAAGTCTGTTGGGTTTTGTACCCAGATGGCTTGATCTGGATTCTTCTTCATGTAAGCCTTGTAGCTTACGTTTGGAACCGTCGTAATGACGGTCATGTTGAACTCGCGTTCGAGACGCTCTTGAATGATCTCCATGTGGAGCATGCCCAAGAAGCCACAACGGAATCCGAAGCCAAGTGCTGCTGAGGTCTCTGCTTCAAAAGTCAGCGAGGCATCGTTGAGCTGCAATTTTTCTAATGAGCTGCGAAGTTCCTCGAACTCCTCGGTATCTACAGGATAGATTCCAGCGAATACCATGGGCTTCACCTCTTCGAATCCAGCAATGGCTTCAGTGGCAGGATTAGCAACGGCAGTGATCGTATCACCGACTTTTACTTCCTTGGCATCTTTAATCCCAGAAATGATGTAGCCTACGTCCCCTGTTTTAATTTCTTTCGCCGGCGATTGTTTGATCAAGTTGATTCCGATCTCGTCAGCATCATACTGCTTGCCCGTAGCCATGAACTTCACCTTCTCACCACTCTTGATGCTGCCGTTCACCACTTTAAAAATGGCTTCGATACCGCGGAATGGGTTGTAGTGGCTGTCGAAAATCAGAGCTTGTAAGGGGGCATCTGGATCTCCTTCTGGCGCTGGGACGCGCTCGATGATGG
The DNA here is from genome assembly GCA_038141825.1 of Cryomorphaceae bacterium. GTDB lineage: Bacteria > Bacteroidota > Bacteroidia > Flavobacteriales > Schleiferiaceae > UBA10364. The sequence goes on along the minus strand of JAYQIV010000002.1, from coordinate 255,697 downwards.
CATCCAAAATCTCGGGAACTCCTTGTCCGGTTTTGGCCGAAGCGTGAAGGATGTCTTCGCGACTACAGCCGATAAGATCGATGATTTGGTCGCCCACTTCTTCCGGGTTGGCAGATGGGAGGTCAATCTTATTGAGGATAGGAATGATTTCTAAATCGTGCTCCAACGCTAGGTATAGGTTGGAGATGGTTTGGGCTTGAATGCCCTGAGCTGCATCTACAATGAGAAGCGCTCCTTCACATGCCGCAATAGAACGCGAAACCTCGTAGGAGAAATCCACGTGTCCTGGCGTATCAATGAGGTTCAGCGTGTGCTTCACGCCGTCCTTTTGATAGTACATCTGAACGGCGTGAGATTTGATGGTAATCCCACGCTCGCGCTCGAGGTCCATGTTGTCGAGGAGCTGGTCTTGTTTCTCACGGTCGGTCACACTTTGAGTAGCGTCCAACAATCTGTCCGCCAATGTGGACTTACCGTGGTCAATGTGTGCGATGATGCAAAAGTTGCGGATGTGTTTCATAAGGGGCAAAAATAAGCTATAACCCGCCTTCTCGCACCTTCTTAGGCAGCTTTTGCCAAACGAGATTGTAGCTGGTCTGAATCAGCTCTTGAATTAAGGCTCCAGAAGCATATTCTTCTGCAATAACCGTGTTCCAGTGCTGCTTGTTCATGTGGTAACCTGGGATGATCCAATGATGCTCTTCTCGAAGTTCAATATTGCGCTCCGGAGTGTTTTTTAGATTCATTCGTGCCGGCTGCTCGTCAAGGCTCAGACTGGCAAACATCTTACCGTGAACCTTGAATACGAGCGTGTATTCGTCAAAGGGCAGGTGCTCGGTAGCATGGGGGAGTCCAAGTGCAAAGTCTCGGAGTGATTCGTGATTCATAGGGTTGAAAATACAACACTATCTTAGTGGAATGCAAAAGTCTTGGGACATCGAAAATTGGGACCGGAAATCCGCCTATGAATTCTTCAAAACCTTTGAAGATCCCTATGTGGGGATTCAGGTGAACCTGGATTGTACGGCCTTTGTGCAGCAGTGCAAGATGCATTCCTACAGCACGCACCATGCGTTGTTATATGCGGTGGTCAAGGCTGCGAATGCCTATGAGCCGATGCGATTGCGCAGGACTGCCGACGGTGTGGCATTGCACGATGCCATTGATATTGGTTGTTCGGTGATGCAGCGCGGGACGAAGGCCTTTGTCTTTGCGTATTATCCTTGGGTTGAAGGGGAATCTGTGGCCGATTTCATTTTCCGCGCCCAACAAATCACCGTCCAAGCGGCTGAAGGTATTCCCTTTGAGGATAGGCCCGACCGCACCAACCTAATCTATGGTACGACCTTGCCGTGGCTATCATTTACCGGCTTTAAGCACCCTCGAAAAGGCGGGAATCACAGTGTCCCAAAAATTGTGTTGGGTAAGATTACCTCCCAAGCCGGTCGATACGTACTCCCTTTCCAGTTAGAGGTGGATCATGCATTGATGGACGGCATTCACATGAGCGAATATTTGGCCTTGGTGCAGGAGAACCTGAATGGATTAAACAATGATTGAGGATTTAGAGCAATTGGCGGAAAGTTGTCCTGGTGCCGGGCGTAGCTCATTATTTGGGAAACCGTCCCTCGCTTTGAATAAGGCACATTTTGCCTGTGGGTTTGAAGATTGTTTGGTGGTGAAAATTGGGCGAGAGGCTATTGAGCATTGGAAACCTAAACTCGAGGATTCTCATTTGTTTGACCCGTCGCAAAAAGGTCGTCCCATGAAGGATTGGCTACAAGTTCCTCGGCAACATGAGGCGTTTTGGCCAGAATTAATCTCTCTGGCCTACAACGAGTTGTCCTAAGGATTCGGTAAGAAATCTTCCTGATCCAGGTGGTCCATGGGATCCCAGACCAATTCCCCAAAGTTTTGAATCTCATCGTCTATGATGGTGATGCCCTCGCTGGCAAGTAAATCTTCCATGACGGTGCTTCCGCCGAAAAAGTGTTTGCCGGTGAGTAGTCCTTTGCGGTTGACCACTCGGTGTGCTGGAACCGTTGGATCGTTGTGAGAAGCATTCATGGCATAACCCACCACGCGTGCCGAACGACCCGTGCCTAAAAAGCGAGCAATGTGACCGTAGGTGCTCACGCGTCCCTCGGGGATGAGGCGCACGACCCTGTATACTCGGTCAAAGAACTCGCTGGCCATTTATTTCTTGAAATTAGCCCAATGCGCCATGGCGTCTTCGATGCCGTCAAGTTTGAAGCGCAAGTAGGTCGTAGCCTTACCTTGGGCGAGCCACATGCTTTCGTAGTGGGTAACTACATCGAATAGGATGCCTTCGTTGGGTAAGATTTGTTCGTGAATGTTGTGGTAGGCCTCTTCAATTTCTAGCCCGAGCATTTGAACGATGCCGTGGGTGTAGCCGTGCAGGTATTCGCTATCACATTTGAGGTTGATGGTTCCGCCAGGCTTGAGGAATTTGCGGTAGCGCAGGAGGAATTCAGGGTGGGTCAAGCGGTGTTTTGCGCGCTTGTATTTGATCTGAGGATCTGGGAAGGTGATCCAAATTTCGTCTACTTCATTGGGTCCGAAACACTGGTCGATCCAGTCGATTCGAGTGCGAAGGAACGCCACATTATTCAAACCTTCCTCAGTCGCAGTTTTGGCGCCGCGCCAAAGACGAGCGCCTTTGATGTCGACGCCGATGTGGTTTTGATGAGGATTTCTTCGGGCCAATTCCACGGTGTATTCCCCCTTTCCACAGCCAAGTTCGAGCACGAGGCCTTGGTCGTTAGAGAATTGGTCCTTTGCCCAATTTCCCTTGAGCTCTAAACCCAAGCGTGCCTCTTCGGCACTCGGTTCAACGACGCAGGACATCTGCTCGTTTTCACGAAATTTTCGGAGTTTGTCTTTTCCCATGCGGCAAAAGTAGGTCTCAATATTCATTAAACCCTTTTCCCGCGTAAATCTTCGGGATGCATTTTTCAATGCGGTTGAGCTGGGTTTGTTCTTGTTTGGCGCTCCCCACGTGGAGGATATAACTTCTTTGACGTCCCGGGGTCAGTAGGTCCCAGGCTGTTTGGAGTTGCGGGTCGTTTTCCAACCAATGTGCCAAGGTTTCCGGCATGGGTTCGCGCTCAGTGGGCTTAGGAACTTTGGCGCCGCTTTTCTCAAGCTCGATGGCTTCGGCGATGTAGGCGTGGATGTGCGGTTCCAATTCTGCTACTTGGGCGGCAGAGGTGATTTTGAGTAGGCGTGCGACATTGGAATTGGCCCCGGCTGGAACTAAAATTTTTGCATCATCCTGAAGGAGAACCCCTTTGAAAAAGCTAATGCCGCAGCTGTCCTTGAAGGAAAAGATCATGGCGACATTCTTGCCTTTTAGGGTGTAGGTCGGTTGGCCCCATTTGGCCTCTTCCTCCAATCCGCTCTGGAGCATAATCTCGCGCAACAGCACCAATGGATCCGCCCAAGTGCGCACCTTGCACTGGTCCGTGCCGTGGAGGGAACAACGTCCGCAGCCGTCGATAAAATAGTCGTTGGGGTCCTTGATCATCATGAGCTACCAATTTTTGTAGGGAACCAAACTCAACGAAGAATTTGAGTACCTGCGGTCCCCGCTGACTTCCTCGCCCAACCACTCCGGTCGAACGAATTCCTCATCCTCACGGCTGAGCTCAATTTCGGCGACTTCGAGACCCTCATTGGCCCCTTCGAAAATATCTACTTCCCAAAGATGTCCCTCGTGAGCCACGAAATAGCGTCGCTTTTGAATGGGGGGATGCTCACACATTTTCAGCAATGCGGCCGCCTCGTCTTTGGGAATTTCATATTCAAACTCATCGCGGCTGAGGCCGACGGTCAATCCTTTAATGGTCAAAAACCCATGGGTGTCGGTCTCGCGTACTCGGACGGTGCGCTCGGGATCATAGCTGAGGTAACCTTGCGCGAAAAAACTCGAACGTTGCACGCCGGCTTTCCAACCATCGTTGGCGATTAAAAACTTACGTTCGATTTCCTTGGGCATGCGTTAGAAATTTGGGGCCACCTCGAATGAAATTTCTTCCTTGGTGGTCGGATGTATAAAACTAATGGATGCAGCGTGAAGATGCAATCTATTGGCCGGCACTCCATAGAGCTCGTCTCCGAAAATTGGGGTGTGGAGCCCGTCCGGATGGGCACAATGTACGCGCAACTGGTGCGTTCGCCCAGTCACGGGGAAAAGGGCCATGCGCGTTTTGCCATTGTTGCGCTCGAGCACTTTCCAGTGGGTGGTGGCGGGCTTGCCGTGCTCGTGACACACCATTTGGCGCGGAAGATCATAATAATCGGGGCGCAACGGGAGTTCGATGGTGCCCTCATCGCCCTCAACGATCCCGTCCAGCACGGCGATGTACTGCTTTTTCAGTGTTCGTTTGATGAACTGCTTTTGAACGAATTTGTGGGCCTGTGGATTTTTGGCAAAGACCAAAATACCGGAGGTAGACATATCTAATCTGTGCAGGAGCACGCTCCCTGTAGCCTCGGGATAGAGGGCCTTGATTCGAGTCAACGCGGAATCTTCGATATCCTTGCCGGGCACCGACAACATGACCTCGGGTTTGTTCACCACCACCAAATCCTTGTCGTCATAAATGATGGGCAATTCCGCCCCATCACTCCATGACAAGAGTGGATTGGGTTCGACGGCCACACCCTCGAGCATGTGTCCAAGTATTGGCCGGCAGCGACTGTTGCACGAAGGGTAGAAGAGGCCCTGTTTGCGCACCTCATTCTTCGGCTCCTTGCCCCACCAAAACTCTCCCATACACAAGGGCTCATATCCCTGTAAGTAGGCATATTGAAGCAGTTTGGGAGCGCTGCAATCTCCAGCCCCGGAAGGCGGTTGCTGCACTTCGAAGTCCGGGAAGAGGTCCTTAATATCTTTGCGCTCGCCGCGCGCATTGAGGAATTTGTACTGCGAAAAAATCCACGCTTGGAGGGCATTGCTTTTGGCGCGACGGTCCTTTTTTAATTGGTCCAATTTCATTTGCCAACCCTCCACTTCTTCACGCAATTTCTCCAACTCTTCCTTTTGATGAAAGGCGAATTTTTTGAACTGCAACTGCGTGGTAATACTTTCCGAGGTCAACTCCGCATTGAAGGCTTCAAAGGCTTCCGCATCAAGGCTGGCTTTGGCCGCCTCGCGGCGTTGCTTGCGGTCGAGTTTTTCTTGTTTTAATTGGCCCCTACCATCCTTCAACACCTGCTCCACACGAATTTCTTCGTCCTTCAAGAGGGCTTTCAAGCGCACAAATTCGGGATCGCGTTTCAAGGCCTCAATGGCTTCGGTCATCTCATTCAGCTGCGCTTCCCCAAGCTTGTATTCGGTGTGGGCCGCGTGAATATCAGCCACGGCGGGCACCATCCACTCCGGACGCGGCCCATTCAACTTCCCAGAATAAGCGGACAGGTAGCCCAATGCTCCTTCGGAATTTCTAACGACCAATACGCCGAGCATTTTACCCGCTACGGCATCGCCTCCCAAGAGTTCTTCGGAAAGTGTGGCATCGCTTTGCAATCGTTCTTGCAGATGCTCGGCCGCGGCCACGACCAGCGGGTGTGGGGTGTAGAAAAACGGATAGGTAAAGGCATCAGGCGGTTGCGGCGCTTCACCGTCGGCAAGGTGGGATAAAAAGTCAGTGGTGAAGCAGGGGTCCATCAACGAGATCCGTAAATATCAAATTGGTCAAAAAACTCCCACAAAAGTAGGTTAGCATTTTTACCATTTACAGAAAAATTAAACCAACGGTGATCGCCGCCGATGACCTTGTAGTGTTCTGCAACGACATTGCTATCGCCCCCCTCGTATCGAATGTGCTCTAGCGCATAACTGTTGCTTTGTATCGAGGTTAAGGTCGGGCTTGGCTGCGTATTGTTTCTATCGGCCCAAAAGGCGGTGGCCTCCTGCGCGCCGATGATTTCACTGTTGCCTTGGTACGAGATAACATAGTCTTGCGTACCGTGAATATTTAAAGTTGCCGTGGGGTGCACGGGCGCGCATGTGGCAGAGGTATCCCCCAAGCAGCCAGAAATACAAGCCACCGCGGCGATTTCATTATTGAGGTAACAGGCCAAAGCATAGGCCATCATGCCCCCATTTGAAAAACCACAAGCATAAATGCGTTCGCGATCAATGAGGTACTGGTCGTCGAGTGCTTGAATGAGCTTCGTGAGATACCCCAAATCATCCGCATCACTCTTGTTATCAGGCCCGGGCAGAGCATTGTTCCAATGGGGATCGCCGTCGAGTAGTGACCCCTGGGGACATACTAACAGGAAGGATTGCTCATCCGCGGTAGAAGCCATGTCCGTATAGGTCATGTGGTCTAATGCCATTCCTCCGTACCCATGAAAGTTTAGGACTACCGGCAACGCGAATGTGCTATCGAACCCTTCTGGGGTATAGACTTGGGCGCTCCTAGTTAAGTCATCATGTTCAATGAGTACGATCTCCAACGTGCCAGAACCCACTGTTGGGGGAGGTGTGGAAGGTTGGCACGCAAGAAGCATATAGGCAACGATTATGTATATGATTCTTTGCATCACGTATCAAAAATTAACCCGAACTGAAGGTATTGTTTTGTAGTGGATCCAACAGTTTGCAGTAGGTAGCCCAATTGAAATTGAATGTTCGACGCGTACTTATAGCCCACTCCTCCATAGAGGCGATTGCGGTCAAAAGTGGTTGCTCCGGGTTGCAGGAAAATCTCATCATAGATGCCCAAATAATAAGTGCCGACCTCGATGGATTCGCTATTGAGCGGATAAAACAGCATGCCGCGGTAGCGGTACCTCGTTTTGAAGTCGCTTTCAATCCAGCGTTGCTCGTATCGGAAACGATGCTCAAGCTTGGTTTTCCGAAATAGCTTGCGGTAATGAGTTGTTGCCAAATCCGATGTTCTTCTACTTCCGGACCTATGCGCGAACTCTGAAATTCATAATTAGTAATATTCGCGTAGCCGCCTGTGAGCATCAGCCCGTTGTCGAACTTATAATTTACCCCGGTACGGAGTAGGAGTTGTTCAAGTTGAGGTTGCACAGTATAATTCCGGTGTTGTGCCTCGGTATGAATGCTCCAATGATTGTCGATTTTATTTGTTCCGAAGTACATCATCCAATTGCCCAAATCCGATTGAGCAGCGGCGGTACCTGAGCAGAACAAGAGTATGATCAGCCAGCGCATAAAAAGTGTGTTAGTTCCCCAAGAATATAGGGAATTTCTCAATACTTCGAAAGGAAGCCTAGCGCCGAGTTGGCGAAAATCAACACCACGATGAGGGTGATGATCAAGCTGAGGAAGAGTGCGATGAATTGGCGACGTTTGCGCTGAGAGGCTCGAGTTTTGATTTCAGATTTTATGGTGTCCAATGCTTCTTTGCTCACCTTCTTATCATGGGTCGGCGCACTGCTAAATCCGCCCTTGTGCTCTTTGTCAAAAATCTTAGTGCGCTTGGCCAGGGCATTGTTCTTTATGGAGCTGACCATGGCAGCTACGGCACCGCCCCAACTCATGATTTCCCTTGTGCTGAGCGGATATCTTCCACCATCAATTGGAGGTTGCGCTGTCCGCGGAATTCATTGATTTCGAGCGAGGCGATGATATCAACGGCTCCGCCGGCTTCGAGATGTCCTGCCCAAGTCCCTTGGCCAAAGGCAATGCCCGTCATGGTCGTGGCACTGCCCGGATGTTGCAACACCACGCGTAGGTGGCTTTCATCCGCCCCAACGGCCTTAGTTCCGCCGGCATCTACCAAATTCTGAATGAGGAACCTTGGGGCTTGATTCGCTTCTCCGTGCGGCTCCATTTGTGATAGGACGGCGTAGAAGCGCTCGGTGAATTGGTCCAAACTAGCCACCGCATCGTATTCTAATTCCGGCGTTTTCATCTCAGCCGTCAAATTCGCCGCACAATAGGCCTCGAACGCCTTTTTGAAATGTGGCAACTGCGCTTCATCTAGCGTCAACCCAGCGGCATACTTGTGCCCGCCGAACTGCAAAATATGCGCTTCACACGCCTCAATGGCATTATAGACATCAAAGCCAATGACACTGCGCGCAGAACCGCCTAGATGATCGCCGCTCTTGGTCAAAATGATGGTCGGGCGGTAGTGCGTTTCCACGATTTTCGACGCTACGATGCCCACCACACCCTTGTGCCAATGTGGCCTGTAGAGCACATTGGAATTTGGATAGTTCTCCGGGTCCAATTCTGCTTTGGCCTCCTCGAAAATTTCAGCTTGAGTTTCACGACGGTCCTGGTTGAAGGCATTGATGCGCTCCGCGAGTTCGTCCTGTTCCGCGCGGTCGGTGCTGCGCAAAAGTTCGACCGCGCGCAACCCACTCTCCATACGCCCGGCGGCGTTGATACGCGGGGCAATGCTAAAAGAAATGTCTCTGAGGGTGAGGGATTCTGGGGCTTTCGCGCTGGCCTCGAGCAAACTCATAAACCCGGCACGCGCTTGTCCGTTTCGGATGCGCTGCAGGCCATAATGTGCGAGTAATCTATTCTCTCCGGTCACATGCACGATATCGGCGGCAATACTCACGGCACACAGGTCGAGTAAGGGATGCAGGTGCACCTCTTCCGGCAGGCCCCAATGTTCACATAGTGCTTGGCAAAGTTTGAAGCCAACGCCACACCCTGAAAGTTCCTTGTAGGGGTAGGGACAATCGGGGCGCTTGGGGTCGAGAATGGCATGTGCCTTGGGCAAAGTTTCTTCTGGGCGGTGGTGGTCGCAAACGATGACATCTATACCGAGCGACCGCGCATGTGCGATTTGGTCAAAGGCCTTAATTCCACAATCCAGTGCGATGATGAGGGTAATGCCTAGTTCCGCAGCGAGGTTAATACCGTCAAAGGACAATCCATAGCCTTCCTTGTAGCGATCGGGGATATAGGCTTCGATGGGAAATTTACCTTCCAGAAATTCAGCCATAAGGGCCACGGATGTGGTTCCGTCTACATCGTAATCGCCGAAAATCATCACATGTTCTTGCTGGATTCTTGCCTTTTCGATGCGCTCCACGGCACGCTCCATATCCTTCATTCGATAAGGGTGGTGCAAGAGGTTTAAATCTGGTCGGAAAAAGGCCTTGGCATCCTCAAACGTAGTGATGCCGCGCTGTACCAAAAGTGCAGCGAGCAAGGGGTCTTTGGTGACTTCTGCGGTGAGCTGAGACACGGCACCCGGATCCGATATGGGTCGAGCCGTCCAGCGCATTACGACTCTTTTTTAGTCAATCGCGTTTGGTATTCGACGCTGTATTTATGGATGGTCGCGAAGAGGTCGTGCATGAACTCTGGCGTCAGGCCTTCACCATCGCCTTTTTCGGTGCGCTCTTTCACGAGTTTCAACCAGCGCTCCATCTGGAAAATACTGGTGCCCTCTTGTTCTTTGATGATGGCAATCTCCTTGGCCAACGCGAAGCGCTGACGCATGATTTCTACCAAATTATCGTCTAATTCATCCAGTGAATCTCGCAATGATTTCAATGCTTCACTGGCCCCTTGATCTAGTTTCTTGGGGTGAATGACCAGGTTCTTAATGAGCTCGCCTAGTTTCTCAGGATTCATCTGTTGTGCGGCATCGCTGAGCGCGATCTCCGGAGTGATGTGGCTTTCCACCATCAATCCGTCCATGCCCAGGTCCATAGCCACTTGACATACTTCAGGTACGAGCAGTCGCTTTCCGGCGATGTGGCTAGGGTCAACAATGATTTTTACGTCGGGCATTATAGCACGTAGTCCAAAACTGTGGTGCCAGTGCGGTTCATTCCGGTACACGCCTTTTGCCGAGGAGAAAAACCCGCGGTGTACGGCAGCAACGCGCTCAATACCTACATTTTTAAATCGCTCAATGGCACCTGCCCAAAGGCCTATTTCTGCATGAATAGGGTTCTTGACAAGTACTGGGATTTGAACTCCTTTCAATGCTTCGGCAATTTCTTGTACGTAGAACGGATTAACTGTGGTGCGCGCACCGATCCATAAAACATCAATACCGGCCTTAAGTGCTGCCTCGACATGCTCTGTGTTGGCTACCTCGGTGGTCGTGGGTGTGCCGATGGCACGGCCAGCATCAATCAACCATTGCATGGACTCCAATCCCACACCTTCGAAACTTCCAGGTTTGGTTCTAGGTTTCCACACACCGCCGCGCAATAAACTAATAGGCGTGTGTGCCTTGAGCGCTTGTGCGGTGGCTAAAATTTGTTCAGGACTTTCCACCGAACAAGGACCCGCAATAAGCAGGGGTGATTCTGTGGGTCCGTCGAACCATTGATCAATATGTTGAATTTTCGATGCTACCATATTAGGCTCCGATGCAAACGACCAGCTCTCCTTTTAAACCGCCGCGTTCTTGCACAATTGACAGCAATTCTGATGCCGAACCGCGCAAGGTTTCTTCAAACTTTTTGGAGATCTCTCGGCTGATGGTCACGGGGCGTTCTGCACCACAAAATTCGACAATTTGTGCCAAGGTTTTCTCGATTTTATGAGGACTTTCATAAAGCACTACGGTTTTAGTGCTGGCGGCAATGGATTCAAGCTTGGTTTGACGTCCCTTTTTGGGCGGTAAGAAGCCTTCAAAATAAAAGGTGTCGCACGGCAAACCGCTATTGACTAGCGCGGGTACAAAGGCTGTGGCCCCAGGTAGTGTGATGACCTCTACCTCCGCTTGAACGGCCGCTCGAATCAATAAAAACCCTGGGTCGCTGATGCCAGGTGTTCCTGCATCGCTGACTAAGGCAATGGTTTGTCCCTGTTGCAGTCCTTTGACATAGCGCTCGACCACCTTGTGTTCGTTGTGCATGTGAAAGGCCTGTTTTGGCGTGGCAATGTCAAAATGTGCGGTGAGTTTCCCGGTCGTGCGTGTATCCTCGGCTAAAATCAAATCCGCCTCGCGCAACACATTGATGGCGCGAAACGTCATATCATCCAAGTTGCCCACAGGGGTAGGCACGACGTAAAGGATTCCGGACATTAACTAAACTTTTGTTCGACAGCAGCAATAAAGCGTGCGGCCGTTTCTTCTTTTTGATCCCAGCCGTATTCGCCGGAAATGTGTGTATGAATGAATTCCATGGCCTCTTCTAAGTTGCCCAAGGTATTCAACTGGCTCACAACGCGATTGAAATCTTCTTGGGAACCGTCAAAGAGGTCTTTGACGAACCCTATGCGGTCGTTCAATCCAAATTTTAGCACATTACCGGCTAATCTGTCGTTCAAACTTTTCTTTTCCGCAGCTGGGGCTGGAGCAAATATATCTTGTTGTGCTGGAGCTTCGTCGGCCACAGGTGGTGCCGCAGCAGGTTCTTCCTCTGCTACAGGTTCCACAGGTACCTCTTCCTCAGTGGGCATAACTTCCATCACTGGCTCAACAGCCTCAGGAGCGGGCTCGGGAGCAGTAACTTCAGTCTCTGCCTTAACGGTTTCAGGTTCAGCCTCAGGAGCTGAGGTTTGAACAGACTCTTCCACCTTCGGCAGTGCAACGACCGGTGCAGGTGTTGCTGCAGCTTCTTCTTGCAACGCTTTGAGCTTGGCCTCGAGTTTTGCCTTGAGGTCTGCAGCGGCCTTTTCAAAAGGTGCGGCAATCTCCGCTTCCAAACTGTAATAGCGGAACTCGTTAGACAGTTCCAAGAGTTGTTGGGCGGCCTCGGCGTGGGACAACCCACCGATATTCAAGGCTAATTCCGCTAATTTTTGCTCGCTACTTTTTCTGCTAAAAGAGGGGTCTTTGCTCTGCATCTTATTCTCTACCTTTAATGCCTTGAATGTACCACTAAAGTACCTCCATGTTTCACTCAGGAATAGAATTTAACCAACAATCGGGCGGATGGATTGAAGTCGTCTGCGGCCCGATGTTTAGCGGAAAGACCGAAGAGTTGATTCGTCGTATGCGCCGTGCTCAAATTGCCGGGCAGAAAGTCGAGATTTTCAAGCCAGCTTCAGATGTGCGTTACGACAATGAGGCGGTGGTCAGCCACGATAAAAATTCCATTCCTTCAACTCCAGTAGAGAGCTCTTCAAACATGTTGCTGCTCGCGGATGATGTGCAGGTGGTGGGCATTGATGAAGCCCAATTTTTTGACGACGGCCTTGTAGAAGTGGCCAATACATTGGCGAACCAAGGCAAACGCGTGGTCATTGCAGGATTGGACTTAGATTTTAAAGGAAGGCCTTTTGGCCCGATGCCGAACCTATTGGCCACGGCAGAATACGTGACGAAGTTGCACGCTATTTGCAAGCGTACCGGCGGTCCGGCACATTTCAGTCACAGGACGGTAGCCGGCGACCAAACCTTCATGCTTGGAGAGACCGAAGCCTACGAGCCGGTGAGCCGTGTGGTCTATAATATGTTGAACGAAAAATCGAGTGGGAATACAGGCACATGATATCGCCGCACCTAGTGGTGCTCATCTGGTAGGGCCGTCCAATACGTTCCTACATTTTGCCTTTGATTCCCGTCGAATGAATGCGTCGGTTCCGACGTGTTTTATTGCCCTTACAACCGCGTCGAATGACGGTCACCAATACATTGAGCAAGCCATTTCTCGTGGTGCGGTGGCGGTCGTGTGTAAGGAGGCCGAGCCTTGGGCCGCACAACATCCCAGCATTAGTTTTATCGAGCATAATAGCCCTATTGAGGTGCTGCAACTATGGGCCAGTGCCTGCAGAAAGTCCTTTGAGGGACCTGTGTTGGCCATAACCGGTTCTAACGGTAAGACCATAGTGAAGGAATGGATGTTCCAATTATTAGGGGCTCCTGAAAACATTCATCGTACGCCAGGAAGTTTCAACAGTTCTATCGGTGTGCCGCTGACCCTCAGTGCCCTGCAACAAGAATATGTGGCCGCGATAGTGGAGGTGGGCATTGACCGACCAAAGACCATGGCTGCAATGTGTGCACTTGTACAGCCCACATTCGGAATCTTCACCACGTTGGGCGATGCCCATGGGGAGCACTTTGAGAGTGACGAAGAGAAGTTTGCCGAGAAGTGGCAGCTGATGGCAGGGTGTAAGAAGATTGCCGCGCACCGCAGGTGGATTGAGCAGGCAACCGCGCAAGGATTGCACGTGCCCGAAGCACTGGTTTGGGGCGAGGGCGAGCAATGGGACCCTGCGGCCTTAGGGCTGGATACCGATAAGGATCCTCAGATCATAGAGAACAAAATGAATGCCTTCTTGGGTGCCCTATTGTTGGGTGCGGACGAAGGTGCTGCGAAAGCCCGTTTGGCTGGGTTAGAGCCTTTGGAAATGCGCATGAATTTAGTGCCCGCACGCGACGGAGGGTATTTGTTGGAAGATACCTACAGCTCGGATTTAGAGAGCTTGCATTGGGCGCTCGAAGAATTGGCCACGCAGCATACTCCAAAAAAATGGGCGGTGCTCAGTGCGTTGAGTGCGCCGGCTTGGACGGACGCTGCGAAGGAGATGGTCGAAAAGTACGGCTTTGAGCGGGTTTGGTGGATTTCGAATAAGGACCAATTATCCCAGCTCACCGCAGAGTTTTCAGCCTTGAATTTGGCGGATACTACTGTGCTCATCAAAGGGCAGCGCCGCTTCGGCATGGAACGTTTTGCCGCTACGCTCAGGAAACAGCCGCACCCTACCTGGGCGGAGGTAAACCTCGGGGCGATGCGACGCAACCTGCAAAAATTCCGCGCCAAGCTCAGTCCCTCGACCAAGACCATGGCGATGGTGAAAGCCGATGCCTACGGGACCGGTATTATGGAGGTGGCTCGTTGGTTGGAAAACGGTCATATAGATTACCTCGGGGTGGCCTTTAGCCAAGAAGCATTGTTGCTTCGTGCGCAGGGGATCGTAGCGCCGATTATGGTGATGAATGCGGAACCCACCCAGTTTAAGGCCTTGGCCCAGGCGGATTGTGAGGTGGAGTTGTTTTCTATGGACCAATTACTTCCGTACCTCCAAGACCCCGCTTCGGATACCGTACTTAAAATCCATTTGAAAGTCGATACGGGCATGCACAGATTAGGTTTTGCACCCGCGGCCCTTCCCGCAGTGTTGGAGGAGTTGCATCGACATAAGAATATCGAAGTGGTCGGCGTGTTCTCACATTTGAGCAGTGCGGGCAATGCGGAGCACGACGGCTTTACCCAAGAACAATTCGATCGATTTGAAACTGCGCGAGGGCAGGTGCGTTCGTATTACCCGGCGGCCATTGGACATATCTTGAATACCCAAGGCATTGCACGATTCCCGGAGCGGGAATATGAGATGGTGCGTTTGGGAATAGGGCTCTATGGTTTGGGCGCGTACGAGGGTATGGAGCCGTTGGAGGAAGTGGTGCAATGGAAGTGCCGCATTTCCCAAGTAGGCGAGGTGCTCCCAGGCGAATCTGTGGGCTACAGCCGCGCCTTTGTCGCGGATCGCGCAATGCGTTATGCCACCCTGCCGGTGGGGTATGCCGATGGGCTCTCACGTCATTTGAGCGGCGGTAAAGGTCAGGTGATCATTGGCGGCCAAGCCTGTGCCATTCTCGGGAATGTGTGCATGGACATGGTGATGGTGGATGTGAGCGAGGTTGCTGTTGCTGCGGGTGATGAGGTGGTCATTATTGGTGCCGGTCAAGGGGCAAATGAATTGGCCCATGCGGCGGGTACTATTGGTTATGAAGTGCTTACGGGAATTGGCCCCAGAGTACCTAGATTCTACCTCAAAGATTGATGCTTGCGGCTGCTGAGCGCGGTCAAAGCCACCATAAACGTCAACAGGAACACCCCGGCCTGTTTATCCAACAAACTTTCGGTCATACTGCTCATCAATAGCGCAATCCATGCGTAGCTCATGCTGCCTGTGCTTTGGGTCAAGCCCCAAAGGAAGATGCCTGCCATGAGCAGGAAGGCGATGATGCCCCCTTCGGCCCAGCTTTGGATCCAAACGTTGTGGAAATCATATCGGAACTCGTGGAGGTAGTAGGGCTCTTTTTTGTTGTAAAATTTGGCGTCGCAAGTCAGTAATTTCTCGTGCAGCACATCCTCGCCGTAGCCATTGCCTACGCCAAGTAGTGGGGCATCTTTAATGATATCAACGCCGTATTTCCAGATAAAGATGCGGTGATTCGTCTGCTTGCCTTCGACCATGCCGTCTACGCTGCGCAGTTCATTAATCAAATCCTCTACGCGAGATGAGGGGCCGGGCAAGGTGAGTACCATGGCGCCCAAAACCGCGAGGGCGATGGTGCCCCACCGAAGGATGTGTTTGCGCCATGAGGGGTTGCGGCGGTAGAGCTCGAATAATCGGGCCATGATTAATACCGGAACGGTCAATAAATGAATGCGGGCACTGAGGAAAATGATGCCCACCAGTAGCCACAACACCGCTACGGCACTGGCCCAACTCACCCCTTTAGGTTCAGACCAAATCCGGCGCTCTAAAATGAGTGCCGCGATGATTAAATACAGGCTTTGAAAGTGAATGCCGAGCCTTTCGCCAAGGGCAAAATCATTGTAGCTCACCCAACCATAGGTCATCAGGCTGTAGCCAAAAATCGCGGTCCAGCACAAGGTAGTTGCCCACGCAAAAGCATCGGCGAACCGACGCCCCCAGCGCTGCGGATCCTCCACCGTGAGCCCATTGGCCAGCACGCCCATCAACCCGAAAGGCAGGACCATCACAACATCCGCCCAACCGGCCGGTCTGTTGTCGCTCCAATACACAGCAATGAGTTCCCAGTCCACAAAAGCTGCGAACAAGAGCATCGGCCAAATCTTTGGTGCCAACTTCCCAAAGGCCAAGAAACCAATAGCCCAAGCGATGAGCCCGTAGATAGGGCTGAGCCATACGAGTGCTAAGGGCAGAAGAAAAGCCGCCGCATAGCCTGTGAAGCGAAATAGGTTTTGTTGCATCACCTACTTAACGCTCAAAAGTCTTTCAATAGTACTAGGTTGGTGTAAAATATCGGCCGCGATAATCACCACCTCATCGGCCTGCAGTCCGCGCTCTAACGTTCCCGCCGTCCCGAATTTTTTAGAGACCAAATAGTCCTCAAGGTATTCAACCATCGCTTCTTTATCCGTTTCCAATACCTTGCCACGGCGCTCCGCAAGTACCGCCATCCAGCCTTCTACGTCCTCTTCTGTAATGTAGTCCATCTCATCCACATCTTTCAACAAGCGCTCCAACTGCAGCTCGCCAATGCTGGTAAATTCGAATTCTTCCTCGTCCAACATTTGGGTAAAGGCCTGCCACAACTCTTCATCCATGGCAAAGTCAGCAGCCCCTTGTTCTGGGTCCAATTCCGGCAATACACGCCCCGCAAATTTCAAATCCAACGCTTTGGCATTCAACGCCGCCACAGCCTCAGGATAATAAGGCGATTGCAACACACTATCCGGGGCAATGCCCTCACCGTCTACCACAGGCCTTCCAGCTGCCGTGGTAAACATCTTGCTCTCTTGCTTTTCCTCCCGCTCCCCATCTTCACCGCGGTCGTAGTTCACCTTTTGAATACAGCGCCCAGACGGCGTATAGTATTTGGCAACCGTGACCTTCATTTGTGCCCCAAAGGGCAGCGGGTGCACCTGTTGAACCAATCCCTTTCCGAAGCTCTGCTCGCCCAAGATCACCGCACGGTCAAAATCTTGTAATGCCCCCGCCACAATCTCCGAAGCCGAGGCGCTCGCCCCGTCTATCAACACGGCCACCGGCCCTTTGGGCCAGAGGGCGCGGCCCTGAGTGCGGTACACGTCTTGAATTTTCCCGCCGCGCCCACGAGTAGAGACGACGGTATCCGTGGTTTCGACAAAGAAGCTCACGATTTTAACGGCCTCCATCAACAAGCCACCGCCATTGCCGCGGAGGTCCAATATGAAGGCATTGGCACCTTGAGATTTCAGGTCTCTAATGGCCTTGCCCACTTCTGCGCTGGCGCGCTCGGTAAAGGCATCGAGGTAGATGTAGCCTGTGCCGTCCTCGCGAAGTCCATAGAAGGGAACGGGGTTTTGAACGATATCCTCTCGGTTGAAGGTGTAGGTTTGAGTGGGGGAGTTGTAGCGGCCTATTTCCAAAGTGACCTCGGTTCCCGGGGTGCCTTTAAGTAGGGTGCTGACCTCCGAAGTGCTCTTGCCCGTAGTAGAGGTGTTGCTCACGGCGCGAATGTGGTCGCCGACCTGGAGCCCGGCTTTGGAGGCAGGCCCACCAGGGTGGAGGGAGGAAATGAAAATCTCATCCTCTACGCGCTGAATGGTACAGCCAATGCCACCATAGGCACCGGTTTGAAGCAAGCGCACATCCTCGATTTGGTCCTCAGCATAATAGACGGTATAGGGGTCCAATTGGCGCAACATCCCTCTAATGGCACTGCCCACAGCCTGTTCTGCACTGACCTCATCGACATATTGGGTCTGCACCTCGCGTAAGACATTGGTGAAGATTTCCAATTGTTTACTGGTTTCGAACGGATCGCCTTTAGAGGCGCTCATCATTAGTGCTGCAGCTACGGCGGTCAAGCCTAGAAGAAGTTTACGCATGGTTGGGGTTATCTTGGTTATAGGCCTCGATCAGGGCGAGGAATCCTTTTTCTAAGAACGCATAATCATTGGTCCTGTTGCCCAGGTAGCGAATGGACCAGATGTGTGATTTTTCGGGCCGATTGATTTTGTGCTTGTGCAATCTATACAGCTCACGAATCTGCCTTTTCGTACGATTGCGGTCCACGGCACGCTTGAGTCCACGCTTGGGCACCACGATGGCCACCTGGCGATCCACACCTTCCGGCACGGGCGCTTCCATGTATTTCAGGGAAAACGGGAATGCCTTCAAGGAAGTACCTTCCGTGAAGAGCCCATCGAACAGCGTTCGGCTGGTGAGTTTCTCGTTTTTTGAAAATGTGAACTGCATAAAAAAAGCCCGACCGTGTGGGCCGGGCTTGAAATTTACGCTATTTCTTACTTTTTGTTGACCTCTTTGATATAATCGCTGATCGCTTTGGTCATCGAAGGGGCATCAACAGTTGGTGCAGGGATATCTACAACCAACCCATTTTTCTCTGCTTCCTTCTGCGTGGTCGCCCCGAAACAAGCCAAACGAGTGTTGTTTTGCTTGAAATCTGGGAAGTTCTCGTACAAGGACTTGATCCCTGAAGGAGAGAAGAATACGAGGATGTCGTAGAATACATTTTCCAAATCGCTCAAATCACTGACCACCGTCTTAAATAAGATGGCGCGCGTGTAGTCGATTTTTGCTTCTTCCAAGGCATTCGGAATCTGCGGCTTCAAGCTATCTGAAGAAGGCATCAAGAATTTTTCATTCTTGAATTTCTTCAACGTCGGGATCAACTCTTCAATGCGGATGTTGCCGTGGTAAATCTTGCGCTTGCGGTACACCACGTATTTCTGCAAGTAGTAGGCAATGGCCTCTGAGATACAGAAGTAGCGGATATCGGGGCTGATTTGTACGCGCATTTCCTCGCACATACGGAAGTAATGGTCCACGGCATTTTTCGAGGTGAAGATGACGTTTCTGAAGTCTCGAATCTGGATTTTGTCCTTTCTAAAGTCGGAGGCGGTCACGCCTTCTACGTGGATAAAGGAACGGAAATCGATTACAACCTTGTGCTTATCCGCAACAGCAGAATACGGGTTGTTCTCGTTGGCAGGTTGAGGCTGTGAGATCAGGATGGATTTAACTTTCGTCTTTCGATCGTCTGACATAGTTCGGCTAGCGCATGGCTAGATATAGAGGTGTTAGTTCGAGGGCACAAAGGTACAAAACTGCATAGACTCTAACACCAATAGTCGCAAAATGAACAAAACCTTGATGTTTTATGGAGAAAATGACCAATCCTAAGGCGTGACCGGTGGCAAGAATACCCAAGATCAAGTTTTGGGCCTCCGGCCAAATCCAATGGACGGCCAGAATGAGTATTGCAGTGCTGAGGTATATGAGGGCCAATTGCGGCAAGCGTCTCATACTCATCCAAGGCATGTGTTTGTTGGCCGGCTTGAATAATTGGGCCAAAAGATCTGCCACCAAAACGCGCAACAACAATATCCCGGGGAGCACGAGCAATCGCTCACTCCACAGTAACTCATCGAATGCAACGCCAAGTGCGAGGAAGGAGGCGGCCAGCACCACGGCCCACATCAACAAAAATGCACGCCAATCTAGCGGTTCATCTTCGTCCAAGGTGCCCGTGGTCCATTGCAAAAAGAATTGGGGCTGAACCAGCCGTATGCCGGCCATCAACCCCAATAATGCTATTATCGTCCACTTTGCGCCCATCAGGGCACAAAATTACTGTAAAATCACGTGTTTGTACTGCGTAGTGCCGTCTAAATATGTGGCATGCACAATGTAGTTGCCTCGTGCCAAAGCACTCACGTCCAAAACCGTATGACCGTCCACAACCTCGGCGCTCTGCTCAAGGTTAATGAACCTGCCAATGGTATTGAACAACTCTACTTTAGCCAACTCTTCATGCTCGATGCGAATGAAATCCGTAGCAGGATTTGGTCCTACGACCAAGCCTTTTAACTCGCCCTCTTCCACGTTCGCTTGACTCTTGTACAAGGTCTTTGTCTCGGTCAACACATAGTCCCCTTGGTAATTTCCATTGCCGTTGGTGAAGTTCACCGCCACGTAGATAGTCACACTGTCCGGGTAAGAAGAATCTTCAAAAGTGAAATTCCAACCGATGCTATCGTTCGATACCGAGGTGCTAGAGCTTTGGTGGGTAAAGTAGTTGCCCGTTTTCTTGACCCCTGAGGTCGCGGTCAATGTGCTCACAGAATTTCCACTCGCATCCTCGATGCTGGCCATAAAACCAATTTTTGTCGACCCGCCGTTTGGCAATACGCCCAAGGCCACATTCACGGCTTGGTTGTCGACCAAATTTGCTTGGTCCGTATTGATAATGATCTGTTCGCTGCCGTTCGGAGAGCCCCCGCTGTGGCAGTACCCGCCGGAACAAGTCTGTCCGTTCGACGCCGGTGAGCCGCTTCGCCCTGAAGGCGAGCCCCCGGAATTTGTGTAGGAATAATGCACCATCCCGAAGATGGCGAAAAGGAGTAGTGCTTTTTTCATAAAACGCTATTTAGGTTGTACAATGTAAGGTTATTCAAGCAGTGCTCAGGGTCCAATTCTGGATAAATTTTGTTCATAATAGAACACGGAATTCCCTATTGTGTTCTAATTTCAACACCTGAAAACAATCACAGAACAATGGACGTATTTCAACACCCGGACTATTACCTCTTAGACGAGTTGCTCTCTGAAGAGCACAAAATGGTCCGCGACGCCACTAGAGATTGGGTGAAACGCTCTGTTTCTCCCATCATTGAAGATTATGCGCAACGCGCCGCTTTCCCAGAACACCTGGTCAAGGAAATGGGTGAGGTAGGGCTTTTCGGTCCCTACATTCCTGAGGAATATGGTGGCCCAGGCCTCGACCATATCTCCTATGGATTGATGATGCAAGAGGTGGAGCGCGGCGATTCCGGAATCCGATCCACCTGTAGTGTCCAAAGTTCTCTCGTCATGTTCCCCATCCACGCCTATGGCTCAGAGGAGCAGAAGCAGCGCTTCTTGCCAAAATTGGCCACAGGTGAATACCTCGGATCTTTCGGGTTGACCGAGCCAAACTTTGGCTCGAATCCCGGCGGCATGACCACTAGTTTTAAAGATGCCGGCGACCACGTCATTCTCAATGGCGCCAAAATGTGGATCTCCAATGCTCCATTCTGCCACGTTGCAGTCGTGTGGGCGAAAAACGAAGAAGGCCGCATCAAAGGATTGATCGTAGAGCGTGGTATGGAGGGCTTTACCACCCCTGAAACCCACAACAAATGGTCGCTCCGCGCCTCTGCCACGGGAGAGCTCGTGTTCGACAACGTAAAAGTACCCAAAGCCAATATCCTCCCAGGCCGCGACGGTCTAGGAGCACCGCTTTCCTGTCTGGATAGCGCCCGTTTTGGGATCGCTTGGGGCGCCATCGGTGCCGCCATGGATTGTTACGATACTGCCCTGCGTTACTCCAAGGAGCGCATTCAATTTGGGAAGCCTATTGCCGGGTTCCAATTACAGCAAAAGAAGCTCGCCGAAATGATCACAGAGATCACCAAAGCGCAGCTGCTCACCTTCCGTTTGGGCCAGCTCAAAAACGAAGGACGTGCCTCCTCAGCGCAGATTTCCATGGCCAAGAGAAACAACGTCGATATGGCCATTCACATCGCTCGTGAAGCACGTCAAATGTTGGGTGGAATGGGTATCACTGGAGATTTCTCCATCATGCGTCACATGATGAACTTAGAGTCCGTCATCACCTATGAAGGAACGCATGATATTCACTTGTTAATCACAGGGTTAGATATCACTGGAGAGAACGCGTTCGTCTAAGCGAGCCGGCTTTCAGGATCCTTCTTTTCACATGAAAAACGCGCCCCGTGGGGCGCGTTTTTTAGTTGCTAATTCTGATGATGTTTATGCCGTCGAACGTACAGCTGAATTCCTTGACGGGGAGGGTATAGGAGGTATCAATGCTCTGCCCGTCGAGGAGTTGGTATTGGTGGCTGTTGCAGCCGCAGGTCAAGTATAAATCGCCGTTGCTGCTCGATAGTATCCCGCAACCGTCGGCCCAATCATAGGGACAGGCCAGTTCATAGGCCGCGAAATCGTAGAAGGCTTGGTCGTAATACCTGCGGTAAATCATGATGCCGCCGTGGCCTGCGTTGGGCAAGTATAATTGGCCCCCGATAACCGTTAAATTGAAGCTCGATGGATCGCTCAAATAAATGGTTTCGTCCACATAAGGTTCCGGAATATCGTAGTTCACATTCGTCGAATTACATCCAACGATGGTAAAAACCCCTGTAAAAACAAGGATTAACCCTTTGATATTCAGTGCTTCTAGCTTCTTCATTTCAGGGCTCAAGATAAGCGGTTTTTCATTGCAGAATAAGGCCTTCTGCGTATTATATTTACATCCTTGTAACCCAACATAAAGCCAGTATTTATGGTTAAAAGATTACTTACGCTTGTTTTGGCCCTCGGCATGGTCCTCGGTCACGCACAATCTCGCCCTGGTTCTCTCCAGGGAACTGTGAAGGACAAGCGCACCGGTGAAGTCATTCCTTTTGCAACCGTCATAGTCAAAGACAAGGACGTTGTCGTAACCACAGGAACGACAGATTTCGATGGAAAGTATAACATCAATCCAGTAGACCCAGGAACGTACAACGTGACGTGTAAGTTTATCGGGTATGCAGATTTCAACCTCAACGGCGTGAGTGTATCGCCAGGGAGACCGAAGGTGGTAAACTTCGACATGACCATTGAAAGTCAGATGATTCAAGAGGTGACCGTTATAGCTCAAGAAGAATTGATTGAAACAGGTAAGACCTCTGAGATCGTTAGCGCGGAGGAAATTAAAACCCTTCCCTACCGTAATCTGAGCCAAATCGTTGGTACGACCGCTGGGGTATTCCAGCAGGATGGATCGGGTTCGTTCAACGTGCGTGGTGCGCGTTCATCGACCAACGTGGTCTTCATTGATGGGGTAAAAGTTCGTGGTAATGTGGATATCCCACGTGATGCGATTCAATCTACAGAGGTGATTACCGGTGGTCTTCCAGCACAATACGGTGATGTTACCGGTGGTGTAATTTCTACTACCACCAAAGGTCCTGCACCATACTACTTCGGTTCTACGGAATATTTGACCAGCTCATTATTCGATAATCAGCACTACAACCTAGGTGCTTTGACGCTTGGGGGTCCCATTATCAAAAACAAAGCAGGCCAAAGTGTACTTGGGTTCCTTTTGGCCTCTGAATTCCAATATAGCAAGGACGGCTCACCTCGTTCATTGCCCACCTACAAAGTGAATGACGAGAAATTAGGCGAGTTGCAAGCCAACCCATTGGTGCCAGCTTCTAGCGGGTTCGGGGTACTGAACGCAGCCGATTTCTTGACACAAGATGATTTGGTGACACAGAATTACCGCGAAAACGTAGCCGGCCGTGCCGTGCGTATGTCGGGTAACTTAAAATTGGTCACTTCAAAAACCACAACGCTTACTCTTGGGGGGCGATACAACATGAGCCAGGGTACTTCGGGCAGCCGTTTCAACGAGCTCATGAACTACGACAACAATGGCGAGTATTTCCGTCAAGACGTCAGTGGTTATTTGCGTTTCCAACAGCGTTTTGGTTCGCCAAGCGACACTTCAAACTCTTTAATTCGCAACGCGTTCTACACTATCCAAGTAGATTTCACTCGTAACAACGGGTACAACCGCGATGCACGTCACAAAGACAATATCTTCAACTATGGACACATTGGTAAGTTTACCACAACTTACCGTCCATTGTATGTATTAGGTTCAGATACCATTACGGATCCTAACGATCCTAACTATGGCAAGGTCATGACCGCTTATACTCAAGCGGTGTGGCAAAGCGTTGGTGTGGATTACGAAGCTTCTGAAAACAACCCTATTCTTGCCAACTACACGTCGAACTTCTACAACTTCGTAGATAATTCTTTGATCTTCAACAGCGCACGCTCATTGGAAGATATCCGTGCAGGTGGTGGTTTGTTGAACGGTGATCAGCCTTCATCCGTTTATGGATTGTGGGGCAACGTTGGGGGTAACCAAGCGGGATATTCGAAATTCATGAACGACCAGTTCCGTATCACCGCATCTTCGACCTTTGATATAAAAGGTCACTCGCTCATCGTGGGTGTGGAATATGAGCAGCGTTTCGACCGTTCGTACTCTCTAGGTGCAACCGGCCTTTGGACGTTGATGCGTTTGTTGCAGAACGATGCCATCCGAGAATTGGACCTTAATAATCCTGTTGCTTCATACGATAACAACGGGGTATTCCAGGATACATTGTCGTACCCACGTCTTTTTGATGCTGGCAAGCCAAGAACTTTCGACCGCAACTTGCGTGAGAAACTAGGTATGGATCCAAATGGTACGGATTGGTTGGACATCGATAGCTACGATCCATCAACTTTCACGCTGGACATGTTCAGTGCGAATGAACTTCTCAATATCGGTTCAGGACAATATGTAAGCTACTTCGGATACGACTACCTCGGAAATAGATTGACTACTCGTCCTTCTTTGAACGACTTCTTCTCTACTGATGCACAAGGGAATTCGAACCGTACTGTAGGTGCTTTCGAGCCTATCTACATGGCGGGATACATCCAAGATCAGTTTACCTTCGAAGATCTCTTCTTTAACATTGGGGTGCGTGTGGATCGTTTTGATGCGAACCAACCGGTATTGGCAGATCCATTTGTCTTGTACCCAGCGTACACCGTTGGCCAACTAGATGCAACTTCTCTAGCAGGTTATAATGTTCCTGAAGGGATGTCAACAGATGCTGTAGTATATGTAGACGATCAAGAAAACCCATCTTCTATTGTGGGTTACCGTGACGGATTTACTTGGTACACTGCGGCAGGTGAAGTAGAAGCTAACCCGAAAAACATTGCTGATATCAGTGGTGGTATTAAGCCTTTCTTGAAAAAGCCAGGTATTGAAGACCAAAAGTTAGCCGTCACTGCTGACGAAAGTTTCAAGGATTATGCGCCACAGGTCACAGTGAGCCCACGTGTTTCATTCCAGTTCCCTATCTCGGATGAGGCCGAATTCTTTGCACACTACGACATCTTGGTACAACGTCCGGATCCAGGACTGAACCGTATGAACCCGATCACCTACTTGCAGTTGGAGAACGGTCAAAACGGTAGCTTCCTTGCAAACCCTGATTTGAAACCACAGCGTACTACAGATTACGAGATCGGTTTCCGTCAAAAATTGAACGAGAACAGCGCCTTGAAATTGAGCGCCTTCTACCGCGAGATGCGCGATATGATGCAGACCTTGAGCTTTACCGAGGCGTATCCTATTACCTACATCGCTTATGGAAACTTGGATTTCGGTACGGTGAAAGGATATACGGTAGCCTACGATCTGCGCCGCACGGGCAATGTTCGTTTGAACGCGAACTACACTCTTCAGTTTGCTGATGGTACAGGTTCAGGGGCCAATTCTGGCGCGAACATCGCACGTTCTGGTCAACCTAACTTGCGCTACATCCTTCCTTTGAGCTATGATTCTCGTCACCAAGTAGTGATGAACATGGATTACCGTTACGGTGGCGGTCCAGCGTACAATGGCCCGGTTTGGTTCGGCATGCGTATGTTGGAAAACGCTGGGGTGAACCTTAGTATTGAACGCCAACTCTGGTACTCCATACACTCGTCGTTCATTGGCTTATGGTTTGACCGATGGTGCAACGCCTATTACGGGGAACATCAATGGTTCTCGTTTGCCTTGGAGTTTCCGTATCGATGCTACTGCAAACAAAGTGTGGAACTACAGCGAAGGTCCGTTCAGCAATTTTGAAATCTATGTTCAGGTGTTGAACGCATTGAATACTCAGAACATCTTAGGGGTGTACTCATTCACAGGTTCTCCATCAGATGATGGTTACTTGAGCTCTCCTCAAGGACAGAACGCCATCCAGTTCCAAACAAATGCACAGTCTTTTGCAGACTTGTACAATATCAGTTTGGCTAACCCAGGACTTTACAGTTTGCCACGAAGAATCCGTTTAGGTCTTCGCATTGGACTATAATAAATAAGAAGCACAGGAAAACAGCAATATGAAAAAAGCGTATCTCCTTTTACTAGCCTCAATCGCCGCCCTGCCACTATCCGCAAGAGAAGTGCAAGGTGCCGCCAAGACCGGTGAAACCACAGGCTCTATGAAAACCGTAGAGGAATTGTGTCAGCCGTCGAAAGCGCAGAGCGATTTGAGTATAAATAATGTGCGTGCAACCATCCTCGGTGGTGGCGATATGTGGTGGGATTTGAACACCGCTCGCTACGAAGTACCGAAGGGTTCAAACAAGCACTCGATGTTCGCGGGTTCTCTTTGGCTCGGTGGGGTTGATGAGGGTAACCAACTAAAATTGGCTGCCATGACCTACCGTCAATCAGGAAACGACTATTGGCCAGGTCCATTGACTACAGACGGTACTGCCTCGATCAACAAAGAGATTTGTGATAAGTACGACCGCCACTGGATCATCATGCGTGAGGAAGTAGACGTACATAAAGCTTGGTTGGAGTGTTTGGACGATCCAGATTGTGACGATACCGAACTTTTCCCTGGGTACGAAGCACAGATTCCTGAAAGCATTAAAGAATGGCCGGGTAATGGGGTAGACGGCGAGTTGCCTTACCAATTAGCTCCGTTCATCGACCGCGACGGTGATGGTGTATACGATTACTTGATCGACTACCCAGCCTACGACATCGATAAAGAATACGATTGTCGCGATAAAGAAACTGATGTACTCTACGGTGACCAAACCATTTGGTGGGTATATAACGACCGTGGTAATGTTCATACGGAATCACAAGCGGGTGCACTAGGTTTCGAGATCCGTGCACAAGCCTTCGCCTTCTCGACCAACGATGAGGTGAACAACATGACCTTCAACAACTACCGAATCATCAACCGTTCTACCTTCCGTTTGACCAATACGTACTTCTCTACGTGGTTTGATCCGGATTTGGGGAACTACACCGATGATATCATTGGTTGTGATATTGCACGTGGTCTTGGATACTGTTACAATTCAGATACGGAAGATGAAGGTCCATTGGGCTACGGTTTGAATCCTCCTGCCGTTGGTTTCGACTTCTTCCAAGGTCCTTTCGCAGATTACTTTGACGGTATCGATAACGACCGTGACGGTTGTGTTGATGGTGTGAAGGATCCTGAAACAGGAGTTTGTGTCGCTGAAGATCCAACTACTGGTGTGAACGAGCGTATCATCATGAGCCACTTCATGTACTACAACAACACCTCATCTAATATCTCTGGTAACCCCGCCAACGCTACTCAGTTCTACAACTACATGAGAGCATTGTGGAAGAACGGTTCTGAGTTGATCATTGAAACTCCTTCAGGTCCTGGAGATCTTGGAAACGGTGATGGTTTCGTAGCCTCAGGTAACGGTACTTCAACACAGTTTGCCTACCCAGGTATGTCTTACGATACAACAGGAGCGTACCCGCCTTATTCTCCAGTAGATTGGTGGGAAAGCCCAGCGAACAAAGAGGATAAGCGTGGTCTTCACAGTGCGGGTCCATTCTCATTGGCACCGGGTGCCTTGAACTTCGTAACCACTGGGGTGGTATGGGAGCGTGACCTCATCAACAACGACCTTTTTGCTTCCGTTGAAAAAGTCATCATCGCAGATGATAAAGCGCAGAAGCTTTTCGATAACTGTTTCCAGGTATTGAATGGTCCTGATGCACCAGATGTAGAAATTCAAGAACTAGACCGTGAGTTGATCTTGAAACTCACCTATGGTCCAGGTAGCAATAACCTTGGGTTTAGCTACCGTGAGCGCGATCCACTTATCACATTGAATCCTGACGATCGCGATTCTATCTTGAACGTAAATCCAGATTTCTTCGATTACACTTTTGAAGGATTCCAGATTTTCCAACTCGCGAACAGCGATGTGAGCGTATCAGACCTTACGATCCTACACAAAGCCGTATGGTGGCGCAGTGTGATATCAAGAATGGTTTGACGCAGCTCATCAACTGGGAAGTTGATCCAGATTTGAACGCTTTGGTGCCGCAGGATATGACCCTAGCTTCTAACAACGATGGTGTCTTCACTTCGTTCCAAATCAAGGAGGATGCCTTCGCAACAGGTGATCGTACACTCATTAACCATAGAGAGTACTACTTCACAGTGATCGCATACGGTCAAAATCAATTTGAAGTATTCAACCCAACAACAGCACCAGGCGGTCAAAAGATTCCATTCTTGGCCGGTCGTCGTAACATCAAGACGTACATGGCTATTCCTCACCAGATTGATTCTGAGAAGGGCGGTACTATCCAGGTCGCGCAATATGGCGATGGACCAGAAATCAAGCGTCTAGACGGTATTGGAAATGGCGCTGGCGAATTAGAATTGACACCAGAAGAGGTCAATACTATTATGGCGGGTAATGCTTCTGGCCAGCCCACCTACATGGGCGGTATGGGACCAGTAGATATTAAGGTTGTAGATCCATTGGAAGTCAAGAATGGCGAATACACGCTGACCTTCGACGGTGCGAACAACAACGCTAAATGGGAAATCACGGATGGTGCAGGAGCAATCATTGCACAATCAGATTCGACGATCTCTTTCTACAATGAACAAATCATTCCTGGACTTGGTCTATCCGTTGCCGTACAGCAGGCACCGTCTCCCGGTGGTGATGACGAAGGCACCTATGATAATGGGGTGATTTTCTCTGAAATCATTTACGAAGACCCGTCGAAAGAATGGTGGTCGGGTATTAAAGATGATAAGAGCTATTCACCGTACAACTGGATTCTAGCAGGAACAAATACCTTCCCAACAGAAGAGCCTGCAACGTTATATCCAGATCAAAACGGTGATGCGAAAGGGCACTTTGAGAATATCGTTGATGGTACTTGGGGCCCATATATGTATGCCTCTGCGAACCAACGTGCAGTAGTTAATGGATATAACAACTACGGTATGGGTCCTGCGGTGAGCATAGGACGTAATATCGCGGATGCGGCGGATCTACACTCTGTGGATATCGTCTTTACTAGTGATCCAAGTTTGTGGACGCGTGTGCCGGTATTCGAATTGGCCGAGGATGAAAACTTGAGCGAACACGGCGACAAGAAATTGACGCAGCGTCAAGATACCTCATGGACATTGGAGAATGGACAGCTGAAGCGTGCGCCAGCGATGGAACCAGGCTGGTCTTACTTCCCTGGATACGCCATCGACGTAGAAAGTGGTAAACGTTTGAGCATGGCCTTCGGTGAAAACTCATGGTTGCCAGGTGAAAACGGTAACGACATGTTGTGGAACCCTACCGATCGCGAATTCTTGCCACCAGGTAATACTGTAAATGGTGGTTACGTATTCGGTGGTCAGCACTATATCTATGTATTTGCAGATCAGGATAAGATCGGTGGTAGCACTACGGATCTGGCCTATACCGGAGCGAACATCAACGATTGGCCATTGAAAGATTTGATGGGTGACCTTGTGAAATCTGGTGGTATTGGAAACATTGCTAAGGCCAACTTCTGGCGTTCCGTTCGTTGGATCGGTATGCCAACGCTTCGCCAAGGCATGGACTTCGATCCTTATACGGAGTTGCCGACAGAAACGCGAGTTCGCATTCGTATGAATACGAGCTACAACTCCCGTCAATTGGCCGATGCTCCAAACAGTGGCAATCCGCAATTCATGTTCAACACATCGAACATTGCGACGAAAACATATATCGATACTGTGGGATCAAGTGCGCTTGAAACTATCCGTGTTGTACCGAACCCATATTATGGATTTAGTGCTTACGAAACTTCACAGTTAGACAATACGGTGAAAATCACCAACCTACCTGAAACCTGTACGATCAGCATCTTCACCACCAGTGGAACGTTGATTCGTCAGATCCGCAAGGACAACAGCATGACCTATGTGGAGTGGGATTTGAAGAACACCTACAACGTACCTATTGCTTCTGGGGTATATATCATCCACGTAGATGCGGGTGACCTCGGCGAGAAAATCGTGAAGTGGTTCGGTGCTATGCGTCCAGTGGATTTGAACTCATTCTAAGAGAAGAACTATTATGAAATTGAAATCATACCTCTCTATCGTTTTAACCGTAGCCACCTTCAGTGTCGCCACTGCAGGTAACCCACAACGTGCGGGTTCAGCGGGTGCTTCGGAGCTTTTAATTAACCCTTTTGCGCGCTCTGCGGGATGGGCGTCTGTGAACGTTGCAGGTGCCACGGGAATGGATGCTACCTTCCTTAACATCGCTGGTATTGCTGCGACGAACTTGAATACAGAAGTGACCTTCAGCAACACGCAATGGTTGGTCGGTGCCGGCATTAACATGAACGGTGCAACGCTGGTACAGCGCGTGAGTGATGTAGGCTTCCTTACCCTAGGATTGAGTGCCTTTGATTACGGCGAGTGGGAAGTAACCACAGAAGATCAACCGGAAGGAACAGGTGCAACCATTAGCCCTCAAAGTTTGGTGATTAACATGGGTTATGCTCAGAAGTTTACCGAGAACATCTACGGGGGTGTTAATGTGAAAATGTACAGCAGCTCTATTTCGAACTTGAATACCAATGGTGTTTGTTTTGACGCAGGCGTTCAGTACCGTACAGGTGAAAACGATAAGTACAAGTTTGGGATCACATTGAAGAATGTGGGTCCAAGTGTTACCTATCAAGGTGATGGTTTTGGGGTAACCTTGCCAGTACCGACCTATGGTGTGGCCTATTCTCAAACGTTCGAAAGCCGTTCAGCGAAGTTCGAATTGCCAACGCAGTTGAGCATTGGAGGTTCGTACGATTGGTTGTTGCCGAAGGGTAAAATAACCGGAGCGTTGAACTTTGCTTCGAATGCCTTTGAGAAGGATACCTACCATGCAGGTGTACAGTACAGCTTGAAGGAATTGTTCCAATTACGTCTGGGATATAAAGTCTTTGACAACCGTGCAGACGACCTAGGTACTTCTGCCATTTCAGGGATCTGTGGTGGATTTAGCTTCAATGTTCCTACTTCGGACGAAGGAAGCTTTGCCATCGACTATTCGTACCGTGGAACGACTTCTGCATTCAGTGGAATTCACTCTATTGGAGTACGCATTAGCTTGTAATTCGGAAAGTTATATACCTTTGCAGTATTAAAGTTTAAGAGAGGCCGTTTGGCCTCTTTTTTAGTAAGACTATTACAGAAATGTCATCAGTAAGTTATTACACCCCAGACGGGTTGAAAAAGCTACGTGCGGAATTGGAACACATGAAAACTGTGGAGCGTCCGCATATCTCTAATCAAATTGCTGAGGCAAGAGATAAGGGAGATTTAAGTGAGAACGCAGAATACGATGCTGCCAAAGAGGCTCAAGGGATGTTGGAAATGAAGATTGCCAAACTCGAGGACATCTTAGCCAATGCCCGCGTATTGGACAGTGAAAACATCGATCTCTCCAAAGTTGGTGTACTTGACTAAGGTGAAATTGAAAAATGTGGCCAATGGTGCTACTATGACTTACAGTTTAGTGGGAGAGAAAGAAGCAGATATCAAGCAAAGCAAGATTTCTGTCAGCAGCCCTATTGGAAAAGGTCTTTTGGGCAAGAGAGTAGGAGAGATTGCTGAGATTCAAGTACCTCGCGGTACTATGAATTTTGAAGTGCTCGAAATCACCATGGCCTAGAATATGTCGAGCATCTTCACCAAAATTATCGCTGGAGATATTCCTTGCTATAAGGTGGCAGAGGATGCACACAACATTGCCTTCTTAGACATTCGTCCTTTAAAAAAAGGCCATACGCTTTGTGTACCGAAGCTTGAGGTAGACGAATTGTATGAATTGCCAGAGGAGGATTACCAACGACTCATGGTTTTTAGTCAGCGCGTGGCTAAGGCACTTAAGAAAGCGGTGCCCTGTAAGCGAATAGGATCGATGGTCTTAGGGATGGAAGTGCCGCATGCGCATCTGCATTTGGTGCCTATCGAGGCCGAGCATGAGTTAAGCTTTGCAAATACCCCCTTATCCTTGAGCAGTGAAGAAATGATGTCCATAGCGGCGTCTATTTCAGACGCTCTGGATTCTGCTGAATAAATTGTTCCCAATTTCCACTCCGGCCTTTTTTGCCGGAGTTTTTTTTGCTCCCTGCGCCGTGTTTCGGAGCTGCAATACCCGTGGTTTGATTGTGATGACACACGGCCACAGCCAGGGCATCGGAGGCATCTAGATAACTATGTTCCGCCCCTGGGAACATCGCCTTGAGCATGCCGCTGACTTGCTCCTTACTCGCGTTCCCGTTTCCTACGATACTTTGCTTGACCAATCGCGGGCTGTATTCAAACACCGGAATCTGCTTCGATAGAGCCGTGGCCATACAAACGCCTTGGGCTCGCCCAAGTTTCAACATGGACTGCACATTCTTCCCAAAGAAAGGTGCTTCGAGGGCCATTTCGTCTGGTGTATAGAGCGTGACAATTTTGGAGAGTTCTTCGAAAATTTTAGCCAAGCGGGTATAATGGTCCAATTTCGTATTGAACTTGATCACATCCATGACCAAGGGCTTAATCTCTCCCTTCACAATATGAACCACGCTATACCCCATAACCACTGTCCCTGGGTCAACGCCCAAAATGACTTTTTCTATGGTCTGAGGTGTGGACATATTAGATCATTAATCCTACGATTGCAGCGGTGTATAGAGAGGCGACGGTACCTGCAATAAGGGCTTTGATGCTGAGCTCGCTCAAATCTTTACGTCTCGACGGCGCAATGGTACCAATACCACCGATCTGAATACCAATACTTGCAATGTTGGCAAACCCACAAAGCATGTAGGTACTGAGGGTAATTGAACGCTCTGAAGCGAACAGCCCAGCGTTCTTCATGTCGGTCAAGGTTACATAGGCATAGAACTCGTTGAGGATGGTTTTTTCACCAAGTAATTGGCCCACCAACAACAAATCCTCTGGCGGTACCCCAAGAATCCATGCGATCGGGCTCAAAATTGCGCCCATGATGAATTGCAAAGAGAAGGAATCGTAACGTCCATTCGTGAAATCTGCTGCCCAGGCATTCAAGCCAGTCCAAGAACCTATTCCCTCCACAAAGAGGTAGTTTACACCATAGACAAGAGCGGTAAATACCAATAGCATAGCACCGACATTCACGGCAAGTTTAACACCTTCTGTGGTTCCGTTTGAAATGGCATCAAGGGCATTTGAACCCATGTCCTGTGAGCTGATCTCAGCCACTTCTTCCACATCTTCGGTTTCCGGCAATAGAATCTTTGCGCTGATCAAAGCGGCAGGAGCCGAAAGGACGGAAGCGGTCAAGAGGTGTTTGGCAAAAAATAATTGGCGTTCTGGATCATCTCCGCCCAAATATCCGATGTAAGCTGCCAATACACCGCCGGCGATGGTAGCCATACCTCCCGCCATCAAGCTGAGCAATTCCGAACGGCTCATCTTAGCGATATAGGGTTTTACCAGCAAGGGTGCTTCGGGCTGACCGATGAAGATATTGCCAGCAGCGGCTAGGGATTCTGCCCCAGATAGTCGAAGCGTTTTCTGCATGACCCAAGCCATGGCTTTCACGACTTTTTGGAGAATGCCGAAGTAGTACAATAAAGAGGTAACTGCCGAGAAGAAAATGACTGTCGGCAATACTTGGAAGGCGAACAGGTAGCCGAAGCTTGTGGTGTCGGTAATAAGAGACCCAAACAGGAAGGTGGATCCTTCACGCGTAAAGTCCAACAAGGTAACTGCAGCAAGACTGAATTTTTCAAAAGCCCAGCTCACGCCAGGAACTTTGAGGACGCCCAAGGCTAGGATGAATTGGAGCCCAAGGCCCTTCACAACCATCCACCAATTAATGGCTTTTTTATTTGAACTGAAAAGCCACAACACGGCGGTGAGTACGGCGATTCCTAAAATACTTCTCAGAATCATTTGAGCTTATCTAATTTATCTCTCAGCCTAGCGGCGAGTTCATAATCTTCATTTTCCACGGCCTCCTCGAGTAACTGTTCGAGCTCTTCTCTGCTTTGCTCTTCAGGAGTGTCCAATTCTTCTTCCTCCACTGCCGCGGTACCGTCCGCCTCTTGTTCTTCCTGTGGGGTAATACCGGCTTGCTCCAGCAAGGAATCTAGCGCATAAATGGGGCATTCCACACGCACGGCTAGTGCCACTGCATCGGAAGGGCGAGAATCAAATATTAATTGTTTGCCGTTTTCATCCACGCTGTAAATACTGGCGAAGAAGACCCCATTGACCAAGCGGTGAATGACCACCTTTTCCACAATGACGTTCATCTCTTTGAGCATGTTGACCCAAGTGTCGTGTGTCAATGGACGGGGAGGGGCCACAGATTTCTCCATGGCAACGGCGATACTTTGCGCTTCAGCACCGCCTATAACGACGGGAAGCTTACGGCCTCTCTCACCTTTCTCGGCGAGAATGAGGGCATAAGCTCCTGACTTTCCTTGACTGTAAGAGAGTCCTTTTACAGTGAGTTCTACTTCATGCATTTAGTTGGCGGCCTTGAAGGCGCGCAGTTCCTCAATCAGCTGAGGAACAACTTCAAAAGCGTCGCCAACAATCCCGTAATCCGCCGCCTTGAAGAATGGTGCTTCAGGGTCGGTGTTTATGGCTACGATAGTCTTCGACGCGCTCACCCCAGCGAGGTGTTGAATAGCGCCTGAAATTCCTACCGCAATATACAGATTCGGGTTGACTTGGATACCGGTTTGACCCACGTGTTCACTATGTGGTCTCCACCCAATATCGCTGACCGGTTTAGAACATGCAGTGGCTGCGCCAAGCACGTCGGCGAGCTCTTCTATCATGCCCCAATTTTCAGGACCTTTCAAGCCTCGGCCCGCGCTAACTACGATTTCGGCTTCCGGTAGTGCTACCTTACCGCTGGCGACGCTCACTTCATTGGTGGTGAGTTTATCCGTGCCTGCGGCTTCAACCGAAGTTATCGCCCCTGCACCGGCCTCTTCTTTAATGCCGATGGCATTAGGAACGAAGCTGATGATCGGCAATCCGTTGTTCAATGAGATCGTTTCAATCCCCTTGGAGGAGAAGGCGCCACGCTCCACCATTACAGGACTTGTGCTGGTCGGTGTGCCGGTAGTGTTGGTGCTCAACGCGCCGCTGGTCAATGCGGCAAGGGTAGGGGCAACAATTTTCCCCATGGCAGTTCCAGCGACAACAACGCCTTGAGCGTCGCCCACGAGTCCTGCTAATTGTGCGCCTATACCGGCGCCAGTTTGTGCGAGTTCTAGGGTTGCGATTTCATCGGCACCGTATTGGGCCAATGGGCTCGCATTTTCCGCCGAAGCAGAGGTGATGGCGCGTACGCCGCATCCAGCTGTGTTGGCCCAGCTGCGGGCATAGCTCACTGCTTCAAACGAAGCCTTTTTGAATTGGTTGTTCCAACTTTCAACAAATACTACAATCATCATGCTTCGTTTTAGATGGATTTCGATTCTTCGTGCAGCAAGCGTACAAGCTCATTTACTTGGTCTGCTGGGACTAATTTTACTGCAGATTTCGCCGCCGGTTTAGCAAAGGAAACCGCTGCGGTATGACCGCCGCCCTCGCCTTCTTCGACTGCAAGAGGTTTGGTGCGAGCCGTCATGATGCCGCGCATGTTTGGGATACGGAGGTCTTTTTCTTCAACCAATCCTTTTTTGCCGCCCACGACCATAGGAAGAGTACAGCTGTACGAAGCGTGTCCGCCGTCGATTTCCGCTTTGGCGGTAGCCGATCCGCCATTGATATCTAAACCTACACAAGCATTGACAAATGGAAGATCGAGGAATGCGGCGACCATGGCAGGAACTTGTTGTCCATTGTAGTCGATGCTTTCCTGTCCACAAATGATCAAATCATACGCGTTCGCCTGTATGTGGTTCTTGATGGACTTTGCAACTGTGATAGCGTCCGTAGGGGTGGCGTTAATGCGTACGGCTTGATCGGCTCCAATGGCCAATGCTTTGCGTAAAGTAGGTTCTGTTTCTGGTCCGCCCACGTTCAGCACGGTGATGGTCGCGCCTTGGGCTTCTTTAATGTGCAGGGCTTTGGTCAATCCAAATTCGTCGTAGGGGTTAATGACAAATTGGACACCTGCAGGATCCAATGCCGAACCGTCCGCAGTGAAGTTAATCTTCGCTGTAGTGTCCGGTACATGGCTGATACAAACAAGTATATTCACGTGATAGCTGTTTTTCTGCCCCTAAAATTACTATGCATGCATAATAAATCCAAAGGAAAAAAGTAGGAATTGTTGAGTTTTCTCCCTCCTATACCACTTTGTGGTAGTCTACCTCCGCAATGCATACTATATTTGCCGCTCGACACATCTATTGACTATGAAGACAATCCAGTTTAGAGAGGCCGTATGTGAGGCCATGAGCGAGGAAATGCGCCGCGACGAGAGCATCTATTTGATGGGTGAAGAAGTAGCGGAATACAACGGCGCCTACAAGGCATCTAAGGGCATGTTGGACGAATTTGGTCCAAAGCGCGTCCTTGATACACCTATTGCAGAGCTTGGTTTTGCCGGTATTTCTGTGGGTGCAGCCATGAACGGTTTGCGTCCTATCGTGGAATTCATGACGTTCAACTTCTCGATGGTGGCCATCGACCAGATCATCAACAACGCTGCGAAAATGAAGCAGATGTCAGGTGGTCAGATCAACGTGCCTATCGTATTCCGTGGACCTACGGCTTCTGCCGGTCAGTTGGCTGCGACACACTCTCAAGCCTTTGAGAGCTGGTACGCAAACTGTCCAGGTTTGAAAGTAATCGTTCCTTCTAACCCTTACGATTGTAAAGGACTATTGAAGAGCGCCATTCGCGACAACGATCCGGTGATCTTCATGGAAAGCGAGCAGATGTACGGCGACAAAGGTGAGGTGCCAGAAGGCGAATACCTATTGCCTATAGGTGTAGCCGATATCAAGCGCAAGGGTACTGATGTAACCATCGTGTCGTTCGGTAAAATCATAAAAGTGGCGTACGAAGCAGCAGATTTGTTGGCTGCCGAAGGCATTTCTTGTGAGATTATTGATTTGCGTACGGTTCGTCCAATTGATTACGCAACCGTGATCGAAAGCGTGAAGAAAACCAACCGCTTGGTATGTTTGGAAGAAGCGTGGCCGTTGGGCTCAATCGCTACTGAAATTGCATACAAAGTACAATCTGAAGCCTTCGATTACCTAGATGCTCCTGTGAAGCGCATCACCACTACCGATACTCCAGCGCCATATTCACCAACCCTTCTCGAGGCATTCTTGCCACAGGTAGGACAGGTGATCGACGCAGTGAAATCGGTCATGTATGTTAAATAACCTAGAGCTTTTTCGACCTAGGTTGAGATAAAGACTCTAAGACTTATATTTGCAGCCCTCTTTGTAAACGCAAGGAGGGCTGATTATTTTATCAAACCATCGTTCTAATGGAAAATATGCTTTTGTTGGTACCAATTTTTGGTGCCGTAGGTCTAATCTACATGTTCGTTTTGCGCAATTGGGTCGTGAAACAAGATTCAGGCTCAGAAAAAATGTCAAAACTAGCGCCTACATTAAAGAGGGTGCCTTGGCATTCTTAAACGCGGAATACCGCATTTTGGCAATCTTCGTAGTAATCGCAGGTATTCTACTTGGTATTGTCTCTTCAATTGTTGAAACTACTCACTGGTTTATTGTAGTAGCATTTGTCATTGGGGCAGTGTTCTCTGCAGTTGCCGGTAATATCGGTATGCGCATTGCTACTGATTCAAACGTAAGAACTACCGAAGCTGCTCGTACTTCTTTGCCGCAAGCATTGAAAGTGTCGTTCCGTGGGGGTACTGTAATGGGATTAGGTGTTGCCGGTTTGGCCGTTTTCGGTCTCGGTTTCCTTTTCATCATACTGTCTAACTGGTTCATCGTAGGTGAGGATACCTTCTACAATGAAATGACTATCGTTTTGGAAGCCCTTGCAGGTTTCTCTCTAGGTGCTGAATCTATCGCGTTGTTTGCGCGTGTAGGTGGTGGTATCTACACTAAAGCGGCCGATGTTGGTGCTGACCTTGTAGGTAAAGTAGAAGCAGGTATTCCTGAAGATGATCCACGTAACCCTGCGACTATTGCAGATAACGTAGGTGATAACGTAGGTGATGTTGCAGGTATGGGGGCCGATTTGTTTGGTTCGTACGTAGCAACTGTTCTTGCGTCAATGGTTTTAGGTAACTATGTGATCAACGATAATTTGATCAGCACGGGCAATTTCTTGGACAACCACGGTCCTATCATGCTGCCAATGATGATTGCAGGTGTAGGTATTATTTTCTCAATCATCGGTACGTTCTTCATTCGTATTAAAGATAACAGCGCCAAAGAGCCAGAAGTACAACGTGCATTGAACATCGGTAACTGGTCGTCAATCATTTTGACAGGTATCGGTTCATATGTATTGATCCAGATGTTGTTGCCAGATACCTTGAGCATGAAGTTCTTCGGCGAAGGTTACAAAGAGGTAACTCGTAATGCTGTATTTGGTGCAGTTATCGTAGGCCTTGTGGTAGGAGCATTGATCTCGTACTTTACAGAATACTACACTGGTTTAGGTAAAAAGCCAATTTTAGATATCGTTCAAAAATCAGCTACTGGTGCTGCAACAAACATTATTGCAGGTCTAGGTGTAGGTATGATTTCTACTTTTGCGCCTATCCTCCTTTTCGCTGGAGCGATTTGGTCTTCATACGCATTCGCAGGTTTCTATGGTGTTGCAATCGCAGCTTCTGCTATGATGGCTACAACAGCTATGCAGTTGGCTATCGATGCTTTCGGTCCTATCGCAGATAACGCTGGTGGTATCGCTGAGATGAGTGAATTGCCAGAAGAGGTACGTGAGCGTACAGATATTTTGGATTCTGTAGGAAATACTACTGCTGCGATCGGTAAAGGTTTCGCTATTGCTTCTGCGGCATTGACTGCATTGGCATTGTTTGCAGCTTTCGTAACCTTCACAGGTATCGACGGTATTAACATCTTTAAAGCACCAGTTCTTGCGATGCTATTCGTAGGGGGTATGGTTCCTGTAGTGTTCTCTGCTTTGGCAATGAACGCTGTAGGTAAAGCAGCCATGGAAATGGTTAAAGAAGTACGTCGTCAGTTCAAAGAGATTCCAGGTATTATGGA
Source organism: Cryomorphaceae bacterium (assembly GCA_038141825.1). Lineage (GTDB taxonomy): Bacteria > Bacteroidota > Bacteroidia > Flavobacteriales > Schleiferiaceae > UBA10364. The sequence goes on along the minus strand of JAYQIV010000002.1, from coordinate 216,872 downwards.
ATACAAGGCTGAGCCAGAATACGACAAGTGTGTTGCTATCTCTACTGAGGCTTCTTTGAAAGAAATGATGTTGCCAGGTGCAATGACCATCATCTTCCCACTAGTGGTAGCGTTCTTGCCAATGGCATTCGGTTACACTGGTCAAGAAGCGGCTGAAATGCTAGGTGGATATATGGCAGGTGTTGCTGTATCAGGTGTACTTTGGGCCATCTTCCAAAATAATGCCGGTGGTGCATGGGATAACGCTAAGAAGTCTTTCGAGGCAGGTGTTATGATCGACGGCGAAATGACCTACAAAGGTTCTGAGGCACACAAAGCTGCAGTTACTGGTGATACGGTAGGTGATCCATTCAAGGATACTTCAGGTCCATCGATGAACATCTTGATCAAGCTTACTTGTTTGGTAGGTCTTGTTATTGCGCCAATTCTTGGTGGCGGTCACGAGAGCCACGCTGCTGGTGAAGCTACTCACACAGAAGTGCGTCGCGAGGTAATGCAATTGAAGCTTAAAGACACCAAAGTGAATGTTAGCGGTGCTGCATTCGAAGGTGTTGCTATGGCTGATATGAGCATTCGCGTAGAAGGCGAGGCGGTAAATGCAACTATGGAAGTTTCTTCTGAAGATGGAGCGTTCTCTGGTACATTTACGGCAATGGAAGGCATGTTCGACGGTATGATGTTCCACGCAACGGGTACATTTACTACTGCTGATGGTGCGGAATTCCACGCTGATGCAGATTTCTTCCGCAACGAAGAAGGAGATATTCAAGATTTCCACATGGGCATTCACTAAGAGAAAGCCTTTAAAATATCAAAACCCGGGCGCAGAGCGCCCGGGTTTTTTTGTGTCTTTTCCTCATTTCAATTGGCTATAGCAATCTGAGAGCGCTAGCATGGCTCGGAAACGCCCCCTCACTCCATAATTGGACCAAGGTCGTATACCATCGGACCATCTTGCGATACTCTTCCAAAGCGATGCGCTCGTTCGTGCCGTGAATGCCGCCCACCTCTTCCGGGCTTAAGGTCATGGGCAAAAAGCGATAGGTATTCTTCGACAATCCTTCGAAATTCTTGCTGTCGGTACCGCCAATGGTCAAATAAGGGCTAATCAGCGCCTCCGGGAAAATCTCTTTCACCGCTTGTCCCAATTTCATGAAATCTTCACTCTCCGTACTCGAAGTATTGGTCGCGGCGCTGCCCATATTTTGGTAGGCCTCCACTGTTCCCCCGTACTCTGCTGCGAGCGCCTGGTAGCGCGCGAGCACATCCTCTGGGGTGGTGCCGGGCAAGATTCGGGTATTACAAACGACTCGGGCGCTCGCAGGAACCACATTATCCTTGATGCCCGAAGCCATGATGGTGGCCACAGCGGTGTTGTTAGTGAGGGCGCGTCCTGTGTGGCTCTTTTGGTAGAGGCTCAGAAGGAGGGGTTCGGTGAGGAAGCGATTGGCAAAAACGGTTCTTAGGGTCCAAGGCATCTCTGGGGCGAGGTGGTCGATGAAGCCGTTGAGGGGTTGGGAGAATTGGGGTTCGAATAGTCCTTCGCTGAGGTCATTGATGAAGTCTGCGCTTTGGGTGATGGCGGTTTGGCTATTGGGCATGCTGCTGTGGCCGCCAGGGATGTTGAAGGAAACTTCTACGCTGAGGTATCCTTTTTCTGCGGTGCCAATCAGGGCGACAGGGGTTTGCTTGAGTCCGGGGATGCTGCCGGTGGAAATGATGCCGCCTTCGTCGAGGATGGCTTCAAACGAGAGTCCGGTTTGGCGGCAATGTTCGGCCACCAGGGCTGCTCCGGCCTGTCCGCCTATTTCCTCGTCTTGACCTAGGCAGAAATAGAGGTTATGAGCGGGTTGAAAGTTTTGAAACGCGAGGGACTCGAGGGTTTCCATCAGGGCCATGAGGGAGCTTTTGTCATCGAGGGTGCCGCGTCCATAGACGAAGCCTGTTTCTGCGAATTCAGATGCTCCTGGGGCACCTTCGAACGCACCGCTGAAGGGCGGGTAATGCCATTGGTCGAGGCTTTTTTGATCGACAGGAACCACATCTTGGTGGGCGATGAAGAGATAGTTCTTGGCTTCGGGGGAAGGACTGGGCCAGTGTAAGAAATAGGTGTGGGTGCTAAAGGTGTCGACGGTGAGGGTGGCGAAAAGGTCGGGATAGGAGGCGCGAAGGAATTGGCCAAAGCCGTCGAATGCACCGGTATCTAGCATTCGTGGGTCTTGGCTGATGGTCTTGTAGGTGATGCTTTGTTGGAGCCGTTGGAGGTCGCCGCGAAGGGGAGGGAACTCCAAAGTCCCGGTGGACGGGGTATAGCGCCCCTGGACGGATTCAAGGTTGAGTAGGGGCATGAGGCCGCCAAAGAAAAGCAGGGCTGCAAGTAATGTGTATAAAAGGTATTTCTTCACAGTGGGGGTGTGCTTCGTGTGGATTTGTAACTTTGTGAAAAATACGAATAGATGTACACAGGATTACTACACTTACATCATTGGCTGCCTTTTGTCTACTTATTGTTGATGTTGGCAGTATTGGTTCAGAACTTTTTGGCCTGGAAATCGGACAATGCGTTTACCGATAAATTGGCCCGTCAAAATAAAATCGCGCTGATTCTTACCCACCTTCAAGTGACCATCGGACTGATCATGTTGTTTGGATTCAACATGGATATGTTCTCCGATATGGGCACCTTGATGGGCGATGGTGCCTTGCGTTTCAAATACGTAGAACACCCGATGACGATGATTATTGCAGCGGTGTTGATCACCGTTGGTAATGCGAAGTCGAAGAGAGGGTCTACGGATGCAGAGAAAGCAAAGCCAGTAGTGGTTTGGTTTGGCATCGGATTGTTTTTGATCGCTTTGCGATTGCCTTGGGAAGCCTTCTTGCAAGGCGCGTAAACCTCAGACATGTTAGAGCTCAAGAAAAAGGATTCGCTTCAACGTGAGCGTTGTATCCTCATTGGTATTATTAATAAGGACCAAGATGAGGAGAAGTCTATGGAGTATTTGGAGGAATTAAGGTTCCTAGCAGATACCGCCGGGGCGGATACAATGCACATTTTTACCCAAAAATTATCTCGTCCCGATACCCGAACCTTCTTGGGTTCCGGAAAAATGGAGGAGATTAAGGGGTATGTAGATGCGGAGAATATTGACTTGGTCGTATTTGATGACGAGCTTACGCCGTCGCAGCTGAAAAATATTGAGGTCTTGTTAGAGGTGAAGGTGATGGACCGAACGAATTTGATTCTGGACATCTTTGCCGCCCGTGCGCAAACCAGTTATGCACGAACCCAAGTAGAATTGGCCCAATATCAATACCTGCTTCCACGATTGACTCGAATGTGGACACACCTTGAGCGTCAAAAAGGGGGTATTGGGATGCGCGGTCCTGGGGAAACCCAGATTGAAACGGATAGACGTATCATCCAGCAAAAGATCTCCTTGCTGAAGAAGAAGCTCGAGAAGATTGATGTGCAGATGACTACCCAGCGCAGCAATAGGGGCAAGCTAAGCCGTGTCGCCCTCGTGGGATATACGAATGTGGGGAAGAGTACCCTGCTGAACTTATTGTGTAAGACCGATGTGTTGGCCGAGAATAAGCTCTTTGCCACCTTGGACACAACGGTGCGTAAAATCAACATCGATAACTTGCCATTGCTGCTAACCGATACGGTAGGGTTTATCAGAAAGCTACCGACACAATTGGTCGAAAGCTTTAAATCAACCCTAGATGAGGTGCGCGAGGCGGATGTGTTGTTGCATGTGGTGGACATTAGCCACCCGAGTTTCATGGACCACATCGCTAGCGTGAACACCATCTTGCAGGAGATTCAAAGCCAAGATAAGCCGACCATCATGGTCTTTAATAAGATCGATGCCTTTACGCATGAGGAGGCAGATGAGTTTGAACTTGAGCTCACACAGCGCAATTATGATCTGGATCATTGGAAGCGCAGTTGGATGAATAAAGTCGGCGAGCGTGCGGTGTTTATCAGCGCGCAAGACCGCAATAATATTGACGAATTACGGAGAACCGTGTATCGCGTGGCCTCAGAAATCCATGCGACAAGGTTTCCGTTCAACACCTTTTTGTACTAATTTCACTCGTTATGAGTCAAGGACCAATTAAAAAGAAAGATACCCTTCAGTACCACCAAATGCCGAAACCCGGTAAGATTGAGGTGGTGCCGACCAAGCCGTCGAACTCGCAACGCGACTTGAGTATCGCCTATTCACCTGGGGTGGCGGATCCATGTTTGGAAATCGCTGCAAATCCTGAGGACGTATACAAATACACGGCGAAGGGGAACTTAGTTGCAGTGATCTCGAACGGTACCGCTGTACTGGGTCTGGGGGATATCGGTCCAGAGGCTTCAAAGCCGGTGATGGAAGGAAAGGGCGTTTTGTTCAAGATCTTCGCGGACATTGATGTGTTCGACTTAGAGTTAGATGCAGCTGATCCAGATAAATTCATCGATACGGTGAAGGCCGTGGCCCCGACTTTTGGGGGAATCAACCTAGAGGATATCAAAGCGCCCGATTGTTTTTACATCGAGAAGCGCCTCAAGGAAGAATTGGACATACCTATTATGCACGACGATCAACACGGAACAGCCATCATTACGGCAGCCGCCTTGTTGAACGCCTTGGAGTTAGCAGAAAAGGACATTGCCAAGGTTAAAGTGGTCTTCAACGGCGCGGGGGCATCAGCCATCTCGTGTGCCAAATTATACCTCGCCCTCGGCGTACAGACCAAGAACCTTTTCATGTGTGATTCGAAGGGATTGATCACTCAATCTCGTGAGTCTCTCACGGAGGAAAAGGCCATCTTCGCCCAAGACCATCCGGAAGCACAACTCGAAGAACTACTGAAGAATGCCGACGTATTTGTAGGCTTGTCGAAAGGCGGTATCGTGAGCAAGAAAATGGTGGCGAGTATGGGGCCAAACCCAATAGTTTTTGCACTGGCGAATCCAGATCCGGAAATCACGTATCAAGATGCCATCAGCGCTCGTGAAGATATCATCATGGCCACCGGTCGCTCGGACAATCCGAACCAAGTCAATAACGTTCTAGGCTTTCCGTTCATTTTCCGTGGGGCACTAGATGTGCGCTCGTCAAAGATTAACGAGGAGATGAAACTAGCCGCGGTACGTGCCATTGCAGACCTTGCGAAAGAGCCTGTGCCGGAGATTGTAAACTTGGCCTATGCAGAGAGTAATCTGTCTTTCGGGACCAATTATATTATTCCGAAACCCTTTGATCCTCGCCTGATCACCACCGTCGCGCCAGCCGTCGCCAAAGCGGCCATGGACAGCGGTGTGGCCAAAGCACCTATCAAGGATTGGAAGGCTTATGAAAGAGAACTTGCTGATCGTCTTGGACGAGACGATAAATTCATTCGTTTGCTCAATGAAAATGCGCGCCGTGCACCGCAGCGCATCGTCTTCACTGAAGGGGATCATTACCGCATTTTGAAGGCGGCCGAAATTTTGATCGCCAACGGCGTAGCTAAGCCTATCTTGCTCGGGTCGATGTCGAAGATGGAATCCATCATCGAGGAATACCAACTCGAGCTTGAAGGTGCTGAATTCATCGATATTATCGCCAACTCAGAAGGACGTGAGAAATACGCCAACGATATGTACGCCCTGCGCAAGCGCGGTGGATGGACCTTGGCAGAATGTCGCTCCAAAATCAAATCGCGCGAATACTACGGCAATATGATGCTTCGCGAAGGTGCAGCAGATGCCTTGATCAGCGGTTTGACGGTAAAATATCCAACTGCACTTCGTCCTATCCTCCGCATCATCGGAATGGAAGAAGGTATTCGCAAGGCGGCAGGGATGTACACCTTGTTGACCAAGCGCGGCCCTATGTTCTTCGCCGATACGACGATCAACTTGGACCCAACCGTAGATGATTTGGTACAGATGGTGCTCAATGTTGCCGATACGGTGAAGCGCACCAACATCACTCCGAAAATTGCCTTGTTGAGCTATTCTAACTTTGGTTCAAGCAATGGTCCGGATGCCCGCAAAATGGCTGAGGTGAGCAAGCGTCTTCGTCATGAACACCCTGAGCTCATCGTCGATGGTGAGATGCAGGCCAACTTTGCATTAGATAACGCATTATTGGAGGAAAGCTTCCCGTTCTCGGATTTGGTAGGACATAAGGCCAATGTTTTCATCTTCCCAAATCTTGCCGCCGGAAACATTGCCTACAAGATGCTGCAGAGTTTCGGTGCTGCGGAGGCCATCGGTCCGTTGTTGATCGGTACCAAGCGCAGTGCGCACGTGTTGCAGCTCGGTGCATCGGTCCGTGAGATTGTGAACATGGCTACCCTGGCAGCGGTGGATGCGCGTACGCGTAAATCCTAATCGTTTAGCGGTAAAGCAATGGGCGCGACGGCGCCGCATCATTGTCCAGTGGCGCCACCTGTAAATTGAGCAGGTAGTGTCCGTCTTGGACATGCTTAGGAATGTGCAGCAACTCCGAAATGGTTCGGTGCAAGCTTAGTTCAGGCTGTGGTCCCCAAAAAGCGCGATGACACGCTAAAGCTCCGCCATCTTCTTCCTGATCCACACTGGGTTGATCGATGAGTACATGGTCCACACCGTGCTCGCGAAGGAATGTGCCTATGCCAGCATCGAGGTACGGCCAATCTGTATTGCTATAGGCACGTGTAGCCACATTATCTGGTTCGATTTCGGTACGCACGATTACAGATTTCACTGCACCTTCAGCAAGGACTTCCCAGCGCGCTTTGAAATCCTCCAATGTAATTACGCCATTGCTGGGCGCCACGGTGAGTACTAGGGCTTTGGTGAAGTAATCTTTGAAATGTTGATGAACGCTGTGGCGTTCGGGTAGAATATGACCGGCGGTCTCGGTGTGTGTGCCGTGGGCATGGGGGTTGAAGCCGACATTGAAGAAGTTTACGGCACCGCCTTCCGCAACGCTACCTACCCAATCTCCCAATCGAACGGGTTCAAATGAGGGTGCATCAATATACCAGGCACGCGGGACATCGCCCACAGGCAAACTGAGGTCTGCTACAAACTCGAGATCTAGTACACTGTTTTTCATCTTTGACAAGATAGGTCAATCCAAAAATAATTGGGCAATAATTCTATCGCTCTCCATCCAACGCGCCACCGGTATAGCAAATCCTTCATCATTTAGGACTAGTTCTCCTTGCGCTACCGCACGAGCCACCTCCTGCTCCAACATGAACCGCTCCGCTCGACCCAGCTCGTCCGGAACATCCTCCTCCCAGCGGAATCCAACGGCGGTGCGAAGGCGCACCATCAATCGCTCGTGCAATAGGTCTTGTGGGGAGAGTAGTTCTTCCGTAGGCTTGGCACCTTTCGCATATAGGGTATTATTGGAAATGTTCCACCAACGGCGCGTGCCGTCGAAGGAATGTGCCCCAGGCCCTATGCCGAGATAAGGCGCCCCGGTCCAATAGTGGCTATTGTGCCTGCTGTGCTTACCGGGCTGTGCAAAATTTGACAGCTCATAATGCGCATATCCATGGGCGTTGGCCCATTGGTCCAACATCTCAAATTGATGCACAATAACATCATCGGCGGGAAGGGAAACCTTGCCGGTTTTCACCTGATGATGAAGGACGGTTTTTTCCTCGACGGTTAAGGCATAGCAGCTCAGATGCGGTGGACGGAATGACGCGAGCGTTTGGAGTTGTTCCTGCCAACTTTCAACCGTACTGCCGGGCATGCCGTACATGAGATCGACCGTATAATTTTCGATAGGGCTTTCAGAAATCCACTGCAGGCACTGCCGGCTATGGTTTGAATGATGCGCACGATTCATCATAGCCAATTCCCCATCATCAAAGCTCTGCAACCCCACGCTCAACCTATTGATGCCGATGCGGTGCCACTGGGCAAGTCGTTCGGGGGTGATGTCGTCTGGGTTTGCTTCGAGGGTAATCTCTGCATCCTCGCGAAGATTATACGATGAAAATGCACCGGTGATGAAGCGCTCGAGGAGTTCCGTCGATAATATACTTGGGGTGCCACCGCCAAAATAGAGACTGCTGAATTCATATTCCGACCACGAATGTTGACCCTCGGCCAATTCTCCCAACATCCGTTCTACGACCTCATTCTCGGTCGAGCGCACGGTAGAAAAGTGAAAATCGCAATAGTGGCAAGCTTGCTTGCAATAGGGAATGTGGAGGTACAGCGTGGCGTGTTTCATCAGGCCTTTGGGAGGGTGATTTTAAAGGTCGTACCCACCTGAGCACCACTTTCGACGAGTATCACCTTGCCTTGGTGGTAATCTTCAATAATGCGCTTGGCCAAGCTCAGACCCAATCCCCAACCGCGACTTTTGGTGGTGAATCCTGGGTGGAAAATCTTGCGCTGGTCGTTGGCGGGAATGCCCTTGCCATTGTCGCTGATGAACAAGTGAACCTCGGCGGACGCAGCTTCCTTGCGGATGCGGATTTCGCCTTCGCCCTCGAGCGCATCGGCGGCATTTTTGATCATGTTCTCTAGTACCCAGCTGATGAGCTGCCCGTTATGCTGGACGTTGCTTTCAGTGCCTAAGTTGGTGGTGAGGCTGATTTTCTTGCCCAGGCGCGTGCCGAGGTAGTCGGCCGTGCGGGAAATGGTTTGATCGAGGTTGAGGTCGCTGAGTTCCGGTTGTGAACCGATCTTGCTGAACCTGTCGGTGATTTCGGTTAATCGGTCAATGTCCTTCTCCATTTCTCCAAAGGCAATTTCCTTCGGATACTGCTCCTTGAGGTAGGCGATCCAACCCATCAGGGCGCTCAGCGGGGTGCCGATCTGGTGGGCGGTTTCCTTGGCCATCCCAGTCCACACTTTGTTTTGCTCGCTGCGGCGCGCATTGGAAAAGGCCATATAGCTGATGAGCATGTAGATGCCTATCACCGCCAGAAGGATGAGCGGGTAGAGGCGGAGTTTGGTCAATAGGTTGGAGCCCTTATAGTAGAGGTAGTTGGTTTGCCCGTCGGCGAACTGATTTTCGAGGACTTGGCCAGAGGTTTTAAACTCGTCCAATTTTCTCAGCAAGTACTTCTGCGGATTCGACTCCGGTACACTTAAATTTCGGTGGGCGATGATATTCCCTTCATTGTCGGTCAAGATCACCGGGATGGTCGTGTTGTCTTGAATGATTTGGGTGTAAAAGCTCAAGTTAGAATCGTCTTCGGCAAAGAATACTTCTTCCACGGCTTGGGCCCAGAGCTTGATTTTGCGCTCTTCTTCGTTGCGTAATTCTCCCAAGAAAGACTCGGTGTACAACAGCGAGGCAAGCCCGATGATGGTTCCAAAGGAGATGATGGCAATTTTCCACCAAATTTTACGTGTATATACATCGCTGTTCATGACTACTAAACTATGGTTTCTTTGCTACATTTGTCCTCTATGTCGAACGCATTAGTCATCATACCTACGTACAACGAGATCGAGAACATCAGCAAGATGTTGGATACGGTCATGAATCTAAACGAAGGCTTTGATGTTTTAATTGTGGACGACGGTTCTCCAGACGGTACCGCGCAGGTGGTCCGTGAGAAGATGGACGCCTTTGGCGGACGCATTCACCTTGAAGAACGCACCGGGAAATTAGGATTAGGAACGGCGTATATCCATGGCTTTAAGTGGGCTTTGGCGCGCGGTTACGAGTACATTTTTGAGATGGACTGTGATTTTTCCCATGATCCGAATGACTTGGCGCGATTAAAAAAGGCCTGTGAAGATGGGGCAGATTTGTCCATCGGTTCGCGCTATGTGAAAGGGGTGAATGTGGTGAATTGGCCCATGAGTAGAGTACTACTCAGTTACTTCGCCTCCGTCTATGTTCGCTTCATAACGGGCATGCCTATACAAGATGCTACCGCTGGTTTTAAATGTTACAAACGCGCCACACTTGAAGGCATAAATTTTGACAAGATTCACTTCGTTGGATATGCTTTCCAGATTGAGATGAAGTTCAAGGTTTGGCAGCGCAAGATGTCGATCGTTGAGGTGCCAGTGATTTTCACCGACCGCACGGAGGGGCAATCAAAAATGTCCAGCGGCATCATCAAAGAGGCCATCTTTGGTGTTATTAAACTTAAAGTTTGGAGTTTTTTTCAGAAAACGAACTAACAACCCTACCTACTACATATGTCAAAATCTTACCTCATCAAAAACGCCAAAATGGTAAATGAGGGAGAAATCCTTGAAGGGGACCTCCTCGTTGAAAACGGTCGTATTGCTAAAATTGACACCAGTATTGGTCCCAAAAATGCGAATGTCAAAGTCATTGATGCGGAAGGTAAATTTTTGATCCCAGGTGTGATTGACGACCAGGTGCACTTCCGTGAGCCTGGATTGACACACAAGGGGGATATTGCCTCAGAGAGCGCTGCAGCAGTGGCCGGTGGTATTACCTCCTACATGGAGCAGCCCAATACCAAGCCTGCGGCAACCACTATTGAGGAGTTAGAGAAAAAATACAGCCGTGCGGCAGAGGTGAGTTTGGCAAATTACAGCTTCAACATGGGAGCGACCAACGACAACCTCGAAGAACTCAAGCGTGTATCCAAAACGGATGTGGCGGGGATTAAAATCTTCATGGGATCTTCGACAGGAAACATGTTGGTGGATGCCCAAACGACATTGGAGGGTATTTTCCAATTAGACCATCAACTCATCACCCATTGCGAGGACGAAGCGACAATCAAGGCGAATCTTGAGGCGGCGAAGGCACAATATGGCGAGGATATTCCGATGAGCTTGCACCCGAAAATTCGCAGTGAAAAAGCGTGTTTACTCAGCTCGACTACTGCGGTGGAAATGGCCAAGAAATACAACAGTCGTTTGCACGTGTTCCATATCTCTACCGGGGTGGAGACGAAGTTGTTCTCGAACAAAAAGCCATTGGCAGAGAAGCGCATTACGTCAGAAGTTTGTGTGCACCACTTGTGGTTTGACGATAGCCAATACGATAAGAAGGGCAGCTTGATCAAGTGGAACCCTGCCGTGAAGACTGCTGAGGACCGAGACTTGCTTTGGAAGGCGCTGCTCGACGATCGCATAGATGTTATTGCGACAGATCACGCACCTCATACGAAGGAGGAAAAGGCCAATACCTATTTGAACGCGCCTTCTGGTGGTCCATTGGTGCAACATGCGCTGCCAGCCATGATGCAGAAGGTACACGACGGGGTGATGGACATGGAAACCTTGGTTCAGAAAATGTGTCACAACCCGGCCATTTTGTTCCGCGTGGAAGACCGCGGCTTCTTGCGCGAAGGGTACCATGCGGATTTAGTTTTGGTGGATCCAAACCGTCCGTGGAGCGTGAACAAAGACAATATTCTCTACAAATGTGGCTGGTCGCCGTTTGAAGGCACGCTGTTTAAAAGCCGAGTGACACATACGTTTGTGGGCGGTCATCTCGTTTATAGAGATGGACAGATTGACGGTTCTGTAAAGGGATCGCGCTTAAAATTCAATAGGTAAATGAAAGCTTGGAAGCTATTTGTGGGCTTGGGGTTGTTGGCAGGAATGGGTTCTTGTGGCAGGCCTGAAGTGCAAATACCTTCCACGGTGCTCTCCTCAAAGGCCATGATTCCCATTATGGTCGATGTGCATGTGGTAGAAGGGGCGCGTAACGGTGCCTTGATCCTTGGGGATACCAACGGCATTGAAGATTACTACGCGAAGATTTACGAGAAACACCAAATCACCGAACAGCAGTTCAAAGAGAGCTTCGCCTTTTACAGCTCACACCCTGATATTTTCATCCCTATTTACGAGGCCGTATTGGATTCTTTGAAGATCAACGGCGAACTATTGGGTCGCAGAGGTGTTGAAGCTGATTATGACTAAGGTTGTTTCCATTGTATTTTTCTTGTGCTTGTTGAGTGCCTCGTTGAGCGCTCAAGAACGCGGCATCAAACTTTGGGTCAGCGGAGCAGATAGTTATCCTACCACCTTGGCTTACGACATCATCGATCCTTCTGGAACCCGTATTACGGCAGATTTTGTACCCTTGAAGGATGCCAATACTCCTGTGATTATTCCCGTAGCACTAACGGGTAAGTTCGGGGTGGTGATTTATGAGGACGTCAATAAAAACGGGGAGTTGGACATGGGCATCTTTGGCCAGCCCACGGAGCGTTATGGCTTTAGTAACGGCGCTTGGAAGTTCTTGGGGCGCCCGGAACATAAGGAAACGTTGGTGGCTCCAAAAGGAAATTGGACCGAACTGCGAATGACCTTAAAAAGCGTGATGGACTATTAAAGTTCGCCTAGGAACGCTTCAATCATCTCTGAAAATACTTCGCGCGCTTCGGCGTGTACCCAGTGACCGGCATTGGCAATGGTCTTGATCTCAGCCTGAGGGAACAAATCGTAGATGTGATCGTGATCGGCCGGCTCAATATAGCCGCTCATGCCTCCCGCGACGAACAGGGTGGGCTGGTCGTAATAGCCGAATTCTAGGGGTTCGCCGACAAAGGAAATCTGGGCTTCCAGGGCATCGAGGTTAAACCTGAAGGCGAAGGAATTCTTATCTGTGCGGTACATGCTCTTTAAGAAGAACTGGCGGATACCCGCGTTCGAAACGGTGCGGGAGAGTTGTGCTTCCGCGTCGGAACGCTTTTCTACCTTGGAAAAATCGATGGATTTCATGGCATCAATGTAACCTTGGTGGTGCACCGGGTAGGCCTTTGGGGCGATGTCTACGACGATGAGTGCCCGAACGCGTGCAGGTCGAGATACGGCAAAGTGCATGGCCGTTTTTCCGCCCATGCTGTGTCCCAAGAGCACGGCACTTTCAATATTGTGCTGGTCTAAATAGGCTTCAAGGTCCGCGGCCATCACATCGTAATTGTGCTCGGCCATATGTGGGCTGCGCCCGTGATTTCGTGCATCTACGGCATGCACCTGCCATCCAAGACTCGCCCAGTGCTTGGCGTGTGTGGCCCAATTATCTCCCATGCCGAACAATCCGTGCAAGATGATCAAGGGCGCTCCTTCACCGTAGATTTTCGAAAACAATGGGGTTACTTCCATGCCGTCGGGTTCAAGCAATTCAAGTATTGTTGAATGGTGTTGTGCAATCCCAAATAAAGGGCATCAGAAATCAAGGCATGACCGATGCTCACCTCGTCGAGATTGCCGTGTAACTGCTGTCCGAAATAGGCCAAATTCTCTAAGCTGAGGTCGTGACCCGCATTCACACCCAGGCCGATGCTTTTGGCGAAAGCCGCACTATCTACAAAGGGCGCTACAGCGGCCTCACGGTTTTTTGAATATTGTACGGCATAGGATTCGGTGTACAGCTCAATGCGGTCTGTGCCAATGGCCTTTGCAGCCTCGATCAATGTGCGGTCGGTTTCGATAAAAATCGAGGTTCGAATGCCTGCGTTTTTAAAGGTTTGGATCACCTCGGTCAAAAAATCCCTGTGGGTAATGGTGTCCCACCCCGCATTCGAGGTCAGTACTCCGGGCGGGTCCGGAACCAAGGTTACTTGAGCAGGTTTGTGCGCAAGAACGAGGTCCATGAACTCCGTGTTGGGATAGCCTTCAATATTGAATTCTGTCGTAACCGCTGGGGCCAATTCCGCCACGTCGCTATATCGAATATGACGTTGGTCTGGGCGAGGGTGTACGGTGATGCCTTCCGCACCGAAGCGCTCACAATCTAATGCTACCTGCAACACGTTGGGTACATCGCCCCCTCGTGCATTGCGCAAAGTCGCGACTTTATTGATGTTGACGCTCAGTTTTGTGTGATTGTTCATGGGTGCAAAACTAAAGAAAAGACCTATGTTTGTGTAAGAATGTTGCAAGAATCCATACATACGGAACCCATTAATCCTTTGCGCCCTGCCGACAGCATTGTCGAGGCCTTGGACCGCATGGAAGAATGGAAGTTGGCCCACTTGCCTTTGGTGGACGCCGGAGGAACGTATTTGGGCTTGATCAGCGAGGACGCACTATTGGCTGCAGCGGACGACCGCGCCCAGGTGCAAACCGTGCTCAACCCCGCCTTTGCGCCCAGTGTATTGCCTAAATCTCATGCCTTTATAGTCATGGATGTGTGTACGCGAGACCGTATTACCATCATCCCAATGGTCAATGCAGAAGGACTCTATGAAGGCGCTCATTTGCTCACAGATGTGCTGGAATTTTTCCGCGGAACGCCGGCCTTGTCCCAGCCTGGGGCGGTGTTGGTGTTGTTCGCGCCGCTTTCCACCTACAGTTTGGCAGAAATCGCCAGTGTAGTCGAGCAAAACGACGCCAAGGTATTGGCCACATGGTTGACCCAGGGCAAAGCATCATCGGACATCGAAATCACGTTGAAAATCAACGTAGAACATAGCGGTCCCATTGCCCAATCCCTCCAGCGCTACGGCTACGAAATAGGCGGTATCTTTGGGGACAAGAACTTTGATGAAGATTACCAGCAACGGTATGACCATCTGATGAATTATTTGAAGTACTGATGAGAATTGCATTGTTCGGTCGCGCCCCCAAACCCGCCAACCTTCCCTATGTGGAGGTGGTGTTGGAGAAACTCGTGGAAGAAGGAGTGGAATTCTCCGTATACCACACCTTGCGCCCGGCGTGCGATGAAATTATCAAGGAAGAGTTCAAGGAGGTCCAATTCTCTACCTATGCCAACGAGGAAGAATTGGCCCAGTTTGATCCGCATTTCCTCATCTCTTTAGGCGGCGACGGTACCATCCTCGAAGCCACGGTACTCATTCAAAGCAAAGACATTCCTATTCTCGGCATCAACATGGGCCGCTTGGGATTCTTGGCGAATGTGGCCAAAAGCAACATCATCACCTCGCTCGACGCCTTGTTCACGGGTAGATTCCAACTCGATTTCCGTAGCCTTCTTCAGGCGCGCAGCTCGTCCACTCACGTGATGAAGCCAAACTTCGCCCTGAATGAAATTACCATTGCTCGTAAGGAAACGACCAGCATGATTACGGTACACACCTACCTCAATGGTGCGTACTTGAACAGCTACTGGGCCGACGGTTTGATCATCAGCACACCTACGGGTTCCACAGGCTACAGTTTGAGCTGTGGCGGTCCCATCATCATGCCGAACAGCGAAAACTTTGTCCTTACGCCTATTGCACCGCACAATTTAACCATGCGTCCCTTCGTTATTTCCGACAACAACACCTTGCGCCTTCGCGTGGAGAGTCGTGAGAACGAGTTTTTAGCATCGCTGGACAGTCGTATGCACAGCTTCGACACAGAAACCGAACTCTTCGTGCAAAAGGCTGATTTTAGAATCGCCTTGGTGCAAACTGAAATGCAAGATTTCCCATCGACGCTTCGCAACAAGCTGAGCTGGGGATTGGACCACAGAAACTAAATGAAATTACGTACCCTTTTCCTTGCGGCTTTTCTTGGCTTGAGCACTTCTATGCTGGGCCAATTTTATGAGCTCGGCCTCGGCGGCTCAGGTACACTGTTCCACGGGGATGTAGGCGCAGTGGGCACTGCAGCTCAAGGTGCGTACGGATTCACCCCGAACCAACCCGCCGGTCAAATCACCCTCCGCCGCCAATTCAATTGGCACTGGTCGACCCGCCTCAACTATACTCGTGGCTACCTCAGTGGCATGGACGCGTGGGCCAAGGACGATTGGAAACAGGATAGGGACCTGGCCTTCCGTACGGAGATCTCGGAGATCTCATACATGACGGAATTCAACTATTGGCCGTACGGTACGGGCACCAAATTCAACCAATCCTTCTACCTGTTTGCAGGCATTGGGCTCACCCAATACAACCCTCAAGGCGAGTTTGAAGGGGAGTGGTACGATTTACGACCGCTGGGCACCGAGGGCCAACAAACCGACCTGAACGACCAGCTGTTCTACGGAACCACCACGCTTACGGTGCCGATGGGCTTCGGTTACCGCCGCAGTTTGGCACGTGATTGGAGCATGACGGCTGAGGTGGGATGGCGTTCTTATGGGTCCGATTATTTGGACGATACCAGCGGCGATTACGTCGATGCACAGGACTTGGCGGAGGAGCGCGGTGAATTGGCCGCTTATTTTTCAAATCCTGGAAATGTACCTTACCAAAGTGGATTGGCTCGAGGCAATGCGGAATCAAAGGATTGGGCTATTTTTGCCGGACTAACCATTTTTTATAACCTGAGCCCTAGAGATGAGCGCTGCAGTGGATTCTAATATCTTTCGAAACAATCGCCTGAAGGCAGGCCTCGATCCGGACCACGTCCCGCAACACATTGCGGTGATCATGGACGGCAATGGCCGCTGGGCAAAGCAACAAGGGTTCATGACCCGAGTACGCGGCCACGAAGTAGGCGTCGAAGCGTTGCGAAAGATTACCACAGCCTCAGCGGAATTGGGACTGGGCTTTCTAACGGTGTATGCGTTTTCCACTGAAAACTGGAACCGCCCGAAGGCCGAAGTCGATGCATTGATGAATATTTTGATGACGGCTTTGGAGAAAGAATTGCCCACATTAATGGACAATAATGTGCGCCTCAAGGCCATTGGAAACGTGGATTCCTTGCCGGAAAAAGCAAATAAAAAGTTAATGTCAGTCATAACGGCTACATCCAAGAATGATGGGTTAACTTTGACGCTTGCTTTGAGTTACGGCTCTCAGGATGAAATGGTGCAAGCGGTTCGCAAAATTGCCACTGAGGTAGCCAACGGGGCATTAGCTCCAGAGGACATTTCAGAAGCACATATTGAGAACTCACTCTTCACAGCGGGCATGCCCAGTCCGGATCTTATGATTCGCACCAGTGGAGAACAGCGCATCAGCAACTACTTGCTTTGGCAATTGGCCTATGCAGAGTTGTACTTTACACCCATCCTTTGGCCGGACTTTGATGCACAGGGGTTGTACGACGCCATTGCTGCTTTCCAGAAAAGAGAGCGCAGATTTGGTCAAACCTCTGAACAACTAACGGACAAGTAACAGCATGAAGCGTATCCTTTGGGCCTTATTACTAGTGTGTTCAGCACTGATTTCTCGTGGACAAATCGTCACTACGGGAGATTTCAATTTGATACCAGGCATTGATTACGAAGTAGGCGGTATTACCGTCAGTGGAACCAAGGATTTGGATCCTAATGTCGTGATCATGTTGACCAATATTCGCGTAGGCGACCAGATTCAGTTTCCGGACCCGGCTATTTCCGAGGCCATTCGTACGCTGTGGCGTCAACAGCTTTTCGAGGACATCACCTTCCGCGTGACCAACAAAACGGGAAACAAGGTGTTCTTGGACATCTATTTGAAGGAACTTCCAAAGCTGAGCAAATACTACATCGTTGGGGTAAAGAAGTCGTGGAAAGACGACTTGCGTGAAGAATTGGGCCTACGTGCCGGAAAAGTCGTGAACGACAACTTGCTCGTGATGAGCAACAACAAGATTGAGCAATACTTCCGCGAAAAAGGCTACCTCAATGCCAGCGTTGATATCGTTCAAGATGTCGATACAAACTTCAACCATGCGGTTATTCTCGGTTTCCGAGTAAACCCTGGCGAGCGCGTGAAGATCAACGAAATCGTATTCAACGGCAACGAAGCGGTGAGCGACAAGGTGCTTCTCAAAGCGATGAAAAACACCAAGATGAAAGGCAAGGCCATCTTCAAGGTGTCGAAGCTTCGCAAGAAAGAATACCGAGAGGACCTCAAGGCCATCGTTACGAAATACAACAGTATGGGATACCGTGATGCCCGCGTGGTATCAGATACTTCATATGCCCTCGACGGCGAGCTCGTCAATGTTGAAATCACCGTAGAAGAAGGGCGCAAGTTCTACTTTGGGGACATCACTTTCGTTGGAAACACGAAGTACGATACGCCTATCCTCAAGAGCATTTTGAAAATCAACAGAGGCGATATCTACGACAGCCAGCATTTGAACGAACGCGTGAGCTTCGATCCAAACGGCAATGATGTAGCGTCGATCTACTTGAATAACGGTTACCTCTTCTCACAAGTGGTGCCTATCGAGAAGAACGTACAGAACGATACCATCGACATTGAGATTAGAATTCAAGAGGGTCGCCAAGCTACCATCCGCAAGGTGAGCATTACCGGGAATGAGCGTACGAACGACCACGTCATCTACCGCGAGGTTCGCACCAAGCCGGGTGATTTGTTCTCTAAAGCGATGATTCAGCGTACCATTCGAGAATTGGCCCAGCTAGGTTATTTCGATCAAACCGCAGATTGGTGTGAATCCAGTACCGGATCCGCAGACGGGTACGGTGGATTTGGAATACACCGTGGTGGAGCGTTCGACCTCTCAGCTTGAATTGCAAGGAGGTTGGGGTGCCGGCCGAGTGGTAGGGACCTTTGGGTTGAACTTCAACAACTTCTCTGCGCGCAACATCAACAACAAACGCGCTTGGCAGCCATTGCCGACGGGTGATGGACAAAGCATCAACTTGCGTGCGCAGTCGAACGGTTTGTACTTCCAGAGCTACAACGCCTCGTTCACCGAGCCGTGGTTGGGCGGTAAGAAACCAAACAGTTTCACAGCCACCATTTACCACAACGTTCAAAGCAACGGGGTGCGCGCGAACGACCCGAACCGCCAGAGCCTCTACATTACCGGGGTAAACTTCGGACTGGGGCAGCGCTTGAAGTGGCCGGATGATTACTTCACCCTCTACCAAGGTTTGGAATTCCGTCGCTTTAATTTGGACAACTTCCCTACTGGGTTCTTGAACTACAACAAAGGGATCTCCAACAACGTGAACTACAAGTTTACCTTAGGACGAAATAACACCGACGTGCCGATCTTCCCAACGCGCGGTTCGCAGTTGAGCTTCGCAGCGGAATTGACTCCGCCGTTTAGCATGTTCAATAAGGACATTGATTACAAGAGCTTGAGCAGCGAGGAGCGCTTCAGATTGGTGGAATACCACAAATGGAAGTTGAACGCAGATTGGTTTGCGCCGATCACCTCTAAGTTCGTCATCCGCACCCACGGGGAGTTTGGATACCTCGGATCATACAACAAAGATTTGGGCTTGCCGCCGTTCGAACGCTTCTATGTTGGAGGTGATGGTTTGGCCAATTTCGTGATCGACGGCCGCGAAATCATCGGTCTGCGCGGGTACCAAAACAACTCCATTACCCCAGCAGGAGGTGGTGCGTTGTACAACAAATACATCCTTGAATTCCGATACATCCTCGCCAACAACCCGTCGGCTCAGGTATTCCCATTGGCGTTCTTGGAAGGAGGAAACAACTACGACAATTTCTGGGACTACCGTGCGTTTAACTTGAAGCGTAGTGCTGGAGTTGGTTTGCGCATCTTCATGCCTATGTTTGGTTTGATGGGAGTAGATGTTGCCTACGGTTTCGACCCTATGCCGAACGGTGCTGCAGCCAGTGGATGGCAAACGCACTTCATCATTGGCCAACAGTTCTAATTCAACTACCTTCACCGCAATGAAGCTTCGCCTTTTCCATATCATTATCGCTGCCCTTTTGAGTGTGCCTACCATGGCACAGCGCTATGGTGTGGTGGATACGGAATACATCCTCGCAAACATGCCAGAATACGAGCAGGCCAAAAGCCAGCTCAACAAGCTCAGTGAGCAATGGGCTGGGGAGGTGAGTGCACTTCAAAGTGAATTGCAAAGTTTGAAGGATGCCCTCGCGGCAGAGCGCATTTTGTTGTCGCCAGATAAATTGGCCCAACGTGAAAAAGCCATTCAAGACAAAGAGGCAGAGGTCATCGCCCTGCAGCAAAAATATTTTGGACCGGAAGGCGAGCTTTTTACCAAGCGCGCCCAGCTTGTCCAACCCATTCAAGATAAAGTCTTCGGAGCCGTCCAGGCGTTAGCGACCAAAAGGAAATTAGACCTAATTTTGGACAAAAGCGCGGACAGTGGTGTTCTCTTCGTAGAAAAGGAGAAAGATTACAGTGACGAAGTTTTAAATAGTTTAAAGAGATAAATTAAAAACAATGAAAAGAGTATTACTCGCACTTGCCTTGACTCTCGGCCTTGCTGGAACCGCTACGGCGCAGCAAAAAGTAGGTCACATCAACGTAGATGAGTTGTTGGCTGTTATGCCAGAGACAAGCACCGCAGAAGCTGAGATTCAGAAGTACGCAGAGCAGTTGGAAGGTGATCTTACTGAAATGCAGCAAGAGTACACTACTAAATTGCAGAACGCACAAGCAAACCAAGGTACTTGGACACAGTTGCGTCTTCAAAAGGAAGGTGAGGAATTGCAAGCAATGGAGCAACGCATGATGGCGTTCAACCAGAGCGCACAGCAAGAATTGCAGCGCAAGCAGATGGATTTGATGCTTCCCATTATTGAGAAGGCTCAAAACGCAGTAAACAAGGTGGCAGAAGACAATGGCTTCGCATACATCTTGGATGCTTCTCCATCAAAGGCAATCGTGATTTACTTGGACGGTGGCGACGATGTAATGCCATTGGTTAAAGCAGAGTTGGGCATCAAATAATTCCTGACGCGATAAAATCTTAGGACCCCTACAGCAATGAGCCGTAGGGGTTTTTTTATGTCGTATTTTGGCTCCGATGAAAGGCATTCAGAAAATAGGATTGTTTGATAGTGGTTTGGGCGGGTTGACCGTACTTCAAGCCCTAGAACAGCGCTTGCCGGGCGTGCCGAAAATCTATTATGGCGATACGCTCCATCTGCCCTATGGGGACAAGAGCGATGCGGCCATCATTTCCTACAGCACCAAAATAGTATCCTTCCTTGCCTCGGAAGGAT
The DNA here is from genome assembly GCA_038141825.1 of Cryomorphaceae bacterium. Classification (GTDB taxonomy): domain Bacteria; phylum Bacteroidota; class Bacteroidia; order Flavobacteriales; family Schleiferiaceae; genus UBA10364. Next base: position 196,100 of record JAYQIV010000002.1, on the reverse strand, counting down.
GTGACCTGATCGTGATTGCTTGTAATAGTGCGAGCGCCGCGGCGGGGAAGGTGCTTGAGGCGGAGTTCCCTGGGCTGGTGTTCATCAATGTCATCGACCCGGTCGTAGCGGCGCTCGCATCCGGACCGCATGAGAAGGTGGGATTGTTGGGGACGCGTGCTACGGTTAGAAGTGGTGCTTACCCGACGAAATTAGCTGCGCTAAATCCCTCGGTAGCGTTGTGTGCATTGGCCACTCCTTTGTTGGTGCCTTTGATTGAAGACGGGTTCTTGGGCACGGGTATTGAAACCCAAGTCTTGAAACACTATTTGGACGATAAGGTATTGGACGGGGTGCAGGCCTTGGTGCCGGGTTGTACGCATTATCCGTTATTGGAACAGGCGGCAGCGACCTTGTTGGAAGGAGTGGATTGGATCGATGCCCCTGCGCTCGTGGCGGAAGCCGTGGCAGTGGAATGCGGGTCTTCCTCGGCGGATGCTGAGGTGGAGACAACGTTCTATTTGAGCGATAAGACGCCGAGCTTCATGGAATTGGCCACTAAAACATTCGGGATCAAAGCCCAATGGAATACGAAGGTGCTGGATTAGCGCCCTTCTCCCCATTTATACATCCAGGAACTGATCGTAGAGATCAAAAAACTGAATAGGATTGCGGTCCAAGTGCTGCTTACGTGCATGCCGTCGACCCATTGATCCGCGACGCCGATGATGATGGCGTTGATGACCAAAAGGAACAATCCCAAGGAGAGAAAAGTCAGCGGGATGGTGATGATGATCAACAATGGTTTTAGGGTAGCGTTTAAGATGCCAAGTACGATGGCCACGCCTATGGCCGTGGCGAAGGAGTCGATGGTGACGCCGGGCAGCAACCAATCGGCCACGAAAACGGCCAAGGAGCTCACAACTAGTCGGGTCAGTAAACCGGGTTTTTGATTCATCTGCGGTATATTCACTGCTCGAAAAGTACACATTATGAATCGAAATTTCACCCTCCTTGTAGCTTCAGTTTTCGCCGTTGGCGCGTTGACGAATTGTCAAAATACCACTGAGGCTCCGGCGCCTGTTGCTGAGACTGTTTTTTATGGAGATACCAGCGTGCGCGCTGAATTGTTTGATGATCCACATAGCTATTCGGAAGAGGAAAGTAAGGTGGTGCATTTGAACTGGGATGCGGTGGTTGATTTTGAGAAAGAGGTGATCACGGCGACAGCGACTTGGACCCTAGACGAACAGCACGGCCCTGAAGTCATTTTTGACGTGAAGGACCTCAATATTTCTAAGGTTACCCTTGACGGTCAGGAGGCAGTTTGGGATTTGGAATACGACGACGAGCTCTTGGGATCGGCACTTGTAGTGTACGATCTAGGCCCAGATTCTAAAGAGGTGGCCATTACCTACGAGACTTCGGCTGAATCCGAAGCGCTACAGTGGTACCCGGCTGAGCTGACCCAAGGAAAGCGCATGCCGTTCCTGTTTACCCAGAGTCAAGCTATTTTGGCGCGTACCTGGGTGCCCTGTCAGGACCGTCCAGGGGTGAGATTTACCTACGATGCGAAGGTCAAGGTGCCTAAGGGTATGCTGGCACTGATGAGCGCGTCGAATCCCACACAGAAATCTGAGGATGGTATATATGAGTTTTCTATGCCACAGCCTATTCCTAGCTACCTTTTGGCCTTGGGTGCGGGTGATTTGGCCTTTATAGAATTAGGCGAGCGTTCAGGGGTATATGCCGAGCCAGAAATGGTGCGCAATGCAGCCTTTGAGTTCAGCCAAACTGAAGATATGATCTCACGTGCGGAGTACCTCTATGGTCCGTATTACTGGGGACGCTACGATATGCTAGTATTGCCGCCGTCGTTCCCCTTTGGCGGGATGGAGAATCCGCGTTTGACCTTTTTGACGCCCACTGTAATCGTGGGAGATATGAGCTTGACGAGCTTGATTGCTCATGAGTTGGCACACAGCTGGAGCGGTAATTTGGTGACCAATGCGACTTGGAACGACTTCTGGCTCAATGAAGGGTTCACGGTGTATTTTGAAATGCGCATTATGGATGCGGTGTACGGGCCGGACTTTGCGGATATGCTAGAGGCATTGAGTTACGACGATTTGCAACGCGAGCTGGCAGTGATGCTAGAGGAGGATCCTAATGCGACAAGGCTGAAGCAAAATCTTGAAGGACGCAATCCGGACGATGCAGTGACGGCCATAGCCTATGATAAAGGGTTCCACTTTTTGAAACTCTGTGAGCAAACGGTCGGCCGTGAGCGTTGGGACGCCTTCTTAAAGGGGTATTTCGATACGTACAAGTTTAAGACGCGTGTTACGGAGGAGTTCCTGCAGGAATTGGCGGGGTTGATGACCCAGGAAGAGTGGAATGCCGTGGGCGTGGAAGAATGGGTATATGGCAAGGGATTGCCTGCCAACTGTCCGTTCCCAGCCTCGAACAGATTCTACATCGTGGACGAAGCGGTGAAGATGTTGCTTGGGGTGAGCCCTGAAGATCCGGATGCGAAGTCCATGGTCTACCTCGAGCAGGATGTGACGATTCGATGGACTACTCACGAGTGGTTGCGCTATATCAGAGGATTGGAAGCCGGTGGTGCTACCGTGGGCCATTATAGATTGGCCGATGCGAATTACGGATTTACTGGAAGTCCAAACCCAGAGATTGTAGCCGCGTGGTATACCGCCATTTTGAAGACGGATTTTGAAGGTTTTGACCCGAAGGTATATGAAGAGAAGGTAGAGTCCTTCTTGACCACTGTGGGCCGTCGCAAGTTCATTGTTCCGATGTATGCGAGTATGCTTGAGGGGGATGAAAAGCGTCAGGCTTGGGCGAGAGAGATTTATGCGAAGGCACGCCCGTCGTACCACCCATTATCACAGCAAACGTTGGATCAGCTCTTTGCCGAGCACGAGTAATGGATCACCCTATTTACGCCGCCTTGTGGCCTTTGGCGGAACCCAATCGGGTCAAGGACTTTTCCCGCTATTTCCAAAACTATCCCGGTGGATATGGGGAAGGCGATGTGTTTATCGGCGTGATGGTGCCGAACCGTCGGTTGGTGGCGAAGGAATATGCCTTGCAATGGGACGAGGATATTATCGCCTCTGGTTTGGTCCACGAGTGTCATGAGGTGCGACATACGGCGCTCTTTGCGCTGATGAGAAGGTTTGGAGCCGAGCGAAAACGCCGAGGCCATTGGCATGATTTCCTAAGAGATCATTTCGAGGGCATGAATAATTGGGACTTGGTCGATACCTGCGCGTACAAGATCTTTGGACGTATGGCCTTCGAAAGTGGGGATTATAGCACTTTAGAGGCGTTCTTGGCCAGTGAAAATATGTGGTATAAACGCACTGCGGTAGTCTCAACCTTGCACATGATCAATCACGGCAGATTTGATGAGGCTTTGGCCTATTGTCAAGTGGCCGCGGAGGGTGCACCTGATATCCTTCAAAAGGGGATAGGATGGGTGCTCAAGTGCATTTGGCAAAAAGATGCGGCGGTGGCCGAGGCGCATTTGGAAATGGGCTACCTCAGTGGCCTGTACTCGCGATTAGTGGTTAGAATAGGTCTAGAGAAGGCCGATAAAGACTTTAGAAACGCATTCTTGGCGATGCGCTAAGGCTATCTTCCGGCCACACTAAATCGAAGGTCCCGGAGGATGGGGTTTCTTGGAACGGTTTCTTTTCTTCCTTAGGAGTAGGCTTGAAGATGTCCAGCAAATCTTGCTTTTCTTGCTTTAGCGTCTCCTTGAAGCTTTGAGAAATGCGCGCCTTGTCTAAGCTGATGCAAACATCGTCGAGGTTACAACCGACAATCAAGCGGATATAGGGCTGGTTTTCGTTTTCCGCTTCTGAGATCCAATTCCCTAAATCGCGGTTGGAGTTTTTACCTCTAAGGGCCAAATCCTTTAGTCCCAGTCGAACGCTGTATCGGATATCATCGGTTTCCAAATTTTGCCATCCGTTCACCCATAAATTCAGGGCACTGTTCTCCACCTTGGTCTCAGGCAATTGTAGGGTATCGCCGTGCACTCGGAATTCAGAGTTCAAATAAGGGAAATCAATGCGCTGGAGCTCGCCTTGATCAATAAAGGCACTGAGTTCCTGCAATGGCGCGTAGTTCTGGAGGGTACCATTGCGTATTTCCCCACGCCCTTCCACCAATGTTTTGCTGGCAATTTGTTCCCATTCCTCGTCGAATGTCAGAGAAATAGTGGCTTCTACATTCGCTTCCCCAAGAAGATTAGAGGCATCGAGGTCTTCAATATCAAAACTGTTGAAGCTGGCCAGTAGTTGATCGAGCTGTATGCCGTCGGCCTTCGCATCTGCTTTAAACACATTATCAGTTTGGCTTTCATATAAAGTCCAATTCCCTGTTAGGGTACCATCACACCCCACAATACTCATATCCTTACCCAACATCATGGCCCCACGGTTGAATACCTTCCCGCGTAAGTTTGTGCCGTTAAAATCTCCCAGGTTCACGTGGTCGATGAACAGCCCCACGCTGTAATCAAAGGTCGTTTCTTCATCTGCGTCCTCTGGGGAATCCTCAAATTCCCAAAACAGTAGGGGATCGATATCTATGGTCGGACTTTCCAGGCGCAGTTCTACCATGGGGTACCCATTAGGCTCGAGGGCGTGGTAAATCATTCCTTGAACAACGGCAGTATTTTCCTCGCTTTTCAAGAAACAGCGCTCAACCGCAACGTGTCGGCCATCTGCACTGAGTTCCGCCTCCACTTTGTCAAACACGATATTACTCTGTGCCAATCCGAAGGAGCCTTCGGTCAACTGAATCTTACCTTCAAAGAGTGGATTGCCGTATGGGGTAAGATCGTCCCAAGAGCGGAATGTTTGCTTGATCACGAGGTCTTGCCCTTGCCAAAACCCCATGGGGTCCACTAGAATATCTGTTTCGACAAAATCGAAGAGTTCATTGAGGTTTGATCCACCGCGAAGCTCGGTAATGAGCTGAGGTCTCGTGCCTGAAATGGACAGTGACCCACTGATTTCACCCGTCTTTGTCTTCACGTTGAGGGTGCCTATATGTAATTCCGGCAATGCTCCCCATTGCCATCGCCCTGTGCAGGATACCGATGGGACGGCGATTCCATTATACACCATGGAAGAGCCGTCCGTAGAAAAATCTACGGCCCAATCTTCATAGGTGCCTTCCCAAGTCCACGAAGCGCGCAAGGCTTTGATATCCACTTCTTCTGGTAATTCGAACAAGGGGGCATAGACCAGGGCCGCTGGAATATCCATTTGGGAAGCACTGATACGCCCTCCATCTTGGTGGAGCAGCAGAGAAATAGGGAAGGTCTGCAGTTTGAGGCTTTCAGTTTCAATTCGCCATTGGTAATCACTGAAAAGAACATTTGCCGACCCTTTGAGAGGGGCATCGACTAAAAATTTGCTTTGGTCGATGGTTACATAGGTGTGTTCGAGGTCGGCTTGAAGGTCGAAAATGGTTGAAGTCCCTATGCTCCCGGAGGCAGATAAAGAGGCTATGAAGGCCTCATAGTAGGAATCTTCCTCATAGTCGTCGTAATGCAATTGCACCTTCTTGGCTTCCACATGCTGAAGATTCAATTCCTTGGATGAGGTATCGGAACGGGTCAACAGGTCCCAATTATCTCCTCGCCTCTTATCGTGACGCAAATGCACGTCACCAGAGCTGAGGGCTAATTCCTCTACGGTATAATCCCCTTGAATAACGCCAATGACGTTCATGCCAAGCCCCACTTCGGTCGCTCGGATCAATGGTGCATCGCCTCCAAAGGGGTCTTCAATGAGCACGTCGTGCAAGACGATGCGCACGCGAGGAAAGCCCGAAAATATATCGAGATCGATGGTGCTGACAGAGACGGGTGTCTTGAGCTGAGTGTTGATTTTCTCAACCCCGCCCGCAATGATTTTATCTTGATTCGAATACAGATATCCGGCACCCCCTGCTAGGACAAGGAAGAGCACGAGCGCGACGTAAGCCAATATTTTCAGCGCGCTCTTCATAGGAATTTATCTGGTTTTCAGGAAGTCAATTTCCTTAGTGTCCAACAAGCGGTATTCGCCTCGGCTGAGATTTTTCTTAGTCAGTCCCGCAAAGGACACACGGTCTAATTTTTCGATGGTATACCCCAAGGAATCAAATACGCGGTGGACCAATCTGTTTTTACCGCTATTCACGCGAATGCCTATTTCACGTTTGTTGGCTTCATTGGCATAACGGATCTCTTCAATAAAGGCCTTGCCATCTTCGAGTTCCACCCCTTTTTGAATGGCGAGCAGATCTTTCTTGGCCAAGGCCTTGTCGAGGATAACACTCAAAATTTGTACGGCACCTTTTGAAGGATGGGTAAGCTTTTTCGCGGTATCGGCATCGTTGGTGAACAGCAATACTCCGGTCATCGAACGGTCCATCGTACCTACGGGATATAAGCGCTCACGTGTGGCATTGCCGATGAGTTCGTCAACGCTCTTTTTCACGCGGTTGTCGTTTACGGTGGTGATGAACCCTTTGGGCTTGTTCAATAACAAATATTTCTTCTTCTCGCTCTTTATCAAGCTTCCGTTGAATTTCACGGTATCTGTAGGCTTGACTTTGTAGCCCATAGTGGTCACGACCTTGCCGTTGATTTCCACCAAGCCAGCCGCGATCAAATCATCCGCCTCACGTCGGTTACAAATGCCTGCGGTAGAAAGGAATCTGTTCAAGCGAATCTCATCATTCGACCCGGCCAATTCCTCCGCGCTCTTGCGCTTGACACGCTTATAGTTTCCAGGACCTCTTTTGAAATCCTTTTTGCCTTCGTTTTTAGAACGATCTGAATCTGAAAAACGTGGCGAACGAGGGCCGTCTGAGAAGCGGTTGCGGCTTTCAGTTTTCTTGGGTCCTCTAGAGTTTGAGCGGCTATTGCGCATGATGCGGTAATTTTTACAAAGGTAGGTGCTTAGGTCCTCTGCAATTCAAATGCCACAATATTTCAGTTAACATCTAAAGGGAGTAGGATAGGGGTGTCCAATTCCGGTGAAAACCCTGCCAACCACACTTCAACTTCCGAGCATTGGTGCTCACTGAGCAAGGATGCGCCCAATAATAGGAGCCGTTGAATTTGTCGCGGATCGACCCAAAGCCAAGCCTCTTGAGGCACATATTTTCTGTATTTGACCTCCACAACGAAGAGCACACCGTCTTTTTTGGTGATTACATCGGCCTGGTATCGCCCCATGCGAAAATCTTTTGCGACCAAATGATGTCCGCTCTCCAGCAGCATTTCTGTGGCCATTCGCTCGTATGTTTTGTAGGACGCCATGCCCAAGAAATTGGCCCCTAAAAAGGAAAAAGACAAATAATGTGGAGAACTAAAAGTTTTACAGCGTCATCACCTGGCGGTAAAAGAAGAGTGCCAACACCCCAAAGATTAAGAGGGTGATGAAAAAGTTAATCCAAGTCTTTTGTTGATTTACGCGCTGCCTTTGCGCGTAGCGTTTTTGGTGCCTTTCGGTGAAGCTTCCTTTGCGCTGCTTTCTAGCTTCGTGAAGTTTCAAAATTTGACCCATAGCCTCGAAGTGCCCCGGCTCTTGAAGGTAGGTTCGCATCACCTCAAATACCTGGTCTCTATTCGTGGAAGTGAACACTCGATCAAAGCTATTGTCGCTGCCTTCTTCCCAAGATCCAACACGAACCTCCCAGGTGCCGTTGTCCCACTTAAGTAACCGGCACCCGCTCAGTGGCTTCTCCACCTGCAAAAAGAATGTTCTGGTCTCCAGCCAGGGCAGGACTTTTTCCCTGGCCTTAGCTAGTGATTCAAAACTCAAATGGTGTGTTTCTTCGTTCGGTATGCCGTAGGTAACGTTGATCATACTTCACGTAAGATAATGGGCCAATTCTCTTTGCCATGCCCAATAATGGGATGCTCGTACACGGGCACACCCTCGGCTTCAAAGTGTTTTCTCAGGGAATGTCGAACGTCAGGACCCCACGGAATGTGGTGGTCGTGTATATCAGAAAATACGCCAAGCACTACAGCCTGTAGCCCTTTAAAGGCCCCGCGTCGGCGAAGGGCAAGGAGCATACGGTCCAAGTGGTAGTGGTATTCGTCGAGGTCTTCCAAGAGTAAAATACAGCCGTTTAAGCTCGGTAAACTTGGGGTGCCTAGGATGCTGTATATGACGCTAAGGTTGCCGGCAATGACTTGGCCGTGCACCTCCTTAGGCAAGGCACAATGCAGCGCATCTTCTTCACCCATCAAGACCTTGAGCGTAGCTTCGATGGCCTCTTTTTTGGTCGTTTCAAAACTGATGGGCATGGGCGCATGTAGGGTGGCCAATCCTTGTTGTACCCCGTGACACAAAAAGGTGGTGAAATCTGAAAAGCCCACAAGCCATTTCGGATTTTTCAGGAGTGCCGCCCAATCCACCGCATCCACAATCTCCGCACTTCCGTATCCACCACGAACGTTCCAAATGGCCTTGACCTCGGGGTGATGCACCAGTGCATTGAAGTGGGCCACTCGCTCCTCAATGGTGCCGGCCAGCTGGTGGTGCTGGCTGAGAATCCCCGGTTCGTAATAGACCTTGAAGCCCGCGCCTTCCAAAACATTCTTCGCCGTTTCGATCATTTCGGGACGGGCAAATCTAGCTGTAGCGCTAATGCCAATGGTATCTCCAGGGGTTAGGAAATGTGGTGTGGTTTGTTTCATTACCGGAAAAATACCCAATAAATGCGCATTATCTTCGCGGTATCGTTTAAACGTTATCAAAAAGGAATGAGTACGAACAAAAAAATCATGGTGACTGCGGCCTTGCCGTACGCCAATGGTCCTATACACATCGGGCACCTTGCGGGGTGTTACCTGCCGTCGGATATCTATGTGAGGTATCTACGAATGCGGGGCCGTGATGTGAAGTTCGTCTGTGGCTCCGATGAACACGGGGTGCCTATTACGATCAAAGCGAAAAAGGAGGGCATCACCCCGCAGGATGTGGTGGACCGTTACAACGCGATGATGAAAGGCGCATTCGAAGAATTTGGAATCAGCTTTGACCACTACAGCCGCACCTCAAGTCCTCAACACCATAAAAACGCTCAAGAGTTCTTCAAAACCTTGATGGATAAAGGTGCCTTGGTCGCGAAGGAAACGCAGCAATACTTTGATCCCGAAGCGGGCCAATTCCTTGCTGACCGCTACATCACCGGCGAATGCCCCAAATGTCATGCGGCAGATGCCTATGGCGACCAATGTGAATCTTGTGGCACCTCATTGAACGCGACGGACCTGATCCAACCAAAATCAACGCTTAGCGGTGCCACCCCTGAGCTGCGCAATACCACCAACTGGTTCTTGCCGTTGGACGAACTCTCAGAAGACCTGCGTGCCTTTTTGGAGAGCCGCGAGGGCTGGAAGCCGAACGTGATGGGCCAATGCATGAGCTGGCTCAACGCAGGCGACGGTCTGCAGCCGCGTGCCATGACCCGCGATTTGGATTGGGGGGTACCCGTTCCAGTCGAAGGCGCCGAAGGAAAAGTGATGTATGTGTGGTTTGATGCGCCCATTGGCTATATCAGCGCTACCCAAGAACTCCTGCCCAACGATTGGGAAGAGTACTGGAAAGGCGACAACGCAGAGATCGTACACTTCATCGGAAAGGACAATATCGTTTTCCACTGTATCATTTTCCCTGCCATGCTTCAGCAGCACGGTGAATATGCCTTGCCGACACAAGTGCCTGCGAACGAATTCCTCAACCTTGAGGGACGTAAGTTGAGCACCTCAAAGAATTGGGCCGTTTGGCTGCACGAATACCTTCAGGATTTCCCGGGCCAGCAAGACGTCTTGCGCTACGCCTTGACGGCTACGATGCCGGAGACCAAGGACAATGATTTTACATGGGCCGATTTCCAACAGCGCAACAACAGCGAACTAGTCGCGGGCCTCGGTAATTTCGTCAACCGAGTGATGGTCCTCACCCACAAATATTTTGAAGGGGCAGTCCAACAACCCAATGTATTGACCGATGCCGATAGAGAAGCGCTAGCTGCGATGACCCAATACGGCCGTCGCATCGCCAAATCTATCGAAGCCTTCAAATTCCGTGAGGCCTTGAATGAAGCGATGAACGTCGCTCGCTTAGGAAACAAATACCTCCAAGAACAAGAACCTTGGAAGGTGTACAAGCAAGATCCTGAGCGCGCAGGTGTCGCACTTTTCGTTGCAACCCAAATCATGGGTGCCGCTGCCATAGTCTTCGAACCGTTCTTGCCTACTACTGCGGCTAAACTGCGCAACATGCTCGGTTTATCCGAAGGATTCCGCTGGGAAGATGCCAACGAAGAGACCATCATCCCTGGTGGTACACAGCTCGGCGAAAGCACCTTATTATTCTCAAAAATTGAGGACGAGCAGATGGAAGCACAGCGTCAAAAATTAGAAGCCGCCGCTGCAGCAAACGCACCACAAACGACAACAGAAACCATTAAGCATATGCCACAGAAAGAAGATATTTCATTTGACCAATTCATGGCTATGGACCTCCGCGTAGGCACCATCCTCGAAGCTGAGCGCGTCCCTAAAGCAGACCGTCTCCTGAAATTCTTGGTAGATACCGGTCTAGACCAACGCACCATCGTCAGCGGCATCGCAGAACACTTCTCCCCAGAAGAAATGGTGGGTAAAAAGGTAACGGTCCTCATGAACCTGCCTCCACGCAAAATCCGCGGCGTCGAAAGCCAGGGCATGCTGCTTATGGCAGAAGATGGCGACGGCAAACTCCGCTTGATGAGCCCAGAAGGCGGCGCGGACAGCGGCGCGGTCATCGGGTAATTCTTTGGCTCCGTAGTTCAACGAATAGAATGCAGGTTTCCGGTACCTGAGATAAGGGTTTGATTCCCTTCGGGGCTACAAAAACCCGTGCGAGAGCACGGGTTTTTTATTGAATTGAAAATCGTTGAGGAGCAAAACCCGCAGCCCTTGGGCGAGGACTTGTGACGAAAAGATTTTCATCTTCCAGGTTCGATTCCTGGCGGGGTCACATAAACAGGCGCAATTTGCGCCTGTTTTTATTTATAACAAGTCCAGAAACTACGGAGCAAAACCCGCAGCCCTTGGGCGAGGACTTGCGACATGTTGAATGGACTTGTGTTTGATTCCCTTCGGGGCTACAAGAACCCGTGCGAGAGCACGGGTTTTTTTATGCATAAAAAAAGGCCCCCATTTCTGGAGGCCTTTGGAATACTCTGGTATAAACTTAAAGCTGTTTTACGTTTACAGCGTTCAATCCTTTCTTTCCTTCTTGCAATTCAAACTCAACCGCATCACCTTCAGCAATTTGGTGTACAAGACCTGTCACGTGGACGAAGTACTCGGTGTTTGAATCGTTGTCTTTAATAAAGCCAAATCCTTTGTCAGTATTAAAGAACTTTACTGTTCCTTGATTCACAATTAGTTATTTAATTAATGCAAAGGTGCGGCTAATTATTTACCTAGCACCTTATCGGACGATTAATATTTCCTGATGGACGTGCTTTTCGCTCTGCGCACGCACCACATAAGTGCCTGCTGGAAGCAGTGGCAACGCGGTCTGACCATCATTTGGACCTGCATAAAGTAATTGGCCACTCATCGTATAAATAGATACCTGTGAGGTACGATTCCATTCAAAATTCACCGCTCCTTGGGAAGGATTAGGGAATAATTTGAACCCGATGATCTCTTCCTCTTCCAAGTTCATTTGATCCGGACTGTACACATTAACCATTACGTTCACACCCTTGTAGCTGACATTACCAGTGCTATCAATGCTGATGGTATCACAATACGTGCTGGTACAAGTCATCACCCCAAAAGCGGTGCTATCTGTCGCCGTTTGGGTTAAACAGATCACAAACGTTCCACTCTGAGTGTATTGATGAGATGGGAAGGCACCCACTGCACCTGAACCATCACCCCAGCTCCATTGATACAATACGTTCGCATTTTGGAACATCGAATCCACGGTTGAGGTATTGTAAAGCACAATCTGACCATTACCCGTCAGGGTAGAATCGAACGTAAAGGCGGCATTACATCCGGTATTTCCAGACCCGGAGCCACCGCCCGAACCGCCTCCACCACCCGCCACCCCCGCCTGAACTCGTGCCTCCACAAATAACGAAGGTCGAAGAGAAGGTGAACACCGATGGTGTATTGCCCGTGTAGGTATAGAAGTCATAGAGCCAATTTCCCGAGCAGCTATCCTCGGTTTGCGCCAACAAAATACCCGCCGTGCTGTACAAAGACATCGTATCGGCATAGTTTCCATTGGCATCCGTAAACAGGGTCAAGGTGCTCCCTCCGCCGCCCATGGCATTGGAAGAATCGGCAATAAATACAGGATAATTTGGCATTCCAGCTCCTGTCGCAGAATCAATAACAGATCCAGTAACAATGGCGGTGTGCACAGGTTGGCCCAATACTGCTGCACTTAGCAAGCAGGCGAGCCCAAGCAATTTGAATTTCATGGGGGTCCAATTATTTCTCTAAAGATACTTAAGCCAACAGTTCCTCCTTGCTTTCCGCCCGGAAACTGAGTAAAGTCTCATCTAATCGAGTAAGCGCTTCCCCAATAAAATCCTCCTTCACCGGTACTTCAAAATGAAGAACATCCTCAAGATGCTTTTTATTGAATTCATAGAAAGCTTGTACTCCCTCTCTCGCGTCCGCGAAAAACTTCGGTTCTGAAAAATGAACCTCCACCGGAATCCGCCACTGTCCTAATACATTCCAAAAGTGCTTTAAAAAGTGTGGTACAAAACCCTCTTTCAACGAATGGAAATAAGGCACTGCGTTGTTTTTATACTTCAGACACATAAACGTAATAGGCACATTCGCGCTTTGCGCCAACATAAACAGCCCTGGCTTTACCGGGTAGATGTCGTGCGTTCCCGATGTCCTTCCTTCTGGCGAGGTCATCAAACACAATCCCTTTTTAAACCTTTGGCTGGCATCCAACAACACTTGCTTCCCTGCGTTGCGATCGTGACGCTTGACCCAAATAACATTCAAGGCTTTCCCAAGCCAACCCACCAAGGGCCAATTCTTAAAGTTGATCGCCGCCAACAGTGTAGTCGGATGCTTCACAAAATTCAAGAACATGATGTCCAAGTAGGAGGGATGGTTAATCAAAATCAGCTGAGTCTGCTTCGTAGTTTCCCCAAAAACATCACTCTTAATCCCCAGCAACTTGGCTTTACAATACACCCCAAATCGAAGCATGGCATGTGCTCCTTTCTGGCCAAATAAGCGTCCCAAAACCACTAGGAGACTGGTTAGGGTAAACAAAAACGCCAAGCCAACAAGGCGGACAAATGCAAGTAAGTGTTTCATTGTGTGCGAGTAAGTCGCCAAAATACAAATTCAAACTATTTGTACATCAAAACACCCCCATCTCGTATCTTTGGAATTCTTCAGGGGCTATTAGCTCAGTTGGTTTAGAGCGCTGCCTTGACAGGGCAGAGGTCACTGGTTCGAATCCAGTATAGCCCACAAAGAAAAAGCCGTGCACCGAAAAGGTGCACGGCTTTTTTAATGCCGCACCTGTGCTTGCACAAAGGTGCAGGCATTAAAAAAGACGCAGCGCTGCGGGAGCAGCGCACGGCTTGTCTTTGGGTACAAGGGCGTGTTTTTGGTTCTTTCGCCGCAGGCGAAAAATCCAGGGATGAGACGCAGCGCTGCGGGAGCAGCGCACGGCTTGTCTTTGGGTACAAGGGCGTGTTTTTGGTTCTTTCGCCGCAGGCGAAAAATCCATAACTTCTCACAATGAAAATTTCTATACACTTCTTCCTGCTTCTGGTCTTATTTGGTTGCAAAACAGAACCCGTTGAGGAAGCAAAAAATAAAATACTGCCCATGGGAGCCTCACGGGTTGAGGGTGATGCCCCAGAATACTATAGTTACCGCTATCCATTATGGAGTGAGCTCATAGATAATGAATGGTCTTTTGATTTTATTGGGAATGAGGTAGATCCATATTATTACGGTGATGATGAGTTTGATCCTGATCATGAAGGACATGGCGGTTGGACCTCAGGTCAAATTCTTACTGCGCTCCCAAATTGGCTGAGCACCATTGATACTCCTGATGTAGTACTCATTAGCTCTCCTGGTGGAAATGATGCATTAGACGGTCTATCATATAGCGATGCCATGGATAACATAGAAGATATCCTAGAGATTCTTCAATCGCATAATCCCGAAGTCACCATTGTTATTGAAATAATGGCACCTGCACATTCAGGTTTGATGACGGGGGATTTGCTTGCATTCTATGAGCAAATGGAAACCGATATTGCGGCGATGGCCAATGATTACTCTTCGGGTACCTCTCAGGTAATAGCGGTTGATATGGGTGATGGCTTTAGCGATGCTTTCCTTGCGGATCCTATTCACTATAACCAACAAGGTGCCGATTTCATTGGCCACAAGTATTACACGGTTTTAGAGCAGGTTTTGAGTAGATAGACGTATTTTCAAACCATGCCCAAAATCATCCATGCCATCTCCGGACCTCGCAATATTAGTACAGCACTGATGTATAGTTTTGCCCAGCGTCCCGGTTGCGCGGTCATAGATGAACCGATGTACGGGGTATACTTAAAGAAATTGGACCCAGATCATCCTGGAAAAGAGGAGGTGCTCGCGCAATGGCCGACTACACTCGAAGGGGTGCGGGACGAGGTCGCTTCGCTTTCTTCCCACGACGAGATTTACCTTAAAAACATGGCGCATCACATGCACGGCGAGCCTTGGCATTGGGTGGAGCCGTCGGCCTACGTGTTTTGGATCCGTCATCCCCGTAAGGTGGTGCACAGTTTCGCGAAGGTGATCGACACGATGAGTCCGTTCGATATCGGTTTGAATGAGCAATGGGAGCAGTGGGGCCAATTATCTCAATTCCCCGTCCCAAAAATCATTGTGGATTCCGACGAAATGTTGGCCAATCCAGCGAAAAATATGCCCTTAATTTGCGAAGCCCTGGGCCTAGCTCCACGCTCGGAAATGCTTGCTTGGGCACCCGGCCAAAAGGCCTATGACGGACCGTGGTGGCCGCACTGGTACGCAAACGTCCACAAGAGCACAGGCTTTGGTCCGGCTAAGGCCATGCCAGCACCGCTGCGCCCCGATCACGAAGCTGTGGTGGAGGCGACATTGCCGGCTTATGAGGCCTTGTACGAACAACGATTACAATTCGAATAATATGTTACAACAATTCGATCCAAGAAATAAGGATATCAAAGTATGGGTAGGCGATGGCCTAGTGCACCGCGACGATGCGAAAGTCAGTGTATTTGACAGCTCGGTTCAGGGCGGTGATGCCGTGTGGGAAGGCATGCGCGTGTACAAGCACGGCGTGTACTGTCTCGACCGTCACCTCGATCGCCTCGAGGATAGCGCCATTGCGATGGCCTTTGAAGGGGTGCCGACGCGCGACTTCATCAAGAAGGCCATACAGGCGACACTCCAGGCCAACGGGATGACCGACCATACCCACATCAGGTTGACCTTGACCCGAGGCGAAAAGATCACCTCCGGAATGGACCCGAGGCTGAACCAGAAAGGGTGCACGCTCATTGTATTGGCCGAATGGAAACCGCCGGTATACGACAACGACAAAGGCATCCGAATCATCACCTCGGCCATTCGTCGCAACAGCCCGATGCACTTGGACTCAAAAATTCACCACAACAATTTGATCAATAACATCCTCGCAAAGATTCAAGCGAACCAAGCGGGGGTGGATTCGGCATTGATGCTGGACAACCTAGGTTTTATCTCGGAGATGAACGGGACGAACATTTTTATGGTAAAGAATGGGAAGCTCTTGACCCCTACGGCGGACGCCTGTTTGCACGGGATTACTAGGGGGTTAGTATTGGAATTGGCCCGAGAAAATGGCATGTCGGTAGAGGAGCGAAACCTCTCGCTGACCGAGCTGTATTCCGCTGACGAGGCCTTTGGAACAGGTTCGATGGGCGAGCTCACCCCGATCACAAAAGTGGACGGCCGCACTTTAGTCAATCGTTCGGGCACCCAAATCACTCAAGAACTTGTTAAATTATTCGAAGGCACCCACGGAAAGTGGAGTACGCCTATTGATAAGCTGTGAGTTGAAATTATCTTTGAGAGATGAAACCAATATTCATGAAGAAACTATTTCTACTACTTGTTGTCTTTTTTACGGCCCAATTATCTGCGCAGAACATTAGCGGCTGCATCACATCGATGCCGGATTCCATTTCGAACATCAAAGTGGCCTATGTGCGCGGGAAAGGATTGGCAGTTAAGCAGGAGATTCCTGTAAAAATGGCTGTTTCAATGCTGCGTGGGAGCACCCCGAACAAGGGATTTTCATCGTTTACATCGATGGAGGTCACACTTTTGATATGGTTGTGTCCAATGGCGACTTGAAGATACAAGGGGACTACAATGCCTTAGAAAATGTCCAATTATCTGGTCCGGGCATTGAGGAATTTAATGGGTTTAAGGGCTTATTGAAATCGGAACCAAATGAAGATCAAATCCGCAATTACCTAATCGCGATTAAGGATAATGGACTCCGAGAATTTCTGTTGCCACAGATATTGCCGTTGAATCCAGATACTAATGTGTACTGGTTGCGCAATCATTTCTGGGATTACACAAATCTCAGATCGAAAAGCACCATTATTAATCCATTCTTTGAAAAGAATAGAAAAATCTATTTCGAGCAAGTATTGGGACACGATCCGGATACAGTTATCCATCATTTAAATACGCTTCTAAATTCTCCTATGGATGATCAGGTACGAAAGGTGCTCGTCAGTACCGCTACATATCACTATGAGACTTCGAATTATATGGGAGAGGACAAGGTGTTTGTATGGCTCGCCCAGACCTTTTATAATTCCGGTTTTGCCGATTGGATGGACAAGGATGATTTGGCAAAAATCAAGGAAAAATCAGACGGATTGAGTACGGAGCTCATTGGAAATCCGGCAAGAGACTTTGCCTTTGACACCAAAGACCGTGGCCGCATCAAATTGACAGATGTACAAAGCCCCATCACCATCCTTTACTTCTGGGACAGTACTTGTGGTCACTGTAAGAACGAAACGCCTCGATTGAAGAAATTCTACGAAGAGTACAAAGACAAAGGGGTAGAAGTGGTCACGATTACATTGGAAAACGAATTTACCTCTTGGAATAAGTACATTGATGAGAATGAGCTCACTTGGATCAACGGCTATGAAAGTGATTTCGAACGCCCGAACTTCTTGTGGTATTACTATATCCCTACAACGCCTAAAAAGCTCGTGTTAGATAAAGACAAGAAGATCATCGCCAAGAACCTCGATGTGGAAACCACGCTCCGCACCTTCATCGACGACTATTTGGCGGGTAAGGTCAAATAAAAAAGGCGCCCGGAGGGCGCCTTTTTTATGGAATGACCTGAAATTATTTTTCGGTTCCCGCTCCAGCAGGCTTGCTACAACAGCTTTTTTTCTCGCCGGCAGCAGCAGTTTGCTTTGGCTTATCTGCACAAGATGCGCTAGCCGTTGCCTTTTCAGAGCAGCAAGATTTCTTCGCTACCATGGCAGTTTCTTTTTTATCAGAACAAGCTTTGGCTTCGCCAGCTTTCTCAGAACAGCAAGATTTCTTTTCAGCTTTTGCCATAGTACCGTGATCACATTTCTCAGTACAAACGTGCTTAGATTCAGCGTTTTGTGGCTTTTCTTGGGCGCTAGCAGCTACGGTGAAGGCCAAGAAGCTTAGGGTAAGGACAAATTTTTTCATGGGTTTTAATGTTTTCAGACATTGAAGTTAATGAAAACTAGGGGTTAACCCCTTGAAAGGTCATAATTGTTCTTATTTTTGTGCCAAATCAAAGGATACAAAATGAAAAAGGTACTTGTAATGGCTTTTGCAGCTGCGTTCACGTTGACGAGCTGTGTAAGTAAGCAGAAATACGTTGAGCTTGAAGAATTGCAAAACGCAACTTCTGATAAGTTGAGCAATGCTAAAATGGAATTGGCCGCAGCACTTGCAGCTAAGGACGCTCAAGCACAACAGTTGGCAGAACTTAAGGCAGATAAAAACAACTTGGCAAAACAAGTGGGTGATTTGACTGCCATGAGCGCTACCAACGCTGAGAACATGGAAAAAACATTGGAAAGCATCAACGAGAAGGATATGACCATCACTCGTTTGCAAGATGCTGTAAACCGCAAGGACAGCGTTACGTTTGCCCTAGTAAACTCATTGAAAGGTGCGTTGGGTGATTTGAACGACGAAGATGTTCAGATCAGCGTTGAGAAAGGTGTGGTTTATGTGAACTTGAGCGACAAGCTGATGTTCCGTCCAGGTTCAGCTTACGTTAGCAAGGATGCGAAAGCAGTTCTTGGTAAAGTAGCTAAAATCATGCAAGCCAAACCAACCTTGGAGATCTTGGTAGAAGGTCACACTGACACTGACCCAATCGCTACAGAATGTATTAGCGACAACTGGGAACTAAGTGCTCGTCGTGCGACTAACATCGTTCGCGTATTGCAGAACGACTTTGAAATCGCTCCAGAGCGTATGACTGCGGCAGGTCGTGGTGAGTACGTTCCAGTAGCAAACAACGAAACTCGTGAAGGTCGCGCTGCGAACCGTCGTACACGCATCGTTGTATTGCCTAAGTTGGACGAATTCAACAAGTTGATCGAGGAAGGATTGAAATAAGATCTTTTTCAAATACTATAGAAAGCCCGGCCTTGTGCCGGGTTTTTTTTGGTCCAATTTTGGCATTATCTTGGAGGTAACTCGAAACTTACAAGATTATGTTAGACTACTTTTGTTGCGTGGGCATGATGGGCACGGCCCGCTGTTTAAAGGACCCTGGATTCTTGAAGTCGTACCTCTTTACGATTGGAAATGAAGGTGAGATAGCTATTTTTTCAGGCGCTGGGCAGTACGGCTGGAAAATTTTCTGGGTCCAATTCGAATAAAAACCAGTAGGCCGCAATAGCTCCCATATATTCTAACCACATCACTCCGATGAGCAGGTACAGCCAATAGTGGAACTTCTTTGTATAGGACCGCCAAAGTACAGGCGCTAGTCCCCTGGCTAAAAATGCACCGGGCATCAGCATGGTGGCTAGCATCCAGGATTGCGCCATTCTTCTTCATGGGTTCAATAAATGTACTACTCCTGAATTGGAATTTGGTGCTCTCAACAACGTCAGTGCCCAAAAATGGGGGTTTTTACGTTGATGATTTACACGCGCGTACACAGAATAATTCACGACCTTTTCTATGAATTTTAAATCCAGAAACTATGATTGATTTATTTATGCGTAAAGGAATTGTTTTCTTGCTGATGGACTCTTGGCTCTCGCGGTGGGCTTTATGGGCCAACTACTAGGTCTTTTCGGCGCCTTCGAAGGCATCGAGCAGATGGGCGGCGTGAGCCAAGCCATGCTTGCTGGCGGCCTAAAGGTCTCGAGCATCACTTCCATTTATGGATTGCTCATCTACATCGTGAGTCTTCTGATTCAAATCGTCAAGAAATTCACTGGGAAGTAAAATTTTTTCACCCCAATAAAAAAGGCGCCCGGAGGGCGCCTTTTTTGTGCAATATTGTTTCCGCTTACGGACACTCCGCGCGCGTTACTGTCAAATACGATGGGGTGGCACCACCACCGGCTGTAGCCGAATCCAAAACACCCGGGTCTACACAAGTATCTTCCACGGTGAGATTTGAGGCATCTAATTGGTACTGGAAACCGTCCCAAGTGTAATCGTCTTCATAGACATCACAATCACAGAATGCATTTCCACACGAGGCTAGGGCAAAGCCTACGCCTAAGATTAGTAGGGCTTTTTTCATAAGTGTTATTATTTAGCGAGTTTGTTCCTCACTAATATAGGGACTTTGACCTAATGAATGAGGCTGTTGGGCGCGTAAGGCAAGTTCGCCTTCTCTGCGACCTTATCCACCACATCCGTAATGTGCATCTTTTCATGGCTGCTTCCCGCACTTACTCCGGCACCCATCATTAAGAAAGGCACATGAGTGTCGTAAGTATAGCCCGTACCGTGGGTGGACCCCGTAGGACCGTAGAAAATACAATTCGGTTGAAGCTGGAAGATCAAATCCCCAGCAAACCTAGTTTGGTATCCCTCATGAAGGAGTAGGGCCAGTTCTTCATTCCCCGGTCTTCGAACCTCATCTGCGGTATATACATGAACAAACGGATCAACTTGTTCGACGATTTTGGCAATCTCCTCCGCATATGGCTTAGCCCAATCATTCAAATACAAGTGGTGATTAATGATTTTAGACACGGCGTTTTCCAAGTTTACCTCTACATCCATCCCCTCGGCGATGGCATCATTTAACATGGCCACCACATCGGCATTGGCGTAGTTGCGAACATCATAGCCGAAGTTTCGCAAATGATTAGGGTTTTCGCTCGCCCCATGATCTGCCGTGAGGTAGATGATGTACTGATCGCGCCCCACTTTCTTGTCGAGGGCTTTGATGAGCTGGCCTAATTGGGCATCCAACTTTAAATACATATCATGCACCTCACGAGAGCGCACGCCCCAAGTATGTCCTGCATAATCCGGCGAAGAGAAACTCACGCCCAAGAAATCCGTGAACTCATCGTCCCCAAGATCTTCTTCCTTCAGCAGTAAGAGGGCCATCTCCAACACCATCTCATTGCCTATAGGCGTATTCTTCAAAATCCCCAACCCACGTTGCTCCGCCATTTTCTCTAGATCATAGGGGAAAGAGGAGGTCTCGTTATTCAACTTTGGTTCATAGGGATTCTCATCCTCCAAGCTCAGCTCATATTTGCGCGGGGAAAGCTCCAATCGCCATCCGCGGCGCATTTGCTTCATGGCTAATTCCTCTGCATTAAAATCCGCTACATAGCCCGGTAATTCGTTCGTGTAATATGAAGAAGTCACAAAGTGCATCGCGCCATCCAGCCAATACGCACCGTCCGCCATATGACCTGCTGGGAAAATCGCTCCGCGGTCTTTCACACTCACTCCAAAGGATTTCCCTTGGTCGTTCGTGTAGAGCTTAATACCGTCCGAGAAAGTTAGTGAGCGTAAGTTTTTTGGGGAGCGCTTGCTCGAGCTCTCTACCGTGCCCACCGGCTCAACCTCCATGTCCTGCGCACAATAGACCTCACTGGCGGTTCTGTTGTCCCACCAATCGTTCGCCACCACACCGTGGTATTTAGGCGTTGTGCCGGTAGAAATACTCGCGTGCCCAGGCCCCGTGTAGGTGGGGATGTAGTTATAATGAGTATTGGAATACGAAAAACCGCTGTCCATCAACGTTCTAAAGCCACCATCAGGGGCAAACTGGTGGTCAAAACGCTGCAGGTATTCTGCGCGCATCTGATCAACCACAACTTGAACGACAAGCTTCGGTTGTGCCCAAAGGTTTACGCTTAGGAGGCTTCCGACAATTGCGATTCCAAGGCCTCTTTTTCTTCGTTGAGTTGCTCCCATAATTCCATTTTGCCGCTTACCACGGACTTTTTTTCTTCATACTTGGGATAAAAATCTGGATCAGCCATGAGCGCCTTGCATTCCTGCGGATCGGCGAGCTGCTCGTCCCAAGCGTTTATTTCTTCCTCTAAGTTCTCAATTTCTTGCTCAACTTCCTCCAATTTCCGCACCACACTGCGTAAATCTTTCTCCAGCTGCTTGCGCTCCTTATAATCTAAGCCAGCAACCTCTTCTTTGGCTTTCTGGATATTTTTTTGGGCCGATTTCGCCTCTACCTCGCGCATCGATTCCAATTTTCTTTGCTCGAGATAGTATTCAATACCTCCCAATATCGTTTTGACCTTGTGGTCTCTAAACTCAATAGTCTTGGTCACCAGCCCCTCCAAAAACTCACGGTCGTGGCTCACCACCAATAGCGTACCGTTAAAGGATTGAAGGCTCTGCTTGAGTACATCCTTGCTGTTCATGTCCAAGTGGTTCGTCGGCTCATCCATCACCAAGAAATTGATGGGATTCAGCAGGAGCTTACAAAGGGCCAATCGGCCACGCTCCCCACCACTTAAGACTTTCACCTTTTTATCGACGTCCTCGCCTCTAAACATAAAGGCACCCAACATACTGCGGGCATGCTTGCGCATTTCCTCAGGAGAGGCATCCTCGATGGTCTGTAAGGCCGTTTTATTACCATCCAAGGCGTCCGCTTGATCTTGAGCAAAATAGCCCACCATAACATTATGCCCCAATTCCATCAAACCATCCGCAGGAATTTCTTTCAGCAGCGCTTTCACCAGGGTAGATTTTCCCTGACCGTTTTGTCCTACGAAGGCCACGCGATCGCCACGCTCCACCTCCATATCCACGCCGCGCAACACCTGCAAATCGCCATAGGACTTTTTCACGCCCTCGGCCTTCACGACCACCTTACCGCTTCTCGGCGCCGGCTGGAATTTGAAATGCATGGCTGAGGTATCCATATCGTCCACCTCAATACGCTCCATACGGTCGAGTTTCTTGATCAAACTCTGCGCAAAAGAGGCTTTACTCGCCTTCGCACGGAACCGTTCAATCAATTCCTCCGTCTGCTTGATCTCACGCTCTTGGTTTTTGGCAGTGGCCAATTGTTTCTCACGCAGCTCCTCCCTCAGCGTCAGATACCTTGAGTACGGAGCGTTGAAATCATAGGCCTTGCCCATGGTCACCTCAATGGTGCGCGTGGTCACATTATCTAAGAATGTTCTATCGTGGCTTACTACCATCAGGGTTTGATTGCTCTCGCTCAAATGTTGCTCCAACCACATGATACTTTCAATATCCAAATGGTTCGTAGGCTCATCCAACAACAGTAGGTCTGGCTTTTGAAGAAGTAATCGGGCCAATTCTGCTCTCATGCGCCATCCCCCCGAAAACGTGTTGAGCTTATTATGGAAGGTATCCTGTGTAAATCCAAGTCCCTTCAACACCAACTCCACGCTTTCGTCAAGATTATCACCGCCTAGGATGCCGAAGCGCTCGCTGAGTAGGCTCAATTCTTCAATTAATCGGGTATAAGAATCACTCTCGTAATCTGTACGAACTTCAAACTCTTTGTTGATCTCCTCCATGCGCTCGTTGATGCGCATAATCTCGTCAAAGGCGCTGCGGGCGATCTCCATGATGGTCTTTTCCATATCCATGGCCAAATCCTGACGCAGGAAGCCAATGCGCACCTCTTTCGCCATGTTTTTACTCCCCTCGTCCAGGGAATAATCGCCTGCAATGAGTTTCAGTAGGGTAGATTTACCCGCACCATTCCGACCCACGAGACCAATGCGATCGCCCGGGTTGATTTGGAAACTGATTTCGTTGAAGATGGCCCTTCCGCCAAAAAATAGCGAGGCCTTATTGAATGATACTACCATTGTGACAAAAGTATCAAAAACACCCGCGCGACCGTTGTATTTTTACCCTGCAAATCAGCAATAAATCAAGATGTTAAAAGGCACGAAATTTTACGCCATCACTAAGAGCAAGTGTCCGCGTTGTATGGAAGGAGATATTTACCCTGATAGTAATCCCTACCACCTCAAAAAGCTTTCGGATTTTAACCAACGCTGTAGTACTTGCAACCAGAACTTCGAACCCGAGCCAAACTTCTACTACGGTGCGATGTATGTAAGCTACGGTTATACGGTGGCTTTATTCGTGGCAGTATATATCATCTTTGGCGTGTGGATGGATTGGTCTATGTGGCCCACGGTAAGCGCCTTGGGAATCATCTTGGTCATCTTGGGGCCTTTCTTGTTCCGATTATCTCGCACTACTTGGCTTTCTCTCTTTGTCCACTACGACAAGGATGCTGCCGAGCGCTGGCAAAAGGAAAAGAAGTAATTAGCTTTTGAATCGAGCAGGGTCGCATTCCTTGATTAAAGGCACTCCATAGAGCAAGTGTTCGGCCATGTTTTGTGCCAAATAAGGCACCATTAGCACTGCTCGAGATCCCATGCCGTTAAAGACCCAAACGTTCTCCTCATTGGGGTGGGGTCCTATGATGGGCCGTCTATCTTTTGTTGCCGGTCGAGTACCTGCGTAGTGATCTATGACTGTATATTCCTCAGACCAGACTTTATCAATGTGCTGGATAAGTTCTTCTTTCGCTTTGGGGGTAGGGCCGTCCTCGAATCCCTTCCATGCATAGGTCGCCCCAATGGAAGCTTTCTGGTTGGCTTCGCCCAACATGAAATGTCCTTGGTGAATGCATTCCTTGCCTAAATCACGATCTAATTGGACCGTTAAAAGCTCCCCTTTAACGGGCGAAAAGCCCTGCTGCTTAAGTTGACTTTTATCCAGCGCTAAGTGCGTTCCCTCACAAGAAATAATTGCGTGGGCTTTGATATCCTTGTATTGTACCCCTTCACTGTGAGGCTCCACAGCTTCCCAATTAAAATATTCTTCCGTAAAGGAACCTGTTTCCCCAAGTTTGTCGCGCACGGCGGCCATCATAGCGTTTACCTTAAGACGACCCGTACCTTTTGTTAAGCCACTACCGTGTTCGGCTATAATTCCCGAAGGTGTGGGCTCAATGGAATCTTGGAGAAAAGGGGCGAAGCTTTGTTGATCGGACAGCTCCATCCAAGTATTCTGCTCTCCTGGGTTGTGAAACACACGACGTAAGGGTAGGGGCTCGAAGAAGGAGGTATGCGTCCAAGCTTCCATGTCCGGATAGACTTCGTGCAGGACTTCCATCATCTCATCGGCCATCCAAACCTTTTTCATGCGTTTCAACACAATGGGGTTCCATAGTCCAGCCGCCACCTTGGAGCTCATGTTCTCATTAGGCACATCAAATAGATGTACGCTAGCGCCATGCTTCATTAGCGTGTAACTAAGCACGGATCCTGAGATACCTCCTCCAACAATGATATAATCTACGTAAGGCATAAAAAAACTCCTGCTACAAAGGTAACAGGAGTTCTTGAAGAAGTTTTACTTCTGTAGACTTAGTACGTCCACATATCGTGCTCTTTGTTTCTCAAATCTTCTTTGATTCGAGCCGCTTCGAGCAATTGGTTCATCGCGCTGTTGCGCTTGTAATCTGCAATCGTACGATCATATACGTTATCCATTTTAGTAATGGTCGCGTTGAACTTGCGGAAATGCATGATCTGATCGAAAGTCAATCGCTGATTGTTGTTCTTTTCGTTGTAAGCTACTGCAGTTGCCATAGCGTAACGAGCATCAGGGAACCATACCCAGAATGGGTTGTAGGTCAACGATGGGTTACGTGGATCGCGTACTTCAGGTGCAATACCAATAATGCGATTCTTCAATTCACCTCTTTGCTTGTCGAAGTACCAGTCGCTCTTGATGTGGTAGGCAACCACATTGTTTGCTTTAATGGTAATAGTATCGATAGCCAACGGTGGACCGAAAGGATCGTCTGGATCTGGAATAGTATCGTATTGCTCGATTTTCTCACGAACCTCGTCAATAGTCAATGGCAATTCGAAACGATCGTCCAAGAAAATCTCAGTGATGGTATTCTCGGTAATGATACCGTCTACCAATACATCCCATAGTGCTTTACGATCTGGCATAGGCTTGATCGGGTAGTACAACGGAAGGTTGATTTTCTCGCGCAAGTCAATGCGCTCCCAGTGACGCTCAGACCACAACATGTCGTCTTGACGCAAGTATGGGTAAGGCACCACACGATTGTTGCGGTAGTGCTTAGTCGCCTCTGGGATGATACCATCATCCGAAGGATCTAGAATTTGCGCATTTGCAGTTGAGTAGGATAGACCTACAGCAACGATGGCAAAAAGGAGCGCTTTAACTCGTACCATATTAGTTCAAATCAATAGTAATAGGAGCAACCTTAGGCTTGATACCTTTAGCAGTTGCCGCCTTAATGTTTCTAATAATAACTGGTGTACCAGGCTTGGCTTTGTCCAATGCTGCTTTAGCATTAGAGTTCAGCGTATTCCCTTTACAGTCGATAGGCGCGAAAGGAGGGATGATGATCTGGAAGCTCGTTACTTTCAAAGGCAATTCGAAATCAAAGTTGTTGAATTTCGCCTCGACTTTTGCTCTTTTAATCAAGTTTGCTGACATCAAACCTTCAGACTTGCCAAAGATTTCACCCGCAGCATCTGGTAGGTTCTTCACACGGAATTCTTTCGAACCCATAGACTTCGTTGAACCGTCCGCTTCACGAACGCTCACGGCGATCTTCATGGTACCACCTGAGTTACGTGTAACATCTGCGATGTATTCGCTGCCTGATTTCTTTACGCCAGGACCGTTGACAATCAAGTTTGAAGGATCTACACCTGGAACAGAAATTTCCAATGGGTTATCTACCCCACGGTACAACACGTTCATCTTGGTAGGAGAGATTACTACGCTTGGAGGAGCAACATTGTATGATTGCTCACCGATCTCATATGTTTTTGTCTCACCGTTGGTGATTAAACGAATCTCACCGTTCCAAGATTTAGTTCCATTTCCTGTAGCTGGGAAAGAAATATTTGCGACACCGTTAACGATATCTTCAGCATCAATTTCTTGTCCGTTGATGACGAACGTCGGGTCTTGCGTATCGTCGAATGCTGCGAGAAGAACCTGCGCTTCGTACTTATCACCTTGGGTCACAAAAGTGCTCTTTGGGATAACGATAGGCATTACACCGGTTACCTTAATATCACGAGCGTTAATGTTTGTATACAGGTGATCGATAACATTTGCTTCGGACGTACGAATATCGCTTTGCATACCGGTCAAGAAGGTCATTACCGAAATCAAAGGATAGTGCTCAAACTTTGCAGCTTCCCAAGTGACCTTCGCACCATCGTGCATGTGGTCGCTTAAATCAAAAGTATGATCAAGTGCATCTTGCAAACTTGCATTCCCTGTTGATTCTTGCTTCAAGAAATCACGGAAACCAGCCATCGCAGATTTTAACTTAGGACCGTTTTGCTCAATCAAGAAGTAGTTAGGGCTTACTTCACGATCGTCCATTTTCTTTGGTTTGCCAGGCACCTCTTCATCTTCACCGCCAGAACGAAGAACGAGCTCGTCCTTCATATCTTCGATCATATTGTAGAGATTATCGGCCTTTTGTTTTACCTGATTCGCTTTATCTCTCCAAGGTCCAGCTTTCGCTTCGTTATCGTTAGCTGCACTGTTGAATGCAGAATACAACGATGAATTTTGGTTTTCTACAGTTTCAATTGATGCTTGCTGGCCCACCATCACTTCGTAGAATGCATCCATGACCTCACGACTAACGTTGAGGGCAAGAAGTGCTGTCAACACGAGGTACATCATGTTGATCATCTTCTGACGTGGGCTTAAATTTCCTGATGCCATTTGTTTTGTTGTTTAGGGTTTATAAATCGGTTTATGGTCGATTATTTACCCATGGCAGTAAGCATACCGCCGTAAACACTGTTCAAAGTCTCGAGGTTACCTTTCAAGGTAGAGATTTGACCTGCCAAATCTGAAGCATCGGTAGAAGCAGTGGCCAATTTTTCCATAACGTCGTTTTGACGCTCCACCTGAGCGGTTGTATTTTCCAACTGTACTGCGTACAAAGCGTTCAAGCTTTCCATGTTCGCAGCAGCAGAGTTTAATTGTTCGCTGTATTTCGCAGTCGCGCCTGCGGCATCAACTGCTCCTGACAGAGATCCAGCTGTTTCACTTAAACTACGCATGCCTTCGCCTAAACGAGCAATCAGCTCAGAATCAATACCGCCATTTTCTAATGCGTTATCAAGCTGCTCAGTTACAGATAGCGAACGTTATCCATCTCCTGTGGCTAATTCTGGGTATACCAAAGACCAATCGTATTCTGTTGCTGGCTTTTCAAAAGCAGAGAAGAAGAAGATCACAGCCTCTGTGGTCAAACCAATAACAAGCATGTAGTTTGCGCCTTCCCAGTGCATGA
Source organism: Cryomorphaceae bacterium (assembly GCA_038141825.1). Classification (GTDB taxonomy): domain Bacteria; phylum Bacteroidota; class Bacteroidia; order Flavobacteriales; family Schleiferiaceae; genus UBA10364. The sequence goes on along the minus strand of JAYQIV010000002.1, from coordinate 168,135 downwards.
TTTTAAACATCGCCCCAAGAATTACAATTGCTGCACCGAAACCGTACAGTTTTGCCATGAAGTTCTTGAATCTTTTACCGTTTACGTCGATTAGTGCCATAATAGATGAAGTATAAAATTTGAGTTAAGGTATCTTATTATTAAAAGTCTTTTAGGTCACGACCCAAGAAGCTTTGAACAGTACGGAAGCCGATGTAGCTCTTCGCTGTGTCTTGGTATTCGTAATCACGTGCGCCTAGCTGCATGAAGTAGGCTACATCTTTCCATGAACCGCCACGAATGACTTTGCGCTTCATCGTTTCTAGTTCATCATCAAATGCGTTGTACTGGAATTCTGGAGCCACGTCGCTTTCAAAAGCATAAGACTGTACGTCGAATGCTGTAGAAGTCCATTCACTTACGTTACCAGACATACAGTAAAGGTTGTAACCGTTTGGTGAGTAAGCAGTAGTTTTTACCGGGTAGAAACCACCATCTGCCGTTAAGTTACCACGACGCGGCTTGAAGTTAGCTAGGTAACAACCTGCACTGTTCGTAGCATAAGGACCTCCCCATGGGTAGGTAGTCAATTCTTCGCCACCGCGCGCTGCGTACTCCCATTCTGCTTCTGTAGGAAGACGGAAGTCGTGCTCGATGAGCTCACCTTCGCGCTTTAAGAAATCACGACGGTACTTGCTTCTCCAGTTCGCGAAAGCACGTGCTTGTCTCCAGCTCACACCAACTACTGGGTAGTCGTCGTATGCAGGGTGCCAGAAGTATTTGTCGTGCATTGGCTCGTTAAAGCTGTACGTGAAGTCATGAATCCACACCAAGGTATCAGGATATACGTTGATCGTCTCTTTTTCAAAGAATGAAGAACGGTCTGAACTTGCTTGCGTGTTTTTAATGTAATCGCGGTAGCCGAACAATTCACCATCACCATCTTCATCGCGGTAATCGTATTCAACGCGATTGAGCTTGCTTGCTGCTTTTTGCTTGTTGATCCAGTAGAACGTGTAGTTCAATTGGCGAGTGTCCAAATGACGGTAACCCAACCACTGTTCATCTGGAGCGAGGTACATGCTTTCCATTACTTCAGTGTATTCTGGAGACGGATAGCGGTTCTTGTCCCATTCTAGGTAAGGGTCCCAATCCAAACGACGCATCATACTATCTGGGTAGTTCAACGCTACGTAGTCTTGGAAATAAGTTGGATCCTCTGCTTCCGCAAGATCGATGTACTCAAAATCTTCAACCAAACCTTCAGCCAAGCGAACACGAGCGATAGAATCGCGTACCCAGTGTACAAACTGACGGTACTCGTTGTTTGTGATTTCGGTTTGATCCATGTAGAATGAGGCAATACTCACCACTTTCGCAGGAGCAGTATATGCATACGGTACATCTTCATCATGGTTTCCCATGGTGAATGACCCCTGTGGGATATATACCATGCCGTAAGGTTCGCTAGGGTACCAGGTTGGTCGGTCTTGAACACCTACCAATTCACCGTGATCACTACTGCCACATGAGGCCAAAAGTGCTGCTGTGGTGAGCCCTAAGAGGAACTTTTTCATAATCTATGTATTTCTACTTTGTTCTTTTTTTAAGCAAGCCGCTATATTACAAAAATATAGGGTTTCTGTAACTACCTTTTTCTTTAGGCGGAATTTCGATGGTAAAACAGTAGGTCATCATGATCTCATGTGAGCCGCTGCTTGAGTTTCTCAACGTAGACGTGGTTAGGTCGTACGAGTAACTTGCACGCAAATCTTTGGTGATTTGGTAGCCGGCCATCACAGCCAAGGCATCTTGCACTCTGTATGTAACGCCACCCCAGATTTGATTATTGTACATTGCTGCGGCATTTAAATCAAATTGCGTGGTCACAAAGTCAGTCTTAATCATGGCTGCCGGCTGAAGCACGAAGCCATTTCCGAGGTCAAGATCATATCCCCCCATGAGGTAGTAATGACGCTGTCCGCGAATCTCTGCATTGAAGCTACCGCCTGTGGCATTGAGAATATCTTTAGTTTCCAGGAGTCTGGTACTGCTCAATCCCGCATACCAGTTGGTGTGACGGTAGTAGGCACCAAAGTTTAAATCAGTGGCCATGGAGCTGCTTCCAAAAGCTACCAACGATGGGTCGTTCATAGTTTGAGGAGGCGCCCAGTTTCCTGTGGTCACGGCTTTGTTTCTGAAATCAACACGCAATCCCAATCCTAGTGTTCCTCCTGCAAGGTCCATTTGGTAACCATAGCCCAATCCTACGGTCATGTCTTGGAAATACCCTATCATATCATTGGTCACATTTACCGCCAAACCGCCATGAAGAATGTTTAACGGAATATTCGCTGTGAAATTCTGTGTACTAGGGGCATTATCAAAGCCTACCCATTGTTGACGGGCGGCCATGCCTAAACAAATAGCATCTCCCGCTCCAGTAACTCCTGGATTGTAGAAGATTTTGTTATTCGCGAATTGGGTGAACTGTACATCTTGTTGAGCCCAAAGGCTTGATGTGCAGAACATTGCGAACAGTGCGATACAGGTTTTTTTCATCTGATTTGGCGCGTACGTGTTTTCAGTTGCCGCTAAAGATAGAAAAATTCCCTTGCGAATGACACAATCTTCCGTTTGTTATCAAGCTTTTTGTTGCGCTTTCCACCAGCGTGAGGGCAATTTTCCTTGCAAGGCTTCTTCATAATCCTCAAGACCACAAGGAACTAGGGCTGTTCTATTTTGGTCTGGACTGCCTTTTGGAATTTCCATCCACCATCTCCCGCTTTTAGGGCTCTTGAAGAAATTGACTTCGTCGCTTTCATCGACGAGTACGGTGTATTTCTGGTAGTCGGCGCGCGACCCTTTTGGGTAATCGCCATAGCGCAAAGAGATGCCTTCGAAGAAGTACCACAGGGCATGTGCACACAGGTGTGCGCTTTGACCGCGGTTGTCGAGGCGTGGGTTGTATTCGTAGAGTCCGAGCTGAGTTAATTGGTCGCTCATTCCAGCATACCGGGTAATAGCACATAATTCCGCTCCGGAAAGTCCGTGTGGCGAGGTGTAGAAGGTGCCAGGGTTGTAGCTCTGACGCACGGCTCCAAGGTCTAATAGAGACAATATCGGCATCGCGGACGAAGGGTTCTGTACGAGCAATCTGGTTTTGAATTTCACCAAGGCGAACGGCTTCAAAGAACAGTTTATCGATGAGCTTGATTTCCTCTGGATTGTTGAAATAGGTTTGGTAGCCGAGGTTGGTGAAGTTGTAGAGGTTATGTGGCTGTTGCAGGACCAAGTGGCTTACGTAGCTCTGATGGTCTAAATCGCGTCCTTCGCCACCGACGTCGAGTCTAGCGTCGACTGCGACCACATTGACGGTTTGTTCGAGGTTATCATAGGCGCGGTACGAGCCAAAGGTCAATTCCTGGGAACCGCCTATCGTGATGACGATGATGTTGCGCTTGAGGAGCTCTTCGGTGATTTCCTTGAGCGCGGTAATGGTATCAATGTGCTGCTCTCCTTTGTAAAGGTTGCCTAGGTCTGCGATATGAAAATCCCAATTCCCTTTGTAGAGTTGGTACAAAAACGGGCGAATGGCATCTGCAGCCCCATCACAGCCGACGTTGCGGTACGCGCGTCGATCCTCCTGTACGCCGATAATGGCCACGTTGATGCCGTCGAGATCCGGCAGGCCATCCAGTTCGGTGTGCTTGTGCACGACGCGACCAAGCTGGTTCGTGTCCAGTACAGGCAGTGCGTTGAGTACACTGTCGGGAATAGGGCTAAGGTGTAGCACGGGCAAGGAATTTACCCGTCCAATTTAGGGCCTTATTTACGTCCGCGACGACGTTTTGTAGGGCCTGCCGCCATAAGTTCTTCACAACCGGCACGGTCCAAAGATTCGGCTTCTGTGCCTTTAGGAATCTTATAGTTATTGCCGCCGGATTTGATATAAGGTCCGTAGCGTCCTTTGAGGATTTGGATGACCGGTTCTTCCGTGAATTCCGCAATGATGTTGTTCGCGGCACCGGCTTCTTTTTCCTCAATGACTTGGATGGCTTTTGCCAAACTCACCTCCTCAGGAGTGTCCTCGGTCAGGCTGTAGAATTTCTTATTCCACATTACATAAGGACCGTAACGACCCACATTGGCTTTGATTTCAAGATCCTTGTAGGTTCCCACGGTGCGAGGAAGGACCTCTTCGCGCAAGGCCATTTCCAATGTGGCATCATAGAACCCAACGTTCGGCGGGAGTTTTTTGAATCGAGGCTTGGTCTCTTCGTCTCCGTCACCAATCTGGAAGACGAACCCATAACGAGCGAGTTTTACGTAAACCGGCTCGCCAGTGCCAGGCTCTTCGCCAAGCAGGCGTGAGGCTTTACCGCCTTGTGGGGCTTGTTCGATGAGCGGGTGGAATTGGCTGTAGAAATCCTGAATAGAATCCTGCCAGCGTACTTGACCTTCCGCGATGGTATCGAAGTTTTGCTCGGCTTTCGCGGTGAACTGGTAGTCCATGATGAGCTTGTAATGCTCGGTGAGGAAATCAGTCACTACTCGGCCGATGTCGGTAGGGAAAAGTTTGTTTTTATCTGCGCCGTAGGTTTCTGTGGCAGTGGTTGCAGATAGGCCGTCGGCGTTAAGCGTAAGGACTTGGTAATCGCGTTGGTTGCCTTCTAGACTATCCTTGATCACGTAGTCGCGCTTTTGGATGGTAGAGATGGTCGGTGCGTAGGTCGAAGGACGGCCGATACCGAGTTCCTCAAGTTTCTTTACCAATGATGCTTCGGTGTATCGCGGGGTGTGTTTGGTGAAGCGTTGCGTGGCGGTGATTTCAGTGTAGGAGAGTCGGTCGCCTTCTTTTACTGCAGGTAGTTGGCCGTCCATGGTTTCCGCGTTTTCGTCGTCCGTGCCTTCGGTATATACTTTGATGAATCCATCGAACGTGATGACTTGGCCGCGGGCAGTGAAGCGCTCTGCAGAAGGAGCGTTTTCATTGGCCAATTTAATGGTCGTATTCTCCAATTTCGCATCCGCCATTTGAGAGGCGATGGTGCGCTTGTAGATCAAATCATAGAGACGCTTTTGTCTGTCGTCGGCACCGGCAACGGTTTTGCTAAAATTCGTTGGACGGATGGCTTCGTGCGCTTCCTGAGCGCCTTTGCTCTTGGTGCTGAATTTGCGGACTTGGTGGTATTCAGGACCGAAATGTGCTTCAACATGCTGGGCGATTCCTGTGATGGCATCGTTGCTCAAGTTGAAGCTGTCCGTTCTCATGTAGGTGATGTGTCCCGCTTCGTATAGGCGTTGGGCGAGGGTCATGGTTTGACTTACGCTGTACCCCAATTTTCTACTGGCTTCCTGCTGAAGGGTAGAGGTGGTGAACGGGGCGGCAGGGCTTCGTTTGCCAGGGCGCATTTCTACGCTCTCGACGGTGAAATTGGCCCCAGCACAACCTTGTAAAAAGCTTTGTGCAGCCTCTTGAGTGGGGAATCCGTTGCTAATATCTGCTTTGAACGAGATGCTACCGTCTGTGAAGATTCCGCTCACTTTAAATGAGGCTTCAGGAGTATGCGCTTCGATTTCGCGCTCCTTTTCCACGATCAATCGAACGGCCACACTTTGCACACGACCGGCGCTCAATCCGCGCTTGATGCTCTTCCACAAAACAGGGCTTAATTCGTACCCTACCAATCGATCCAGCACGCGACGTGCTTGTTGTGCATCGACCAATTCCTTATTGATCTTACGAGGGTTCTCTACCGCACGTAGGATGGCGGTTTTGGTAATCTCGTTGAAGACAATACGCTCGGTATTTTCTTCTTTCAATTCTAGGGCTTCGCTCAGGTGCCACGCAATGGCTTCTCCTTCGCGGTCCTCATCCGATGCGAGCCAAACTTTTTCAGCTTTCTTCGCAGCGGCCTTCAATTCCTTGACCAAGGTTTTCTTGTCTTTCGACACGCAATATTCTGGCGTGAATTCGTTTTCGATGTCGATGGCCATCCCTTTATCACACAGGTCGCGAATGTGACCGTATGAAGACATTACCGTGAAATCGTTTCCAAGGTATTTCTGGATGGTTTTGGCTTTCGCCGGTGACTCTACAATGACTAGGTTGTTGGCCATAATGTGGGTAAGGGTTGAATTTTGCCGCAAAGTAAAAACCAATTTTTAATGAGATGCAACACCTTATATATGTATGACCGATGAACTTTTTCCTTATTACTACGTAATAGATTTTTACAAATCGGACAAATTGTCAGTATACCGATGTATCTTTGAACCATCGCAAGAGAAAGTAAAGTTTTGAGCGAATAGATTTATGGAAGCAAAAACAAAACGCGCAAGCGGAAGGGGCCTCTACGCCGAGGGCGATAAGAACCCACACGAGCACGATGGCACGGTCCACGAGACCAACAATCCCAACGGCACCAAGAAGCTCTACATCGAGTCTTACGGTTGTCAAATGAACTTTTCAGATAGCGAAATCGTCGCTTCAGTATTGGCCAAAGAAGGCTATACGACCACTCAAGATGCGGCGGAGGCGGATCTAGTGTTGTTGAACACTTGTTCGATTCGCGACAAAGCCGAACAAACCGTTCGCAACAGGTTGGCGCACTTCAACGGCCACAAGAAAACCAACCCGGATATGAAAATAGGCGTGTTGGGCTGTATGGCGGAGCGCGTGAAGGGAAAGTTGTTGGAAGAAGAAAAATTGGTTGACTTGGTCGTAGGACCAGATGCCTACCGTGATCTCCCGAATCTTTTGGAGGAGCTCGACGGCGGCCGTAAGGCGGTCAATGTAATTCTGAGCAAGGAAGAGACCTACGACGATATTGAACCGGTTCGCTTGGGCGGAAATGGCGTAAGCGCCTTTATTTCCATCACTCGCGGTTGTGATAACATGTGTACCTTCTGTGTCGTGCCGTTCACCCGTGGACGCGAGCGTTCGAGAAACCCACAAACCATCGTGGACGAGGCATTGGACCTTGCGAGCCAGGGCTACAAAGAAATTACCCTCTTGGGACAGAACGTCGACAGCTACTTGTGGTACGGCGGCGGGCTCAAGAAGGACTTTGATAAGGCATCGGATTTGGCCAAGGCCAGCGCGGTGCATTTCGCGGACCTCATGGCGATGGTTGCCGAGGCAGTGCCGCACATGCGTATCCGATTCTCTACGTCGAACCCGCAGGATATGCGAGACGATGTGCTCGAGACCATTGCGAAGTACAAGAACATCTGTAACTACATCCATTTGCCGGTGCAAAGTGGATCGTCTCGCATCTTGGAATTGATGAACCGCGGACACAACAGAGAGGAGTACTTTGCGCTGATCGACCGCATTCGCCGAATCATTCCTGGGTGTGCCATTTCGCATGATATGATTGCGGGCTTCCCGACGGAAACCGAGGAAGACCACCAGGAGACGTTGAGCTTGATGGAATATGTGCAATATGATTTTGGCTACATGTTCTTCTACAGCGAGCGCCCAAATACGTATGCGGCGAGAAAATTGGAAGATGATATCCCTCTTGAGGTGAAAAAGCGCCGATTGAACGAGATCATCCAGTTGCAAAACAAGCATTCACTCTTGCGCCACGAAGCCATGGTGGGCAATACCTACGAGGTCTTGGTAGAGGGCACGTCTAAGAAGCGTGAGGACCAATTATTTGGTCGTACCGACACCAACAGTGTGGTGGTATTCGATCGCCACGACTTCCAGCCTGGCGATTTTGTGAAAGTTAAAATAGATAGATGTACGGCAGCGACCTTGATCGGTACTGTAGTCTTCGAATAAACGTTAATACACTACCAATGTCTGATATCAAAAGCATCAAACAACGCTTCGGCATCATCGGGGTAAGTCCATTGTTGGACCGCGCCTTGGAGAAAGCTGTGCGTGTGGCGCCGACCGACATCAGCGTCTTGGTCACCGGAGAAAGTGGGGTGGGGAAAGAAGCCATCCCAAAAATCATTCACGGATTGAGCCACCGCAAGCATGCGCCGTACATCGCGGTGAACTGTGGGGCCATTCCTGAGGGAACCATAGATTCGGAACTCTTTGGGCACGAGAAAGGCGCTTTTACGGGCGCCACCGGCGCCCGTAAAGGGTACTTCGAGGAAGCCGACGGCGGCACCATCTTTTTGGACGAAGTGGGCGAATTACCCATGCCCTCACAAGTGCGATTGCTTCGCGTGTTGGAAACGGGAGAGTTCATCCGAGTGGGTGCGTCTCGCGCCAACAAGATTGACGTTCGCGTCGTTGGAGCCACGAATGTGGGCATGCTCGAGGCGATCAAGAATGGCAAATTCCGTGAGGACTTGTACTACAGATTAAACACGGTGGAGATCAACTTGCCGCCATTGCGAGAGCGCCCGGCCGACATCCATTTGTTGTTTAGAAAGTTCGCGGCGGATTTCGCCAATAAATACCATTTGCCGCCGGTGCGTTTGGACGACGAAGCGGTCCGATTACTTGAGCAATACCGTTGGCCAGGAAACATTCGTCAATTGCGCAACCTTGCGGAGCAGATGAGTGTGATTGAGACCTCGCGCTTGGTGGGTAAGGAGGTGCTGAAGGCGTATTTGCCTCAGGTGGATGCCTCGAACTTGCCGGCATTGGCCAATACACGATTGAGCGATGATAATGTATCAAATGCGGATTTTGCGAAGGAGCGTGAGGCGTTGTACAAGCTGTTGTTTGAAATGCGCGCGGAAATCAATGCATTGAAAAATGCGGTGGCTTCGGGCGAGGGCATTTACGAAGGCATGCAGCGCGAGTATCCGAAGATTACAGGTGAGTACAGTCCGTCGGACGGGGCGGTGACTTTCATCGATCGTGAGCAGTACGAGGATTTCAATGAGGATGAAAATACCATTGAGATTGAGAATTTGAGCTTGGTGGACAAAGAAGTGGAGTTGATCAAGAAGGCGTTGGAAAAGTCGAATGGAAAGCGGAAGGTTGCCGCGAAGGAATTGGGCATTTCTGAACGTACCTTGTATCGCAAGATCAAACAATACAATTTGGAATAATGGTCCAATTCTGCCGCATATCCATCCTATTTCTCGCATTCGCGCTGACTTCCTGCAAAGGCGGGTACAGCTTTACGGGCGGTAATGTGGGGGATGCGAAGACGATGCAGGTGGACTTTTTTGATAATAATGCACAGATTGTGAACCCGGAGGCGTCGCAGTGGGTGACCGAAGCGATCAAAGATATTTTTGTGCAGCAGACGCCGCTGGAGCTCGTTCAGGGGCCGGCCGACATGTATATCAGCGGCGAAATAAACGAATACAGTTTGCGGCCGCAGGCGGCACGAGGTCCCAGTGAGGTGGCTCAGATGCTGTTCACTATAAGTGTGCAGGTGGAGTTCATGAATGAATTGGCCCCAGAGAATAATTTCAATGCTCGGTTTAGTCGTTCTCGTCCCTACGATGCGGACCTCAATTTTTCCGATATTGAAAACGAATTGGCCGCAGAAATCATCAAAGAATTACGAGAAGATGTGCTGAATAGAGCCATCGCGAATTGGTAAATGAACGCAAAGAAAATTAACACCTTGTTCAAGCATCCGGAGGAGATTACTTCTGAGGATTTGATCGGCCTGAAGCAGGCGGTGGATGATTTTCCATATGCGGCTCCGTTGCATGCGCTGTATATGAAGGCATTGCAGAAGAAGGAGAGCTATTTGCTGCCGGGTCAGATAAAACGAGCGGCCATTGCGACGCCGAACCGTGCGGCACTCAAAGAATTTCATGATATGCCGATCCCGGGCATGGAGAGCGCGAAGGAGGTGCCGGTGGTAGATTTTACCGAGGTGGCCGAAGCGGGCAAGGTGGAAGAAGTTGAGGTGGCGGACAAAGCTCCGGAGAAAAAGGCTGTGGAGCCGGTGAAGGCTGAAGAGCCAGTGAAGGCGAAAGTTGAGAAAGCGGCGGAACCTGCAACGCCTAAGACAGAGAAAAAGCATGAGGTGAAGGCAGAGGCGGCGGCCCAAAAGTCGGAGCCGGTCAAGCCTGAGCCGGTGGTGAAGGAGCCAGTGAAATTGGACACCCCAAAACCGAAAGCTGCTCCTGCAAAACCAGCGTCAGAACAACAAGATTTAAGTCATTTGCCGGAGGCAGTGCGCAAGGCGATTCTGCGCTCACGTGCGTTGCGTGGAGAGGAAACTACTGCGAGTGGCACGGAAGAGAAAAAGCCGGCTGAGGTTGAAGCGCCGAAGGTAGAGCAACGTCCTACGGAGGTACCCGCCGAACCGGCTAAGAAAGTCGAGGAGCCTACAGCGACTGAGGTGGTGGTACCAGTTCAAGCTGCTCCCGTGAAAAAGGAGGTGCAGCCTGCGCGTGTCGAGGAAAAACCGGCAGAGGAGAAAGCGGTTCAGATAAAGAAATCGGCTCCTGCCAAGGAGAAGTCTGCTCCGGTAGAAGAGACACCTGTTCAAGAACAATCTAAACCTGCCCTAGAGAAACCTGCCCTTGAGAAGCCTAAAAAAGCTCCTAAAGCTCCGAAGCCAAAGCAGTCAAAGCCGACGAAAGTGGAAGCTGCGCCGGTGGAGGAAAAACTTGAGGTGAGGGAAATGCCTTTCAGCGAAAAAGCGTCTTTCATGGAGTGGTTAACGGCCGATTTCTCGGACGGCGAGCCCAAGAAAGTGGAGCGCAGTGCGCCGAAAGACGTGAAGACGATCATCAGCGAATTGCCCAAATTCCCCGTGCCGAAGAAGGACGGAAAAATAGACGTGTTCCACTTGCCTTCGGACGACCAAGGGAAGTTTGTAACCGAAACATTGGCAGAGATTTACCTGAAGCAGGCGCTTTGGGATAAGGCAATCAACGCTTACGAGGTTTTAAGTTTGAAATACCCGGAAAAAAGTGGTTTCTTTGCCGACCGAATTAGAGAAATTAAGAAACAGAAGAAATAATGACAGCATTGTTTACCATCCTGATTGTTGTGGTCTCCATATTGTTGGTTTTGGTCATTTTGGTTCAGAACCCAAAAGGAGGCGGTCTTAGCTCAGCCTTTGGTGGCGACAGCCCTCAAATGCTAGGCGGCGTGAAGAAAACTACAGATTTCTTGGACAAGGCAACTTGGTCTTTGGTAATCGCTTTGTTCGTATTGGTGATCGGTATGAACATGGTGAGCACTGAAACGGTCGAAGAGCAGGATACTATTTTGCAAGAGCAGGTAGAGGATGCACTTCCATTCCAGCCAAGCATGCCCGCAGCACCGGCAGATGCTCCTGTTGAGGAAGCACCTGTAGAGGGAATGCCTGAGAGCGTAGAATAAGAAGCGTCTTTCACACATAGAATAAGCCCGCATGGCAGTTGCTGTGCGGGTTTTTTTATGCTTTTATGTCAATTTTTCGGACGCAGAAATAGGGTCGGTGACAGGATGACACAATTTGTACCTTGGCACAGAATTTCATGTAATAAAGCGTCAAACAATAATTAAATAACTCAAAATCATGGCAGATTTAAACATTCGTCCGCTAGCTGACCGAGTGATCGTGGAACCTGCAGCTGCGGAAACTACGACTGCGTCAGGACTTATTATTCCTGATACAGCGCAAGAGAAACCACAAAAAGGCACCGTTGTGGCCGTGGGTCCTGGTAAGAAGGACGAGCCGATGACGGTAAGTGTTGGCGATACTGTGTTGTATGGCAAGTACAGCGGTACCGAATTCAAGTACGAAGGCGGTGAGTATTTGATCATGCGCGAAGCAGATATCATGGCTATTGTTTAACCCATTTAAAGAGTAAAAGCATAGTAAAATGGCAAAAGAAATTTCATTTGATGTAGAGGCACGCAACAGCCTAAAAGCTGGGGTAGATGCGTTGGCAAATGCAGTAAAAGTGACCTTGGGTCCTAAGGGACGCAATGTGATCATTGAAAAAGCGTTCGGCGCTCCTCATGTAACTAAGGATGGGGTGACCGTAGCGAAGGAAATCGAACTCGAAGACAAGTTGCAAAACTTGGGCGCCCAGATGGTGAAAGAAGTGGCTTCGAAGACTGCGGACATCGCGGGGGACGGAACTACCACAGCGACAGTTTTGGCGCAGGCAATCTATGGTCACGGTTTGAAAAACGTGGCTGCTGGGGCGAACCCGATGGACTTGAAGCGCGGTATTGATAAAGCCGTGACGGCCTTGGTGGCAGAGTTGAAAAACTTGAGCCAAGAGGTGGGTGATGATAACAGCAAAATCGAGCAGGTAGCTACGATTTCTGCGAATAACGATAACGCAATTGGTTCTTTGATCGCAGAGGCGATGGCCAAAGTGAAGAACGAAGGTGTGATCACCGTGGAAGAGGCGAAGGGTACTGAAACCTACGTAGATGTGGTGGAAGGTATGCAGTTTGACCGCGGGTACTTGAGCCCATATTTCACGACGAATACTGAGAAGATGGTGGCGGAGCTTGAGAATCCGTACATCTTGATTTACGACAAGAAGGTGAGCTCTATGAAGGAGTTGTTGCCAATTCTTGAACCAGCAGCTCAAAGCGGTCGTCCGCTATTGATCATCGCAGAAGATGTAGACGGCGAAGCGCTTGCTACATTGGTGGTAAACCGCATCCGTGGTTCATTGAAAATTGCTGCAGTGAAGGCTCCAGGATTTGGTGACCGTCGCAAGGCCATGCTCGAAGATATTGCCATCCTAACCGGTGGTCAGGTCGTGAGCGAAGAGCGCGGTATGACTTTGGAAGGCGCTACCCTAGATATGTTGGGTACTGCTGAGAAAGTCTCTATCGACAAGGACAATACGACGATCGTCAATGGTGCCGGTGCCGGTGAAGCCATTGCGAGCCGTGTGAACCAGATCAAAGCTCAGATCGAGAACACAACTTCAGATTACGACCGTGAGAAGTTGCAAGAGCGCTTGGCGAAACTCGCCGGTGGTGTTGCAGTCCTTTACGTAGGTGCTGCATCTGAGGTGGAAATGAAAGAAAAGAAAGACCGTGTGGACGATGCCTTGGCAGCGACAAAAGCGGCGGTAGAAGAAGGTTTCGTGCCAGGAGGTGGTGTAGCGCTTGTACGCGTGAGCAGCGTTCTTGAGAGCATGAAAGGCGATAACGAAGATGAAACTACCGGTATCCAAATTATTTCTAAAGCGATTGAGGAGCCATTGCGCACCATCGTTCACAATGCAGGTCTAGAAGGCTCTGTAGTGGTGAGTAAGGTGAAAGAAGGCAAGGCAGATTTCGGCTTCAACGCCAAGACTGATGTCTACGAGAACATGTATGATGCAGGTGTCATCGACCCAACGAAGGTGACGCGTGTGGCTTTGGAAAACGCTGCGTCTGTAGCGGGTCTATTGTTGACCACTGAGGCAACCATTACTGAGATTCCTAAGGAAGAGCCAGCAATGCCGGCAGGCGGCATGGGCGGCGGCATGGGAATGATGTAATTCCAGCACATTGTAAAAAAAGAAAGCCATCCTTTACGGGGTGGCTTTTTTTTTATCTTTAAAGAAGACCAATAAGACAATGAAAAAGAACCTAATAATACTCCTGTTCTGTACGGTATTTTCAGGTGCTCAAGCGCAGAATAGCGCTCTCGATAGGCTTTCTCTCGACGCTGCAGTTTTGCCTTGGGGCCATACTTTGAATTACAGTGGAACGCTTAATTATGAGTTTGTCAAAACCAATCATATTGGGGTGTATTGGAAGAATTGGTTTGAAACGACTAGCTGGAGCGGCACCGGGGAGCGCGAACAATCTTTGGGTTTGATCTACACTTCTACGCTCATAGATAAGAAATGGTATTTAGATCTGCGATTTGCCCTTGTGGCCAGTCGACCTTACGAGTATTGGGATAAATATCAGTTTGATCCGTTCGTAGGCATGAGTTTCGGTAGAAATTTTGGGGAACATTGGGCTATTGGCACCCAGATTAATGGTTGGACGTATTATGGCTTGCCAGGTAGTAGTTTCGATCCTGAGATTGCCGTCATCAACCTTCGCTATTCTTTTTGATTTAGCGCGATAACGCTTCCAAATACTTCGCGATGTACTCTTCGCGGTGTTTGTACTTGTATTGCATCACGTATCGTGGGTGCTCGAGGGGCACAAGCTCCGGAGTGAAGTTGTACTCCTTGTTGAGCTTCTGCAGGAACTTTAGGTTCTTCCCGGTGCCGAAGACGATGATGCGTTCATTTTTCCCGGCCAATTCAATTTGCTTTTGAATCTGCTCGAGCAAATACGGCGCTAGTGCATTGGCAAAACTCGTGCGGTCGTAATAGTTGAAGTTGATCCAATTCCCGTTTTTGCGCATCACAAAGCCTAAGGGGCATACGGAGCCAATAAAGAATTGGTCATAGAACTTTTTCGGACCGCCGAAGGCATCAATGGCCTCATATACGAAGACCGAACTAGGCTCGTGGGTCGAGAAACTTTCGAATGGAATCCCGCATTCAATCAGCCGTTTGGTGTCGGTAAAAGGAATGCCTGTGGCGCCAGCGCCGAGGCGACCTGGATTGATTCCAAGGATGAGGTTGCGTGGCTTCTCGTCACTGTAAAATTTGTGGTAAAACCCGCTTAGCGCCTGCTCTTGCTCAGGGCTGGCTCCCTCAAAGGGGTTGAGGACATCAAGATCCTCATCGAGGTAGGAACGGTCGAACTCGAGTGCGTTGTAGAAGGCCAGAATGCGATCGGCCTTGGTCATTTTTTGTTGAATTGGTTCATGGTTAAACTCAATCCTGCTAAGCCAAAACTTTGGCACGCTTTCACACAGTGTTCAATCAATGCCGGCAAGTCTTTCTGCTCTTCCGCGGTCCACTCGCCCAACACATAATCTACTTGTCGACCCTTGGAGAAATTGTCCCCGATGCCAAAGCGTAGGCGGGGGTAATCTGCACGGCCCAATTTTGCTTGAATGTCCTTCAATCCATTGTGCCCCGCATCCGAGCCTTTGCCGCGAATGCGAATAGAACCGTAGGGCAAGGCTAAATCGTCGAGGACGACAAGCACATTCTCTATAGGAATGTTCTCTTCTTGCATCCAATAGCGGACAGCATTGCCGCTAAGGTTCATAAAAGTGGTGGGTTTGATCAATCGGAAAGATCTTCCTTTGATCTTGGCTTCTGCCACGAGCGCGTAGCGCCCAGGCTCAAAAACAACATTGGACGCCTTGGCAAAGGCGTCCAATGTTAAAAATCCAATATTGTGACGGGTATTCTCATACTCGGCTCCGGGATTGCCCAAACCGACAATGAGGAACTTTTTCATACCCGAAAAAGTACGAATTATTCTGCAGCCTCAGCAGGAGCTTCCGCAGGAGCTTCAGCACCGCCTTCTTCAGCAGCACCTTCTTCGTCTTCGTCTTCGTCATCCATTGCACCACGTGCTTTCTTAACGGTAACGATTACAGCAGTATCCGCGTTCAAGATTTCGTATCCAGCAGGAACAACGTCGCTTACACGGATAGATTTACCGATACGCAAGTTTGTAATGTTCAACTCGATGCTTTCTGGCATCTCGTTTGGCAATGCACGAATGCTCAACGTACGAAGAACCATTTTCAATTTACCACCGTTCAATACACCACGAGCCTGACCGTTCAAAACAACAGGAATATTCATGGTTACTGCCTTGCCTTCAACCAACTGGATAAAGTCGATGTGAATTAGTGCATCCGTTACTGGGTGGAATTGCATGTCTTGGATAACGGCTTCTACAGTCTTACCATCAACGGTAATAGTTGCAGTTTTCGCTTCTGGCGTGTACACTAGCGATTTGAACGCTAAAATTGGCGCAGAAAAGTGAACAGGTGCTTCGCCACCGTAAATCACACAAGGTACATTACCTGCTTTGCGCTCTGCCTGGGCGTATTTAGAACCAACTTCGGTTCTTAGGGTTCCTTGAATTTCAACAGACTTCATCTGATCTAGTTTATTGAAGTATTACATTATAAAGTGTCCTGAGATGCTTTGGTGGTGGTGAACATTCTTCATCACGTTCGCAAACATATCAGCGACTGAGATCACACGGACCTTTGGGTTTTCTTTTGTTTGAGGGATGGTATCAGTGATGACCAATTCCTCTAAGGTGCTCCCACCAATTCTATCGTAGGCAGGACCACTGAGCACGCCGTGGGTACAATATGCGCGTACCGACTTAGCACCTTTTTCTTTCAACATTTCAGCGGCCTTTACCAAGGTGCCTCCTGTATCTACCATGTCGTCAACGAGAATGACATTCATGCCTTCTACATCACCGATCACGGTCATCTTATCAATCTGGTTGGCTTTTTTGCGTTGCTTGTAGCAAATAACCACTTCAGCTCCTAGTTTGCTGCCGTAAGCGTGAGCTCTCTTTGCGCCACCCATATCAGGAGATGCGATACATAGGTTGTCCAATTTCATCGCTTCGATGTCCTTGATAAACAACGCTGAGCTGTACAAGTGATCCACCGGCACTTCGAAGAAACCTTGAATTTGATCGGCATGAAGATCCATCGTCATTACACGAGTGGCTCCTGCAGCCATCAACAAATTCGCAGCCAACTTAGCACCTATTGGAACTCTTGGTTTGTCTTTGCGATCCTGACGCGCCAAACCGAAATAAGGGATGACAGCAGTAATGTGCTTCGCGCTTGCACGCTTCGCAGCATCACACAACATCAACAACTCCATCAGGTTGTCCGCAGGTGGGTTTGTACTCTGAATCAAAAAGACGCGATTTCCACGAACTGTTTCTTCAAATGAAGGCACAAATTCACCATCACTAAAGTCAGTGATAATCACATTTCCCATAGGAATTCCGTAGCTCGCTGCAATTTTTCCAGCAAGTTCCATCGTGTGACGTCCGGCAAATATTTTCGCTTCTGGTAGCATCATATCTGTGTATCAGTATACTTATCGCTTATTCAGCACCTCCGTAGAGGGGTGCAAATGTAATTAAAAGAAGACAAAAACACCTTGTTTTCATAGGTTGATTAAAAAACTTTCAGGAAATGTTAGGAGAATTAGAAAACGCCTTTATTTTTGCCGTCCTAATTCGCTGAAATGCCTGAGTGGCGGAATTGGTAGACGCGCTGGATTCAAAATCCAGTTCTGGCAACAGAGTGGGGGTTCGATTCCCCCCTCAGGTACAAGGTTTCGAGCAGCGTTCGCGCTGCCGAAAAAAGCAAAGAAAACCCACCTCGAGTTCACTCGAAGGTGGGTTTTCTGCTTTTGGCGCACTGCCGCAGGCAGTGGTCGAAACCTTGAGGGCAATGCTCCGTCGGCAGGGAAAGGGCGAGCACGCCGAAGGCGGCGCAGGCCATTCCCCTCGAGTTCACTCGAAGGTGGGTTTTCTGCTTTTGGCGCACTGCCGCAGGCAGTGGTCGAAATTGTATATTCACGAAAAATACCTGGACCTATGAAAAAAGTTTTAGCTGTGGTGGCTGCAATGGTTTTGCTGAGTGGATGTGGTGCGAAAAAGCCGCAAGGTGGGTTGAAGAATGCCAGTTATGCTGGTTGCGAGTACATTCAGGATGCCGATAGGGAATTTGAATGTTTCAATAACACGTTGGCAAGTTATTTGGCAGATGAATACAAGTACCCAGAAGCAGCTCGTTCGCTCGGGGTGGAAGGCAAGATCTACGTGAACTTTGTGGTAGAAAGTGATGGTAGTATCAGCAACGTAAAAGTGGTCAAAGGACTGGATGCCTTGTTGGATGCCGAAGCCATTCGTGCGGTGCGTGCGCTACCGACCATGATCCCGGCCACCTATGATGGAAGACCGGTCCGAATCCAGTACACCATTCCAATCAATGCCAACTTAAAATAATTGGCCCCAGCTTACCTACGCTTCGACCCGAATGTTCTAAATTCACGGATTCAAGATGGACGAAGCACAACGCAAGCAAAGAAAGTACGACGAAGCCTACCTGCGCATGGCAGAAGAGTGGGCGCAACTCAGTCATTGCAACCGCAAAAAAGTGGGCGCGCTGATTGTCAAGGGTCGTATGATTATTTCGGACGGATTTAACGGCACACCCACGGGTTTTGAGAATCCTTGTGAAGACGAGGAAAATTACACCAAGTGGTACGTACTCCACGCGGAGGCCAATGCCATATTGAAGGTGGCCTCGAGCACCGCTTCGGCAGAGGGAGCGACGCTGTATTTGACCTTGAGTCCGTGCAAGGAGTGCAGTAAATTGGTCCATCAAGCCGGAATAAAACGCCTAGTATACCGCAATAAATACAAGGACGATAGTGGCCTTCGCTTTTTGGAAAAAGCAGGGGTGCACATAGAACAATTGGACCCACAGTGAAACCCCAACGCGTAGTACTTTGGATCACTGCCTTCTTCGTAGCGGGCATCAGTATCGGTTTGAGTTTCCGGGAATCCGTCTCGTTCAATAGGGGGTCTTCTATGGACCGATTCTTCCAATACCTCCAAGACGAATATGTAGATACGCTCGACATTCCGGCGCTTCAACAAGAGGCCATGGATTACATCTTGTCGGGCCTCGATCCACACAGCGTACTTATTCCAGTCGAAGATGAGCAGCAAATCGCCGAAAGGATGCAGGGATCGTTCTCTGGGGTGGGGGTGGAATTCACCATCTATGAGGACACTTTGGTCTTCGTCCATATCATGGAAGGCGGACCCGCGGAATCCTATGGTTTGATGGCCGGAGATCGCATCTATGCCATAGACGGCGACACCATCGTGGGGCCAGATTTGACCAACGATGTGGTGACCAACAAAATCAAAGGGCCGGTCGACACCTACGTCGTGTTCAGCATCATGCGCGATGGCCTACCCATTACGGCGGCGGTTCAGCGTGATTTCATTCCGCTCAAGAGCGTGAGTGGCACTCGCATGTATGGCCCGATGGGCTACACCAAGATTGAGCGTTTTGCAGAATCGACCACCGAAGAATTAGAAGCAGCATTGGCCAAGCTTTCCGAGCAAAATATGCGTGGATTGATTTTGGATTTACGAGATAATCCAGGGGGATACTTGCACGAAGCGGTAGATATCGCTGACCTGTTCTTGGACGAAGGCAAAGTTATTGTCAGTACAAAGTACAAGGACGGCCGGACACAAATTGCTGAGGCGACAGGTGGTGATGGATATGAAGATCTGCCCATTCATATCATCCTCAACGGACAAAGTGCATCGGCATCAGAGGTGCTTTCGGGGGCCTTACAAGATCACGATCGCGCGACTATTTATGGTTCAACTTCCTTCGGAAAGGGCTTGGTCCAAGAGGATAAATTGTTGCCGGACGGTTCCACAGTGCGCTTAACCGTGGCCTATTACTACACGCCTTCAGGAAGATCAATTCAAAAACCATATGATGGGGCCGATTTGCCAGGAGAGATGGAAGGCCTGATTTTCCAAAGCGATAGTGGAAAGGTGTTGCGTACCATCGGAGGGATTGAGCCAGATGTGGAAGTAGTGAACGATACCACACGCTCTTATTTCTGGGGATTCTCCTTTGGCACCATCGATGATTTTGCCTTTCAATGGGTGGATGATCACCGCGAATCCATTGCCTTGTGGGAGTACGAGCGATACTTCGATATGGTGATCGTCAATGACGGAATGATCTATGAATTCTTGGATTACGGCGGCTACGGGCTGATGCTGGAAGATTTGCCCTCGGACCAATTAAGCGATCTAGAATTGATGCTCAAAGCAGCCATCGCTAAAAACATCTGGGGCTTTGACGCTTATACAGCGATGCTCTTGGATGAAGATCCCATCCTCAAGGAGGTGATTAAAAAATCAACGGGGACCTTAGAGTAAAAAAGAAACCCCGGGCGCGGCCCAGGGTTTACTTTATGAAGTTTTGCGAGATCTTAGTGCTCGTGACCTTCGTGAGATTCTTCAGCAGCTTCTTCAGCAACTTCCTCAGTAGCCTCTTCAGCAGTTGAATCTGCTTCTTCAGCAACTTCTTCAGTAGCTTCTTCCATTACTTCTTCTACTGCAGGCTCTTCAGCTGGTGCTTCAGCTTCTTCTGCAGGTGCTGCACATGCAGTCATAGCTACTGCTACTACTGCTGCTGCGAACCATTGTACCTTTTTCATAACGCGTTTGTTGAATAGATTAATAACAATGGAAAATTAATTGAAAATCAAAACACTACGCAAATTTTTGCTTTAAAGTTTTGCAAGTTGCGTGCTGAGGGCCACTTTCTCGTTCACCAAGGCGGGTAATTCAGCCATAGAAATACGAATTTGCTCCATGGTGTCGCGGAATCGTACAGTTACTGTGCTATCCTCCAAGCTTTGGTGGTCAACGGTCACACACAATGGTGTACCTGCAGCATCCTGACGGCGGTAACGCTTTCCGATGGCATCTTTTTCGTCGTATTGTACCATATGGTCGAATTTGAGAAGGTTCACAATCTCTCTAGCTTTTTCCGGTAGACCGTCTTTCTTCAATAGTGGAAGAACAGCAACTTTATAAGGCGCCAAGAATGCTGGAAGGTTCAACACGGTACGCGACGAACCATCCTCTAGAGTTTCCTCCTGAAGGCTAGTGCTCAATACGGCCAAGAACATACGATCTAACCCAATAGAAGTCTCTACAACATACGGCACATAGTTCTCGCCGAGTTCAGGGTCGAAGTACTGTAGTTTCTTGCCGCTGAATTTCTCGTGCTGGCTCAAATCGAAATCCGTACGGCTGTGAATACCTTCTAATTCTTTGAATCCAAATGGGAATTCAAATTCGATATCCGCAGCAGCATTGGCATAATGGGCCAATTTTTCGTGGTCGTGAAATCTGTATTTCGCAAGATCGAAACCTAAGCTCTTGTGCCAATTCAATCGGCGCTCTTTCCAAGTTTCATACCACTCCATTTCAGTGCCGGGGCGCACAAAGAATTGCATTTCCATCTGTTCGAACTCACGCATGCGGAAGATGAACTGACGCGCCACGATTTCATTTCTAAAGGCCTTACCTATTTGTGCAATACCAAAAGGGATTTTCATGCGGCCGGTTTTCTGCACGTTGAGGTAATTCAAGAAAATTCCTTGAGCGGTCTCAGGGCGCAAGTACAGCGTAGTCGAATCCTCGGCAACAGAACCCAGCTGTGTGCCGAACATAAGGTTGAACTGGCGTACATCGGTCCAATTCATCGATCCACTCACTGGACACTTGATTTCCTCGTCCTCGATCAACTGCTTTACATCTGCGAGATCTTCCGCCTCCATCGCTTTTACGAATCTGTTCATGATGGTAGTGATCTTGTTTTGGTAGCCCATCACGCGAGGGTTGGTGCCCAAGTATTGCTCCTTATCGAAGCTCTCGCCAAATCGCTTTTCAGCCTTTTTGACTTCCTTCTTTATCTTTTGTCGAATCTTCTCTACATGGTCTTCGATCAACACATCCGCGCGGTAACGCTTCTTACTGTCTTTGTTGTCGATCAGCGGATCATTAAAAGCATCCACGTGACCCGAAGCCTTCCAAGTCGTTGGGTGCATGAAAATCGCCGAATCAATACCGACAATATTTTCGTGCATTTGCACCATTGCACCCCACCAATAGGCCTTGATGTTGTTCTTTAATAAGGCGCCGTTCTGACCATAATCGTATACAGCACTTAATCCATCATAGATTTCACTGCTTTGGAAGATGTAGCCGTATTCTTTGGCGTGGGAGATGACGTTTTTAAACTGGTCGTCTGACATTGTACTAGACTTTATTGTGGGTTAAGTAGAGGTATGAGGTTGGTGAAGAACAACTTCACGGCAATGGCGAGCAAGATAACACCGAAAACCTTGCGTAATATACTCAGGCCGCCCGCGCCAAAAATGCGCTCTAATCGTTCCGTATTCTTTAAAACAGCATAGACCACGACCATGTTGGCCACAATGGCAATGAGAATATTTATCGTGGCAAACTCAGCGCGAATCGATACTAAAGAGGTCATGGTTCCTGCCCCGGCAATGAGCGGGAAGGCAATGGGTACAATACTGGCTGTATTCGGAGTCTCTTCTTTATAAAGCGTGATGCCTAAAATCATTTCCAAGGCCAAGAAGAAAATCACCAAGCTACCTGCGATGGCAAAACTTTGCACATTCACCCCGAGTAAATTCAAAATACTCTCTCCTACAAAAAGGAAGACGATCATAATGGCGCCTGCAACAATGGTTGCTTTCTCACTCTGGACATGGCCGACCTTTTTGCGCAAGCTCACTATAATAGGGATGCTCCCGAGGATATCGATTACCGCAAACAAGATCAAAAAAGCACTGAGTGCATCGTTATAGTTGAATCCCATAGCTGTTTAAATAATGGTACAAAATTAGGGTCTTTGGTTGAGCTGCGCACTTAAAACCGATATTAGCTTTGTATTATGATAGAATTGGACGGAAAACTGCTCTCTGCAGATATTTTTAAAAAGGAATTTGTCTGTAACCTGGGCGCTTGTAAAGGCGCTTGTTGTGTGGAGGGCAATGCCGGCGCCCCGTTGGACGAGGATGAAGCTAAGTTGCTGGACCAATTATATCCTCAGTTCGAAAGTTATCTTACGGATGCGGGTCGTGCAGCCGTTCAAGCTCAAGGGAAAAGTGTCCAAGGTTTAGGGGAATTAGAAACGCCTCTTATCGACGGAAAAGAGTGTGCCTACACGGTCTTTGAACAAGATGGCACCGCCTCTTGCGGTATCGAAAAGGCCTACCTCGACGGGAAGATCGATTGGAAAAAACCCATCAGCTGTCATTTGTATCCGATACGGGTGGCCAAATACACAGGCTTTGAAGCCTTGAATTACGACCGTTGGAGTATATGTAGCGCGGCTTGTTCATTAGGCGAAAAATTAAAAGTGCCCGTTTACCAGTTCTTAAAAGAGCCATTAATTCGAAAATACGGGTCCGATTTCTACAGTGAATTGGAAAATGTGGCGAGAGATTTGGCCGCTGAATAAAGCCTGATTTTCGCGTTTCAATCGACACATTTAGAGCATCCTAGAGTGGGGCTGCTGAGTCTCAATTTTGGTACAAACAATCGTTGTTAATAACTGTGGGAAAAACCCGGTAAGGCCAACTTGATATTCCTTAAAATGATGACCATGTTTGTATAAGCCGTTCGCCACGCCCAGTGGATGCCTCGGTCAAAGCCGCCTAATACCAAAACATTTAAATAACTGATTTTCAGTCGTTTAATATTATTTTAAGCGGCTTAACGACTATATAATTTTTTGTAAGATGCAGCAAGAACCCATACTTCAGGAAAACAAAAACCGCTTTGTAATTTTTCCCATCCAGCACGATGATATCTGGCAATGGTACAAGAAACAAGAGGCGTCTTTTTGGACCGCTGAAGAGATCGATTTGCACCAAGATGTAGTAGACTGGAAAAAATTGAACGACGATGAGCGTTACTTCCTAAAACACATCTTAGCATTTTTTGCTGCATCCGATGGTATCGTGAACGAAAACTTAGCTGAAAACTTTGTGAACGAGGTACAATACTCGGAAGCGAAATTCTTCTACGGTTTCCAAATCATGATGGAGAACATCCACAGTGAGATGTATTCTCTATTGATCGATACCTTGGTGGATAATGATGCGGAAAAAGACGAGCTGTTCAACGCTATTGAGCGATTCCCTGCCATCAAGAAAAAAGCGGATTGGGCCTTGCGTTGGATTGAAAGTGAATCTTTCGCAGAGCGATTGATTGCCTTTGCAGCAGTGGAAGGTATTTTCTTCTCTGGTGCCTTCTGTTCCATCTTCTGGATGAAAAAGCGCGGCTTGTTGCCAGGTTTAGCAACTTCAAATGAATTCATCTCTCGCGATGAAGGTTTGCACCGTGATTTCGCCTGTCACCTCCACAACAATCACTTGATCAACAAGGTGCCGGTGGAGCGCATTACTCAAATCATCGTCGAGGCCCTTGATATCGAGCGTGAGTTCATCACAGAATCTTTGCCGGTGAATTTGATTGGTATGAATGCAAAACTTATGGCAGAATACCTCGAATTCGTGACCGATCACCTGCTTGAAACATTGAATTGTCCAAAAGTCTACAATACAGCTAATCCATTTGATTTCATGGATATGATCTCGCTAGAAGGGAAAACAAACTTCTTTGAGAAACGTGTCTCTGAATACAAAAAAGCTGGTGTTGGTGAAGAGCAAAGTAGCCACAACATCGATGATGCTTTTGCAGATTTGAATTTCTAAGACAACTACATACATTTTTTTCCGTAACTGAATAATTTCCGAGAACAACCATGATGCGCGTATTAAAAAGAGACGGCCGTAAAGAGGCTGTTAAGTTTGATAAAATCACTGCACGAATTGAAAAACTATGCTACGGGCTCAGCGAATATGTTGATCCAGTATCTGTAGCGAAACGCGTTATTGATGGTGTCTACGATGGGGTTACCACTGCTGAGTTAGATAACTTGGCGGCGGAGACTGCCGCATCCATGACGATTAAGCATCCGGATTATGCAAATCTTGCGGCACGCATCGCGGTAAGCAACTTGCACAAGAGTACGAAGAAGAGCTTCTCGGAAACCGTTACCGATCTGTATGAATACATTAACCCAGAGACGGGTAAACCAGCGCCTCTGATTGCGGACGATGTATATGAGATCATCCAGAAGAATGCGGAATTTTTGGATTCTCAGTTGATTTATGATAGAGATTTCAGTTACGATTACTTTGGTTTCAAAACGCTAGAACGTTCTTACCTGTTGCGCATGCATGGTAAGATTGTGGAGCGCCCGCAACACATGCTCATGCGTGTGAGTATCGGTATTCACAAAGACGATCTTGACAGTGCTATTGAGACGTATGAACTCATGAGCAAGAAATACATGACGCATGCTACTCCTACGCTTTTCAATGCGGGAACACCGAAGCCACAGATGTCTTCTTGTTTCTTGTTGACGATGAAGGAAGATAGTATTGACGGTATTTACGACACGTTGAAGCAAACAGCTAAAATTTCTCAAAGCGCTGGTGGTATTGGATTGAGCATCCACAACATTCGCGCAACGGGATCATACATTGGAGGTACGAATGGAACTTCTAATGGTATCGTACCGATGCTTCGAGTGTATAACGACACCGCACGTTACGTAGACCAAGGTGGAGGTAAGCGCAAGGGCTCTTTCGCTATTTACGTGGAGCCATGGCACGCGGATATCTTTGAATTCCTCGATTTGAAAAAGAACCACGGTAAAGAAGAAATGCGCGCGCGCGATTTGTTCTATGCCATGTGGATTCCAGACTTGTTCATGGAGCGTGTTGAGACAAACGAAGATTGGACCTTGATGTGTCCAAACGAATGTCCCGGTCTTTTCGATTGCCACGGTGATGAGTTTGTGAAACTCTACACGAAATACGAAAAAGAGGGCCGTGGACGTCGCACCGTAAAAGCTCGTGAGGTATGGGCGAAAATCATGGAAAGCCAGATCGAGACAGGTACGCCGTACATGCTGTATAAGGATGCTGCGAACTTGAAGTCGAACCAGCAGAACTTGGGAACCATCCGTTCATCAAACTTGTGTACGGAGATCCTCGAATATACGTCTCCTGATGAGGTAGCAGTTTGTAACCTTGCATCTATCGCATTGCCGATGTTCGTGACAGAACAAGGTGAGTTTGACCACCAGAAACTCTTTGATGTGACCTATAAGGTGACCAAGAACTTGAACAAGGTGATCGATCGCAACTACTACCCTGTGGTAGAAGCAAGAAACTCAAACATGCGCCACCGTCCTGTAGGTCTTGGTGTACAGGGACTCGCAGATGCCTTTATTAAAATGCGCTTGGCCTTTGATTCTGAAGAAGCGAAAGCATTGAACAAGGAAATCTTCGAAACGATGTACTACGCTGCGGTGACTTCTTCAAAAGATCAGGCCATTGCGGATGGACCATATGAAACCTACAAGGGTTCACCTATTTCAAAAGGTAAATTCCAGCACAACCTTTGGGGTGTGAAAGACGAGGAATTGAGCGGACGTTGGGATTGGGAAACACTACGTGGTGAAATTAAAAAGCACGGAGTTCGCAATTCATTGTTGATGGCACCTATGCCTACAGAGTCCTAGTCTAAGATTCTTGGAAACAACGAGTGTTTTGAGCCTTATACCTCAAACGTGTACACGCGTCGCGTTCTTTCAGGAGAGTTCATCGTAGTGAACAAACACTTGTTGCATGATTTGATTGAGCTTGGTTTGTGGAATGAAGACATGAAGAATGCTCTAATGGCTTCAAACGGATCGGTGGCAAATATCGAAGGTGTTCCAGAGAACCTTAAAGCCATCTACAAGACGGTTTGGGAGATCTCAATGCGTGATATTTTGGACATGGCAGCAGATCGCGGCTTGTTCATCGATCAAAGCCAGAGCTTGAACCTCTTTATGGAGGCGCCAAACATGGGTAAGTTGACATCGATGCACTTCTATGCATGGAAGAAAGGATTGAAGACAGGAATGTATTACCTGCGTTCTAAGCCTGCTACTTCCGCGATTAAGTTCACCGTAAAGAAAAATGCACAAACTAATGTAACGCCAGGCGTTAGCGAAGGCGCTACTGCGGATAAGGTAGATAAAGCACCTTCTGCGGCACCTGCGAGCGAGGCAGATATCGAAGCAAGAGTCAAGGCACAGAAGGCAGCCATGGCAACGATGAACGATGCGCCGTCTGATGAAGAAAAATTGCTTGTTCTATTGATAATCCTGACGAATGCATTGCATGTGGATCATAAAACTTTCTGAAAGTTTTTTTCCAACCCCGAGATTTCTCGGGTTTTTTTTATGGTTTTAAGTTGTTCATTACGTGTGAGTTAAATTTTAATCGCGCTTTGAATTACCCATAAGATTTAGTAAATTCATATTGAACAAAACCTTTACGTTATGCCAACGAATACCACAGCAGGTAGAAGTGGCAATGCACCCAAAATGACCAAGAGCCAGTTGTATGGCCAAATCGCCTTGGTTATTGCGATCATCGCGGGCATTGTTGCCTTCACCGTTATTGTCGTTTAAGAATCTCTAATTCGGGGTTATTTATTTCTGCCGTAGACTATCTTTGATCTACGAATGAAACGCCTATTTCAAATTTTTGGAGGTGGTCTAGGCTGGAGTCTAGGTGGACCTATTGGTGCTCTTTTAGGAGTGGCCTTCGGGAACATGATGCATGACCTTGTGCATGGAGAGGATGCACCTTCGGCTCAAAGTAGGCAAGGCAGCTCACCAAGCGACTTTCATATTTCCCTTTTGGTTCTGGCCGCACGTGTCATTAAAGCCGATGGGAAGGTGGAACAAAGCGAGCTTGATTTCGTGCGCCAGCAATTCGTAGGCATGTTTGGTAAGGAGAGAGCCAACGAAAGCTTTAAAGTCTTCAAATCCATTGTGGATCAGCCTATCCCATTAACAAAGGTTTGTGCACAGATCAACAGTTTTACCACACACGCCACTCGACTACAACTCATTCATTTTCTTTTCAAATTAGGTCTCGCAGACGGGCATTTACACGATCAGGAATTGGCCGAAATCAAACGTATTGCTCGCAACCTTCGCATCAATCCCTATGACTTTGCATCCATTGAAGCGATGTTTCATAAAAACCAAGATGCAGATTGGGCGTTTAAGGTATTGGAAGTGCCGAGCAGTGCCAGTGAATCTGAGGTGAAAAAAGCTTACAGAAAAATGGCGATGAAGTTCCATCCTGACCGGTTGGTTGATGCTGGAGCTGAAGCTCAAGCGGCGGCGAAGGAAAGCTTCTTGAATGTGCAAAAAGCCTACGAGCACATTTGTAAACAGAAAGGTTGGAACTAATGGGAACCCTAGATACTATAAAGCGGCCAATTACACAGGAGATGTCGACCTTCGACGATCGTTTCCGTGCCCACCTGAGTTCTAATGTTCCCTTAGTCGACCGTGTCATGCGCTACATGGTAAAGAGAAAAGGGAAGCAACTCCGACCCATTCTAGTTTTCCTGAGCGCTAAGATTCAAGGCAATGTTACCGATGCGACCTATGTAGGTGCCTCATTGGTAGAAATCATGCATACAGCTACGCTCGTGCATGATGATGTCGTGGATGATGCCGACCAGCGCCGAGGGTTCTTTTCAATCAATGCGTTGTGGAAGAACAAAATTGCCGTGCTTATTGGAGATTACCTTCTATCCAAGGTGTTACTCTTGGCGGTAGAAACAAAGGAGTATACGTTGCTCGAGCACGTGAGCGGTGCGGTGAAAGCCATGTCTGAAGGTGAATTACTGCAGATTGAGAAGGCGAGAAAACTGGATATTACGGAAGAAGTGTACTTCGAAATTATTCAGCAAAAGACGGCTTCATTGTTGGAGACCTGCTGTGTGGTTGGTGCTGCCAGTGCTGGAGCATCCGATGAGGAGGTTGAGAAATTCCGAATGCTCGGTAGACACCTAGGCCTAGCTTTCCAAATCAAAGATGATCTCTTCGATTTTGAACGAGTGAATCTGACAGGAAAGCCAGCGGGTATAGATATCAAGGAACAAAAAATGACTCTGCCGTTGATCAAGGCTTTGCAAGAAGCAGAACCAAAACAGCGTCAACACATTATCAAAACGATTAAGAAACACCACGATAGACCTAAGAAAGTACAAGAAGTGGTGGATTTTGTAAGACAATCAGGTGGCCTAGAGTACGCTCGTGGTAAAATGCTCGAGCACATCGATCAAGCCAAAGAGATTCTCTTTAACTTTCCTCAAACCGAAGAACGCGATGCATTAGCACTCGTTCTTGATTATACCGCCCAAAGAAAGAAATAATCATGGAAGAAATTTTGGGAATACCTATGGAGACCATCCAGAACAATATTTTGGTCTGGGCCAAGCACGTGGTCTTTGCATTGCTGATTTTTTGGATCGGGATGCGCGTGGTCAAATTGATGATGCGTGCGCTGAACAAAGCACTTCAACTACGCCAAGTAGATCCGTCTTTGACCACCTTCTTGCAATCATTAGTAAAGATCGGTCTGCAAGCTATGGTGATCATAGCAACCATCAATCAGCTGGGTGTTGCCACAACCTCTATCGTGGCTGTGCTTGCCTCAGCCGGATTGGCCATTGGTATGGCCTTGAGTGGAACCTTACAAAACTTTGCAGGGGGTGCGATGATTCTAATGTTCAAGCCATTCAAAGTTGGAGATTTTATTGAGGCCCAAGGCTATTCTGGTACGGTTCAAAGCATCCAAATCTTCGTGACGACCTTGACCACACCAGATAACAAACAGGTCGTTATTCCAAACGGGGGATTGAGTAATGGAAGTTTGATCAACTATAGTGCACAGCCAACGCGTCGTCAGGAATGGACCTTTGGTATTGATTATGGGTCGGATTTAGACGAGGCAAAACAGATCATTCGCGATTTGTTAGAAAAGGACGAACGCGTCATTGCCGAGCCAGCGCCCTTAGTTGAGCTCGCCGCGTTGGCAGATTCAAGTGTAAACATTATTGTGCGCGCTTGGGTAAATACTGAAAACTACTGGCCGGTGTATTACGATATGAATACCGACGTCTATAAGATTTTTACCGAGCGTGGTATCAGTATTCCGTTCCCACAATTAAATGTACATTTACAGAAATAAGTAACCTTTTAATCAGCTTGCTTGGCCACCCCAAAAGGGTGGCTTTTTTGTGCAGAGAATGTATCTTGCAATATTATGGCCAGAATCCCTCAAGAAACTATTGAACAAATCTTTTCGACCGCTCGTATTGAAGAGGTGATCGGAGAGTTCGTTCAGTTGAAGAAATCGGGGAGTAACCTCAAGGGTTTGAGTCCATTCAATAACGAGAAGAGCCCGAGTTTTATGGTCAGCCCTGCCAAGCAAATCTTCAAAGATTTCAGCTCGGGTAAGGGCGGTTCGGTGGTGACGTTCCTCATGGAATTGGAACAGATGACCTATCCTGAGGCGCTTCGCTGGTTGGCCAATAAATACAATATTGAGGTGCCCGAAGAGCGCCCTCAAACGGCCGAGGAAATTGAAGCGGGCAATCACCGTGAAGCGGTGTATCTCATTTCAGATGTCGCCAACAAATGGTTTCAAGAACAGTTGCACCAAACCGATGAAGGTCGCGCAGTGGGCTTGAGCTATTTTAAGGAGCGCGGGTTTACGGATGAGACTATCGCGAAGTTTCAGCTGGGCTATAGTCCAGAGAAATCGGACGCCTTTGCACAATATGCACTTGAATCTAAATACAATGAGAAGGCCTTAGAGGACAGTGGAATTTCCATGAATGGCGACCGCGGTTGGTACGATAGATTCCGCGGACGTGTGATGTTCCCTATCCACAGTATTTCTGGGCGCGTCCTTGGGTTTGGTGGTCGCATTCTCAAGAACAATGTCAAGGCCGCGAAATACCTGAATTCTCCCGAGAATCCGATCTACCACAAGAGTAAGGTGCTGTACGGATTGTACCAGGCCAAGCAAGAAATCGTCAAGAAGGACGAAGCATTCTTGGTGGAAGGGTACACAGATGTACTGAGCTTCCATCAAAATGGGGTGCATAACGTAGTATCGAGTTCTGGAACATCTTTGACCGAAGGGCAGATCATCATGCTCAAGCGCTATTCGTCAAACATTACGTTATTGTACGACGGGGATGCAGCGGGGATTCGTGCGAGTTTCCGAGGATTGGACATGATGCTGGAAGCCGGGATCAATGTTCGTGTGGTTCCTTTCCCTGATGGCGAGGATCCGGATAGCTTCGCCCAAAAGCACAGCACCGAGGAATTGGAACAATTCTTAGCGGAACAGCGCAAGGATTTCATCTCGTACAAGACCAGCGTATTGCTGGAAGAGGTGGGCAATGATCCATTGAAGCGTGCAGAGATGGTTCGCGATGTGGTGGGCAGTATTTCTAAGGTGCCGGATGCTATTGGCCAGGAAGTATTCATCAAGGAAGCTGCGAAGATCTTGGACATTGATCCGCGTGCCCTTCATGAAGAATTGGCCCGATTACTTGATGCGCAAAACCGTCAAGCAAGACGCAAACAAGCGGACGAAACGCCAATGGAGGTCTTGCCTCCCACGGAAAAGGAAACCTCTCCTTTTGGTCACCACCAAGAGGAAAAAGTCATTCACCTCATCGTCGCTCGCGGAGTCGAGGATATGCTCGAAGAAGATCTAGATCCTGAGGAAGTCGTGCCGATTAGCATCACGGAATGGGCGGTAGAAAATATTGAGAAGGACAGTATTCCTTTTGAAACGCCCGTGTTTCAACGAATGTATGATTTAGTCAAAGCCGAACTCGAGGCAGGTCATGTCCCTGATAGTGCTTGGTGGATCATGCAGGAGGATCCGGAGGTCGTTGAAGTAGCTACGAAGGCTTTAATGGAGCCCTATGTATTGAGTGATTGGAAGCGTAAGGATATTCACTTGCCGGTAGAGCGCAATACGATTAAGGATTTGGTACAAGAAACCGTGCTGCGATTTAAATCGATTTGGGTGGAGCGTAAGTTGAATGAGCTCAAGGCCCAATTCAATGCAGAGAACGTTGATGTCGACTACTATATGACTGCCTTTGACAAATGGAACAAAGTCCGCCAGCAGATCAATGAGGAATTGAATAGGATTGTTTAAATCCCTAATTCTTTGATGATTCTGAGGGCTTCGTATAATCGGTCCTCGAAAACGGGCTCCCTTAGAATGAGGTAAGGCCGGCCCAATTCCTCCAACAAATCCACATACTTTTGATGCAACTCCTCGCGACGGTGACCGTCCACACGGTATTCCTCTTCGGTGTAGGTGTTGGTCGGTGCGCAGAGCAGGTAAAAGGAAGGCCCACCAGGTGCCAACCATTGAGAATCCTCTACGCCATACTTGTCGCTGCCCCAAACGGCTAGTGTCAGGCCGTCGGTATCGAAAATCTGTTGTCCCGTCTCGTAGTAGCCGGAGTTCTTTTGAGCAAGTAATTGGCCCCGTGCTATGGCCTCGAAGTGCTCCTTGGGAAAGGAATGCATAGAAGGTTTAGGGTCCAATTCATCCAAATACTCCCGCGCGAACTCCCCACAAACCTCGCGGGCGAGTGCCTCACCTACGGCCTTAGCCAAGGTGCTTTTGAAGGTGCTTTCGACTCCAGAAAAAATCAAATGCATCATCATAAATCCAGTTTCATCATGACCATCTGCTGTCCTTCCCAACGCTTCAAATCTTCGGCGTTCATCCTTTGGCCCACGGCAAAATCCTCTATAGGTTGTTCGCTGTAGCGTTCAAAATCCAATTTTTCTAGCACACGCGCGCTGGCAGGATTTCCGGTCAAGGTCCGCCCAATTAATCGGGGCAGTCCCATTTCTCGCGCCCAGTTCACGGTTGCCTCAGCACATTCCGTGGCTACACCCTGGCCCCAAAATTTTCTAAAGAATCGGTAACCAAGATCTATGCCCCAAGGATTCTTCTTCAGGCCACACCACCCGAGTGCCTCCCCGGAATGGGTATCCTCCACCATCCAACGGCCATAACCGTCGCGCTGGTAGTTGAGGTAGGTGGCGATTAACCCGTGGGCCGCCTCTATGGAAGCAAATCCAGCATCTCCGGTAAAATGCACCACTTCTGGATCCTGATTGAGCTCATACAGCCACGTAGCGTCGCTGAGGTTCCATTCACGAAGTGTGAATCGCGCTGTTTTGATCGGTGCCATCGGCCTGCGGTGCGTGGCAAGGCAGATGTAGGTGCCCTCATGATAGCGGCCTTGAACCAAACACGCCTTGGCGACCTCACGATCATGGGTAGGATAAATCCACGCCATCCCTATCCATCCACTGTCGTCCGAAGTTCTTTCAAGCGTGGTGATGTGAAGGTGTTCTCGGAAGTCTACGCCTCCCTCACCATAGAGCTTGAACAAACTTTCTTTAATCCCCCAGATCAGCTGTAAGGCCTGCTGCGTACCAAGGTCTTCCAAGAATCGCTGCTCGTCTACACGGACAAATTTGGGAGCAATTTTCGTGAGCTGTGACCGCTCAACCTCTACGTCTACGCCGACGGCCAAGGTAGGGGAGTGGGCTGCGACAGCCCCTGTTTTACAATGTGATAAAGAAATGGGCCCCTTGGGGTGCTCCGGCTTGCCCCCCACAAAACTCATCTGCTGTAGGTCTTGCCCCAAAATATCTTGAAGTGCACTGCGACTGGCGGACATTTCGTTGCGTTTAGCCTCGGAGTGAATGCGTTGCCACTTTTCTTGGTCTTCCGCGCACCATGAATCTGAGCAGTGCCCATGGGTGGGAGTGGGGTGCCAACGGACTTGGACCTCCTCATTCAATGCCGAAAAGACTATCGTGGTGCTCATCTTTATTACAAACTTTTGCGCTCCGCTCTTGTTATGTACCTTTGCCGGACTTAATTGACAAGAAACAATGAGCGAAGTAACGCAATACATTCCTTACAAAGTTAAAGATATGTCGTTGGCCGAATGGGGTCGACAAGAAATCAAATTAGCCGAGGCAGAGATGCCAGGTCTTATGGCCCTCCGTGAAGAGTACGGCGCCAGCAAGCCACTTGCAGGTGCGCGCATCGCGGGTTGTTTGCACATGACCATCCAAACGGCGGTATTGATTGAGACCTTGGTGGATCTAGGCGCTGATGTGACCTGGTCTTCTTGTAACATCTTCTCTACTCAGGACCACGCAGCAGCGGCCATCGCAGCGGCGGGTATTCCAGTATATGCTTGGAAAGGCATGACTGAAGAGGAGTTCAACTGGTGTATCGAGCAGACGCTATTCTTCGGTGAAGACCGT
The DNA here is from genome assembly GCA_038141825.1 of Cryomorphaceae bacterium. Taxonomy (GTDB): domain Bacteria; phylum Bacteroidota; class Bacteroidia; order Flavobacteriales; family Schleiferiaceae; genus UBA10364. The sequence continues at coordinate 134,491 of JAYQIV010000002.1, read as the reverse complement.
CAGCCATTGAACATGATCTTGGACGACGGTGGTGATTTGACCAACATGGTGTTCGACGAATACCCTGAACTAGTAGAAGGCATCAAAGGGTTGTCTGAAGAGACGACTACCGGTGTTCACCGTTTGTACGAGCGTGAGATCAACGGCACCTTGGTACTTCCAGCGATCAACGTAAACGATTCGGTAACGAAGTCGAAGTTCGATAACAAGTACGGTTGTCAAGAATCTGCGGTAGATGCGATCCGTCGTGCTACTGATGTTATGATTGCCGGTAAAGTTGCGGTTGTTGCCGGTTACGGTGATGTAGGTAAGGGTACTGCGGCTTCATTGCGCGGCGCGGGTGCTCGTGTGATTGTGACTGAGATCGATCCTATTTGTGCATTGCAAGCAGCGATGGACGGTTTCGAAGTGAAGCGTATGGAAACGGCCATTCCACGTGCACAGATCGTTGTAACGGCTACAGGAAATAAAGACATCATCACGGAAGAGCACTTCCGTTTGATGAACGACAAGACCATCGTTTGTAATATCGGCCACTTCGACAACGAGATCGACATGGCATGGTTGAACGGTGCGTACGGCGATACTAAAGTGGTGATCAAGCCACAGGTGGACCTATATAATGTAGAAGGCAACGAGATCATCGTATTGGCAGAAGGCCGTTTGGTGAATCTAGGTTGTGCTACCGGTCACCCGTCGTTTGTAATGTCAAACAGCTTCACGAACCAGACTTTGGCTCAGTTGGAGTTGTGGAACCACAGCGACAAGTACGAGAACAAGGTGTACACGCTTCCTAAGCACTTGGATGAGAAAGTAGCTCGTTTGCACTTGGAGAAGATTGGTGTGGAGCTAGAGACGCTTCGCAAAGACCAAGCGGACTATATCGGTGTGACGGTGGAAGGACCGTTCAAGCCGGAGCACTACCGCTACTAAAATTTTTAGATTTCCATTGCGAGCCGCGTCGAAGACGCGGCTCGCTCTTTTTACCCCCTATTTTTTGCCGTTGGCATAGTTTTTTAGACCTTTTAGGAGTAATAACACACCCATGAGAAAAGCCCTTGTTGTTTTCATTGCACTCTTCGGGAGCATGGCCGCGAACGCCCAAGCGAACCTGGTGATTAAAGAAGTGGACATGGGCTTGTTGGCGGGATATCATACGTTATTGACCGACCCTGCGAATTTTGTGCTGGGAGAGGAATACGAATTGGGCGCCTATATGCACGAAACGACCAACGGTGCGCTGTTGGCGGTGACGACTTCTTATGTGCGCAACGGGGCCTTCGGCACGAATTACAATCTCCCATTTTACGCCATTGGAAAATTTTCTACGGCGAAGTTGAAGATTGGTAAGTTGTGGGAAGGTAATTTCTTCGATGTGATGATTGCCACCGGCTTGGGGTATTTCTCTGGTGCCGATTACGCCGAAAAGCAAGGGATGATCGATTTGGTCTACTTGGACCCAGAAAACCCTGTATCCAACTTCACCATTCCCATTGAGTGCAACATTCAATGGTACGGTTTCGACGGCAGTATCAATGCCATCGCGCTCAAATACGAGCTCAACAGCTGGAACAACTACCTCGGGGTAGGCTTCACGTATTTACTCTAAACATGTCTAGGACCTTGCATAACGCTACCGCGAGCTTCATGCTATTGTGGGTGCATTTGGTGTGCCAATTCTTGATGTGGATGGACGAAGGGTATTACGATTTCCGGTGGATGAGTGATGGATGGAATTGGGTCATTTACTTCCTCTACACGACGCTTATTTTCTTCATCAGCGCTGGATTTTACTGGCTCGTCTTTGGGAAGGGCCAGCGCTCGCCTTGGAAAGTGGGCCTTTCGGTGTTTGTTGGGTTTGTGCTGATGGCCGGTGTATTACTACTGCTCTACGTGAATAGTGATTGGACGATCTATCAAGACTAGCTAAGTTGAGTTGATTCCTTGCGATTTCGTACTTTAGGGAAAACGCACCGCCTATGTTTTCTAAGATTTTACTTCGCCAATTGTACTTGCCCATGGCAGGAATCATGTTCGTATTCACATGGATGAGTATGAATTTGGTATTGCCTCGATTGGGAATCACCGTGAACACCGGTGCCGATTTTTATAGAAGCTTTCTTTTTATGTGGATCCCAGGGACCGCTCTGGCTTCTATGTTATTTCAATACTGGTATTGGGAATGGCCAAAGGTGATCAAGTTCCCGGCCGTTGCCATAGTCAGTACTGTAGTGGCGCTATGGTTGGCCTTAATGGCTGCCGGTCCACTTCCTGGATAAGGCCATAAAAAAAGCCCGTAAACGCAGTGTTCACGGGCTCTCTTTAAATTTTTAGTGGCAATTAGCTACCGCAAGCTTCGCATTCTGGATTGTCGATGCTACATGCTTTTGGTTGTTCTGCTTGCTCGAGTTCTTGAACGAAGCTAGCGAAGGAATCGTCCATTTGGAAATCATTTGCGCTCATGGTATATAGTGTTTTGTTTTAGACTTATCTCTAAACTACCCAATCCAAAAATTGATTCAACAAAAACTTTTTGTGCGTTATTAACAAATTGGGTTTTTGATTTTGTGGGAGTTAGACCAATTGTTTTTGATAACTTAAAGTTTACACAGGAAGAAAGTCAAAAGCGTTTCTTCAAATTTGAAAAATGAGTCTACAGAAAATGAAAAAATCCACCTTCCTCCTCTTGATGTCCGCCCTTGTGTGGGGTGCTGGTGCCTTTGGACAAACGGGTGCGCGTGCTCATTACATTCAGGAATATGCCCAAATCGCTGTAGATGAAATGAATAGATCCGGTGTTCCGGCGTCCATCACCTTGGCACAAGGGATTTTGGAGAGCGGGAACGGCAAAAGTGAATTGGCCCGAAAATCAAACAATCATTTTGGGATCAAATGCCACAGCTCTTGGACCGGTGAACGTGTCTACCACGACGATGATGAGAAAGGGGAGTGTTTTCGCAAATACGACAACGTGCGCCACAGCTTTGAAGACCACACGGACTTTTTAGTGCGCGGCAGCCGTTACGATTTTCTATTTGACCTCGACCCCACGGACTACAAAGGATGGGCGAAGGGCTTGAAAAAGGCTGGCTATGCCACTGCCCCGGATTATGCGGACCGATTAATCAAGATCATCGAAGACGAGATGCTATACAAATACGACCGTGAAGGGGATTTCCCGACCGGCGAAGATTTGGCTTCAAATGAGCCCGAGCAGAAAACGGGTCCCGTGGTGGATGCCAAAGGCCGCCCCGTGAAGAACGCCCGCCAGCGCTTTATTGTACGTCGTATGATGGAAGCAGGCTCGCGAGTACCTTTTGTGGTATTGGCTACGGAAGAGCGTATTGAGTACGTGGCAGATTCTTTGAATTTGCCCGTGGCGGCATTGCTGCAATTCAATGATATGACTTGGGAAACCCAGCTGCAACCTGGAGATAGAATTTATATCGACGAAAAGAAGGGCCGTGGTGCGACGAAAACCACCGTGGTGCGCACGGGGGAGACCTTGCGAGATATTAGCCAGCGCGAGCAAGTGAAATTGGCCAAAATCTACAAGTACAATGGATTCAACGTCGGCTATCAACCGATGGTCGGCGATGAGATCAGGCTACGCCCGATAGGCATTATTGAACGGTTCAAAGGCCAGTAGCTGAGGCCAATTATTTCTTCGACAGCTTCTGCACAAGGGAGCCAATAATAAAAAGCCCCGTACACACAGTACCCATCAACAGTAGTTCCGGTGCGCCCATGAGGTGATTGATTTTAAAAATGGTGCTCATGACCAAGGCCCCCGCGCCTAAAATTCCAGTAATTCGAATAAACTTTTTCATGAACCATAAGGTAGGGCTTGTGTGTTATATCTTCGCATTGTCTCAAAGGGGTGCCCAGAAAGTCGTTTGACCTGCGGGCTGAGAACATACCCATAGAACCTGGGCAGGTAATGCTGCCAAGGAACGAAAGCAATATTTGTGTAACAACACGTTATTGCCCCTTGACGTGGTTTTAAAAGACCAATTTTCATGAAAAAATTCATGTACTCCGCAGCCGCTGTAGCACTGTCGCTATTCGCCACTGCACAAGAAAAGGCCGACACTATGTTGGTCGAAATTATTCCGTTGCCTCGAGTAGAATTGAGCGAGGTAAATGTATTGGGCACTTGGGCACAGAAAAATGATCCCATTGCCCAAATCAATCTCACCAAAAAAGATGTTGAAGCGCTAAACACGGGACGCGACCTTCCTTATGTGTTACAAGATGTTGCAGGCGTAGTTAGTTTCTCTGATGCTGGAAACGGTATTGGATACACCAACATGCGTGTTCGCGGTTCGGACATCACGCGCATCAACGTTACAGTGAACGGCATTCCAATGAATGATGCAGAGAGCCATGGCGTGTTTTGGGTGAATACACCAGACCTCATGTCTTCCACTAAGGCTATCCAGCTGCAAAAAGGGGTAGGGACCTCTACCAACGGTTCGGGAGCCTTCGGGGCTACTCTGGGAATGAGCACCTTAGGGGCGGGCGATAAAAGTGCACGCCTGACCTTGGGGGCAGGTTCTTACGGCACGCAACGCGCCACCTTCCAAGCGAGCACAGGTCGCACTAAAGATGGATTTTGGATGAATACGCGCATCTCGTCCATCACTTCAGACGGCTATGTGGAGCGCGCTTCCTCCGACCTTCAGTCGTACTACGTCAGCGCCGGTTTTGCCGGTGGTGGACACTTCGTCGAAGCGGTCCGTTTCGGCGGCGGCGAGCGTACCTACCAGGCTTGGTATGGAATTGATTCTACGACCATGTATGGCGGTGCTTGGGATGCAGCACCACGTTCAAATTTCGCCGGTGCTATTTATGATGACATGTGGAATGTAGTGGGTACCTATAATGACCAAGTAGATAATTACGGCCAAGAGCATACACAGTTGCACTACCGCTACTCGAACCTTCTTGGCGGCACTTTTGCGGCGGCCTTGCACCATACTGCAGGCGCTGGATATTACGAGGAGTACAACCAAGGCTCGGTCTTAGGGTTGAGCTTCATGGACTTCGGCCTCATGCCGTATTACACTGCTGCCGGTGATACTGTAGCCTATGGTGATGTGGTCACACGCAAGTGGTTGGACAATGACTTTTATGGTGCCATTTCTTCTTGGACCTACAGCAATGGCGATCATAGGGTGCAGCTCGGCGGTGGGGTGCACCGTTATGACGGCGCGCACTTCGGTCGCGTGATTTGGGCGAACAATCCGAACGTAAGCACACTTGCAGGCAATTATTACGACGGCGATGCTAGGAAAGACGATGCGAACTTCTACGCGAAATACGCCTTGACTAAAAATAATCTTTTGGTCTACGCAGATGCGCAATACCGCTACGTGAACCACAATTCAACAGGTGGTTCAGCGACGGGACCGGCGAATTTTGACCGTACGTTCAATTTCTTCAATCCAAAGGTTGGGTTGACTTATGACCTTGGTGGGAATAAAATTTTCGGTGCGTATGCAGGTGTAGGTCACCGAGAGCCGAACCGCACGGATTTACAGTATGCTGCTGATGCCAATGCCTTGCAAGCAGAACGTATGTTGGATGTGGAATTCAATTTCCGCAACTCCGGGGAGAAATGGGCTTTTGATGTGAATGCCTACCGCCAACAGTACCAAAACCAATTGGTCTTGACGGGTGCGATCGATGCTCAGGGCTACCCAATCCGTGAAAATGTAGGACAGAGCTTCCGTCAAGGGGTAGAGTTTACCGGTGCCTATGAGTTGACTTCAGTGCTCTCGGCGACGGCCAATTTGGCATTGAGTCAGAATGAGAATGTGAATTGGGTCAGTGATCCTACTTCTTCATTTGTGGATAATACGCCCATTGCTTTTTCTCCTGGCGCAGTGGCTAGTGCACGATTAACCTATGCTAAGAAAGGTTTTGAGGCGACACTTTGGAACCAATACGTAGGCAAGCAATATATGTCGAACGAAGGCCTTGAGGCACACAATTTACCTGCCTACCACATCATCAATGCACGTTCGCAATACACTTGGAACTGTACTGATATGCAGCGCTTGATTGGGTTTGTGGAGTTCAGAAACTTGGGCAATACGTCCTATGCAGCCAATGGATACATGTGGGGTGAGATCCCGTACTACTACGCACAAGCGACCTTCAACATCATGACAGGAGTTTACCCTCGAGTTTTAGGCCGAAAAATTTTGGGCATTAAAAAACCCCGCGGGCGCAGCCCGCGGGGGTTTTTGTTGATTGTTATTCTGCTTTCATCGTGCGAAGGATCTTCTGCAGTTCGCCTTTCACATAGGCGAGTTTTTCCAAGACTTCGACTTTGTCGACGGATTCTTTTTTGTTGCTGCTCAGGTGCTTTCGCGCCCCGTCGAGCGTAAATCCGCGTTCGTTGACCAGGTGGTTAATGGTGGCAATGAGCCGCACATCATCTTGGCTGAACTTTCGCTTGCCCTTTCCCGTCTTCTTTGGGGCCAATTGTTTGAATTCCTTCTCCCAATACCGCAGGTTGGACGTGTTGAGGTCAAACATGGCTGCGACCTCACCAATATCATAATAGAGTTTGTCCAATTGCGGGACCATAAATCCTGTTTAAGTACACCTAAAGATAACACACTCCCTCGGTGTGCCCAAAACATTAATCGAAGCTCTGGTTCGAGTGGCTGCTAAATTCGAGCATCATCTCATATTCCTCCGGACTCAAGTCGTTGAAGTAATAATTGACGGGATTGATTTTACGACCATCCTTGATCACCTCGTAATGCAAGTGCGGTGCGGTAGAGCGCCCTGAGGAACCCACATACCCAATGATATCACCGCGTTTTACCTTTTGCCCGCGTCGAACATCCACCTTGCTCATGTGCGCATATAAGGTTTGGTAACCATAACCGTGATCGATGATGATGTGGTTCCCGTAGCCCGAACGAGATTTTTTATAGGTACTGACTTTTCCGTCGCCTGTGGCATAAATAGGCGTGCCCGTTGGAGCGGTAAAGTCCATCCCCCAGTGCATTTTGCGTACTTTATAGATAGGGTGGATACGGTATCCATATCCGGATGCCATGCGCTTCAAATTCTTGTTCGCCACCGGTTGAATGGCCGGGATCGAGGCGAGCATTTGCTCTTTGTCGCGCGCCATTTCTACAACGTCGTCAAAGCTTTTGGTTTGCACATAAGCGCGGCCTGCGATTTGGTCAAGTTTTTTACGAGTGTCGATCAGCAGCTCCGAATTGTTGAAGCCCTCCAAATTTTTGTATCGGTTGGCACCGCCAAACCCGGCAGTTCGCACTTCGTTTGGAATAGGGCCTGCTTCAAAGATGGTACGGTAGATTTCGTCGTCGCGTTTTTCGATGTCACCAAGTACGTCGGCTAATTGGTCCAATTTTCCATTCATCAGGTCATATTGGATGACCATATTGTCCAATTCTCGCTTCATTCTACGCTCCTTAGGACTCTCAAACCAGAGGTCCGCGGCCATGTAAAACACCATTCCAAATGCCATTGAAACGAGACCGAAGATGGTAGCTTCTTTCAAGCGAACCTTCCAGTTTCGGTCTATCTTTCTGTAAGACAGTGTTTTAGAATCGTATGTGTATTTTACTTTAGCCATACTTTGTGCGTTATTTTTGCTATGACGCAATTCCTACGCGAATATTGTGCCACAAAGAAACAATTTTCAGTTAAAACCTTAATTATCCCGCTTTGGGAATTATACACAGTATGCTGACTTCTAAAGAGATACGTCGCAAATTTTTAGAGTTCTTTGAGAGCAAGGGCCACGAGATCGTTCCATCGGCGCCGGTGGTGAATAAATCGGACCCTACACTCATGTTTATCAACGCGGGTATGAACCCGTTCAAAGACTTCTTCCTGGGCAATGCCGCCCCGAAAAATGCACGTATCGCCGATACGCAGAAATGTTTGCGCGTCAGTGGTAAGCACAATGATTTGGACGAGGTAGGGCACGACACGTACCACCACACTTTATTTGAAATGTTGGGGAACTGGTCCATCGGAGATTATTTCAAGGAGGATGCCGTGAACTGGGCCTGGGAATTGTTGACTGAGGTCTATGGCCTGGAAAAGGATAGATTGTACGTGACCGTCTTCGGCGGTGATGAAGGCGATGGATTGCCTCGCGATAATGAAGCGGCAGGTCTTTGGGCGCAGCACGTGGCCGCCGATCGAATTCTAGACGGAAGTAAAAAAGATAATTTCTGGGAAATGGGCGAAAGCGGTCCATGTGGTCCGTGTAGTGAGATTCATATCGACCTTCGCAGTGATTCGGATCGTGCAGCAGTGCCCGGAGCGTCACTGGTCAACGAAGATCATCCCCAAGTCGTCGAGATCTGGAACCTCGTGTTCATGCAGTTCAACAGAAAAGCCGACGGAACACTAGAAAACCTACCTGCGCAGCACATCGATACCGGTATGGGCTTTGAGCGCTTGTGTATGGCATTGCAAGGCAAGCAGTCGAACTACGACACAGATGTCTTCACTCCATTATTGACTAAAATCTCGAGCATTTCAGGTGTTGCCTACGGCAAGTTTGAAGCTACTGATATTGCACAACGTGTGATCGCCGACCACATCCGTGCAGTTGCTTTCGCCATTGCCGATGGTCAGTTGCCTTCGAGCTCAGGTGCGGGATACGTAATCCGTCGTATTCTTCGAAGAGCCATCCGTTACGGCTTCTCATACTTGGACTTGAAAACTCCTTTCATGTTCCAATTAGTGGATACCCTAGAAGCTCAAATGGGCGAATTCTTCCCTGAAATCACTACACAGAAATCCTTAGTGATGAAGGTGATCGAGGAAGAGGAGCAAAGCTTCTTGCGCACGCTTGCACAAGGCTTGGCCAAACTTGATGATTTCTTGGCTGAGGGCAATAAAACCCTAGACGGTAAACGTGCCTTTGAATTGTACGATACCTACGGGTTCCCCATCGATTTAACCGAGCTCATCATGCGTGAGAACGACAAGGTGGTCGATATGGCGGAATTCACTGCGGAGATGACTGCGCAAAAAGAGCGTTCACGTGCCGCGACAAAACTCAGTACGGACGACTGGACCGTTCTCGAAGACGACGAAACGCAGGAGTTCGTGGGATATGATTATACCTCAGCAGAAGTACGCATTACACGTTACCGCAAGGTCAGCGCCAAAAACAAAGAATTTTACCAGCTCGTATTGAGTTTGACACCATTCTATCCAGAGGGTGGTGGCCAAGTAGGCGATACAGGTGTTTTGGTTCAAGGCGATCAGAAAATTGGCATCTTCGATACCAAGAAAGAGAACGGCATCATCGTTCACTTCACAAAGGAACTGCCATCCGATCTGAGCGGTTCTTGGTCCGCTGAGGTAAGCGAAAGCAAGCGTCGTGAAATGGCGAAAAATCACAGTGCCACACACTTGATGCACGAAGCCCTACGCGAAGTATTGGGCACGCATGTGGAGCAAAAAGGTTCGTTGGTGAATTCAGAATACTTGCGTTTCGACTTTTCTCACTTCCAAAAGGTAAGCGACGAAGAGCTCGCGCAAATAGAAGCATTGGTCAACCAACGCATCCAAGCCAACCTGCCGCTAGAAGAATTCCGCAACATTCCTATCGCTGAGGCCAAGGATATGGGCGCGATGATGCTCTTCGGTGAGAAGTACGGCGACACGGTTCGCGCCATTAAGTTTGGTTCTTCTATCGAATTATGTGGCGGTATTCACGTGAAGGCCACCGGTTCAATCGGTCTCTTTAAATTCACGAGCGAAGGGGCAGTAGCAGCCGGAGTACGCCGCGTTGAAGCAGTGACGGGAATGGGTGCGATGAAATACATAGGCGATGCCCTAAGCACCTTGCGCGAAGCTGCTGAGGTGTTGAAGAATCCAAAAGATCTGGCCGGAGCTATTCAGCAGTTGAAGGAAAAAGAAGCTGCCGCTCAAAAAGAAGTGGAAGCCTTGCGCAAGGAAAAGGCGATGGCTGCCGCTGGTGAGTTAGAAAATAATGCCGAAGATCATGGCGGCGTTCGAGTCATTGCTGCAAGAACAGCGATGGACGCGGGCAGCGTGAAAGACATGGTCTTTAAACTAAAAGGACAAGGCAATACCTTGGTCATCTTTGCCAATGCTTGGGAAGGAAAAGCCACGGTAAGCATAGGGATTAGCGACGAGGTGGTGGCTGAGAAAGGCTGGCACGCGGGCAATGCCGTTCGCGCTCTAGCACAGCACATCCAAGGCGGCGGCGGCGGTCAACCGGCCTTCGCAACTGCCGGAGGAAAGAACCCAGAAGGATTGGACAAAGTATTGTCGGATTGGAAAAATCATTTTGCATTATGATGACATTTAAAAATTGGGCCATCAGCCTAGCCCTCTTATTGCCTGCCATCGCATGGGCACAACCGAAGAATGAAACCATTGAATACTTCACCGACGATGAGGTGCGCGATACTCGTTTTTCGTTCCAACTGCTCTATGCTCCAGAATACGCCTCTCGCAGATTGGCCTTGTACGAGCCGGTACAGGACGGTAATGAAATCTATGCCTTGACATCAGAAGATGCGGGTGCCATCTACGGACAACGCATGGGACTGATGAGCTATTTCGAACTTCGTGAGATGTTCCATTTGGGCATTGGATTCACAACCATCAACTCTGGTTTTGTGACCAATGGTTTTGCGGCCTTCGACCAGAACGCTGTGTTCCAGGATACCATCGCCAACCTTCCGGCAACCACCCGTTTTGAAGCTATTGCCGTTCCCATTCAGATCATCTTCCACACGCAGATGACGGATGTTTGGGCCCTGCAAGTCGTGCCTTCTTATGATTTGATCTTCATGCAAAAGATCGAACGTCAATGGGAGAGTGGTGCGCCGAACTATGCAGCGGATGCGGCGACCGGTGCCCTTGGACTTATGTACCAGCGCGGTTCGCAAACCAAATACCACAACGGCTTTAATGGTGCCATTGGATTTGCCATCGGTAATGAATTCCAAGTTGCGAACGACCTTGTGTTCACCTTGCGCGGTGAATTCAGATTTGCACTTTCGCCCATCAACAATGCAGATATCGGGCTGAGGGAAATTCCCTACAGCGTAGGCGGTGCTTTCGGTTTCCGATACTATTTGTAAAAACACTACACATAAAAAAAGCCCGGGCGCATGCGCCCGGGCTTTTTTGTGTTTAGATCGAAAAATTTATTCCGCGCTCGTGCTGTCCGCTGCTTCTTGTGAAGCTTCAGTAGCTGCTTCTTCGCTAGGGGTTTCGCGGCTCTCGTTGAGCATGTTCACCATGCGCTCGGTAATGTCGAACTCGGCATTGGCGTAGATGATCTGTCCACCTTCCTCGTAAAGTAGAATGAAATCTAGGTTGAGCTCATCTTTCAATACGTCAATGGCTTTGTCCATATCTGCCTTGAGCATATTCGCGAGGTCGGCTTGCTTGCGCAATAATTGGTCTTGCGCCGCTTGCTCCACTTGCATGTATTGCTGTTGCACTCGCATGAGGTCCGCCTCGTTTGCGTTGCGTTGGGCCTGCGTCATTTTCGGGGCCTCTTGCTGGTACAATGCAATGTTCTCTTGCAAGGTTTGTTGACGGCGCTGCAAATCAGCCACGATCTCTTGCTCCTCCGCTTGAAGTTCATCGGCCAATTCTTGGAAGTAGTTGTACTGGCTCTGCATAGAATCAATACGTACGTAGGCCAAACGAATGCCTTTCTCCGTGTTTTCTACTGCGGCAGGCTGCGAACAGCTCGCCATCATGCTTAGGCCAACAGCGGCCAAAAAGAACTTTTTCATCTTAAAAATCTAGGTTGTTCAATACGTTTTCGTCTACGAGCTTCGGCACGGTCACCTTTAAATTCGGGGTGCGTTCCATCTCGCGCTCGATGGCGAATATAGCTTCTTTATTTCTAGCCCACGACCTTCTTGCGATACCATTGTTTACATCGTAGAGCAACATGTTTTCCAGCTTGCGCTCTGCATCAGCTGAACCGTCGAGCAACATGCCGAATCCGCCGTTGATCACTTCGCCCCATCCAACGCCGCCGCCGTTGTGAATGCTCACCCAGGTAGCGCCGCGGAAACTATCTCCAATGACGTTCTGGATGGCCATATCTGCAGTGAAGCTCGAGCCGTCGTAGATGTTCGAGGTCTCGCGGTACGGACTGTCTGTACCGCTGACGTCGTGGTGGTCACGGCCCAATACTACAGGACCAATCTCTCCTGCGGCAATGGCTTTGTTGAACGCGCGTGCGATCTCAATGCGACCTTCGCTATCGGCATACAAGATGCGCGCCTGAGATCCTACGACCAATTTATTTTCTTTCGCGCCTTTGATCCAACGAATGTTGTCGTCCATCTGCTGGCGAATTTCTTCCGGTGCCTTGGCCATGAGTCCTTCGAGGATTTCTTGGGCGATGGCATCGGTCTTATCTAAATCGGCCCCATCGCCACTGGCACATACCCAGCGGAACGGACCAAAACCGTAGTCGAAACACATGGGTCCCATGATGTCTTGAACATAAGACGGGTAGCGGAAGTGCTCGCCGTCTGCGGCCATGATTTCTGCACCGGCGCGAGAGCTTTCCAATAAGAATGCATTGCCGTAATCGAAGAAGTACATGCCGTTTTCAACGAGTGCATTGACCGCCTTCACGTGACGCTTCAAGGTCGCTTGGATGCGTACTTTGAACTCTTCAGGATGGTTAGCCATCATCTCGTTCGACTCCTCATAGCTCATGCCCTGAGGGTAATATCCTCCCGCCCAAGGGTTGTGCAGGGAGGTCTGGTCAGAACCCAGGTCGACGTGTACATTGCGCTCCACCATGCGCTCCCAGAGGTCCACGATGTTTCCTATGTAGGCGATGCTTCGTGCGCGTTTTTCTGCCTGGAATGCTAAGGCCATGTCGATGGCCTCATCGGTGCTGGTGGTAATCTCGTCCACCCAGCCCTGCTCGTGACGCTTGTAGGCTGCCTTTGGGTTGATTTCTGCGGTGATGCTCACCACCCCGGCAATGTTTCCTGCCTTTGGCTGCGCTCCTGACATACCGCCCAATCCCGCAGTGACAAATAGTTTTCCTTCCGGACCGCCGCTAGATTTCATGCGTGCCGCATTCAATACGGTGATGGTTGTTCCGTGCACGATCCCTTGTGGACCAATGTACATGTAAGAACCGGCTGTCATTTGACCGTATTGGGTAACGCCTAGGGCATTGAATTTTTCCCAATCGTCCGGCTGGCTGTAATTCGGAATCATCATTCCGTTGGTCACCACCACACGCGGTGCTTCTTTGGAAGAAGGGAAGAGGCCCATCGGGTGGCCGCTGTACATGTGTAGGGTCTGCTCCTCAGTCATTTCGCTGAGGTATTTCATCGTCAAGAGGTATTGTGCCCAATTCTGGAACACCGCCCCATTACCGCCGTAGGTGATCAGCTCCTCCGGGTGTTGTGCCACCGCCGGATCTAGGTTGTTTTGGATCATCAACATGATGGCCGCCGCCTGAGGCGTCTTGCACGGATAATCTTCAATCCCACGGGCATGCATGTCGTACGAAGGCTTGAATCGGTACATGTAAATGCGTCCAAATTCCTTGAGCTCCTCTAAAAATTCTGGGGCCAATTCCGCATGCCACTCCTTCGGAAAGTAGCGCAAGGCATTTTCCAAGGCCAGACGCTTTTCGCCGGCGCTCAGGATGTCTTTGCGCTTGGGCGCTCGGTTAACTTCTGTAGGCACTTCGCGCTTCGGAGGGAGTTGGTTAGGGATCCCTTCGGCAATGGCGCGCTGAAATTCGTTGATCGTTCTAGTCACGTATTCTGTGGGTTTTTTTGTCATATCCGTACGGACAGTGCTTACAACCGCTTTGGCAGCAATAGCCGCGTTTGAGGTGGTATTTCTCGGTGAAGATGATGAAGCCCTCAGGGCTTTTGTAGTAATCTTCAGGGTCCAAGTCTTTATTAAACATGTCCGATTTCGGAATTTTTGGGTACTTCAAAGGTAAGGCTCCTTAGCTTTGTATCATGGATCCTGTACCAATGCCATTTTTAACACCTTCTCCCGTACAAAAGTTAGTGGTGAAACCGGAATTGGACCTGTATATCAAACGCGACGATCTCATCCACCCCATAGTCTCCGGCAACAAGTGGCGCAAGCTCCAAGGATTTTTCCAAATACTAGCACCTGGAGAGCCCATCACGACCTTCGGTGGTGCCTTTAGCAATCACTTGCCGGCCGCAGCCTTCGCAGCCAAGCACTTTGGTCATCCCATCACCGGTGTGGTGCGTGGCGAGGAATTGAACGCCTCGAGCAACGACTTGCTGAAGTATTGCCAGGCACAAGGCATGGCCTTGGAATTTGTTTCTCGCAGTGCGTTTAGGTCCTTGCGTGAAACAGGTTGGACGGGATACTCGGGCAGGGTACTTCCTGAGGGCGGTGCTGGGTCGCACGCCATGGAGGGTTGTGGAGCGATCTGGAAAGAATTGGCCCATGAACCCGATCACCTCGTGCTGGCCTCCGGTACAGGTACGACCGTATCTGGCATTCTTGCGGCGATGCCTCCACGCTGCAAAACGCAAGTCCACGTAGTGAGTGCCGTGAAAGGCGCCCACAAAGAATGCGCCGCCGTACAGCAGCAGGCCTTGGCAAAACACATTGCCCTTCACTGGGAAGATGAAACTCATTTTGGCGGCTTTGGGAAATGGTCGCCTTCACTGCTCGAGGAGGCTGAGAATTTTGAGCAAACTACGGGTATACCACTGGATCCCAACTACAACGCAAAGGTGTGGGCCTATCTTCAGCGCACCAGCTTACAAGGAAAAGTGGTGTGGATTCACACCGGTGGCGTTCGATTCTAACGGACAGATTCGAACAATCGGAGCACTTCTTGTTCTACCTCTTCGCTGTCCCAATGCTCCTCGATACCTTCCATGGCTAGAATTTCTTCCATGATTCGATCGTGGCGTTCTCCTTCGGCCTTTGCTTCATGGTACGGGATGTTGGTGAACTTCACCAAAGTGTAGAGCGGCGTCCATTTGTCAGGATGATTGGCTTGCACCTTACGCTCTATTTTTTTGCGCAATTGGAAGCTTGGATCGGCCACCAGGTCGCGCATTTCAATGAAGTTTCTCAAACTTAAGTCTACCAAAGCATTGCCCGCAGGTACACGTTGTTCTGTGTAGCTCTCCAGTACTTTTTTCATGTCGGTATCCCCGTGCTCATCGAGCAACTCTAAGAATACGCGAACATCTTCCAGCGATCCATTCATGCCCTCGCCATAGAAGGGAACGGTGGCATGTGCGGCATCACCTATGAGCATGGTGTTGGTGCCCCAATGGTAAGGTTCACAACGAATACACGCCAAGGCCGACGTAGGGTTGCTTTCCCATTGCTCCTCTAAATTTGGAATGAGCGGGATGGCGTCTTTGAAATACTTCTCGAAGTAACGCATGCCGTCTGCCCCCGTTTTGAGGTGGTCCAATCCGTATTCGCCGTCGAACGGTGCGAAAACCGTTCCGGTGAAACCGTTGTCTGTATTGGCCAGTCCCATCAGCATGAATTCGCGGCGCGGCCAGATGTGCAGGGCGTCGATATTGAGTTGAGGTTCGCCATTCTCGCCTGCGGGAATGTGGACTTCCTTGTACCCACTATCGATAAACTCTTGGCTGTAATTAAAGCGCGGCTGTTTCATCAAGGCGCCACGTACCGAAGAGCCTGTTCCGTCCGCCCCAACGATGAGGTCGGCTGAATAGGCATTGAGCTGCTCGCCTTGCTTCATGTGAACGGTCCCCGTGTTGAAGTCCACATGTTCACAGAAGGCATCAAAGGTGATCGTTACATTCGGCAGTGCTTCGGCCAATTCCACCAAAGTTTTATTGAACTCGCCACGGCTAATGCTGTGAATGGCTTTGTTGTCAATGTTGTAGGCAAAGTAACTCTCGTTGCCTTCGAGGTCGTGGATTTGACGCCCGTATGCCGGGACCACAATCTTGCGAATCTCTTCCTCTATTCCGGCATAGGCCAATGCCGTCCAACCCCTATGGCTGACGACAAGGTTGATGGATCTTCCCGAGCCGTAGCTGGATTTTCGGGGGTCCGGTCGTTTTTCAAAAACTTGAACCTCGTAGCCTTTTTTACCCATGGCGTAGGCCATGTACGATCCTGCCAAGCCGGCACCGACGATGATTACTTTTTTCATGCTTGCTGTGCTTTGAGGTAGTTCAACAAGATTTCACCAAAGGCGCGAATGTCCTCGAAGTTATTGTAGAGCGGAACCGGTGCCATGCGAATGACATTGGGTTCTCGCCAATCGGCGATTACGCCGTGCTCCATCAAATAGTCAAACAGCGGTCTTCCGTAGCCGTGCACGAGCAAGGATATCTGTGCGCCGCGCTCCTCTTTAGGAGTGATGATCTCGAAATTACTGCCCGATTCTTCTGCGACAAACTCCAACACTTCCTGCAAGTAGGCCGTCAGTTTTCTGCTCTTTGCACGCAGGTTTTCTACTCCCGCTTTATCAAATAAATCGAGACTCGCACGAAGCGGTGCCATCGCCATTACCGGTACGTTGGACAGTTGCCACGCCTCTGCCGTAGGTATAGGTTTGAACGTTTCGGGCATCTCGAACCGTGTTTCTTTATCGTGTCCCCACCATCCTTCGAAACGAGGGATGTCGGCCTTGCCGTGGTGGCGTTCATGCACAAAGTATCCGGCCGTTGCCCCAGGGCCTGAGTTGATGTATTTGTAATGGCACCACGCGGCAAAATCTACATTCCAATCGTGCAATTTGATGTCGATATTACCTGCGCCGTGCGCCAAATCCCAACCGACCGTAATGCCTTTGTTTTGCGCATAGGCGGTAAGGTGTTTCATGTCCATTACTTGGCCGGTGTAGTAATTTACCCCACCGATCATCATCATCGCAATTTCTTCTCCATGGGCATCGATAGCGGCCATGAAGTCTTCCTTGCGAATGTGGTGTTCACCCTCGCGCGGTCCCACCTCGATCAGGTGTTCTTTTGGATCTAATCCATGGTAGCGCAATTGAGAGGCTAAGGCATATTGGTCCGACGGGAAGGCTTTAGCTTCGCACAAAATCTTCGTGCGCTTTCCTTCCGGACGAAAGAAGCTTACCATCAACAAATGCAAGTTGTTTGTCAGCGACCCCATGACCACAACTTCTTCCGGTTTGGCGCCCACGAGTTTTGACAGGCTTTCCGAAAAGAATTCATGGTACGGCATCCAAGGGCGGCGGGCATGAAAATGTCCTTCTACGCCCCAGTTCTTCCAATCCTCAAGCTCCTCTTCGAGGTATTTTTCGGCCAATTTTGGCATCAGCCCCAAGCTGTTGCCCGTGAAGTAGAGCGTTTGCTTGCCGTCGATCACGGGGAGGTGAAATTCGTTGCGGAAGTGGGCCAATGAATCATTGGCATCGAGTTCCTGTGCGTGTGCTTTACTGAGTACGTTCATGGTTGTATTATGGGTGCCTTAAAGGTAGGGACTAAGGACCCATAGTCCTAACAGTAGGAAAGGGAGTCCTTCAATGAGTAGGCTGTAATATAGGTCGCCCAATTTTGGGTTGGCCAAAACAATAATGATCGAGCAGAGCAGGTAGAGCCCGAAGGTGTAGGCGAGGGGCATTTGAAATAATTGGACCTGGATATAAAAGCTGAACCAGAGCATGAGGTTCCCCAGCCAGGCAGAGTTCCTTGAACCAATGATGTGGGGTACTGTTTTGATACTGCCTTGATCTACCATCATATCGCGAATGTCAAAGGGTAGGGTTAAAGCTGCGGTCCACCAAAAGCGTTCTAAGAATACTCCTACGATAAAGGTACCTGCATGGATACTCGGAATGACAGCCGTGACGTATGCCCAAACGGCAGCAATAACTACGAGTTTTAGTCCCGGAATAGAACGCAGTCCGCCGCCAGACTTTCGTAAAATAAAGGGGAGGGGGTACAAGGCGGCCACTGCGATGGCACCGGCATATAAAAACAAGAGGTTCCAAGAGCCGTAAAGTGCCCACCATATGGCCACATAGGAGGCGCCAAGTCCCATGCTTAGTTGTGCGGTTTTTGGCATGGCCGATCGCCATTGGCTGATCTTGCTTTGCAACCCTTCATCACCTGGGGATTCAAACAATCGGGCAAATCCATAAACAATGAGCGTTCCGGCAGCGTTTAGACCAGCAAAGGATGGATTGAGCAAAAAATAACCGTACTCGTTGAACGTTCCTACTTCCCACCATTGGGTCAGTTGGAATTCGGACAGTCGGGTCAACGCCCAAACCGCCCCAGCGACCCAAAAGTTCGCGTAGATGAACGGCCTTAAGAGGCCCAAAAAAATGTTTATAACCGGGTGGATATTTCGTGTCATTATGGTCTCATAAATGTACGCTATGTTCGGCGAGTGTGCCGTACTTTTGCCCCATCTAATATTAACAGAGTATGAAGCGCAATTCCTTTGCCTACAGACACATCGGACCTAAACCACTCGACGTCACCGAAATGCTCCAGACCATCGGGGCTGAATCACTAGACGCTCTTATCGACCAAACCGTACCTGAAGCCATTCGTTTCAGAGGCGAAATGGACCTTGCGCCTGCGATGACAGAGGCAGAGTTTGCCAAGCACATCGGCGAGCTCGGTCAGATGAATACCGTCTTCACCACCTATATCGGTATGGGATACCACCCGACCGTACTTCCAGGGGTGATTCAGCGCAACATTTTAGAGAACCCAGGATGGTACACGGCCTACACGCCGTACCAAGCTGAAATAGCACAAGGCCGTTTGGAGGCGTTGATGAATTACCAGACCATGGTCGTTGACCTCACGGGAATGGAACTCGCCAATGCATCTCTCTTGGACGAAGCCACTGCGGTAGCAGAAGCCATGAGCATGTTCTATGGTGCCATGTCACGCGCCAAGAAAAAAGCCGGTGCGAATAAATTCTTTGTCGATCAAAACACCTTCCCACAAAGCATCGCTTTGTTGCTCACACGTGCGGAGCCAATCGGGGTAGAATTAGTCTTCGGAGATTACAAAACATTTGAGCCTACAGAAGATTTCTTCGGTGCGTTGGTACAATACCCAAATGCCGACGGTTCAGTAGAAGATTACCGCTCCTTTGCAGCTACATGTAATGCTGCTGAGGTTCAGTTAGTCGTGGCAGCGGATATCATGTCGCTCGTATTGCTCACGCCTCCTGGAGAGTGGGGTGCGGATGCTGTGGTAGGAACAACGCAGCGCTTCGGGATTCCTCTAGGTTATGGAGGTCCTCACGCAGGGTACTTTGCGACGAAAGAAAGCTACAAGCGTTTCATTCCAGGTCGTATCATCGGGCGTACTATTGATACGGAAGGCAATCCAGCCTTGCGCATGGCCTTGCAAACGCGTGAGCAACACATCAAGCGCGACAAAGCAACTTCTAATATCTGTACCGCCCAAGTATTATTGGCGGTTATGGCAGGTGCCTATGGTGTATACCACGGACCGGAAGGACTGAGAGGCATCGCTTCAACCATCCACTTGCATGCCACAGCCTTGAATGAAGCCGTGAAAGGCATGGGATTGACCCAGCACAACACACACTTCTTCGATACCCTGAAAATCACCTTAAAGAATTCGACTGCCACGCAGGTAAAAGCGTTGGCAGAGGCGGCTGAGGTGAACTTCAGATATTTTGACGAGCAAACCATTGGTATTTCATTGAACGAAACTACCACGGATGCAGATTTGGCAGATATCGTCGCCATCCTCGCAAAAGTTGAAGGGGTAGAGACCATTGAAATGGCAGATCCTACCGGCAACTTGCCAGAAGAGTTGATTCGTTTATCTGATTTCATGACGCATGAAGTATTCCACAGCTACCATAGCGAGACGGATATGATGCGCTATTTGAAATCTTTGGAGCGCAAGGATTTGGCCTTGAACCACAGTATGATCTCACTGGGATCATGTACTATGAAGCTCAATGCCGCCTCTGAGATGATTCCACTTTCGACAGCAGCTTGGAACGGCATTCACCCGTTCGTGCCTGTGGACCAGGCCGAAGGTTATGCTGAGGTAATTCAAACCTTGGAGCGCGACCTAGCCGTCATCACAGGTTTTGATGCCACCTCTTTGCAACCAAACTCTGGTGCGCAAGGAGAATATGCAGGTCTAATGGTCATTCGTGCCTACCACCAAGCCAATGGTGAAGGCCATCGTAATATCGCCCTTATTCCTTCATCAGCGCACGGGACGAACCCGGCCTCTGCGGTTATGGCGGGAATGAAGGTCGTAGTAGTCGCTTGTGATGATCACGGAAACATCGATGTAGAAGACCTACGCGCTAAAGCGGAACAACACAGTGCAAACTTGAGCTCGCTCATGATCACCTACCCATCAACGCATGGTGTATTTGAAAGTGCAGTGAAGGAAATTACCGACATCATTCACCAACACGGTGGTCAGGTATATATGGACGGTGCCAACATGAATGCTCAGGTAGGGTTGACCTCACCGGGTCTGATCGGGGCCGATGTTTGTCACTTGAACTTGCACAAGACCTTCGCCATTCCTCACGGAGGTGGTGGTCCAGGTATGGGTCCTATTTGTTGTAAGGCACACCTCGCCCCATTCCTTCCAAAGCACCCAGTGATCGACATGGGTGGTGAGCAAGGGATCAACTCGATCTCTGCAGCACCATGGGGCTCGGCATTGATTCTATTGATTTCTTACGCCTATATTAAAATGTTGGGTGCAGAAGGATTGACGGATTCTACTAAATACGCCATCCTCAACGCCAACTACATCAAGGAGCGCCTCGCAGGAGCATTTGATGTATTGTACTCTGGAGAGAACGGCCGTGCGGCACACGAAATGATCCTAGATTGTCGTCCGTTCAAGAAGGATGCCGGCATTGAAGTTACCGATATCGCCAAGCGATTGATGGACTATGGATTCCACGCGCCTACAGTGAGCTTCCCAGTAGCGGGTACCGTTATGGTGGAGCCTACTGAAAGTGAAGGCAAGGCGGAACTCGACCGCTTCTGTGATGCCATGTTGAGCATCCGTGCGGAAATCGATGCGGTAACTCGCGGCGACATGGATGCGGCGAACAACGTATTAAAGAATGCGCCGCATACCCAAGCGCTCATCTGTGCAGATACTTGGGAGTTGCCATATACACGTTCACAAGCAGCCTTCCCACTTGATTTTGTTGCTGAGAACAAGTTCTGGCCATCTGTACGTCGAGTAGACGATGCCTATGGGGATCGCAACCTCATCTGTACTTGTGAGCCTATCGAGAGCTACATGGAAGAAGCAGCCGAGGCATAAGCCGAGGCAAAATATGCCATAAGAAACCCCCCAGGCGCGGAGCGCCCGGGGGGTTTTTGTTTGTTTTAAATTTTTCGGAACAAGTCGAGCGCTTACTTTCCAGTGATGGCTCTAACATCCGCACCGGTCGGACTCTGGAATAAGGCGAGGTCGAAGTGGCGTGTCGCGGCATAAAGGTGGTCGAAGATATCGGCCATGATGCCCTCGTACTCTTGCCACACGATGGTGTTGGTGAAACAGTAGACCTCGATCGGCAGCCCTTCTGTGGTGGGTTGGAGCTGTCGTACCATGAGGGTGAAGTCGTTGTGGATGCCGGGGTGATTGTTCAGGTAGAACTCTACGTATTTGCGATATAGTCCTATGTTGGTTTGACGACGGCCGTTGAGCTTACTAGCGCCTTTAATGCCCTTCTTCTGATTGTTGGCATCAATCTCGGATTGACGGTGCACCATGAAATCATGGATGAGGTCTATTTCTCGGAGGCTATCTGCTAGGCCTTCATCCAAGTGTCGAATAGAGGTAATATCAATATGGATGTTGCGCTTGATACGTCGTGCACCACTCTCACTCATGCCGCGCCAGTTGACGAAGCTATCAGATACAAAGGCAGTGGCAGGAACGGTGCTGACGGTTTTGTCAAAGTTTTGAACTTTGACCGTGGTAAGGTCGATGCTCACTACATCGCCGTCGACGCCATACTTTCCAAAGGTGATCCAGTCGCCGACCTTGATCAGATCGTACATGTGGATTTGGAAATTCGCCAAGAGCCCTTTGATGCTATCTTGGAATACGAGGATGATGATGGCCGTGGTACCTGCAAGTGCGCCGAGAATATTCCCGGCTTTGGTGCCTGTCAGAATGCTAATGATAGCAATGGCTGCTCCAAAGAAGGCAAGGATGCGTATGACCTGGGAGATGGTACGAATGGGGGAATTCGCATATTTCTCGTTGATGTTGGTCCAATTCTCTAAGGCCCGCAAGGTGCGATTGATCAAGCTGACGCCAAGAACAATGACATAGAGCACCACGAGTTTTTCTAGGAACGGGATGGCTCCGGGTACGTCATTGAAAATGATGGGAACGCTCGTGTGTACAATCCAAGCCGGGACTAGGTGCGCTAAATTCTTGAAGACTTTCTGCTCGAAGAAGTAATCGTCCCAAGTGGCTTTGGAGCGTTTGACCAAGGTGTGGATGACGGAGAGAAGGACGCGACGGGCGATAAAATCGGCCACCCATGAAATCAATACTAAAAGAATGATATCAATGCCCAAGGCAATCCACTGCACGAATTCTTCGCGCACGCCTTGTTTGATCAAAAAGTCTGTGGTCCAGTGAAGGGTATTCATTAGAACGGGTGGAATAGAGTTATGCTATCAAATCTAACTGATGTTGCATAAAAATATCCCAAACCATAGACTGTTGTATCATCCGTACGACGAATATTTCCAATTTGTGGGCTATATGGCACGCTAAACAGGCCGCCGCCGCCAATGTTATTGGCCATTACGGTGAGGTAATCGTACATGCCTTCACTCAAGGTGCGCGTCTCGAAAACGAGGTTAATCAAGGTGTCGCGGTAGACAGTGTATGGCGGGCCGATGAAATTGAATCGGCTGACCTGGGCGCCTTGAATGAATTGGTCGTCGTTAAAAATATTGATCTCAGAATTCAAGCTCTTTTCAGTCTCTTGTGGCTCGAAAGGTCCCAAAAGTCCGTTTGGCGCGTAGATTTCTGTCGTCCAATAGTTCTTTACCCAATACGCGTTGCCTTTCCCCACAGGATCATTCCAAAGGGCATAGGGACTGTAGTAACAAGAATCAGCATCAGCATACCAAACAGAATCTCCGGTGCGGAAGTCGATCCAGCTGCTATCGTCTTCCATAATGGGGAACATAGGTGCGAGAAGGGAGAAGGGCGTGTTCACCACGTCGGTGGTGCTTTCCCATAAGCCTGTGGCATCTCCATAACCCGCCGGTACATCGATCAGCAATCGATAACCGTAACCGATGGTTGCGACCAGTGTAGTATCCTCATAGCGACCAGGGCTTACCTCTGATAAGGTACTCACCAAGCTGTCGTTTTCGTACACTTCGACGATAGCTCCAGTAATGTTGGTAGGTGCGCCAGTTTCCAAATATGGAGCGCTGATGGCAAGGTCGACATAGGTCCCTGTGCCTATTAAGTCTGTAACTGAGCCACTGACCGAAAGAAGGGCAGCGCCATCATAAGCGTCGGTTTTTACCTTGTCGGTAACGTCCGTTTCACAAGCAGTCAAAATTGCCGCGGCGATGATGAAGTATAGGTACTTTCTCATGGGAATTAAAACTCTAGGTTGTAGGTAATCATAGGAATGGCAGTAGCGAAGATGCTCAACTGCGTGGCTTTGGTTTGTCCCGTTGGGTCGCCGTTGTCGTCCAATTCTTCCTCGAAGAAGATGCTGAACGCATTCTTGCGGCCGTAGGCGTTGTATACCCCAACGTTCCAGCTGGCTTTGTTGCCTTTTTTGCTTGGAACGGCGATGTCCATACTCAAATCGAGACGGTGGTAGGCCGGGGTACGGCTGTTGTTTCGGCTCAACGCAAACGGGTAAATGATGCCTTCAAATTCACTCTTGGCCTCAGGATAGGTATAAGGTTTCCCTGTTTGGTAAATGAATGAACCTGAGAAGCTGATGTTTGGTTTCCAGGCATAGGCCGCTACCAAGGCAAAATCATGCGGCTTGTCTTGGGCAGCAGGGTACCACTCGCCGAGGTTGATCCATTCGTCCGGGGTGCTGCCCAGATCAACTTGGAGTTCCGAGCGGCTGTAGGTATAGGCGATCCAACCGGTAAGTTGGCCGACTTTCTTGTCCAGCTGCATTTCCAAACCGTAACTGCGTCCTTGACCGGTCATCAAGGCTACTTCGATATTGTCTACGCCTGTAGGTTGCGCACCGTTCTTGAAGTCAACAAGGTCGCGCATGCTCTTGTAATACGATTCTACGCTGAGTTGCCACTCGCCGTCGTTGAAGTTGCGGTTCCAGCCGATGGCTACTTGGTCTGCAGTACCTGGTTTGATGTAACGACCTGCTGGACGCCATGTATCAATAGGTAATGAAGAAGTGGTATTTGAGATCAAATGCAAGTATTGACGCATGCGGTTATAGCTCGCTTTGATGGCTGAGTTCTCCGTGGTCTTATAATTGATTCCTAGTCGTGGTTCGAGGCCCTGTAAACCGTCAAAAGATTCGATGATTTCGCCAGAGGCATAGGAGGTCGTATCCACAATGAGGTCGTTGCGAACGGTACCGATAGAGGTAGGGGTGTAGTTCACTACGTCGCGTGCGCCCACGTTGTAAAAAGAACTGTAGCGTAATCCCTCCACGAACAGTGAGTCGGTTGTTGATCTTCCAATCGTCTTCAATAAAGAGTGCCGGTTCTACCGCGTACTCGTTTTGAAGTTCGATGGAGATGTCCGTAAGGTTGCTGTCGATGTAATCCAAAGTGGTTGAGAACGGTTCAAAATCATATACGGTGGCTTCGACCCCATAGTTGATTTGGTGTTGCGCGTTCGGGAACCAGCTGAAGGAGATTTTGTTGGCCTGGTTACGGATGTAGGCGATGTTGTCAATTTTCGCTTGTGGGAAATCAAACAAGATGGCGTAGTCGTAATCAGAGTAAATGCTGCTGACGTTCATGAAGAGCTTATCAGAGAGCAGGTAGTTCCAACGAGCCGTGAGTCCTAGGTTCCCCCAATTAAATCCTACAAGCCCCGGTACTCCAAAGGCGTCCTTGCCGTAATAAGCGCTGAGGAAGAGACGGCTTTTGTCGGAGAATTTATAATTGACCTTGGCATTGAGGTCGTAGAAGTTGGCGATGATGTTGTTCAAATCATCATTAGGGCTCAATTTCAATAGTACATCCTGGTAAGAACGGCGTCCTGCCACCATGAAGCTGGCCTTGTCTTTAACAATTGGACCCTCGAACATCAAACGAGAGGAAAGCAGCCCCAAGCCCATACTTCCGGCAAATTCTTTGTTGTTCCCTTCCTTTTGGTAGACGTCGAGCACAGAGCTCAATCGACCTCCGTAAGGTGCGGGAATACCACCTTTGTACAGCTTTAGATCGCGCACGGCATCCCCGTTAAACACGGAGAAAAATCCAAAAATGTGCGAGCTGTTGTACACCGGTGCTTGGTCGAGTAAGATGAGGTTTTGGTCGGTTTTACCGCCGCGAACGTTGAATCCACTGGCGCCCTCGCCCACAGTGGTGACTCCGGGCAGGAGGGTAATGGAGCGAACCACATCAAATTCACCCAAAAACTGTGGGATGGCCTTGATCTGTTTTGCGCTCAGCTGAGTAGTAGACATTTCGGCACGGTTCAAGTTCTCGTCTAATTTCTTAGCAGTTACTTCTACTTCGGCCAATTCGTTTGTCGCCTCGCTCAATTCAAAATCGACGGTTTGACTACTGTTTAGGTTGATGGTACGGACTTCGCTTGTATATCCAATGAAACTGACCGTGAAGGTTTGTTTTCCGGCAGGAAGGGTCAACGAATAGAATCCGTAAATGTTGGAGACGGTTCCCTGACGGTCTTCATTGATAATTGAAGCATTGATAAGCTCTTCTCCAGTCGCCGCGTCGCGGATGTATCCACTGATAGTAACGTTTTGAGAATGAGCGGAAAGAGTAAACGCTAGTCCTAATAAGGCAAGCCATTTTTTCATATTGCGGTGGTTTTACACTTACATAAGCGATTTCTCGCTTTTTTGTTCCGCAAAGAGGCAAAGTTTATGCCATTAGAAGGCTGTGATTATTATTCTTTCAAGAAAATTTTTAGCGCCAAAATGGTACCGCTCAAACTGCAACCGATGACATTTGCTAAAATGAGTGGAAAATCAGAAAGGTAGAGTCCGTAAACCAGCCAGCACGCTTGACCGGTAAACATCATGATATACATGGTCAAGGACAAGTGAGCCGTCTGTCGTAATCTGATGACGCGGAATGCTTGCGGTACGAATGCTGAGGTCGTTAAAACGGCAGCTATGATTCCTATGATGTATGCAAAATTCATGTAACAATATTACCACATTACCAGCGTATGACGACTTCGCGGTCGGTCATTTCTGCATAGCCTTCTTCGTCTAGGGTTGGTTGGACGATTTGGTCTCCGATGATCACCTCTGCACCCTCTGGGATTTTAGTGCGTAGTGTCCAATTTTTCCGGCCTTGTTGAGTGAGTAGTAATTGGTTTACACCGATCACGTCCTCCCGAAGAAAAGCAATATCCAAATGTGTTTGTAGCTCCCCTTCACCAATGACAATGCCTTTAAGCTGGGGGTGGGTCCAATTCGACGGAAAGGCCAAATCAACGGTGATTGTATGCTGCTGTGGATCCGGCTGAACTCCAAAGAACTGGCGTACGATAGGATAGCCGAAACTGTAAATGTTCCAAGCCTGGCACATCATCCCGAAATCTGGACTCACTTCATACATGCTCCCCGGGTGCGCATATCCCCAACTGCGCGACATGCGGTGCAAGTAGTCCAAGGCCTTATCAGGACGGCCGTAGTTGTTTTCAGCTATAGCCGCTACCCCCGTAGGCAAGGTCATCACCGCCCCGACATAGGTAAAGGTCTTTTTGCGTTTGGCAAACCCATCGGTATCCGTACCTGCGCTTTCATCGCGATCAATACCGGTGACAAACATCCCAAATGGATTTGTGTATTGCGCGGCTTTGTCCAATGCTTTTAGTGCATATTCCTCAGGTGCAAATCCCACTTCCATTGGGGTGTTGACGATCCAGTTGTGGTGGATGCTGTACGGGTATGAAGTTGGGGACCAAGATTCCTGGTCAACATCCGGCATGCTGCGAAGGATGTCTCTTAAGGCGATTTTTTTGGTTTCTTCCAATTCTGCCACCGCCCATGGTTTATCCAGTTCCTTCGCGCGCTCAATGGCATCTTCAATGAGTGAAACGGCTTGTGAAGGTGTTCCGCGAACATCGGCATAGGCACCCGCGCTTTCAATCCAGTAGTATTCATTGATGTACTTGGTCAATCTCGCAGCGTTTTTCCCGGCCCATTCCGCTATACCTGCATCATTGTCCATCGCCAAGGCTGCTTGGTGTAGTGCCTCCCAGCCTTGCACACTATAAGAGGCGACATCAATCATCTCCCCGTCCATGCCGTGGATTTCCATCATGCCGTAACCATTTGGGATGCCATTATTATCAAGGTCTTGTTTTTCAAGCCAACGCATGGATTTGAGCATCAAGGGATACATTTCTTTGAGAAATTCGAGGTCCCCGCTCCAGAGGTAGGTGTCCCAGCAGGCCGTTACAAACTGTGGGGTTTCGTTGAGGTTGCCTGGGTTGAATACTGCGCCATTGGTGGACATTTCATGGATGATTTGGCCCGTGCCGTTGGTGCGCTCGGAGGCCTTGGCAAGCAATCGGAGCATGCTTTTGCTCAGGTCGTACCGCCCGATTGTATTTAGACCAAGAATGCTGAATTCTGAATCGCACCCAAAGAACCAAGGGTAATCTTCAATGCCTGCAGCGAATCCATAACCAAGGGTATCGGCGTCCATTTCCAGCCAAATTGCGTTGTGTTTTAGCCAGCGGAAAACGGTCTCGAGATTCCTCTTCACCCGCGCAGAAAAAGCTGCTGTTCCCGCTGAGTTCAAAATGCTTTTGTTCTTTCGAATACCACAGGTCGCTCCAATTTTCGACGGCGGCCAATTCCTTGGCGGCCTCTTCTTCGGTGAGCCCGCCTGCGATATAGAATTGATGCACAGAAGCTCGTGGATGGGCGATATAGGTATCGGTAATGGTGTTTTCGCGAGGAGAATTGTGCGCGCTTGAAATACGCACCTGCCATCCATTGGCAGCATCTGTCGATGTCCAATGATTGTTTTGGACAAGAACCTCATCAGCACTGTCCAGCATTCCAGTGCGCTCTCCTAACCAAGTAGGTCGCAAATCTGCCTTCGGGTAAAATAGTAGTTGTGCTCCACGAGGAAATTCGTGCAAGTCAAATTCGACGACCATGCCCTTGGCGGGGTCCGGAATGAATTGGGTCCGGGTGATGGTTTTGCCGTCGATGTTGTAGGTGAAAATAGATCCAACTGGGGTGGTGGCATAGCTCTGGGCAGTATCTAGCGCTATGGTGTCTGTGCCCCACACCACTGCCGCGCGAAACCCGTCGAGGAGTTTGATGGGATGTGCCCAAAGACCGCCCATCTCTCCTTTGATGTGCCAACCCATATCAGGGAAGGTGCCGTCTTGAAATCCGACGCAATACGCATGATTTCCAGGAGTCATCTGCTTTGAAGAGCGGTATCCTGGGTTGCCTAGAAGGGTTTCTTGGGTGCTTAAGCGTTCAGATAAGGGATAGGTGATGGTGGTGGGTAAGGAGGGCGTACATCGCGTGAATAGTGCTCCGGCAAGGAATAAAGCTCCTATATTGTTAATAACTTGTTGATAAGTATTCTGAAGGCCCATAGTTCGTGGCTTGTCTAGTTGTGTGAAAGGACTCCTTGATGTAATTTTGCCCCGTCTTATTTAAACAAGAATACACAATGTCTCAATTAGTTGGAACTATCGCTCAAATTATCGGTCCTGTAGTGGACGTGAAATTTGACGGTTCAAAAGGAGAGCTTCCTAAAATCTACGAAGCTCTTGAAGTAACAAAATCTACTGGGCAAGTAGTGATCCTCGAGGTGCAAAAGCACATTGGTGAGGATACAGTGCGTGCCGTATCTATGGATTCTTTGGACGGATGTCAGAGAGGTCAAGAGGTGCGTGCGAAAGGTGATGCGATCACCATGCCTATCGGTGACCAGATTTACGGCCGCGTATTTAACGTGGTAGGTGAGGATATCGATGGTATTGGCGGTATTGACCGTTCAAAAGGTTTGCCTATCCACCGTCCAGCTCCTGCCTTCGAAGACTTGAGTACTTCTACGGAAGTTCTTTTCACAGGTATTAAAGTAATTGACCTTATCGAGCCTTACTCTAAAGGGGGTAAGATTGGTCTTTTCGGTGGTGCCGGTGTAGGTAAGACGGTATTGATCCAGGAATTGATTAACAACATTGCTAAAGGCCACGGTGGTCTTTCTGTATTTGCCGGTGTCGGTGAGCGTACTCGTGAGGGTAATGACCTGATGCGTGAGATGCTTGAATCAGGCATTATCAAATACGGTGACGATTTCATGCACGCTATGGAAGAAGGCGGTTGGGATCTAAGCAAAGTAGATAAAGAGTTGATGAAGGACTCTAAAGCAACCTTCGTATTTGGTCAGATGAACGAGCCTCCAGGTGCACGTGCACGTGTTGCGCTTTCAGGTTTGACATTGGCAGAGTACTTCCGTGATGGTGAAGGCGACGGTCAAGGTAAAGGACATCCTTTTCTTCGTTGATAACATCTTCCGTTTCACGCAAGCAGGTTCTGAGGTATCGGCACTTCTAGGTCGTATGCCTTCTGCGGTAGGTTACCAGCCAACCCTAGCTTCTGAGATGGGTGCGATGCAAGAGCGTATTACTTCTACTAAGAACGGTTCTATTACTTCGGTTCAAGCGGTATACGTACCTGCGGATGACCTTACGGATCCGGCTCCTGCAACAACCTTTGCTCACTTGGATGCCACAACAGTATTATCACGTAAGATCGCTGAGCAAGGTATCTACCCTGCGGTTGATCCACTAGATTCTACTTCTCGTATCTTGACTGCGGACATCGTGGGTAAAGAGCACTACGATACTGCACAACGCGTAAAAGAAACGTTGCAGCGTTACAAAGAATTGCAGGACATCATCGCGATTCTTGGTATGGAAGAGCTTTCTGAAGAAGATAAACTAGTAGTATCACGCGCTCGTCGTGTAGCTCGTTTCCTATCTCAGCCGTTCCACGTAGCAGAGCAGTTTACTGGTCTACAAGGGGTGTTGGTTGATATCAAGGATACCATCAAAGGCTTCAATATGATCTTGGACGGTGAATTGGATCAATATCCAGAAGCTGCCTTCAACTTGAAAGGTACCATCGAAGAGGTAATCGAAGCAGGTGAGAAGATGTTGGCTGAAGCTTAATCACTCTGATTATGTATTTAGAAATCATCACACCTGAAGAGGTATTGTTCAAAGGACAGGTTAGCTCCGTACAGCTGCCAGGAAAAGACGGGTTGTTCCAGATCCTAAAAGATCACGCCCCGATCATTTCTAGCTTGCGTGCTGGTACAGTGAAGATCCGCGTCGCTGACGATACTAGAACACTAGACCACTTGAGTTCTCAGGTTATTCTTGATACTTCAGACGACAAGCTTTGCACCGTAGAGGTCAAAGGTGGCGTATTGGAGTGCAAGAACAATATGATCTCCGTACTAGCTAGTTAAATTGAGACACTTTTAATAGCGAAATCCCCACAGGAATCTGTGGGGATTTTTTTTGGTTTATATGGGAGTCCCGGTGCCATGCGTTATAACTTGGGCCCTCAACACACCTCAGAATATGAAGAAGATTTTGTTGGCATTAAGCATGGTTGTTTCCGTGGTTGGATATGCGCAAGAATTTGGACAACGCACTGGTTTTCGTGGCATCGTTGCAAAGAAAGATAAGCCCATTGAATTGAATGAAGTGCCGGTGAGCGCCTCTCTCGGGAAGGATACCTATGCATCGGCGACCAAGCAAATCAACATCTTGACCGCTAAAGAGATTCAAGAACTGCCCGTGGTCAATATCAATGAACTACTGGAATATGTGGCTGGCGTGGATATGCGCCAACGAGGTCCTTTAGATGTTCAGGGAGATCTTGGTGTACGTGGTGGGACCTTTGATCAGACCTTGGTGCTGGTCAATGGCGTTCGAATGAATAACCCGCAAACGGGACACCATAATATGAATCTGCCCGTTCCGCTGGCCATGATTGAGCGCATTGAAGTGGTACACGGTGGTGCCACAAGTGCGCAGGGCATCGGTGCGATGACGGGTGTGGTGAACATCATATTAAAATCGGCCCCTAAAAAACTAAATGCGGGCTATTCGCTATCTACGGGCGAGCATGATTTAGTCAACAGCAGTTTTTACATCGGTAAAAAATTAGGAAAGTGGGGGGTCCAATTCGGCCAACAATCCCAGCAAACCTCGGGATACATACCCAATACGGACTTTGAGAGTCAGAAGTTCATTGTGAATTTGGCACGTGATTACACCTTGGGAAAGGAAGAGGGTACGGTCTCGATTTTTTACGCTGAAAACCAGAAGGCTTTTGGTGCGCAGAATTACTACACTTCAGCTTTCCCGGATCAATTTGAGGCAACTTCTACACGTGTATTTGCCTTCGGGTTGGACGAAACCATAGGACAGAAGACTGATTTTACTTTCGATATGAATGTCGTTACCGGGACGGACCGTTTTGAGCTCTATCGTGAGACAGCCGGTTTAGGTGGTTTTGACGCCAGTGAAGTTGCCTATGATAAGCTTGCTTCGGGCAGGTATTACCGCGCGGCGGATGGTGACACCGCAGCTTCTTGGTACAGCGGCCCCAACTTCCATCGAACCCTCGTCTTTAATTTGAACACTCGTTTGAGCCACCGTTGGAACATTGAGAACGAGACCAGTTTTGGATATAACCAGCGTTATGATGAGATTCATTCCAACGTGCTAGGAGGGGATTTTGGGGACATAAATCTCGTGCCAGGCTGGGAAGGGTATACCATGGACAAGGGTGCTTCCACTATCGATTTTTCGTGGTTTGCCGAGCATAAGTTTACCCGAGGCAGGAACCAAATTCGTGCCGGTGGAATGTTGAACTACCACGATGGCCCTTCTGGGGATTCTTCCTTCTTCTTCGCGCCATCTGCGGACTTGCTCTACCGTTTGACTAAAACATCATCGCTCTACGCTACAATGAATAGGTCCATGCGATACCCAACCTACACGGACCTGTATTACAACCGCGGGGGTGCGCAAGGCTCTAT
The DNA here is from genome assembly GCA_038141825.1 of Cryomorphaceae bacterium. Lineage (GTDB taxonomy): Bacteria > Bacteroidota > Bacteroidia > Flavobacteriales > Schleiferiaceae > UBA10364. The sequence continues at coordinate 102,219 of JAYQIV010000002.1, read as the reverse complement.
CGATTTAAAACCCGAAACGGCTTGGAATTATGAGGCAGGATACAAAGCAAAATTGGGCGACTTATATGTGAATGGTGCCCTGTTTCACAGACGTTCCAAAGATTTGATTGATTGGGTGACGTATCCAGGTGATCCGACAGCTTATGCCTCCAACATTACCGCTCTTGCGCTTACTGGAGTAGAGGGTGGAATGACCTATACGGCACAGAAGAGAAAGCAGATGCTTAGACGTGCTTCTGTTCAAGCAGCCTTCATGAAAGGTACAAGTCCAGAGGTTGATTATGCGAGCTTGTACGCATTGGATTACTTACAGGCCAAGATTACGGCGCGCGCTACACAGAAATTGGGCCTAGGCTTTTTTGCGAATTACGCCTTGACCCTTCAAGATCGAGTGGGTACCTACTACAGCGGTGGGAGCGAAGTAGCCTATGCGCCTTTTGCGCTGCTTGATCTAAAGGTGTACTACGCGCCTGCTGCAGGTTTGTTTAAACGCCAGTTCCCATTCCAAGCGTTCATCAACATTAACAATGCTTTCGATACTCAATATTACGACCGCGGGAATGTTATTCAGCCGGGACGTTGGGTAAGTATGGGATTTGAGTTTAGATTTAGATAATGGAATTAAGGGACTTATCATATTTAGGAGAGGAAACGGATGCAAAAATGCCCGTCCTATTCTTAGGACATGGAAGTCCCATGAATGCCATTGAGGACAATGCCTTTGTCAAAGGATTTCGTGAAGTGGGATCGGTGGTGCAACGTCCCAAAGCTATTCTTTGCATTTCCGCCCACTGGGAAACCTATGGCACCAAGGTGACAGCAATGGAAATGCCCAAAACCATACACGATTTTGGTGGATTTCCTCAGGCCTTGTACGATGTTCAATATCCTGCGCCGGGCAGTCCGGAACTTGCTCGGATTACGCAGGAGTTGTTGCAGCACGATTGCGAGCTTGACCATCATTGGGGGCTGGATCACGGTGCATGGAGTGTTATAAAACACATGTATCCAGAGGCGGATGTACCGGTGGTTCAGATGAGCTTGAACAGGTATAAGACTCCTGCGGAACACATCGCTTTGGCCAAGGAGTTACAGGCACTGCGCCGCCGGGGCGTGCTCATTGTAGGAAGCGGGAATATGGTGCACAACCTAAGAATGGTCGCTTGGGACCGATTGAATGATCCATTCGGATACGATTGGGCTCAAGAAGCCAATGCCCGGATGAAAACCATGTTAGTAGATTCGGATTTGAATGGATTAGCGCAGTATTCGAAATGGGGCAAAGCCTTTGAAAATGCCATCCCAACTCCAGAACATTACCTGCCCTTGCTCTACGCTATCGGATTGCGTGAGGAAGAAGATAATCTCTCCTTCTTCAATGATGAATATTTGGCCGGGGCGATTTCGATGACCTCGGTGATGATTGGGGGCTAATTACTTGAGCTTCTCGTTGCTGTGGTGTCTGTCGTGGTCGCGCTCGCGCTTCACATTCATCTTTTTATCAAAGGCCGCTTGTAGATCCGTGCCGGTTTGATTGGCGAGGCAGAGCAATACAAAGAGTACATCGCTTAGTTCTTCGCCCAAATCCTTGGCCTTATCACTCTCTTTCTCGCTTTGCTCGCCATAGCGGCGTGCAATGATTCGAGCCACTTCTCCTACCTCTTCGCTGAGCTGGGCCATGTTGGTCAGCTCATTGAAGTAACGGACACCATGATTTTCAATCCATTGGTGGACTTCTTCTTGCAGTTTGCCCAGCGGCAAATCTGGATTACTATCGATGGGATCTAAGGCCATTATTCTTTGTTTTTTGAATCTATCCAAATGGTCACTGGGCCGTCGTTGACCAAGTGTACTTTCATATCGGCACCAAATTTACCGCCTTTTACGGGCAGGTCACTTTCCATCCACAAGTGTTCCATGAAATACTCATACAAGGGCTCACTGTGGTGAGGTTTTGAGGCTTTGTAATAGCTCGGTCTATTGCCTTTTTTGGTGCTGGCGTGTAAGGTGAATTGGCTAATGACCAAAAACTCCCCACCGACCTCCTGAACGCTGAGGTTCATTACCCCGTCTTGATCGGGGAACAGCCGCATTTTCGCGATTTTTCCGCACAACCAACGCGCATCTTCCTCGGTATCCTCGAATTCTACACCAAGAAGAATAAGCAGCCCTTTTCCTATTTCATTGTGCACTTTGCCGTCGACGACGACCTTAGCTTCAGAAACTCTTTGGAGCAGGGCGCGCATGTTTAGTTAAAGGCTGGGTTAGGAAATAAGATTAATTGGTCGCCAAAGGCCTTGTACATTTCGTTCAACTCGAATCCTTTGGGTCCACGGCTCATGGTAAATTCACTTGCTTCGCCAAGACTTGAGGTGAACACCAACGCCAACGCGGTTTCCAGCAGCATATTCGCGCAGGGTGATGTTCTCTGCGTATTTTCCGTATTGCGGTTGGCTGGTCATCATGCTCGCAAAGACTTGGAAATTTTGCTTTTGAAGATCTTGCATGATTTCTATAGCATCTTTTTCTGGGGCCATTAAAATGATTTCCATGCCCGCTTCTGCACACATACGAATGAGTTCAACGGCTTCCGGCTGGTATTGGTTTCGACAATAGCCACGCAATTCACCTACGTTGAATTCATCATTGATCGTGCCAAAATTTGCAAAGTACTCGTAGGTCATGTTTTGGTTAAACAGCAAAAAGGTAGCGTCAATAAATACTGCTTTTCCAACGGATTCACCTTTATTCATTAAATCCTGCACTTTATCTGCGGCTAATCGCATGTTTTGGCTGTAGAGGTAGCGGGCCTCGGCATTTTTTACGGACCAATTCAGTGCTTCATTCACCTCCTTAACCACCGGAGCCGGTGCAGCAGCTTCTGCCGCTTCTTTTTGTGTGCCACATGAGGCCAATGCCAATGCACTAATAGTCAGTGCTGCGGTAATGTGTAGTTTCATCTTGATCATTTAGTTGGTTAAGATAACTCTCGTATCGAGTCGGTGCAATTTTATGTTCGTCGAGGGCGATTTTTACGGCGCACTGCGGTTCGTTAATGTGTTTGCAATTGTGGAATTTACATTCCTTGCTAATGGCAAAAATTTCCGGGAAGAAATGACTGAGGTCGGTATCCTCCATATTGACCAATCCAAAACCCTTAATCCCGGGTGTATCAATAATATCACCGCCCATTTGTAGCGGGTGCATCTCAGCAAAAGTGGTGGTGTGCTGTCCCTTATTGTGGCTGCTGCTCACGGCGCCCGTTCGTAGGTTTAGGCTCGGTTCAATCGCATTGATCAGCGTACTCTTTCCCACGCCGCTGTGTCCGCTGAGTAGGGTGGTTTTTCCTTTGAGTAGGGAGGCCAATTCTGCCAATCCTTCCCCTTTAGTGGCTGAGGTTTCCAAGCAATGGTACCCGATAGCAGAATAGACGGCTTTTCTGTAGTCCAATTCACTTCTGATTTCCTCACTATCGTACAAATCACATTTGTTGAAGACGATAATGGTAGGAATGTTATAGGCCTCGGCCGTGGAAAGGAATCTATCCATGAACCCCGTAGAGGTCGCCGGTTGTGCCAGCGTAGTCACTAACAAGGCTTGGTCCATATTCGCAGCGATGATGTGCACGCGCTTGCTCAAGTTTACACTCTTGCGAATGATGTAGTTTTTACGGTCTTCAATCCCGTCAATGATACCTTGGCCTTCGTCTTTTTCTTCCGGCTCGAAAGACACAAAATCTCCAACCGCTAGGGGGTTGGTGCTTTTAATTCCAGCAACGCGAAACTTTCCTTTGATGCGGCAATCGTAAAGCTGTCCTCCGTCCAATTCTCGAACGAGGTACCAACTCCCAGTACTTTTAACAACGACGCCTTTCATGCTAATTAAAATAGGGAATTAACGCTTGGCGTACATGTTGTCGTAATACTCCTGATAAGTCCCTGAGGTTACGTTTTTCAACCACTCGGCATTGCTCAAATACCAATCAATGGTAATGGCCAGCCCTTCTTCAAAAGTCACGCTTGGCGCCCAGCCCAACTCCTTGTTGATCTTGGTCGCATCAATGGCATACCTGCGGTCGTGACCCGGACGGTCTTTCACGTAGGTAATGAGCTTTTCACTGCTTCCTTTTTCACGGCCCAATTTCTCGTCCATCTGCGCGCACAGCACCTTGATCAGATCGATGTTGGTCCATTCATTAAACCCACCAATGTTATAAGTCTCTGCGTTTTCACCTTCGTGGTACACGAGATCAATGGCACGGCATGATCCACAACGTACAACCAGTCTCTGGTGTACTGACCGTCGCCGTATACCGGCAGTGGCTTTTATTACACGATATTATTGATGAAGAGCGGGATGAGTTTTTCTGGGAATTGGTTTTGGCCGTAGTTGTTCGAGCAATTGGTCACCACATAAGGAATGCCATAGGTCTCGCCATAGGCACGCACAAAGTGGTCTGAAGATGCTTTTGAGGCGCTGTATGGACTGTTTGGATCGTACGACGTCGTCTCTTCAAACAAGCCTTCCTTACCTAAGGTTCCGTAAACCTCGTCCGTTGAGATGTGGTAGAAGCGCTTGCCCTGGAAATCCTCATGAATGCGCTTAAAGCTGTTGAGCAAATTCACCGTACCTAAGATGTTGGTACGCACAAAGGCCAAAGGATCTTTAATCGAACGGTCCACATGACTTTCCGCCGCCAAGTGAATGACCCCTTCCGGCTGGTATTTATCAAACAGCGCATCAACGGCTGCTGCATCAACGATATCCACGCGCTCAAACACATAATTTGGGGCACTTTCGATATCACTCAAGTTCTCGAGGTTCCCGGCATAGGTCAGCACATCCACATTGATGATGCGGTACTCGCTGTACTTGTTTACAAACAAGCGAACGACGTGAGAGCCAATAAATCCGGCACCGCCGGTGATGATGATGTTCTTCATTCGTGTGGTTCTTGTGGACTACGAAACTATGAATTTAAAGAGCAAAAGCTGTTGTAATCAGCGACTTCAATAACGATGAATTTCCTCTAATAGTGGTATCTACAAGAAATTACTTGGATGGCTTCGTGATGATAGCGGTATACAAGCCTGTGCTCTCTTGTGATTCTTCGGCTCCAAAGGCCTGAAAGGTCGTGTTTAAGTGCTTCAGGTTTGCCTATTCCTTCAAATGCTGTCCGACGTGTGCTCTCCAGTACTTGATTCAACTTTTTAAACACCTTCGTATCGTTCAAGGCCCAATATTGGTAATCTGCCCAAGCGCTCGGCGTAAAAAGTATTTTATTGCTACTGCTCATTGACCTGCCATTCGATGAGCTCGCCGTCCAACTCTTTCATACTGGCATAAAGATGGTCGGCGTTCGCCTTCGATTTCAGCAAATGCATGGTCTCAAGCATTTGATTGTATTCTTCTATCGATAAGACAACCGCACCATTGCCTGTTTTACGTTTTAATATGATGATTTCATTATTCTCTTCGACCTCATCGAGGTACTTCTTGAGGTCTTTTCGGAATTCAGAAAAATTGGCAGCGATCATAATTACGTACTTTATTAAGTACAAAATTACAAAATGCTCAAGCCTCTTCCAAAGAATGTGGAAAAGAGAAAGTTATCGACGGAAGTTTAAAATAGGAAAGGACTTTCCGTTTATTGTATTCCAAAGACCTATTTGAAGCTTAGGTTGATCCGAAAATTCTACGTTGTTCCAAAGTCCAATTTGAACACCATTCATTTGATTCGAACTATTGATAATTCCTATTTGGACTCCATTGGTTTTTAATGCAGTATTTCTGAAAGAAACAGTCATTCCGTTTACTAAGGTGTAATGGCTACTTCCTAGGTTTAAAGCAAGTCCATTCAATCGGTCACCTACGCTTACAAATCCCGAGATGGCAACGCCATTGACTACATCCGTTTGCGTTCCAAAAATGGAGCATTGCAGTCCATTGGTAATAGACTTTTGATCATTCATATCCATCAATAGCCAATGGGGGTCTGGTTTATAACGAAAAGGTATAACGTACCAATGAAATAACCCTGCTCCTATTTGAAAATTAATCCCGTTGGTGGTCTGGTTGTACGGAGCATTGCAAATAACATCTTGTCCAATTATTCCTATAGCAATCCCGTAGATAGTCTGTGCCTTACCGGGTTGATAGGCTAGCAAATATCTTTTTGGGCCATCCAAAACAGGTATGTGAGGTCTTGCTCCCAAATAAGTAGAGCCGCACTGGGAATAAGCTCGAGTGGCTGAGAATCCTAGGCTAAAGTTGGAGAGCAAATGATTGAGAATTGAATCTGGATATTCAATAGTCAATGAATGACCCTCTTGAGCCAAGATGATGCTTATTCGAGCATGATCTAGGACACCATTGGCATTAAAGTAGAAAAGGTAAGAGAATGACGAAGCGGGGGCTTTGATTTCCTCGCTTACTCTCATAAGTTCGGAAATGACGGGGCGGATGGCATTGCTAAATATGCTATCAAATTCCGGTCTTGAAATTGTAGTGAGGTTATTTACGGTATCTATAGAAAAGGCAGAAGGGTATAGACTATCAAGCCTAGAATTTGGCATGGTTCTGAGCGAGTCAATGGGCGCATAGATATAGTTTGCCCGAATAGCGGACTACTCATTAACAATACTAGTATTCCAAAGAAAAACCTTGACATGCTATAAGCTCTGCTCAAAATTCCAAGCATCACGAAGCATGTCCTCCAATGTTTTTTCTGGGGTCCAATTCAAAACGCGCTGTGCCTTGCCAATGTTCGCGTATACCGCAGGTACATCCCCAGCGCGACGTGGCGCTAGGCTATATGGAATAGCAATTCCAGTGGCACGTTCAAAAGCACTAATCATTTCCAACACCGTCGATCCGTTTCCAGATCCCAGATTGATTACATCATATCCCTTGGTCTTGCCGTCGATCAAATGTTGAACAGCCAAAATATGGGCTTTGGCAATATCAATCACGTGAATGTAATCTCGAATGCAAGAGCCGTCGCGGGTATCGTAATCGGACCCGAATACTTTTAATTCTTTACGCTTACCAATGGCAGTTTCAGTGATGTAGGGAACCAAGTGGTGCGGTTCGCCGTCTTGGAATTCGCCAATGATACTTGTGGGGTGGGCGCCGATAGGATTGAAATAACGCAAGCTCAACACATCCACGGTTCCAGTCGCTGCGGTATCACGGAGGATTTCCTCACCCATCTTCTTGGTATTGCCGTACGGGCTTTCCGCAGGTTGTACGGGCGCATTTTCATCCACATGTGGGTTTTCTGGAGTGCCATACACCGTGCAAGAACTCGAGAACACAATGTTGCGAATGCCGTGGGCCTCCATACTTTGAAGAAGGTTAACGGTACTCAACAAATTATTGTGGTAATACTTGAGCGGCGCCTCAACGCTTTCATTTACCAAGAGGAAAGCGGCAAAGTGAATGACCCCTGAAATATCCGGGAACTCTTCAAACACTGCATCTACTGCAGCGCGGTCGCAGAGTTCAACTTGTCGGAAGGTGATTTCCCTATCCACTATTTTTTCAATGCGGTCCTTGACCTCAATGGGGCTTTCGCTTAGGTTGTCGATCACAATAGGATCGTAGCCGGCTTGGATCAACTCCACAACAGTGTGGGAGCCTATGTAGCCGAGTCCGCCTGTGATTAAGATTTGGTTCATGGTTGGTTAGTTTCTTTTGTAATCTTCGAAATCGCGGTGCTCCTTTCGGTACAAACGATCCTCTGGTAGGTTTTTAAACCAAGCGTAGGTACGCTCTAGTCCCTCGGCACGCATGACCTTCGGCTCCCAATCTAAAATTTCTTTCGCCTTACTGATATCTGGTTGGCGCTGCATCGGATCGTTCACTGGTAATTCCTTGTACACCACTTTCTGTGTGGTTCCGGTGAGTTTAATGATCTCTTCAGCAAAATCCGAGATGGTGATCTCGTGCGGATTGCCAATATTGACCGGCTCTGCATGGTCGCTCATGAGTAATCGGTAAATGCCTTCAACGAGGTCGTCTACATAACAAAACGAGCGGGTTTGAGAACCGTCGCCAAAGATGGTCAGGTCTTCACCGCGCAGGGCCTGGCCGATAAAGGCAGGCAATACGCGTCCGTCGTTCAATCGCATGCGTGGTCCATAGGTGTTGAAGATGCGCACGATGCGCGTTTCCAGCCCGTGGTAGGTGTGGTAGGCCATGGTCATGGCCTCCATGAAGCGCTTGGCCTCATCGTATACCCCGCGGGGTCCTACGGGATTTACATTGCCCCAATACTCTTCCGTTTGTGGATGGACTAAGGGATCGCCGTACACTTCAGAAGTGGAGGCTACGAGGATGCGCGCGCCCTTGTTGAGTGCTAAGCCCAAGAGGTTGTGAGTTCCTAGAGAGCTCACCTTCAACGTCTGAATGGGGATTTTCAAATAATCAATAGGAGAGGCAGGTGAAGCAAAATGGAGGATGTAGTCCAATTTTCCCGGCACGTGCACAAAGGTGCTTACATCGTGGTGGAAGAACGTGAAATTTGGATGACCACTGAGGTGCTCCAAATTCTCCATGTTCCCCGTAATGAGGTTGTCCATAGCGAGGACCTCATCGCCATTAGCAATGAATCGGTCACATAAATGAGAACCTAAAAACCCTGCCGCGCCTGTGATGAGTACTCTTGCCATTAGATCTGTTGTCCTTGGCCGATGCCGTAATAATCAAACCCTATTTCCGCTAGGGTTTCTCTGCGGTAGAGGTTGCGTCCGTCGAACAAGACTTGCCGTTCATCGTTTCGGCCACTTTGTCCCAATCCGGTACGCGGAACTCTGTCCATTCGGTGATCAGTGCCAAGGCATCTGCGCCTTCTGTAGCCTCGAGGTAGCTGTTGCAGTAGGTAATGCTATCGCCGAGCTGGTGCTTCGCTTCTTCCATAGCCACCGGGTCGTAGGCACGAACGTGGGCGCCAGCGCTGGTCAACAGGTTGGCGATGACCACTGACGGTGCCTCACGCATGTCGTCGGTATTCGGTTTGAAGGACAACCCCCAGAAAGCAATGGTCTTGCCCTCGAGCTTGCCGCCGAAGTAGGCGTTAATCTTATTGTAGAGCACACTTTTTTGTGCATCATTGACTTGTTCAACGGCTTCCAAGATGCGCATGGTGTGGCCGTTTTCACGTCCGGTACGGGCCAGGGCCTTGACGTCTTTTGGGAAACAAGAGCCGCCGTATCCGATACCCGGGTAGATGAATTTATTGCCGATGCGGGGGTCAGAGCCGATGCCCTTGCGTACCATATTCACATCTGCGCCCATCTTCTCACACAAATTGGCAATGTCGTTCATGAATGAAATCTTCGTGGCCAACATGGCGTTCGCGGCGTATTTGGTCATCTCTGCGGAAGGGATGTCCATAAAGATCACCGGGTGACCGTTCAAGGTGAACGGACGGTAGAGCTTGTCCAATGTTTTTTGGGCCTGCTCGCTGTCCACACCCACCACAATGCGGTCGGGCTTCATGAAATCTTCAATGGCAGCACCTTCTTTCAAGAACTCAGGGTTAGAGGCGACATCAAAGCCGAATGCGGCCCCACGAGTTTCTAATGTAGAAGCCACGGCGCCGCGTACTTTTTCCGCCGTACCCACGGGCACGGTAGATTTGGTAATGACCACTAAGTAATCTTGCATGGTCTGGCCAATTTCTTCAGCCACGCCCAACACATACTTCAAATCCGCAGAACCGTCCTCACCTGGAGGCGTTCCCACCGCAATGAATGCCGCCGCTGAGCCCACAATGGCTTCAGACAAATCCGTCGTGAAGTGCAACCTGCCCTTTTCAAAGTTGCGAAGTACAATGTCTTTGAGTCCAGGCTCGTAAATGGGGAGAATGCCGTTTTTCAGGCCTTCGATTTTCTTCTGATCTATATCCACGCAAGTTACCTCGATGCCCACGTCCGCCAAACAGGCGCCGGTCACCAAGCCTACGTATCCAGTTCCAATGACTGTAATCTTCATGCTTAAGCTTTAGGTCGTTGTATCAACGATTTCAATGCCCTAAAATTACATTATTACGAACGACTATTTGCGCTTACCTTGCAGTTAAAGCCCACGGAATCTATGAATAGATGGCATCGCCTGCTTTTTTGCCTATTTTTTTTCGGTCTATCGACCGTTATGCGCGGCCAATTAACCACTGCCGATAGCCTCCGCACAGTACAGTTATGGGGCTTGTCGCCTGCTACCCACATTCCCCTTGGAGATCTCGCGACTCGATACAGCGCCTTTGGTGGTGCTACTGTAGAATACACCAAGAAAAATCGCGAGGGTTGGATGGTCGGAGCAGCCTTTGATGCGTTTTATGGGAATTCGGTAAAAAATGCTTCAGAAATCTTCGGGGGTTTGGCCGATGAACAAGGGAATTTTGTGGGGGTCAATGGAGAATTGGCCATCCTTCAAGCAGGACTATCCGGCGGACAGATTACCGCTCACATCGGACATGTTTTTAAGACACACTACAACCCAAATTCTGGGTGGCTTTGGATGGCAGGCATCGGTGCCCAGCAAACCCAGATCAGTTTGCGCAATGAGCGCGGCAACTTCCCGCAGCTTCAGGGATCCATGCTTCGTGGATACGATAGATTGCACATGGGGCCAGTGGCGAAAGGCCAGCTACGTTACCTGCATTTGGACAATAACGAACGCATTAACTATGCTTTGGGGCTCCACGCATTTTTAGCCACCACACAGAACATCAGAGGTTTCAATACGGATACGGGATTGCCGGATAATTCGTTTAAGTGGGACATGGGCTTCGGCGTGAACTTTACATGGTACCTGCCCATTTACGCAAAACAAGAGAGCTTCTTTTTAACGGACTGATGATCATTTATCCACTTCTGGCTGAGTTAGTGTTTAGGACGGGCGCCGCCTTCGGTCCTGCCGGTTCTTGGTGGGAAGCGGTGGATGGATCGGAGCATTGGACCCAGGAACCACCAATAGAAGGGAAAACCATTTGGATGCATTGTGCCTCCTTAGGAGAATTTGAGATGGGGCGCCCTGTGCTGGAACAGTTTTTAGACCGACACGAACATTGGCAAGCTGTGGTAACGTTTTTTAGTCCTTCAGGCTACGAACCGCGGAAACATTACGCCCGCGCCAAGGTGCATTATTTGCCCTTTGACCGACCCTCATTGGTAAAAAAATGGTTGGCTTATGTGCAGCCAGATTTGGCACTTATGGTCCGCTATGATTTGTGGCCAAACCACATTGCTGGATTGCGACGTGCCAATGTTCCCGTGGTGGTGATGGGGATGAGTGCTCCGAGCACTCCGTGGTATTTGAGCCGCCTTTTGCCGTTGATTCGCAAGAACTTCATTGATGGCGTGCATACTTGGGGTGTGGTGAATGAGGCAGATGCCGCGTGCATGAGTATGGCCGGTGTGCATTCCGAAGTCTTAGGGAATCCGAAGTACGATTATGCCGCAGCCTTGGTCGGGGTGGACACGAATGAAAAATTTACGGCCTGGAAACGGGCACAGGTAAAGCCAGTGCTGCTGGTGGGTAGTGCCCATGTGTCGGATTGCGAAGCTTTGAACGGCTTAGATTTACGGGAGTATTCACTTTGGGTGGTGCCGCACGATATAAAAGAATCATCGAAGGTTCGAGAGGCGTTGATGCAATACGAAGCATCCCAAGTGCTCGATAGTACTCGAGACGAGCCGACGGCAACGGATGTGTTAATGGTGCCGGAGTTTGGGGTGCTGGTGAGTTTGTACGGCTTGGCCGATGGTATTGTGATCGGCGGTGGATGGGACAAGTCGACGCACAATGTCTTGGAAGCGACCGCTCAAGGAAAAATAGCGGCCTGTGGTCCGAACTGGCAGAAGATTGCGGAGAACAAAGAATTGGTCGAAGAGGGATTCTTACAACCTATTCAAGCGCACGAGGACTGGGCACAGTATTTAGACCAGGTGGGCACTGAAGCGTTTGTCGCAAAAGGAAAAGCAGCCCAAGCTTGGATGCTTGAGCAGCGGCGGTGCCGCAGAAAAAATCGTAAAAGTTTTAGAAGAGGCCGTTCAGCTCTGAGTCAATCTGTTGGATGATCTCACCCAAATCTTCGGGGTTCTCTGGGAAGTTGTTCTTGTCAACGTTGACGATCAGAATCTTGCCTTTGTCGTAAGAATTAATCCAGGCTTCGTAACGCTCGTTTAGACGACGCAAGTAATCAATGCGAATGCTGTTTTCGTAATCGCGTCCTCTTTTTTGGATGTGGTCCACCAATGTAGGAACAGAGGCACGCAAGTAAATCAATAGGTCTGGCGCCTGGAGGTGCTTTTCCATCAACTCGAACAATCCTTGATAGCTGTTGAAGTCGCGTGCGGTCATCAATCCCATGGCATGCAAGTTTGGCGCGAAGATGTGCGCATCTTCATAAATAGTGCGGTCTTGAATGACGTTTAAACCTTCTTCGCGAACCTGGGTTACTTGTTCGAAGCGGGAACGCAAGAAATAAATTTGAAGGTTAAAGCTCCAGCGCTGCATTTCTTCATAGAAGTCATCGAGGTAAGGATTGTCATCCACATCCTCGAAATGCGGCTGGTAGTTGTAGTGCTTTGCTAATAACTCAGTTAAAGTTGTTTTTCCTGAACCAATATTTCCTGCGATTGCTATGTGCATGACTACTATTTTTGTACCCGCAAAGTAATAAAAGTGTCGCAAGTAAGATGCAAATTGACCACCTAACTCAACAAATTCAACCTACCCGCCAAGAATTAATTCAACATCCGGCCTTCGGCTGGGTCAACACGCTTGATAAAGCGCGCGATTTCATGGAAACGCACGTTTGGGCCGTATGGGATTTCATGGTCCTGTTGAAGGCGTTGCAGCGTCAACTGACCTGTGTGGATACCTACTGGATTCCTCAGGGCGATCCTGAAACTCGTCGGTTGATTAATGAGATTGTTCACGGCGAAGAAAGCGATGTGGATCAAGATGGAAATGCTACCAGTCACTTCGAGCTGTACGTAAAAGCGATGGAAGAGGCAGGGGCGAATACGGCACCTATTTTAGCCTTTATTGAAGCATTACGCGAGGGTGCCAACCCTATGCAGGCTTTGCAGGAGAGCGATGCCCCTGAGGGTGCGAAGGCGTTCGTTCGTCAGACCCTCTCTGTAGTAGAAGGTGGCAAGGCACATGAGATTGCGGCTGTCTTCACCTTCGGTCGTGAAGATTTGATTCCGGATATGTTTATGGAAATCGTTGGGAATTTAAAGGCCCAATTCCCTGAGCAGCTTGGACTCTTCGCCTATTACCTTGAGCGTCACATCGAAGTTGATGGCGATTTGCACGGACATTTGGCAGAGCGCATGGTCGAACTTTTATGTGGTACGGATGCTCAGAAATGGGAAAGTGCGGCCGAGCTATCGGAGCAAGCCTTGCGTGCACGCATCAACTTATGGACTGCTGTCATGCAGGCATTTGAGCAGCGTCATTCAGCGCCTGCAACTGCGTAATAAGGTCCCGGTTATTGCTCAATCTAGGGACCTTGTTTTGTCCGCCTAGTTTGTTTTTGTTTTTCAACCATTGGTGGAACAATCCCTTTTGGGCCACTACGATATTGGGCAGTTGTAAGACGAGGTCGCCTTTTCTTTTCGCGGCGTAATCAGAGTTTTCCTCTTTGAGGGCATTGTCCAGATCTTCGGTGAAGGCTGCAAGGTCCTTAGGAGGTGTTTTGAATTCAATGATCCACTGATGCCCTCCGGTTTTTTCACTGTTCATGTAGCACGGTGCGGCATGGAATTCCACCAGGTCACAACCGTGAATATTACAGGCCTTTAACACAGCATTTTCAGCATCGGTGACGATCACTTCTTCGCCAAAGGCATTGATGAAATGTGCTGTCCTACCGCTGACTTTGATGCGGTAAGGATGGCGCGATACAAACTTCACGGTATCTCCCAACAGATAGCGCCACAGCCCACCGTTGGTAGTGATGACCACCGCATAATCTGTGTGTAATTCAACATCTTTTAGGCCAATGGTTTGGCTGTTGGTTCCATCAAAAGAATCCATAGGGATGAATTCATAGTAGATGCCGTTGTTCAGCAAGAGTAGCATACCGTCTATAGCCGGGTCGTCTTGTACTGCAAAGAACCCTTCCGAGGCATTGTAGTTTTCCATGAAGGTGACTTGGTCGCCGGGCATGAGTGCGCGGAATTGGTCTTCGTAAGGCGCGAAGTTTACCCCGCCGTGTGCAAAGAGTTCAAGATTTGGCCATACCTCGAGAATGTTGCTTTTTCCAGTGCGTTCGAGCACTTTCTTAAACAGCACGAGGAACCATGAACTGACGCCCCATAAGGAGGTGATGTTTTGTTCGAGGGCTTCATCGAGTATGGCATCAATCTTCTTTTCCCAATCGCTCATCAGTGCGGTGGTGGGACTGGGTGCGCTGCGGAGTTCTGCCCACAGTGGAATGTTTTGGATCAGGATGGCGCTTAGATCGCCGCTTTGACTCTGGCCTTCAGATTGTATTTCTGTGGAACCGCCCAAACGCAAGCCGAGCCCTTCGAAAATTCTAGTTTCCGGCACCGCATTGCAATACAAAGCGAGTTCGTATCGACCTCCTGAGAAGTGGCAATCTTCGATGCTGTCTTTGGAAACAGGAATGAATTTACTTACCCCGGAGGTGGTGCCGGAGCTCTTGGCATACCACTCTACCTTGCCGGGCCAGAGAATGTTGCGGTGGCCTTGGCGCATGCGCTCGATGTAGGGCTTCAGTGTGCCGTAATCCGATAAGGGTACACGTGTTTGAAATTCACGCGGGTGTTGAATCAGGTCGAAGCGGTACTTCTGCCCATATTCGGTATCTGTACCCTTGGCCAGGAGCTCTCGAAGGAGTTGATCTTGGGATTCAATAGGCCGGTCTGTGAAGGCATAAATTTCCTCCACACGGCGGCGCATGTTTTGTCGGATGACTTTGTTAACCCAAGTATAGATCATGGCTTTAGGAGGTCGGTCGTTTATGTGCTACTTTCACACTATTAAAGTTAGCAGAAAATATGCAGTTCACCGGCCCCTTAAGGAAAATGACTACGCAGTACGGACCTACCATTCGATACTCTTTGCCCTTGGGCATGGATTTGTTGATGATGAATGGACTCATTGGGAAGCCATTGCGCATGACGTTTACCGGGACGCATAAATGTTTCTGTGGCCAATTGGTCCCAGAAGTGTACCGCCAAAATTTCTGTCGTGAGTGCTTCTTTACTAAACCCGAAGCTTCGCCTACCATTATGAAGCCGGAGCTTAGCAAGGCGCATTTAGGCATTGCCGAGCGAGATCTGGAATTTGAGCAGCGGTTGCAATTGCAGCCACACTTGGTGTATTTGGCAAAAACGGACCGCATCAAGGTTGGGGTGACTCGGAAGACTCAGATGCCGTACCGCTGGATGGATCAGGGTGCGGACGAGGCGACGGTCATATTGGAGGTGCCGAATCGCTACTTGGCGGGCCTAGCCGAGGTGGCGTTGAAAGATTACTTTACCGACAAGACGTCGTGGCAGGCCATGCTCAAAGGGGCCACTACGGAGGAAAGCTTGGAGGAGGCCTTTGCCCTTGCGCAAGCGTCATTGCCGGAAGAATTACAACAATACCGTACGCAGCAGCCGGAAATTTGGTCGATGAATTACCCTGTGGAGCAGCACCCGTCTAAGGTGAAGAGCATGAGCTTCAAAAGTGAAGGCGATAGCTGGGAAGGGGAATTGGTCGGTATAAAAGGCCAATACTTGATCACGACTGCGGGCGTGTTCAACGTGCGTTCGCACGAAGGGCACATCGTGAATTTGGAGTTGCTTTAAACGTCGATTTCTTCGCCAATCTCTAGCCCGAAATAACCGCGGGCCCACCACATAAAGGCATAGATGGCAGCAGTATCGAATGCGGCGGCAGTGGCTTTGAAGAGCCAGCCGTCCCATATGTATTCCCCCATGGTGCTCCAGGGCAAGGTGCCTATGAACAAGACGAGGACGACCAATATGGTGTCGACGAGTTGGCTGACCAGCGTAGAGAAGTTGTTGCGCACCCAAAGCATTTTTCCGCCGGTGAGGTTTTTCCAGAAGTGAAACAGACGAACGTCGATGAGCTGTGCAACGATGTACGCGAGCATGGAGGCGGCGATGACACGCCAAGCGTTTTGAAATACTTGGTTGTAGGTGGCGTCGGACACTGGGGAGCCTTCGATCGCAGGGAATTGGGCTCCGAGCCACAAGACGAAGAGGACGAAAATACTGGCGACGAGGCCTGAGAGCACGACTTGTGTAGTGCGTTTTTTTCCGTAGAGCTCGCTTAAGATATCGGTGATCAAGAAGGTCATCGGGTAAGGAAGGACACCAGCGCTGATGGTGAATACTTTGAACCCAAGGTCGACCGTCACGAATTTGTTCGCGATCAGGTTGCAGGTGATCAATGCGGCAATGAATAGGGCGCCAAGAATGTAATAGAGGCGCTCGGCTGTTTGTTGTTTAGCGGCTATCACAGTTCAAGAAATATGGGGTTTAAACGTGCTTGGAGGCCTGGGTTCGTGGCTAAGAATTCGAGCTCTTGTACGGCGGGATGGTCTAGGAAAGGCAAGTTTTCTGCTCTCGCAGCACCCAGAGATTTCAGGTACTTCTCTAATCCATCTTCTACGGTCGGAAGTTCGTATAGTTTGTAAGATTCGATACCGGCTTCCTTGGCGGCGTAGGCAATGGCATCGCTGAGGTTGCCCTCGAGGTCAGCCAATCCATTATCTACGGCATCATCACCCGTCCAAACGCGTCCGCCACACAAGGGCAGGAG
The DNA here is from genome assembly GCA_038141825.1 of Cryomorphaceae bacterium. Taxonomy (GTDB): domain Bacteria; phylum Bacteroidota; class Bacteroidia; order Flavobacteriales; family Schleiferiaceae; genus UBA10364. Next base: position 85,404 of record JAYQIV010000002.1, on the reverse strand, counting down.
GTAGTCCATGTCCATGCTTCTTCCTTCGGCCACTTTGCCGGTGAAATCCGCATATCCGCGGTCGATCATGCGCTGAAGGATGGCGTATTGAGCTTCGTCGGGATGCTTGGCGAGGTTGGGGAAGTTGGCCATGGGGTGGGTTTGCACTTCCTCCACATTGAGCCCTAGGGTTTGTGTCATCAATTCCTCCGCAGTGAATAGGCTCATGAAGATGCCGATGCTGCCGGTGATGGTGGTGGAGTTGGTGAAAATGGCATCGGCATTACAGCTGATGTAATACCCGCCAGAGGCCGCATAGTTTGCTTGACTAACGATGAGCGGTTTCTCAATATCAGCAATGGTATGGTGGATGATATCTGAGGTCAAGGCACTTCCACCCGGGCTGTTTACGCGGAGTACAATGGCTTTGACGCGTTTGTTTTTGTCCGCTTTACGCAGGGCTTTAACGATGTTTTCGGTCCCGATGGTGTTTTCGTCGCCCGAGCCGTTGCCTATGCTTCCATTGGCGTAGATGATGGCGATGCGGTCGGTGGCTTTTACTGGAGGGATTTGGGCCGCATAATCTGCATAATGCAGCAGGGAATAGCGGTCCTCGAAGTGGTTCATCACATCTTCTTTGTACCCCAAAGCATCTACTAATCCGGCTTCAAGACAAGCATCTGCATCCATGCCGATGAAATCTGTGGCGGCGCGGTCCAGGGTGGCGCGGTCAATGCCTTTGGCTTCGAATTGGTCCCCGATAAAATCCCAAAACTGGGTGATGAGGTGGGTGAGCTGCAGGCGGTTTTCATCGCTCATTTCACTGGCGATGTAGGGCTCTACGGCGCTCTTGAACTTGTTTCCAGTACCGCGGACGACGAGGGGCTCGATCCCGAATTTGTCAAAAAAGTCTTTGTAATAGGTCGAGCTGGTTCCTATCCCGCGAAGCTCGAAGATGCCGCCGGGGTGAAGGATGGTAGAATCTGCGATGGCACTCAGTGCGGCGCCTTTTTGGGTATAATATTCGCCATAGGAATAGATGGGTTTTCCTGAGGTGGCTTTGAATTCTTTGAGATAATCGGCCAATTCTTCTAGCATCCCGTATCCCGCAGCAAAAGCGCCCTGATCCAACAAAATTCCTTGCACGCGATCGTCTTGCGCGGCATGTTCTAGAGCGGCCATCAGCTCGTTCATGCCTAGGGCTTTAGGTACGTCCATGCCCAATAATGCAGCATCTAGCCCGGCCAAAGGATCTTCCACGGCGCGGTCTTCCAAAGTTCCCGACAAAGGAATGCGCAATAAGGTGTTCTCTTCTACCTTTGGGGTTGGATCTTCTCCGGTAATGCTCGCGATGACCAATAGGCCGATCAAGAGGAGGATGGAGGCGATAAAGGCTGTGAAAACAGCGAGAACAGTAGTGAAGAAATTTTTCATGGGCCAGGCCATTATTTTATTAGGTACGAATTTAGGCGATAAGGTGCAAAACCTTGCCACGGCACAAGAGGCAATTGGTCGATTTAGCACAATCTTAGGAAAAAGCAGGTTGTACGAGAGCCCGCCATGGGGATATCAAAGCACAAACTCCTATTTGAATCAGGTGCTCTTGGTGGAGACCGCTTTGGGGCCTGAGAAGTTGTTGTTGCGATTGCTCGATACGGAAACGGCTATGGGCCGTGTTCGTGAAGAGGAAGGCTATGCCGACCGAACCATTGATTTGGACGTGCTGGATTACGACCGAAGAGTTTGGGAGAGCGAGTTGTTGGTGTTGCCGCACCCGCGCTTGCACCTACGCCGGTTTACGTTGATGCCGATGGGGGATGTAGTACCAAATTGGTCCCATCCCGTCTTGGGGAAATCCTTGGCCACCCTACTGGACGAATGCCCCGACGAAGTGGTGCCTACCGCTTTGGACTAATTGCCTACATTTGAATCCATAACCGCCACGCCATGATCCTCGATTCCCTTGCCCGTTGGTCCTTCGGTATTACCATTTCGTTGCATTACATCTTTCCGCTGCTGACGATGGGCGGAAGTTTTTGGTTTTTCATGCAGAGCTTGGGCCGTGCGCCCTGGTCGACCTTGCGCAAAGGTGTGGCACCGTTGGTGCTCTTTACTGTACTGGGCATCACCACCGGCTACGTGCTGAAGTGGCATTTTGAACAGATTTGGACGCCGTATTACGAGCTGATTGCGGATATGTTTAATCCCGTGTTAGGGATTGGAGGCGCCACTCTCTTTGGGCGGATTCGCCATCTTCTTTCCATTGCTTTTTAGAGCCTTGCGACGTGAACACAGGACCTTGATGCATGTGGCCACTGCAGGACTTTTTGTAACGACGCTAATCAGTGCTTCGGCCATTACTGCGGTGAACTCGTGGATGCAGTTTCCAAGTGGCGTGCGCATTATGGCCAATCCACTGGGCAATGTGATCGAGCGATTGGGCTTGTGGCCCGTGGTCTTCAGTCCCACGTTTGCCACGAGATTTGCACATGTTTTGCTCGGAGCAGCGGTGCTGGGCGGGGCTTGGCAAATGTTCAATACGAGACGATTGACGGCCAAAGGGGCGCTATTTTTCCTAGTGATTTGGGGGGTCCAATTCTACGTGGGCCACCACCACGCCGGAGAGGTATATGCCTACCAGCCCGAAAAATTCGCGGCTTTTGAAGGCCACGAAAGTGTCTATGGACCTGCGGACCTCTACCTCTTGCCGACAAAAGACCACCGCATTTCGATGAAACTCGAGGGCATGACCTCATTCATGATGTTCAACGACAGTGCGCAACCGATCTATGGATTAGGCGCTTGGCAGGAAAGTTATTTGACGGATTTGCTCGATGTGGTATTCGCTTCCTACCACGTGATGGTCTTGCTCCATTTTGTCCTGCTGGCCTTGTTCGTGTACCTGTGGTGGAAAAGGGAAGGGCGATGGCGACAACAAGCATGGGCGCTGGCGGCTGTTTTTATAGCAGCTTTAGTGGCCAATTATGCCGGCTGGTACACCGCCGAAATGGGACGACAACCTTGGATTGTTCGAGGGCTCATGTACACGAAAGATGCCTCAGTGCCGGCCGATGCACAAACGACCTACATCGGCGTACTGCTCTCGGTAGTCGCGTGGATCATCCCTGTGGTGCTTTGGAAAAGTTTGGGCTTGAAGCGCCGAATCAATCTTTTACTCGGGCGTTAATGCTTACCCGTCAATTTTCGGTGTAATTCAAACATGGCAATGCCGGCGCTTACGCTGACGTTGAGGCTGTGTTTAGTGCCAAATTGGGCAATCTCAATCACCGCATCACAAGCATCCACCACCTCTTGGGCAACCCCAATAACTTCATGTCCAAACACCAGTGCTGTGGGGCCTTTCGGCTGAAAATCACGCAAATCCACGCTGCCTTCAGCTTGCTCGATCGCGACCACCTCATAACCCTCCTGCTGCAGGGCCTTCACACAATCCAGCGTGTGTTCCACGTGCGTCCAATCCATGCTGTCCGTCGCACCGAGCGCAGTCTTTTGCATATCCGCGGAACCGGGGGTAGGAGTCAAGCCACACAAATAAATGTGCGCGGCGCGAAAACAATCGGCCGTGCGGAACAAACTCCCCACATTGTGGAAGCTGCGCACGTTGTCGGCCACAATGATCAGGGGTGTTTTTTCCGAATTTTTAAAATCTTCGGTAGATAATCTGCCCAATTCATTGTTGCGAAGTTTTCTCATCTCTCTGAAGCGCTTACTTTTGAAGTCTGCGACATTTTGCCGCTTCTCAATGACAAAGTAAGTGTAAATGGGGAAATCTGCCTCGGGAAAAAAGACGCCAATGATGCGTCAGTACGATGAAATCAAAACCAAGCATCCGGAAGCCATGCTTCTGTTTCGCGTGGGAGATTTCTACGAAACCTTTGGCAGCGATGCGGAAAAAGCCGCGAAAACACTCGACATCATCCTGACCAAACGCTCCAACGGCTCGGCCTCGGAGGTCGCGCTCGCCGGATTCCCGCACCACGCTTTGCAAACGTATTTGCCCAAACTGGTCAAGGCAGGCCACCGCGTCGCCATCGTCGAGCAACTCGAAGATCCAAAGACCGTCAAGGGCTTGGTCAAACGTGGCGTGACCGACATGATCACCCCGGGCATCAACCTGAACAACGACCTCCTCGCCGGCAAGGAACACAATTACCTCGCCGCCCTATACCCGGCCAAAAAAGGCCCGTGGGGAATGGCAGTAGTAGAAATCTCCACGGGTGCTTTCTTCCATGCCATGGGCTCCGAGCTGGAATTGCGCAATGCGCTAGCCACCTACGCCCCCAAAGAGATCGTCCACCCGCGCGACATGGACCGCGACCTGCGTCGCTCGCTCGAGCAAGACTATTATTGTTTTGGGATCGACCCGTGGGCTTGGGAACCCAAATACGCCAGTGAATGCATCACCTCGCACTTCGAAACCCACGGCCTCAGCGGCTTTGGTCTGAACGATAAAGATGCCTCGACCGTCGCGGTGGGCGCCATCTTACACCACCTCAAGCACAGTGAAATGGGCTCCTTGAGCCACATCACCAGTCTCTCGCGCATTGTCCTCGAAGATTATATGTGGTTGGACGGCTTCACGGCCCAAAACCTCGAATTATTCTACCCGAACGCCCCTGGTGGCGTGTCCCTGATCGATGTTATTGACCGCACGGAAAGCGCGATGGGTGGCCGCCTGCTTCGCCATTGGATCAGCCTGCCGCTCCTCGATACAGATCGCATAGGTGCGCGTTTGGATACCGTGGACCAATTATTAGAGCAGCCCGACGTACGCGACGAACTTTCCGGCCTCCTCTCCGGCATGCCGGACATGGAACGCCTCTGCAGTCGCACCTCCACCGGGCGAATCTCTCCCAAAGAGATGGCCAGATTGCGTGACGCCCTAGATGCCACCGCTGCCCTCTACGCTAAAACCGATGAGTGGGGCATCTCCGTCCCCGCAACTCCGCCCGCACCCTTATCCGAGCTGCGGGAAACCCTTAGCTCGGCCCTCGTGGACGACCCCGCCACCATCATCGGTAAAGGAGAATCCATCTCGAGCCAATTCGATCCTGAACTGGCCCGCTTGCGCGGCCTTTTGTCCGATGCACAAGGCACCCTAGACGCCATCCGTGACCGCGAAGCCGCCGCCACCGAAATTCTGTCCCTGAAGCTCGCCTTTAACAACGTCTTCGGATACTACCTCGAGGTTCGCAACTCCCACAAGGACAAGGTTCCCGAGCATTGGCACCGCAAGCAGACCTTGGTCAATGCGGAGCGCTACATCACCGACGAACTCAAAAAATTCGAATCTGAAGTCCTCGGGGCCGAAGAGAAAATCAAAACCATCGAGCTGAGATTGTTTGGGGAATTGGTGGAGCAGGCCGCGGTGGCCGCACCTCAAATCCTATCCAACGCCCAATGGGTGGCGACCATCGACGTCCTTCGCAGCTTCGCCACGATCGCCGAGGCCCACGACTATGTGCGGCCGACCTTCAGGTCCGATCGCCAATTGGCCATCGACCGCGGCCGTCACGCCGTCATTGAACAGGTGCTGCCCGAAGGCACGCCTTACATTGCAAATTCCTTGGATATGGACGGTGCTACGGCATCCATTGCCATGATCACCGGTCCCAACATGAGTGGTAAGAGTGCCTTGTTGCGCCAAACTGCCCTCATCCAGATCCTCGCCCAAGCGGGCTCGTACGTACCGGCGGCCTCCGCCGACCTGCCCATCATGGACCGGTTGTTCGTGCGCGTCGGTGCTTCGGATAACCTGAGCAAGGGGGAGAGTACCTTCATGGTCGAGATGAACGAGACGGCGACGATTTTGAACAACATCAGCGACCGCAGCTTGGTCATTTTGGATGAAATAGGCCGCGGGACCAGCACCTTTGATGGCGTGAGCATCGCTTGGGGGATTGCGGAATACTTACACCAGCACCCAAGCACACCTTTGGTGCTGTTTGCAACGCATTACCACGAGTTGAACGAGATGGAGAAGACCTTCGGCAAGGTCCGCAACTACCACATCAGCACCGAGGAGCACAAGGGGTCGATCATCTTCACCCGCCAATTAAAACCTGGCGGCACCGCCCATTCCTTCGGTCTTCATGTGGCGAAACTCGCCGGCATTCCAGGATACGTGCTCCACCGCGCGGGCCAAGTCCTCGGCGACCTCGAAGCACAGCGCGAACGCGGAGAAACGCCCTCGGGAACATCGGCCGGCGCGCAATTGAATTTCTTTTCGATGGACCGTCCGGAATTGGAAGATATTGCGGAAGAGCTTGAGGGTCTGAACCTTGATGAGCTCAAGCCTATAGAGGCTTTGATGCTGTTGAACACCTTGAAAGAAAAAGTTTCGAAAAAATAAGGTGGACTATTGCGAAAACTAATTTCGGCTGTATATTTGCCGTCCCAATCGCGAAAGTAGCTCAGTTGGTAGAGCACAACCTTGCCAAGGTTGGGGTCGCGGGTTCGAATCCCGTCTTTCGCTCAAAGACCCTCCAACAACGGAGGGTTTTTTGTTGGAGCCCCGGTGGTGGAATTGGTAGACACGCCGGACTTAAAATCCTGTGGACAGCAATGTCCGTGCCGGTTCGATCCCGGCCCGGGGCACCCGAAGCCCGCCTCCTCGAGGCGGGCTTTTTTGTTCATTTCTCCGTGGAAAACCCATGGCCTTTTCCGTAGCAATTCCGGCTCATCTCGACCATCTTTGTTACATGCAGCAATACCACGATCTCGTAAAACGCGTCTTATCAGAAGGCGTGCAAAAAGGCGACCGCACCGGCACGGGCACCCTCAGTGTGTTCGGGCACCAGATGCGGTTCAATCTTCAAGAAGGATTTCCACTCCTGACGACCAAGAAAGTACATATCAAAAGCATCCTCCACGAGTTGCTTTGGTTCCTTCAAGGTTCGACCAACATCGAATACCTTGCGCAAAACAAAGTGCGTATTTGGGACGATTGGCCCTATGCGGCCTATGCGAAGTCTGAAGATTTCCAAGGCGAGGACATCCGCGCTTTTGCCGAGCGTGTGGCCACGGATAAGGCCTTTGCTGCACAATGGGGAGAGCTCGGCCCTGTCTATGGGTACCAGTGGCGCTCATGGCCCGCACCGAACGGCGGTCATGTAGACCAAATCGCCCAGATTATCGATCAGATTAAAAATAATCCCAACAGCCGACGCATCATCGTCAATGCTTGGAATGTCGGTTTTGTAGATCAAATGGCGCTGCCGCCATGTCACGCATTCTTTCAGTTTTATGTGGCTGACGGTAAGCTAAGCTGTCAGTTGTACCAGCGCAGTGCGGACATTTTCTTGGGGGTGCCTTTCAACATCGCATCGTATGCATTTTTGGTGCACATGGTGGCCCAAGCTTGTGATCTCGAAGTCGGCGATTTTGTGCATACCCTCGGCGATGCCCACATCTACAACAACCACATTGAGCAGTTGGAGCTGCAGTTGTCGCGAGATTTCCGTGCGCTCCCACAGTTGAAACTCAACCCGGAGATAAAGGACATCTTTGGCTTTAGCTATGATGATTTTGAAATCGTCGGGTACGATCCTCATCCGCACATCGCGGGCAAAGTTGCCGTCTGATGATTTTAAAAGCCATCGTCGCCTATGGGACCAACAGGGTCATTGGCAAGGACAATGATTTGATCTGGCACCTGCCGGACGATCTGAAGCACTTCAAAAAACACACGGCCGGTAAGACCATCATCATGGGCCGTAAAACTTGGGACAGCCTTGGCGGTCGTCCCTTGCCGAACCGTCGACACATCGTCATTTCACGCAATGCTGATTTTGAAGCGGCAGGGTGTGAATCTGTGCAGAGCCTCGAGGCAGCTTTGGCGTTGGTGAAAGATGAGGCGGAGGCGTTCATCGTGGGCGGGGCTCAGATTTATGCCTTGGCCATGCCTTTTGTGGATGTTTTGGAAATTACGGTAGTCGATGCCTCATTGGAGGGACATGCTTATTTCCCGGATTGGGATAAGGCGCCTTTTGAATGCGTAGCGAGCGTGCACCATCCGGCCGATGAAAACCACGAATATTCCTTTACCTTCGAGACTTGGAAACGAAAGGGCTAGTTCCCTTGAACCTATAAATTGGACACATGAAAAAACTAATGTTCGCGCTACCCCTAGCCTTCGCGGCTTGTACAGCGCCAGAAGAAGCGCCAAAAGAAGCGGCGTTTAACGTAGACCATCTCGATACATCGGTGGCCCCTTGTGAGGACTTTTTCCAACACACCGCCGGCGGTTGGATTTCGGAAAACCCTATTCCAGATACGGAAACCAGATGGGGGAGATTCAACGAACTCATTGAAACGAACAAGTTCAGATTAAAATCCATCCTCGAAGAGGTCAGTGCTGGAACGTATGAAAAAGGTACAGACGAGCAGCTCATTGGCGACCTATTTGCCAGCGCGATGGACAGCATGGCGAGAAACGAAGAGGGAATCGCACCGCTATTGCCTTACCTCGAGGAAGTGGCCGCAGTGACTTCCTTAGAGGAGTTGTTTGCCTTGATGGGTAAAAATAAGTTTAACGGTATCGGTGCGCCACTTAGTTTGTACGTGAGCACGGACGCGAAGAATTCGACCGCGCATGCCTTGTACGCAGGTCAGAGCGGGATTGGATTGCCGGACCGCGATTACTACCTCCGCGAGGACAGTGCGAGCCAAGTCCTGCAACAGCAGTACCGCGACCACATCGCCAAAGTTTCGGCGCTCGTGGGTGAGGAGTGGGATGTGGATGCGATTTACAATTTAGAGAAGGCCATGGCCCAAGCGATGAAGAGCCGCGTGGAAATGCGCAATTCTGTAGCGCGCTACAACCCTATGACCCTCGAGCAATGGCAGGCGCTGGCGCCAAATATGCCTATTACCGCCTATGTGAACGCGGTGGGGGTGAGTGTGGACACCTTGATCAACTCGGCCCCAGAATTCTTCAGCAGGTTTAACGAAGCTTGTGCGAAATCAGGCTTGGAGACATGGAAGCAGTACTACCAGTGGCACGTGGCGGATGCCGCGGCGACCTCTTTGAACGACGAATTTGAAACGTTGAATTTCGAATTCTACAGCAAGATTCTCCGCGGGGTGCCGAAGATGAATCCTCGTTGGAAGCGTGCGCAAGGCGCTGTGGGTGTTTTAGGGGACCAATTAGGTCATCTGTACGCCGATCGTTATTTCCCAGAAGAAAGCAAGGCCCAAGTAGAGGCCATGGTAGAAGATTTGCGTGCTGCCTTCCGCGACCGCATCAACGGTTTGGCGTGGATGAGCGATACGACCAAGGAGAAGGCCTTGGCAAAATTGGACGCCTTTACCTATAAAATAGGATACCCTGATAAGTGGGAGGACATTAGCGATTTGGATTTGAGCCGTGAGAGCTACTTCGCCAACCGCAAGGCCCTTTCCCAATACTTCACCGCTGATAATTTGTCGAAACTCGGCGAGCCGGTGGACAAAGACGAGTGGGGCATGGGTGCACACATTGTGAACGCCTACTACAACCCGTTGAACAACGAGGTGGTATTCCCAGCAGGGATCCTCCAGCCGCCGTTCTTCAACCCAGATGCGGACGATGCCATCAACTATGGCGCGATCGGTGGGGTGATCGGTCATGAATTCTCACACGGATTTGACGATCAGGGTTCGAACTACGGTCCTGATGGCAACTTAGAGAACTGGTGGAGCGAAGGCGATAAAAAACGCTTTGACGAATTGACCACCAAATTGGCAGATCAATACGATGCGTACGAGGTATTGCCCGGGGTGAACGTCAACGGCCGATTGACCTTGGGCGAAAACATCGCAGATTTGGGCGGTTTGACCCTAGCCTACCACGCGTATTTGAAGCACCGTGGTGATAATGAGGTGGCGCCAATTGATGGATTTACCGATACGCAGCGTATCTTCTTGGGATGGGCGCAGGTTTGGCAAATGCACGGTCGCGACGAATACTTGAAGAACCAAGTAGTGACTGATCCGCACAGCCCGGGTAAATTCCGTGTCAATGGACCGATGAGTAATATGCCTGAGTTTGCGGAGGCCTTTGGCGGCGTTTGTGGCGATGGTGGTGTGGTCAAATCAGCGGAAGATCAAATCATTATTTGGTAACTGTGATTTTAGTTGCACCTCGTTTTAAAAGGTGCCGCTAATTTTGACCCAAAATCAAGCAATTATGACAATCAACGAAGCAATCAACCACCCAGAGGCCACCTTGGTAGACGTACGTACACCGGGCGAAGTTGCCTTTGAATCTGTACCTGGCGCCATCAACATTCCATTGGATGAAGTTCCTGCGCGTTGGGAGGAATTTAAATCAATGTCGCGTCCACTCGTCGTGTTTTGCCGTTCGGGAAACCGCTCAGGACAAGCTTTGATGTTCTTGGCCTCAAAAGGAATTGAAGATGGAGTGAACGGAGGCGGTGCTTCTGATGTTCTTATCCATAAAATGTAAGACCATGAAATCAGTAAAACTTCTACCTCAACTTCTCGTCGCAGTCCTGTTGTGGGGTGGCGCAGTGAGCTGTCAATCCAAGACTCCGGCGGTGGAAACCACCCAAAGCGAGGGCGTGATCAACAGGAATGTGGGGGTCGAGGAGTTTGCAGATTTAATCAATAATGGACCCGAGGGAGTGCTCTTGGACGTGCGTACCGACCGAGAGTTCTCCATGGGCCATATCAAAGGCGCAAGCCAGATCGATTTCTACCGCAGTGACTTTCAGGAGGAGCTGGCGAAATTGGACCCAGAAGTACCCGTGTATGTGTATTGCAGAAGTGGCAATCGCTCAGGTCAGGCTGCGCAAATGATGAAACAAATGGGCTTTACCACTGTATACAACCTACAAGGCGGTATGGGTGCGTGGGCTCGAAAACAACCCGTTGCCAAATAACCCCTAAACCCCCTAATCATGGCAAGCTTTAAAGAAATCATTGATAGCCCGAAACCTACCCTCATCGACTTTTTCGCAGAGTGGTGTGGGCCCTGTAAAATGATGTCGCCTATTCTTCAGGAATTGGCCGCAGATATGGGTGAGGCCGTCAATATCATCAAGGTGGATGTCGATAAGAATCCACAACTGGCCGAAGCACTGCGCATTCAAGGCGTGCCGACGTTGACGTTGTTCCAAAACGGAGAAATGATTTGGCGCCAGAGCGGTGTTGTACCGGCCTATCAATTGGCTCAAATCATTCGCGAAAAAGCGCAGATCGAAGCCTAAATGTTGTCTATTTCAAGGACCCTTGCTATTGCCTTACTTGCCGCCACGATGGTGGGCTGTGGGTTATCGCAAGATTTGGTCTTTGAAGTGCCGCCTGCTCCGGATTATACTGAACTCGATAATTGGGCGGGACACGCAGAGAAATTGGACATCACAGATTCCGTTTTTGTGCCTACGTCCAGAACCTTCGGTGTTCCTGTGTTCTATGTATATCCCACGGTTCACTTTCCTAAAAAGGGTGGCACATGGAATGCCGATTCCTACGCGGACGAGGTTCGAGAACGCACGCACTATGCGGTGAAAATGCAGAGCAGCGCCTTCAACGTCGCAGGTCCTGTATATGCTCCGTATTACCGTCAAGCGGCCTACCAAGTCTACAACGTAGCGCCCAACACGACTACCGTTAATGCCTACGATTTGGCGTACAATGATGTGCGCACCGCGTTCGAGCAATTCCTCGTCGACATCGGCCCAGATGTCCCCTTTGTGTTGGCCTCGCATAGTCAAGGCACGGATCATTTGGAACGCCTGATACGCAATGAATTTGATAAGGAGTTGCAGGACCGATTAGTCATTGCCTACCTCGTTGGAATGCCCGTCGTAGCCGACTTGCCCATCCCGCTTTGCGAAGACCCTTTGCAGACCGGGTGTTTTGTCTCATGGAGAACGTTCCATAAATCGGTCGAGACGTCCAGCAATGATGCTAGCGATGGTTGGAGTGGTGAATCCGTTGAGTTGGAATACTTCAACCGTCGAAGTGCCTGCAGCCGACAATCCTGGTGCGGTAGTTTTTGAAAGTGGAGAGGTGTTGCCAGGGTTAATTGGCGCCCAAATTCAAGATGGAATCATTATCGCCGATCGCCCAAAATTCAAGGGCAGTTGGCTCATCAGAACCAAGGATTATCACCGCGGTGATATCAACCTTTACTACCTCTCTATTCGGGAGAATCTTCAGGCGCGACTAGAGAATCTTGAGCAGCAGCGCTAGGAAATTCAATAGGGTAGAGCGGTACTAAAGTCTGTACGACAAAAGCATCTGGAAACTCTTGGAGCCAGCGTTGGCGCTCTTGTTCGGCCATCAATGTGGTAGGAAAGGAACCCACATGAACCTTGAAGTTTGGGGCTTTGTAGATGACTCTAGCTTCGCCCAAATCGAGCCCAACCACTTTGGCTCTGACTTTGTTCGCGTTGTCGCGGTCGCCACTGAATAATTGGATCGTAAAACCTTCAAAAACTTCACTCTCTTGAGCCTCAACATAATGGGCGTAGACAGAGTCTACATTCGGGGTCACATCAAGGGTGTCGACATGTCCGGTTGAAAAGCCTTTAACGCTGATTATCAGTGCGATTAGAAGAGTTTTGTAATGCATCGGTGGTGATGATGTTTCGTCAAAGGTAAAGGTACCAAAACTCGTGCCGAAAATGGGTGTTACAACATATGTTAATTTAGAACCATTCCAAATTAGGATTTTACAAAATATGCGCCCCTTTTTCGGGGCGCTGAGCCTTATTTTTGCGCGACACTGAATAGCTATTATTAGGCCTCATATGTACACAAGTTCAAACCGAAGAAGATTAGGCTCCGTTTTAGCGGCATTTGATCTTCTTGTTTTCTGTTACAACCGTGTCCGCTTTCGAAGGGGACGCTTCAAACGGTAAAAAGCTCTTCAAATCCAATTGTGCTAGCTGTCACAAACTCGACAAGAAACTCGTAGGTCCAGCCCTAACAGGCGTGACTGACAAGTATTCTGAGGAGTGGTTGCTTGCTTGGATTAGAAACAACGCGGAACTACGCGCCTCAGGTGATGCAGATGCTATCGCCATCTTCGAGGAATACAATGGTTCTGTGATGAGTGCATTCCCTGCACTGAGCGATCAAGACATTTTCGACATCCTTCAATACACCATTGAAGGCGATAAGAAACCAGTTCCTCCAGGTGGGGATTTGACCGGCACTACCGTCGTTGTCGAGGGTAAAAACTACGATAGTGAGATCACCATCGGATTGGGCATCCTGCTCTTCCTCATGGTCATGCTTCTCGCTCGTATGAAGAACACCCTTCGTCTTGTACAAGGCAAAGACCCTGTGAGCATCTTGGATGAAGCAGGTTGGTTCTGGGGCCGATTAATCAACAACAAAGGTTTTGTAACCGTTAGCACAGTGGTGATCACAGTCGCTTTCCTCAGTCAGGTATATGGCTGGATGATGGGTGTTGGTATGGAGCAAAACTACCAGCCGGAGCAGCCTATCGCGTTCTCGCATGCGTTGCACGCTGGAGAGAACCAGATCGACTGTAATTACTGCCACAGCTCTGCACGTCACTCAAAGCACTCAGGTATTCCATCTGCAAACGTGTGTATGAACTGTCACATGTATGTGGACGGTTCTGAAATCACTGATGACGCGGGTAACTTGAAGTACGATGGTGAAGGTTCTCCAGAGATTGCTAAGATCTATGCAGCAATCGGTTGGGATTCTGAAAACCGCGAATACATCGAAGGATACGAGCAACAGCCAATCAAGTGGGTACGTATTCACAACCTACCAGATTTGGCCTACTTCAACCACAGCCAGCACGTGAACGCAGGTCAGTTGGAGTGTCAAGAATGTCACGGTCCAGTAGAGACAATGGAAGAAGTATACCAGTATTCAGAATTGACCATGGGATGGTGTATCAACTGTCACCGTGAAACTGAAGTTCAGTTCAACAAGAACGAATACTACCAAGACTTCCACGAAGAATTAACCGAGAAATACCACGGCGAGAAAATCACTGCTGAGAAGATCGGTGGTTTGGAATGTGGTAAGTGTCACTACTAATAAGAAGCAGCAATGACTGAGAACAATAAATATTGGAGAGGGATTGAGGATCAATCTAATCCAGAACTCGCAGAAAAGCTCGCTCAAAACGAATTCTCAAACGAGATCAGCCAAGCAGATTTCCTCGGAAAAGACGAGTTGGCTGAAGGAGAAACTTCGAGAAGAGATTTCTTGAAATTCATGGGATTCTCAACTGCGGCAGCAACGCTTGCAGCTTGTGAGGCTCCTATCGTAGAAAGTATCCCTTACGTGGTGAAGCCAGATAGCCTCACCCCAGGTGTACCTAATTATTATGCATCTGTTTCATACGATGGATTTGATTTCGCTTCTGTGTTGGTTAAAACACGCGAAGGTCGTCCGATCAAAATTGAGCCAAATAATGATGCTCCTTTCAATGGTGCAACGAACGCCCGCGTTCAAGCTTCAGTATTGAGCTTGTACGATGGAGCGCGCATGCAGAGCCCTATGGTGGACGGTGTTGCCGCTTCTTGGGGAGATGCAATGGCCGCCGCTCGTGCACTCATGACCGAAAACAGTGTTTTGGTAAGTGGTTCTGTGATCAGCCCAGCGTTGAAAACAGCCATCTCAAAACTGGGTTTGCGTCATGTAAGTGTTGATGCAGTAAGCCAGAGTGCACGTGCGGACGTATACGAGAGCCTAACCGGTCAACGCGGTCTACCTACAGTTTCTTTGGATAAAGCTTCTACAGTTGTTGCTGTAGGTGCTGATTTCTTGGGCGATTGGGGCGGCGAAAACCTCATGGGTGCGTATGCTGCAGCTCGCAAACCAGGTGAAGGAATGCTGCGTCACATTCAAGTGGAAGCAGGTCTATCACTTTCGGGTTCAAATGCAGATGCTCGCATCAAAGCGAAAGTAAGTGAGTACGAAACAGTACTTGCACACATATATAATAAGGTAGCAGCTGCAACGGGCGCAGATAAAATTGCGGCACCGGCAGTACGCGAAGAAATTGCAAGCTCGGTAGATAATGCAGCAATGGAATTGATCCAAGCAGGATCAGGTGCCTTGTTGTTGAACGGCTTGAATTCTGCGACTGCGGAAAAATTGGCTGCGAAAACAAATGAACTACTGTCATCAGCAGCGTTCAACACTTCAACGCTCGAGTACACTTCAACAGGTTCTGATAGCGCCTTTAACGCACTATTGGCAGATGTTAAAGCAGGTGCAGTAGATACGATCATCACTCTTGATAGCAATGTGTTGTACTTCTCTGCGGAGTTGGCAGCATTGGCAGATAAAGTGAACCTTGTGAGCATTGCAGATCGTGCAGACGAAACTGCGTCTAAAGCGAAGGTTGCGCTACCATTGAGCCACTACCTTGAGGCTTGGACCGATGCAATACCAGTAGATGGTGTATATGCAGTAGGTCAACCGACCATCAGCCCACTTTTCGACAGCAAGAGCGCAGTCGAAATCGTAAATGGCTTGGCAGGAGGTTCTGAGAGCGCTATTGATTTGATCAAAGCAAGTGCTTCAACCACAGGAAATGCGAAAGCTTGGAATGCATTATTGCACGACGGTTTTGCTGAGGTAGAGTCGCTTAAAAGACTCTATTTTGTAGCTCCTTCAGTCGATCTATCAGATGTAAAAGTAGGAGCAGCAATCGAAGGCATCGAGTTCTACACATACACCAAAGCGGGTATGGGTGCTGGATCAAATGCGAATAACCCTTGGGTATATGAGCTTCCAGATCCAATCTCACGTTTGTCATGGGACAACTACTTAGTGATGTCTGCTGCAGATGCAGTAGCACTAGGCGTTGAGAACTATGCACAATCAAACGGTGCAATGAACGGTAATACCGTGAACATAACCGAGAACGGTACTACATTGGAAAATGTTCCAGTATGGATTCAACCAGGACAAACACAAGGATCTGTAGGTCTAGCCATTGGTTTTGGTCGCGAATCTGTGGGTAAAGTAGGAAATGGAGTAGGTGTAAATGCAAATGCTCTTCTTTCCACGACTTCAACCTATGCTTCGGCTGAGATTGTTGCTACAGAAGTAGAACACGGTTTCGCTTCAGTGCAGCTTGCTCACACCATGATGGGCCGTAAGATTGTAAACGAAATCAATCTTCCTACGTTCTTACACGGCAATGCTGCAGAGTGGAACGAGACTCCAACCTTTGAAACTCACAAAGGACCGTTAACAGCTTTCGAAGCTAACCTTTGGGACGATCACGATCACGAAACTTCACACATGTGGAACATGTC
The DNA here is from genome assembly GCA_038141825.1 of Cryomorphaceae bacterium. GTDB lineage: Bacteria > Bacteroidota > Bacteroidia > Flavobacteriales > Schleiferiaceae > UBA10364. The sequence continues at coordinate 69,136 of JAYQIV010000002.1, read as the reverse complement.
TATCGACTTGAACTCATGTACAGGTTGTGGTGCTTGTGTGGTTGCATGTTCGTTGGAAAACAACGTGCCTGTAGTAGGTAAGGACGAGGTGCGTCGTCACCGCGATATGCACTGGTTGCGTATCGACCGTTACTACTCTTCAGATATGAGCGAGGCAGTTGCCGAAGAAGAAGGTATTGGTGCTATTGAGAAATACGCGAAGATGGAAGTTCCTTCAGAGAGCCCATCGGTAGTATTCCAACCGGTAATGTGTCAGCACTGTAACCACGCTCCTTGTGAAACTGTATGTCCAGTAGGTGCAACCGCTCACTCACGTGAAGGTTTGAACCACATGGCTTATAACAGATGTATCGGTACTCGTTACTGTGCGAACAACTGTCCGTACAAAGTGCGTCGATTCAACTGGTTCAATTACCAAGCAAACGAGAAGTTCACTGATGTGAACCCAGCACAGGATGATTACGGCCGCATGGTCTTGAACCCTGATGTGACTGTTCGTGCACGTGGTGTGATCGAGAAGTGTTCTTTGTGTATCCAGCGTATCCAATTGGGTAAACTAGAAGCGAAGAAAGACGGTAGAATGTTGACTGATGGTGAATTCACTACAGCTTGTGCTCAGGCTTGTGGTTCTGGTGCCATTGTCTTCGGTGATGTAAACAATCCTTCAAGTGAAGTAAGCCACCTCAAGCAGGAAGCTCGTGCTTACCACCTGTTGGAAGAAGTAGGTACACAACCTAGCATCTTCTACCAAACGAAAGTTAGAAACAGAGCCTAATAAATAAGAAAGCGACATGCATTACGAATCGCCTGTTAGAAATCCGCTTATCCTTGGAGACAAGTCGTACTCCGACATCACCAATGATATTGCGAAACCTGTAGAATCTAAGGCACCCCGCGCTTGGTGGATTGCCTTCTCCATTGCCTTTGTGATGTTCTTGTGGGGTGTAGGAAACATCCTATACACTATCGGAACTGGTATCGGTGTTTGGGGTTTGAACAAGACCGTTGATTGGGCCTGGGACATCACCAACTTCGTTTGGTGGGTAGGTATTGGTCACGCGGGAACATTGATTTCAGCCGTACTTCTTCTCTTCCGTCAGAAGTGGAGAATGGCCATCAACCGTTCCGCAGAAGCCATGACCATCTTCTCGGTAATCCAGGCGGGTCTTTTCCCGTTGATCCACATGGGTCGTATTTGGATGGCTTACTGGGTAATGCCTATTCCAAACCAGTTCGGTTCACTTTGGGTAAACTTTAACTCACCACTTCTTTGGGACGTATTTGCGATCTCTACCTATCTAACCGTTAGTACCGTTTTCTGGTACGTAGGTCTGATTCCAGATTTCGCAATGATCCGCGACCGCGCGATCAACCCAGTGCAGAAGCACATCTACAAGCTTCTTTCTTTCGGATGGGGAGGTAAGGCCAAGCACTGGCAGCGTTTTGAAGAAGTTTCTTTGGTACTTGCTGGTCTTGCAACACCATTGGTACTTTCTGTACACACTATTGTATCCTTTGACTTCGCGACTTCGGTTATTCCCGGATGGCACACCACTATCTTCCCGCCGTACTTCGTTGCGGGTGCGATCTTCTCTGGGTTCGCCATGGTGCAGACACTCCTTTTGATCGTTCGTAAGATCTTCAAGATGGAAGATTACATCAACATCGAGCACATCGAGATGATGAACATCGTAATCATGGTTACGGGTTCTATCGTAGGTGTTGCTTACATCACTGAGCTTTTTGTCGCTTGGTACTCTGGTGTTGAATACGAACAATATGCCTTCTTGAACAGGGCGACGGGTCCTTACTGGTGGGCGTACTGGTCGATGATGACTTGTAACGTGTTCTCTCCACAGTTCATGTGGTCTAAGAAACTTCGTACCAATTTAGTTTTCACTTTCGTGATCTCAATTGTGGTAAACATCGGTATGTGGTTTGAGCGTTTCGTGATTATCGTAACCTCTATCCACAGAGATTACTTGCCATCTTCATGGTCGATGTTCTCTCCAACCTTTGTCGATATCGGTATCTACATCGGAACCATCGGTTTCTTCTTTGTATTGTTCCTTCTATATGCTAGAACATTCCCTGTGATTGCTCAAGCAGAATTGAAAACCATCTTGAAGTCTTCAGGCGAAAACTTCAAAAAACACCACGACGAACATGGGGCACACTAAACACAATCCAATCGTTCGCGCGCTTTTCAATGACGATGATATCGTATTGAGCGCAGTAAAAGACTTACGTGCTAACGGATTCCACGTTAGTGAAGTGTATTCACCATTCCCGATCCACGGATTAGACGAAGCTATGGGCTTGAAGAGAACGCGTTTAAGTACTGCGGCATTTTTCTACGGTCTTACAGGTTTGTTCTTTGCCTCTTGGTTGACGTACTACACGATGATCATGGATTGGCCACAGAACATCGGTGGTAAGCCAAACTCTATGTGGTTCTTGAACATGCCGTCTTTCGTGCCGGTAATGTTTGAGTTGACTGTATTCTTTGCAGCCCACCTCATGTGTTGGTCTTACTTCGCTGTAAATGGTTTGTACCCTGGCGCGAAAGCACAAAACCCTGATCCACGTACTACGGATGACCACTTCTTGATGGAAGTAGAGCTCGAAGGCGATGAGGATGCTTTGAACAAGAAGCTGAAGGATTTGGGTGCATTAGAAATTTCTAAAATCGAAGCCTAAGCATGAAGCGTTTATCTACACTCTTACTATTGGTTGCAGGTGCTGCGTTGGCAAGCTGTAACACTGATAAAACTACGCCTGGCTACACGTACATGGACGATATGTACACCAGCCCTTCACTTGAGACCTACGCGCCTGCCTATCAGTTTGCGAATGGTCTAAGCGCACAGCTTCCTGTAGAAGGAACAGTGCCACGTGGCTACCACCCTTATGAGTATGCAAATACGAACGAAGGGTACGATGCTGCAAAGGCTTCTTTGCTCATGCCAGAAGCTTATGCTTCAGAGGACGTTTTGACCGAAGGGAAAGAATTGTACACAACGTTCTGTGTGAATTGCCACGGTGAAAAAGGTGATGGAAATGGAAACTTGGTACAACAAGAAAAAATCCTTGGTGTTCCGGCTTACAAAGACCGCGACATCACTCCAGGTTCAATGTACCACGTGATCATGCACGGAAAAGGTATTATGGGCTCTCACGCCTCTCAATTGACCTACGACGAACGTTGGAAGATTGTACGTTACGTTGTGAAACTTAGAGAAGATCAAGAATAAAACCGCTGAAGAGAAATGTTTGAGTTTAGTACTAAAGCAAAACAACTGGCAATCGGCCTAACCGTAGTAGGAGCTATCCTATGGGTCGTTGGATTTGCCATGAATGGATCATCTTCTCACGAAGCGGATCACGGACACGATGCACATGCTACTGAAATGCATGCTGATGCCGGTCATGATGCACATGCAGATGATCACGGAGCAGATGCACACGCTGAAGCTGGTCATGATGCACATGCTGAAGCCCACGGAGCAGATGCTCACGCTGAAGCTGGTCATGATGCACACGCTGAGCCCAGGAGCAGATGCTCACGATGCACATGCAGAACACGTTCACCACCAACAACAAAACCGCCCTTGGAGTGCCCTATACGTAGCGGCTATCTTCTTCTTGGGTCTAGGTCTAGGACAATTGTTCTTCTTGGCCATCCAGTACATTGCCCAAGCGGGTTGGTCTGCTGGTTTGTTGCGTGTAATGGAAGCTCAAGCCTTTACTATCATCATTCCTTTGATCGTCATTGCTTTGATCACGTTCCTAGGATTGGGTCATGTTCACCACATGTTCCACTGGATGGTAGAAGGCATTAATATCGAAGGCCACGAGAACTATGACGAGATTATCGCAGGAAAGCGTGGGTTCTTGAACCCGACATTCTTCATCATCCGTGTATTGGTATATATCGGTGGATGGGTATGGGCTGCGCGTATGTTGCGTAAGAACTCGTTGCTATCTGATAGCGGAGACGGCGTTGAGATGTGGAAGAGAAACCGCAAAGTAGGTGCCATTTTCACGGTATTCTACGCGGTGACATCGTCTACTTCCGCTTGGGATTTGATCATGAGCATTGATACGCACTGGTTCTCTACACTATTTGGTTGGTACACGTTTGCCGGTATGTTCGTAAGCTCTTTCGCTGCGACGATCCTAGTGACCCTATACCTTAAGTCTAAGGGCTTGTTGGAATGGGTGAACGATAACCACATCCATGACCTAGGTAAGTTCATGTTCGCGTTCTCAGTATTCTGGACCTACTTGTGGTTCTCTCAGTTCGTGTTGATTTGGTATGCGAACATTCCTGAGGAAGTAACGTACTACATGCAGCGTTGGGACCAGTACAAAGTACCGTTCTTCACGATGTTGTCTTTGAACTTCATCTTCCCAGTATTGGCCATCTTGAGCCGTCCTGCGAAGCGTGTTCCAGGCACCTTGGTGATGGCAGCAGTATTCGTGTTGGTAGGTCACTACATGGACCACTACGTAATGATTATGCCGGGAACGGTAGGTGATCAGTACGGATTTGGATTGGTAGAATTGGGTCCAATTCTATTCTTCGCTGGTCTATTCATCTATGTGATGTTGAGCAACCTTGCGAAAGCACCGGTGTTGCACAAGAATCACCCAATGATGGTTGAATCAAAGCACTTCCAACAATAATCTAGAAAAGAGACTAAAGAATGAATACAGTTTCAATTATCGTTTTAGTAGTTCTAGCCATCCTCACCTTGGTGCAGGTAATGCGCATCTCTGAGGTTTCATCAGAAATCCAAGGTGGTAAGGACAATGAGGTGAGCGAAAAGGACAATGATACTCAAGGTCGTCTCATGCTATTGGTGGGCTTTGGTTTTATCATCAGTGTAGTAGTGATGTACTTCGCTTGGGGTCGTCATACGTTTGCCAGAACCTTCATCAGCACACGGTTCAGAGATTGATGGATTGTGGAACTTGAGTATGTTGATCATCAACATCGTGTTCTTCATTGTACAGCCTATCCTATTCTACTTCGCGTACAAGTACAGAGGTAAAAAAGGCACCAAAGCGGTTCACTTCGCCCACAACAACAAACTAGAGTTGTTCTGGACTATGGTTCCTGCTCTAGCCTTGGCAGTGCTCATCATCTGGGGTCTGAACGTATGGAGCACCTTGATGATGCCAGAAAACGAAGAGGAGCCTATCGTTATCGAACTATATGCACAACAGTTCAACTGGACTGCTCGCTACAGTGGTGGCGATAACGCTTTAGGATTTGCTTCTGTTTACGATATCGAAGGTGCTAACATCGTGGGTGTAGATACTCAAGATGCAGCTTCAGCAGATGATATCGTGACCAAGGAATTGCACTTGCCGGTAGGCAAGCCCGTATTGTTCCAGTTCCGTTCACAGGATGTAATCCACTCGGCTTACTTCCCGCACTTCCGTGCTCAGATGAACTGTGTACCTGGAGCCATCACAAACTTCCAGTTCACACCGACGATCACCACTGCTGAAATTCGTCAGAACAAAGATGTAAAAAGACATGTTGAAGAGGTAAATGCCATCCGTACTGCTAAAGGCGAGGACGTATGGGATTTCAACTACGTATTGCTCTGTAACAAGATTTGTGGAGCAGCACACTACAACATGCAAATGGATATTATCGTAGAGACCGAGGATGAATACAATGCTTGGTTGAACGAACAGAAAACCGTCGCTGAGACTTTGTAATTAAGACCTAACAATGAGTACTATGTCAACGAAATCGACAGAAAACCCTCACTTTCAAGATCACTTGATGGAGCACCATCACGAAGAGAACTTCTTCACGAAGTACATCTTTACGATGGATCACAAAATGATTGGTAAGCAATTCTTGGTAACCGGTATGTTCATGGGAATCATCGGTGTGATGATGTCTATGCTCTTCCGTTTGGAATTGGCATACCCAGAGCAAAGCTTTCCAATCCTAGAGTTCTTCTTGGGTAAATGGGCACCAGATGGTGTGATGGACCCAAATATGTACCTTGCTTTGGTAACTATTCACGGTACGATCATGGTATTCTTTGTATTGACCGCTGGTCTTTCAGGTACCTTCTCGAATTTGTTGATTCCATTGCAGATTGGTGCCCGTGATATGGCATCAGGTTTCATGAACGCCTTGTCTTACTGGTTCTTTGCCTTGAGCTCTGTAATCATGGTGGTATCATTATTCGTAGAATCAGGTCCTGCGTCAGCAGGTTGGACGGTATACCCACCTCTATCAGCATTGCCACAAGCTATGCCAGGTTCTGGTGCGGGTATGACGCTTTGGTTGATCTCTATGACTTTCTTCATCGTAGGTTCTCTATTGGGTTCTTTGAACTACATCGTAACCGTATTGAACATGCGTACGAAAGGAATGAGCATGACTCGTCTTCCTTTGACTATTTGGGCATTCTTCGTAACAGCAGTACTCGGTGTACTTTCGTTCCCTGTATTGTTGAGCGCAGCGTTGCTTTTGATGTTTGACCGATTGTTGGGTACCTCATTCTACTTGAGTGATATCTTCATAGGCGGTGAGGTATTGAGCTACAGCGGTGGTTCACCGGTATTGTACCAGCACTTGTTCTGGTTCCTAGGTCACCCTGAGGTATATATCATTCTTCTACCTGCATTGGGTATTTCATCTGAAGTCATTGCGACCAATTCTCGTAAGCCGATCTTCGGTTACCGCGCGATGGTAGGTTCCATCTTGGCCATTGCCTTCTTGAGCTTCATCGTATGGGGTCACCACATGTTCGTGACAGGTATGAACCCGTTCCTAGGTTCGGTATTTACCTTCACCACATTGTTGATCGCCATTCCTTCAGCAGTGAAGGCCTTTAACTACATCACCACCCTTTGGAAAGGTAATATTCAGTACACACCAGCGATGATGTTCTCTATCGGTTTGGTAAGTACGTTCGTTACTGGTGGTTTGACTGGGGTAATCCTCGGGGATAGCGCTCTTGATATCAACGTTCACGATACCTACTTCGTAGTGGCTCACTTCCACATCGTAATGGGTCTTAGTGCCATCTTCGGGATGTTCGCAGGGGTTTACCACTGGTTCCCTAAGATGTACGGCCGTATGATGAACAAGTCAATGGGTTATGCACACTTCTGGTTGACGTTCATTACCGCTTATGGTGTATTCTTCCCGATGCACTTCTTGGGTATGGCAGGTCTTCCACGTCGTTACTACAGCAACACCGCATTCCCGATGTTCGATAACCTAGCAGATATCAACGTATTGATCACGTACTTCGCGATCATCGGTGGTATTGCTCAGTTGATCTTCATCTTCAACTTCTTCTACAGCATTTGGAGAGGTCCTAAGGCACCTCAGAATCCATGGAAGGCAAACTCATTGGAGTGGACTACTCCAGTAGAGCACTTGCACGGAAACTGGCCAGGAGAGATCCCAGTGGTACACCGTTGGGCATACGACTACTCTAAGCCGGGTGCAGAAGAAGATTTCATTCCTCAAAACGTGCCGCTCGCAGAAGGCGAGGAAAGCGGCCACTAAGGAAAAGCTTTGTAAAACTCAAGTCCCCTTGTCGCTCGGCAAGGGGATTTTTTATGCTATTTTGTAGTACTATGAACGAGCATCTCGATCCTACAGGATCACATCTTTCAAACACCGAGCGCGAGATAGAGCGCAAGCTGCGTCCTTTAAGTTTTGACGACTTCACTGGGCAGGCTGCGGTATTGGAAAACCTCAAGATTTTTGTCGAGGCAGCTAAGATGCGCGATGAAGCCATGGACCATGTGCTGCTTCACGGCCCTCCTGGCCTGGGGAAGACCACCTTATCTCATATCCTCGCGAATGAGTTGGGGGTAGGCATCAAAGTGACTTCAGGTCCTGTATTGGACAAGCCTAGCGACCTTGCGGGGCTATTAACTGGCCTGCAGCCAAATGATGTCTTGTTCATTGATGAAATCCACAGATTGTCGCCAGTGATTGAGGAATACCTCTACAGTGCGATGGAGGATTTCAAAATAGATATTATGATTGATTCGGGACCGAGTGCGCGCAGCGTACAAATAGGTCTGAATCCCTTTACCCTGATCGGTGCGACCACGCGCTCGGGTCTGCTTACCGCGCCGCTGCGCGCGCGATTTGGCATCAATGCCAGGTTGGAGTATTACGATGTGGAGCTGTTGAGTACTATTGTTGATCGCTCGGCGGAGATTTTGGATGTCCCTGCGGATTATGAAGCTTGTATCCGAATCGCCGGTCGTTCACGCGGTACTCCACGTATTGCCAATGCCTTGTTGCGTCGCGTGCGTGACTTTGCAATGGTCAAGGGAAACGGTACCATTGATGTGGAGATTGCCGAGTTTGGCCTCAATGCCCTGAATGTGGACAGTAGTGGTCTGGACGAAATGGACAACAAGATCCTTCATGTGTTGATCGACAACTTCGCCGGTGGCCCGGTGGGTTTGAATACCCTTAGTACGGCCATTGGTGAACAAGCCGAGACCATTGAGGAAGTTTATGAACCGTACCTGATCAAGGAAGGATTTATCATGCGCACGCCACGTGGACGTATGGTCACAGAGAAGGCCTACCACCACCTTGGAAAGAACAGCAAAGGCAAGGGGTCAACAGGATCCTTATTCTAAACGATGGATCGTTCGCGAGCCACAGCTATTGTTAAGCGACTTGCAAAGGAGCAGGGCTTCATGGCTTGCGGTATTTCTACAGCAGGATTTTTAGAGGAAGAAGCTACCGGGTTAGAGCAATGGCTCAAGCACGGCTACCATGGTGATATGACATGGATGGAGAATCACTTTGACGAGCGATTGGATCCGAGGAAATTGGTGCCTGGAGCGAAATCTGTGATCAGTGTACTCTTGAATTATTTCCCTGAAGAAGGCCAAGTGGAGGGTGCCCCCAAGATTTCTAAATATGCCTATGGACGCGATTATCACAAGGTGATTCGCGGGAAGCTCAAGCGAATGTTGGCCGGAATTCACGAAGAAATAGGCCAGGTGCATGGGCGGGGTTTTGTGGACAGTGCTCCCGTGATGGATCGGGCGTGGGCCAGAAGAAGTGGCCTGGGTTGGATAGGCAAGCACAGTTTGCTGTTGAGTAAGAAGGCTGGGAGTTTTTATTTTATTGGGGAGTTGATTGTCGATTTAGAATTGGACCCAGATGGACCCAGTACAGATCACTGCGGCAGTTGCACTGCTTGTATGGATGCCTGTCCAACGGATGCTATTGTGTCGCCTACTGTTGTCGATAGCAACAAGTGCATCAGCTATTTGACCATTGAGTATAAAAAAGCCTTGCCTACGGAGTTTCAGGATAAGATGGAGCAGTGGGTGTACGGCTGTGATATCTGCCAGGACGTTTGTCCGTGGAACCGATTCTCATCGCCGCACGAAGAACCAGATTTCAATATACGCGAAGCTATCGGGAAAAACGGTTGGCAGGAGTGGGAAGAAATTACCCACGAGCTCTGGGAGGAAATCATGCAGGGTTCTGCCATACGCAGAACAGGCTACGAAGGCTTCAAGAGAAATCTAAGTTTTTCCAAAAAGGATTAGTCGACAGGGACTTCGATAACCTGTAGAATGCGGTAATTGTCCGGGTTGAACACATAGACTACCACCGCAGCATTGCTTTGCACCCAATCCGTGTTCCACGCCAAGGTATAAGTGCCGCTTAGGGTATCTCCAGGAACCATTGGACTGGTGCCGAAGCTGTTGCCCCATGTGTCGGTCACATAATCACGCAACACATTCATGTGTACGTAATCTGGATCGCGAGTATCGTCCGGCATAAGCTGTGGGCTTACGATGTTACTTTCTTTAACCATTACCACAATTTTTAAATCATGGAGTAGGCTGGTTTGTGGAAACCCTTGGGCGCTGACGTTGAGTTGGCCTGAGGTAAGCGAGGCAGAGGCTTCAAGGGCGATGCGCAAGGTGCTGTCCATGGCTTCGGCACTCAATGTAGGCCAGTTCGCATAGTTCGACCAGTGGCCATTTCCTGATGCGGTCCAATTCTCTCTGTTGACCATGCCTACCGGGAGGAAATTGGTCCCAAAGAAATTTTGAACGGCTTTGCCTTCCTGCGTGGTGAAATCTGTTGGGTAGTCGGTGTTGGTGCCGGTAAAGTTTCCTGGACCTGCGTGAATGGCTAACCCAATGATGCGATCATCTCCAAAGGCGTCAACGAGATTGGCGATTTCCTTCGAGGCCTTAGGGCAGTTTTTACAGCGATGTCCCGTAAAGTCCTCGATGAGCACGTTGCGGCGCTGCTCTGAGCTTGTGGTATCAATAGTTCCACCTTTGAAAGGCTGGTCCACAACATCACATTGCGGTATGAGGAACAGCAAAGAGAGTAAGGCCGAAAATGCAAAGAGTTTTCTCATGACTAGAAGCTTGTAGTGAGGGAGAAACTAATACCGTTCGATGGCGGAACCACGCGACACACACCTCCTACACAGAAGATACCGCGCTGCTGACGTCCGTAAGAGAGTTGGAACCTGCTCGTGCCTTCGGTGTAGACCACAGAGGCTAGCGGGTAGTGCAGGCGCTGTTCCGGATCAGGGTTTCCATAGTTGTAGATGTCTTGCACGCTGAAGAACCAGTGTGGAGCGATGCTATATTCTAGCAAGGCCATGGCCATACTTCCACGATCGTCTTGGGTGTTGAGCCATTGCAATTCGTTGCGCAGGTAGTGGCGAGACTTGATTTTGTAGAGGCCTTCGAAAATGAAAATGTTGGCGTCTAGAAGTTTCTGGTTGTCGAAATTTGAAAGGATGGCTTCGTCGCCTAACCCGTCTTCGAGTACACTGCGGTTATAGAAGAGGTTGAGGTAGGTGGCAGTGTATTTGAAATCTCTGTTGACCTTCTTGCTCACCTTTACGTTGAAGTCGTGGAAATAAGGAATATCACCGCGCAAAGAAGGATCGCTATAATATCCTTGTAAGGTGCGAAGGGTATCCTGCGTTGGATCGACGTAATCTTTATTAATGCTTTGCGCGAGGCTGTAGTTCACGCTGAGCAAGGTGCCGTATTTGCCGCCGAGTTTGGAGCCGCGCTTGAAGCGGTAATTCGCTTCGAGTTGTATGCCTTCTTCTCCATTGATTTGAGTGGCATATTGGTAGAGGGCGGGTAGGGCGTAGGTATGTACTTGGGCCGTAGGGCTCAAGTAGTTGATCAGCATGTCTATGGTGGTTCCATTGCGGTCGCTGCGGAAGCTCATGTTGTCAATGCGCTTGGCCCCAAGGATCAGACCTAATCCGTTTTTGCTGTAGCTCAAGTGTGTAATAAACCCGTTGCCGTCTTTGTAGATGTAGCCATTATCAGCACTTGGGTCGTTGGCTTTGTAGGCCCACTCCGCATCAAATGCCCATGCTCCTTTGATGAGTTGGGTGCGGAATCCACCGGTGGCTACATTTTCAGGGAGCACCAAGAACGGGTCATTGCCGCGCTGGTATTTACTGATGAAAGAGCCGCCTAGGGTCCAGGTAATATTTTTGTCGGCCAATTTTTGTGAGCGCTCGGTCAAGTTGATTTCTGTATCGAAACCGCGAACGACTCCCGGGCTTTTTTCAAAATAGAAACGCTGGCGGCCCAAAACTCCTTTGAGGTAAACGCCCTTTGGCGGGATTTGCTTTAATGCGGACTCCGTCCATGGCGTTATCGTAGCCTAGGCCACGTTCTTCGTAGGAACGGAACACCATCCCCGACCCGAATTGCTCGTAAAAGCTTCCTACGGTGATGTCGAGGTTATCTTGTTTGAATCTTAAAAATCTGTAGGTGATGCCCTCGCCGCGGTACCCTTCTGGGAAACCAAGCATGACATTTTGATAATTCTCATAGCGGAGCCCGGCAGAAAAATCGCCATCGGTGTAGACGAAATTTGCGTAGCCTTGGCCTAAGAATCGCTCGTCTGGATAGAACTCTCCAGTGGGGTCAATGTTCTCATCGCGGAGGTACCATTGGCCGTCGAGTTGGAAGTTTCCGTGGAGTTGACCGCCGAATTGGTCCTGCGCACTTAAAGAAAGTGAGCCTAACACTATGGCGCCTACGAGAAATTTGTTGCCCATCATTAATGGCTTGGTGTTCTACCTGCGGCAACTTCTTCAACGACTTCTGCCAAGTGCTCTTCGTCGCCAGGAGAATACCCACTGTGCTTCCAAACCACCTCGCCTGCGCTGTTGAGTACGAGGGTGAAAGGCACGTTGACAATTCCTAGGTTGCGTTTTAGGTCTTGGTTTTCGTCTAGAAGTACGGTGTACTCCCATCCTTGCCCTTGCACTAGCGGTGCAACACGCGAAGAATTACGGGTGTCGTCGATACTCACGGCCAGTACCTTCATGTTTACCTCATCTTCTAAATCGATGGCGTAATCCATAAAGGCGTTGAGCTCTTTAATACAGGGCTTGCACCAAGTCGCCCAAAAACTAATGACTGTTGGGCCGTCGTGGTTGATTTGGCTTAGGATATCTACTTGTTTCCCTTCTAAGGTTTTGAGGGTTGTGCTCGGTAATTCTTGTGCAACTAGAGCAGTAGTGGCGAAGAATAGGCTTAGGGCAGTGAATAGGTTCTTCATGTAATAGTGTATTCAAAAAAAAACGGGGGACCGAAGTCCCCCGTAAAAATAACATTTTCTGTGCTTAGTGAGCAACGTTCACGCGCAAGGTCTTGCTTACACCGTTTACGTTTACATTCACGAAGTACAAACCTGCACTTAGTTCAGCAGTGTTCAAGTTCAATTTCTGAACGCCTGCATCCAATGTAGCAGCTTCTACAAGTACTGTTTGACCCATGGCGTTCACCATGTTTACAGTTACTTCTGAACGATCCATCAACTCGATCTCAACGCCAGCAACTTCGTTGGCTGGGTTAGGGTAGATAGAGATGTATTTCGCTAGGTTGTCCATTTCATCAACGCTTGAAGTAGTGTACTCAGCGTATGCTGCTTGCAATACTTCGCCATTGGTCATGTCTTGCAACCAAACAATGATGTCCATGTTGTTCGCACCTACCCAGAAATCGAATGATCCTTGAGCTGGGTTGCTGTTTACAGTAATCGTAGAGTTTGCGTAGTGCGTGTAAGTATTACCTGCAGTCATAGACCCCATAGAGTGACCATTAGATCCGTCCATGAATTTGCGGAATACATGATAGAAGGTAGTCTCGCCGTTTGTTTGAACGTTGTGTGAGATTTCTTTTTCAATCATTGCCATGAAAAGAGAAACGTTGCTCAAATCAGCCAATGCTTCTGCTTCTACATCACATTGAATGTAAGTACCAGTATTACTCCATTCAGCGCTCAATTCTGCCAATGAAGGAATAGCCATAACCGCATCAATAGCACCTTGGCTAGTTGGGATGTTTGCACCTGAGTACACTACATCTGGCACACCGCTAATACCGTACAATTGACGACGAGCAAGCACCTTCAGAGTTGTATGCAGGATCATTACCTGGTGAAGGCCAGTTCATTTGGTACTTCACACTTACAAGCTGAGTTCCTGAAGTATTCGCGTCGTTCGCATCCAACAACTGCTTGTAGCCAGGGTTGAAGCTCGCACAAGGAGCACAAGTAGAAGAAGTGAACTCTTCTGCCAATACTACACGGTCAGCAGTTGCAGTTACTACTTCAATCATAGTGCTCAATGTATCATTGCCATTGTTTTGGTCATTACCTCCATTCAAAGAAGAAGCCCAAATATCAACATCATAGTTTCCAGTAGAACCTGGGTTCCAGTTCGTGCTGTGCGAGAATGTGTAGGTTCCGTAAGGAGCAATCGACAAACCAGTTAGGTTATCGGTTACTGCAGTACCACCATTGATTGAGTAGTTCAACGTCAATGAAGAGATGGTCGTACCACCGTAGTTTTTAATGGTTCCCTCAAGAGTGAAAGGAGCATTGTTCAAACCAACAGTGCTGAACATATCCAATGATTCAACAGCCATATCGAAGTTGTAAGGAGCGAAGATGGCAAAGTCATCAATACCCAATCCGTACAACCAACCGCCACCGTCTTGGTAGTTGAAGGCAAACTGAACATTGCTGTTACCACATGCAGCGCTTACATCAATCCATTGTGAAGTCCAATCCGCACCGGGTACGATGTCCGCCAAAGAAGTCCAAGAAGAACCTCCGTTAGTAGAGTACAAGAATTCAGCAGCTTCCGTAGCGCCGCTGTAAGTTGCGCCGTAGAAGAAGCTCTTGAATGTTACGTGCAAAACTGAGTAGTTGCTCAAATCGAGCGTATCAGTGATAAGGTATTCGTCAGCTTTGTTACAGTTACAATCGTCATCATTAGTAGCCAAGATGTTCGATCCTGGGTCGCTGATAGTGAAGTACTGTGAGCTTACTGATGAAGCTGATCCAGCTTGGAATCCACCGTCAGTCGCGTTAGTCACTTGAGACCAACCTGAAGGCATCCCGCTGTTAAAGTCCCACGAATAAATCGTGCTTTGGCCCTGCGCAAATGCAACTGATGCAGCGAACAAGGCGGTTAAGGAGAGTAAAAGTTTTTTCATGCATTTGTGTTTTTGAAAGTGGAAATTTAATAAAAACGAGCGTAATCGAGCATAGTTGTGTTGTGAAAAGGGTTCGTTATATTTGAGCAATAATAATTGACTGATGAAAAAAGCCCTATACCTCGTTCTTTTCTCTGCTTTCGTCTTCTCGGCGCAAGCACAATCATTGTCTGTTGTGGAACAGGATACTGTGATAGAAGTTAATTCTACCGCTGTTGCAGATTATGGATTCCACATTAAAGTGAAAAACACGAGCACTGAAGATTTGGAGGTGTACGTTCGTCGCGCCTACAATAGCCCGACCTGTGCCTACGATAGTGCCTACTTCTGCTGGGATTACTGCTACGGCGCTGATGTTGATAACAGCATCGGTTACGTAAGCATTTTGGCCGGCGACGAAAAGAATGACTTTAGCGGTCACGTGTACTCGCCAACGACCAGTGCTACTTGTATGGACAGTACTCGTTATGTGTTCTACAACGGTAAAGACCAAAGCGATAGCTTGAGTGTTTGGGTGCAAATCTCAGCGGGGCCTACCATGGGTACCGTGGATGTGCAAATTGCTGCAGATAAATTATACCCAAATCCAGCGCGCAATTTCATTACGGTGGAAACGTCTAAAAGTGGCCAATTGGTCATTTACAATACCATTGGAGCCTTGGTGAAAACCAAAGCCTTGAATCCAGGTAAAAATGCCATCTCGGTGGCGGAGTTAAGTAACGGAGTTTACCTCTACAGTGTGGACGGTGCGTCGTTTAAAAAACTCATTATTAGACATTAAGATTTTAGAATGAAGGAAGGCCGCGCCGTGCGCGGCTTTTTTTCGTTTAGGGATATACCAAAAGCCCCATAATTACGTTTGAAATAGATTAAGACCAGTAGCTTTTATGATCTATTATGTCAAAGGAGAATTTGTACTGAAAAGCGCCACTCAGGTGGTGGTGGATTGTGCCGGAGTAGGGTACGATGTGCAAATTTCTTTGAATACCTACGCAGATGTTGAACCATTGTCCAATGGTTTACTCTATACCTACCATCTAGTTCGCGAGGATGCCCAGCAATTGTTCGGGTTTAGTACCCAGCGCGAGAAAGCACTGTTTGAATTACTCATTAGCGTTAGTGGAGTGGGGGCCAATACAGCACGCGTGATCTTGAGCTCTTTGGCTCCACACGAGGTGGAACAAGCCATCATGAGTGAGGATGCACATACGCTTCAAGGGGTCAAGGGTATTGGGGCTAAAACGGCGCAGCGTATCGTGATTGATTTGCGAGATAAGGTGGCGAAAACAGCGGTGGCTGGCGAAGGTGCGGTGGCCGCTCAGGGTGGTGCGCGTGCAGAAGCCCATGCCGCCCTAACGACCTTGGGCATTACCGCAAAGCAGACCGAAAACATCTTGAACAAATTGCTCAAGACGAATCCAAATGCGACGACGGAAGAATTGGTCCGTCAAGCACTCCAAATGCTGTAATGAAACGCACCTTGGGTAAACGATTACATTTCTTTTGGTTCGCCGCAGCATTGTTGTGGGCGGTGCCTTCGTTTGCTCAAGACGCTAACGATACGACTTCTTCAGGGAGTACGGGCAGCCTTTCTTTACCAGATCCGGCCAATTACCAGCGCGAGATCATCTACGATCCTATTACAGGGAATTATCTAGTCTACAGACGTTATGGCGATGTGTTGTTCATGACTCCTGAGGTATGGACGACGGATCAGTACCGTCAGTACATGTACAGCCAAAGCGAGCAAGATTATTTTGGCAACAAGAGTGCCTTGTACAATGCCAGTGGCGATAGTCCGCGCGATAATGCAGGCTTAGTGCCGCAGATTCAGACAGGCAACGAGGCCTTGGGTCAGGTCTTTGGAAGTGATATCGTGGAAATTCGTCCACAGGGGATGGCAGAAATCCGTTTCGGTGGTAAATACCAATACGTTCAGAATCCGGGGATTCCTGTTCGGAACCAAAAGACCTTCGCCTTCGATTTTGGCCAGCGCATTCAGATGAATGTAAAGGGTAAAATTGGGGATCGATTAGAGTTGGGGATCAACTACGATACGGAAGCTACGTTCGCCTTTGATAACAAAATGAAATTGGACTTCGAAGGGGAGGAAGACGATATCATCAAGCGCCTGGAGATGGGGAACATCAACATGCCACTCAACAGCAGTTTGATCACAGGAGCGCAGAGTTTATTTGGTTTGAAGGGCCAATTCCAATTTGGAAACACCATGGTCACCACTGTGTTCTCTGAGCAGCGTTCCCAAAGCCAGAGCATCAATGTGCAGAGTGGGGGAACCACGACGGAGTTCTATATCCAAGGCGATGAGTACGAGGCCAACCGTCACTACTTCTTGAGCCAATTCTTCCGTGAACACTACGAAGAATACCTCGAAAACCTGCCGCTCATCACCTCGCCGGTACAGATTACCAAAGTTGAGGTTTGGGTCACGAACGAGCGCAGTGCCACGCAGAACCTTCGAAATATTGTGGCTTTCATGGATTTGGGGGCGGACGAGCGCTATGCCTATAGAAATGATACGGCGGGCTTGCCGGGGGTGAGCATCTTCCCGGGTGGGAATGTGAACTTGGAGGGCTTTCCAAACAACGCCAATAATAAGTTGGATCCTTTGGTGTTGGAATCTGATATACCTGGGGTGCGAGATATTGCTACGGCGAATCAAGATTTGAGCAGCTCCGGATTTTTGGAGGCGCGGGAATATGTAGAATTGGCCAATGCGCGCAAATTGGAGCCGAATCAATACAATGTGCATCCGCAATTGGGCTACATCACCCTTAACCAAGCCTTGAATCAAGATGAGGTTTTGGCCGTCGCCTTTCAGTACACCGCCGCGGGCCGCACCTACCAGGTCGGGGAATTTTCGAACGATGGGGTGACCCCGCCGAAAACGTTGATCCTGAAGCTCCTCAAGAGTACGGTGTTGGATGTGCGTATGCCGACGTGGGACTTGATGATGAAGAACATCTACGCCTTGAATGCGTACCAATTGGACCGCGAGGATTTCTACATGGACATCCTCTACATGAACGACGAAACTGGGGTGCCTATCCCATTCTTGCCGGACGGAAATCTTAGTGATACGTTGCTCATTGGAGTAATGGAATTGGACCGATTAAATACGAACAACGACCCCTTCCCGGATGGGATTTTTGACTTTGTGCCTGGGACGACCATTGACCAGCAGCGTGGCCGAATCATCTTCCCTGTGGTGGAACCTTTTGGGTCGAACTTGTATGAGAAATTGGACACGGAAAAAGCGCGTGATCGCTATGTCTATCAAGCGTTGTATGACAGCACTAGATTCCGAGCTCAGGAGCAAACCCAGCTCAACAAATTCATCCTGCGCGGGCAATACAAGAGCGCGAGCGGTTCGGAGATCAGTCTTGGAGCCTTCAATATTCCGCAAGGATCGGTGACGGTGACGGCAGGCGGGCGAACGCTGACGGAAAATCAGGATTACACGGTGGATTACTCATTAGGTCGTGTCCGCATTATCAATGAAGGAGTACTGAATTCGGGGTCGCCCATTAAGGTGAGCTTTGAAAACAACACGCTCTTCAACGTTCAAACCAAGACGTTCTATGGGACCAACATTGATCACAAGGTCAATGAGCATTTGAACATTGGTGGGACTTGGTTGCACTTGACCGAAAGACCGCTGACGCAGAAAGTAAATATTGGCGACGAGCCCATCTCCAATACTATTTGGGGGATGAATACCAACTACAGCGACGAGGCGCCGTATCTCACCCGATTTGTGGATGCCTTGCCGTTCATTGAAACGAAAGAAAAATCACAGCTGCAATTTAAAGGTGAATTCGCCCACCTCATTCCGGGATCCCCTCGCGGTATTCGTATTACAGGTGCCGAAACCACCTACCTTGATGATTTTGAAAGTTCGCAGACCACCATTGACTTGCGCAGTTTTACCGCTTGGAACTTGGCCTCGACCCCTGCCAAGCAGGACGGGTTGTTCCCGGAAAGTTCGCTCAACAACGACCTGGCCTATGGGTACAACAGAGCGAAATTGGCCTGGTATATTATTGATCCATCTCTTTACACGGGAGGGGCGAGTGTGCCGGATAATATTCGCAATGACCCTGAAATCACCTCCGACCAGCGCATGCGTGAGGTCTTGGTGAAAGAGGTGTTCCCTAATTACAGTTTGAGTACGAACGAAGCGCGCAACTTGGCGATGTTTGATTTGGCGTACTATCCAGCGGAGCGCGGCCCTTATAACTTTGATGTCGAAGGCTTGGCAGGTATTAGTCAAGGGATTGATTCGGATGGAAAATTGGTCGATCCTTCTTCGCGTTGGGCCGGAATTATGCGTCCGCTCCAAATCAACAATTTCGAGGAGCAAAATATTGAGTTCATCCAATTCTGGGTGATGGATCCATTCTACGATAATGATAATGCTCCGGACGGTGGGGACCTGTATTTCAACCTCGGTAGCGTTTCGGAGGATGTGCTCAAGGATGGACGTCAAAGTTTCGAGAATGGTATTCCGGCCGACGGCGATAAATCCGGGATGGATTCTACCCAGTGGGGCTTGTTGAGCGAAATTCAGCCGATCACTGAATTCTTTGACAATACCGCAGGAGCCCGCGAGGCGCAAGACGTGGGTTTTGATGCCTTGACGGATCCTGAAGAACGTATTTGGTCACCAACAGGTGGCAGCTCTTACCTCCAACGCATCAATACCGCCTACGGGACAAACACAGCCGCCTACCAGCGTGCCTTCCGCGATCCAAATGCGGATAATTTCGTGTACTACCGCGGCGATTCACTGGACAATGCCTCGGCGGACATCCTTCGTCGTTACTATAATTTCAATGGGGTAGAGGGCAACAGTGGCACGGAGACCATCAACGGTGCGCCGGCCTCGGCTACCAACGTACCGGATAAGGAGGATGCGAACCGCGACCAGACCTTGAGCAAGACCGAAAGCTATTTCCAATACCGCGTATCCATGCGTCCGGAAGATTTAGTGGTGGGCAAAAACTTCGTGGCGGATATCTACGAGACGAACAGCCATGCCCTGCCGAACGGGATGACGCGCCCAACTCGCTGGATCCAATTCAAAATCCCGGTCTTCCAACCACAAAAGAAAGTGGGCGGCATCACAGATTTCCGCTCGATCAGATTCATGCGCATGTTCCTCACGGAATTCGACGACCCAATCGTCCTGCGTTTCGCCAAGCTTGAACTTGTCCGCGGCGAGTGGCGCCGATTCCCATTCGTGCTCGACGACATCCGTGAAAACGTACCGGTGGACGAAAACGACGGCACTAGCTTCAATGTGAACGCAGTAAACCTAGAAGAAAATGGCGGTCGCGTGCCTATCCCGTACGTATTGCCACCGGATATTGAGCGCCAGCAAGTCTACGGGGGTACCCAAATCATTCAGCAGAACGAGCAGAGTATGTCCCTCGAAGTGTGTGGATTAAAAGACGGCGATGCCCGTGCTGTATTCCGCAACTTCAATTTTGATATGCGGATGTACAAACGCCTTAAGATGTTCGTGCACGTGGAAAGCGGCGGCGATTTCGACGATCTTCAGGACGGGGATTTGAGCATTTTTGTTCGCCTAGGGTCCGATTACAATGGCAACTACTACGAGTACGAGGTGCCGATGCGCGTTTCCGAATGGGGCGCCTTACTGCCGGAAGACATTTGGCCGGCGGACAACAACATCGACTTGGCCTTTGAGGATTTGAAGACCTTGAAACTGGCTCGAAATGCAGCCATGGAAACAGATCCTACGCTGAGTTTGACCAATAAATATTCGGTGACCACCCCAGAAGGTACCAGGTTGAGTGTGGTAGGTGCGCCAAACTTGAGCAATGTAAGAACACTGATCATCGGTGTCCGCAACCCCAAAAAACGCACAGCAACCGATGGAGATGATGGCCTCGACAAGTGTGCCGAGATCTGGGTGAACGAATTGCGATTGAGTGACTTCGATAACAGCGGCGGTTGGGCAGCAACGGCGACAGCTAGCGCAAAATTGGCAGATTTTGCCAATGTAAACGTTACGGGGATGATGAGCACCATAGGCTTTGGTTCCATTGATCAAACCGTCAACGAACGAAACAAATTTGCAGAGCGTTCGTACGGAGTACAGAGCAATATCAACCTTGATAAAGTGTTGCCTTCCGAGCTCGGGGTGAAGGTACCTATGTTCTTCAGCTTTAGCGAAAACTTTAAATCACCGCAGTTTAATCCGCTCGACCCTGATATCGACTTCAAGCGAGCCCTTGCTGAAACTAGTAGCCAGGAGGAACGCGATAGTTTGCGCTTTGCAGGACAAGAGTACGAGATGCGCAAGAGTATCAACTTCACCAATGTTCGCAAGGAAAAAGGCGGCGCAGTGGGCGGTGCGGGAAGACCTGCGCCTATGGGTCCTAAAGGCATGGAAGGCGGCAAGGAAGGCGGCGGAAAGTCCAAAGGTGATTTCTGGGCCAATTCTCCTCTGAACATCACAAACTTCAATACCTCATACGCCTACACTGAGAGCGAGAAACGCAACATCAACATTGTGCGCGACCACCGCTTCATGCACACGGCTTCATTGAACTACAACTACCAGACCCGCCCGAAGATCGTGGAGCCTTTCAAGTCCAAGATTTCGAACAAACAATTGGCCTTGATTAGAGATTTCAATTTCTATTATTTGCCGTCTAAGGTGACCCTGCGAACCGAGGTGAAGCGTCAAATGGCGACCATGCAAATGCGCAACACTTTTGACCCGTCTATACAGCTGCCGGTTACTTACAATAAGGCTTTGACCACCAAGCGCATGTACGACATCGCCTACGATCTCAGCCGTAGTCTCAAGGTGGATTACAACGCTCAAGCGATGAGTCGCATCGACGAGTTGCCGGGGAATCCAAAAACTCAAGCCAACCGCGATACCATCAGAGCGGGGTTAGCTACACTCGGACGTCCGACAGAGTTCCACCAGACGCTCAACGTGAACTGGCAAATGCCTCTTAACAAGCTTCCGTTTATGGACTTTACCTCCACGAGCTTGCGTTATTCTGCGAATTACGATTGGACGACGAACTCCACTTCAGCATTGAACCCACAGAGCAATCCAGACATTTACTTCGGAAACAGGGCTCAAAACTCTAACTCGATTCAATTCAACGGAAACGCCAACTTCGTCAACTTCTACAACCAAGTGCCGTTCTTGCGCAAAGCCAATCAGGGCGCACGACCCACGCCGCAAGCACGCCGCCGTGGCGCTCCTCAGAAAAGGGGTGCAGCTAAGGGTAAAGAAGAAGAGAAGGAGGAGGAGAAAAAAGATCCTAAGATCCTATTGGGCGCTGCCCGAG
Source organism: Cryomorphaceae bacterium (assembly GCA_038141825.1). Lineage (GTDB taxonomy): Bacteria > Bacteroidota > Bacteroidia > Flavobacteriales > Schleiferiaceae > UBA10364. The sequence continues at coordinate 47,231 of JAYQIV010000002.1, read as the reverse complement.
TCGCCATGATGGTGCGCAGTGCTTCCTTGACCTATTCTCAGACCAACGGTACGCTGTTGCCGGGTGTGATTACAAATCCGGTCTACTTCGGCATGGATCCGAGCAGCGTAATGTCTCCGGGTCTGGGATTCGTGTTCGGCTCACAGGAGGATATTACGGCCAAAGCAGGGGATTTGGGCTGGTTGACCAAGAACCCAAAACAACCGAACCAATTCCAAAAGACCTTCACGGAAAACCTCAATTTCCGTGCGGTAGTGGAGCCTTGGAAAGATATACGACTTCAAGTAAACGCTTCAAGGGTGGCCGGTTTGAACAACACTTCGATCTTCAGATTCCACGATCCATTGCAGGATACCACGCTCGGTTTGGCGGAGGGTTATTACCACTTCAATCCAATGGACATGGGGAATTACAGCATCTCCTTCTTGTCCATAGGAAGTGCTTTCGAACCGATGGATTCGAATTCCTACTCCCAGCTCTACGAAACTTTCTTGGCCCATCGCAACGTAATTTCTGAGCGTTTGGCAACGCAACGCGCTATTGATGATCCTATGTATGTGGCCAATTTTATCACCGCCGCCCAAGACACCACGGGCACGCGCGAGGGATATGATGGCTACAGTTACAACAATCCAGATGTACTCATACCAGCCTTCTTGGCCGCCTATTCTGGTCGCGATCCTAATTCTGTAGAGCTCAACGGCAGGCCGACGATGCCAATGCCGAATTGGGACCTCAACTTTAACGGGCTCATGAACATCCCGTGGTTTAAGAAGAACTTCCAGAGCTTCACCTTGACCCACAGCTACAAGAGCTTGTACACGATGAATAGCTTCCAGAGCAATATGTTGCTTCAACAGCGCATTCAAAACGGGGAGCCCGCGAACAATATCCGCAATACCAACGGTGATTTCCTCGGTCCAATGCAAATCAACCAAATCAGTATTTCCGAAACCTTTGGCCCGTTTGTGGGATTGAACATGCGCATGAAGAATCAGGCGAGTTTGCGTTTAGATATCAAGCGAAACCGCCAATTGAACTTGAGCCTGGTCAACAATCAAATGACCGATACCAAAGGGTACGAATTCGTGCTCGGGACGGGGTATATTATAAAGGATGTCAGCTTCACGGTGATGAGCGACGGTCGTCCGCAAAAGATTACTTCCAACCTCGATATGAAGTTAGACTTCAGTTTGAGAGATAATGCTACGGTGATTCGCCGCATCCAGGAAGGTGTTGATCAAATTACCGCGGGTCAGCGTATTTGGTCGCTTAAAGCCAGCGCAGATTACATGTTATCTCCTAAGTTGACGGCCCGATTATATTATGACCAAACGGTCAGTAAATTCAAAACTTCTAACGCCTTCCCGACCTTGAATACCAACGCCGGTGTGGCCTTTAGATTTAATCTTTCGCAATAGGGGAGAAGAGAATAAAATTGGACTTAAATTTGAAACCCAAAACAAATGCATATGCAGTTTCCAGATAACTTAAAGTACTCAAAGGACCACGAGTGGATCCGCGTTGAAGGCGATGAAGCCTATGTTGGTATTACAGCGTTCGCTGCGGGCGAGCTTGGTGATATCGTTTTCGTTGATGTTGATACAGAAGGCGAGTCTTTAGATAAGGACGAAGTGTTCGGTTCGGTAGAGGCAGTGAAAACTGTATCAGACCTGTTTTTGCCAGTGAGTGGTGAAGTCTTGGAATTCAATGAGGGGTTGGAAGATGCCCCTGAATCTGTCAATGACGATCCTTACGGCGACGGATGGATGGTGAAAATTAAAATTGCGGATGCTTCGGAATTAGATGGCCTCATGGATGCCGCTGCGTACGAAGCAATGCTTGGATAAGCCATGCGCAATCCTTGGATATATAGAGCCCCAGCACTTGCATGGGGCTTTTTAATTATCTACCTGAGCCTCGCGCCGGTTCAAGACCTCGATCCAGGATGGGAATTGCATGTCTCGGATAAATTGGTACACGGTGTGCTCTATTTTACTTGGGTGGTACTCTTGTATTTTGGTACTTCTAGGGCGTATCAAAAACCAGTGAGCCGTCGTAAGATGGTCTTTTATTGGGTAGCGGCCGTGCTTTTTGGGGCCGGCATCGAACTCGCGCAAGGTTGGATGTCTTACGGCCGCAGTGCAGATGCCCTAGATGCTCTGGCCAACACCGGCGGCTCAATCATTGCAATTGTAGGGAGCCGATTCCTTCACAAATTCTTGGCATAGTTTTTTGAGTAGACTAAGTGAACCCCTTAAATCACTTGGTTATGAAAACGAGAAATGCCAACCCTAACCCCTCAACCCTCGAAGCAAAAAGACCCTTGTTTTTCTTGGTCGGACTATCCTTGTCTTTACTGACGGTGTACGCTGCTTTCGAAATGAACTTTGCCCAAGCTGAGATGCCAGATTTCAGTGATGATGGTGGATTTACGGAAGAAATTGATTGGACTGTGCCTGTGACGGTAATGCGTGCGCCAGAGGCTCCTTCGAAGCCGAAGACTATGCCAAAGTTTAACCCGAACGAGTTCACAGTGATCGATAACAATGCAACCTTGCCAAATCTCGTGACGGAGTGGAATACGACCACCATCGATGATGGACTAGAGGTAATCGTTGATCCTGATCCAATAGAGGTGTTCACTTTTACTCAAGTAGAAAGCATGCCAGTATTTGCGGGTTGTGAAGAGGCGTTGACGAACGATGAAAGATATGCTTGTATGAATAGCCAATTAATGGCCTATGTTTCTTCGAATTTTGAGGTAAGTGAACGCATGATTCAGTTCAGCCGTGGCGAAAAGCTATTTGTCGAATTCATCATTGAAAAGAACGGCGAAGTACGCAATGCCACCATCGTTCGTGGCGAAGACGAGCTCATCGCGGAAGAAGCGTTACGCGTTGTAAAATCACTGCCTCGATTCACTCCAGCGAAAATGAATGGAAAGCCCGTACGTATGTCGTATATTTTGCCCATTAATGTAAAGTTCTAAACGCATGTTGATCCGTTCTCTTCTAGCATCGGCTTTTTTATCATTGTCATTGCCTTTGATGGCACAGTCTGTCGATCATATCCATGTGACCCAGACCTTGCCAGTCTTCGAAACTTGTGCACACATTCAAGGCGATCAAAGCGAGCAACAGGTTTGCTTCAACAGATTTGTGATGAATCACCTGATGAATGAGCTGAAATGGCCGGAAGGGCTGAAGGAAAATGGAAAGGTGTTCGTCGAGTTAAAATTTGACGCTACTGGACATTTAGCTGAGGTCAATAGCCTGCGGTCATATGATGATTTGGCCAAGGAGGAAGCATTGCGTGCGATGCGTACTCTACCTGATCCCATTCGTCCAGGGACTGTAGATGGAGAGGCTGCTCCGGTGAGCGTGGTTGTACCCGTCATGTTTACCCGTAATTGACCCTAATTTGATATTGCGCGACCGATACTTTTAGTTATTTTAGCGCCTCAATAGTTCGAGTTCATGAAAACAAGAAAGACAACAAAAGCAGATGCGGAAAATAAGAAGAGTCTCTTCTTATTGATCGGTTTGACTGCTTCGCTTGCCATGACTTTGTTCTTTTTAGAGCTTAAGTCATACGAAAGCGGCCCTGGTGATTTGGGTACCATGTCATACGATGATGAAGATGAAATCGCCATCATTACTAACCGTACGCCACCTCCGCCACCTCCACCACCGCCACCGGCACCGCCAGAGGTAATTCAGATCGTGGAAGATGATTTGGAGATCGAAGAGGTTGAATTCGAATCTACGGAAACAGACGAGAGCGAGGTTATCGAGATCGTTGAAGAAGTTCCAGAAGAAGAGGATGAGATCTTCAACTTTGCGGTAGTTGAGAATAAGCCTATTTTCCCAGGTTGTGAGAACTTGGCTACAGAAGACGAGAAATTTATGTGTTTCAACCAAAACATCATGAAGCACATCGGTAAAGAGTTTGATTTCCCAGAATTGGCCCGTCAAATGGGTATCCAAGGGAAAGTTTATGTGAACTTCGTTATTGAGAAAAACGGTAAAGTGAGCAATGTTACTATTGCACGTGGAGTGGATAAGCTCATCGATGATGAGGCCATTCGTGTAATTAAGTTGTTGCCTAAGTTTATCCCGGCAAAACAGCGCGGTAAGCCTGTACGTATGCAGTACACTGTGCCGATCAACGCGAGATTGCAATAATCCAAAGAATTCCTTCAGAGCCCGGGCGTTGCCCGGGTTTTGTTTTTAGAACATAGTCCATCATGTCTATAGACCTCCAAACAAACAAGCTTATTGCTGCTCAAGCAGCGTTGGACGGCGGTGCCGCCATTCTTGATGTTTATAACAACGAAGAAACTCAAGTAGAAATTAAGGGCGACGATAGCCCTTTGACCCAGGCGGATTTGAAAAGCAATGCCGCCATCATGGAGCACTTGAATAAGACGAATTATTGGGTGTTGAGTGAGGAAGGCAAGCATATGGAATACGCCGACCGCAAGGATATTAGTACCATGTGGATCGTTGATCCGCTAGACGGAACAAAGGAATTCATCAAGCGCAATGGAGAGTTTACCGTCAATGTCGCCTTGGTTCAGGACGGCGCTCCGGTTTTAGGTGCGGTATATGTTCCTGTAACCGGAGAATTGTATTTAGGTGTGGTCGGTCAAGGCGCTAAGAAATACCACTTCGATGCGGGTGCTGGACTGACCCTAAGCGACCTCGATGGAGGCATTGCCTTGCCAGTGGCGATGGATCGACCTTTTACAGCCGTAGGTTCCAGATCACACATGAACGAGGAGACTTCAGATTTCTTAGAGCAGTACCGCAAAGAGCATGGAACGGTTGAAATCATGAGCAAGGGTTCTAGTTTAAAAATGTGTATGGTCGCGGAAGGTTTGGCAGATGTATATCCACGTTTTGCACCTACCATGGAGTGGGACACCGCAGCTGGTCAGGCCGTGGTGGAAGCGGCTGGTTTCCAGATGGTCACTAAAGACGAGCGCACCCCATTGCAGTACAATAAAGAGAACTTATTGAACCCGCATTTTATCGTGCTCTAGTACTTACTGATTCCCTTTTCAGGTAGTATCTTTGCACCCCATGACGTCCCCTAATACACTTACAGCTGTTGAGACTTCCTTCATCAAGGAGGTGATCCGCCTCGGCAAACTTCGCTTGAGCACCTCAGTAGTGTTTTCTTCGGTGGCTGGGTATATTCTGGGGTTTACCACATTTAATTGGACCCACTTCATCCTCCTTATTATTGGTGGAATCACTGTGGTGGCGGCATCGAATGCGTTGAATCAGATGTATGAGAAGGACCGCGATGCATTGATGAATCGCACGAAGAATCGTCCTTTGCCCTTGGGCACTTTGAGTATGCGCCAGGCTTGGATGGTCTCATTGGTGTTGTTGCTGGTCGGCCTCAGTGCCTTGTACTACATCAATCCAATGACGGCGTATTTCGGAGCATTGAGTGTCGTGCTCTACGCGGTGGTTTATACGCCTTTAAAAGCCAGAACGCCCATGGCGGTGTTCGTCGGCGCCTTCCCCGGGGCCATTCCATATATGCTCGGTTGGGTTGCGGCTCGAAATGATTTTGATATTGAAACAGGTACGCTTTTCGCACAGCAGTTTTTCTGGCAATTCCCTCATTTCTGGGCCATCGCTTGGTTCTCCTATGATGATTACGCCAAAGCAGGATATTACCTCCTCCCGTCGAGACATAAGGACCGCAGTTCGCAACTGTTCATCATAGTCTATACCCTTTGGATGATTGCCGTTGGGGTATTGCCGGCCTTCGGTATTACCGGTGAATTGACCTTGTCGCCTGTAGGCGCCGTATTGGTTGGAGCGCTTGGATTGTGGGTATTGCGCCAAGCATTTGCGCTGCTGAACGACGGAGAAGATAAGGTGGCGCGAAAACTAATGTTCAGTAGCATTGGTTATCTCACTGGAATGCAGATCATTTATATCATTGACCGATTTATTTAATGGAAACGCTTCAACAACAAAGAAAGAGAGCTTCAAAGCCGCTATTGTGGATAGGCATTGGTAGCATTATTATGGCCTTTGCAGGTATGACCTCAGGGTACGTCGTGAGTCGAACTACATTGGTTGCGAACGAGCAATGGATCACCTTCGCATTGCCACCAGCATTCATGTATAGCACCATTGTGATGCTGTTATCATCAGCAATTTTTTGGTGGGGCAAGCGTGCCTTCAGCAAGGGGAATGCAAAAATCCTAACGCCTTCCTTGGCGGTAGTATTGATTTTAGGGCTCCTATTTATGTGGTTACAAGCCGAGGCTTGGAGCCAATTAATGGCAGAGAACATCATTTTCGCTGGGGCACAATCACACCCTTCAGGCTCATGGGTTTATGCCATTTTCATCTTCCATGCTGCCCACGTTTTGGGTGGAATTGTTGCCTTAATTAGAACACTTATTCGCTCATTAAGAGGGCGTTATACGGTTGAGGATTACCATGGTGTAGACCTTACTGCTATTTATTGGCATTTTGTAGACCTATTGTGGGTTTATTTGTATGTCTTTTTAAGCGTTATGCGTTAAATTTGCTCAAACTTTGAAAACTATCCGTTATGGCTTCGACCGCTGAAATGAAGGAAGAAAACCACTGGGGCGGCGCCTCTAGACCTCTAGGAGCTCGCTATGGAAAACTAATGATGTGGTTTTTCTTGCTTTCTGATGCATTAACCTTCTCAGGATTCTTGACTGCTTATGGTTTGATGCGTTTCAAGTATGAAAAAACTTGGCCTATCGCTGAGAACGTGTTCACGCACTTCCCAGGTATCGAAGGCGACCAACCGTTGCTTTACGTTGCATTGATGACATTCATTTTGATCATGTCTTCTGTGACCATGGTATTGGCAGTAAATGCAGGAGAGAAAATGAACCGCAGTGCGGTGACAAACTGGATGCTATTGACCATCATTGGAGGTTTGATCTTCGTGGGGTCTCAAGCTTGGGAGTGGTACCACTTCATTTCAGGTGATAGCGGTGCCATCGAAACGGATCACGCGGAAATTCTGCACGTGTACAACGAAGAAGGTGAGCGTTTGAGCTTCAGCCAACTCGTACATGGCATGGAAAATGGCCACGCCAGCAACCATGGTGAAACCTTTACCAAGGAAGAAGTGCTTAGCGCATTGAAAGCCAATACAACGTACTACGTACAAGAGCCAGGAAAGGCGGGTGAGAAATTCGATCACGCAGCTTCTGTGAACTTCTTGGAGCAAGGCGATATCGTACAAGGTGCGAACATGACTCACAACGAGTATGGCCGCAAGCAGTTTGCGAACTTCTTCTTCTTCATTACTGGTTTCCACGGATTCCACGTATTCTCTGGGGTAGTGATCAACTTTGTGATTTTCTACAACATCCTTCTAGGAACCTACGAGCGTAGAGGACATTACCGCATGGTTGAGAAGGTTGGTTTGTACTGGCACTTCGTTGACCTTGTTTGGGTATTCGTATTTACATTCTTCTATCTCGTCTAAAACATACCGTCATGGCAGAACACAATGGAACTTGGTGGATTTGGAAAGTATTCTGGATCCTGTTGATCGTCACTACTGTTGAAGTAGTGTTGGGTATTATCAAGCCGGAATTCATGTTGACCCAGGTAGCTGGAACGTCAATCTTGAACTACGTCTTCATCATCCTTACCATTTTTAAAGCGGCATACATCGTACAGGTGTTTATGCACGTAAAGTTTGAGAACAAGGCAATGAAGTACTCTTTGTACTTGCCGACATTGATTCTCATCCCGTATTTGACTTTTATCTTGCTCACTGAAGGTTCATACTTGTTTCAGTAATGGCAAATAAATCCCTATTCAACCGGGCAGTACTAATCAGTGTATTAGTGCTGCCCGCGTTGCTTTATCTCTTTTTTGTGTACGGCCAGAGTGAGGTGTTTTTTCAAACCCTTGATTACGTAGGTCCAGAAGAAGTAGTGGAAGAGGATGGCACTTTTGATACGGTGGCCTATCGCATTCCAAATTTTGAGCTGTACGATGTGGATAGCAATGTCGTGAATCGCGCATCCCTAGATTCTAATATCTATGTGTTGAGCTTCTTCTTTGCGACGTGTCCGACCATCTGCCCAGCGATGAATTTCCATTTGAACGAAATTGAGAAAAGGTTCAAGGGGTATGACCAATTCAAATTGGTCAGTATTACCGTCGATCCAACAAAGGATACACCCGCCAAGCTTAAGCAGTACCAACAAGAGCGCAACTATAGCTCCTCCAAATGGACCTTCCTAACAGGCGATCAAGAAGCCATTTATGATTTGGCGAAAGGAGTGTACTTGAACGCCTTCGAGGATCAAACGGCAGAGGGTGGATTTTTGCACAGCACTAGTGCCATTTTGGTGGATTGGGACGGACATATTCGGAGCCGTACGGACGATCTTGGGAACATTGTAGGTTCTTATGATGTTTTAGAGGTAACTCAACTCAATGACCTAGAAGACGACATTAAAGTATTAATCGCGGAATACGAGCGCGACAAACACAACGCAAAAGATGAGTAAAAACTCGGAAAAAACGATCATGAGAACCATCACTATTGTGAGTGTTCTTATTCCTGTAGCTGTGGCATTATTGATGATCATGCCGGCTTCTTGGAAAGCGGCCATGGGCATTGAAGAAAATAGCCAACTCAGCAGCTTGCCGTTATTCCATGCTGTATTGAACGGGAGCACTTTTGTCTTATTGGTTTTTGCGGGTATTGCGATAAAAAACAAAAAGATCAGTCTTCACCGTACGTTCATGCTCTCGGCATTGGTGTTGAGCAGTGTCTTTTTGATTTCTTATGTCATCTACCACATGACACATGAAAGTGCTCGCTTTGGAGGTGAAGGTGCCATTCGTATGGTATATTTCTTCATCTTAATCTCGCACATCATCTTGAGTGTCCCCGTCATTCCATTGGCATTGCTCAGCATCTACCGCGGATGGACAAATAACATTGAGCGCCACAAGAAGGTGGTGAAATTCGCTTACCCAGTGTGGTTGTACGTAGCTTCTACTGGGGTTATGGTGTATCTATTCATGCAACCCTATTACTGATGCGTACATTTCCCCTAATCCTTCTTTTTCTTCTGGCCATTCCTTTTGTTGCGGATGCACAGTGCAGCATGTGTAAAGCAGTAGCTGAATCTGCGAATGATGGAGGTTTTGGGGCTGGGTTGAACTATGGAATCATGTATTTGATGTTGTTTCCATATTTGATCATCAGCGGCATTGCTTACCGCTTGTACCGCGCGAAAAAAGCCGCTAAATAGGTCGTATCTTCGGGTAGACCGCCAACCCTTAGACGATGAAAAAAATCCTGTCTTTCTTTTTCCTGGTTTGCGCCATTCCAATGAGTGCGCAACAAGTTTGGTCCTTAAGTGCTTGTATTGAGCATGCGGAGGCCAATAATTTGGACATTCAAAGAGGCAAGAACAATATGTTGCTCGCTGAGATCAACGAAGATCAGAGCAAGTTGGCCTTCTTGCCCACGCTAAATCTCAATGGAGGGTATTACTGGAATTTTGGTTTGACCATCGATCCTATTACGAACACGCGTCAGCCAGGGTCTCGTCAGACGTTGGGTTCGACGGCATCGAGTAATTGGACCCTGTTTAACGGGGGAAGGAATTTGTACCAACTCCAGCAAGCACGTATGAACGCCATGGCGTCGATGTACCAGCAAATGGAATTGGCCAATAATGTGTACCTGAACATAGCCTCATCTTACCTGCAGATTCTGGTGAACCAGCAGCTGCTCGAGGTGGCGGACGGTCAGCTAAAAGCTTCGGCTCAAAGTTTGAAGCGCACGGAAATTCTTTTTGAGAATGGGGCCATTTCAAAGGACAACTATTTGCAAAGTCTTGCCCAGGTAAGGACTGATGAGGGAAATAAAATCAGTGCGGAGAATGCATTGTTGTTGAGCAAGTTGATGTTGTACCAGATGTTACAATTGGACACACCTTTTGAAGAGTTCGACATCCTCGTTCCTGAAGTGGACCTTACTGCTGCGGCGATGGCGGGGTACCAGCGCGAGGAGCTTTTGGAAAGCGCAGTGGAGAAGCAGCCCTCGGTTCAAATGGCTACGTCCAATGTGAGCAGTGCGAACTATGGGGTCAAACTCGCCCAAAGTGCACGTGTGCCTTCGGTGGCGTTCTCGGCACAGCTGAATTCGAACTACGTACAGGGATTGCCCTATTTCACGGAGTACTACACCTTGACGACTTACACCTTGGTTGAGAATCCATTGACAGGGTCCATCGATCAGGTGCCGCAAGAAATCAATGTCCCGAACCCAAACAGTCAAACGGCCTATACGGTAGCGAATCAACTCTTAGACAACCGAAACCAATTCCTCGGCGTGGGAGTGCAGATACCGTTGTTTAATGGCGGACAAACGCACAGTGCGGTGCAGCGCGCCAAAATACAATTGGACAATGCCCTCATCGATCAAGCACAAGCCGAGCTGAACGTTCGTCAAACTATTGAGCGTGCCTATCTGGATGCCAAAGGTGCCCTCGCCATCTATGAGGCTTCGAAGATTTCTGCGGAAGCCTCTGCGGAAGCCTTGGAGAACGCTGAGGTGAACTTTGAAACCGGTACCATCAGCGCCTTTGATTTTAGTTTGAGTAAAAACCAATTCCTTGCTGCAAAGAGCCGCGAGATTCAATCAAAGTTCGATTACTTATTCAAGGTTAAAGTCCTTGAATTCTACTTGTTCAATCAAATCACCTTATAATTCCAGCTCATGAAAATCAACTATAAAATTTGGGTTCCTGTTGCGGTCGTGTTGATCGGAGGATTGATCCTGGCCAAGAAAAAAGGCTGGATAGGTGAAAACAATAACGCCGTTGAAGTTGAAATAGGCTATGCACATAAGCGCATGGTAGTGGAAACAGTGACAGCGAGTGGAAAGATTCAGCCTGAAGTCGAGGTGAAAATGAGCCCCGAGGTGAGCGGTGAAATTATCGAGGTCAATGTGGTGGAAGGCCAACAAGTAGAAGAAGGGGATGTGCTGGTTCGCATCAACCCGGATATCTATGAAAGCGCCATCACCCGTGCGCGTGCTGCGGTCAATAGCGCGAAATCTGCCTTAGCTCAGAGCCGCGCTGCACTCGTAGAGGCAGAGAAGTTGTGGAAACGCAACCAAATCTTGTTCGAAAAAGGCGCCATTTCGGAGCAAGAATTTGATGCGGCTCAACGCGCCATCTCGGTGAGTGAGTTGCAGGAAGAAGCATCGCGTTACCAGTTGCAGAGTGCCGAGGCAAATTTGGACGAAGCTTTCAAGAATTTAAAACGTACGACCATTGTCGCGCCTATTACAGGTACGGTAAGCCAATTAGATGTTGAACTGGGCGAGCGCGTGGTAGGAACAGCGACCATGACAGGTACGGAGATGCTCCGCATTGCCAACCTCAATGCCATGGAGGTGTTGGTCGAGGTCAATGAAAACGACATCGTTAAAGTTGCAATGGGCGATACGACTAACATTGAAATCGACGCTTTCTTGGGTGAGACCTTTACCGGAGTAGTGAGCGAGATTGCCAACAGTGCCAAACTGGCCCTTGGCGCATCTGCCGACCAAGTCACTAACTTTGAAGTGAAAATTCGCGTCCTCAATGAATCGTATGAAGGATTGAAAGCCCAATACGGTTCGCATCCATTCCGCCCGGGAATGACGGCAACGGTAGATATTATCACCAACAAAGTCAAAGATGCTTTGGTCGTGCCAATCCAAGCCGTAGGCGTGCGTAAGGACACCACGGAAAAGGCCCGAATGATCGATGAGGCGATGACGGATGCCAACGAGAAATTCGAAGTGGTTTTCTTACCAGAAGGCACAAAGGCCGGTTTGAAGGTGGTCAAAAGCGGTATTCAAGACGACGAGTACATTATGGTGAGCGGCTTGAAGGATTCTACTAAAATCATCACCGGTCCATATAGTGCCGTGAGCAAGAACCTGCTCAAGGGCGCCAGCATCAAAGAGAAAAAATAAACGTATGCTCCTCGGCATTGAGACATCGACCAAAAACTGTAGCATTGCGCTGTTCAAAGACGGCGTGAAGCTCGGTGCCTACGATGAACGAGGCGATAGATTCGTGCACGGAGAACGTTTGCATGTAATGATTCAGGAGCTCCTGCATGAGCACGGCGCCATTCCAAAAGACCTATCGGGCATTATCGTCGGCGAAGGCCCAGGCTCCTATACCGGTTTGAGAATAGGAACCAGTACAGCCAAGGGATTGGCCTTTGCATTGAACATTCCCATGTACGCCGTTCCTACCCTTGGATGTTTTGATTTCAGCTCTTTTGAGTCCAATTATTGTATCTCAGTCCTAGACGCCCGACGAGATGAAGTCTTTGCCCAAGTATGGCAAAACGCTTCAGGAGGCTTCGAAGCCAAGGGGGATATTGTAGCGGTCATTGTGGATGAGCAGTCTTGGGATCACTTGCGAGGGGAAAGCGTTACAGTAATAGGAGATTGTGCGGAGAAAATGGAGCGCCTATTGTCGCCTTTGCCAGCGCATTGGACCATTGCGCCTACGGCATTTCCATCGGCAAGTGCGATGCATACCTTTCTAGGGCCAAATCTTGCGCCCGTCGATACTGCTTATTTCGAGCCTTTCTATCTGAAGGACTTCGTCGCGGAAAAATCGAAAAAGAAATACTTGTAATTACCGAGCGGGACAGTGGAGCAGGTGGTCGTTCACCATGCCCGTTGCTTGCATGTGGGCATAGACCACCGTGGGTCCTACAAACTTAAACCCGAGCTTTTTCAAATCCTTGGAAATCTGTTCTGCCAGCGGGGTGCTCGCGGGTATTTCCTTTAAGCTTCTCCATTGATTTTGAATGGGCTCGCCATTCACATAGTTCCAAAAGAATTCTACCAAAGTGGCGCCGCTATCGTGCATGCGCTGCACGCATTGTGCATTGTGTACGGCCGCTCGAATTTTAGCTTGGTTCCTGATGATCGCTGGGTTTTGCAGGGCTGCTTGAATCTCAGCTTCGTTCATGACGGCGACTCGGTCCACATTAAAACCATGAAATACCTCTCGGAACGATTCACGCTTGCGCAACACCGTAATCCAACTCAAACCGGCTTGAAAGGTCTCCAGGAGCAGGAATTCAAACATTTGTTGTTCGTCGCGTAGTGGTTTGCCCCATTCCTGGTCATGGTAGCGCTCGTACAATTCGCTGCCCAGGCACCATCCGCATTTGCCCTCTAATTCTTCCATAGCGCTAATGCTTCAGAGGAGGAGGTGATGGGTAGGCCGCAAGCGTTGTTTTGGCACCAATAGAACAGGGTGTGATCAGGTTGAAATCGCCCTTTGAAAATACTTTCGTCGCGCGTGTGATCGCTCCAGAACAGTTGTGCTAAAGGAGGATAATGCGCTATGGCTAAGGCTTCGGCGGAGGCTTTTGCTTCTGGGCCACAGATGACCATTTCGTGATGGCCAAAAGCTTCCTGCAAGGCGAGGGAGAGCCAGTGGGAATAATTGGGCCCAAATCGAAATACCTTTTCGTGGATTCCGTGCAGTGCATCACTGGCCCACTTTGAATAGTTTGAGGTGCCGGTAATGGCGCCGAGCCTAGCGAAGAAGTGAGCGCAAAGCGCATTCGCACTAGGGATGACATTGTCCTCCACTTCTATGTGCTGTTGCCAGGCTTTTTTTACACCCCGAGCGTACGGCCTAAATGCCATGCCTTCCGCAGGGGGAAATAGTGCTATAATGTCTTCGGCCAAGGTGAGGGCACGTTCCAAATATTTTGCATCAGATTGAACGCTAAAAAGATCCAACAAGGCGAGTCCCAGGGTACTGTAGTCGTCCAAATACCCTTCGCCACTAGGCTGGTCGATGTATTGGTGGTGCAACCCCTGATCGGTGTAGGTGAGGGTCCACAAATGCTCTACTAATTGGGCCGCAGCACGATCAAATCCCTCATCGGGCAATGCCCAGTGTGCTTGTGCTAACCCGCTTGCAAGAAGTGCATTCCAGCTTACGATGGCCTTTGGGTCCAGCGCGGGCTTTGGATGGCTCTGTTCGCGCGCTTCACTGGCCTTTTTGAGTGTGTCGAACCATTGGGTTTTCAAGACTGTGATATCCGTGGTGCTTAGCTCGAATTTGGCACAAAACTCCTCGTCGGATAGGGGGCGATGCAAGATGTATTTTCCTTCCCAGGCCGAATGTGGCCCCAGGTCGAAGTATTCTCGGAAGTGCTCTTGCTCCCAAAGTTTTTCAGTGACCAATTCCTCTTTGCTCCAAGTATAAAACCCGCCTTCTTCTCGAGAGGATTCCGGGGTAGGGGAATCTGCATCTAAGGCAGCTCCGAACAGCCCGCAGGGCAAGGCCATGTGTTGTTGTAGGAAGGACCAAGTTTGGCGTAGGATTTGGGCGTAGTGTTCGCTCGGGCGATGGCGTTGTGCCAAGGCAAAGAGCTGAAGCAATTGGCCGTTGTCGTACAGCATTTTCTCGAAGTGGGGGACCTTCCAGAATCGGTCCGTAGCATACCTGGTAAATCCACCGTGTACACCATCGTACAACCCGCCGTACGACATTCGCTCTAGGGTTTGATGTACATAATCCAACACCGCGGACTGACCGGTTACAATGCCGTATTGAAGGAGGTATTGGTAGTTCGTGGGCATGGGAAATTTCGGCGCCCTATTGTTTCCGCCCCAGTTCGGATCCCAACTCCGCATCCAAGGCACGAGAACATCTTCGAGGTCTGAAGGAGTAAAGGTCTTGGCCACCCCATTTTTATGCACTGCGACCAATTCTTTTAAGCCCTCCTGCATCTTAGTCCCATAGGAAAGCACCGTCTCACGATCCTCGCGCCATAATTGGGCAATCTGCTCCAATGCCGCACTCCAATCCGCTTTAGAAAAATACGTGCCGCCCCAAACCGGGGTTCCATCCGGTAAGGCAACCACATTTAAAGGCCAACCGCCCTGGCCGGTCATCAGTTGTATGGCAGACATGTACCGTGCGTCCAAATCAGGACGCTCCTCCCGGTCAACCTTGATGCTCGTGTAATGGGCATTCATTAGCGACGCCACAGCACTATCTTCAAAGCTCTCGTGCTCCATCACATGGCACCAATGGCAACTAGAGTAGCCTATGGAGATCAAAACTAATTGGTCCTTGAGTTGCGCCTCGTCTAACACGCCCTGCGACCATTGTTTCCAATGCACAGGATTTTCCGCGTGTTGTTGCAAGTACAGACTCTTGCTGAGGTGAAGCTCGTTGGACATTTCCTTACTTCATTTGGTTCACGTAGTTGTGGTAGAAGTAAGGGATGGTTTCAATGCCTTTGAAGTAGTTGAATACGCCGTAATGCTCGTTCGGGCTGTGGATCGCATCGCTATCTAATCCGAAGCCCATCAAGATGCTCTTCGCACCTAAAATTTGTTCGAATAAAGCAACTATGGGAATGGATCCTCCGCTTCTCACCGGCAATGCGGGCTTTCCAAATGTTGTTTCGTACGCCGCCGAAGCGCTTTGGTACGCTGGATCTGTAGATTGCGTCACATAAGGTAAACCGCCGTGGTGAGGCGTTACTTTCACACTCACACTCGCCGGTGCGATATTGATAAAATGTTGGGTAAACTTCTCCGTAATGGCATCCGGATCTTGACCCGGCACCAAACGCATGGAAATTTTTGCATAGGCCTTGGAAGGAATAACCGTCTTGGCGCCTTCGCCAATGTATCCGCCCCAAATACCGTTCACGTCCAAGGTTGGACGAATGCTTGTGCGCTCTGGCGTAGAATATCCTTCTTCGCCCCACACATCTGAGATGCCGATGGACTTCTTGAAGGCCTCTTGGCTAAAAGGTGCTTGTGCCATCAAGGCACGCTCCTCGTCCGAAACGATCTCCACACCGTCGTAGAATCCTTCCACGGTGATTTCGCCTTTCTCGTTGTGCAGACTGGCCACCATTTGAGTCAAAATATTGATCGGATTCGCCACCGCTCCCCCGTACAATCCAGAATGCAAGTCACGGTTTGGACCGGTAACTTCTACCTCCACATAACTCAAGCCTCTAAGACCTGTGGTGATGGACGGGGTATCATTGGCAATCATGCCTGTATCTGAAATGAGGATGGTATCACAAGCGAGCATGTCTTTGTGCTCGGAGAGGAACGGGCCTAGGTTGGAGGATCCCACTTCTTCCTCACCCTCGATCATGAATTTCACATTACAAGGCACACCGCCTTCGGCTTGAAGGATCTCAAATGCCTTGAGGTGCATGAACATCTGTCCTTTATCGTCGCAAGCGCCACGGGCGAAAATGGCCCCTTCCGGGTGAATATCTGTGGCCTTGATCACAGGATCGAACGGGTCATTGTCCCAAAGCTCGATAGGATCGGCAGGCTGGACGTCGTAATGGCCATAAACCAATACGGTAGGTAAGGCCGGGTCGACTAAGAAATCACCATAAACAATAGGGTGTCCTTTGGTGGGGTAGATGTTGACGTTTTGAATGCCCAAATCCTTCATGTGTGCTGCAATATGCTCAGCACACAGGGCCACTTGATCATTGTAGGCGGGGTCCGCTGAAATGGAAGGGATACGCAAAAGGTCAAAGAGTTCATTGAGCATGCGTTCTTTGTGCGTATCGATAAAAGATTTGGGGTTCATAGTGGATTAAATTTTGGGTTCTCCTCAAAGGTAAGACCTACATTTAAATTCCTATATTCGGGCATGCGCAAATTCCTACTAGCCATAGCATTGTGTACAGCTGGCCTTTTGACCGCCCAGCCCAGCATGACGGTGAGCACCAACGGGACTCACAAAAACCCATACTGGATGGCGTCCAACATACTGGTAGATTCCAATCTTTCCGTGTTCAATATGGGCCAAAACGGGTTCAACCTTACCCAGCCGAACACTACCCAAATAGGCTATTTCCAAGCAAACGATACGACCTTTCCCGGTGCAATCGGGCATTGTGATGGTGGCTGCGCAACAAAGCTCTGATGTGATTGCGAGCAGCCCGGGGACGGGAAACAACACCACATTTACGGATAGCGAATTAGCCAGTGTGTTGACTCAGCTGGGCAGCAGTGGTTATGCGATCAAGGACATGGTGAGTATTGAGTTCAGCTTCATCGCACAATCGGACTCGATAAAATTCAACTACTGCTTCGGTTCGCACGAATACGACGGATATACCTGCAGTAGCTTCAACGATGTGTTCGGATTCTTCCTTGAAGGACCGTATATCGACGGGGTGAGTGCACCGACCAACGGATCCATTGTCAAGAACATTGCGACCATTCCTGGAACGACGGTGCCTATTGCTGTGAACACGATTAATTCAGGAAGTCCTTCTGGCAGCTACCCTGCGTCGAACTGTTCATCAGCCAACCCGAACTTCGTCGCGCACAGCGCGTACTACAACAGTTCTAACGGTTCTATTGTGACCTTGGACGGATATACGGACAAATTCACAGCCCAAGCTGAGGTACAATGTGGCGGGTGGTACACCATTCGCTTGAAACTTGCGAACGTGAGTGATGCGGCCCTGAGCTCTGCCGTGTTCTTAGAAGAGAATTCCTTGAAAGGACCTGAGATTGCTTTTTCGCAGAACAACAACGTGGGCAATTCCTTTACGGATTCACTGCTGGTAGAGGGTTGCAATAAAAACGAAATCATTTTCTCGCGCTCGGCAAACTTGGGCATAGAAATGAAGATTCCGATCTACGTGGATACGGTCTTAAGTACTGCGGTGAAGGCGTTGATTTCTCTATGTTGCCGGATACCATTACGCTCGACCCATATGAGGTTTCGGATACCTTGGAGTTTTGGGTGTACGATGATAATGTGGCTGAAGCGAATGAGGCGCTGGTGATCGTTCAAGATTACGTATATACGGATTGCTACAACTACCCGGTGCACCGTTTCGAATATTACTTGCGCGATAAAGATACCCTGAACGGGACGCTTACCCTGAACGCACCTACGGATACCGTCAATTGTCCGGGCGATAGCGTAGAGCTGATCACCACGAACATTACCTACGAAGGAAGCTACGACGGCTTTTGGCTAAACGACAGTGCCTTTGTGCCTTCGCGATGGGTCCAAGTAGATGGCGATACCACCTTCACCTACATCATGTTCGACGAGTGTGGGGACACGATGATTTTTGAGCAAAACATGTACCTGAAGCCCTACGAGCCGATGGTCTATGAGCAGGATACCATTCGTGTATGTCCGGGCGATTCCGCATGGCTGAGTCCTGTGTATTACGGCGGTCAAGATCCATTGACCTTTTACTGGCTCGATAACCTGACCCAAAACAATCCGCGATCCATTTTGCCTTGGAATGATACGACCTATGTGCCTTTTAGTGTGTCGGACGGCTGTCAGGTGTTGCTGATCGATAGTGCCTTGGCCATTAATATGCCTCGCCCTACGGCAGGGTTCAACTACATGAATGACCCTTACGTGCCACTTCGTGTAGCCTTTGATGAGAAGGCCCAAAACGAGGTGAGCTGGACGTGGTATTTGGATTCTACTGTGATCACGGGCGAAAGTTTTGAGTACGACTTCTCACGTCCTGGCGATTACGAGGTCACCCAAGTAGTAACGAGTGATTTCGGTTGTATCGATAGCATTACGCTGATCGTCGCTGTGGAAACTGATTTCTATTTGTACATCCCTACGGCGTTCTCCCCAAACAACGACGGAGTAAATGATTGCTACGAGATCAAAGGAGTGGGATTTGAAGCCATTGATTTCCAAGTCTATGACCGCTGGGGTAATGTGGTATATGCGTCTACCGACGAGAACGACTGTTGGGACGGGACCTTCAATGGGGGAGCGTTGCCGACCGGTGCCTACTCGTGGAAATTGCTGGTCCGATTGCCGTTCGATGAGATCGCAATGAAAGAAGGCATTCTCACTATTCTCAAATAAGTTTAAAGGAACGGAATAGTCAAGATTCCAATCACTAGGACCACTTTGTAGCACAAGTGGGCCCAGCGCAATCCGCGTAGGGTTTTGGCGCCTAGTGTGAGCGTGTTGGCTGCGCTGAGGAGCACGAGCATGAGCAGCATGCCTAATTGGGCATAAAAACCGAACCATTGCTGCGTGAAAAAGGCGGGTATCCACGCAATGCCGCTGCTGATGATCAGGGCTAATCGTACCCCTTCGCTACCAAATTCACTGGCCGCAGTGCTTTTTCCCATGACCGTATCGCCCTTGACCATGAGGAGGTCTTTGAGTAACTCGCGTGAAAACAAGGCCAAGCCGATAAGTCCACCAAAGGCGAGGGTGTGTAGGCTGAGGTATTGGTGATAGACGCTGATTCCGAAAAAGGGCAGCAGTCCTATGATAGCCGCACTAAAATGTCCTACCAATGGAATCTTACGAAGCTTGTGGCTATAAAACCAGAGTAAAAAGGCGTAGAATCCATAAAAGAGCAACCCACGCCAGCTCACGGTGTAGGCCATTAACAATCCTATAATCAGGGCCAACAGCGCGATACGAAATGAGGTGCTCTGGCTGACCAATCGTTCAAAAGCCGTTTGCTTGGGCCGATTGATCGTGTCGGTCTCAAGATCGTAAAAGCTATTGATCAAGAAGCCGAAGACCAACAGGAAGGCGGAGGACCATATGGTCAGGTGTGTACCGGTATCTCGAAGAGTACTTTGCCACGAGTTGCTCGGTTCAAAGACGAAAAGGGCCGCGAGGTATTGGCCGATGAGGAGCAATAACACGTTGTACCAACGGATTTGGCTAAGTAAGGCTAGGAATTTTAGGAGGGAATATCGGCGGCGGTTCAGTGCTGTCAAAATCTGTAGACGACTTCAGGGGCGAACCCTTCAAATTTAGACTTGACCTTATCGTAATCACGGGTAAAGCCCATGACAA
The DNA here is from genome assembly GCA_038141825.1 of Cryomorphaceae bacterium. GTDB lineage: Bacteria > Bacteroidota > Bacteroidia > Flavobacteriales > Schleiferiaceae > UBA10364. Next base: position 27,325 of record JAYQIV010000002.1, on the reverse strand, counting down.
AACCACCACCGCCTGAACCGCAAAGCTTGAGGTAATATTCCTCACTCTCCAATCCTTCTCGCCAAAGGTCGTGGAACCCTTGTGGAATCATTGGATCGAAATTATCTAAGACGAGGGCACTCAACTTTTTCAAATTGTTGAATAAAGGGGTGCGGTCGCCTTTGACGAATGCTTTGATACAAGCGTCGTTGTATTTAATGAATTGGTTCTTCAGCATATTGCGGAAGCCCTCTTCTTTAAGTTTCTCCATGAAGATTTCCACCATAGGCTGCGTCTCACCTGGCGCGCCGCTGTTCAATAGGAACACCGCACCTGAGCCTTCCGCCAAAGAAGCGGGCAATTCAACAGTGCCTAGGTTGTCCTTGCTCTTGATCAACAAGGGCAGGCCGAGGTAACAAATGGTAGGGTCAATACCGCTGCTCTTGCCGTGGAAGTAGCTTTCCATCCAGCTGAATATCTGCTTGAGGGCTTTGATGTCCTTTGCCTCCTCTGGATTAGCAGAGATCTTATTGGTGCAGTAACGGTCGTAAATAGCCGCTACAAGTGCCCCAGAAGAACCTACACCAAAACCTTGTGGAATAGAGGAATCGAAGAATAGTCCGCTCTTTAGATCGGCATCGAAGGCTCTAAAATCAAAGTCGCACGGTGCATCTTCGGATTTGAGGTACTCGACGTATTTGCGAAGGTTGGCATTGCTTTTCTCCTGTACAGCATCTTGTTCTGCCGCGAACTGGAACGCGCCCTTATAATAGGTGTGCGGAATCGATAGGCCCATACTGTCCTTGATAATTCCGTATTCTCCAAAGAGAAGCACTTTACCGTAAAAGAGCGGATTCTTTTCCATTTATAGCTGTTTAGGTCCTTGACCAACTTCGTCACATAGGTAACTCCCGTCCTTACAAAAAGTTCGTAAGTCACTGTCTATGAACTGCAAAATTACGTCTTTATGCGATTTTGGGTACAACAAATGCACATTTGCCCCGGCATCTAAGGTGAAATACAATGGATTGCCGGTGTTTTCGCGGTATGCCCAAATGGCCTCAATGACCTTGAGGGTATTTGGCTTCATCAGAATAAAATAGGGACGAGAGCTCATCATCATGGCGTGCAGCGTCAATGCTTCACTTTCCACGATGGCCCCAAATCCTTCAATATCTCCATTGCGCATGCAGGTCAAAAGCTCTGCTTGATTGGTGTGGGCTTGGGCGAAACGGGCCTCTGCATACGCGTGGCCTTCCATCAAACCGTGACCTACGGTAGAGCTCACGACTTTTTCGCCTTTATCTACCAATAGGATGGTGTCCTGGAAGGTGGTGAATACTTCAGCCACATCGTCGTAGGCAACGGCCCAGCGGTCGTGACTTCCTTGGATGTCTTGGTGCGTTCCCCAAGCGGCCAATGGGCCAAAAACGCTTCGTGATCCAGATCCAGATCCTAATCTTGCGGCTTCGCTGGCCTCTTGGAAAAAGTCTGAAACGGGCAATCCTAATGCTTGTTTCACGCTCATCAAACACAAGGCTAATGCGCTCATGCCGGAGGCAGAGGAGGCAATGCCCGAGCTGTGCGGGAAGCTGTTGGAGGTGTGAATTTCCAAATCAAGGGTGCTGGCAAAGGGAAATTGCTCCGCAGTACGTTCGAGGAACGTCTTGATTTTTGGCAGGAAACTCGGGGTGGAAACGCCTTCGAGGAATACTTCTATTTGGCCAGTTCCCGGCGCGTACTTCAACGTCGTGGTGGTCGCCGCGGCACTCAGGGTAAAGCTAATAGAAGGGTTGGCCGGTATTTGGACCGGGTATTTGCCCCAGTACTTTACCAGCGCAATATTCGAAGGACTTTTCCAGGTTACTTCTTTCATTATTCGAAGCTCACGCCGCTGACTTCATTGGCGCGATCAATTTTCTTGATCAACCCCTGCAAGGTTTTTCCTGGACCGCATTCTACGAAATGAGTGGCGCCGTCGGCCATCATCTCTTGAACACTTTGGGTCCATTTTACCGGAGCAGTTAATTGGTCGATCAAATTCTTTTTAATCTCTGTTGGGTTTTGCACTGCTTTCGCAACGCTGTTCTGGTACACAGGGCACACTGGAGTATCGATGTCCGTGGCTTCGATAGCGGCGGCCAATTCTGCTCTAGCAGGCTCCATCAATGGGCTGTGGAATGCTCCACCCACTGGTAGTACCAAGGCACGACGCGCACCAGCTTCGGTCGCTTTTGTACAAGCGGCCTCCACTGCGCTGATCGTTCCCGAGATAACTAACTGCCCAGGACAGTTATAGTTCGCGGCCACGACTACCCCGTCAATGTCAGCGCAAATATTTTCGACTACTTCATCGTCGAGGCCCAAGATTGCAGCCATCGTGGATGGATTCTGCTCACAGGCTTTTTGCATCGCCATGGCACGCTTGCTGACCAAGGTCAAGGCGTCCGTGAAGCTCAATGCGCCGGCCGCACAAAGGGCTGAGAACTCACCCAAGCTGTGGCCTGCCACCATATCTGGCTGGAAATCGTTGCCCAATAGTTTTGCCATAATCACGCTCATGGTAAAGATGGCCGGTTGGGTTACTTTGGTTTGCTTGAGCTCTTCCTCAGTTCCTTCGAACATGATTTTGCTCAATTCAAAACCTAGCACTCGGTCGGCGGTGTCGAACAGCTCGCGGGCTTCTTTGTGGTTGTCGTACAAGTCTTTTCCCATTCCTGGGTACTGGGCGCCTTGGCCCGGAAATACATAGGCTTTGCTCATTCTCCGTAGTATTCTATGATGTTATTATGTGTTTCGGCCAATTGGATTTTGTGCAACTCGGCCCCGTGTTCAGCAACTTTCGGTGCGAGAATCTTCCAGAATTCATAGGCAATAATCTCCGCAGTGGGCTGCTTGCCCGCCATGAAGTCGATATCTAAATTCAAGTTTTTGTGGTCGACCACATCGATGATGTGCTCGCGAATGATCTGTTTGAGGTCGAAAAGGTTCATCACGAATCCTGTATCAGGGTCGATTTCCCCGCGAACGGTCACCTCCAGTTCGAAGTTGTGGCCGTGGTAGTTCTCGTTTGAACATTTGCCGAAGACCTTTTTATTCGTCGCAGCATCCCATTTGTCATTCCACAATTTGTGCGCTGCACAGAAGTGTTCTTTACGCTTGATGTAAATCATGCTGGTAAAAGTTTAAGCAAAGATACGATGGGTGAAGGTTTCATATAGCATTCCCGCCTTGAAGTTGCCCCCAATCTGAGTGTTGCTGGTAGAAGTCCCGGGCGGCCTGTTGTAAATCGTCGTACATCTCTAAAAACCAGGGTTCAAACAAGTCTATTTCCCCTTCAAGGGCGTTGTTGAAATAATGGGCAAAAGCTTCCGCGCCTCGGTGTCTGTAGGCAATGCCCGAGGCAGCGCGTGCCAGCCCTTCGACGCTTTGGTAGGACAGGAGCCAATTTTCCCGAAGCAGGTGCGGCGCCATGTGTGCGGCCCGCCCAACCAGGAGATGTTGGTGGGCAGCAATATCGTCCAAGCACATTTGAATGAATTCCGGCGCGGTAGGCGCGGGGCGTTGTTGGGTCCAATTCCAGTGGCGGTGCAAAAAGAAATCTCCCATCAAGTCCAGCGCCACCGGAGCGTATTTCCCCACTTTAGGGTAGAGTAACTTCTTGGTCGTTAGACTTAAGGGGTGCGCATCCGCGAATTGGTCAATGAAGCGGTGGAGGTCGATGCCGAGCCTTTGGGCTGGGGTAGAACCTTTCCGCCAACCTTGGCCTTTGAAGCCATCTGCGGTGAAATTAAAAACCCGAACCTCGGAGAGGTTCGGGCTTAAATGTAAATGCGCTAAGAAGTTCAAAGCGTAGTGTTTACGCCTCGGTCACGACGAAGTCAAAGGACTCCATCACAGGGTTGATGAGGAGCTTTTCGCTCGCTTCTTTCACCATTGCCTCTGCAGCTTCCTTCGAATCTGCCTCTACCTCTAGGGTAATGTGCTTGCCAATTCTCACATTGGTCAATGCTTCCAATCCGATGTTTTTAAGGTTTGCCCCTACAGTTTTTCCTTGAGGATCTAAAAGTGCCTTTAGCGGCATCACGTTGATTTCAGCAGTGAATTTCATCGTTGAGTTTTTATGGGTCTTATGCCTTGCTTTTCAGAGCGAAGGCGCTAATAATTGGTAGCAAAAATACGACAATTGAGATGCTCAAGGCACCAAAAAAAGGAATCATTACGGCTAAAATTCCAACAAGGGTGTATTGCCCTATTTTACGACGTGTATCGCCGCCGCCTTTGAGGCTAAGTACTTGGAATGAAGCGTTTTGCCAGTAGATGGCATAGAAGGCAATGGAGACCAGTGCCATGTGCCATATTAACAATTGAGTGCCTTCCAAAGCCATGATCCATTCCCAATTGTCCCAACGTCCCATCCAGGACCACAGGCCGAGCGCAAATAAAGCATTGGCAGGGGTCGGCATTCCGACAAAATCTTTTCCTCCGTCCTCACGAAGGTTGAATACGGCTAGGCGATACACGCTCGCGGCGGTAACGCCGGCGCCCACGAGCATGGCCCAGGGTTGCGGTACCTTGGCGTAATCGGCCAAAATACTGGACCAAAGAAATCCAGAGGTCGCCCCAAAGGAAATGGCGTCGGCCAAGGAATCTAGTTGTTTGCCTAGTTCAGAAGAGGCGCCCACTTTTCGAGCCGCCCAACCGTCGAGCATATCGAATAATGCAGCTGCAATGAGTGCTATGGCAAGACCTGTATTGCTCGCGTTGACGATGAAGTAGATGGCCATCATCCCGCAAATTGCGTTCGCGAGTGTTAAAAGATTTGGAATGTGTTTCATGCCCTGCAAAGATGCATTATTTTGGGACTATGTTTCAACTAATGAATCTTGGTCGGATTGGATTGATTGGCAGCCATTATTTTCCTGAGTCGCTTCTTGGAATGTTCCCATATTGGGGGTGTTTATTGTACCCGGTTTTGTGATCCTTTTTGGAATTAGAAGGTCAGGGAAGATTTTCGTTTTGGCGCTATTATTTAGTCATGGCACTTGGAATGGGCTCACAACCTACTGGATTGCTAATGCACATCCGCTGGGAGTCATTGCGACTGTATGTATTAATGGTGCTTGAATGGCGGCGGCATTTTGGTTCGGTCAACGATCTTCCATCCTTTGGCGGAAGTTCCCTTCCCCTCGAGGAAGTTCAGCCTTGTTCCCATACCTGCCACTCATTGCGAGCTGGATTTCCCTTTTGAAAAGCTTCACGACCATTGGGGATTGTCATTTCCTTGGTTAAATCTAGGAAACACGTTTAACGGCCTGCCCATATTGGTGCAATGGTATCAGTGGTTGGGTGCGACCGGAGGAACACTTTGGGTTTTTGTGGCCATAGCCGCATTGATTCATTACTTGTTAAGAATAAGGTGGAGAAAAGGATCGTCCGCTTTGTTGTTTTTAGTCCCTTTTTAACCAGTGTAATGATGTGGTCTTTACCACAAGATTTCACGGAAAATGCGAAAGTCAGCGTCGCAGTGGTCCAACCAAATATCAACGCCTACACCGAAAAATGGGAAATGCCGGAAGGCGAGCAGATTGAAAAGGTACGAGGCCTGTTGCACGCTCATTTGGGCGATGAGAGGGTGGATTTGATTGTACTGCCGGAGACGTTCTTGCCGAAAGCTCGTCAGGAGTCGACTTACGGGTATTCGCCGATGGACCGCAAGTTGCACCAGGTGTTGGATACCTATGGTGATGCGGCGATTTTCGGAGCGACGACCTACGACTTTCAAGATGCCCCAAATGCCTACAATAGGCCTATGGGCAATCGATATTATACCCTATATAACACGGCTTTATTCCGCACGCAAGGCATGCCAAATGCCGCTTTGTACCACAAAGGAAAACTCGTGGTTGGCGGGGAGACCATGCCGTTTGTTCAGCTGCTGAAGCCTTGGTTGGGAGATTGGGCGCTGGAGTTGGGAGGTACTTCCGGAACGCTTGGCGTTTCTAGTGAACGCACCGTTTTTGAGAATGGGAAAGGGATGAAATTGGGCCCAATTATTTGCTGGGAAAACGAGTTCTCAGATTATACCACGGACTATACAAAACAAGGTGCGAACCTACTCGCAGTCATCACCAACGACGGTTGGTGGGGCGATACGCAGGGCCATGTTCAGCACATGCGATTCTCCGGGTTGCGCGCGATAGAAAACGGCAAGTGGATAGTGCGCAGCGCCAACACCGGCATTAGTTGTATTATCGACCAAAAAGGCCGTGTACACGAGCCGCTCGGTTGGGAAGAGGAAGGCGTGATTGTGATGGAGGTTCCGCTACTCGAAGGCCAAACCGTATATAGCAGAACTGGGGACTGGATCGGCCAATTCATGATTTGGCTCTTTGCCCTCAATCTCGGTGTACTTCTATTTAGTAGATTTTTCCGATTAAAGCCGAGGTAAGCAACGCCCCGTGTGTACCTTTGCTTAGAATTAAACATCATTTTATGAGTTCTTACGACGTCGTTGTCATTGGTTCAGGTCCTGGTGGTTATGTGAGCGCTATTCGTTGCGCGCAACTGGGAATGAAAACAGCCTTGGTAGAGAAATATGCTACACTTGGTGGTACCTGTCTAAACGTTGGATGTATTCCATCAAAAGCCTTGTTGGACTCCTCGGAGCATTACCACATGGCGGCACACTCTTTCGAAGATCACGGTATTGTGGTGAATCCACCTACTATTGATTTTGGCAAGATGATGGAGCGCAAAGCAGGAGTAGTAAGCACTACTTGCGACGGTATCGATTACTTGATGAAAAAGAACAACATCGATGTGCTTCGCGGCTTCGGTTCACTAGTGGATGCCAACACGGTAAAGGTGGCTGGCGAAAGCACCACTGAGGTCAGTGCGAAAAACATCATCCTCGCCACGGGTTCAAAACCTATTGAGTTGCCGTTTGCAAAATTTGATAAAGAGCGCATCATCAGCTCTACCGAAGCATTGAGCTTGAAGGAGATTCCAAAGCACATGATCGTGATCGGTGGTGGCGTTATTGGATTGGAACTAGGTTCTGTATACAAGCGTCTAGGTGCTGAGGTAACGGTGGTGGAATATGCACCGAGCATTATCCCTACGATGGATGGCGCCTTGGGCAAAGAGCTGCAGCGCAGCTTGAAAAAGTTGGGCATGAAGTTCAGCTTGAGCACGAAAGTGAGCGAAGTAAGCCGCGACGGTGATACCGTAACGGTCAAAGGAACAGATAAGAAAGGCAACGAAATCACCTTCGAGGGAGATTACTGTTTGGTGGCTGTAGGTCGCCGTGCCTACACGGATAACCTTGGGTTGGAAAATGTAGGTATTGCCACTGACGATCGTGGTCGCATCGAGACTAACGCACATTTACAAACCTCACAGGCGAACATTTACGCCATTGGTGATGTGGTGAAAGGAGCTATGTTGGCGCACAAGGCTGAAGAGGAAGGTGTATTTGTAGCCGAAACGTTGGCCGGTCAGAAACCACATATTAACCACGACTTGATCCCGGGTATTGTATATACATGGCCTGAAGTGGCTGCCGTGGGCAAGACGGAAGAAGAGTTGAAAGCTTCAGGCGTTGCCTACAAATCAGGTAGCTTCCCTATGCGTGCCTTGGGACGTTCACGTGCCAGTGGAGATATCGACGGGGTAGTGAAAGTATTGGCAGATGCTACGACGGATGAAGTATTAGGAGTACACATGGTGGCTGCTCGTGCTGCGGATATGATCATGGAAGCAGTTACTGCGATGGAATTCCGCGCATCTGCTGAAGATATTGCCCGCATTTGTCACGGTCACCCGACCTACACTGAGGCGATCAAGGAAGCAGCGTTGGCGGCGACAGATAACCGCGCACTACATAGTTAATGCATACGGCATCGACACATAAGGTCGATCCGATCCATTTAGAACATCGGCTGTTGGAGGAATCCAATGGCCGATCGTTTTTTGCCCTCTACACGTCTAGGGGGTATAAAAATTCTCACACCTCATACGCCTTGTTATTTGCGTGGGGGGCTCAACGTGTCTTTGGCGCCGATGAATTGGCTCTTGGCGCCCTCGAAGGCGGATGGCGCTTCGGTTTTGCCGGTTATGAAATGCGCCATCGCTTTGAATCTTTAGACCGTGGGAATCCCGCCTTGGGAGATTGGCCCGAAGCCCTCTTCTTTGAGCCTGAAGTAGTGGGCACCTTGAGTTGGGATGGGGAATTATCTGTGACCGATTTCACCAGCGACCGCTCCACCCAAATCATCCAAGACCTGCTTCAGCCTGCCGCACCGCCCGAAGGTCCCACTGCCCTTGATTTCAAGCCTGTGGAGACCAAAGCGGAATACTTGAGCGCCGTCGAACACCTCAAAGCACACATCCAAAGAGGGGATATTTACGAGGTCAATTACTGCACAGCTTTCAAGGCTGAGGTAGAGGCGTTGCATTCGCCGGCCTTGTTTGAAAAAATGGCGTCTCGAACCGAAGCGCCGTTCAGCGCCTATCTCAAGCTCGACCAGCACGAACTCCTGTGTACCTCTCCCGAACGCTATTTCAGCAAAAAGGGACAGCGCATTTTGAGTCAGCCCATCAAAGGAACCAATCGCCGGGTAGTCAATAATGAGGCAGCTATGGCGGCGTTGAAGGAAAGTGAAAAGGAACGCGCGGAGAACGTGATGATCGTGGATTTAGTCCGCAATGACCTCAGTCGTGTGGCGACTAAGGGGAGCGTTCAGGTGAGCGAGTTGTACGGCACGTACGCCTTTAAAAATGTAAACCAATTGATCAGTACCGTCGAAGCCAATATCAGTCCCAATACCGGATTTTGGGAGCTCTTTGGCGCGACCTTCCCCATGGGTTCAATGACGGGTGCCCCCAAAGTGAGTGCCATGCAATTGGCCGAGCGGTATGAAAAAACAGCACGGGAGATTTATTCAGGTACCATAGGCTATACCACTCCTGAAGGCGATGCTGATTTCAATGTGGTCATCCGCAGTGTGGCGATCAATCGTACAACGGGTGTGGCGACAACGCACGTGGGCGGTGCCATTACGATTTTGAGCGATCCACAGCAGGAGTACGAAGAATGTTTGCTCAAGGCCGAGAGCATGTTTGATAGCGCTCGATAAATTGGTTGTAGTTTTGACACTATAATCCTCCATTCATGACCATTATTCCCGGATCAAAAGCAATTCTCGGCTTCAGCGGCGGCGTAGATTCCGTGGTGTTGAGTCATTGGTTGCTGCAGCGGTACAACATCCGTCCGTATTTGCTCCATGTGAATTACGGTTTGCGTGAGGAGGCGGACGAAGACGAACGCTGGTGCCGCTGGTTCGCTCAGGAGCATCGATTTGAAATTGAAGTGCTGCATGCCGATCCTACAAAGCGCAAAGGAGAAAACATTCAGAATTGGGCCCGGAAGCTTCGCTATCATTGGTTCGAGGAACGTGCGCAAGTCCTTGGGGCGGAATATATTTTTACGGCGCATCACCTTGACGATAGAAAGGAAACCTTTTTAATGAACGCCCTTCGCGGCGCGGGATTGACCGGCCTAACTGGTATGTCCCATCCCCACATTCTTCGTCCATTGGCGCAGATGAGCAAGGCGGATATTCTTGCCTTTGCACAGGAACATGAGCTCACTTGGCGAGAAGATGCCTCGAATCAGACATTGAAATACACGCGAAACAAGGTGCGCAATTTGTTGCCGGAAGTCCTCGATGAAGTGGAGCCTCGATGGCACGGCGGTTTGGCCAAGACCATTGATAATTTGGTCCGCGATCGCGAACTGTTGGAGGGAATGTTGGACGAGTTTGAGCAGCATCATGTGCGTGAACTCGAAGATGAAGTCCACATTGATTTCGGAACGTGGATCGAGCAACCCTATGCCCAAACTTTGTTGTACAGGTACTGCCTGCGCTGGGATCTAGGCTTTTCCTACGAGGAATGTGGCCATGTTTTGAAGGGGGATTCAGGCCAATTAACACCTGGCCGCGAGAAGATTTTAGTCAAAGACCGCACGGCCTTTATTTTGGCGCCGAAAAAGGAATTGGACCCCAATACCTATACCATCCAAGGACCGGACGATTTGTCTAATTTACCTTTTGCGCTCACCCTGCAACCTACCCCGCGAGCACAGATTGTATTCGACGATGATCACGAATGGATCAGCCCCACGGCAGCCCCATTTCCCTGGACCATTCGAGTATGGAAACCGGGAGATTCTTTCTTGCCCTTAGGGATGAAAGGTTCAAAAAAAGTGGCCGATTTCCTCAACGACCTGCGCCTACCTCGCCACCGCAAAAAGCACATCTACGTTGCCCTGCACAACGATGAAATATTTTGGGTCCTCGGCTACAGAATCGCGGCACACGTAAAAGTTGCCGAAGGCGATGACATGGCCTATCTTGCAACCTGCAAATTCTAATCACATGAAGCGATTTTTTACCGCCTTTATTTTCCTCATGACCACCTTGGCCTGGGCACAGCCGCAAGCCGTTACTTGGTCTACTTCTTACGAGAACACTGATGAGCACACGATCATCACCGTTCATGCAGAAATTGCGGAAGGTTGGCACTTGTACAGCCAAAACCTAGACGAAGGCGGACCTATTCCGACCTCGTTTGTCCTCGAAGACGATTCTTCCTTCACCACGGTGGGAGGATGGGCCGAAGGCGAGCCTCATGTGGAGTTTGATCCAAATTTCGATATGGATCTTGCCTATTTCAGCGATGCCGCGGATTTCACTATCAAGCTCTTGCCGACTGAGGAAGAATTTACCGTCAAAGGCGAGCTCGAATTCATGGTTTGTAACGACGAAATGTGTTTGCCTCCGACCTACGAAGATTTCTCAGTTCGCGTGACCAATGCACCTGTACCGTCCATCTGGAAAGGATTGGGTTCGACATTCTGGCTCGGCTTCTTGGGCGGTTTCGCAGCGCTGATCATGCCTTGTATTTTCCCAATGATTCCGCTGACGGTGAGCTTCTTTACCAAGCAATCTAAAACAAAGGCCGAAGGAATTTTTAAAGCCTCATTGTACGGATTGGGCATCATCGTGATTTACGTGGCCCTTGGCCTAGCCGTGAGCGTCATTTTTGGATCGGACGCCTTGAACCAAATGGCCACGAACCCTTGGTTCAACCTGGCGTTCTTTGCCCTCTTTGTCATTTTTGCGGCCAGCTTCTTTGGCGCCTTTGAAATCACCCTGCCGTCGAGCTGGGTAAATAAAGCGGATGATGCATCCAACAAGGGTGGTATGCTCGGCATTTTCTTCATGGCCTTTACTTTAAGCTTGGTGAGCTTTTCTTGTACGGGTCCAATTATCGGAACATTGCTCGTAGAAGCCGGGTCAAAAGGTTCACTACTGGGGCCTGCCGTTGGGATGTTTGGATTCTCTTTGGCCTTGGCCATTCCATTTACCCTTTTTGCGGCTTTCCCAGGATGGTTGAACTCTTTGCCTTCATCAGGCGGTTGGTTGAACACGGTGAAAGTGACCCTAGGATTCTTGGAATTAGCGTTCGCTTTGAAATTCTTGTCCACGGCAGATTTGGTATGGCAAGCGCATTGGTTAGAGCGTGAACTATTCCTGGCCATTTGGGTAGCCATCGCCTTCATCACGGCCTTCTATCTCTTGGGTGCCTTCCGCATGCCGCTAGATAGTCCGGTAACCACTATTTCAGTACCACGACTCAGTTTCGCGATGGTCTTTATGATTTTAGGCTTCTACATGTTGCCAGGAATCTTCGGTGCCCCTGTGAAACTCATCTCAGGATTCCCACCGCCAGAGCATTATGCAGAGAGTAAAAGCGGTGCCTACGCGCAACCGGTGATCAATATGGTGGGTGCGGGTGAGTCTGCAGCCGTAGAGGTAGAGCATGGCGACCACTGTCCAAACGGCTTACCGTGTTTCAATGATTTTGATGCCGGTTTGGCCTACGCTAAGGAGGTAGGTAAGCCCATCATGATAGATTTCACCGGATGGGGATGTCAGAATTGTCGCAAGATGGAAGAAAACGTTTGGGTTGATGAGCGCGTTCATAAGAGGTTGAGAGACGAAGTTGTTCTCATTTCTCTATATGTGGATGAGCGCACTCCGTTCCCAAAAGAAGAGCAATACATCAGCGAAGTAACTGGCCGCAAAATCAAGAATATCGGCAATAAATGGAGCGAGTTTGAGGAAGTGAACTTTGGGGCAGTAAGCCAGCCATTGTACGTTTTCCTCGGGCACGACGACCTCAAGCCGTTGATCGAAACAAGAGGCGCAGATCTCGATATCGAAGCCTATATCGAATGGATGGACCTTGGCATCTCAGCCTTCCAGAAATAAGATTGTACTCATAAATATAACGCCCGGACAGAACCTTCTGCTCCGGGCGTTGTTTTTAGGGGGATGGATACTACCCTAGAAACCAGATATCGATTGCGCCACGAAGATGAAGTGGTGGGCTACGCCCGTAAAATAGGCAGTCGATCGCATTTCTATTCTAGGGACCAATTCTGGTGGTCAGGCATCAAAATCGAGCACAATAAAGTCGACGAAAGTGTGGGTCTGTTTGATATAGACAAACGCATGCTCTACGAGTGGGACATCGTTGAATATTGCCTCGAAGACCGCCGCGATCGCATGGGCGCTTTTCTTTGGTCTTCTACCCGCAAAGAATTTTGCATTGTCGACCTCGACGAGCCCAGCCTTGAAATCCCTTTAGAAGTGGATGGTCTCCAGCTTTTTCAGCCCAAAGACCTCCGCTTTCGTGCCTACCTCTTTCAAAACCCAGATTTAATGGTAGAGTTAGGCGTAGATGACGAATGATGGCTATTTTAGCGGCTCATTCAAGCGATAACTGAAAGGGACTACCCATGAATACAAACTTTGTTGAAGAACTGCGTTGGAGAGGCATGTTGCACGACATCATGCCTGAAACTGAAGAATTGTTGACCAAGGAAATGGTCAGCGGTTATATCGGCTTTGATCCTACGGCAGATTCATTGGGGGTAGGGAACATGGTACAAATCATGACCCTCGTACACTTTCAACGCGCCGGACATAAGCCCATCGCCTTGGTTGGGGGTGCCACCGGAATGGTGGGAGATCCCTCTGGCAAGAGTGCCGAGCGCAATCTTTTGGATCTAGAAGCCCTACAGCACAACTTGAATTGTCAGAAAGCACAACTTGAGAAGTTCCTCAACTTTGATTGTGGGGACAACAGCGCCGAAATCGTCAACAACTACGATTGGTTCAAGGAGTTTGATTTCCTCGGTTTTATCCGTGACGTTGGTAAGCACATCAGTGTAAATTACATGATGGCCAAAGACAGCGTTAAGAACAGATTGGAGACGGGCATGAGCTTTACGGAGTTCTCTTACCAGCTCATTCAAGGCTATGATTTCTACCACCTTTGGAAAAACAATGGTGTGAAGCTACAAATGGGCGGCTCAGACCAATGGGGCAATATCACCACAGGTACGGAACTCATTCGTCGACTAGGCCGTGGCTCCGCGCATGCATTGACCACACCGTTGATTAAAAAGGCAGATGGAACCAAATTTGGAAAGTCCGAAGGCGGGAACGTTTGGTTGGATCCGAACCGCACCTCGCCGTACGCCTTCTACCAGTTCTGGTTGAACGCGGCGGATTCCGATGCCGAGAACTACATTAAAATCTTTAGCATCAAATCTCGAGAGGAAATCGAGGCATTGATCGCAGAACACAATGAGGCCCCACATCAACGCAAGCTTCAGAAAGCCTTGGCGGAAGAGGTGACCGAGCGCGTGCACAGCAAAGAAGATCTCGAGAATGCTCAGGCGGCTTCACAAATCTTGTTTGGCAAGGCGACAGAAGAGCAGCTTCGCAAGCTCGATCGCGCTACGTTGGAGAGTGTTTTTGAAGGGGTGCCACAGTTTGAATTGTCCCGTGCGGCACTTGCAGGCGGCCTGGACATTGTGGAGGCCTTGGCCGAGCACACTGCGATATTCCCTTCAAAAGGTGAAGCGCGTAAGATGGTGCAAGGCAATGGCGTGGCCATCAATAAGAGCAAGGTGGATTTGGACAAAACTCTATCCGAAGAGGATGTGGTTGCCGGCGGATTGATCATCGCGCAGAAAGGGAAGAAAAACTACTTCCTGATTTCCATCGTCGACTAAGCAAAAATTTTTACCGCATAAAAAAGGCGCCCGCAGGGCGCCTTTTTTTATAACTGTATATAGTCCAGGACTATATCGTCAATTTCTGAGAGGAATCTGTCGTTCGGTCTTTGGAAGAAGTAGAACGTCCCATAATCTCTGTCTTCGGTGAGCTTGAGCTTCGGGTATTCGAAAAGTTCTCCTTTATTGATCAGGACATAAGGCATACTGCCGCGGAAGATGAACAAGGCTTGGAGTTCAGGTTTGCCAGGGTTTCTTTGGTGATCAAGGAAGGCCCAAGCATCGTATTCGCCGAAAGACTTGTTTTCCCAACCGCTTTTCTTCAGTTCATTTTCCAAATTCTCCTTCATCGAGCCCACTCGCTTTTCAGAAAAGAATTGTTCCAGCATATACGTTGGGAAGCTTCGACGCTCTAGATGGCGACTGTTCAATGTGCCAGATAAGACCACTTCGTAATAATTGGACTTGCGTCTTGCAGAACTCTCCCACAATGAATCCAAAGGATAGCTATCACGAACCTTGCCCAGGGTATCCAGTTTTTCTGAAAACAATGCCGCTTCAGCCATCACTCGCTTATCAATGACATTGACAAAATCTTCGTGCACCCAACAATGCAGGTGTACTTCATAGGTGCTGATTCCGTTATCGTATGCCGCAATGCGTACGCTATCAACAAGGGTGAGGTGCCCCTCGTCTTTCGCTAAGTCGGCCGAGCGACGAATGAGTTGGCCGTGGGCCAACATGGTGCACCCTAAAAGGGCTAAAATCAGTTTCAATTTCATAGACTAATCATCAAATTACACCCGCGTATTTCGCTGTGGTCTAATCTTCCATAGACCTCAAATGTACCGTTTTCAAAGACTTGGCCCTGATCGGCCAATGCTAAAAATGCGCAGCTATCGACATTTGCTAAATCAATAACGTTTAAGGCGCCCCGCGAGCCGTTCTGCTGAGGAGAGGAGAGGGGATCCGCAATATCACGTGTATACACCCGCATCCAATCCGGTGCAACAAATACCCCAGAATCTTTCATGTAGGCCTGGCTCATGAGCTCGGTCATTCCATATTCACTGTCGATCGCCGATGCGGGAAAAGCCCTACGCAGATAAGCATGTACTTCTGCGCGAATCATTTCCTTCTTGCGCCCTTTCATGCCGCCCGTTTCCATAATACGCAACTCCGGGAAATCGAGGGGTTGAACGCCAAGAAAATCGGCAAAATCAAGCAAGGCAAAAGTCACTCCTAATAAAAGGGTAGGCTTTTTCTCAGCGCCCAATTCCCTCAATCGCTCCAACAACTCCGCGTGATTGTAGAGGTAGAAGCCACTTCGGTCATCTCTCGAGCGTTCAATCATCCCCTCCGCCATCATCACCAAGGACGATCCACTGCGTTCCAAATAGGAGGGCAGCAAGGCCAGCACGGTCCAATCTTCTATGGCCCCGTATTGCCGCTCGAAGCCCTCAACATAGACACTTTCATAATGTGCTTTGGATTGGACGTGATGTAGCGAAGGCGTGCCGCCGGTCGTGGTGCTCGAGGAGAAGGTGATTTCCGGGGTCCAATTCCCACAAACCACAGCATGCCCTTTAAACAACTCCACCGGTAGAAACGGAATTTGGTCGATGCGATGGATGTCCGCGGAATCTCTACCCAACAATTGGCAGAACTTGCCGTACACCGCATTGTGTTTCCGTTGCCAATGGAAAAGCTCGAGCGCTTCGGCTTCGAAATTTGCGGGTGTGATGTGGGAGAAATTGGACATAAAAAAACCGCACCCCTTAGGGCACGGTTCAAAATTAGGTATTGTCTCGAAGCTTACAACGAATAGCGGAAGCTCAATTTAAAGGTTCTTCCAGGTGCCCAAGTGCTGAACATCGGTTCGGCGCTGTTGTAGCTGCGGAAAATTCGATCGCGGGTATCGTCCATGATGTTGTTTACCGAGAAGCCAACCTGGTAGCGTTGATCCTCGCCAAAGTTCTTCATCAGGTTGAAATTCAAGCTGTGGAATGGCACTTCGAAAACATCAGGGTTGTCGGCTACACCTACGATGTAGAGCTTCTCACCTTGAACGTTGTAGAACAAACCACCTTGCCATCCTTTCTCAGGGTTGTTATAGTTCAATCCGACATTAATCAAATACGGCGATTGCCCTTGCATAGGACGAATTTCATCGATCACCTCACCCGTGCGGGCAGAAGCAACGCGGGCAGTGTATTCGCTGGAATCGCGACTTACCCCAGAGTAAATCAAGGAAAGGTTTGAGTTCACTTCGAAATGCTTGAGCCCCATGAAGCCTAGATTCTTACGTACCTCAAACTCAGCACCGGCCACGGTAGCATTCCCTACGTTTCTCGGTTGGAAGTTCGATGGAGCAGCGGCACTGTAGGCGACCAATTCAATTGGGTTGGTAAAATGCTTGTAGAATCCAGAGATGGCGATGGTTTGTCCGCCTTCCATGAAGTATTCGTAACGAACGTCCAAGTTGTTGATGATGGTGTTGACCAAATCCAGGTTACCGATAAAGGTGATGCCAGTGAGGACATCTTCAATCTGTGCTGCACTCTTTTCCTTAAAGGATGGACGAGCCACGGTGCGGAACGCTCCCAAGCGGAAGTTGGTGTTTTCGTTGACCGAGTAAATCAACGAGGCCGTGGGGAAGAGGTTGAAGTTATTCAACACAGGTGCCCAACGGTAATTCAAACCGGTGCCCGGTGCAGCGGCCTCTTGTTGGTCCACACCGGTGTAGAATTGGTCATAACGCTCAGCACGCAATCCCGCAACCACCTTGGTCAGCGCATTCAAGCTGAATTCTTCACTGTAGTAGGCAGAGAAATTGCTTTGAATACCTTGGTATGCGTTGTTCGCTTCGTAATTACCGCTGTAGTACATGCCCGCATCCGAGGCAGGGTCCCACACGTAATAATCTGTCAAAAGTTCATCTGCATTTCCTGTCAACGCATCTAACTCGCCCAGATTCTTCGCACGTAATTGGTACCTCAAAATCTCATAATCGCGGTACTTGAAGTTGTAGCTCGCACCAAATTTCGTTTTGGCATCTCTTCCACGCAATTCATGTGTTTTGGTAATATCTACTCTGTTTGATAGGTTGAATTCGTTCAAATAACGCCAAATTCGATTAGGGAATCCGGTTTCTCCTGGGGCGATATTGAATTCACCGTCTTCCGTGCGGTATGAGGTCGAACGAATGTCCTTGTCTGCAATGCGGCTGTAGGTAGGAGCAATGCGCCAATCAATTTTTGTTTTGTTCTCGTTACGACTGTGTTGGCCGTTAAAGAACATGGAAGAGATGGAACGCTCGCTATATTCTAGGTTGTCGCGTTGACCGACGAACGAATTCTCAATTGAGGCCGTTTCAGTAAAGCGTCCTGTGCGTGATTCTCCATTTTGTAGGTGCATGACCATGAAACGGTATTTATCATCTTCATCCTTGATGGAATACCCTAGTAGACCGTTTAGCAGGACGTTGTTTACGGCTAAAGAACCGACCTGCGTGCGGTCAGCCAATAATTGGTAATCGTCTACAGAATTTGGCTTGCGGTAGAAGTTTTGGCTGTAGGTTCTGTTCGAATCTGTGGCTGAGCCGAAATAGTCAGTATTGCTCTTGTACGAGAAGGATCCATTGTACCCGACAGTTTTGCCGTTGTCCTTCTTCTTCTGATCACCAAAGCTAATGCCCAAGGATCCGTTCAATGGCATTTGTTGCGACTGTGCCTGAAGAACCGGGGAGAAACTCTGAGTGAGCTCCGTCGTAATAGGGTCGTCTAATGCGGGATTTGGAATACCTCCAAAAATGTACTGTGAGGGTAGTGGATTGGACCGGTAACCGGCATCAAAGCCCAAGAAATCGGTAGAGGAGCCTTTATAACCTAGTCCTTCTACTAGGTGCATTCCTGGAGTGTAGCTCAAAGAGCTGCTAATGTTGAGCGTTTTACGAGTAGGGAAGTCGACCAATTCTATGTTAACCAGACCCCCTGCAAAATCTGCGCTGAGGTCAGATGTCAATGACTTCAACACCACAATATTCTGAAGGATGTTTGTGGGGAAGATGTCCATTTGAAGCGAGTTCTTATCTGGATCAAGCCCGGGAATATCCATACCCATTAATTGGGTCTTGGTGTAGCGATCACCCAAACCGCGAACAAACACGTATTTACCGCCCTGAATACTTACCCCAGGAACACGAGTCACTGCAGCAGCGGCATTGCCATCGCCTACGCGCTTGAAATTTTGTGAGGAAATACCGTCCATCACCGTGGCAGATTTTTTCTTCACGTCCAACAATGCGCTTTCTGTGTTGCGCATCGCTGAGGCCGTTACGGTCACGGTCATCAATTCGTTGGTAGAGGGCAACATTCGCAGATTCTCGAAGGCAGTTATCTCGCCATCTTTCACCTCAACCCCAGGAATTTGAAGCGTTGCTAGCCCTAGAAAGCTGATCTCCAAAGTGTAGGTTCCCGGCGCTACCTCTAATTCGAAGTTACCGTCAAAATCAGTGAAAGAGATGGCGCCTTGTGAAGGGATTTGCGCGTTTGCGTAAAACAGGGGTTCATTGGTTTCGTCTTCATAGACCGTACCACGAATGATTCCTGTTTGTGCGAAAACTGCGCTGCTAATGGTTAAGGAAAGAAATAAAAATAAATGCTTCATTATACTGCGGTTATTCATCGTGCAAAAAGAACAAAAAGGCCCGAGACGGGTGTCTCGGGCCAATTAATCTTTGGTTAACTTTATGTTAACAGCTTAGGTTTAGAATGCGCCTTTGAGTGAGGCGTATGTCCAGCTTAAGACACTGGCATCGGCACCTACCGTAGGTGTGGTAGTTGCAGTAGCGAAGTCCGAAGGGTTCCAAGTCATTCCTGAACCACTCTTATCTAAGAAAATATCATCAATAGTTTTATCGGCTGTATATCCAGTTAGATCGATTTCAATTGCCGAGAAATTAAGTAGGCCATTGCTGTAGTTGTATGCACCACCTGTTTCATCAATTTCCCAATCTCCTGCATCATCGAAGCCAGTGATGTAGATTTTTGAACAGTACCCATAGCGGAGTCACGGAAATCAGCGATTTCTGCGGCCATTCCGTATAAAGTTCCATTGGTTGCTGTAAATCCAGCGCCAGTGGTTCCTTCCGGGCCATCTACTTCCATACCGTGATCCGAATCCGGACCTGCAACGTATACAAAGTTGTCAATTGTACCAGAATATGCTTGATCAATGTCGTAGGCATCATCTCCTTGTGCCCATACTACCAAATTCGAGGCATTTACCGATCCGCCGAAGAACTCAATCCCGTCGTCGATATTCGCAACAACTTCGATATGGCTAACAGTAGTCGCGGAACCAACCCCTGCTAGAGTAAGTCCGTTAATCTCGTTACCGTCACCAATCAATGTTCCGCCATGACGAATACTGATGTACTCTAGAATACCAGAATTATCATTGGCGTCTGTTCCGCCGTAAACTGCATATGCTTCGTTTGCAGGTAGCCCTTCGATTAACGCAGTAGCAGCATCTGCTGAAATGGGTGCATTTCCAAGAACAATCAATCCACCCCAAAGACCTGCATCTGTTTGATCAAGATTGGTGCCAGCTTGCTGTCCAACAGTAATATTATCTAGTACTGAGGTCATGATGATAGGGGCACTTTCCGTCCCTTGAGCGTTTAGCATACCTCCTTGAGCAATAATCAACGTCGAAGCGTTAGCACCATCACCTTCTTTACCTTTGATGATTGTACCTGGCTCGATAGTTAATTCTACACCTGCAGGAACTACTACACGTCCATTCAATACATAGATGGAATCACCACTCCATGTTTCATTTCCAGCTAGAACACCAGCTTTGCTTACTTCTAATGGATTAAGGTTTGGATCAACTGGTCCGCCACCGTTACCATCACATGCAGCTAGGAAAGAAGCAGCTGCGACTACAATCATTAATTTGTTGATTTTCATTTCTACGTCTTTTGTTTTGTTTTGACAACACAAATGAAGGACCATTGTGTAAACTGAATCTTAACTAAGTATCAACTTTAATTGCTGAGTTTAGAAAAGGGCTTTAAGAGTTTGTTAGGCCCACATTTGCTTTATGTTAAGTTTCTAGAACTCGCTTGGAAGTAGTAATAGTTTTCCATCTTTGTGGTAAATTGAAATCATGGATAATTCGAACATCAAGATTCTATTAGTTGACGATGAGCCAGATATTTTGGACTTCGTAGGATACAACTTAAAAGCAGAAGGATATAAAGTAGCGACTGCCGCCAGCGGTAAAGCAGGTGTAGCAAAAGCGAAAGAATTCAAGCCAGATTTAATTTTATTGGATGTAATGATGCCTGAAATGGACGGTATTGAAGCCTGTGATCAAATTCGAAGATTGCCAGGACTTGAGAATACAATCATTGCATTTCTTACGGCACGTGGTGAAGATTACAGCCAAGTGGCAGGTTTTGAAGCTGGCGCAGATGACTATATAACGAAGCCCGTAAAACCTAAGGTTTTAACCTCAAGATTAAAGGCACTATTGCGTCGAAGACCAGTTCCTGAGCAAGAAGTTCCAGGAAAAATGGAATTCTCAGATTTAATCATTGACCCTGAGCGCTACCATGTAGAGATTGCGGGAAATGTTATTGAACTTCCGAGGAAAGAATTCGAATTGCTCAGCCTCTTGGCATCGAAACCCGGAAAAGTCTTTACACGGGAAGAAATCATGGACAGAATATGGGGTACGGTAGTTATTGTAGGAGGTAGAACCATAGATGTACATATCCGTAAGCTCAGAGAGAAAATAGGTGATGACCGTATCAAGACGGTCAAAGGCGTAGGATATAAATTCGAAACCATCGATTGATGCGAGGAAATCGCATGCTTTTACTCTCACTAATAATGGGAGCTACAGTAACGGGATTAGCCGTTCTTTTTGAATGGCTATTAACCTATACTCAACATTTGAATATCCCGGAATGGTTGTGGTGGCTGCTTTTCTTCGTTATTACAATTACCTCCTTTTATTACGCGACCTACTATATACTTATAGGTCGCATTAGAGGTATTCAACAAAAAATCCAAAAACAAGGTCTTACGGAGTCTCCTTTAAATAAAGGAAGTGTTGGAAATCTAGCGGAATTAGAAGAAAGGCTCGAAGAGTGGAGTGAGAAACAAAATGCACTCGTTGAAGAAATGAAGGGCAGGGAACAATTCCGTCGTGAATATATCGGAAATGTCAGTCACGAACTCAAGACGCCAATTTTTAACATTCAAGGATATATCTACACGCTGTTGGATGGTGCGCTCAAGGACGAAAAAGTGGCCAAAAAATTCTTGAAACGGGCCGCGAAATCTGTGGAGCGTATGACACAGCTTGGTGAAAGACATGGATGTCCTTACCAAGGTCGAAAGTGGGGAATACGATGTGCAATTACGTCCAGTTATCGTACGAAACTTGCTGGATGATGCGCTTGAGGAAATTGAAAACTTGGCCAATAAAAGACAGGCTAAGATCAAAATCAATTTCTTTATTGATGATAATACTCAAGTCCTTTGTGATGTAGCAAGATTAGAGCAAGTTCTTGATAATTTGCTTGTTAACTCCATTAAGTATAGTGCAGAAGGCTCATTGGTTGTCGTTACAGTTTCGAGTGTGCGTGATAAGGTAGAATTTAAAATTAAAGACCACGGTTTCGGTATTTCCGAAGAGGACCTGCCGCATATTTTCGAACGCTTCTACCGGGTGGATAAAGCGCGTTCGCGAGATGCGGGTGGAACCGGCTTGGGATTGTCCATTGTGAAACACATCATCGAGCGTCACGGAGAGACTATTAAAGTGGCGTCCACTGAGGGCGTGGGTACAGAATTCACCTTCACTTTGAAGCGCATCTAAGCGCGTTAAAATTCGTTTAAAACTTATCGGAAATAGGGAGAGTTGGCGGCGGTATTGGCTAACTTTGGTTTAAACCTATTATACCATGGAGTGGAGCCCAGAATTAATGGAAAAATTGGCCGATTTGCGCAATAAAATTGAAGCAACCGGACAAGATTTTGAAACCTATGTGAACGGATGGCAGCGTGCTTCCTTTCAAAATTACTGGGACTACGTCCAGCTCGATACCTTACTCAGTCTTCAACGTCCGGTGACTGATGTTGCGGACGAGCCAATTTTCATCATTTACCACCAAATCACAGAACTCTATTTCAAGCTGGCACGAATTGAAATTGATGCCATTGCAGCTGGAGATTTGTCGGTGGCAGATTTTACCGAACGTATTCACCGCATTAACCGATACTTTGGGGCTTTGCGAGGCAGCTTTGGAGTGATGGAAAAGGGCATGAAGAAGGACGAGTTTTTGGCTTTTCGCGATGCGTTGGCGCCGGCCTCAGGTTTTCAGAGTGTGCAGTACCGCATCATAGAATTAGGTTGTGCTCCGTTGATCAATATTGTAGCTGAATCAAAGCGAGAAGCTTTGGCTGATGCGGCGATTGAAGATCAGATGGATGCCATTTATTGGAAGGATGGTGCGAAGGTGGAGGATACGGGCAAGCCTGCCTACACCGCCGTTCAGTTCATCGAAAAATACTGGGATGATTTGGTCTTTGCGGCCGAGTCCTATGAGCATTGTAATATCTGGGAACGCTTTATGGAACTGAAGCAGGCCGGATTATCTGATGCTGAGGTTGCGCAGCTGGAAGATGCGTTGCGATTATTGGATTTGAATGTCAATGTGAATTGGCCACTACAACATTATAAAACTGCGGTCCGCTACTTGAGCAAGAAGCCAACCGATATTCCTGCGACTGGCGGGACGAATTGGCAGAAATACTTGCCGCCGCGCTTTCAACGTCGCATTTTCTATCCTGAATTATGGACGGAAAATCAGCGTGCAGAATGGGGCAAGAGCTGGGTAGAGGAAGTACTAAAAGAAATTGAGCAAGGCTCATGAAATTAAAAAAACACGGGTGGATTGTATTGGCCGCCATCTTTATAATCATCATTATTGGCGCCCTGCTGCCCAGCAAAGGCACAGTTGAAATCTTGGATAACGAAGAGCCTGTAGTGGAAGCGGAGCCTAAGTACTATCTGACCTTGCCTGCAGATACCTTGCGTTTTGAGGATCATACTATTGCCTCTGGCGAAAGCTTTGGGGCTTTGTTGGGCAAGCGAGGTATTTCTACGGCTCAGATCTATCAGATTGCCGCGGCTGTAGAGCCGGTGTTCAATGTGCGGAAAATTCGGGCTGGGGTTACCGTGAAGTTCGCCACGGGAGATAGCTCATTGTTCCCTTCGTATTTCATTTATCCAGAAAGTACCTATGAGTACTACATCGTGTCCTTGCAGTCGGACTCCATCTATGCCAAAAAGGTAGAAAAAGAGCGTTCGGTGCGCCGTCGTCAAATTTCTGGAACCATTGAAGATGCCTTATACCTCTCGGTCAATAATGCTGGGGGAACCAATGCTTTGGCCATGTCGTTGGTCGAGGTCTATGCGTGGACCATTGATTTCTTCCGATTGCAAAAGGGAGATGCCTTCTCGGTCATTTATGAAGAGGAGTATGTAGACGATACTACCTATGTGGGGTTAAAGCGCATTATTGGAGCGAACTTGACCCACATGGGCAATGACTTTTATGCCTTTCCGTACGAAAACGAATTAGGCTTCAATGATTATTATGATGAGGAGGGAAGAAGCTTGCGCAAGACCTTCCTGCGTGCACCTCTGAACTTTACTCGTATCTCTTCACGTTACAGCGGCCGTAGATTTCATCCTGTACAAAAGCGCTGGAAGGCGCATTTAGGGACGGATTATGCCGCACCAACCGGGACGCCCATTATGAGTACGGCCGATGGGGTGATCATTGCGGCTACCTATACTTCGGCGAATGGGAATTACGTGAAAGTTCGACACAATAGCACCTACACTACGCAGTACTTGCACATGAGTAAGATCAAGCCCGGAATTAAAAACGGAGTCCGTGTGAAACAAGGCGATGTCATTGGATATGTTGGGTCAACCGGCCTTGCCACCGGTCCACATGTTTGTTACCGCTTCTGGGTGAATGGCAAGCAAGTCGATCCGTACAAGCAAAAGCTTCCGGATGCCAAACCTTTGGAGGCCGATCGCATGGAGGCGTTTAAAACGTACATGCGGGATTTGAAAAAGGAATTGGACGAATTATAAACGACCAAAGGCGCCCGCAGGGCGCCTTTGGTGTATGTAAGCTGAAAATTTTTGCTCCTCTTTCGGATTAGCCGATCACAATATTGATAATCCTTCCGGGTACGACAATCATTTTACGGACCTGCTTATCGCCAATGTGTTCGGCGGTACGCTCGTCGGCCATAACTGTTTTCTCGATATCCTCTTTGCTCATGTCCAGCGGCAATTCCAATTGGAATCGAACCTTTCCATTAAACGAAACAGGGTAGTTCTTGCTGCTCTCTACCAGGTAGCTCTCATTGTGCGCTGGATACTCAGTATGCGTCACTGAACCTTCGCCGCCGAGTTTTTCCCAAAGCTCTTCTGCGAGGTGCGGTGCGAAAGGTGAAATGAGTCGAACGAGCGGCTCCAACACCTCGCGGTTATTGGCTTTCAAATCCGTCAATTCATTGGTCGCAATCATAAAGGCGCTGACCGAAGTATTGAAACTGAAGTTCTCAATGTCTTCGTTGACCTTTTTAATACACGTGTGGGCCGCTTTTAATGCCTTTTTATCCGCAGGCGCATCGCTTACGTTGAAGGTATCTCCTTGGTGGAATAACTTCCAGAATTTTCTGCGGAAACCGGCCACGCCAGAAAGACCTTGCGTGTTCCAAGGCTTGCTTTGCTCCAACGGACCCAAGAACATCTCGTACATGCGCAATACATCCGCACCATACTTCTCAACGATATCGTCAGGGTTGGTCACATTGAATTTGGACTTTGACATCTTTTCCACCTCGCGGCTACAGATGTACTTGCCATCTTCAAGGATAAATTCGGCATCCTTGTATTCTTCGCGCCAATTCTTAAATGCTTCCACATCCAGCTCGTCGCCTTGCAACAAGCTCACGTCTGCATGAATGGCTTGTGTTTCGTGGTCTTCTTTAAGCCCAGCACTTACAAAGGTGTTGGTCCCGTTAATTCTATGAACGAAGGCACTGATGCCTTGAATCATCCCTTGATTGATCAGCTTTTTGAACGGTTCGTCAAAGGGGATGAAGCCCATGTCGAATAGGAATTTCGTCCAGAAGCGCGAGTAGAGTAGGTGACCCGTGGCGTGCTCAGAACCGCCGACATATAGATCGACCTGGTTCCAATACGCCGTGGTTGCCTTCCCGGCAAATTCTTCGTTGTTGTGTGCGTCCATGTAACGCAAGAAGTACCACGATGAACCCGCCCAGCCCGGCATCGTCGTCGTCTCCAAAGGATGGCCGTTGTAGGTCCAATCGTTGGCGCGTGCGAGCGGCGGCTCGCCGTCTTCTGTCGGTAAGTAGGCATCTACCTCAGGCAAGGTCAATGGCAAATCTTCGAGCGGCATCGTCTTGGCAATACCGTTCTCATAGTACACCGGAATAGGCTCTCCCCAGTAGCGTTGACGTCCAAAGATGGCATCGCGTAGTTTGTATTGGGTGGCTCCTTTTCCGTAGCCAATTCCTTCCAAATGCTCAATCATTTTCGCCTTGGCGTCCATGCACTCCATGCCGTTAAGGAAATCGGAATTCACCATTTTCCCTTCTTTGGCTTCGAAGGCCTCTACGCTCAAATCGCCGCCAGCTACGACCTCTACTATCTCAAGGTCAAAGTGCTTTGCGAAGGCATAATCGCGGCTGTCGTGACCAGGAACGGCCATTACGGCACCCGTTCCATAGCTCGCCAATACATAATCGCCAATCCAAATAGGCACCTTAGCACCGCTGATCGGATGCACGGCATAGGCACCAGTGAAACAGCCGCTGATGGTTTTTGTATCCGCCATACGGTCGCGTTCGCTTCTTGCTGCAGCCTTGGCTTGGTAGGCTTCCACGGCCTCCCGCTGGTCGGCCGTGGTGATCTTTTGAACCAATTCATGCTCTGGCGCCAAAGTCACAAACGTGGCACCGAACAAGGTATCTGGACGTGTTGAGAAGACCTCGATTTGTCCCTGGTGTCCGTCAATATCAAAGAAGATGGCAGCACCTACAGATTTTCCTATCCAGTTGCGCTGAGTTTCTTTCAGTGAGGTGCTCCAATCAATGCGGTCCAATCCTTCAAGCAGACGATCTGCGAAGGCGGTGATGCGCATCGACCATTGCATCATTTTTTTCTGTACTACTGGGTGTCCGCCACGCTCACTCAAGCCGTCTTTCACCTCGTCGTTCGCCAACACGGTGCCCAGGGCAGGACACCAGTTCACGTTGCTTTCGCTGCGGTAGGCCAAACGATAGTTTAACAGCACTTCTGATTGTGCAGCTTCGTCCATCCCTGCCCACTCTTCGGCGCTGAAGTTCATTTCTTCCGTCTGTGCGGCGTTCAGTCCTTCGGTGCCGTGCGCAGCAAAGTGCGCTACGAGTGCATCAATATGGCGGCTCTTGCCTTCGTTGTGGTCGTACCACGCATTGAAGAGTTGAATGAATATCCACTGCGTCCATTTGTAGTAGGAAGGATCCGTGGTCTTGAATTCACGCGACCAATCCAAGCCGAAACCAATGTTGTCGAGCTGTTGGCGGTAGCGTGCGGTATTTATTTCTGTAGTTTTTTCAGGGTGTTGGCCAGTTTGGATGGCATATTGTTCTGCCGGCAATCCAAAGGCGTCGTAACCCATAGGATGCAACACATTAAAGCCTTTCTGCTTCTTGTAACGTCCATAGATATCTGAAGCGATGTAGCCCAGCGGGTGGCCTACGTGCAATCCTGCACCGGAAGGATAGGGAAACATGTCTAAGACATAGAACTTTGGTTGGTCCTGTTCCTGAGAGGCATGGTAGGTTCCTTCAGCAGCCCATTTGGCCTGCCATTTTTTATCGATTTCCTGATGATTGTACTCCATGGAATGAAAGAAGTGTTGAACATCGGCGAAATTAATGAATGCAGGGCAGGATTTACTATTTTCGCTTCGATGAGTTCAAAAGAGCAAAAATTTACCACTTCCAGAGTACGCAGTTCGTACTTGAGTGTTGTTATTTCCATGACCTTGGTATTGTTTGTGGTCGGTGTTTTAGGACA
>JAYQIV010000001.1:0-274567 GCA_038141825.1 Cryomorphaceae bacterium | reverse complement strand
CAACGCGTCCGATCATGAATCATATACGTTGTTGTAGGGCGTTTATTAGTCATCAATATCTTCAAAAATCAATTCCTTGGTTTCCTTCTTAATTGAAATTCGCCTAAATGTCGGCGCGTACCCTTTTTGTCCACTGGGTTTGAAATACTCTCTAACGAAAGCATTTTCTGTCTCATAGTTTTGAGTCATTTTAGGTCCAAAATATCTATTGTCTGATAGGTAAGGCAAATAGTCACCTGAACTATTATCAGGCCGAAAATTTTTGGACTTCTTAATTTGAGTGATTGCCTTTTGTTTGTCGCTTTCAGAAATCCTTAAGGTAAAAGTATGATAGTAGTCTCCGAAAGCAGACATCGATTCATTGTGTACTATTTCAAACTCATCATTCAGTACTATTCCTTGTTCGCTAATGAGTTTGTGAGCGCTATGTTTTGTGAATAGTTGGTCTTCAAAAACCACGAAAAGTGTAACTGTAAGTACTAGTATTCCGTAACCTGCAGTCAAATACTTAGCTGTCTTTGTGTAACCAAGTCGCTTTGGGACGAAATAAAGCAATAGTCCAATTCCAGTAGGTATACCAAGGAGTACAAGTATTAAAAGTCCTATGAATATAAATTCGTCCATTGAGTTCTTTTAAAATGCCCTACAAGTTTAGTATATGGTAAGTAGGGCAGTAGAAAGCGATGAACTTTCAAGTTTGCACTGAGCCAAAACGTTGTATTTTGTTTTTAATTTATTCATTCTTAAAAGCCAAATCAACGATTTGGCGGTGTTCGTTAATAGCACTGAATTTTTGTAAACCACTGATTACCCTATTTGCTATATACCGTGTTGTGCTTAGTTTTTTTATTCATCATTACACTGAATAAAATAGCAATCACCAATAACAAGCTTATCCAAATCAGACAATAATAGAATCCAAATTGTATTAAACCAATCATTATTGAATGTCCAAAAAGTAGTATTGATATATAAAGAAAAAATCAATATTGATATTCTTTTTGTTCCATTACTCTTCGAAACAAATTTCATTTTTTTCAACCCTAAAATGCTAATTATTGGAATTGCTATTAATGAGAATAAACTCAAAAAAAGAATCAGTTCGACTGAACCACCTATTGCATTTCCAATTCCGATCATATTTTTCTAATTAAGCACAACGGTTTAGCTATGCGCAGTGTCCCGAAGGGCATTGCGTATAGGTATTGTTGGCAGGAGTTATTCTTCTTCCATCCAAAATTCTTTCAATGGTTCCAATTTTCCCGTTTTCCTGTCGAAAAAGATTTCAAAGGGGATTTTAATTTTATGTTTAGGCAAGTCGAGATAAGAAATTCTGATTGGTTTCAATGCTTTTTTAATAGTTCTTCTACACTTCCTGTCATCTGTTCATATTCCACCACCAATCATCAATTTTTTCTCTAAATGTTTCTCCTTCCCAGTCCACCCAAACCTTTTTTAATTTTCCTTTTCTGTTGTAGGTCAAAATATATTTTTCGTCACATAGGTTATTGTAAGCTGTTTTGGTTGTGTCCCAATCAACTTTTTGGTGGACTTGATAAAAAAGAGTGTCTTGAACAAGTTTAGCAATCTGTCTTTGTCTGTTTCCAAGTGCAATGTTGTCTGCTATCTTTTTGTTAGAAACAGTTTTTTCATTTGTCTTTAAACCACTCTTAAATGAAATATGAAGTTCTCTTTCATAAATTGAAGCATATCCCATATGAATGTATTGAACTTGTTTTCCTTGTGGGATTAATAATTTTCCTGTAAACCAATTTGCAAATACGTTATCAGTTCCAAACATTTTATTCAAGTCAGCATTCTTAATTTCAAGTCCGCAGCCCTCATGACAACTTGTAATTTGGCTTAAAAACAAACTGTCATTTTTGAGTTCCCAAATTGCTTTGTAACCGCGCCAACAAGCTGCCGAACCGCAACCAACAAAGTCTATTAATTCTCTTTGCCAGTCTGCTCAAAATATTGTTCCAATGGATTTGAAAATATTGCTACTGTATCACCTTGTAAATCAAATAGTCGGGAACTTGTCCTGTTGCAAAAACAGAATTTGTCATTATTAGTCCGAATATGATTGTTAAGATGTGTCTCATTTTAATTACTGCCAATGTTGTATATGATCCGTTAACAGGCTTTCTGTTCCGGACCTATTCAAGATACGTCAAAGTAAGAGATAGTCAAGGCTTTGTGGATATTTAGTAGTTATCACCAAAACTTGACTATCTCCTGGAAATGGCTGTAACTTTTAAATGGATCATATACGGTGTTGGCAACCGTTTTACTTGATAAGCATAAACAGTCGCTTTCTCGCCATGTCGTTAATAATTCCAGATCTATTTAATGGGTTTCTAGGCGTGCAGTCAATTTTAGTACCGTCACAAGCGTGAGTTATCCTTGCTACTTCTATCCCCGCTTTATAAAACACTAAGCCTACGTTGATAAATGGAGTACCACATTCGGACCATTCGAAATTTAGTGGGTTGTTGACGATTTCCAGAATCTCAGCTATTTCATCATGGGAGAACCACTTTCCTTCTATCGCATACTCTTTGTAGTGTTCTTGCCATTCAAAGGGGTCAGCATCTGGATTAACAAGGTAATTCACGTACTGTGCTGCGTCAAATTCTGAATACGGGAATAACGAACCTGGGTAATCTAAAAGAGTCAGCATTTGCAGTGATTTGAGAGGCGCTCCATTTCGAACGAGCTGTATCACCCAATTCAGCCTTTAAAGAATCTTTGATTATTTGGATTTCCACAGCAGAAACTTGAGCATGTCCACAAACTGGAAAAAGCCCAATAAAGAGAAGTATAAGTAGCGATTGAGGTTTCATTACAATGGTTGCCAATCTTGTATATAACCTCGTATCAGCAGAGGTCGTTTTGGTTTCCTTCAAGATAACCAAAAGGACGATGCGCCCGATATGAGTTATATACGTTGTTAGGCTTAGTTAACTTATTAATTTCCTGTAAATAACCTTTTTTCCAGCGGTACTGATATTTCTAAGTCAAAAAGTCTCCCTCCTAAAAGTTCAGGTGAGAATAAAGGGGTCGCGTATTCACAATATTTCCAAGATGAATTACGATCTGCGTATCCCTCTATGCACTAACTGGCGTAAAAGTTGTCGTTATCCCATTTTTTGAACTGAAACGATAACCAACACCTATACCTGTCGTTACGGTGGCTTCATAAGCACTTGCCTCTGGATTAATCTCTTTGAAGTCCTGATCTATTAACCAAGTGTAATTTTTCAAGAAAAGGTTTCCTTTTAATCCTGTCATTAGAAAAATACTATGACGATTGTAACTAACTATATTCAGTTGATATCGTTTTTCGTATCCTATGCTATGAGCAACTCCACCAAAATCACCAACATTAGGAAGTATGACACCTACATGTCCAATAGAGTAACTTAGGATATCTAAGTGCCTGTTTTCAGGCCGATTTTTAACCTGTCTATCCAAGCCGATGGAAGTGACAGGGCCAAGGCCAGAACCTTCTATAGCTAATAAGTCTAGGTCATAGAAAACACTGGGTGTTGAATACACATTTTGAGCGATTATTGAATACGATAAACTGCCCTGGAAAACAATCAAAATTAAGAGTATCTGTCTTTTACACATAAGTATGGTTAATTAAGCCAAATCTTGTATATAACCTCGTATCAGCAGAAGTCGTTTTGGTTTCCTTCAAGATAACCAAAAGGACGATGCGCCCGGATATGAGTTATATACGTTGTTAGCCCACGTTTGAGCATTCCAAGTTTAGCTCCAGTCTTTAATCGTTTGGATCGATTCTTCGTGGTTTGTTGATCCTTCACCATAATGTTGCCAACTTTCTTTTTTTGGTCTGATTCTAAAGCAATCCAACGCTGGCCGAGCTTCTTTCTAAAACTGACCTTGGAAATTTGGATCGATTTAAATATCCCCAGAAATATCAGTTGGTCTCCCTCTTGCAAAACCAACAAAGGACGGAATAACCAAACGCATTCTTGAATAATGGACAAACCTAAAATAGACGTTATTGAAGCACCCAGTTCATGACTCCTAAATTTTGCAACTCAGTGCCAGAAAGGAACATTAAAATCAAGAACACTCTTCCCGCGATGTCATTGAGAATTGCTGGTTTACGTTTGAATATTTTAGTTTCCAATGTGGGCTAAGTCACGTATATGACTTCGTGATAAGCTTTGTGATTTTGGTTTAGCTTTTTTGAAGGTAACCAAAAGTGCAACGCGTCCGATCATGAATCATATACGTTGTTGCCAGTAGTTTTTACTTTTTAGCAGCAACTCATCATTTGCTATAAATACACCAAAATAAGGTTGCTCGGCGTTTTTCCTTTTCAGAAATACTAAAAAGGGTTTATTGAATATCATCATTTTTGGTTTCTCAGTTATCTCTAATATTTCTTCGACATAAGCAATCTCGACTTTACTTTCTACTTCAGCGCCTTTTTCATTAAGTATAAAAGCATTTCGTTGGTAGGCTCCAGATATCTCAAATTCTGTATTTAGTGATCTGAAATTGCTTCCGATGAACTGCTCAAAATTATTCTCAAGATTAAATTCGATAAGTGGTATTTGGACTTTGTCGTCATCATTGAAATATGTATTTTGATTCTTCTGATGGAAGAGTATATTAAAATATTCAGTAAAACTGGAAGAGTCAGCTTGGATTGACTGATTCATAATCAAGATTATCTCGTGATCTTGATTCGCAGGAAATAAAGAGATTGAAAAGTCACTTTCGTTATTGAAATAGTTTATTCTGGCAAACCCGCATTTCCCCAAAAATCCAAAAGACTCTACTCGCGAAGTGCCAAACTCTAGGCTTTCTTGAAATTTGGTCAGTGGACTTTCTAAAAGGGAGTGACTTTCTGAACATGGCTTTCGCTGTAATTTCGTTTCCATGAATTTCTACAGAAAAGTTTCATATTCATCCTTGTTGAGTACCTTCAACAACCCTATATTCTCATTGAGATTCTCAAGCTCTTTATTGGTAAACTGACTCAATGGTGTACCTATTTCCTTTTTTTTATTTCCGCCCAAGCAATTGGAACGTTGCGCAATAAACAATGTTATTATCTGTGCTAAAAGAACTTTCTAAAGTGGGCACAAATTCAGTTGTTTTTAATGTACTTACACTTGTGACTGCAGGGAAGGCTGATTCATCTTCAAGTTTGGATTTACAACCTGAAATTATGAGTAGTATGCTGAATATATAAGTTTGTTTCATTTCGAAAATTATTGGCAATGAGACGTGTATGATGTGTTGATTCCTTTGAATATACAAATTCAATACATCATACACGCAGTTCAAGTCTAGTTTAAAGTGTTTAGTCATCAATCACCGTTCTAAAGGGGATCGAATTGTTAGTTAATCTATATACTCTATATGGAGTGACTTACCATTCGTCAAATTTGAAAAACAGGCGCTTCTCCATCCTTGTGTATTTCACAATAGTTGTCCCATTCTTTGATATCAACTATGTCATCCAGTTCTGCGAACTTAATTAAGTCGCTTGACGCGCCTCGCGCGGCTGAAAACAGCTCTGTTCACGTGTCGGTCGTTATACTTCGTATTACTAACCAAAGAACGTGCTCTCCTTTCCTAAATCTACAATGGTAAGCGCCTGGCTTTCGAATTTAGAATTCCCCTTTAAAACGGCGCAAAAACACTTTTAATGGTAGAGCAAAGTGTTGTATATGATCCGTTTACAAGCTTTTTGTTCCGGACCTATTCAAGATACGTCAAAGTAAGAGATAGTCAAGGCTTTGTGGATATTTAAGAGTTATTCACCAAAACTTGACTATCTCCTGGAAATGGCTGTAACTTTTAAATGGATCATATACGTTGTTGTGCAGCGTAATTCTCTCCCTCGTCATCCTTCCACTATTCCGAGAACATTCAAACTAGATTCTAGTGAGCACATCTTACGAGCAGAGGCTGTTGGCACACCATCCTCGAGTATCCTCGAGTCATTTGAGCAGAGCATCTGAGCAGAATACCCTCGAGTGCTATTGAGCACATCCTGCTCGAGTACTATGAGTGCTTACTATGGAGAACAGGCTTTCAAATTATGTTGTACAAGTGTTGTATATAACCTCGTATCAGCAGAGGTCGTTTTGGTTTCCTTCAAGATAACCAAAAGGACGATGCGCCCGGATATGAGTTATATACGTTGTTGGCTGTTCGTATAAAATTTTAGCATCCACTTATAGAGTTCATTGCGGACACTTGATATATTTCATTCCATTTACTTCGGCTAGATAAATAAAGTGTTAACTGGCTGTAGGAATATTTTCGTGAAGTGTCCATTATTAAGTCGGGAATACCATCATCGTCTAAATCCCCAACAAATAATACTGCGAACATCATATCGTCAAAATTAGGGGTGGCTTTTGAATAGTTGAATGATTTTCCGACTTTTATCTTCTATGTAAATTTTATAGTTAATTGCGTCAAAGTAATCTGAACCTTGAAATTCAAAATCCTGTGTTTTAGATGCACTTGAAAACAATCTGTACTTGTTATCGTTTACTTTAAATTCAAAGGGTTTGGACGGATGAATATAGGACGGATGGTTTATTTCGTTTATTCGTCTATAATTATTCTCAATAGATAAATTCAACCCGGACATAATAAAGTAACAAGAGTCGTTCGGTTCTGTTACTTCAATTTTAATTCCATTGAAATCATCATTATCATCTAAGAAGTCGTCAAACCAGTGTTTGGTCCGTTTGATTTCATACTTAAAATTCGACAAAAAATCCTTGTTCGTCTTTGAATATCCCAGTACGAAAAGGGGTTGATTTAAAACTCTGTAAATCAAAATCTTCAATGTAATAAAGAAGATTGTAGTAGATATCTATGTTAAAAATAGAATCATTTGGATAGTAAAAATATTCATACGATTCTTCTTCAAATACAATTTCCTTGTTCTGAAGTTCTTCTTCTGAAATTTTTATCTCCTTTGGGTTATTACAACTCAATAGCAGGAATGGTAATAATATTAATTTCACTCGCATTCGCGCGGCTGAAAGCAAATTTTCGCCGACACGTGTCGGTCGCGACTTATACTTCGTATTACCTAACCAAAGAACGTGCTCTCCTTTCCTAAATCTACAATGGTAAGCGCCTGGATTTCGAATTTAGAATTCCCCTTTAAAACGGCGCGAAAACACTTTTAATGGTAGAGCAACTCCCTTTATGCCAATGTATATTCACCTGTTTAGAACGTCGCCCCCCATTGGGTGATTGTACACGTTTATGGGCTTTTTTGGGAGATGTTAGGCAGAAAGGGAGTTGTGGTTATGGTTTGGTAATTATTAGTACATAGCCCGTTGGGCCCTAGAAAGATAAGACTTTTATCAGGAATCTTTAGAACTAAGCAATGGATATATTCAATCGCATGCCTAGGCCTATTTCTATGAGTTTGAAATAGGTGGACATTTGGATATCGCTCAAGCCTCTTTCTATGCGGGAAATGTAGCTTTTCTTCGTCCCGGTGCGCTGGGCGAGTTCTTCTTGGGTCAAATTGGCCGCTTTTCGAGCTTCTTTCAGCATTACACCCAATCGAAATGCAAGTGCATCGGTTTCAAACTTTTCACGGGATGGTGTTCCTAGTGTGCCGTATTTGTCCTCGATCAGTTCCTGGAATGAAATGAGGTTGCTTTTCTTATTTGTCGGAGTAGTATTCATCTCTTAGTCGTTGTGCGGTGGCTATTTGTCTTTTTGGAGTCTTTTGTGTCTTTTTTATAAAGCCATTGGTGAGTATTACCGAATTTCCTTCATCTAAAAAACATAGTATTCTGATGCTTTTGTGTGGGGTGATAACGCGCACCTCATACAACCCTTCTGTGTTCTGCAGTCGCTTGAAAAACTTCGTAGGCACTGCACGTTCGTAGCGAATCAAATCAATAACGAACTCAATTTTTTGTTGAACCTTGGGTTCTTGAGATCGATAAAACTCGACGAACGAAAAGGAATAGATACGGACGTTTCTTACCACAACAAAGTTAACTAATTAGTTTACTTATCCAATTGGATTTCAGTAGAAGTTCCCGAGGTACCCTCCCCTAGGTTGTTGCGTGAGGCGAGTTGGTCGCGCACTGCTGTATCAAGGGGGCTCTCAATACGTAGGGTGCTGTTTTTGGCTACGTGGGTGTAAATGGTTGTGGTATCTATTTTACTATGACCGAGCAACTCTTGGATGTGGCGTAAGTCGACACCTTTCTCGAGAAGGTGGGTGGCGTAGCTGTGGCGCAGCATGTGTGGGGTGACCCGTTGGTGGATACCGGCCCGTTTGGCAGAGCGCTCTACGATATTGGCGATAGAGGTCGAGCTGTATTGTGGCGTTTTTTGTCCTTCAAAGAGGAAGGTTTTGGGGCGGTAGAAATGGAGGTATTCCTTGAGCAGCGGACGCAAACTTTGGGGCAAGGGCAAGAGACGGTCTTTATCCCATTTGGCATCGCGAATGTGGACGATGCTACGCTCGAGATTAAGGTCGGAGCATTTTAGGTGGATGATTTCTCCGCGACGCAGGCCGCACGAATACAACATACTGATGATCAGACGGTGCTTGAGGTTGAGTGTGCCGGCGATCATCTTCAGGACTTGTTCGATGGCGAGGACCTTGGGTTTGTGCTTCAAAGGGCGCGGGCGAACGAGCGTGGTGGGGTTTATTGGGTTGTTGTTTAGGGACAAGAGGAGTTTGAGGGCGCCGACGAATTGGCGTTGGGTGCTGTTGGCCATCCGGAAGAGATTGGTGGCGCGGTAAGAATTGATTTGGGCGAGGGTGTAGTCTTCGGGGCGGGTAGGATCTAGAGCGGTAAGGAGTGGTGAGATGAGGTTGATGTAGGAATTGATGGTGTTTTGGGCATAGCCACGGGCATAGAGCATCTGCTGGTAGGCTTCGAGATATTCTAAGGTGGCAGCGTTGTGCGCGCGTTGGATTTTAGTTGAGAGTGGGCGGCGTGTGAGCACTTCGAGGGTGCCAAACTCTGCGGCGAGGGTTTGGAGGTTGCGCCAATTTTCTTTGCTATAGAGCAAGATCCAGCACTTGATATCGGCTTCCCAAGCGGCACCAATGCGATGAAGGGCACGGTTTAAGGGGCGGTGGAACGGGGTGCGTAGCGAAAAGAATCGGCCACGGGAATCGCGGTAATCGCCGACGGTAATGACAAAATGTTTCGGGTTGGACATGAGCTGGGGGTTGTCCCAATAAATTGGGCCCAGCGCCTTAAACCTCCAAGAAATGTGGAAAAGTTGCGCTTATGAACCGCGAAGGATTTTCGCCATGGGACGCCCTTTGGCCAATTCATCGACGAGCTTGTCCAGGTAGCGCACCGCACGCGTGAGCTCATTGTCGAGGTCTTGGATCTTGTAGCCACAAATGGTGCCGGTGATCAGGTGGGCGTTCGCGTGAAGATCAGCCTCATCAAAGAAGGTTTGGAACGTAGATTTAGCGGCCATATGGCGGTCCAGGTCGGCCTTGGTGTAACCCGTGAGCCATTGGATCACCTCGAGCAGCTCGGCCTCACTCCTGCCCTTCTTTTCGACTTTGGCAACGTAGTGCGGATAGACACCGGCGAAGGTGAGTGCCGCGACGCGGGCGTGGTGTTCGGGAGTTGCGTGTGTGGCCATGGCGGATGGTGGTCTAGGTATGAGTTACAGCTTGATGCCCTTAGGGTTGCCCTTGAGGTAGACCTCGATGAAGTTGCGCAGGAATCCAATGCCATACCCTTCATTCATCGTATGGGTCGTTTGTACGGCCAAAATAGCGACGGCAATGCCCTCTTTGGAAAGGGCGCTAATAAAGACGGCAATCATGTAGAGCACATAGAGTGCGAACGGTATAACGTACACGCTCTCGTGGAAATAGAAGATGCCCACGAGCGCAAGGATGGCCGTAAGGTGACGGTAGAGGGTGAAGACCAGCGGAAAGAGGTGAGTCAATTTTAAGTTGCCCGGGTGTGCCTTGGCGAGCAACGGACGAGCGGCGCCGAAGCGAAAGACCTGGCGGCGGAATTGCTTGAGCGTGGCGCGGCGCTTGTGGTATACATGGGCCTCTGGGATGAACCGGCTGATGGCGCTTGCTTTTTGAAGGCGAAGGCTGAGCTCGACATCTTCGCCACAGACGAAGTTTTCGTCGTAGCCCCCGACTAAGCGGAAGAGCTCGGCGCTCATGCCCATGTTAAAGCCGCGCGGTTGGTATGAGGTCAGGGTGTTTTTACCGCCGCGTATGCCTCCGGTGGTGAGGAAGCTGGTCATCGAAAAATTGATGGCCTTTTGCAGGTCGGTGAAGTCGGCTGAGGCCGCGTCGGGACCGCCAAAGAGCGTGGTGTCCGGATGTGTTTCGAGGAAGGCATCAATGGCGCGGAGGTAGCCGGGCGGGATGATGCAATCGCTGTCGAGGAAGATGAAATACTGGGCCGTGGCCAAGGAGGCTGCGCGGTTGCGGGCATCCGAGACGGGCAGGTATTCCTCATAATAAATTTGAAGCGGTAATTGGTCCAGATAAGGGGCCAATTCTGGTCGCAATTCATCCCCAGGGGTACCGTCGCCTAAGATGATTTCAAAACCACTTTGCGGGTAGTCCAAGGCGGTGAGGCTTTGGAGGAATTCAGTGACTTCATCCGGGCGCTTGAACGTCGGAGAAATGAGCGCATACTTTGGGGAAGTGGCAGCGTGGGCCATTAATCCAAACCTATTTTATCGTTGATCGTGTAATCGTGCTTCTTATTGCTCTCGCGCAACAACAACTCGGCAATGAATCCCACTCCGAAGAGTTGAACCCCCATAATGGTCAGGGCCAGGAGGATGTAGAAGAGTGGATTTTCAGTAATTAATCGGGCCTCTATCCCAGCGCTTAGCGCCCAAAGCTTGTACCCACCAAGGTAGGCCAACAGGGCGATGCTCAAGGTAAACATAAGCGTTCCGGCAGCGCCGAAAAAGTGCATAGGACGGCGACCAAACTTGCCCATCACCGCTAGGGTGGCCAGGTCGAGGAAGCCGTTGATGAATCGATCTAAACCAAACTTAGTCGTGCCGTATTTACGGGCCTGGTGTTGCACTACCTTCTCCCCGATCTTGCCAAATCCTTTGTTTTTAGCCAAAAACGGAATGTAGCGGTGCATCTCGCCGTAGACTTCAATATTGTGCACCACCTCAAGGCGGTAGGCTTTCAAACCACAATTAAAGTCATTGAGCTTTATCTTGGATATGCGGCGGGTCGCCGCGTTGAAAAGCTTCGTCGGAAGGGTCTTGGTCAGCGGATCGTAACGCTTTTGCTTCCAGCCACTTACCAAATCGTAGCCCTCTTCCAAAATCATTTTACGCAATTCTGGTATTTCCTCCGGGCTGTCCTGAAGGTCGGCGTCCATGGTGATGACTACCTGGCCTGAAGCCGCTTTAAATCCTTGATTCAAGCCCGCGCTTTTGCCTTGGTTGCGGCGGAATGAAATGGCCTTGACGTTGGCATTTTCCGCGCGAAGTTCCTGGATGACCTGCCAGCTGTTATCGGTAGAGCCGTCGTTGACAAAAATGATTTCGTAGGTATAGCCCTCGCGGTCCATGACACGCGAAATCCACTCGGTCAACTCAGGTAAACTCTCATCCTCGTTAAATAGAGGGATAACTATGCTCAGGTCTAAAGTGCTCATCTTTGTTTACAGGACAGGTTCTTCTTTTTTCATAATCGCAGCCAATACCAAGCTCAACACGAGGTAAAACACACTGACGATGGTCAAGCCTTTGAATTGGCTCATCATCCCAAAGGAATCTCTTTGCTCAAGTTCCGCAATGGCCTCCTCCACCTGGGCATCGTCCGCACCAAATTTTTCCAGAATATCATAGGTGAACTGCAAGGTCTCCTCTTCCATCAACGCTTTAAAATCAGTATCTATCACGTTGTACATCAATGCATTGAAAAGTACCACTACCGCAGTTCCTAAAATCAGACCTAAGGCCGAAACCCCTAGCGCTGTCTTGTAAGTAATAAAGCCGCCATTGGCTTTTCGTGCACCGTTGATGGCATACACGCCTAAGGCAATTGGCAACAACCATTGGTAAATAAACCCGATCCAAAAATTCTTAAACATGAACGCTGGATCGCCGAGGTAACTGACCATGAACATGGTAATTCCAAGGGCGATAACCATCAAGGCGAGTTTTTGACCGTGAGGTTTGATTAAATGAGTGTCTTGTTGCATTGTCGGCTTTTGTTTTGCGGTTGCAACAAATATAGGCCAATAGGACCGATTAAAAATTGTTAAAATTCGTTGGTGGCGGGGACTTTGTTCACGTAACTTTGCGCCGGGCAAGTCTCACACAACCAGCTCCTGGTGAATCCCCCAGGGCGGGAACGCAGCAAGGGTAGTCGGTCGTAGCGGTGTGATGTGAGTAGCTTGCCCTTTTTTTGTGCCCTAAAGTCTCGGGAATGCCTTACTTTTGACCCGGAATAAATTCAATACCACAACACATGAAATTTTTCATTGATACAGCGAACCTCGACCAGATTAAAGAAGCTCAGGATTTGGGCGTACTAGACGGGGTGACAACCAATCCTTCATTGATGGCTAAAGAAGGCATCAGCGGAACGGAAAACGTAAAGGCCCACTACAAGGCTATTTGTGATATCGTCGACGGTGATGTGAGCGCAGAAGTGATCGCTACTGACTACGATGCGATGATTAAAGAAGGAGAAGAATTGGCCGCTATCGATGAGAAAATCGTCGTGAAAATCCCTATGATCAAAGACGGGGTGAAGGCATTGAAGTACTTCTCAAGCAAAGGCATCAAGACGAACTGTACCTTGATCTTCTCAGCAGGCCAAGCCTTGATGGCAGCCAAAGCTGGCGCGACCTACGTGAGCCCATTCATCGGCCGTTTGGACGACATTTCAACCGACGGTTTAGATCTGATCGAGAGCATCCGTGTGATCTTCGACAACTATGATTTCGGGACTGAAATCCTGGCCGCCTCCGTACGTCACCCGATGCACATTATTCAATGTGCGCAGATTGGTGCCGACGTGATGACAGGACCATTGAGCGCAATGGAAGCCTTGTTGAAGCACCCGTTGACCGACATCGGTTTGGCGAAGTTCTTGGAAGATCACGCCAAGGCGAACAGCTAAATTTGACTCAAATTTTTGACCCAGAGCCCTGCAGTAATGCGGGGCTTTTTTTGTACCTTTTTGTAGCGTAAAAATCTCTTTCTCCATGGTCTATACCCTCTTTCCTGATAGTCTTAATATGAGTACGGTTGAAGAATGCGTGGCACGCTTTGAAAAAGGTGATGTTGCCATCATTCCCACGGATTCAGTCTATGCCATTGCTGGAGATTTTCAGCATCCCAAGGCCTTGGAGAAATTGGCCAAAATCAAAGGAGAATCCGTGAAGGAAGCAGAGTTCAGCTTTCTTTTCACCAGCATTTCGC
Source organism: Cryomorphaceae bacterium (assembly GCA_038141825.1). Classification (GTDB taxonomy): domain Bacteria; phylum Bacteroidota; class Bacteroidia; order Flavobacteriales; family Schleiferiaceae; genus UBA10364. The sequence continues at coordinate 261,112 of JAYQIV010000001.1, read as the reverse complement.
AGGTATCGGAATACACGCAGAGTTTGGACGGTCCCACGTTTAAGCTGGTGAAAAAATGCTTGCCTGGGCCTTACACCTTGGTACTGGAAGCCAACATCAATCTAGCCCGCAAGCTTGGGCAAAAGCGAAGCACCATAGGCGTTAGAATTCCAGATAACCCCATCGTATTGGCGTTGGCTGAACGTCTGGGGCGTCCGCTCGCCTCAGCCTCATTGCACCACGACGACGATATTTTGCAATACCCGACAGACCCGGATGAAATCGTCGCGAAATATGCTGGAAAGGCAGATTTTATCATTGACGGCGGTTGGGGAGATAATATCCCGTCCACAGTCATCGATGTAAGCGGTGATGTGCCCACCCTACTTAGAGCGGGGAAAGGCGATCCTGATGTGATTTAACCCAAAGGGCAAGGCCGCGACGGTCGAGTTTGCCACCGGCCACCACAGGCCACTGGGCAAGTAACAAGTAATGCTTGGGACGTTGGTTTTTAGGCCACGCCTTGACAAGTGCGCTGGCCGGGGCTATCTGCCCTTGGTTGGAAAGGATCAGCACAGGTAATTGGCCGAAAACTTCATCTTCTATCGGAGCAATAGCGGCACGAATGCCTTCGGCTGCGAGCGCTTGTTCCCACTGCTCTGGATGGATTTTAATCCCCCCAGAATTGATGGCAAAATCCAAGCGTCCTTCTATGGTAAACTCACGATCGTTGTGTAGGATGGCGGCATCATTGGTGACCAATTCTTCTATGCCCAGATGTGGCGACCGCACCACCAAGGCACCGTCCGCATTCACCGAAAATCGGGTACTGCCTACTGCTCTATACACTTCTTGATCTAACGCACGCACCGCCACATGGGAGGCCGTTTCTGTCATCCCATACCCCACATACACTTCAGTCCCCTCGGGGCATTGCGCTACAGGAGCGGCACTGCCGCCGAGCAACACCTTCCTTATCCCCTCGTGCCAAATTAACTGTTGAAATTGCGGAACGGTCAGTGGAATGAAATCAATCGTGGTTCGAGGGAGGTCCAAGGTTATTTTGGGCTCCACCAAATGCAACTCCAACGCCCCAACCAAGGCCCGGATCACCATCATGGCCCCGCCAATACGGTCTGCAGGAAGGCCTAAAACCGCCACTGCGCCTGGATTCAAGCCAAAATGCTCCAGCGTAGCTTGTGCACTCTGCGCCAATCGCACTCGGGGATGATGCCAAACTTTAGGCACCCCTGTACTTCCGCTGGTGGACATCGGTAGAAACTCCGCCTCGGAAAGCCAAAATTTCACCACCTTTTGAACCCCTGCCACGAAGACCGGAACCTCTTGTAAATCAACAAGTTCTTGTGGTGAAAAGCGCTGGTTATTCCAAATAAATGTGGTCGGCATCAAAAAAGTGTAAATTCGGTATAGTTCTTGCGTAAGTGTGCGCACTATGACCCGATTCAAAATCATTTCAATATACGCCATCGCGATGGTTTTTTCCCTTTCAGGGAAGGCCACGGGCGTGGAAAATTTTAGATGGGTCACGGTGATGACAGACCAAAGCCACGAGCCTATTGAAGGGGTATCGGTCATGATCAACCAAACGTTCGTTGGAGAGACTGGCCCGCTGGGAAGATTACTCTTGCCCGACGGCGCACCCGGCGATCTTATTGGGTTTTACCACACCAGCTACTCCCCTGCTTTTGTGTCCAGATTAGAATTGGGCACCCTTGAATACAACATTTACCTCCAAGAGAGCGTCCTCAATATTCAAGAGGTCGTCATCAACGCGAATCGAATCAAACAGGATTACCAGCGCACGGCCAAGGAAGTGCGAACCATCGATTCGAAGCGTATGGACCAGCAATACCAAGCCAATGCGGCCGATGCCCTCGGCATTGACCCAAATATCTTCATTCAAAAGAGTCAAAGCGGTGGCGGATCCCCGATGATACGCGGGATGAGCACCTCGCGCGTGCTGCTCACCGTCGACGGCATCCGCATGAACAATGCCATCTTCCGCGCCGGTAACGTCCACAATGTGATCAGCTTGGATCCTGAATCAATCGCCAACCTTGAAATCAGCCTAGGGCCTGGAAGCGTATTGAATGGTTCGGATGCAATGGGCGGTGTGATGAACATCAATACCTATGAAGCGCATTACGGCGATTCCACGGAGGTCTTGCAAAGTCTGGTCTTCACCTTATCGAATCAAAGTGGCCAATTAGCCCGTCGACCGAATTTCCGAATCAACTACGGAGGATTGAATTGGGCCGGAATGACCTCCATCACTTTCTCCCAGTACCAAGATGTACGCATGGGTAAAAATGTCCTTGGATGGACGCCCGAATCCCACCTCGACAACACCCTGTCGAACTTCTACACCGCCCGTTTCGGGAACCTCGACACCATCTTGGTCAACGAAAACCCGTATATCCAAGTCAACACTGGCTACGACCAACGCAACTTCACCAACAAATTCAAAATCCGCATCTCCCCGCGAACCGAAATCAAAGCAGGCCTCCACGGCAGCATGACTACGGACATCTCGCGCTACGACCGCATGATGGAAATGAAAGGAGATATGCCGAAGTACGCGAAATGGAACTACGGTCCACAGATTTGGTCCTTGGGCTACATCGCCTTGGAAAATCGCACTACTACTCGCTTCTCGGATTGGATTAAGATTACCGTGGCCGGGCAGTATTACGAGGAGAGCCGCGATGTGCGCAAACTCAAAAATTTAGAAGGCAAGGTGCAGCGAGAGCAGGTCTATATTGGCCAATTCAACGTGGACGCCAGCAAAAAATTGGGCACACGAACCAAACTCGTCTATGGAGCCGAATACATCCAAAACAATCTGACCAGTACGGCATGGAAGTACCACGAGCTCGTTCCAGATACCACTTGGCCTGCACAAACACGCTACGCCGACGGCAGTTTTTGGCAAAGCACCTCTGGTTTCGCCATGCTCCACACCGACCTCAACGATAGATTCAGTGCCAGCGGCGGCGTTCGACTCAACGGCGTGCACCTGTTCACTCCTATCTCATTCAACGGCTTCGAACAAGATGCCGACCTCCAATTCCTCGCACCTTCAGCCGAACTAGGCTTCACTTATTTCCGCCCCACGTTCAAATACTTTCTCAACCTAAGTACCGGATTCCGTGCCCCCAACATTGATGACGCGAGCAAAGTATTTGATTCACAACCTGGGGCGTTAATCATTCCCAACCCCGATCTCCACGAAGAGCGATTGTATAGTGCCGAACTGGGCATGAAGCAAAAGCTCGGAGACCGTTGGGCGTTGGACGCAAGTTTCTATTACAGCTTCCTCGACGAGGTGATGGAGCGTGCTCCGTTCAACTTCGGCGGTCGAGACAGCGTATTCTACGAAGGAGAGCTTTCCCAAGTACTGGCTGTACAAAACCTCGACTATGCTTGGGTTTGGGGATACCAATTCGGCATTCGTTCGGACATCTCCAAAAACCTTCACTGGCTGTTGCACTGGTCTCATCCTTTCGGCATGGACAGCCAAGGCAACCCCTTGCGTCACGTGAACCCTTTCAATGCCACCTCTTCCTTGAGTTATAACAAGGACAAGCTGAGACTCAACCTCATCCTTCGGTACAATGGTGCGGTAGATGCAGAGGATATGGCATTCTCGGAATTAAGTAAAGTACACATGTATGCCATCAACGAAAATGGCCTGCCGTACTCTCCTTCTTGGTACACCATCAACATCCACGGCTCCTACCACTTCTCGAAAAACATCTTGCTTCGGGTGGGACTTGAGAACCTGATGGACGTCCGTTACCGCCCCTATGCAAGCGGAATCGCCGCCCCAGGGCGCTCTGTGTTCTTCTCTATGCGCATGTCGGTTTAAGCCAACGCGCTGAGATCCCAAGATTTTTGAATATCGTCGACCAATTGTAATTGGCCACCCGCCACCCGATGAGGTGCCGGCACATTGTTCGTATACAAACTCCCCGTACCCAAACCTTGCGGCAACAGGTTGTTCTTGGTCGAAGCCCACTGGGCAATAGCGTTCATCCCTACATTGCTCTCCAATGCACTGGTCGCCCACCACTCAATGCCACGGGCCTCTGCCAAGGCGATCCACTGGTCGGCACCGCGCCATCCACCAATAAAACTTGGTTTGAGAATAATGTAGGGCGGTCTAATCTGATCGAGCAGCTTTTCACGCTCCTCCTGTTCAACCAAGCCAATCAAACTTTCGTCCAGGGCCACAGGTGTATGTGCCCGCTGCACGAGCTCGGCCAATTCCTCCCTGCGATCCACCGCCAAAGGCTGCTCGATGCTATGCACGGCCAACCCCGCCAATACTTGGTCCACCTCCAGCGCCTCCTGTAGCGTAAAGGCACCATTGGCATCGACGCGCAAGGTTAATTGGTCCTGTGAAAATTCTTTTCTGATTCCTTCCAACAAGGCCCGCTCTGTCGCCCAATCAATGGCGCCCACCTTCATCTTCAGCGTGCTAAAACCCTCCTCCAACCGGCGACTGATCTGATCCAGCATGAAGGACTCGTCCCCCATCCAAATCAACCCATTGATCGCAATGGACTCCTCGCCCCGACTATAGGGCGTTTGGAAATGCTGAAAACCATGCTGCAAATGACTAAAGGCCTGCTCCAGGGCAAACTGAATACTCGGGAACTGCGCATTGGCCGCATACAACTCTTCCAATCCCAATGTGATGTTTTGGACCGTCCAATGCAGTTGCGCCTCGAGCTCAGGCACATCGTCCATGCTCAACCCACGCAAGATGCCGACCTCACCCCATCCCACAGGAAACGGTGCGGAAGCATCCTCAATTTTCAGAAAATAACTCTGCTTTGTGCGCAACACCCCGCGCGAGGTGCCGGCGGGCTGCTTGAAAATCAGATCATATGAACTGAAACTCGCGCGCATCATTACATGTTTAAGGCCACGGCGGTCCCTACGCAAAAGAGCAAGGTCATCATGGCCATGGGCTTTAATAATTGGTCCAATTCCATCGGCTCCATCGCCTTCGTAAATGGCTTGAACACCACCCGCGAGAGCAACAATCCAAAGAAAATATGAAACACGAGCAGGGCCTGATTTCCATCCAGAAGCGCCCAATACAGGGCAAATACTAAACTCAGCACATTGCCTATCATCAGCAACCCTTTGAAATAACCGCGGCCCCATTTCTTGCCCATGCGCACCACCAAGGTCCGTTTGCCGGCCTTGGCATCCGTATCCACATCTCTGAGGTTGTTCAAGGTCAGCACTGCGGCACTATAGGCCCCAGCCACCAAGGCCGGAAGCACAAAACTCCCGTGCAACGGCGCATACAAGGCCGCCGATCCGAGCACCCCAACCAATCCAAAAAACAAAAAGACAAAGAAATCACCGCCACCCCAGTACGCATAGGGCTTCGGCCCCATCGTATACGAGGTCGCAGCAGCGACTGCAGCAATGTTCAAGGCAAAAAACACATAAAATAAAACCTGCCCATAGAAGGCCAGGAACACCAATGTCCCTCCGCTGATCAGCGCCAATACCGTCCACAGTCTCACGGCGCGCTTCATCGCCGGGATGGTGATCAATCCGCTGGCAATGGCGCGCTTCTCACCCGTTCTATGGTCGTCCGTACCGCGCATCCCGTCGCCGAGATCGTTGGCATAATTTGACAATACTTGGTACGCGAAAGACGTAAAAACAGCCAAGGCAAAGATGCGCCAATCCACACCATCACTGACCTTGTAGGCCAATCCCGTCCCCAATGCGATCACGGCAAAGGCCAAGGGCAATGTGCGCAATCGTGCAGCGGAAATCCAATGTTTAAGCTCTGCCATGTTCCTGCATAATTTGTAACGCACTTAGGTTCATGGACTGTTCCGTTTTGCAATCAATAACGGTCAATCCCTTCGCCGAAGTAAGCGCCGTGGCCAATTCTTGTTCATTTTCAACACCAACGTAGGCCACATTAAACGCCTTCACCAACGAGGCTAAATCCACCTGTTGCGCGTTGGCAAAAATCTTACGTGCTTTCGCCCCTGTACTCGCCGTACCTGGGAGCCAATCAAAGATGCCGCCGATGCCGTTATTCAATACGCAGATGGTGAGGTTTTGAGGCAATTCCTGTGCATACAATGCATTGTGGTCGTACAGAAAACTTTGATCGCCTAAAATAACGGTATGGTGGCGCGCTGGCTCAGCCAAAGCAGCCCCAACGGCCGTACTCAAACTACCGTCTATACCCGCTACACCTCTATTGCCATAGAGTGCTACGCGTTTTGGGAAATAATTAAAATAGCGCGCTACAGAACTATTGCCCAGATGCAGTGCCGATGGCGCATCAAGACGATCTACAATGCCACGAAAAGCCTCAGCATCCGACCAAGGGAGGGTCACTGCGGAACGCCCTTCAGGTCGCACTTGAATAAAATTCTCGGAAGATTTCCAGTGCTGCAATAGGTTTGGCGAGAACCGTATATGCTCAACATTCGCGTCCAACACATCCCAGCATTGAAACACATCCACATGAACATGCTTTTTAATCGCTAATCCACGTAAATACTGCTTCGGCTTTTTATTGATCCATTGTCCCCCAATACTCAACACCGCATCAGGCTGTACGTTCAACAAAGCCTCCATGGGCACAGCATTTGGATGATCCAGTAGGCCGCTCATGGGATCCGCAAAAAGTGTCCAATCAACGCCTGCATCCAAAATCATTCGAACCATCTCAGATTCTGTCGGCAGCAATTGTCCGGCAATCACTGCTACAGATTCAAACTTGCTAAAATCAGGCGATGCTACAGATTCCGGCAGACCATGTTTTGCAAAATGATCCGCGGAAAATTCCAGCTGCATGTACTTTGGCGCCTCCCCCTGCTCATACAGCGGCTCATGGAAGGCCACATTCAAATGAATGGGACGCATTTCAAAGTGCATGGCTTGAATGGCATAATGAAGGGCCGCTTGTACCTGCTCGTAGGAATCCTGCTCATCAATCTGAATACTCGCTGCTACATGCGGTTCGTAAAACTCACGCTGTACGCAGGTCTGTCCCTCACCTTTATTGATGCGGTCTTCGGGGCGGTCGGCGCTAAGAACGATAAGTGGAACGTGGGCATAGTAAGCCTCGAGCACGGCCGGGTAATAATTGGCCAATGCACTTCCAGAGGTACAACAAACCGCTACCGGAGTTCCGGTCACCTGACTGCGTCCTAAGGCATGAAAAGCGGCGCTGCGCTCATCGCCAAGAACCATCATTTCGAAAGTCCCGAGGGCTTCTGCAGCAATGATCAACGGCGCATTGCGAGAGCCCGGTGAAAATACAATGGTCTTCACCCCTGCCTGAGCGAGGGCTTCTAAGCTCCAATGTGCGGTGTGCTTGGTGGTTGTCATTTGAGTTGTACAGCGTCCTTGAGGGCAGAGATCTTGTATTCCGTCTCCATCCACTCATTCAAAGGTACGCTGTCCTTTGTTATCCCACCCCCTGCAAAGAACTGAATTCCATTCGCATGCCATTTCATGGTGCGCAAGAGCACGTTGGCATAGACCGTGTCCTTCACCCAAGCCAAATAGCCGGTATATAGTTCACGTGGATAGGATTCAATTTCATGCAACACCGCCAGCGCAGCTGGGGTCGGCGTTCCACAAACGGCAGGTGTAGGATGTAGGGCCTCCAAGGTTTCGAAGGCTTCTAGTTGACTATTGTCGGTGTTCACCCAGGTCATCAAATGCTCCACAGGCCCCGCTTCGAAGGTCGTCTGCGGCGTGCGGCGCACGTGTCCCCCGAGGTTTTTCAGGGTGCGATGAATCTCTTTGGTGACAAATTTTTGTTCTTCTATTTCTTTCTCGCCCCAATTCATTCCGCCGCTCAATCGTGTCCCGGCCAATGACATGGAACGGAACCCTTGCTCGGTTCCTTCCAAGAGCACTTCCGGAGTGGCACCCATCCAACTTCCGAAGTGGTCGTGATGGAAGGCAAATACCGTACAGTTTGGGAATTGATTGCACAATGATCGGAACGTGGCTGAGGCATCCGCAGCATCCGTAGTCATAAAATGAGTGCGACTCAGTACGACCTTTTGCACCTGGTGCTGGTGGATTTTCTGAAGGACTTGGCTGACTTCGTTTTGGTAGCTCTCTGCGCTCTTATTCTCCCAACAATCGAGGGGAACTTGGCCAAATTCGCTCCAGAAATCGGACACTTCTAAGGATTCTTCCTCCGCAAATCCATGCGCATCCCAGCTAAAACCACGAAGAATCAAATCACTTTGATCCAAGGTCGCGGAACGGTAGCGCAGTGCTTTGGGGCCTCCGCCGGGGAATTGGACAATCAATGAGAGCATTAGCGGCGTTGTTTGACAAAATTCAACAACTTCACAACCGAAATCAGCTCTCCTTGTTCGTTTTCAACTCTAATCTGGAACAGGTGTGAGGTGCGGCCCTTGTGCACACATTCGGCCGTTGCAATCAGCATTCCAGTACGTGCACTTTTGACGTGATTCGCACTGATTTCAAGGCCTACAGCCGCTTCTTTAGTCGGATCTATCAACATTTGAGAGGCGGCAGACCCCACAGATTCTGCCAAGGCCACGGTAGCCCCGCCGTGCAAGATTTGCATCGGCTGATATACTCTTGAATTCACGGGCATCGTAGCGACCAATTTTCCTGTGGCAGGATCGGCATCTACGTAAGTGATGTTCAAGGTTTCCATCAACGTTCCCTTGCAGGCAGCGTTGAATTGTTGGAGGACGGTGTCCTTATCTAATGGGGCGTTCATTACATGCAAAAATAGTATCCTTTTGGATGGTTGGAAAATCGAATGGAAAAAAAGCCTAAATCCCCGATAACCGAGTTAAATTTGCGCTTCTGTAACCTTAGGAAAACAAAGGAGAAAAATGATTACTGTAACGTTTCCAGACGGCAACCAAAGAACCTACGACAAAGGGACGACGGCCATGGACGTAGCGATGAGCATCTCGCACGGACTGGCACGCAATATTCTATCGGGCACCTACGATGGCCAAACCATCGAATTGAACGATCCTTTGACCACGGACGGTACGTTGCAGTTCTTCACTTGGAATGATGATGGCGGTAAGAAGGCGTTCTGGCACAGTTCAGCGCACGTTCTCGCGCAGGCCATCCTCCACTTCTACCCTGAGGCAAAGCTGACCATTGGTCCAGCCATCGAGAAAGGATTCTACTACGACGTTGACTTTGGCGATGAGATGATTTCTGAAAAGGATTTCGAGAAAATCGAAAAGCAAATGTTGGAATTTGCCCGTCAGAAATTCGAATTCAAGTTGCGCGCCGTAACCAAAGCGGAAGCCTTGGAAGCCTACAAGGACAACCCGTACAAAACCGAACTTATTGAAAACCTCGAGGACGGTACCATCACTTTCTGTGACCATGCCGACTTCACTGATTTATGTCGCGGTGGACACATTCCACACACGGGATACATCAAAGCAGTAAAAATCATGAACGTCGCCGGTGCCTACTGGCGCGGTGATGAGAATAATCCGCAGTTGACGCGTGTCTATGGGGTAAGCTTCATGAAAGCCGGTGAACTCAAGGACTACCTAGAGTTGTTGGAAGAAGCGAAAAAACGCGACCACAGAAAACTAGGTAAGGAATTAGAACTGTTTACCTTCAGCCAACGCGTAGGTCAAGGATTGCCATTGTGGTTGCCGAAAGGCGCCATGCTGCGCGAGCGCTTGGAGAACTTCCTCAAGCGTGCACAGAAAAAAGCAGGATATAGCCCTGTGATCACGCCGCACATTGGAAACAAGGAACTATACGTTTGTTCTGGTCACTACGCGAAATACGGCAAGGACAGCTTCCAGCCCATCCACACTCCAGAGGAGGGTGAAGAGTACTTGCTCAAGCCGATGAACTGTCCGCACCACTGTGAATTGTACAAGGCAACGCCGAAATCATACAAGGACCTACCGGTGCGCTTCGCAGAGTTCGGTACCGTATACCGTTACGAGCAAAGTGGTGAATTGCATGGATTAACACGCGTTCGTGGCTTTACACAGGATGATGCGCATATTTTCTGTACGCCGGACCAATTAAAAGACGAGTTCAAAAACGTCATCGACTTGGTGCTGTACATCTTCAAAACGCTGGACTTCAAAGATTACACCGCTCAGGTGAGTTTGCGCGATCCAGAAAAGCCGGAGAAGTACATCGGCTCCGATGAAAACTGGGTAAAGGCAGAATCAGCCATCATTGAGGCTGCGGACGAAAAAGGCTTGAACACAGTGGTGGAATACGGCGAGGCCGCCTTCTATGGACCGAAGCTTGACTTCATGGTCAAGGATGCGCTCGGCCGCAGCTGGCAGCTTGGTACCATCCAGGTGGATTACAACTTACCGGAGCGTTTTGAACTAGAATACAAAGGCAGCGACAACCAAGAACACCGCCCAGTGATGATTCACCGTGCACCGTTCGGATCGATGGAGCGCTTCGTTGCCGTACTACTCGAGCACTGTGGTGGAAACTTCCCATTGTGGTTAACCCCAGAGCAGGTGAAGATTTTGCCGGTGAGCGACAAATACAATGAGTACGCCAAAGAAGTGGCCCAATTCCTAGAAATTTCCGATATTCGCGCCCTCGTAGATGAGCGTAACGAAAAGATTGGCAGGAAGATACGCGATGCAGAAGTATCAAAAACTCCATTCATGTTGATCGTCGGCGAGAAGGAAGTGGAGAGCGGTCAGTTGAGCGTTCGTCGTCACGGTCAAGGAGACCAAGGCGCCATGTCCAAAGAAGAATTTGTACAATTGATTGCGGATGAAATTTCGCAACTTATTGATTAATAGAAGTTTAATTAAACAAGAACTACACTGAGAAGAGGTAAAAGAAAGCAGCCGAAAGAGAAACTAGCTGCAAACCACAGAATCAACGATAAGATCCGGGTTCCAAAAATCCGTCTCGTTGGTGATAACGTTGAGCAAGGTGTCTTCAACACCAGAGATGCTATGCGCATGGCAGACGATATGGATTTGGATTTGGTAGAGATTTCACCAAATGCAGACCCACCGGTTTGTAAAATCATTGATTACAGCAAATTCATGTACGACCAGCGCAAGAAGCAGAAAGAGCTTGCAGCCAAGGCAGTGAAGGTGGTAATCAAAGAAATTCGTTTCGGCCCTAACACCTCAGATCACGACTACGAGTTCAAAAAGAAACACGCCATTGAGTTTTTGCAAAGTGGCGCCAAAGTGAAGGCTTTTGTTTTCTTCCGTGGACGCTCGATTGTGTTTAAAGACAAAGGTGAGATTTTGCTCCTTCGATTGGCACAAGACCTCGAAGAATATGGAAAGGTAGAACACATGCCTTCTATGGATGGTAAGAAGATGAACATTACCATCGCCCCAAAAAAGTAAGTAACTCCAATAAATAACAGTTGAATCATGCCAAAAATGAAGACCAAATCCAGTGCTAAAAAGCGTTTCAAGCTTACTGGCTCTGGTAAAATCAAAAGAAAGCACGCTTTCAAGTCACACATTTTGACTAAGAAAGCTACTGACCAGAAACGTCGTTTGACAAAATCTGGCTTGGTGGATGCCTCAGACGAAGCAAACATCAAGAACCAATTGGGAATGAAGTAATTCCCAGAGTTAGTTAATAACCCTGTGCTGGGTAGCTAAACCTTCTTGTAACAGTAGAAGTACCTCTCACAAAAAATTAAACAATTATGCCACGTTCAGTAAATGCTGTAGCTTCAAGAGAGCGCAGAAAAAAATTGATGAAGCACGCCAAAGGGTACTTTGGTCGTCGCAAAAACGTTTGGACGGTTGCTAAAAATGCGGTAGAGAAAGGTCTAACGTATGCTTACCGCGACCGTAAGAACAAAAAACGCACCTTCCGCGCATTGTGGATCCAGCGTATCAACGCAGGTGCACGTTTGCACGGAATGTCTTACTCTCAGTTTATGGGAGCAGCCAAGAAGGCAAACATTGAATTGAACCGTAAGGTATTGGCTGATTTAGCCATGAACCACCCTGAGGCGTTCAAAGCGATCGTTGATAAGGTGAAGTAATAATTTTTGGAGTACTTAAGAAATGCCTCGTTCCTTTGGAGCGGGGCATTTTACTTTTGAAGCAGTTCGTATCCGTTCCAACGAATGCGGCGCAAGCTTCCCGAAGGTGTAGTGTAGCTGTCCAACAACTCCGCCCCCTCTAAGGCCGGCAACTCATGGGCAAACAACCACTTCTCCTCCCCGTCCAAACGCCAAGGCCCTGGAATATCTGCCGTGCTCGCCACGACATTAATGTGGTCAAAGAGGCCGGCAATGGCATGACTCTCTGGAGCTTTGACAATATCTTCTGGTTTGCCTTTTTGCACCAATGCACCATCCTTGATCACCCACAACTGGTCCGCGATCATCAATGCATCGCTCGGATCGTGCAAGACTAAGATGGCCGCAATCTGCGCATCGCGCACCATTTGCTTCACATCAATTAAAATGCTGGTCTTCGTGCGCAAATCCAACTGTGCTAGGCTCTCGTCCATGAGCAGTACAGGCGGTTGGTTCGCCATGGCCTTTGCGATGCTCACGCGCTGACGCTGTCCACCGCTCAAGGAGCGCACCGGAAGCTGGTCTTGACCTTGGAGTTGCATGGCACGAACTAAATGATCCACGCGCTGCTCACGCTCCTCTTCCTCCAAACGCAACAAATGATGTGCGATGTTTTCGCGGGCGGTAAGCATGGGCTGAAGATCGTCGAGTTGCGGCACCCATCCGGCTTTGGTTTCATCCAAGACCAGGATCTTCTTGCGCGTTTTCACGGGCTCACCCACAATGTGAACCGCTCCTTCCAAAGGGTCCAATTCCCCTCGCAACAACCGCATGAGGGTGCTCTTTCCTGCCCCACTTGGCCCCAATAAAACCACCACCTCACCCGGACGCACCTCGGCATCGCCAAAGTGGAAGGTCGCCGTATCGAAGGCAAAGCTCAAATTTTCAATGTGGACTGCAGGTGTAGACATAGCAAGGCAACAAAAAAGCCGCCCCAAAGTTGGGGCGGCCGTGGAAAAAATCCTAATTCAATATTATAGGTGAATCACCTCATCATAAGCCGCAGCAGTTGCCTCCATGAAGGCCTCGCTAAGGGTTGGGTGAGGGTGAACCGTTTTCAAAATCTCGTGACCTGTGGTCTCTAACTTACGAGCAACAACCGCTTCAGCAATCATTTCTGTTACGTTGGCACCAATCATGTGCGCACCCAACAACTCGCCGTATTTAGCATCATAGATCACCTTGATGAACCCATCCTTGTGTCCAGAGGCAGAAGCCTTACCAGAGGCTGAGAATGGGAACTTACCAATCTTCAACTCGTACCCTGCTTCCTTCGCTGCTTTCTCTGTGTAGCCTACAGAAGCTACTTCAGGGAAACAGTAGGTACATCCAGGGATGTTGTTGTAATCGATAGGCTCCACGTGCATGCCCGCAATCTTTTCTACACAAAGAATACCTTCGGCAGATGCTACGTGTGCGAGTGCTGGCCCTTTCACGATATCACCGATGGCATAGTAGCCAGGAACGGTAGTCTGGTAGTAGTCGTTGACCATCACGCGACCGCGATCTGTGGCAATGCCTACTTCTTCCAAACCGATGCCTTCGATGTTTGGAGTAATACCAACGGCTGAAAGCACGATATCACATTGGATTTGCTCCTCGCCTTTTTTGGTTTTCACGCTCACGGTACATCCTTTGCCAGAAGTATCCACGCCCGTTACCTCAGCATTGGTCATGATGTTTACGCCTGCTTTCTTGAAGTTGCGCTCGAGCTGCTTGCTTACTTCTTCGTCTTCTACCGGTACGATGTTCGGCATGTATTCTACGATGGTCACTTCTGTGCCCATGCTATTGTAGAAGTAGGCAAATTCGATACCGATGGCACCCGAACCTACGACCACCATTTTCTTAGGCTGCTTGTCCAAGGTCATCGCTTGGCGGTACCCGATGATTTTCTTGCCGTCCTGTGGAAGGTTTGGCAATTCGCGTGAGCGAGCACCTGTGGCAATGATAATATGATTTGCGCTATAGATGGTCTCTTTGCCATCCGCTGCAGCGACCGCTACTTTCTTGCCTGGCTTAACAGTGCCATAGCCGTCTAGAACGGTGATTTTGTTTTTCTTCATTAAGAATTGGACACCGCCACTCATACCGTTGGCCACTTCACGTGAGCGCTTTACTACCGCGCCGAAATCCTTGTCGTACTCCTTGATATTGATCCCGAAGTCTTCTGCGTGTTTTACGTATTCAAATACTTGGGCACTCTTTAGCAATGCCTTGGTTGGAATACAACCCCAATTCAAACAAACACCACCGAGGTTTTCTTTCTCAACCACCGCAGTCTTTAGGCCCAATTGTGAGGCGCGAATCGCAGTTACATATCCACCTGGGCCTGAGCCCACAACTATTACGTCAAAATCCATGAAGATGTGTTTTTAATGAGGGTGCAATTTACATCGGAATCCTTAACGCTTCCGCATCGCAATACAGGATATCTCAACATTTACATTTTTCGGCAGCGTCTTCACTGCCACGGTCTCTCGCGCAGGGTACGGCTCTTGGAAATAGCGGCCATATACCTCGTTGACATTCGGGAATAAATCCATGCTGCTCAAAAAGATCGACGTCTTGACCACGCAGGATAAATCGGCGCCTGCCGCAAGCAATACTGCCTGCAGATTATTGAGTACGCGCTCGGTCTCTTCTTCAATGGAATTTCCTAGGGCCAATTCCCCCGTATGCGGATCCATCGCAATCTGACCCGAGGTAAAAATCATGTCCCCGTAGGTGATGCCGGCGCTATATGGGCCGATAGCGGGCGCCAAGCCCTTTCCTTCAACTGCTTTTTTCATGAGTGATCGAGTATTTGTTCTATGATTAAGGTCCAATTTAACCCATATTTGCGTGCATGAAAGTCCTCCTCGTTGACAATTACGACAGTTTTACCTACAACCTCGTTCATTACTTGGAACAATTGGGCATTACCGTCGTAGTCCTGCGCAACGATGACCCCGATCTTCTTTCACTCGACCTCAGCACCTTCCACGGCTTGGTCCTCAGTCCCGGCCCCGGCCTCCCCTCAGAAAGCGGCCAGCTCATGGCCATCATTTCCAAAGCTTACGGCACCTTGCCCATCCTCGGCGTTTGCCTAGGCATGCAAGCCTTGGCCGAGCATAGCGGTGCCGCTTTGTATAATCGAGAAGGCGTGATGCACGGACGTACCACTGAGCTAGAATTGGGTGAGCCAAGTGTTTTGCTGCAAGGCGTTCAAAACCTTCAGGTGGGCCTTTACCACAGCTGGGCCGTCGATCCCAAGACGTTAAACGATTGGAACCTCTGTGCCGTGGCCTTGAGCGATGGCGCCCCCATGATCATCGAACGCCCTTCCGAAAAAATTTTCGCGGTCCAATTCCATCCCGAAAGCGTCCTCACCCCCGAAGGATTGCGCATGATGGAGAACTGGGTAAAAGTATTGGCCTAGAAATCGATGGCCGTACGGCGGCGCTGGGCTTTCACCTGGCGGAACTGCTGATTCTTCAGATTAATCCCGATCATATACGAGCGCGTATTTCCGAACGGCACCCACGAGATGTTCATCTGCCAGCAGTGCAAATCCCGAACGGCACGAATGGTGGTAAAGGCGGCCGTGCGCTGCGCAATGTCCACCCCAGTTTGGTAGTTGAGCGACCAATGATCTGTGGGTTGGTACGAACCGCTCAAGCTCAAAGAATGTGCGGAAAACTCATGCATGAATTGGGGGGCATCGTCCCCGGCCAAAGCCTCTTCGACATTCGTCACAATGCGGAAATCATAGCGAATATTCACGTCCCAATCCGATCGCAGCCCCACCACATCCGGGTAATGGTAATAATCAATATCACCTTCGGTAAAGGCTCCACCCCGCTGCTCATACATGATGGGCTGGCGGCTGTTTTTGCGGTTGCTACGCAGCTGCGTGGACGCAGAAAACTGCGAGGTTCTGTGGATCAAAGGCGCTTGGCCCATCGTAAAAGCTAAGTCAGTAATACGGTCCCCATGTTGGTCGTAGCCATAAGGGTCGAATTGGCCCTGGTAACTCAAACGCAATTTCTTGTTGAACAATGCGCTCTGCGCAGTCACGCGCACCACATTCCAATTATACCCGTTGCTCGCATTCATATTGTAATTCGTGCTCACGTTAAAGCGCTCCAAAATGCTAATCTTCTTCGTCGCCCCGGTAGTATCCGCGCGGTCCACCACCTTCGCCTCGAGGTTATTGTCCAAGTTAAAGGTGATCGTCCCGTTACTCCCGCGACCCGGCGACCCGTACAGGAACCCGTTGTACCTGTTGTAATACAGCTCGTTGCCCAAGGTATCCGTGAAGTTCTGGTAATAATTCCACTGTTCAGCCCCAAAATCCGGACGGTAATTGACCGTGGCACGCGGAGTAATCATGTGACGCACCGCCTTCACCGGCCCTCTGGAGAAGAGGAAAGTCCCGTAAATCTTGGTGTTGAATGAGGCATTCATCCCAAAATCTCGCACCGCAGTGAACCCGGGGATGGTATCGGTCAACGTCGCCTTATTCAGGGTGGGATCGAAGGTATAATCATACTGTTGGAAGTACCAGCGCTCGGTAATGTTGGCATTCGGGCTAAACGTGATGTATTTAAAGAGCGTCGCATTGGAACTGATCGACGCCGTATGCTTCAATCCATATTGTCCATAATCGCCCAGTACATCGCGCCAATCGTAATTATTTAGGGTGTCCAATTGTTCCGTGATGGTCCCCAAATTCCCTTTCAATCGGCCCTCAGCCACCGAACTCATGTTGACCCCCACCTTATCGTACCACTGGCTCTTCCCGTCGTTCGTCTTCAATGGAAAAAAGCGTGGCACGTTCAAGCTCGCCTTCGGGAGCGTGGTGGTAAACGCCTGTGTACCATTGTTTTGACTATGATTCCCACTCACCGTCAAATTCGCCGCGCCCAATTTCTGATTGTAGGTAATGCTCGAATTCATCGTGTTGTTCGTGGTCGTCATGTTCCCGCTCAACAGGTCCTCTGGATTCGCGCTGTTCTTGAAAAAATTTGGGTTCTGAAGATTGACCTGCGCACTAAATTTACGGGTGGGATGCGCCTTTGGATCCTGATTGTGCGTCCAGCGAATGGAGAAATTCTTGGTGATGTTGTAGCCCCCAAACTGCTCAAAGATGGGCAATCCTTGCTTTTGGTACCGGTACTGGTAGTTGAAATTGCCGTTGTATTTATAGCGCTTACGATAATTCGTCGTCGCGCCCAACGCCCAAGAACCGCGCAGGTACAAATCTCCGCGCAAGGCCAGGTCGAAATATTCATTGATAGGAAAATACCAACCGCCGTTTACTATCCCTACCCCTTGGGTCGGACTGTTTTGGAAGCTCGGCATGAGCAAACCTGAAATGCTCGGCTTCTCAATATTCGTCGGGAAATACCCATAAGGAATGATCAGCGGCGTAGGAATGCCGAAAAACTCGAAGTGCGCGGGCCCGGTAATGATGCGCTCGCCCAGCTCTACCTTGCTCTTATTCGTCTTAATCTGAAAATGCGGCTCCTCATGTGAACAGGTTGTAAAGCCGGTCCCGGCCATGTACATGGTATTCGTATCCACCTTTTTGACCGCCTGACCGTTGAGGAAATTCTCGCCTTCTTGAGTCAATACTTCGGTGATTCTCGCCTTATCCGTGGTCCAATTATAGGCGATCTCTCCCAAATAAAAAGTGCGCTCTCCGTCTTGAAAAACAGGACGTTGCGTCCATGAACCGTCCGGTAATTGGATCCCCCTAGCTTCTACCCTATGCTCTTCCCAATAGATTTTGGCGTACCCCGCACTCAACTGCGTTTCACCAAAACTGATCTGTACCTCGTTGAATAATTCTACCGTCCCAGCAGCCACATCTGAAGCGATGGAATCCTTGGCGGTGTAGTCAATAGGCTGCTCCTGCCCAACCGTTGAAAACGGTGCACAAAATGTGAGCAAAAAAACCAATGCGGAAAGACGCTGATACACCCGGGTACGTAATTTGCATGTAAGTTTCAAAGGTAAAACGAATGTTGATGCACCTTGGTATGATGGGTCCAAGTTTTAAAGGTTTTCGAATCGCCGCTTTAGCGGTGCTTTTCACCGTGGCCGCCGCTTTCAATCCACGCCCATTTGCGGCCGAGGAGGAAGGGGTCAACATCATCGTGATCGATCCAGGGCACGGCGGTAAAGATCCGGGCAACCTCGGCACTGGGCGTTACAAAGACCGCGAAAAAGATGTGAGCTACGACGTGAGCCTCTTGGTGAAGCAATACATCGAAGAAAACCTACCCGGCACCAAAGCTGTCCTCACCCGCGACGACAGCCAGTTCATCGAACTCTACCAGCGCACCGTCATCGCCAACCGTGCCAACGCCGACCTGTTCATCTCCATCCACTGTAATGCCAACGACAACCACAGCGCCTACGGTACCGAGAGCTTTGTGCTCGGTATGGGAGAAAAAGACCAACGACTCAATAAGACCGCCCAGCTCGAAAATGCCGCCAGATTATTGGAGGACAACTGGGAAAGCAACTACGAGAAACTAGATGCCTCAAATCCAGCAGCTGTCATCGCCCTTCGTGCCTACCAAGACGCTTTCTTGGAACAGAGCATCAGCATCGCTGATGAAATTCAGCACCAGTTTGAAGGTCGCGTGAAGCGCCGTAACCGCGGAGTAAAGCAACAACCCCTTGCCGTACTGAGAGGCTCCACCATGCCGGCCGTCCTGGTCGAACTAGGCTTCTTGACCAATCCCGGGGAGGAAGATTTCTTGCAGAGCACCCGAGGCAAAGAATTGTTGGCCAGTGCCATCTACCGCGCCATCAAGGAATACAAATACAAGCGTGAGAGCCGCGATGCCATGATTCAAGGCGTAGAAGGACAAACCTCCATTTTTGACCAAATAGACGAAGCACCTACGGCCTCAACCACAGATAACACGGAATCCGCACAAGCTGCCGTGGCCGTCGAACAAGCCCCAACACCAGTGACCACCGCTCCGGCCCCTGCCATACCTTCTTCCTTGTTCTTTGCTGTACAATTGGCCGTGAGTCGAAATGATTTGGCCTGTGCCCCAGAAAACTTTAAAGGCCTCGAGGGCGTTTGGAAAGAAGAGCAATACGGCTTGTTCAAGTATTACTGCGGTAAAATCAGTACCTACAAGGAGGTGGAGGCCTTAAAAACAACAGTCGTAGAGCAGTACCCAGATGCCTACATCGTGGCCTTCGAAAAAGACCGGAAAATTGACCTGAATGAGGCCAAAAAGCGGGCTCCTTAATGTATTTTAGCAATAAATCACTGCCATTTTGAAAACGGAATTTAAAATAGGACTCGCCTTTGTTTTAGGCTTTCTCTTGTTGTATTGGGGCATTAACTTCATGAAGGGTGAAGATGTCTTCAGCGCTCAGAAAAAGTTCTATGTCATCTATGACAATACCGAAGGCTTGATGGCTACCCGTCCTGTGACCATCAACGGCTACCAGATTGGCCAAGTGAACAACATTGCCTTTCACCCCGATCAAAGCGGTCGTTTGGTGGTAACCTTGCAGGTGAGCGACGAATTTCCCATTACTCAAGGAACCATCTCTAAAATCTACTCCGCCTCCATCATGGGTGAGAAGAGCATTTCCCTCCACACGAAGAAGGGTGCGCCTTTGGCTTTGAGCGGAGATACCCTCGTAGGCGATACCGAAAGAGACTTGACTCAGGAGGTCAACATGCAATTGGCCCCTATTAAAGCGCGTACCGAAGAGCTTCTTGGGACCTTGGATACTGTCATTGGCCTGGCCAGTGGTTTCCTCGACCAGCGCACCTCGAACAATTTTAAATCGACCATCGAGAGCATTGAGAAAACCTTCCAAAGCGTGCAAGAGAGTGCTTCTGAGATCAGCGACTACCTCAGCGACAACAAAGGAAACTTCGACGCCGTGAGCGAAAACTTCCGTGTGCTCAGTGAAGAATTGGCCGCGAACAGCGCCAACATCAGCGCAACCATCAAAAACGTCGAAGCCATTTCAGATTCACTCGCCAATGCACGTTTGACGGAAACCGTGAACAACATGGAAAGCATCACGGCGCGCTTTGACCGCTTGATGGCGGAACTCGAGACTGGCGAAGGGGCAGCTTCAAAAATCATTTACGACGAAGATGTCTATGCCAACCTCAAGCAGGCGACGGAAAACTTAAACCGCTTGTTGCTCGACATCAAATACAACCCAAACAAATACTTGCACGTGAGTGTCTTTGGATCTCGTACCCGATACACAGAGGAGGAGATTCAGGCCATCGAGCGTGATATTCAAAGCAAACAAGAGGATTGATGAGCTTTTTACCACAATTGGTATTTGCCGCCGTACTCATTGCTGCCATCTGGAGATTTTCCAAAAAGGCAGGGACTATTGCCCGCAACATCCATCTGGGTAAGGCACAAAACAGAAGCGACAATCCTGCTGCTCGACGTGCCAACATGCTGCGCGTGGCCTTTGGCCAAAGCAAGATGCAAGCGCGCCCTGTAGCAGGTGTGCTTCACTTCATCGTCTATGCCGCGTTTTTGATCATCAACATTGAGGTACTCGAAATCATCGTGGACGGCCTGTTCGGCACCCATAGATTTTTCGCGCCCTTCCTGGGCAACGCCTACCCCATCATCATCGGCTTTTTTGAAGTCCTCGCCGTGCTCACCGTCGTGGCAGTGGTCATTTTTTGGTGGCGACGCAATGTGGCCAAACTCGACCGCTTCCACAAACCTGAAATGAAAGGTTGGGCCTTTACAGATGCCAACAACATTTTGTACATCGAGGTTGCTTTGATGTTTGCGCTGTTGAACATGAACGCCGTAGAAAGCCTGTTGCCTGAGGGCCACGAAGCCTTTATCATTTCAAATAGCATTGCACCGCTGTGGAGCGGCTTATCAGAGGGGACCCTTCACCTGTTGGAGCGCGGCTTTTGGTGGGTACATATCGTGGGCATCCTCGCCTTCTTGAACTACCTGCCCTATTCCAAGCATTTCCACATCATTCTTGCGTTTCCGAACACCTACTACGCCAACCTCCAGGCCAAAGGCCAGTTTGAGAACAATGCAGCCGTCACCAAGGAGGTCGCACTGATGATGGATCCAAATGCCGATCCTTTCGCTGCCCCGGCACCTGATGCCGAGGCACCGGTGGAGCGATTTGGTGCAAAGGATGCGACGGATCTGAGCTGGATCAACCTCATGAATGCCTACACCTGCACGGAATGTGGCCGTTGTACGAGCGAATGTCCTGCAAACCTCACCGGCAAGAAGCTCAGTCCGCGCAAGATCATGATGGACACGCGCGATCGCATTGAGGAGATCGGGCAAAACATGGATGCCAACGGCGGAACCTTCCAAGAGGACGGCAAGAGCTTATTAGGTGATTATATTACCCCAGAAGAAATTTGGGCCTGTACCAGCTGTAACGCTTGCGTGCAAGCCTGTCCCGTAGATATCGATCCGTTGAACATCATCATGAAGCTTCGCAACTATGCGACCATGGAAGAAAGCAGTGCGCCTTCTGAGCTCAATGCCATGATGACCAACGTAGAGAACAATGGCGCCCCGTGGCCGTTCTCTCAGATGGATAGAGCGAATTGGACCAACGAATAACTCAAAACCCAAATAACAAACAGTAATTCTTTCAACGCGTCAAACACAACACATGGAAAAAAGCGCAAACGCACACATCGACAACCTATTACGCGAAGCCTCAGAAGATGGACAGAAAATCTCTCCCATGCTTCCTGAAGAAATCAAGAATTACCTCATCGACATTGATGGCACCATCTGTGACGATATCCCCAACGAAGAACCAGAGCGCATGGCCACAGCGAAGCTGTATCCGGATGCTTTGGACACGTTGAACAAATGGTACGACGAAGGACACGTGATCACGTTCTTCACCTCTCGTACCGAAGACCACCGCGAAGTCACTGAGAAATGGCTCAAAGAAAATGGCTTCAAATGGCACGGCCTGTTGATGGGCAAGCCACGCGGCGGTAACTACCACTGGGTGGACAACCACATCGTACGCGCCACGCGTTACACAGGTAAGTTCACTGATTTGGTAGACAAAGAAACCACGATCCAAGTATTTGAAGAGTAACCCATGAGTACACTCCACGTTCCCACGCTGGCCCAAATGACGGCCGAAGGCAAGGCCCCAGAAGTTTTGTTCTGGGTAGGCTGTGCCGGCAGCTTTGACGACCGCGCGAAGAAAATCACCAAAGCCTTCGCCAAAATCCTACAACACGTAGGCGTTTCATTTGCCGTATTGGGAACGGAAGAAGGGTGTACGGGAGATCCCGCCAAGCGCGCCGGAAACGAGTTCCTCTTCCAAATGCAGGCGATGATGAACATTCAGGTGCTCAATGGCTACGAAGTCAAACATATTGTCACCACCTGTCCGCATTGTTTCAACACGCTGAAAAACGAATACCCCGAGCTCGGCGGCAACTATACCGTAGAACACCACAGCCAGTTCCTCAATGGACTCCTCAAAGCAGGAAGATTGAAAATTGAGGGCGGCCAGTTCCGCGGGAAGAAAATCACCTTCCACGACCCGTGTTACCTCGGACGTGCCAACGGTGAGTATGAAGCGCCACGAGAGCTGTTGGAAAAATTGGACGTTGAACTCCGCGAAATGCGCCGTTGCAAGCAGAATGGACTCTGTTGTGGGGCGGGCGGTGCTCAGATGTTCAAAGAAGCCGAAAAAGGAACGGCAGAAATCAACCACGTTCGCGCCGATGAAGCCTTGGAAACAAAGGCGGAGATTGTCGTAGCAGGTTGTCCTTTCTGTAATACCATGCTGACGGACGGAGTGAAAAACCGCGAGAAGGAAGCCGAAGTTCAGGTGTTGGATTTGGCGGAAATGATCGCATTAGCAGAAGAACTCTAGGATGGGAATGCATACGATGAATCCTGCATCAAGGATGTGGTTTTACGGCTTGGCGCAACCGTTGAGCGGGGCGCAGAGTGAGGAATTGGTCCAATTAATGGATGAGTTCACCAGCCAATGGAAAGCCCATGGGGCGCAACTCGCCGCAGCCTATAGATGGATCAACCAACAGTTCCTGATCATCGCTGTGGACGAAAGCCAGCAACAAGCCACCGGATGTAGTATTGACAAAAGTGTTCACCTGCTTCAAGAATTTGGAGCCAAGCACGGTGTGGACTTCTTCAATCGCATGCTCGTCCATGCCCAAACCGGCGAAGGATTTACCTCCTACTCCACGGCATCCCTAAAAGCCGCCATTGCGGAAGGACTCGTCGATGAGAACACCCCTGTGCTGCACACCACCGCGGCCACACTCGGCGAGAGTGGTTCCGGTTTGATACCGCTCAAGGAAAGTTGGGCAGCCAGATTTTTATAGCATTAAAAAAAGCGACCCTCGGGTCGCTTTTTTTGTGTTCTTATCTCTAGAAGACTGCGCTCGCAATCTCTTTGATGTTCGCGCTCTTGCCCATGCTATAGTAGTGCAAGACTGGCACTCCAGCTGCTTTCAACTCCTTACTCTGCTGGATACACCACTCGATGCCCAATTGCTTTACCTGTGCGTTATCCTTACACTTGATCGCTTGAATGGCCAATTCGTCTGGAATGTCCACGTGGAAGATTTGCGGTAAAATACTCAATTGACGCTTGGTCGACAATGGCTTCAATCCAGGAATTATAGGCACATTAATACCCGCTTCACGACATTTATCGACGAAGGCGAAATACTTCGAGTTGTCGAAGAAGAGTTGGGTGACGATATAATCGGCCCCAGCTTCCACCTTAGCCTTCAAATGCTCAATATCAATGTTCAAGGAAGGCGCCTCGAAGTGCTTCTCCGGATATCCGGCCACCCCGATACAAAAATTCGTAGCGGTGGTATTCTGCAAATCCTCGTCCAAATAATTCCCTTGATTCAATTGCTTAATCTGCTTTACCAAATCAATGGCAAAGGCATTGCCCTCGGGATGCGGCGTAAAATAGCTCTCGTGCTTGGCCTGATCTCCGCGCAGTGCCACCACATTCTCTATGCCCAAGAAATTCAGATCGATCAACAAGTTCTCGGTATCCTCCTTCGAGAACCCCCCGCACAACACGTGCGGCACTGTTTCCGTATCATAGCGGTGCATGATTGCAGCACAAATCCCCACCGTTCCTGGTCTTTTGCGCACTACCTTCTCCTGGAGCAACCCATTGTCCAATCGCTTGTACACGGTCTCCTCTCGGTGGTAGGTCACATCAATGAACGGCGGCTTGAACTCCATCAACGGATCAATGTTGGTGAAAATCTCTTGGGCACGCTGTCCCTTAAGTGGCGGCAGAATTTCAAAGGTGAATTCACACCCCTTGGTATTCGCAAGTATATCAGTAATCTTCATATCAATAATTTAAATTCGGAGCCAACCACTTTTCAGCAAGCTCCAAGCTGATCCCACGCATAGCTGCGTAGGCCTCTACTTGATCTTTGGCCAATTTTCCTACGGCGAAATATTTGCTTTCCGGATGCGCGAAGTAATACCCGCTCACACTAGCCGCGGGGTACATGGCAAGGCTTTCCGTCAATGACATTCCTATTCCCTCTGCCTGCAACAGCTCAAAAATGGTCTCTTTGTCCAAGTGGTCTGGACATGCTGGGTATCCTGGTGCAGGACGAATCCCACTGTACTTCTCTGCGATTAGATCGTCATTGGTGAGCTGCTCATCTGGTGCGTACCCCCAGAACTCACGACGCATGCGAAGGTGAAGGTATTCTGCCAATGCTTCGGCCAATCGGTCCGCCAATGCCTTTAACATCAATGCGTTGTAATCGTCCATAGCCTCTTCAAAGCGCTTCAATGGACCTTCCATATCCAAGCCTGCCGTCACTGCGAAACATCCTACATAATCTTGCACACTTCCTTCCGGAGCGACAAAATCTGCAAGACTTTGGAACTTAGACTTCTCTCCTGTCTGTCGCAGGGCATAGAAACTGCCTAATTCCCCATTTTCGCCAAGCTTAATTTCTTCACCAGCACTGTTGGCCGGGAAAATACCGTACGCTGCCTTAAGCGTCAACCATCCGCCCTTCTTGATATCACGAAGCATGGCCTGCGCATCTTTAAAAAGCTTCTTGGCTTCTTCACCCACCACATTATCCTCGAGAATTCGCGGGTACTTTCCAAAGAGCTGCCAAGTCTGGAAGAACGGCGTCCAGTCGATATATGGAATAACATCAGCCACAGCGATATCGTGCACCTGTCTGCTGCCAATGAATTTTGGCGTGGGAACAGTGCTTTTATCAAAGACCAATGTCGGTTTGTTCTGCTGCGCAAATTCGAAAGGCACCAAAGCTTTGCGCTCGCGTTGCTTCGCATACCCTTCTCTCACTTTTTCAAGCGAGGCTTTCTCTTGCAACACATACGTAGGCCCTTCGCTGGAAAGCAGCTTGGAACTCACACCTACTGCACGACTGGCATCGCTTACATGCATTACTGCACCGCTGTACTCAGGATCAATCTTCACCGCAGTATGCGCTCTCGAAGTGGTCGCGCCACCAATGAGCAATGGAATGTGCATATTCATACGCTCCATTTCCTTGGCAATATGAATCATTTCATCCAAGGACGGGGTAATCAATCCACTAAGACCCAAGATATCTACTTGGTGTTCCTGAGCAGCTTGTAGAATCTTCTCTGGCGGCACCATCACCCCAAGGTCAATGATTTCAAAGTTGTTACATGCGAGTACAACACCCACAATGTTCTTACCAATATCGTGTACATCGCCTTTTACCGTAGCCAATAAGACTTTACCGGCGCTCGAGCTGCCGCCCTCCGCCTTCTCGGCTTCTAGGTAAGGCAGTAGATAGGCCACCGCCTTTTTCATCACGCGGGCACTCTTCACTACCTGGGGTAAGAACATTTTTCCTTCCCCAAAAAGGTCACCTACGACATTCATTCCGTCCATCAGCGGACCTTCGATCACTTCTAATGGACGTGCGAACTGTTGACGTGCCTCCTCGACATCTTCATCAATGAATTCGGTAATCCCCTTTATGAGGGCATGTTGCAAACGCTTTGCCACTGGCTCGTTTCGCCACTCTAGAATCTTCGCTTCGTCCTTGACGGTGCCTTCTACAGTCTGCGCAAATTCGAGCAATCGTTCTGTCGCATCGTCTCTACGGTCGAGAAGCACATCCTCGATGTAAGTCATTAATTCTTTATCTACTTCCTCGTAAACCTCAAGCATCGTTGGGTTCACAATCCCCATACTCATACCGTTTTGAATGGCATGGTACAAGAAGGAAGCATGCATGGCCTCTCGAACCGTGTTGTTTCCGCGGAAGCTGAAGCTCACGTTACTCACCCCGCCGCTTACTTTGGCGTACGGAAGGTTTTCACGGATCCATTTGGTAGCACGGAAAAAATCCAATGCATTCAAGCGGTGCTCCTCCATACCCGTGGCTACAGGGAAAATATTGGGATCGAAAATGATGTCTTCCGGTGGGAAGCCTACCTTCTCGGTCAGTACCCTGTAAGAACGCTCACAGATTTCAATGCGACGCTCGTAATTATCTGCCTGGCCATCCTCATCAAATGCCATAACAATGACTGCCGCACCGAAGCGCTTGATCGTGGTGGCTTGATGGATGAATTCTTCTTCGCCACCTTTCAAGGAAATGGAATTGACCACACATTTTCCTTGGACACACTTCAATCCTGCCTCGATGATCTCCCATTTGGAAGAATCAATCATGATAGGAATGCGCGCGATATCCGGTTCTGCAGCAATAAGGTTCAAGAAGGTCGTCATGGCTTCTACCCCATCAATCATCCCTTCATCCATATTCACGTCCAAGATTTGAGCGCCCCCCTCGACTTGGTCGCGTGCAATATCCAAGGCTTCGTCAAACTGACGCTCCTTGATCAAGCGCAAAAACTTACGCGAACCCGTTACGTTCGTACGCTCACCAACGTTTACAACATTGGTCTCCTCCGTGATCACCAGTGGCTCTAACCCACTGAGTCGCATAGGACGTGGTGGTAGTTTAGTGCTCATAGGTTCTTGGGCTGTAATTTTTAGACAAGTCAGCAATGGCTTTAATGTGTGCCGGAGAAGTTCCACAGCAACCACCAATGATGTTGACCAAATTCAAATCCAAATAATCTTTGATCTGAGCAGCCATCTGCTCTGGTGTCTCGTCGTATTCACCGAAGGCATTTGGCAATCCTGCATTTGGGTGTGCACTTACAGCAAACGGCGCTTTGGCATCTAAGGTTTGCAGATAAGGCATTAATTGTTTGGCACCCAAGGCACAATTCAAACCAACACTTAGTAATGGAGAGTGGCTTACAGAGATTAAGAAGGCCTCAGTAGTTTGACCGCTAAGAGTACGCCCAGAAGCATCGGTGATGGTTCCGCTCAACATGATCGCCACTTCTCTGCCCGAGGCATCTATAGCATCTTGGGCGGCAAATAGCGCCGCCTTTGCATTGAGTGTATCAAATACGGCTTCGATAAGCAATGCATCCACGCCCGCATCAATGAGGGCCACACATTGCTCGAAATAGGTATTCTTGAGATCGTCAAAGGTCACGGCACGGTAGCCCGGGTTATTGACATCTGGACTTAATGATGCGGTCTTATTGGTAGGCCCTACAGAACCTGCAATGAATTTAGGTCCTTGACCTCCTTCCGCTTCAAAACGTTCGATGGCGCGGCGCGCGGCCGCTACAGCTGCTACATTCAATTCTACCACGAGATCACTCATGTGGTAATCCTCCATAGAAATGGAATTCGCATTGAACGTATTGGTCTCGAGGATATCTGCTCCTGCCTCTAGGTAGGCGTAATGTATATCTTCAATTGCCTTAGGCTGGGTAAGTACTAAGAGGTCGTTGTTCCCTTTCAACGGGTGAGCGTAATCCTTAAAACGTTCGCCACGGTAATCTTCTTCCTCAAACTTGTAGGCTTGAATCATGGTACCCATCGCGCCGTCGAGCACGAGAATCTTTTCCTTTATGGCCTGTTGTATTGTCATCTCCTTGTTGGTTAGGTGCTATGAAGAAAGCGTGGAGATGCAGAGATCCGTATCATTCCCTTTCGGGTGGGTGGTGGCACCCGGCGCTTCCGGGTTGCCAAGACTTCACAGGGCCCAATCCCTCCGTCTTTCTTGATAGCGAGACAAAAGTAGAACGGATTTTTCGAAAATTTAAAATCAAGCACAGACAATTTCATTTTGTTTTCTACTTTTGACGCCGTGGAAGGATTTGACTGCTTGCAACCACAGTAAAAAATGCTAAATACAGATCATAGCATCTCGCTGAGCAAGCAACCACCTCCTTTCTGGCTAACCTAAGAGCAACCCTAAACAGAATAGAGATGTCTTACTTTTTTACATCCGAAAGCGTGTCCGAAGGGCACCCAGATAAAGTAGCTGATCAAATTTCAGATGCCATTATCGACAACTTCTTGGCCTTCGACCCTCAGTCGAAAGTGGCCGTTGAAACTCTTGTAACTACAGGCCAAGTAGTTTTGGCCGGCGAAGTAAATCTTCTGCCTACCTCGACGTTCAAAGCATCACGCGTGGTGTCATTGAGCGCATTGGCTATACCAAGAGTGAATATATGTTTGAGGCCAATTCTTGTGGTGTCCTCAGCGCCATCCACGAACAAAGTTCAGATATCAATCAAGGCGTTGACCGCGGCTCTGTAGAAGAGCAAGGCGCCGGTGACCAAGGAATGATGTTTGGCTACGCTTCGAACGAAACAGATAACTTCATGCCATTGGCATTGGACTTGAGCCACAGAATCCTAAAGAAATTGGCCGAGTTCCGTCGCGACGGCAGCCAGATTGATTACCTACGTCCGGATTCAAAAAGCCAGGTAACCATCGAATACGGCGATGATCACAAACCTCAACGCATTGAAGCCATCGTAGTAAGTACACAGCACGACGACTTTGGCCCAACGGACGATGCCATGTTGGCGAAAATCAAAAAAGACATCGTTGAACTGGTCATCCCAGCAGTCAAGGCAGAACTCCCAGCACACATTCAAGCGTTGTTCGGCGACGATATCAAATACCACATCAACCCTACGGGCAAATTCGTGATCGGTGGACCGCACGGAGATACTGGATTGACCGGTCGTAAAATCATCGTAGATACTTACGGTGGTAAAGGTGCACACGGTGGCGGTGCTTTCTCAGGAAAGGATCCATCTAAAGTAGACCGTTCGGCGGCCTATGCCACGCGTCACGTAGCGAAGAACTTGGTAGCGGCAGGTGTTTGTGATCAAGTATTGGTCCAAGTCTCTTATGCTATTGGAGTAGTAGAACCTATGGGTGTGTTTGTAGATACTTACGGTACCGCCAAAGTTGATTTCACAGACGGAGAGATTGCTGCGAAGGTCAAAGAGATCTACGACTTCCGTCCAGGATTGATCGAGCAAGAATTGAAATTGCGTCAGCCCATGTACAGCGAGACTGCTGCCTACGGCCACATGGGACGCGAACATGAGGTAGTAACCAAAACCTTCAAAAGCGCAGATGGCAAATCTGAAATCAGCGTAGATGTAGAGCTCTTCACATGGGAACGCCTAAACTTCGTTGACAAATTCAAAGCCGCATTCAACGCCTAAAGCGCGGTTTTAAATACAGTGTAAAGAAAAAAACCCGAGCCTGCGGCTCGGGTTTTTTATGCTCTACATCTAGGTCGTCCTACCGCACCACGGAGATGGTCTCTCTCCACAATCCGCTATTGCCACGCAGGACTATCTGGTAAGTACCCGCTGGGAGATTGCTCAAGTCGAGGTCTTCCACAAACGGTATATCGAGGATCTGTGCTCCTGTGCTTGAATACAGTGTGATTCGCTCAGCGGCGGAGCATTCGATGTGTAGCGATCCAGAAGTTGGGTTTGGATAAAGAGATGCTTCTAAAAGCTTTTCATCAATTCCAATGCCACTGGTAACCACAATAGGGCTATTATCTGACCCAGAACACCCGGCCGTATTGGTCACCAGTAAGGTCACGATGAACGTTCCTTTGTTTTGGTAGGTATGCTGCGGGTTCGGCGTCGTTGAGTTATTACCATCTCCAAAGTACCACTGCCATGAATTGGCATACATTGAAGAATCGATGAACTGAACGGTCGTGCCCGCTTGCACGGTATCTGGGAATTCCGAAGCGACGTACAACACATCATTTACGGCAACCGACTTGAAGGTTGTATCAGATCCTCCTGAGTTACTTGTAACAAGCATAACTGTGTATGTACCTGGCTTGTTGTAGGAGTGCTGGGGGTTCACGGCCCCTGAGAATTGGCCATCACCAAAATCCCATTGGTATTGAGAGCCATTGGAACTCTCATTCGTGAAGCTCACTGTACCATTACATGCATTTTGTACTTGGTATTGGAAATCAGCCGTTGGCGCAAAGATGACATTGGCGCTTAAGTTGATGAATTGTGCGCTGTCGTTATTAGAAATAGTCATCAACCCTGTTTGCGCACCGCTATTGGTAGCGGTGAAGGTCACCTTCAACCATTTTGAAGCTCCCGGCGCGATGGTTTGATTTGTCCATTGCGGCACAAAGTGCGAATTGTTTGAAGAAACGTTGCTGATGGTCAAGTCCAAACAACCGTCATTCTCTATCAACACACTGTCCAATACCGGCGTGGTATTATAAACATTACCATAATTAATGGCATTCGCACCTAAGACCATATCCGGCTCGCTCACCACGTGAACGGTCATAGGAATTTGGTATAACGGATCTTGCGGGTCGTTCGTCTCAAAGACCACCGAAGTATAGTACGTGCCGAGGGCAAGGTTTGATACCGTCACGAGAATGCTCTTAGATACCGAGTTACCTGCTCCTAGTGTACCTGTGGCCACACCTACCGGGCTCGCCCAAGTCACATCATCGCGCTGCCATACGTGCACTTGACACGTTTGCCCAGAGACTGAGTTGTAGTTGTACGAATACAATTGGATCGTTAAATATCCTGCATTCATAATGTTGGTCAACTGCCATCCTGTGATGTATCCAGAAATGGTGTCATTGGTGTAGTTGCTCACGTTGTTATCGTAGACCGTCTGCACATAAGAACCATTGGCGTACAAATAGAAGTAGTTGTTGGTCTGGCTGTACTCTCCGTTGAGAATGATCTCGTAGAAGATGGTATCGGAATCAATAATATTATTGAAGTTGTAGACCAGGGTATTGCTATAATTAGGCGCCGGATACAACCAAGTTTGCGTGTACGATGAGTCGTAAATCTCCGCCACATCAACGGCATAGCTCAACTGCGCCTGACCATTGTTGGTAATGGTATAGGGCACAGTTGCAAAACCATTACACTTATTGACCGTGACCTCTATACTTGAAGGAGCCACGCTGATATCTGAAGCTCCAACTATAGTTGCGGTCAAACAGCGCTGTACCGTATCTACTGAAGAATACACATACAAGGTGTCGTTTACCGTTCCAAGAGAGGTTTGGTACAAGGATACCGGCACCATTCCTGTATCGCCCGGAGCAATAGCCAAGCTAATAGAACCCGCGGTAAAGGCAGATCCGCCAGTGCTGGCAGAACTTATAAACAAGGTATCACACCCCACATTGTATACCGGAACGTCTTCATTATGGGTCATATTCTGATACACAGATCCAAAGTTCACACAGCTGTTGTCCATCAATCCCTCACCTTGTCCATTGACCGTGAAGGTCACAGGAATGGAGAACGATGGATTCGTGGGATCATTAGTAGCGACGTTAATATTAAGATTGTACACTCCTGCCGGTAAGGTATCGGAATACGCTGTTCCCGAAACCGTTGTAGTATCTCCACCACTGGTCGAACCAGAAGTTGGATTAAAGCTCATCCAATTCACTCCTGTGGCTTTATCATTCAGTGTACTCTCGAAGATATTGTCCATGATCTTGGTCATATCAGCATAAACCGAATTGAAGTTGAAACCATAGTAAATGACCTCACCGTCTCCCAGCGGGAAGTAGCTCAAGGCCTGACGGTAATAGGTATTGTAGACCAAGTATACATATCCAGTATTGTAGATATACGCATCTAAACGGCCGATTGTGGTGCAAATGAGGTACTCACACCTTGTACATAGGGGTGATTGTAATAGCCACTATTCACATAGTGTGTGTAGCCAGTGTAGTTCCCATAGTAGTACCCACTAATGAAGTTCATTGCAAGGATATTATCGACATACGTACTTCCCATGATCAACATCTTACCACCATCATTGATCCAATCCGACATATCCGTTTGGATGGCCGTATAATCTGAAGAGGCCGAAGAATTGGTTACCGGTGGGAAGATGACAATATCCGCCCAAGCTAATTCACCTGGTTAGCACTGGTCGAGGTCACAGTTTTGATGGCCATATCTTCAACGGTCGCGAAATAGTTTGGAAATTGTTCCAAAGCGACGGATAGACGTTACTGTTCACCAATAAGATGTTGAGCACCTCACCACTGCTAATGGACCAATTCATATTGGTGTTCGCCGCAGTATTGCCTAATAGTACATTGAAGTTCACGCTATCACCACAATTCTGGGTACTGATATTGATAGCAGATGTTTGTACCCATGCAGAAGGCGCCTCTGCTACATAACCACTGTAACATACTGGCCAAGTCGTATCTGAAGTCACCACAAATACGGTGTCTTGAATAGTCCCTGTACTGGTCGGATTGATGGTCACCACCACATAACCCGTATCCCCTGGGGCAAAACCGCCTACAGAGGTCGTTGTGGTAAAGGCAGAAGAAGTTGTAGTAATGGTACCAAACACCAGCGAATCACACCCTGTATTCAACACCATAATGCTATCCAAGGTGGTACTGTTCTTCACAATGGTATCAAGATTCAAACAAGCATATCTATTGATACTGGTCTCACTTACACCGTCAAGTAGCAGGTTAACCGTAATGGGAACAATGCTATCCACAGGGTCATTGGATGAAATAAACCCTTCATAGGTATGTAGACCTTCTTCAAGAGAATCGGTATGCAGAACAACATATACTAACTGACTATCCCCCACACTCACATTACCGGTATCGGGGCTAAACGTCAAATTATTCATCATACCAGCATCTACGTAAAAATCATCAATGATCCAAGCATCGTAGGTTGATCCACTATTGTATTGTTGATACAAACGAAGCTGTGTGCTGCTTGTCATTGCTGCGGCTGGAATGGTCGCCGAGCAAGTCATCGAGAATACGTGTAGAAATATTGAATGTTGTACCAATACACTCCATCGGTGGAATATTGCAAGTAAACGCCTTCTGATGATTCAGCATTATCACAATACCCTTGGTCCAATTCAAATGAAACCGTCCCTCCTGAAGTAAGATTCAAGGGTTGAGTCGCGGCATAACGCGTTCCCCCATAGAAATGTAAACTGTACGAGCCGTTGATGACTCCACAACCGTAGGTGGAGGGCTGAATATTCGCTCCAGAACCGAAATAACTCCACAGCGCGGTGTTCATTGTGGTGCCATCTTCGAAATCCTCGAAAATGCTACCCCAATCGAATTCGTGCCCCAGTTCAGGGTTTGTTGCCCGTCGTTGTAAATCCAGAAAGGCACCAAAAGTGAATCCGGACATCCGGTATAGCTGATATTAAATACAGTACTATCTACGGCAATAGAAGCTGCATCCTGCACCGTCGCAGAAATACAATGTGCATAGGTCGAATCGCTCTCGGTGAAATAAATGGTGTCCCCAAAAGTCCCAGCTGTGGCACTGCTCCATGAATAGCCATAAGAAATGGTATCATCAGGCGCCAGTGTAAATCCTGCAGTGCCTCCTAAAATTCGAGCATTCGAATGAGAAACGTTTGAAACCATCAAGGTATCACACCCGGAATTCCAAATCTTCAACGTATCGTAGTTCACCGCACCCGTATACCCACTAATGGACGTGCAGCTAGAATAATTGGTCTCCCATACACCATCACCAGTAACATTCACGATCACCGGAATAGTCAATCCGTTGATATTGGTATCATTAGAAGTAAGAGCGAGTTCTAAATAGTATGACACCGCATATAGGTTCGAAGCATCTACAGTAAAGTTGAATACCACATTGTTCCCACCCGAAATGGTAGCACTTGCCGGACTGTAGGTCACATCCAAAGCGGTTCCGCCTTGAACTTCTACATCATCAAGGTAGTGTACGTATGCAGTAGAATACTGATAACCGTGAATCCCATTGGTATTAGTGGCAGCGGTATAGTAGAGCTGGGCATTGGTAGCGACAGTCGAACCGTCCACGACCAAATCAAACGTTCCGTTCGTCCAATCAATATTGTCGTACTCTACATTCACCCACTCATTGGCAGTAGTGTAGTGATAGTAGGTAGTCGTATACCCCGTGTTGGTGCGGTAAATGATTCGCAAAGAGGTGGTGTACCAATACGTGTATACCGAAGGGGGAATAACCAATAGTATTCCCTGTACTACCGCTAATCCAAGTATATCCTGACGATCCTTGGCTGGCATTCACCTTCGTTGCATAAGATTTCCTTGAGGGTTGAGAAGTGGTCCATCCTGCATTCACCGTTTGAGCACTGTTGTAATATCCGTTCATCTCGAGCGAGCGACTGCCCGTATGTGCGGTAGAGCTGGTATTGGATAAGGTAGCATTCGTACTCGTAGTGGTGAAGGTCTCTAAAGTACCGTCTTCAAAATCCGCCTTAAATATGTAGTTGGTATCTATGAGTTCCGTGGCCACTGCTAAGATTCCCTGCGCTTGACCCATTGCTTAGGGTCCAAGTACCTGAAGCTGTCGTACCACAAGGCACATTTAAAATGATGCTATCGTTTGAATATGAACCATTTGGAGCTGAACCTACGTTGATGGTCATCGTGGCGGTATCGGCACTATAACAGTTTTCCGCAATCATCGTGACGGTTTTCGTGCCGCTGGAGGTATAGCTGTGCTGAGGGTTGGCATCCGTAGAAGTATTCCCGTCGCCGAAGTCCCACGTGTAGGTGCCTGCGTTTGTCGAGGTGTTGATGAATTGCACCGGAGTATTGTAACTCACACTCGTCGAAGTGGCACTAATCGAAGCATTGGGCGCAGTCGTAGCATTGGTCGACCACGACATCAAAAATCCTGTGCTTACTCCATAATAATTCGAGTAAAACCGCAGGGTAATGGCACCTGATGTGGAGGTGATGGCATTACCAGAATTTGGCAAAGAGCTTCCGTAATAAGATCCTAAAAACGTCCCACTCGTACCCACACCGTCGTAAATGTACACTCGATCATAACTGTGGTACGTACTGAACGAAGAAAAGGTGATAGACACCGTGGCATTGCCCGGAGGATCAATCACGAAATACCCATCATCGTAGGTATTGTAGTTTCCGTTAATTCCACCGCCGATCAACCAAAAATCCGGTACAGTTGGCAGAGGTATCCATGGAGCCATCGGTTGGCATGGTAAATAGAGTTTGAGCGCTAAGGCTAGAGCCCAATAACAAAGCGAGTATTAGTCTGTGCATTTGAATCTAATAATACGCTCGCGAATCTACAATTATTGTACCATTCTCCTGTCTCAAATGAGTAATCGATTCCCATCGTTGAAGAATTGGAATTCGTTGGTAATTATGACCATTATCAAGTTTCTGTGAACCCTACAGTCCCTACCTTTGTCATTGTATTGATTGAGCACCATGATAGAAACAGATTTACTCATAATTGGCGCAGGACCTACGGGTCTTTTCACCGTGTTTGAGGCGGGATTGTTGAAGATGAAATGTCACCTGATCGACTCCCTTCCACAACCCGGCGGACAATTGGCCGAAATCTATCCAAAGAAACCTATTTACGACATCCCAGGATATCCTGTAGTGATGGCGGGAGAATTGGTGGACAACCTCATGGAGCAAATCAAACCGTTCAACCCAGGGTTTACCCTTGGGGAAAGTGCGGTAACCATTGAAAAATGTGAAGACGATTCTTTCATCGTTACTACAGATAAAGGTACCCAGCACAAGGCCCCATCAGTGGCCATTGCGGGGGGCTTGGGAGTGTTCACGCCGCGCAAACCACCCATCGAAAATCTACCTGCCTTCGAAGATAAAGGCGTAGACTACATCGTTCGTGATCCTGAAAAGTTCCGCGATAAACGCGTGGTGATCTCTGGAGGCGGGGACAGCGCATTGGACTGGACAGTGTTCTTGGCGGATGTTGCGAGTGAGGTGAGTTTGGTACACCGCAGAACCTCGTTCCGCGGACATTTGGATACGGTGGATAAGGTGCAAGAATTGGCCCAACAAGGAAAAGTGAAACTCATCACGAATGCCGAAGTAATGGATGTTCATGGCACGGACCAATTATCTCAGGTGACCATCAAGCAAAAGGGCGCAGATGATTTGATCGTCGAGTGTGACCATTGGCTTCCGTTGTTTGGACTGACCCCTACCCTCGGCCCTATTGCAGATTGGGGATTGGAGATTGAAAAGAACGCTATCGTCGTGGACAATGCGACAGATTATCGCACCAACATCGAAGGCATCTACGCCATTGGCGATGTCAATACCTACCCAGGCAAACTCAAGCTCATTCTCTGTGGATTCCACGAGGCCACCATCATGGTACAAAGTGCCTTCAAGCGAGCCTTCCCGGACAAAAAGCTTTCGTTCAAATACACGACCGTCATGGGCGGCGTAGGCAGCCTCGAATAAACATGTCCGATATCACCGTACACATCATTGACCGCGAAGGTGTGCAACACGATGTTGCTGCCCCAACCGATATGAACATGAACCTCATGGAGGTCTGTAAGGCTTATGAGTTGCCGGTCAAAGGGACCTGTGGCGGCATGGCCATGTGTGCTTCCTGTCATTGCTACATTGAAAGCGACCATGAGCTGAACGAACCTTCTGAAGATGAGGAGGATATGCTCGATCAGGCCTTTTTCGTTGAGGATAACAGCCGATTGGGGTGCCAAATTTTCATGAAAGAAGCGCTCGACGGATTAACCGTACGATTGGCGGAGGAAAGCGAATAATTCCATCATTATAGCCTCACCTCCTTCCTACCATCAATCTTGAATGTTATCTTAGCGGGATTCAGATCTATCCCATGAAAAAGACATTCATACTCCTAACGGCAATGCTCGTTTCTTTTGGAAGCATTGCACAACAAAGCATCGACCTAACAACCCTTTGGCAACGCTACGCCTTCTATGCAGGCGGCATCAGCGGATTGCGCAGCATGAACGACAGCAAGCACTATACCGCCCAAGGTGAAGGAACCATCGAGAAATACAGCTACGTGACTGGTGAGAAGGTAGCCACCTTGCTCGATGTAAACTTCCTAGCTCAAGAGGAAGATCGTGTGCCAAATTTCGACAGCTACAGCCTTTCTAACGATGAGCAGTGGGCGTTGCTTGAAACCGCTTCGGACCAAATTTATCGTCGCAGCTCAAAAAGCGTCGTATATGTCGTGAATCTGCAGTCGTTGCAAGCCACAAAGATTCGTCCAGAGAAAATTAGCAACGCTACCTTTTCTCCTGATGGTGAATATGTAGCTTATGTGATGGATAACAACTTGTACATCTACGACATCAGCGAAGATGCTCACATCCGCATCAGTTCCGACGGCAGCTTTAACCACATCATCAATGGGGCTACCGACTGGGTGTATGAAGAAGAATTTGCCATTGTTAAGGCATTTTGGTGGTCGCCAAATTCTGATAAAATTGGCTTCCTAAAATTTGACGAAAGCAATGTCCGCAGCTTCAATATGGACATCTATGGGAAGGAATTATATCCCAATCCGTACACCTTCAAATACCCTAAAGCTGGCGAAGATAACAGCGTAGTGACCGCACACATCTGGGACATGAGCAGCGGTGCCGTAAGCAATGTATTGACTGATGTCGACTACGAATATTTACCGCGCGCCAAGTGGTCGAATGAAAACACTTGGGTCATCAGCACCCTAAATAGATTGCAAAACACCTTCGACCTCTACGCCGTGGATGCCACTTCAGGAAATGCAACTAACATTTACCACGAGGAGGACGAGAAGTATTTAGAAATCAACGACGAACTCCACTTTTTGGAAGACGGCTCGTTTATCATCTTGAGCGACAGAGACGGCTGGAACCATTTGTACCACATTGCCTCGAACGGAAAGATCAAGCGCCAAATCACCAAAGGAGATTTCAATGTCACGACCTTCTATGGTATTGACAACAACAAGCGTTTGTTCTACCAAAGCTCTGAGGCCAGTGCCACAGAACGCAACGTCTACAGCATTAAATTAAACGGCTCGAGTAAAGTCACTCTTGCCGGTCGAAAAGGCACGAATAACGCGACCTTCACCCCAGACATGAGACTCTTTGTAAACACCTTCAGTGCAGAAGGACAACCTACCAGAGTTACTCTCGTGGAGTCACGAAAAGGGGAAGAAATTCGCACGATTAAAACCAACGAGCGTGCAGAAAAAGCCCTCGAAACGTATACGTATACCCCGAAAGAGTTCTTTACCGTTTCAACCCCGTCTGGCGGCGACTTGAACGCCTGGATGATCAAGCCAGTGGATTTTGACGAGAGCAAGACCTACCCCCTATTCATGTTTGTATACGGCGGGCCAGGCAGCCAAACCGTCATGAACAGCTATGATGCGTTCCGAGGCATGTGGTTCCAGATGTTGGCCAATGAGCTTGATATCATTGTCGCGAGTGTCGAGAACCATGGGACAGACGGTCGCAGCGAGGAGTTTAAAAAGAGTACTTACGGTCAGATGGGGAAACTAGAGACGCGTGATCAAACAGAGGCGGCATTGGAATTGGCCAAGCGTCCGTACATCAACGGGGATCGCATCGGCGTTTTTGGCTGGAGCTATGGAGGCTACATGGCGTCCAATTGTTTGTTCCAGAGCCCAGAGGTCTTCAAAATGGCCATTGCAGTGGCGCCTGTGACAAACTGGCGATTCTATGACAACATTTACACGGAGCGCTACATGGGCTTGCCTTCGGATAATGGCGATGGTTATGATGCCGATAGCCCGCTCTCACATGTGGACGGCCTTCAAGGCAAATACCTACTGATCCACGGAACGGGAGACGATAATGTGCACGTACAAAACTCTATGCGCATGGTAGAGGCCTTGGTGCAAGCCGATAAGGATTTCGATTGGTTCGCCTATCCGGATAAAAACCACGGCATCTACGGAGGCAATACCACGATGCATTTGTACCGCATGATGACGGAATTCATTGCGGAGAATTTATAAGAATTGGCCCCTAGCCGCTCTTAGAAATAAAATGTATACTTGTTGAACACAAAAAACACCTGAAACATGAGTGATCAATCAATGAAGCATCCACCAGCGCTGTGGACGCTGTTTATGTCGGAAATGTGGGAGCGTTTCTGTTACTATGGAATGCGCGCCCTATTGACCCTCTTCCTCATCGAATCGATGATGAAAGGCAACTCTGAAGCGTTCTTGATTTACGGAGCATATACCGCTCTAGTCTACGCTGCGCCTATTCTCGGGGGCCGATTAGCCGATAAATACCTAGGGTACCAATATGCCATCATGCTCGGTGCCGTATTGATGTCTATCGGTGAATTCCTCATCGTAGCCAGTACAGACTTATTGGACCTAGATACCGCACTTCGCGATACGCTTATGCTTATTGGTATGGGTGGTTTGATCGTAGGTAATGGGTACTTCAAAGCGAACATTTCTACCATCGTCGGTAAACTCTACAAAGACGGCGACCCTCGTCGCGATTCAGGTTTCACCATCTTCTACATCGGTATCAACATTGGTGCCTTATTGGCCACCACGGTTGTTGCGGTAGTCGGTAAAAAGTATGGTTTCGAATACGGTTTCGGGCTTGCAGGTCTAGGTATGCTTGCTGGTCTGTTTATCTTCTGGAGTGGCCGTAAAAAATATGAGCACGTACCAAACATCTCCATCACCGAAGAAGGTCGTGAGAAATGGTTGGGCATGGAGCGCTGGAAAAGCATCACCCTCCTATCACTTTTGTTGATTCCATTATGTATGGTGCTCATCTTCAAAAACAACATTTTGATTTACATCTTGATTGCCATCTTTATTTTGGTAGTCTTCCAATTAATTTCTGCCGGTGTTAAAGAGGGCGGCGTATGGAGAGACCGAATGATTGCCTTGACCATTATGATGGTGATCAACATCATCTTCTGGGCTGCATTTGAGCAAGCTGGTACTTCATTGACTCTTTTCGCTAAAGAAAATGTAAACCGTATGGTCGGCAGCTGGGAAATGCCTGCAACCATGACGCAATTCTTCAACCCATTCTTTATCATCACCTTCGGTTCATTGTTCTCTTGGATGTGGGTAAAATTGGATGCCATGGGCAAGAACCCTTCGATCCCTATGAAGTTTAGCTACGGTATTCTTCAACTAGGTGCTGGATATTTGGTAACCATCATTGGTATGCAGTTTGCTAACGAGGCGTTCCAAGTACCGCTATTGACCTTGGTATTCTTGTACATGCTACACACCACTGGTGAATTGTTCTTGAGCCCTATTGGGTTATCTATGGTAACCAAGCTGGCACCAAAGCAAATTGCAGGAACAGCAATGGGCGGATGGTTCCTTTCGTTCGCCATGGCAAACTACCTCGCAGGTGCAATCGCTACCCTCACCGGCGGCGAAGGTCACGGCGGCGAGGAAGTTGTGTTGAGCGCTCAAGATGGGCTGCATACTTATGTAGATACCTTCTCTACGCTCGGGTTTGTATTGATCGGATTCGCCATCTTAATTGCCATCCTAAGCAAACCATTGAACAAGCTGATGCACGGCGTCGTGTAACTTTAGCATAGTTTTATCATACGAACCCCGCGCCTTGTGCGCGGGGTTCTTTATTTTGGACCTATGAAAAATTTTGCCCTACTCCTGGGAGTACTTTGCTCCACACTTGGACTGGCTCAAGAGAACATCCAATGGATGAGTATCGAAGAAGCCTATGAACTCACCTTGACCGAAGAGAATCCCAAGAAGATCTTCATCGACGTATATACGGATTGGTGTGGATGGTGTAAGCGTATGGATAAGGCCACCTTCCAAAACGAAGAAGTGGCTGCCTATATGAACGAGCATTACTACAATGTGAAATTCGACGCGGAACAGAAGGAGTCCATCGAAATGCTGGGCAATACGTTTGAGTTTGTACCACAAGGAAGCCGAGGCTACCACGAATTGGCCGCAGCGCTGCTGAATGGTAAGATGAGCTACCCTACGGTAGTGTTCATGAATGCAAAATTCGAGATGCTCAGCCCTGTGCCGGGTTACCAAGAACCCACAGGCTTTATGCAAGTCGCCAAATTCTTTGGAGACGATATTTACAAGGACCAAAGCTGGCAAGACTACTCACAGCAATAAATAAAAAAGCCCCGCTTCGAGCGGGGCTTTTTCTTAGAATTTAAAATCGTACCCTTTGAGGGTGAGTTTGTCGTATTCCTTTTGATCGAACTCGAATAAGCGGCTTGGCTTCTTGTTGCCCGGAGCTTCGAAAATACTCTCGCCTACTTCGACTAGCAATTGGCTGCGCATGAACTTCTTTCTAAAGTTTCGCTTGTCCAAGGTCTTGCCCAAACATTCTTCGTACAAGGCGTGAATCATGTTGAAGGTAAACTGTTTCGGCAGTAAGACGAATCCGATAGGACGGTGCTTCACACGACGCTTCAAGCGCTCATAGGCCATCTCAAGGATTTCATTGTGATCGAAGATCATCTCTGGAGCCTCATTCAGGTTCATCCACTCGTACCCTTCTACCTTCACGTTCTTCACGAGATCCCAATTCACCAATGCATAGTGTGCAATGTTCACCACACGACCCATAGGGTTGCGGTACACTTTGGCGAAGGCATTGAGTTGTTCGAGATACACCTTATCCATGCCAAGAATCTTCACCGCCAAACGTTTGGCAACATCTTCTACGCTTTCTGAGGCACTGACCCAGTTGCTCGGCAGCATCGGCGCGCCACGATAAGGCTCTTCTGATTTCTTTCCGACGAGGGTGACTAATTTCTCGCCGTCAAAGGCAATTACGACGAGGGAGGTTCCTAAGGCAACATCAAATTTCATAAGTAAGGGTATTTGCAGCAAAGATATAAAATGTCCAAGTGGAACTTTATTTTATGCTGTTAATTTTAGGTTAATCAAGGGTTTGAGGATATTAAGTTCCAATTAAGAACAATAATCGGACCAAAAAGTTCAGGGATAGAAACGAAAAAAGCCACTTGGAAATCCAAGTGGCTTTTCATCTTCAGGGTGAAAGACGGGGTTCGAACCCGCGACCTCCGGAACCACAATCCGGCGCTCTAACCAGCTGAGCTACAATCACCATTTAAGGGGCGCAAATATATAGTTATTCAATTCACATCTGCAATAGGTCGGATTAAAAAAATTGGGCAAAAAAAGACCGACTCGAAAGGAGCCGGCCTCAAATATCATCTATTCCTAAGGGCGATTAAAACACCACCCAAAGGGTAATTACACAGAGTACGAGTAGGAAAGTGAGCGCACGCGTGGTTGAGGACATTGGTACTTTGGTATCCTTGCTCCAAACCAATGAAGCGTCGTCATACGTCTCAGCTTCAGGCTTCGCCAAGCTCACTACAATCAAAATCACCGAACAAATGGCGAAGAGCAGTAATGCGAAGTGTAAGAAGTTCATTCCCACATACCAGCCAAGGAATCCTGTGTATTCTGCACCTGCGACCTCCATAGACAATCGACCTACACCTAAAATAGCGCCCGAAATGAGAGCCCACTTGGCCCCTGCAGAATTGATCTTCTTGAAGAAAATACCCAGCAGGAATGCTGCCGCAATAGGTGGAGAGATGTAGGCCTGAATGGACTGCAACTGTTGAAACAATCCACCTTCGATGGCTTGCATCAATGGAATCCAACCAATGCCCAAGGCGACAAGTGCAATAGTTGAAATACGACCAGCGTTGACCAATTCTTTATCCGTCGCTTCCGGACGGTATTTCTTGTAAATGTCAAAGGTGATGAGCGTTGAAGTAGAGTTAAAGACGGAGCTCAACGAAGACATGAGGGCAGCCAAGAGTCCAGCAACCACCAACCCTTTTAGACCGGTAGGCAATACCGTTTTGACCATTAAAGGCAACGCAGCATCATAGCCGGAAGTTCCAAAGGAAAGCAGTTCTGGATTTTTTTCTGCCAAGGCAAAAGCCACTACACCAGGCATCATGAAAATGAACAGCGGCAACAGTTTTAGGTAACCTCCGAACAAGGCCCCTTTGCGTGCGGTGTCCACATCTTTCGCGGCAAGGACGCGCTGCACGATGAATTGGTCCGTACACCAATACCATACCCCAAGAATGGGCGCGCCAAACATAATTCCTGTCCACGGATAATTCGTATCACTCATAGGTCGCCACAAGCTCCAGTGATCTTCAGTCGTATACGCGACCAATTCTCCTACGCCACCCAAATGGTTCAATCCATAAATGGTCAAGATCACCGATCCTCCCACCAGGACGAACATTTGCATCATATCCGTATAGACTACCGCCTTGAAGCCGCCGAATAC
Organism: Cryomorphaceae bacterium; assembly: GCA_038141825.1. Lineage (GTDB taxonomy): Bacteria > Bacteroidota > Bacteroidia > Flavobacteriales > Schleiferiaceae > UBA10364. The sequence continues at coordinate 217,452 of JAYQIV010000001.1, read as the reverse complement.
CGTATAAATACCCGTCGCGACCACGATGAAGATGGCGCCCGTCCAGAAATCAATGCCCAAAAGCGCCGTGAAGACAATGGCCCCCGCGAAAATGGTCACGGAGATCTTTGTCAAGACATAGGCAACAATGGATACGTAGGATAAATACGTTCTGGCCCAACCGTTGTATCGTTTTTCCAAGAACTCAGGCATGGTGAAGACTCCCGAACGCAGGTAAAAGGGTACGAAAACCCAACCTAGAACGATCAAGATGAGGGAGGCGAGCAATTCGAATTGGCCCGCGACTAATTCTCCAGAAGCTCCCTGACCCGCCAAGCCGACCAAGTGTTCTGAACCAATATTAGAAGCAAATAATGAAGCACCGATAACGAACCATCCTAGGTTTCGCCCGCCGAGGAAGTAATCCGCAGCTTCGCCATTTTCGCTCTTTTTCGAACCGCTCCTAAAAGCAATCACGAAGACCGCGACGAAATAAAGTGCTACAACAATATAATCTGTTGTATTGAGCATGAGTGTGTCTTTTAAGTTTCGTCCCTAATGTAGTGTACTTTGGACAATTACTCATCATTGCGTGAGAATTGTCTGCTGCTGCAGCGAAGGTATTGTTTACCTTTATTTCATGGCCCGATTCTCTTATCTCCTCCTACCCCTCCTCTTATGGCAGTGCCACACTGCGGTAGAAGAAATCCCTATTTCGGGACCCGCCTACGCGGGACCCCCAACGTACACGGGTGGAGATCGATTCCCTCGCACCGAACACACCATCGCCCTGGGCCAAAAACTCTTTAACGACCCAAACCTCAGCATCGACAGCACGATCAGTTGCGCGAGCTGCCACAAAGCGGATGCCTATTTCTCAGATCCCGGCAAGGCACATTCTGTAGGACTCGAAGGAACACCCACCCAGCGCAATGCGAGTGCTCTAGTGAATTTGGCCTGGCATCCCTATTTCTTTGCGGAAGGCGGCGTGCGAAACCTAGAGCTCAGCTCCTTTGTTCCCATCAATAACAGACACGAATTTGGCCGTGAACTCCACGATGTGGTCGAAGGACTCATGAACGACCCTGCCTACGTTCAGGAATTCAAAGAAGCCTTCAGATCACAAACCATCACGGATGCCCAATTCATCACTGCCCTCGCCCATTACATGGCAGAACTCCAACACTACGACAGCCCGTACGACCAATGGTTGGGCGGAGATTACTATGCCCTAGATTCAGAAGCGCGCGCCGGCTATGAACTGTTCAAAACACATTGCGCTTCCTGCCACAGTGGACCGCAGCTAAGCTCATTTGCCATCGCAAGCAATGGTTTACCCACCAATGCAGATTACGGCAGCATGAACCTCACCAACAACGCGAAAGATAGCGGCGCCTTTAAAATCCCTACCCTAAGAGGCATTGCCCTCACCTATCCCTACATGCACGACGGCAGCTATGCCAACCTCGACACTGTCCTTCGAACCTATAATGAGGTGCGAGCGCTGGGGTTGACCGGAGAGGAATTGGCCCAACTCAACGCTTTTTTAAATACCCTTCACTAGCGTACCTTGTAGGCATGAGCAAAGACCCGAAGGTTTTACATGTGGTAAAGTGGTATCCGCACGCATCGGATCCCCAAAACGGCATTTTCGTCCAAAAGCACATCGAAGCAACTTCCGATGCGCCCTTGGTGCTGGGCTTTGTGAATTCAAACGACAAATTAGAAGAGCAGGGCGGCATTCAGATCTATGGAGCGCGACGCATGAGTCAAGCAGCCAAGTTTGGCGCATTCACCGCACGCATTGCCTCAGACCGTCCCGATATTGTGCACTTTCATTGCTACGCCCCTGACCTACTCCCGCTGCTATGGTACGCACGAATAAAAGGGATTAAAACCCTGCACACCGAGCACGGCAGCGCCTTCCTAAAAAATAGATTGCCCCTGCTTCAAGGCTGGAGATTAAAGGCTGTACGCTGGTACTTTCAACGACTTGATCGACTGACTTCTATCAGTCCTGCACTCAGTGACGGTCTGTCCGAAATTTCAGAAAATCAAAACATCAACATTCTTCCGAACATCATTTCTACTGCGGCCGAAGAACGTACCTCCACACCCTCAAGCTTCAGCTTTTGCGTCGTCGCCGATGTTGTGTTTGAAACGAAAGCGCAAGAAATCATTTTGGAGTGCTTCCAACAACTCCCCCAAGCCCAGGCTGAGCTTCACTTTTACGGAGGAGGTCCTGATCTCGAACGCTTAGAAGCCATGGCACGTACTTCGCCAAATATTTGGGTGCACGGAAGAAAAACGAACGAAGAGGTGCTGCAACTGCTCCCAAATCACGATGCACTGATTTTACACAGCCATTACGAGACCTTTGGCATCACTGTATTTGAGGCACGGACTGCCGGGCTTTGGGCTATTTCAAAGAGCACTTTTGGAGGGGCACCTTGGTACGATGAAGGAGTCCGCATAGCCGATACTCAGGAAGCATTGAAAGATCAAATGAAATCGCTCATCCGGGCGGAAAAAGCCCCCGTAGGAAAGTTCGTGCGCTCTCGTCTGAGTCCATCGGTGCAGAAATCCACCAATTATATCGCGAAATCATCGGTTGACCCTCCTATTTTCAGGACAATCCGTTATATTTACTCGACACAAAAACACCTTAAGTATATGAAAAGACTTCTACTCGCATTTGCTGGTTTGAGCGTCATAGGCGCCACAGCACAAGAGGCAAGAGTTGACCTCGGAAGAAATGCCGAAATGTATGTAGCTAATCATACAGATGGCATTCCTTACAATACCAGCGCTAACAAGCAGAGCTCTGCTGTAGCCATTGGTACTGCTCCAAACGTGTATGGAACTGGTTTCGGACCTAAAACGAACATTTGGGCGGACGAAGATTTGAACACCATTGCTTTTATTCACCGTTCAGATTACAGCTCGAATGGAGATAATAGCTCAGGAAGTTTACGTTTTGACTATTCAACGAACGGTGGTTCTACTTGGACTGCAAACGCTGGTCCAGTCTACAACCCGAACTTGAGCGGTTACGCTTACCCAGGTTTCGCTCGTTACCCACACATCGGTATCTTGAACGAAAGCGGAAACACTAACCCACTAAACGCTAGCATCTCTGTATGGGCTCCAACCCTTGCAGGAACCAACGCGGTGCTTGGGGTGGTGCTTTGATGGGTACGCACAAAATGGACAACACTACCACCAACATGTCTGTAGATACTACTGGCGGTCACTTGACGCTAGAGAACTCTTACGTGGACGGCGGTACGTTCTGGGGTCTTTCTTTCGACCACCCGGACTATGATGTTAGTGAGTACACTGATACTGCGTTGATCTGGAAGGGTACTATGGACTGGACAACAGATTCTATGACCTACACGGAGCACAAGGCTTACCTTCCTGTAACCAACGATCCAACCAACGGTAAGATCTACGGCGATGGAAAAGTATTCTTTGCATCGAACAAAACCACTGGTTACGTAAGTATCGAAGCCTACGACAGCACTATCGCACCAGATAAAGTGATTCACCCGTACTTGATTAAAACTACCGATGGCGGATCTACTTGGAGCGCGGCAATGGGACCAAATATGGACCTACTTGTAGACAATGGCTCTGGCGACAGCTTGGTGGACATTTTTGATATGATCACCGGCGGTTGGGATATCGGTCACTTGACGTCTTCGACTCGTGGTCACGATTTGGCGGTTGATGCCAACGGTAACCCACACATGTTTGTACACGTCTTCCCTGGAACAGGAACGACTCCAACAGGTGGTTCTACTGCAGGTGACTTCACCTATTTCCCTGGCGTGAACTTGTTGGTTGATGTATTTACTACTGACGGTGGTTTGACTTGGGAATGTAATATCATTTCTCAAGTATTTACCTTCAGCTACGACTTTGATGCGACCAATGGTCCTGTACCAGAGGCGAACCGTCCTTACATCAGCATGAACGCTTCTCGCGACATGATGTTCTTCTCTTGGTTCGAAACAGATACCACTTTCGCAAGCGGTACCACTGATAACCAGTTCCCAGATTGGAGATGTCAAGGGTACAACGTTACTGGCGATTCTTTGGAAGGTCCTATGACAGTAATGGGTACTTATGGCGATGCTACTTGGGGTAACGTAGCGGATTGGGCATTTGATAACGGCGACGGTACTCACCAGTTGCACATGACTTATGGTCCAATTGAAGATTTCGGTTCGTTCAGCGTATTGAACCCGATTGACTTCTACTACCTCGGCCAGCCTTATCCAAATAATGTTGGTTTGGAAGAATTGGAACTCAACAACTTTAGCGTGAGCCAAAACTACCCGAACCCAACGGATGCTTTGACGAAGATTGCTATTGAAGCAGCCGCTCCAGCGCAATTCAACTTGAGCATTGTGGACCTTACGGGTCGTTTGATCTTGAACGAAGACCTAGGTCTTTTGAACGAAGGTCGTCACATCCACACTGTTGATGCGACCAACTTCGCATCAGGCGTGTACTTCTACACTGTTCAATCTGGTGATTACAGCATCACTAAGAAATTGATCGTGGAGTAAGCGAAAATTTTGACCCACTAAAAACCCCCGCGGCTGCGCCGCGGGGGTTTTTTATGCCTTAGATTTTTCTCCTTCGTCGCGGAGGAAAGGCTTTAATACTGCATGAGTTCTTCAATGGCCGCCTGAAGCTTGCTCTTGGCCAAGTAGCCTTCCTCCAAAGTTTGGTGGAACGGCACCGGTGTCGCATCAGAAGCCACTAGGGTGATCGGACCGTCTAATTGGTCCCAGCATTCCTTCGATAAAATGCTCACCACGTGTTCGCCATAACCGCCGACGGCCACATCCTCTTGGAGCACGATGACCTTGCCTGTTTTGCAAACACTTTGTTTGATGCCTTCGATATCGAGCGGCACCAAGGTTCTCATGTTAAAGATCTCCACCTGGCCTTCGAGTCCTAGGGCTTCCACAGCCTCTAGGGCCCAATGCACGCCCATGCCGTAGGTGATGATGCTCAGGGCATCGCCTTGTGCCACCACGGCACCCTTGCCTAAAGGCATGCTGGTTTTTCCCCTGAGGCACGGCTTCTTTCAAGGTGCGGTACAGGGCCTTGTGCTCGAAGAACATCACCGGGTTTGGATCCGCGAAACTCGCCAAGAGCAGCGCCTTCGCTTCGCTCGGGAACGCAGGATATACCACCTTGAGTCCAGGGGTATGGGTAAACCATGCCTCTGTGCTTTGCGAGTGGAACGGACCGGCGGCCACGCCCGCGCCTGTCGGCATTCGGATGACCACATCCACCGCCTGGCCCCAACGCCAGTGCAGTTTGGCCAAATTATTGACGATTTGATTGAATCCAGTGCTGACAAAATCCGAGAACTGCATTTCCATCATGGCCTTACCGCCAGAAATGGCATAGCCGAGCGCAGATCCAACAATGGCACTCTCACAAAGCGGCGTATTGCGTACACGGTCCTCACCAAATTTCTCGGTGTAGCCTTCGGTGGCTTTGAAGACGCCGCCATAGGCACCAATATCTTGCCCCATGTAGACCAATTCCGGCCACTCTTCCAACGCCAAGCCCAACGCATCGTGAATGGCGTCGATCATGCGCATTTCCTGTGCACTTTCTCCCTGTCCAGTGCGGTTCCACAGCGGGGGCATAGAGGTCCTTGAGACTTTCTTCCGCATCATAGGTTGGGCCATTAAGTGCCAGCGCTGCATGGAAGGCTTCGTCGACCTCAGATTTGAATTGGTCCATTTTATCGTCCAATTCTTCCTGGGTCAACCCCCATGCACTCAGATTATTTTGAATCAAGGCCATCGGCTCCTCCTCCATCGCGGCATCGATCATGCCCTCTGGATAATATTTGGTGCCGCTCGCCTCCTCATGGCCGCGAATTCGGAAGGTCCGGGCTTCGAGAAGAATGGGTTTCTGCTCTTGTCGGGCAAAAGCTGCGGCCTCGCTAAACGCTCGGCCTCCCTCCTGCAAATCGTTGGCATTGAAGGATCGGGCTTCCATCCCATAGGCAGGGCCCTTATCTAAAAATGACTTAAAGACAAATTGTTGCTCTTCCGGGGTACTGAGCCCCCAGTAGTTTCGTTCGACGACAAAGACCACGGGCAGGTCCCAAACGGCCGCGACATTCAGCGCTTCGTGGAAATCTCCCTGAGAAGTCGCCCCGTCGCCGGTAAAGGCCAGCACACATTTTCCTGTGCCAAGCATTTTTTCGCGCAAGGCCAAACCACAGGCCAGCCCTAACTGGGCCCCAAGATGACTGATCATCCCTATGATGTGGTGCTCTTGACTTCCAAAGTGAAAGCTACGGTCGCGTCCTTTGGTGAAGCCTTCGGGCTTGCCCTGGAATTGGGCAAAAAGGCGCAGTAACGGCACTTCGCGGGCAATAAACACTCCGAGATTGCGGTGCATTGTGCAGATGTACTCGTCAGATGCCAGGGCATGCGTGGCCGCAACGCTCAATGCTTCCTGTCCAAAGGAGCTGAACCACTTGGATATCTTGCCTTGACGCAAGTAGATCAACATTTTCTCTTCAATGGCCCGAGCGCGTAGAAAATCATCGAGTAAACGCTCGTTTTCGGTGGTGTGGTTCATAACTTCTGTTCGGGTGGTCCCTGGTCGTATAATTGACTGCCAAAAGGTAGTTATTTTTGTAGTTGTTAACCTAATCGCAGGGACATGTCTTATATACCAACTTTAGATCTCGCCCATTGGACCAAGGGCACTCCAGCACAGCAACAACAGTTTGCTGCAGACCTGGGCAAAGCGTACACAGATATCGGCTTTGTAACCATTACTAATCACGGCTTTACGGACGAAATGCAGGCCAAGCTCTACAGTGAAGTAGAGACCTTCTTCGGGCTCAATACTGATACCAAAAGAAAGTATGAGATTGCCTCATTAGCGGGGCAACGTGGCTATACGAGCTTCGGACGTGAACATGCCAAGGGCATTCCTGCCAAGGATTTGAAAGAATTCTGGCAGGTAGGGCAACCAGAGCCTGCGTACAATGGTCCAGAATACCACGACAATGTACATGTGGACGAGCGTCCAGATTTTGCACCAACCTGTGTACAAGCCTACCAGCAGTTAGAGGGTGTTGGACTCGAGATGTTGAGTGCCATTGCCACGTATTTAGAATTAGACCCAGAGTATTTCCAACCTTGGGTAAAAGGAGGAAATAGCATCTTGCGCGCCATCCACTACCCGCCTATTACGGAGGATCCGGGAGATAGCGTACGTGCGGGGCAACACGAAGATATTAACCTGATCACCCTACTAATGGGTGCGAGCGCGGAAGGCCTCGAGGTATTGAATAAACAAGGCCAATGGGTAGGCATTACTGCCATCCCAGGCGCACTCGTAGTAAACGTGGGCGATATGCTTCAACGTTTGACGAACGGCTGCTTGAAATCAACGACTCACCGTGTGGTGAATCCACCGAAAGAACAATGGGGATCTCCACGTTTTAGCATTCCATTCTTCCTACACCCTGTGGGCAAGATGCCATTGAACGCTTTGGCACAGTGCATCAGCGATGCGCGTCCTAAAGCCTTTGACGACATCACCGCTGGGGAATATTTGGACGAGCGCTTGGTAGAAATAGGCCTTAAGAAGAAATAATCGTGCGCATAGACATCATTTCAGTAATGCCGGAGCTCCTCGAGGGCCCTTTTTCGCATAGCATCCTCAAGCGTGCTGCGGATAAAGGCATTGCCGAAGTGCATGTGCACCAGTTGCGTGAATTTGGTGCCGGCAAGCACCAACAAGTCGATGATTACCAGTACGGCGGTGGCGCCGGCATGGTCATGCAATGTGAACCTATTGTGGCCTGCATAGAAAAGCTTCAAAGCGAGCGAGACTATGAGGCTGTGCTGTACATGACCCCGGACGGCAAGCGATTCGATCAACGCGATGCCAATGCCTTGAGTTTGATGGGCAATATGATTATGATCTGTGGCCATTACAAGGGCATCGACCAGCGCATTCGTGACCATTGGGTAACCCACGAGTTCAGCATTGGAGATTATGTGCTTTCTGGAGGGGAATTGGCCGCAGCGGTCATTACCGACGCCATCATTCGCCTCATTCCTGGGGTGCTGAACGACGAAACCTCTGCCCTCACGGACAGTTTTCAAGACGACCTTTTGGCACCGCCGGTGTACACGCGACCGGAAGAGTTTCGAGGCCACAGGGTGCCAGAAATCTTGCTCAGCGGCAACACCAAGGCCATAGATCTATGGCGTGAGGAGCAAGCCTACAAGCGCACGAAGGAGCGACGTCCAGATTTACTTGGAGATTAAAACAGGTGAAGGTCGGTGATGGCCTCTCTGCCCAAGTGCTCGTTGATCGATGCAATAATCTTGGACTTCACCATCAACAATTCTTTGCGGACGACGGACGAATCTAATTGGACCACCAATACCTTATTCTGTACTTTTTTCGAGGTGGTCTGTCGAGTGATGGACGGGCCTAGCACATCGTCCCACGCCTTGAGCACCATGGCATCGTCGAAACCGCGGCGCAACCTGTAGCGCTCGAGGAATAGCGACAACGCTTCCCCCATAGTTTGTTCGTTAGAGGGTTTGTACTTCGCCATTATCTGCTATTTCAAAGGTGGTATGATTGAGCTTCAGGTTATCGCTGAGCTGCTGCATGCGCTCCGGATGGGTATCCGTGATGAAGATTTGCCCAAACTCCTCGGTGTTCACCAGCTGCAAGAGATTGGCCACGCGCCCCTCGTCTAATTTGTCGAAAATATCGTCCAACAGCAGTAGTGGCGGCATGTTCATGTGGCGCTTGCTCACTTCGAATTGGGCCAATTTCAATGCAATCAAGAAGCTCTTTTGCTGCCCCTGCGATCCGACTTTTTTGATCGGGTGCTCGCCCAACTTAAAAGTCAAATCATCCCGATGCGTTCCCGCCGAAGTGTATTGCAACACCCTATCCTTTTCCAGATTCGAGGCCAGCAATTCCTCCATCGACGCGGTGAGCAGTTGACTCTTGTAGGTCAAACCCACATTTTCTTTGCCGCCGGAAAGCACCTCATAATACTGTTGAAGTAGCGGGGCCAATTCCTCCACGAACGCCTGACGCGCTTCAGAAATTTGGGCGCTGTATTCGACCAATTGGTCGTTGTACAACCCCAACATCTCAGCATCGAAGGTTCTGTTCTTGGCAAAGTACTTCAAGGTCGTATTGCGCTGAGATAGTGCTCTATTGTATTGAATCAGCGCGCGCAAATAGCTCGAATCACTCTGCGAGATGGTCGTATCCATCCATTTTCTGCGCACCTCAGCCGCATCAATAATCAGGTCACGGTCCATGGGCGAGATCATCACCACAGGCAAATACCCGATGTGATCCGCCAATCGCTCCACCTCTTTTCCATCCACTCGGATCTTCTTTTTCTGCCCTTTTTTAAGGCCTAGATCCACCGAATGCTCTGAATTTTTGCGCTCAATGTGCGCTTTAACCAAGGACATCGTCTCCCCATGAGTGATGGTTTGGCCGTCCGTCAGGTTCAGGTAACTCTTCGTCAAGCTCAGGAAATGCAAGGCATCCAGCACATTTGTCTTCCCGTTCCCATTATTTCCAGAGATGATATTCACCTTAGGGTTGAAGGACCAATTCGACGCGCGATGGTTTTTAAAATGTGTGAGCTCTAATTGCTTGACCAAAAGGTTTTCCATAGCTACAAAAATAGGCTTCTAAGCTTCAAAATTTATACTATTTTTGGCGGACTCAATTCAAGAAGCATTATGGCTAAGAAGAAACAACAACCGGCAGTAGAAGAAAACCTAGGATTTGATAGCGTAGAACAAACCTTGACGAAAACAGAGCAGTTCCTTGAGAACAACGCCCGTCAGGTAGGTATCGCTGTAGGTGCTATCGTTGCCGTCGTTTTGGTATTGTTTGCCTACAACACATATATCGTTCAGCCTAAAGCTGAAGAAGCTGCAAAAGAAATGGCAAAAGCCATCAAGTGGTTCGAAACAGATTCTATGGATCTAGCTTTGAACGGCAATAACGCTTACCTCGGTCTTTTGGACATCATGGACGAATACAGCAGCACTCCTTCTGGAAACAGCGCACACTACTACGCAGGTATCGCTTACTACACGCAAGGTGATTACGAAAATGCTATTGATCAAATGGACCAGTACGATGCCGACGACGTAGCGACTGCAGCCATGGCTTATGGTGTTATTGGAGACGCATTCGTAGAATTGGGCCAAATGGAAGATGCCGTTGATTACTACAACAAGGCGCACAAGGCTACAGAAAATGACTTCACAACTCCCCTATTCTTGTGGAAAGCCGGTTTGGCTTACGAGGCTTTGGGCGAGAATGGCAAGGCCGTGAAATTGTACGAGCGCATCGAATCTGATTACCCAGAGAGCCGTCAAGCTCAAGGCATCGCAGGAGTAATCGCTGCGCTGAAATAAGATGGCCACCGCCCACCAGCATTTGGACAGTACCAACGATGCTTCCGTCCCTTCTGGGAAAAGGAAAGGTCGTCGCCATTATCCGTGCCGAGTGGAATGATGAAATCACCAGCGCTCTTGCTGCAGGAGCTCACCAAACGTTGATCCAACACGGCGTAGATCCGGAGCACATCATTTCCATCGATGTTCCCGGTGCCGTTGAGCTTACCTATGCCGCCAAGCGCATTCACGAGCAGGAAGAACCTGATGCCGTGATCATCGTCGGTTGTGTCATTCAAGGAGAAACCAAGCACTTCGATTACGTTTGTCAAAGCGTGACCTATGGTGTGACTGAGCTGAACCTCAGCTACGACGCCCCGACAATCTTCTGTGTCTTGACCGACAATACCATCGAACAAAGCAGAGCTCGTTCTGGCGGTATCCACGGCAACAAGGGAACAGAGGCCGCTGTGGCTGCGCTAAAAATGATGGCGCTCTAATCAACCTTCGACCACTTTTCTTGTTACTTTAGGGCAAACCCTAAAAACAACTCACATGAAAAAATGGATACTCGGTGCCGCCCTTCTAGCAGTGGCCCTACCGATGAACGCTCAAGAGCTGCCACAACCCTCACCTACTTCTACCGTTGACCAAAGAATAGGTCTCACGGACTTTAGCATTACCTACAGCCGTCCTGCCACGCGTGGACGCGCCATCTTCGGCGATCTCGTGCCTTACAATGAAGTATGGCGTACTGGTGCGAATGCTTGTACTAAAATCAGTGCTTCTACGGACTTCACCATGAACGGAAACGAAGTAAAAGCAGGTGAATATGCGTTGTTCACTATTCCTGGAGAACAGGATTGGACCATTATCCTATCTACCCAAACCAACCTTTGGGGAAATTCTGGTTACACGGAAGAAGGCGATGTATTGAGATTCAACGTGCGCGCTGGCAAAGGTGATTTCGACGACAGCTTCACCATGGGCTTTAAATCTGTGGGTACTGAAGGCGGCTACCTCGTTTTGGAATGGGCTGAAACAGAGGTAAGCATCAACCTTGGCGTTGATTCAAAAACCGAAAGTGGTAAAAATGTAGCCCGTGCACTTTCTGATGCCAATCGTGCGTACAGAAATGCAGCAAGCTATTACAGCGACCAAGGCGACCACGAGAAAGCACTCAAAACTATTGACATCGCATTGCAATTGGACCCAAATAGCTGGTATACGCAATGGGTAAAAGCTGAAATCTTGCATGCAGCAGGTGATAACAAAGCTGCCCTTAAGCAAGGTAAATTGGCTGTAGACATGGGCCAAGAATACTACGACAGCGTAGGCGGTACCTTCACATACCGTGCAGGTCTAGAAAAAGACATGAAAGGCTGGAAATAATCCGCTTTTCCACTTCATAAAGAAACCCCGCCTCGTGCGGGGTTTTTTAATGCTGCTAATTTGTCACGTATATGTGCAGTAGGTTTTGGTTAGACTTTGAAGATAGCCATAAGCTGCAAGCGGCAGTCAGGATTGACATACGGTGTTGCACAACGTCTTTAGTTACTTTTTTTTATCCACTTCCCAAATAAGATTCCGACCAAAAACGCAGGTAAAAAACCAATAAGCGTTATCCAAAAGAATGGTTTAAAAATATAATCCCTGAACGAATTCCAAAAGGTGTCATAAGCTTCCATTCCCTCTTGCACAAATCCAGTCCATCCAACAAGAAAAGAGGTTATTATTAAAGTCAGTAATCCGTATTTAGCTCCGACTTTACCTGAATCCTTTTTCTTTATCAAGATTTCATTTCCAGCATTTTTTCCAAACAAGTATGCCAGTCCGTAAAAAATTCTAATTCCGATTATGATGTTTATCCAGTAATTCCATTCAACCATCCATTGTGGACTTCCGCCTGCGAGTAACGTCATAATCAAAAACGCAATTAGAATTCCAATAGTTGCCGACTGCATGGCTTTTTTAATTCCAATGTTTTTAGCTTTTTCCGGTGTCATCTGAGGTTTTTGAGAAATGTTATGCATCTAGTTATTTAACGCATGGGCGCTTCTGCCAAACTACGTATAACGCCGGATAAATTAAGTATGGCGATACCTTCTGCTTGTAGTCATCCAATTCTCCTTGATAGGAGTTCACCCACTCCTCGACGCTCATCCCAGATTCCAAGGCTTCTTGTAGTTCATTTGAACCGGCCAATTTTTTGAAGAACGCATTGAAAAATTCTGGCGCCTCCGTGGGAGCATTTTCTTTCCAATATGCATAGGCATCAAATAAATGGTTCCAATCTATTTCATTCGGGGCGGCGTTTAGATCTTGGGACAATTGAACCCCACCACATTGCTTTCCTTGAAATTTGGGATACTTCGATCCGTGATCTGGCGCAGGTATGAACCTTTGCTCGTACCCTTCCCCATCAAGCCACGGTGCACCAAAACGGGTAAATGGCGCATCGGTACCTCGTCCACAAGAAATGGGTGTGCCCTCGAAATAACACAAGCTTGGGTAATGCCATATAGCCTCTATGGAGCGCAGATTAGGTGATGGAGGAACTTGGAATTCCTTGAAAACCTCACGATGAGAATACCCTTTGCAATGAATAACCTCTATACCGCCTTTCTTTTCAAAGGCGGTGCGCCACTGTTCATTCTCTGTCGCAGGCATCCAATGCTCACCATAGACCATGGACGCATATTCTCCCATGGTTAAGCCGTGCACTACCGGTATAGGATGTAAGCCTACCATACTTTCGAAGCCTGGTTTTAAGATGGGACCGTCGATATAATGACCGTTTGGATTGCCCCGGTCCATAATCATGAGCGGGACACCGGCTTCTACACATGCATCAATGACATAGCTCAACGTAGTGCTGTAGGTATAGAATCGGACCCCGACGTCTTGAATATCATAGATGACCCAATCTAAGCCCTCCAACCAATCCGTAGGTGGACGCTTGGTTTTACCGTACAAACTCTTGATAGGTATGCCTGTTTTGGGATCGCGGCCGTCTTCCACATGCTCCCCAGCATCTGCATCGCCTCTGAAGCCGTGTTCCGGCGCCCAAACCTGCCTAACATCCACACTCAGCGAAATCAAATGATCCACCGTATGGGTTCCGTTGGGTAGTAACGAGGTCGCATTGGCTACTACCGCCACAGATTTTTCGGTCAGCTTCATGTAGTACTCTCCAGGCTGCGCAATACCCGGCAGGTAACTTTCTTGCCCGCGCGCAGAAAAGCACAGGAGCATTACCGCGAATAACGCGAGAGTTGTTCTAAATTGCGAAGAGATGAAAGAGGCGTTTTTCATAGCTAGGAAGATACAAAAGAGTATGGGGTCGAAAGTAATCGGACCTCTGCTAAAGTTAAGTATCGCAGCCACTGCCATGGGCATGGCCTTGGTTGTTTTATCCATAACGTCCGGCAAAGGCCTTCAGCATGCCATCATGGATAAATTTCGTGCGCTAGAAGGTGATTTCACCATCCAGGCGTACTCCTTGAACAGAACCGAGGAATGGCGTCCCATCGCATTGGAGGACAGCTTGTACACCGAGCTAGCGAAAGCCCCCTATGTGGACCAAATCTTTCCCGTTGTCCAAAAGGCCTCCCTCTTAGTAAACCCAAGCGAGGATGTATTCGAAGGTGTTCAAATCCAAGGATTTACAACCGATAACTTCGAGTACTTTCAAAAATCGTTCACCACCGACGGAACTCCCATCGACGGTCGATACGGATGCTGGATCTCTAGCAATTTAGCATCAAGCCTGCAATTAGAGATCGGCGATACCGCCGTCTTAACAGTCTTAAAAGGACAACGCGGCCTACCTCGATTGATCAACACCAAAATCTACGGCACCTACACCTCTGGTTTGGATGAATTTGACCGTCAAAATGTGCTCATGTCAGCGGTGGACGTTCGCCGACTAAACGGATGGAATAAGGACAGCGTAAGCGCCTATGTAGTGCATCTAAACGCTCCGGAGCAGCGCGCTTCACTCAGTGCCTATTGGAACGCCCTGGTTCCCTACGACCTCCAAGTAAGTGCCTTAGAATCTCGGCATCCGGCCATCTTTGGATGGTTGGCATTGTTTGATACCAATATCGTTTTGGTATTGGCCATCGTACTCATCGTGGCCCTTTCCAACCTCATTACAGCCCTATTGGTATTGATCATTGACCGCACCCGCATGATCGGGATTCTCAAAGCCATGGGCGCGCCGGATCGAATGATTTTACAGGTGTTCCAATGGTTGAGCCTCAATATTCTGGTCAAAGGATTGCTGCTCGGTAATGCCGTAGGTCTCGGACTGAGCGCAATGCAGCAGTGGTTTAAGTGGGTCCAATTGGACCCTAGCACCTATTACATCGCTTCCGCACCTATCCATTTCGATTGGGCTTGGATTATCGGCGCCAACCTAGGCTTCATCCTTGTTGCCTACTTCATCCTACTCATCCCAGTGCGTTGGATTGCTCGTTTACAACCTATTCAGAGCATCCGCTTTTCATAGGAAGAACTCTCCTATCTTTAGGGCACCAAAACAAACAGAAGCAGCACATGCGCCCTATTTACAACAGCATTCTCGAGACCATCGGCGATACGCCCATGATCAAACTCAACAAAATCGCTCAAGATTTTCCATGCCCCGTCTATGCCAAGGTGGAATACTTCAACCCTGGACATAGCGTCAAAGACCGCATGGCCTTGAAGATGATTGAAGATGCGGAAGCTCGCGGAGATTTGAAGCCGGGCGGCACCATTATCGAGTGTACCTCAGGAAATACGGGAATGGGGCTTGCATTGGCCGCCATTGTCAAAGGATACAAACTCATTTGTACCCTGAGTGATAAGCAGAGTAAAGAGAAAATGGACATCCTGCGCGCCATGGGTGCGGAAGTATACGTTTGTCCTACCAACGTTGCTCCCGAACATCCGGACAGCTACTACAGCGTTGCCTCTAGATTGAATAAGGAGATTCCAAACTCCTTTTACCCCTACCAATACGACAACCTCAGCAACCGCGAGGCCCATTACGAAAGCACGGGACCTGAAATTTGGGAACAGACACGAAGGCAAGGTGACCCACTTTGTCGTCGGTGTTGGTACCGGAGGGACCATTTCTGGCGTTGGGAAATATTTGAAGGAACAAAACCCAAATGTGAAAGTATGGGGCATCGACACGTATGGATCGGTATTTAAGAAATACCATGAAACCGGCGAGTTCGATGAGAAAGAGATTTACAGTTACATCACCGAGGGCATTGGGGAAGATATCCTGCCCAAGAATGTAGATTTTTCCGTCATTGATTACTTCGAGAAGGTGACGGATAAAGACGGCGCGTTGGCGACAAGGGAATTGGCCAAAAAAGAAGGGCTATTCTTGGGCTACAGCTGTGGATCTGCGTTCCAAGGACTCCGCCAACTCAAAGACCAGCTCACCCCTGAAGATGTAGTGGTAGTACTTTTCCACGACCACGGTTCTCGTTATGTAGGCAAGGTCTACAACGACGACTGGATGCGCGATCGCGGATTCTTGGCACCGGCCAATAAAGTTGCCAAAGACCTCATCGACGGGCACAGTCATTTACCGCTCGTCACCGTAAGCACCACCGCACCCATCAGTAATGCGGCGAGCTTGATGAAGACACACGATATCACTCAGATTCCTGTCATGCAGAACGGCCAGATGGTCGGATCCATAGACGACCATACCCTATTGAGTTCCATGGTGGACAATCCATCCAATGCTACGCTAGTGGGAGATATCATGGGACCCGCGTACCCAGTAGTTGAACTCACCACAAGCATTGAGGATATCGCCAAGATGGTCAAAGGCGGTCACCGCGCAGTATTGGTCAAATTTGGCGAAGGGTTACACATCATCACCAAGCAAGACATCATCACAGCGATGAGTTAAGCAGCGGTACGATTTTTTCGTGCGTGTTTTTCATGGAATAGGTCAAG
The DNA here is from genome assembly GCA_038141825.1 of Cryomorphaceae bacterium. Taxonomy (GTDB): domain Bacteria; phylum Bacteroidota; class Bacteroidia; order Flavobacteriales; family Schleiferiaceae; genus UBA10364. Next base: position 201,046 of record JAYQIV010000001.1, on the reverse strand, counting down.
CCCACATTCCTATTGTGTAACTTGTGGGGCTATGGAGAAAACGAACAAAACCGCCCAATTACTTCTCGCACTGACCCCACTGGTCGTGCTGATGTTACTGCTCTGGTTCAACGTAGGCTATGTCTTCGGCGATGATGCCCTGAGCGGATCCAACCAAGTGATCCTTATGCTCAGCGCCTTCGTGGCTGCTGCGATCGGCATTGCCAATGGCACCAAGGTGGAAGCCGTTTTTGAAAAAATCAAAAACAATGTGCACGACACCACCCAAGCCATCTTCATATTGATTCTCATCGGCGGTCTGGCCGGTACTTGGCTCATCGGTGGCATTGTCCCCGCCATGATTTATTACGGCCTTGATTTGATCAATGTCCAATTCTTTTTACCCACCGCCGTCATCATCTCCGCCTTAGTCAGTCTGAGCACCGGCTCTTCTTGGTCCACCACAGCCACTGTAGGTATTGCCCTGATGGGCATAGGTCAAACCATCGGCCTCAACCCCGCCATCGTCGCAGGTGCCGTCATTTCTGGTGCCTACTTCGGGGACAAACTCAGCCCTCTCAGCGACACGACCAACCTCGCCCCCGCCATGGCCGGTACGGATTTGTTCACTCACATCCGCTACATGCTCTACACCACCATTCCATCTTTAATCATCTCCTTAATTCTCTTCACCATTTTAGGCTGGAGCGCAGGAGACGCCGCGATGGACGCCGCTGAAATAGCGACCGTACAATCCTTATTAAAAGAATCCTTCACCATCACCCCATGGCTATTTGTAGTTCCCGTAGGTGTAATCGTACTCATCGCGCGTAAAATCGATGCGCTCGTCGCCATTTCCATCGGAATTTTCGGCGGGCTCATGATGGCACTCCTCTTCCAAGGCTCGTTATTAGAAAGTTTAGGCAGTGGCCAATTTCCTATGTACGAAGTTGCCATGCGAAGCGTCTATGGCTCCATTGCCATATCTAGTGATCACCCCATTTTATCCGACCTGCTGAGCACCTCGGGAATGAGCGGCATGCTCGGCACCGTTTGGCTCATCCTTAGCGCGATGGCCTTTGGAGGTGCGATGGAAGCTGCCGGTTTCCTCGCAACGATCACCAGCGCCATTGTTTCTTTGGCACGCGGCACCGCATCGCTCATCACCAGCACCTTGGTCGCTTGTGGCGTGCTCAACATCACCGCATCGGATCAATACCTCGCCATTGTCGTTCCCGGACGCATGTTCAAAGATGTCTACCGCGAAAGAGGCTTGGCTCCAGAAAACCTGAGCCGCACGCTCGAGGACAGTGGAACAGTCACTTCAGTCTTGGTTCCATGGAACACCTGCGGCGCATACCAAAGCTCCGTCTTAGGCGTGGCCACCGGCGAATATTTCATGTATGCCTTCTTCAATCTCATCAGTCCGCTGATGACCCTAGTATATGCCTGGGTAGGCATCCGCATCAAACGCCTGAATGACTAAAATCCGCCCCATAGTACTGGGACTTCGCGAAAACGCTGGTCTGTTCGGTGTGTTGGTGCTGATGAGCGCTTTTGTGGGCGCCATGGTCGGTTTTGAGCGCAGCCTCCTGCCGGAGCTGACCAAATCTTGGGCCGTGTCCGAAACTGAAGCCGCCCTGCTGATGGTGGGAGTATTTGGCCTCAGCAAGGCCATTGCCAACCTATTCACCGGGAACCTCATTTCAGAAATTGGCCGCAAACGCACCCTACTTTTGGGCTGGGCCATGGCATTGCAAGCCCCGCTCATCTTATTAAACTCTGGCGACAGCGCTTTCATCATTCTCGCGAACATCGCCCTTGGACTGAGCCAAGGATTTACCTGGTCGACCACGGTGATCATGAAAATTGATATCGTGGGATTGAAACACCGCGGCACCGCCATGGGCTTAAACGAAAGTGCAGGCTATGTTGCCGTGGGGCTCTCCTCCGCATTTGCGGCCTACTACGCAGAAACCAGTGGACTCATCGCCCCCATCCTCTACACCGCAATGGGCATCGTGCTCGTGGCCTCACTCATTACCGTGTTCATTCTCCCGGAAACCCAACCGTGGGCGGCATTAGAAGCCAAAACCGAAGCGGCGCACCAGGATAGCCATGCGGAAAGAATATTTCACAGGACGACATGGAGCAATCCATCACTGCGCACCATTACTTGGACAGGGGTGGTAAACAATGCCAATGACGGTGTCCTATGGGCCGTTTTACCCTCCCTGCTGTTGGCCCGAGGAGAATCCTTAACGACCGTAGGAATCCTCACCGGCATTCACGCGGCGGTTTGGGGCCTGGGGCAATTATTTACTGGCCCCCTATCCAATAATGGAAAGATCCGCAACCTGCTTTGGTGGGGCATGTCCATCCAAGGCATCGCGTTGATTTTTATCGGCAATTCATCGACCTATTGGCTCCCTTACATCCTATTAGGACTGGGCACGGCCATGGTCTACCCTACCTTTTTGGTCGGCATCAGCAACCACAGCCACCCCACCTGGCGTCCAAAAGCACTATCCACCTACAGATTTTGGCGTGATATGGGCTACGTATTTGGGGCGATTATAGGCTACCTTGCGTTGCAGCTGCATGCGCCTGCCACGGCCTTTACCGGCATCGCTATAATTACACTGCTTGCCGGAACCATGGTCCGATTTTCAAAACTTCAATAACCGCTAATACCTAAATCAATGTCAGATTCAACCCCATGCCCAGAATGTAAAGGGATTTACGCCTACCCTATGGACGCCCTGATGGTGTGCCCAGAATGTGGCCACGAGTGGAACCCAAAAGATCAGCCGCAAGGCCTTGTTGTGCTCGATGCCAACGGCAATCCATTGCAAGATGGAGATAGCGTGACCGTGATCAAATCCTTACCCGTGAAAGGCGCACCGAAGCCGATCAAACCAGGCACGAAAGTTTCCCGAATCAAGCTCGTCGAAGGCGATCACAACATCAGTTGTAAGATCGATGGATTTGGATCCATGATGCTCAAGAGCGAGTTTGTAAAAAAGGCCTAAGGCCGCCCGAATTTTTAAGTACATAAAAAAGCCGCCCCGAGGGGCGGCTTTTTCTTATTTCACAATCTGTATACGCTGCTGGTAGAACCCGCCGTCTGAAACGATGCGGAGGACATACGAGCCTGCACTAAGATCAGTAACATCTATCTGCTGGGTGGCTTGACCATTGCCCGGCATTTCAACGACCGTACGGCCCAATCCATCCACAAGAGTGATTATACCTTTCACACCAGCGGTGTGCTCCAAGGTCAACTGGGTACGAACCGGATTAGGGAAAATAGTCCATTGACCTAGGTCCATATCCTCTACCCCAAGGTTCTCACCCAGGATACCGGTTTTGGTATCAGAATCCCCACAAGCATTGTACACGGTGAGTGATACCACATATGCCGTCGATGGCGTCGCATAGGTATGCAATGGATAATTCGAAGTGGTATTGGTATTTCCATCACCGAAGTTCGACTGGAAGGAATTAGCACCAGTGCTCCAAGTACCGTTGAATTGGACCTGCATACCTCCACCGCCTGCACTAATAATCGTCGCGGTCCAATTCGCTACAGGCTGCACACAAATGGTGATATACAATGTGGTATCGGCTTGATCACCACAATCATTATATACAGTTACATCCACCGCAAAAGTGCCCGAGCCACTGTACGAATGAGCCGGCGTTAATCCTGTCCCGGTGGTTCCGTCCCCGAAATCCCAATCTGCGGATGTCGCTCCTGGAATCACCGAAGCATCGAAGTTCACCGTGAATTGGCTTTGTGAATACACCACTGCTGGGATGAGCTCCTCACAAATCAACATAGTATCCGTTAGGTTCACCGATTGACCACAAGAATCAGTTATGGTTAAATCAACCACATAGGTACCTCCCGCTCCGTAAAGGTGTGTAGTTAGGTCTCCCGTTCCCGTATTTCCGTCGCCGAAATCCCAATCGTACGTCAATCCCGTACCCGTAGATGCAGTAGCATCAAAGTCCACAGACAAGTAGGTATCAGAAGATGAGAATGCCGCTACAGGAGCAGGACATGGAGAAGAACAATTTGCGGCGCCTTGGTATTTCACACCTGCCGTCATGGCACCCGCTTGGTTGGCATTCGCCGCACCTGCGACGGTTGAAACCACAATACCGTTAGGATCTGTCAAGGTGTATCCACACTCACTCTGCCAGTTACCGTTGTCGATAAACTCAACATAGAGGGTATCGCCATCACATACGTTGAAGGAGAAGGTTTCACTGGAGCCAAGTGCACCTGACGTATTGCTCATCGTAAATGAATAGACAGTTGTTCCCGCGGTAATTTTTAATTCATGGAATACAGTACCTTGATTATTCCCTGTCCATCCATCACCGAAAGTATCCGTCAGCTCAAGATCATAGGTACATCCACCAACACATGTTAATGTAGTCGCTGTAGCTGGACCTATCCAATCTGAGAAGTCCGTAGCTCCACAAGAATCACGTACATAGAAATCATACGTTACCCCAGACGTGAGACCTGTAACCGTGTAAGGATTAGTTGTCACATTCAAGAGTGTACCGTTACCAGGTACAAAACCTGATTGTCCATATTCCACTTGCCAAGCTGTAGCACCTCCCGTGGTCCAACTCAACTGAATTTCAGTCGGTGAAGTTGACGTTGCACTAAGCGCGGAAGGATCCGGACATGTCGGCGCCTCCACAATACTCAAATCATCAAGCGCAATATCTCCTTGCTGAGCCGTAGCACCGCTCGATTTTTTAGAAGTGAATTTGATCTTCACAGTCTTATTCGCATAGGCGCTTAAGTCCTCTACGACTTCAATCCATTGGTTGCCCTGGTTGCCTGAAATAGAATCCAGGTCTACCCAAGTACCGGCACTCACATCCTGAATACTCCAAGTAAGCGTTCCTTGAGAACCGTTTTGTGCAAACAAGTGGTACCAGAAATGCATTTCAGGAGTGGTGAGGGCGCTTAGGTCGATACTTGGTGAAGTCAAGGTCGCTACTGGCGTACCGGTAGAGAAACTCGCCTCGGTATATACATAGTTGCCGTATCCACTGGTATGATCGCCATTTGGACCTGTTCCGAAAGTGGCTGTACCACCGTCGCGTCCACCCCAACGGTAGTTTGTATCGGTATCCGTTCGTGACCAACATGGGCTAATGGTTGCCCCGATGTTGTGGCCTTGGTTGCTATCCGTTCCGCCTACGAAGCCGTTATCGAAGTTTTCGAAGTACGGTGCTGTAGCGGTTCCACAAGCTGTAGGAGCAGTAATTGGACCCGTCCAATCACTTACATCCGTAGCGCCACAAGAATCGCGAACATAGAAATCATAGTAAGTCGCCGAGCTCAGCCCGGTCACCGTAAATGGATTCGTAGTGGCTGAAACGATTGTTCCTGCACCTGGGGTGAATCCAACCGGCCCATATTCGACCTGCCAATTCGATGCCCCACCTGTAGTCCAACTCAAGGTCACACTAGTCGTGGTATTGCCCGTAGATGAAATAGCCGTTGGCGGTAAACACGTCGGTGCGTTATCTACCTCAATATCATCAATGGCCCAATCACCCGTTAAAGAATTAAAACCAAATGTGGTAGCGCGATAAGCGACAAAGCGCAATTTGATAGTATCGCCAGTGTAAGAAGTCAAATCCACTACGCCTTCCTGCCATGCATCAGCAGGAGAAGCTTGAAGGGTGTAGCCGGAAGCATCGATGGTCAATTCCGTCGTCCAAGTTCCGCCGCTGAAGACATCCACTTCTAATTGGTCAATATTATTACCTGCACCGTGCCACCAGAAGCTCACCTGTGGCGTACTCAAGGTATCTAGGTCAATCTCGGCAGTAATGAATTCCGCGTCCGAATCTGCACCACCAAAGGCGAATTGACTTTCCGAATACACATATTTCCCAGATCCTGAAGTGTGATCCCCGATCGGACCAGTATTATTGGTCGGCGTTTGACCTTGACCGGTCTGCCAGAAATACGTCGTTGAGGTGCTGGTCGTGTAACATTGGTCAATATCACCAGTAGAAGCATCGAAAGAAACCCCATCGAAATCTTCAGACCAAGGAGCGGTAACCATTCCACAAAGAGTGGTCACCGAAATAGGTCCTACCCAATCCGATACACTACCCGTTCCACAAGAATCGCGAACGTAGATATCATAGGTGGTATTTGGCGACAATCCCGTTAGCGTGAATGGGTTCGAACCAGCAGCCACAATTGAACCCGCGGCATATTTCACCAACCAATTCGTTGCGCCACCCGTCGTCCAATCTAATTGGACACTGTTACTCGTCACATTCGAAGCCGCTAAATTGCTCGGTTTCGGACATGTTGGCGCCTCGTGAATATCCACATCATCCACGCTGATATCAACCTGGTTGCTGAATCCTTGGTAGCGGTACGCGGTGAATTTCACCTGAATGGTGTCGTTCGCATAGCTGCTAATGTCCACGATCGCCTCTTCCCATGATGCCGTTGCATTGCTCTGCTGGGCACCACTAATGGTATGTTCTAGGGTCCAATTCCCTCCTGTTCCGCGCACATAAACCTCCAACTTGTTGATCAGAGATCCGTACATATGGTACCAGAATGAAAGCTCAGGCGTCGACAATGAAGTCACATCTACCAATGGCGAGGTAATGGAGTTCGTCAATGTCGAACCCCCACCAAATCCGGTGTTCGCCTCCGTAAAGATATATCCACCGCTACCTGAGGTATGGTCGCCACTTGGACCCGTATTGTTACTATGGTTGGTCGGAGGACCAGCCTTCCAGAAATATTCTACTGTATCGCTACGCTGCCAACAGCCATCGATCTGACCCGGCGTTTGATTGGCACCCGTTACCCAAGAGGTACTGTCAAAGTTCTCTGTATACGGTGCTGTAAACGGCGCACACAAGGTGTTGAACGTAATAGGACCGATCCACGTTGATGCCCCAAGGGCACCACAGGTATCACGAACATATGCGTCGTAACTCGTACCCGCGGTTAATCCAGTAATGGTATGTGTAGTAGAAGTAATATTCGTCAATCCACTTCCGCTTGGGCTAAACCCAACAGATCCATACACAATGTTCCAAGTCGTTGAACCACCGGTCAACCAAGTAAAGGTCGCCGTCGTTGCCGTCACCCCTGATAGCGCAAATTGCGTCGGTTCCGGACACAATGGCTGATCATTAACCGTAACCTCATCGACTGCGATATCTCCTTGCGAACCGTTTCCTTTCGTGGCAGACCAGCGCAGAACGATAGTATCTCCGGCAAATCCTGCCAGATCAACTTCCTCGTAATACCATTGATTTCCTTGATTTCCTGATTTAGTGAAATAGGTATCCCACGTCTGCGTGCTATCCACCCAAACCTGTAATTTCAAGGTATTTACATAGAAACCTCTCATGTGGTAATTAAAGGTCACCTGAGGCTTGAGCAAACCGCTTAAATCCAACAACGGCGACTCAATAAAGGCCTCCTGATTTGGGGCTCCACTTGAGGCTTCGGCATAGATGTAATTTCCTGTGCCGCTCACATCAGTAAACGGACCGGTTTGACCTGTAGTGGTCGTTCCTGAACGCACACCCCAACTCAGTGGCGACGCCGGTAGCGTATCTTTTTCTGGCGTACGTACCCAACAGGCTGCCAATGCATCACCTACGTTATATACCCCAGAGCCCGGTGTCCAAGTCGTCGAATCAAAATCTTCCGACCAAGGCGCACTAATGGCGGTACAATGTGTTGTTCCGAGAATTGGACCAATCCAATCTGATTTATCGTTTGGACCACAAACCTCACGAAGCCAAAACTGATAGGTAGTTCCTGCTGAAAGTCCAGTCACCGTACCTGGGTTAGAGGTCGTATTAACTGTGGTATTTGCTGTAGCTCCAAGACTCGCAGAAGGGCTTCCATATTGTATATCCCAAGAGGCTGCATTCACTGCCTGCCATGATAAAGTAATCGAACTTGTTGTTCTTGAATACACCGCTAGCAAGGATGGATCCGGACAAGTCGGCGCTTCTTCAAACCCAAAGTCATCAATAGCGATATCGGCTTGGTTGTTGTTTCCGAAACCTCTAGAGGCTGAAAAACGTACTAATACAGTATCATCAGCGAATTGGGCCAACGTGTACGTCTGTAATAGGAAGGTATCTGCAGAAGATCCTTGTTGTGGGCCATTAATACTACCCACATTTACCCAACCCGAAGATTGAGACCATACTTCTGTCTTTAATTCGTTCACTTGGGCACCCGCCATATGGTACCAGAAATTTAATTCCGGCGTACTCAGTGCGCTCAGATCAATGAGCGGAGAGGTAATCGTAGCAACACTTTGGTTAGCAGCACCGCTCGCTTCTGCATACACATAGTTTCCACCGCCTGTTCTATCGTCGTTCGGACCCGTACCCGCTGTGGCCGTACTATCCGTACCGGTACCAAAAGCATAGCCTTGGCCGCCGTTCGGACTGGTCGGAGTGCGCTGCCAACAACTTCCAATCGTACTTCCGTCATTGTCGAAGCCTGATCCTTCAGACCAACCCGTACCGTCAAAATCTTCAGTATAGCTCGTCGTAAACGTAATAGGAGCACATAGCGTACTATCCACCACTGGAGCCGACCAAATACTCACATCTCCTAGTCCACATGAATCTCTTACATAGAACTCATACGTGGTAGAAGCCGAAAGACCTGAAAGCACAAAAGGATTGCTTGAGACGGCCACTCTTGTCCCACTCCCTGGAGTGAAACCCGGTGTTCCATATTCTACCTCCCAGTTCGCTGCACCACCGCCGGTCCAGCTCAATCTAGCCTTATTGCTCATGGTCCAGTCTACCGCTAAGTTGGTAGGCTGGTAACAGGTTGGGGCCGGATAGGTGTTGATGGTGATCTTCCAAGTACTATCGGCAATACTCGCCGTGGTAGTTCCACAAGCAGTAGCGAATTGTTGACGGAACGCATGTAATTTAAATACCAAGAAGGTATCCGTTACTGCACCGTTGAAGTCGTTGATGGTTCGGGTGATGGTTTCAGAAGAACCGTTTGTCCCGATGGTCCCATAATCTAAGGCCGCTTCCTTTGTACCCTCGCTTGATAATTCGAGGTATACCCCGATATCATTTGGGGCAGAACCTCCAAAACCACCGGTAGTGTTCATGGTGTATTCCACATCCACAGAGGAAATCCAATGACCTGAGGGTATGGCAATACCCAAGGTATCGGCACAAGAAGATTGAGAGTTAATGTTTACGGGAGCTACCTGCTGAACTCCTAGGTCGCCGTATACATAACGGGTAGAGTCAGTGGTAATCTGTGCGTTGAGCGCGCTGAATGAACTAAACGCCATCAACATCGCAAAAATCTTAGTACGCATGAGCTAAATTGATAAGTATCTAAAATACACCTTTGGTGTAGATTAGAGCCCTCGTTTACTCAAAGGTTTAATCGTTGAATCAATGAAAACATAAAAAGGCGGAGTTTCTTGCGAAACTCCGCCTTTTAGATCCTGATGTACAGACTGTTATATCTTCTTCTGGAAAACACTCTCCACGTGCTCCTTATAATCCGCAATACTCTCTTTCATATCCTTTCGCAACAGGAAGATTCCGATAAGGTTGGGTAGGGTCATTAGCGCAATGGCAATACCCGCGAACGTCCATACAATGGTAGTATCAATAATGGCAGCGAGGAAGAAACCGATGACGTAGATGATGCGGTAGTAATTCACATACTTCACATCCAAAGAGGTAGGTCACACTTCTACCGCCGTAGTAGCTCCAGGAAATGGCCGTGGAGAAGGCGAACAAAAAGAGTCCGATCGCCACAATGTATTGGCCGTAATCGCCGAATAAACCTTTGTTGAAGGCAATAGCTGTGAGAGGCGCACTGTGTACAAGTGATTTTCCTGAGAACGTATATCCTTTTGGATCTTCAAGACGTCCATTAGTAATTTCTAAAGCCCCTGTGTATGGTAAGTCTCCCTTATGAACCAATACATCTTCCGCTATAGAACGTGCGTGCAAAACAGTTGCATTAGTCTCAATAATTCCCTCCTCAACCAATAGTGTTCCGGTAAATTCAGAAATGGGCACTACATCCAAGCCTATTTCAGTTCCGTTGAAATATTCATACAATGCTGTTCCATGAACCTCCTTGTTGACCTCACCTTCCATGATGATCATATCAGAAAAGCTAAAGTCGTTTTGATGCTTTTCATTCCAAACTCCTGAACTCAAAAGCGTTAGACCCGTAATGGAACAAATGATAATCGTATCAATAAAGGGCTCAAGAATGGCCACCATACCTTCACTTACCGGATGCTCTGCTTTCGCGGCAGCATGTGCAATGGGCGCAGATCCTTGACCAGCTTCATTTGAGAACAATCCTCTGTTCACACCACGATTAAATGCATATGCAATACTGGCTCCAAGGAATCCACCCGCGGCGGAAGAACCTGTAAATACGTCTGCGAAAATGCTAATGAACGAAGGGATGATATTCTCATAATTCATCACAATGACCGACAATGCGCCAATCACATAAATGATCGCCATCAAAGGCACCAGTTTCTCCGTCACCGCAGCAATACGCTTAATACCGCCAAGAATGATGAGGCCCAGAAGTACCGAGAGCACTGCACCAGTAACAATTTCTTCAATACCGAAAGTAGCCTTCAAAGAAGCGGCAATGCTGTTCACCTGTGGCATGTTTCCTGTGCCAAATGAGCTGATGATTGCTGCCACGGCAAAAAGTGCCGCCATCCATTTCATGTTCAGCTTATTTTTCATGTAGTACATCGGTCCGCCGGAAGCTGTACCATCTTCTGCAAACTCGCGGTATTTGTGGCTTAGCGTCACCTCAACGAATTTGGTCGTCATACCTAAGGCGGCAGTCACCAACATCCAAAACAGGGCTGCCGGTCCTCCCAAGTGAATGGCGAATGCCACCCCTGCAATATTCCCTGTTCCTACAGTTCCCGAAAGCGCTGTGGCCAGGGATTGGAAATGTGAGGTATCCCCTTTTGCCCCAGGTTCATCAAATTTTCCGCGCACCACATCAATGGCATGCTTGAAGAATCTAATCTGAGGGAATTTCAAGTAAAACGTGAAGAATATACCTGTACCCAAAAGGGCAAATACAAACCAGCTGGAACCTCCGATGTAGCCGTCAATAGTGGCGAGGAGGTCGTTGAGTTGGACTAAATCCATAGGTGTCTCGAGTGTTTTTTGAGTGAAGGCCTAAGATAAATAAAAAAGCCCCCGCACCTGTGGGTGCGGGGGCCTGTTATCGCCTTTAACTATGAAGGTTTATTTCACCTCTTCAAAATCTACGTCGGTGACATCGTCAGCACCACCTGCACCGGCATCGCCGCCTGCATCTGGGCCGTTATCGTTGCCTCCTTGGTTGCCTTGCATTGCTGCTTGGATTTCTGCTGAAGCCGCTTGAAGCGCACCGTTAAGCTTTTCAGTCGCTGCATCACATCCTGCGATGTCTTTGGCTGCATGAGCAGTTTTTAGTTCAGCGAGGGCTGCATCAATTGGACCTTTCTTATCCTCAGGAAGTTTTCCTTCGATGTCTTTCATCTGCTTTTCAACCTGGAAGATCATGCTATCCGCTGCGTTCAGCTTGTCAATTTCTTCCTTGGCTTTCTTATCTGCATCCGCGTTTGCTTCCGCTTCTTGCTTCATGCGATCGATTTCTTCTTGGCTCAAACCTGAAGAAGCTTCGATACGAATGTTCTGCTCTTTACCAGTGTTCTTATCCTTCGCACTTACGTTTAGGATACCGTTTGAATCGATATCGAAGGTTACCTCAATCTGAGGCACACCGCGTGGTGCAGCTGGGATACCGTCCAAGTGGAATCGGCCGATAGTCTTGTTATCTCCGGCCATTGGACGCTCACCCTGAAGGATGTGAATCTCTACAGAAGGCTGGTTATCAGCCGCAGTTGAGAAGGTCTCTGACTTCTTCGTAGGAATAGTCGTGTTCGCTTCGATCAATTTCGTCATTACACCACCCATGGTTTCGATACCCAGTGAAAGTGGCGTCACATCAAGAAGAAGTACATCTTTTACATCACCGGCAAGAACACCACCTTGGATAGAAGCACCAATGGCTACTACCTCATCAGGGTTTACTCCTTTCGACGGCTCTTTTCCAAAGAATGCTTTTACAGCCTCTTGGATCGCTGGGATACGGGTAGTACCCCCTACCAAGATTACTTCGTCAATTTCAGAAGTCGAGTAACCCGCATTTTTCAAAGCGCTTTTTGCAGGTGCGATAGTACGCTCAATCAATGAAGCGGCCAATTGTTCGAACTTCGCACGGCTCAACGAGCGTACCAAGTGCTTAGGCCCTGAAGCCGTGGCAGTGATGTACGGCAGGTTGATTTCCGTAGAAGTGGTCGATGATAATTCAATTTTTGCTTTCTCAGCAGCTTCTTTCAAGCGTTGTAGCGCCATGTTGTCGTTGCGCAAGTCCATAGACTCTTCCGCCTGGAACTCTTCCGCCAACCAGTCAATGATCACTTGGTCGAAGTCATCACCGCCGAGGTGTGTATCACCGTCTGTTGATTTTACTTCAAAGACTCCGTCGCCCAACTCGAGTACGGATACATCGTGTGTACCACCACCACAGTCAAAGACAGCGATTTTTTGATCTTGGCCTTTCTTATCTAGACCGTAGGCCAAAGCCGCAGCAGTTGGCTCGTTGATGATACGACGTACGTTCAAACCGGCAATTTCACCCGCTTCTTTGGTCGCTTGACGTTGCGCATCATCGAAGTATGCTGGAACAGTAATGACTGCCTCACTTACATCAGTACCCAAGTAATCTTCTGCAGTCTTCTTCATTTTCTGAAGAATCATCGCTGAAATCTCTTGTGGCGTGTATTGACGACCGTCAATGTTTACGCGAGGTGTATCGTTATCGCCAGCCTCTACCTTGTAAGGCACACGCTTCGCTTCTTTCGATACGTTTGAGAACTTCTCACCCATAAAACGCTTCACAGAATAAACCGTTTTCTCAGGGTTAGTGATGGCCTGACGTTTCGCAGGATCCCCTACTTTACGTTCGCCGCCTTCCACGAAACCAACAATTGATGGCGTGGTTCTCTTTCCTTCGCTGTTAGGAATTACTACCGGCTCGTTTCCCTCCATTACAGAGACACAAGAGTTGGTGGTTCCAAGGTCAATACCTATGATTTTACCCATTGTATTTATTATTTAGGTTGAGTATTCAATTTCTACGACCTCAATAAAGCAAGGGTTATGCCACGTGCCAATTCCCCTAAATGTGCTCACAAAGTGTCAGCAACCAAGGAATTCAAGTGCCAAAGTGGACCAAAAAGAAGTGAAAAGTGTGACAGTTTGTCCGTTAGTTGATCACGACAGGAAAGCCGTCTTCACATACGACACTGTCGATGCCTTGAAAATCAACCCAACCCATACCACAGGTGTGCACGCCTCTCCATAGGCTGTCCATAGAGGATGCGCTGAGTTTGACGTTTTTCTTGATGGCACGACCCCTAGAAGAAAAGAGTCCTATGCCCCCGTCCACATTGGTGAACATGGGCTTTTCTTGCACAATGCCTTGTGAGGGCTGATTGACATTGATATACGTGGCATAGTCGTCAGCGGCAGCCCAAATCTCCACATCGATACCTTTAAAGATTCGAACCAAATCCTCGGTAGGCCCAATGTTATTGTACAAGAACTTGTAATAAGCTTCGTAGGTTAATTCTGAAGTGAAGGTACCCGAACCGTTTAAGTTCGAACCCGTTCTTACGGGCAGCGCATAGGTGAGCTTTTTTACCACAGAATCCTTTGGGTTCGAACGCGGAGCTTCCTTGTATCTGAAGTGGATATACCCCTGGTACATGCGCGCATTACGCGCTGCATCCCAACCAAATTCAGCATTTCGCACGCCGAAAGTCACTTTTTGGAAACCTTTTGGTTTTGTGATCTCAACATTCCCTACCACTGGAGTGATGGCCTCGAAATTATTGTTGCCGGGGATAAACCCTTTCAAACGATACTCATAAGCAGGATCTACAGGCGCATTGGTCCAATACATTCTATAGTTGTCGGTAGTAAAGGTCCCAGGATCGAGAATATTCGTGTCCTTCCGGAAAAACTCGTAAGTATTCAATACGTTGCCTTGGTCGTTGAGCTGCGCGAGGTAAAGCGCCGCAGTATCGAAGTAGAGGCTATCTGAATGTGTGGCGCCCGCAAGCAATCCATCCGTACCTAGATACGTTCTGTGTAATCTGACCCACTGGGTATCGTCGTCTTTGTCCAACAAACCATAGACCACATTCTGCACATCATAATCTGCATTAATGTCCAGTGTATTGTCGCACGAGGTGATGGCAAAAGCCGCAAAAATGAAGAGAATGAGGTTTTTCATGGGTCCCAAAAATACAACCTATGGTTTAGGATGTTTTCTTTGCAAGAGAGAATTCACAAAAATCGTGCAGGATGTCACTAGCTAAGAAAGAATTTAAGAAGGTTACCACCCATAGTTTACAGCAAATGAAAGACCAGGGTGAGAAAATCTCCATGCTCACCGCCTATGACTTTACCATGGCAAAAATGGTAGATGCCGCGGGTGTTGATTGTATTCTCGTTGGTGATAGTGCCTCTAATGTAATGGCAGGTCACGAAACTACCTTGCCTATTACATTGGACCAGATGATTTACCACGCAAGTTCGGTAGTACGTGCCGTTGACCGTGCGTTGATTGTGGTAGACCTTCCCTTCGGCAGCTACCAGGGAGATTCTAAAGGTGCCTTAGGTTCTGCCATCCGCATCATGAAAGAAACCGGCGGCCATGCCGTGAAAGTTGAAGGTGGAGTAGAAATCATCGACGGGATCAAGCGAATTCTCACTGCCGGTATTCCTGTAATGGGACACTTGGGACTCACACCGCAATCCATTTATAAGTTTGGTACGTACACGGTTCGTGCAAAGGAAGAAGCTGAAGCGCTGAAACTGAAAGAGGATGCGAAGGCCTTGCAAGAGGCTGGATGTTTTGCCATTGTATTGGAGAAAGTCCCTGCCCCACTCGCGAAAGAGGTATCAGAAATGCTGGATATCCCAGTCATTGGTATTGGAGCTGGTCCTGGCGTTGACGGCCAGGTTCTTGTATTCCATGATTTAGTGGGAATGACTCATGAATTCCATCCCCGATTCTTGCGCAGATACCTCAATCTGTATGAAGATATCACCGGTGCTATTGGCCAATATGTCGCGGATGTGAAAAGTGTCGACTTTCCGAATAAAGACGAAAGCTACACCAGCTAATCATGGCTTCCTTGCCTGAAATCTTGTACGAAGACAACCATCTACTCGCCATCAACAAGCGGGCAGGTGATCTCGTGCAAGGCGACCAAACGGGCGACACTCCCCTGCCAGACCTTCTCAAGCAGTACATCAAAGACAAATACAACAAGCCAGGAAATGTCTTTCTAGGAGTGATTCACAGGCTCGACCGTCCTACCACCGGTGTGGTTTTATTTGCACGCACCTCCAAAGGATTGGAACGCATGAACGCCGCTTTCAAAAACAGGGAAACACAAAAATCGTATTGGGCACTGGTGGAAGGTCAGATTACAGAAAACGGCCAGCTTCACCATTTCTTGAAGAAGAATCCAAAAAACAATAAATCCATTGCTTATGGGCGCCCTGAGCCGGGTGCGAAGGAAGCTAAACTGTCTTACAAAGTATTGAATTGTGGAGACAGATATACACTGCTTGAAGTAGACCTTCACACGGGAAGGCATCATCAAATCAGGTCCCAATTGGCCTCCATAGGCCACCCGATCAAAGGAGATGTTAAATACGGCGCGCGCCGTGGTGAGCGTGATAAAAGCATTTGTTTGCATGCGCGATCGTTAGCATTTAGTCATCCGACCACCAAAGAGCCCGTGCGCATCGAAGCCGGTGTTCCTGAGACCTTTGATGCTTTCCTATGATGAAACCATTGATCACCTTAGCACTTTGCTTGGCCGCCTACTCAGGAATGGGCCAAATGAAATTCGAAACGTATTACGGAAATATGGCCGGCTGGGGAAGCACTACCGATGTTGGCGTCTCCTACAACAATAACGGCTATTATATCACTTCAAGGGTAGCCTATGTCCAGTCATTCGGATTGGGAGAGGATACTGAAAGCGTAGGACTAGTGGTAGGTGCCGGTAAAGATTGGTCCCTATCGGAACATTGGTACGCAGGTGGACTATTAGATTTGAGATGGCCAGATACGAACGTACAAGATGTTGGATTAGCTATGGTTGCGCCTTCGTTTTATTTAGGATATTCCTGGGATATCGCCTCCTACCAAATTCAGCTCGGACTCCCGTATTTCTTCGGTGTCCAGGCTAAATTCCCTTTTGAGATCTAAGCATTCGGATCTACATCAAAGAGTACCCGAATTCTATTAAATTCTGGAGTCAACAAGGTTTCTTGATGTGCCTTTTTAATCCGGTCACGAATCTTTGAACCTAAGCTTCCCTTGTCCACCTTCACAATGATTTGCATTTGGTAGAGGTTTTTTAATCTAGCAATAGGTGCAAATTCCGGACCTAGAAAGCGTTCTCCAATCTTGCTGTGCAGTGATTTTGCAAAGGCCTCTGCCCCACGCATCAGAAGTTTTTGGTCTTTGTGCTTCAACGTAATGGTAATCAATCGCACGAAGGGCGGATAGGCAAACTCCTGTCTTACAGTGAGTTCCTTTTGAACCATTCCTTGGTAATCATGATTAAGGGCCAATTGTATGATCGCGTGCCTCGGCTTCAAACTCTGAATAACGACCTTACCACGCGAACTGCGGCGTCCCAGTTCGACCGGCCACTTGCTCGATGATTTGGAAGGCGCGCTCATTGGCGCGAAAATCCGGGTAACTCAGTAAGTTATCCGCACTCATGATGCCCACCAATCCTACTCGGTCAAAATCCAATCCTTTAGTGACCATTTGTGTCCCGACGAGTATATCGACCTCACCATTTTCAACAGACTGAATGAGGTTTCCGAAGGCATGCTTGCCGCGCGTGGTATCTAAATCCATTCGCTTTACCCGAGCTTTTGGGAATAATGCTGCCGCTTCTTCCGCAATTTGCTCTGTCCCAAAACCATGATGCAAGACACTCTCTCCCCCACAAGCGGAGCACTTCATCACCGGGGGGACCGTATACCCGCAATAGTGACATTTCAATTTTTGTGGGCCTTTGTGGTAGGTCAAGCTAATATCACAGCGCGTACATCCTTCCACATGGCCACAGGTTTGGCACTGCTGGTAGGTGCTGAATCCGCGTCGGTTTTGAAAGAGGATGATGCTTTCTCCCTTGTTCAAGACGCCACGCATCGCATCGACCAATTCCACGCTAAAATTCCCGACGACCTCCTTGCGCTGCTTCGCGCCTAACATATCCACCACCTCTAATTCCGGCAGTGGCGCAGTATGGAATCGCTTCAATAAAGACACGAGGTGGTACCGGCCTTTTTGAGCATTGAAATAACTGTCCAAGCTTGGCGTTGCGGAACCCAAAACTATGGGGCATCCGTGCTGGGCGGACATCCAAACTGCCGTATCGCGGGCGTGATAGCGCGGTGAAGGCTCGTACTGTTTGAAGCTGCTTTCGTGCTCCTCATCCACAATGATAAGGCCCAAATCTGGCAAGGGCATAAACAACGCAGAACGAGCACCGATAATAAGAAGTGGCTGATCATTTTGGACCGATTCCCTCCAGGCCGCCAACCGCTCCGCAGGAGAAAACCTACTGTGGCTCACCGCGACCGTAAAATGGATGCGCAGGCGATTGATTAATTGGGTGGTAAGGGCAATCTCGGGCAAGAGGTACAGCACGCGTTTGTGCTTGGCTAAGGCCTCCTTGATCAGGTGAATATAAATTTCGGTTTTTCCCGAGGCCGTCACCCCATGAAGGAGCACGGGCTTTTCTTGAGTAAACCCTTCACGAACACCTTCTAATGCTTCCTGCTGCGCAGCACTCAGGTGAATTTCAGTTTGTGGAGCCGCTGCAGCTGTGGTACCGTCTACCTCTTCGACCTCCTCAGCAATACCCTTGGTAACAAGAGCACGGCTTTGAGCGGTGGCAATGTTGTGTTTCTTTTCGAAGGCCTTGCGATCTACGAAGCTATTCTTGGCTCCGCAATCGTTCACCAAGGCGAGTAATGCGGCTGTTTGTGCTTCACTGCGCGCGGTTTTATCGAAGGCTGCATCTAAATCTGCTAAAGATTCCGCCGTTAATCGAAGGAGTTTACGGCGTTTGGCTTTGCTTACTTTTTTAAGCTCTTCTTCTAGGATGGCCCACCCCTGTTCCAGGGCTTTTTGCACCAAGGGCATGGGGTTCTTCACCCCCAATATGCTGCGGACCTCGTCTAGCGATAGTTTTTGGTTGTTGCGCAGGGATTCGTAGAGGGTGAAGAGCGCATCGGATAATTGGGCTTCTTCCGGCAATACCTCAGGATCGAGGACGACGACGCTTTGGCTGCTCAATTTAAGTCCCGGGGGGAGTGCTGCATTCATCACGTCGCCGATGGGCGCCATATAGTAGGATGACATCCACGACCACTGCAATAATTGGTGTTCCAATACCACGGGATGCTCGTCGAGGACGTTGAGAATGGGTTTGAGTTCGAGCTCCTCTTCGGTCTCTAAGACCCTCGCTACGACGGCGGCGTATTCTTTACGCGCACCGAATTGGACCAATACCCGCATTCCAGGCCGTACGCTACCCACCCACTCCTTCGGAATGAAGTAATGGAACAGTTTGTCTAAGGGTAAGGGAAGTACGACCTCAGCGACCTGCATCTTATTTCTTCGGCGCTTTAGGTAGGTTGTGCTTTACAAATCGAGCCTCGCGTTTGGCCAACAATCGTTTCTCATTATCGAAAAAACTCAAGGTCTTCTCGGCCGAGGCTTCGGTAGATCCCGCAATGCTGCGCAACTCCACTAGATCGTATTTCATCTTCGTGAAATCCGCTAGGAGGTCTGCGGTGGCCAATTCCAATAGCTCCTCATAATATTTCTGGTAAGCGTAGTACAAATCGCCATCTCCTTCGTAGAACGCCTCATCGCCATATCCGCGTAATTGGACACTCAAGGCCTTAATCAAAGATTTCTGCGCACTGAATAATAGGTCGATATCTGTGGTGCCAATTTCCGCCTTGATGAAGGCCACAATACTATCTACCGGCGCCGCGCCAGCATTCATATCCGCGGTGTATTGCATCAACGCGACTTGGGCTTCAAAGCGCTCCTGCACATCGGATGTACGCGTATTGATATCATAGGTCGTCGCATAGGTCTCCATCGCCTCATATACCTGGGCAATGCCCGTGCGGCACAAACTCAAATACTCATAGTTGTAATTGCCTCTTGGATCTTCCTCCAACCAGTCTTTCAGGGGCCCTGAAGAAGCTTCCACAATATTGCCAAGCTGGGCATAGACCACATCGAGAAGTGCCTGCTCGGGCTCCTCATCTAGTCTGGCAAAAGAGCGTTTCGCTTTTCTCCAAACGTTCAATTGCTCCTCAATAATGGGGCGCATTTTCTTCGCCTTTTCATAGGTCGTCACACCATCGATCAAGGTGGACGTCAAGTCAATGACTTTTTCAGCCTCGCGCTGCACTCGGCGCAGGTTGCTGCTGCTTTGCGCGGCAATGGTGGTGCTTAAAAATAGGGCCAGGTATAATGGTAAAGCTTTCATAGTTGGGTCCAATTATGACTTTAATTTATGGATCTTTTTCGTCCCTTCGTACATATCAAAACGAAGCAATTTACATTCCAGTTCACCGTTGAACAGGTTCCATTTTCTCGAAGGTCGCAATCCTATACTCTTGATCGCCTCCATGTCCGAGGTGATCCAATACACTTCCCATCCGGCATACTTGGCCTTCAATGTATCCCCCATTTCACGGTACATTCTGTGCGTCTGGGCCTGAATACGGACATTATACGGCGGGTTGATTAACAGCAGCCCTTTGTCGGCCGGCGGCTCCGCTTCGAAGAAATCTGCCTGACGAATGCGAATGGCATCATCAAACATGGCCCGCTCAATATTTTCCGCCGCTGCTTCTAGGGCATAGGCGTCCATATCACGCCCCATGATTTTACCCTCGTATTCCTTCGCTCTTGATAACAACCCTTCTCGAATCTTCTCGTACATCTGCTCGTCAAAGCCGTTCCAATGGTGGAAGGCAAATTTCTCGCGGTAGATATTTGGAGGCAGCTGGTGTGCAATGAGCGCCGCTTCCACTAAGAAGGTACCCGAACCACACATAGGATCCAGCACTGGCATGCCACCGTTCCACTTGCTGTGGAGAATGATACCGGCTGCCAATACCTCATTCAAAGGCGCATAACCGGCTTTCAAGCGATAGCCTCGTTTGTGCAAGGAATCACCCGAGGCATCCAAATAGACGCGAACGGTTCGCTTGTAAATGTGAATATGAATGGGCACATCTGGAGTGCCACGTTCTACGGAAGGGCGCTCGCCCTTCGCGACTCGGAAACGATCCACTACGGCATCCTTTGCCTTTAAACCCGCGAAACTGCTATGGTTCAACAGATCATTCGTCCCCACCACATCGATGGCAAAGCTCTTGTCCAAGCCGAAATATTCTTCCCAAGGATGTTCGAAGATCTCCTCGTAGTAATGCTCTACGTCTTGCATCTCGAACTCCAACATGGGCACCAACACACGCAAACCCGTGCGCAGGGCAATGTTAATTTTATAGACGAATCCGATATCTCCCACCACGGAGACTGCACGATTCAATGTTTTGATTTCTCGGCCTCCTAAGGACAATAATTCCTTGGCCAGTATGTCTTCCAGACCGTAAAGCGTCTTTACGATCAATCGATAGTCGTTGTTTTGTAGCACCCTTCTGCGTTTTAGACTACAAATGTACGCTAACTTTGAGCGCATGCAGGATTGGTGGAATTTAATTGCATTGGCCGTTGGCGGATTTTTCGCGGGCCTCATCAACGTGGTCGCCGGCAACGGTTCGGCCATCACCTTGCCGCTTTTGATGTGGGTCGGTCTCGACCCTAATGCTGCGAATGCCACGAACCGGGTGGGCGCCATCTTCCAAACCAGTAGCGCCATCTCATCGTTGCCGAAAACGCAGCGCGCCAAATACATGATTAAGGAGAGCTATTTCATCGCTCCACCCATCATCATCGGGGCCATCATAGGAGCGAACCTAGCCGTGGATATCCCAGAGGACGCCATGCGCATCAGCATCGGCTGTATCATGATCGTCCTGCTAATCACGATGTTGACCAACCCCAAGAAATGGCTCATTTCTACCGACGGATCCAAGAAAAAACGTACTCCAGGTATTTGGCTCAGTTTCTTCGCTTTAGGTATTTATGGTGGTTTTATACAGATGGGATTCGGTATTTTCTTCTTATCCATTGCCGTGCTATTGGCAAAATACGCTTTGAAGGACGGCAACATCATGAAGCTGTTCATCGCCTTTTTGATGACCATCCCCTCCTTTATCATTTTCGCCATGAGCGGAAGTATTGAATGGACTTACGGGCTCTCATTAGCTGTGGGCACTTCCATTGGTGCAAGATTTGGTGCAAAAAAAGTCATTCAGCACCCCAGAGCAAATACCATTACGCGGTATGTGTTGATCGCCGTAATAATTGTCGCAATCGTTAAAATGTTCCAGCCTTATCTTAGTGCTCTGAACTTTTAAACCGTCTATGACCCCCTGGTACGCCACTTGGTTTAACACACCTTATTATCACGACCTCTACAGCCACCGTGACTATCACGAGGCGCGCGCATTGATTCTAACCTTGTGTAAAGCGTTGAATGTTGAGCCCGGACAGCGTGCATTGGACATTGCCTGCGGGCGCGGACGCCATGCCATGGTTCTGGCCGAATCCGGTCTACATACCGTGGGCATTGACCTCAGCCCCGAAAGTATCGCAGTAGCTTCTGAAATGGCGCACGACCACTTGAGTTTTCAAGTTGGAAATATGCTCGCACCCCTTGAGGTGGCGCCGGCACACTGGGTGTTCAACCTGTTTACAAGTTTCGGGTATTTCGAAGATGATGCGATGCATCAACAGGCCATTGAGAATATGGCAAATGCATTATTGCCCGGCGGAAAATTGGTGTTGGACTATATGAATGCGGAAAAGATTGCGGCAGAATTGGTCCCAAAAGACCAAGTAAAAACGGATCTCGCGACCTATGAAATCTCACGCCGCGTGGAAGACCAGACCATCGTTAAATCCATCAAGCTGAGTGAAGACGGCTGCTCCATTTTCAACTACGAAGAACGCGTACGTGCCTTTACAGAAGCTGAACTTCGTACGTTCATGGAACGCGCCGGATTGCGCGTAAAAAGTGTACACGGAGATTACGAATTAGGCGCATATGACCCAGAATACAGCGATAGATTAATTATCATTGCTGAAAAATCAGCACATCCATGATTTGGACCGCACTCATTCTTAGTGTAGGCCTCGGTGCCGGCGCTGCCTGGATCATCCCAACAGATTCTAAGACGTTTAAATACCTCTTGGCCTTCTCGGGTGCTTTCCTGTTCGGCACGCTTCTGACGCACATGATTCCAGAAGTCTTTCACGACGGCGCCATGACCATGGGCTGGTGGATCATGTTGGGTTTCGGGGTCCAATTAATGCTTGATTACCTCAGCGAAGGATTAGAACACGGGCACTTTCACTCACACGGCAAAACAGTTCCGTGGCTGGCCATCGTCGGTCTCCTCCTCCACGCCTTGATTGAAGGTATGCCGCTAAACCACAACGGTGTACACGGGCATGACCACAGCCAAGGCACGTTCCTTTGGGCCATTGCTCTACACAAGCTCCCTATTGCATTGCTCGTAACCGGCGCGCTCCGCAAAGCGCAAGTACCCTTGAAGACCATCGGCCTTATTGTAGCGTTGTTCGCTCTGGCCACGCCGCTAGGGGCCACCCTCAGCAATGCGACGACGATCGCACAATATGCGCCTCAAATGCTTGCAGTGGCCGTCGGCCTGCTCTTACACGTGAGCACTACCATCTTGTTCGAGAGCTCGCAAAATCACCAATTCAATTTGATCAAACTCATCTTCGTCATCGCCGGTATGGCCTTAGCCGCATGGATGAGTGCCAGCCTAAACCTCTAGCTAAAATTTGTGTTAGGTTCTTGGCCCATAAAGCAATAATTTGGAGCCACTGAATTCCTATAAATACAAATACACATGGCTGTTTTAGTTGGTAAAAAAGCGCCAGATTTCACTGCACAAGCAGTGGTCAATGGCAACGAGATTGTTAAAGAGTTTTCTCTATCAGATTACGCAGGTCAATACGTCCTGCTATTCTTCTACCCAAAGGATTTTTCTGGGGTATGTCCGTACGAATTGCACGCTTTCCAGGCACGCAAAGAAGAGTTTGAGGCAAAGGGGGTCCAATTAATCGCTGTTTCCACAGATTCTGAGGTGAGTCACCTGAATTGGCTTCAAAAAGAAAAAGCAGAAGGAGGTATCAAAGGCATTACCTACCCGGTGGTGGCGGACACCAACAAAACCATTGCGCACAACTACGATGTCTTGAACGGCGAATGGACCTACGACGAAGAAGGCAACCTCACAGCCTCAGGAGAAATGATTGCCTACCGCGGCTTATTCTTGATCAATAAAGAAGGCGTGGTCATGCACCAAGTGGTGAACTTTTTCACCCTAGTTCGTTCGGTCAGCGAGGCATTGCGCATGGTAGAAACGCTGCAAACCTTCGAGGAAAAAGGAGAAATCTGCTTCTTGGATTAAAAGAACTTGCCGGTTGCTATATTTTTTTTGCATCCGGTGTGAACCTACCCCCAACTTTTGGGTTAAAGAAACATGGAACATTCTGCGAAAGCAGATTTTCATGGCGGTTTAGGTAGAAAGGGGGCTTGGCGGCCCCCTTTCGTTTTTCTGTATATCCTATGCTTGCTGGCCTTCGACCTTTTCTTTGTACTCTTTGTGGTACAGGTCGCGAATCAAACCATCCGACACCCCAATCTTAGGAACATAGATTTTTCCGACGCCGGCCCATTGCATGACCTTCATGTATATTGGAAGGGCATGCACGATAATATCGGCACGGTCAAAATTTAGGCCCAATTGTGTCACACGCTCCTCCACATCCAGCGCACTGATCATATCAAATTGGTCCTCGATATAACTCAATCGCAAAGGTTTATTCAGGGAGCGCAAACTGATCTTGTGAAGCTTTGTTGATATTACCTCCCGCCCCAATGGCCGCTTTGTTATGGAAGTTGCGCATATGACGCTCGGTCCATTTTTTCATCCGCAGCCATTCTTCTTCGGTGTCGAGGCCGTTCATCACTCGGACCCCACCTATCTTGAAACTCTCACTCGCAATAACATCTTGATCGTGCAGAATGGACAGCTCTGTGGAACCCCCACCCACGTCGATGTAGATGAAAGTATTCTTGAGGCGCTTGAATGATATCGTACAGCTTACTGTTGAACACGAGCCTGGCTTCTTCCGCCCCATCGATGATCTGAATATCAATGCCGGTGGATTTGCGCACTTTTTTGACCAATTCTGCTCCATTCGCCGCCTCCCGCATCGCAGAAGTCGCAACCGCCCGGAAATCTTGCACGCCATGCACTTTTAACAAGTGTTTATACGCTTGCATTCCTTCTGCAAATCGTGCCGCCGTCTCCTCGCTAAGTGCTCCATTGAGGAACACCTCCTGACCCAATCGAATAGGCAAACGAATCATGCTGACCTTGCGGTAGTAGGTATAGCCGTCTTTGTACACGACGTTGCTAATGAGACATCGAACTGAGTTGGAGCCAATATCGATGGCGCCGAGTTTCGTTACATTCATAAGCTTATCCTTTCAGCAGTTGTTTTTGCACGTATTCATGAAGGGCCAATTGTGCTCTAATCTTAGGCCCCGGCAAAGTGCGGTGGGCATTAGATTGATTGGCATCGAAAATTCGTGCTTTTGTGTTGTCCTTCCAAAGGATTTCGAAATGATCTCGTAATTGGCGTTGAATCTTGGTATCGTATATAGGCGCGGTCACCTCCACCCTTCTGTTTAGGTTTCGAGTCATCCAATCCGCCGAGGAAATGAAATACTCCGGCTTCCCATTATTGTGGAAACAGAACGCACGCGTGTGCTCTAAGAATCTATCGACAATACTGATGGCTTCGATATTCGCGGAAAGCTCTGGATCGTCCAATTTCAAACAGTTAATGCCCCTCACAATCAATCGAATCTTCACCCCTGCCTGACTCGCCTCGTACAATTTCTCAATCATACCGTGGTCGCTAATGCTGTTGATCTTCACCCAGAACTTGGCCTCTAATCCAGCTTTCGCAAACTCAATTTCTCGGTCAATCAGCGCATAGAACCCCTCGCGATTCGAGTTCGGGCTTACCAACAAATGCTTGTATTTCTGGTGCTTATACGGTGATTCGATAAACTGGAATACCCTCCTAACTTCACGCGCTATGCGCTTATCAGAAGATAATAAATGGTAATCCGTATAAACCTTGGCCGTGCCTTCGTGATAATTACCCGTACCAACAACACAATAATCTTTCAACTTTTCGCCTCCCTCATCGCGTCGTATCAAGGTCAGCTTCGAGTGCACTTTCAATCCCGGTACGCCGCTGACGACCTTGATCCCTTCCGCCCGCAGCTGGTTGGTCCATTTAATGTTGTTGGCTTCATCAAACCTGGCTTGCAACTCGATAAACACTGTTACGTCTTTCCCGTTTTTAGCTGCATTCACTAAGGCCGAGATGATTCGACTTTCGTCCGCCAACCTATACAACGTTACCTTAATAACCCGTACTTTAGGATCGATGGCTGCCTCACGCAACAATCGGATCACATTGCTAAAATCATGGTACGGCGTGAAGAGCATTACATCTTGACGCTTCATCACCTCAATGATGCTTCGATTCTGATCAAGTGCCGGATGCTGAATTTGCGGAAGCTTCTCGTGCTCCATCGAAGGCCCTCCTACGTTCGGGAAGCGCATTAAATCCTTTTTATTGTGATAGCGTCCACCGGCAATCAAACTGTCGAGCTCCGTAATCCCGAGCCCTTTTACCAAGAGTTGCAGGGTTTGGTCGCCTATTTCTCTATCGTACACGAATCGAACCGGATCCCCTTCGCGGCGGTGTGCCAATCCTACCTGTACCTTTTCCAAAAACGACTTGCTGACATCATCGTCCAATGAAATCTCAGCATCACGGGTAATTTTCACCGTATGCGCCTCTATGTTGTCGTAATTGAAAATGTAGAAAATGCTGTCCAAGTTCAGGCGCAACACATCGTCCAAATACATGACGAACTGCTTGCCGTATCGCGGAAGAGTTACAAATCGTCCCGCAGCACCGGTGGGAACCTCCATGATAGAAAATTGCTCGTCTTTGCCCTGAAGAATTCGAACGGCCAAGAAAATACTTTTATCGCGGAGGTAAGGGAATTCCGGCGCTTGGCTCAACATCAACTTCGTCAATGCCGGGCTGATTTTTTCACGAAAGAATTGGCGGATATAGCGCTTCTGCTTCGCGGTCAATTGTCGTTCATCAACCACCTCTATGTCATGGCTGCGCAGTTCCTCCTCTAAGGCATTGTAAATTTCCTGACTCTTACCCTGCTGGTAGGTCACCATCTCGGTAAGCTTCTTCAACAACTTTGAAGGTTTATATCCCTCTAGATCCTCAAAGACGCCCTTGTTCTCGGCAAGTGTAAAGCGACGAATGGAAGAATAACGTACTCGGAAAAACTCGTCCATATTATTCGAGTGAATCCCCAAAAAACGGATGCGTTCAATAAGCGGTACCGAAGGATCTTCGGCCTCTTGTAGCACGCGTTCATTGAATTGCAACCAACTTATATCTCGGTTGAAGTATCTACGAGCTGCATCCATTATTTCAATCGTTTAGGATATTCGAACAACATACATTTTCCTTCATTAGGCAGGGTCGACCATCTATTTGTGTCGAATCCAATTCCCGCCACGCCTGTGGTAGGCACATTTTTGATTCCCGCATCGGTGATCTCATTGACATACTCTGTAATGCCCGGATTGTGCGCAAATAAAAACAGAATGTCGACCTCATCGCCAGTCCCCTTTACCTCATCATGGATCTCTGTCCACCCACAATGGTAAAGCTCATCAACCACCCTGATCTGACCTGCGGGAATACCAAAGTTTTGTGCGAAGATTAAGGCCGTATGAAGCGCCCGAGTCGCAGAGGAAGAACACAACTGTATGTTCAAAGATTGATTCATCGTTTCACCTAGATACGTTGAAATCAAATGTGCATCGCGAATGCCTCGACCCTTTAGGGGCCTATCTTTATCCGCAATATCTTCAATCGCCCAAGAACTCTTGGCGTGTCGAACAAGGTAGAGTGTTTTCATTTATGTAAAGTACGCTAATTCAGCAAGTTCAATAAACCTACCCCCTCACTTTTACACAAATTTAATGTTGAATTTAGCCCAAATTAATCTTCGGACTTCACTTTGGCTTCGTTCCACAGAAGCTCCATCTCAGGTAAAGTCATCTCATTCAATGACTTACCCTGTTCTCGAGCCTTTTTCTCCATGTAAGTGAAACGGTAAATGAATTTTTTATTGGTCCGCTCTAGGGCCAATTCTGGATCTAGATTACTGAGTCTCGCAAAATTCACGATGGAAAACAAAACATCACCTAGTTCGCTTTCTATTTCCTCTTGATTTCCAGACTTTTGCGCATTCTCAAACTCACCGAGTTCCTCCTTGATCTTGTCCCAGACGTCTTGAGGTTGGTCCCAATCAAAACCAGCGCCACGGGCTTTATCACCGATGCGAATAGCTTTCACTAAGGCAGGTAAACCTCTAGGCACCCCTTGAAGCACACTTTGCGTCCCCTTTTCTTTGAGCTTGATCGCTTCCCAATTCGCCTTTACTTCCTCCTCGGTGGCTGCCTCTACATCTCCATAGATATGAGGATGACGGTGAATAAGCTTATCACAAACTGCATTGAGAACGTCCGCTGCATCAAAGGCACCTTTTTCACTACCTATTTTGCTGTAGAAGACCATGTGCAGCATGAGGTCACCTAATTCCTTCTTGATTTCCTGAAGGTCATTTTCCTCGATGGCATCTGCCAACTCATAGGTTTCCTCAATAGTCAGATGACGCAGAGATTCCAGCGTCTGCTTTTTATCCCATGGACACTCCGCACGAAGTGTATCCATGATATCCAGCAATCGCCCGAAGGCCTCTAGTTTCTCTGCGCGACTGTTCATTATTCTGCAGCTTCCTCCTCGTCGAGCAGGGCGAGCAAATCATTCTTTACAAGAATGTTGAACCACTGCACTACTTTTTTGATATCACTGGCGTACACGCGCTCTTGATCAAACTTCGGCAATACCTCCCCGAAGAAATCTTCTAGCTCATTTTTGCTGCTCTTGTGGCTCAAGGCCTCTTTGCCCTCTGTAACCGCGGCCATAGCTTTGAATACTTCACGAAGCGGCACCTCTTCTTCGTAGGTGTAGATGGCAATGTCGCCCAATGAGCTCACATTGGCCGTAGCTGGAATGCTCGTGCGCTTTCCGTCCAATAAACTCTCTACTACTACGCCGCCTTTATTTTGAGCGATGAGTTTGAAAAGGCCTGGTTTTCCGGCCACTGATAATACGGTTCTTAATCCCATTATTTAGTATTTAACCACTGTCTAACTTGTTCTATTTCTCCGGTTTCTGAAACACTCATTAGGTTCAATAAACCTTCTGCATCCTTCCGCAATTCACTCTCGGGGTAACGCTGTATCAAAGCACGCAAAAATTCCATTGCACGCTCTGAATCTCTTAAAACATTATCAAAAAATAATGCCAATTGTAAGAGCGCTTGAGGCGCATACTCGTCTTGGGGAAACTTATTGCTCAACAAAATCAAGTAGTTCACCCCATATAAACGGTATTCTCCTTCTTGATTCATACAAGTCAATCCCGCTTTCATTAAATATTCAGCCTTGGTCTTGATCAATGAATCCTGAGCCACAAAGTGCATGGCCGCTCGGGTATACCCCTTCGGAGATAAAATACTCTTATCCACAAGGTTCAAATAGTGCACAGCCGAATCCATGGACACGACCTGCTCCTGATTTTCAATAGGCAATGGACTTTCGGCCGCTCCTTGACAAGACCAAAGAGCCAAAACGGCGAGCAAATACACTCGAATCATTTTGCTTTTGGAAATTTCATTGGGTAATCCACATTGACATTACCTCGTTCTATTCGTCCCAAGGCACCCTTGACTAATTTCTTTCTCAATGGCTTGATCTTCTCTGTGAATAAGGTTCCTTCAATGTGATCATATTCGTGCTGAATCACTCGGGCCGCTAAACCACTATAAGTTTCCTCAACCAATTCCCACTGTTCGTTGTAGTATTCAATAACCACGGTCTCCTTGCGGAACACTGTTTCGCGAACCTCGGGTATACTCAGACATCCTTCTTCCATACCCCACTCGTCTCCAGATTCCTCAATGATGATAGGATTGATGAAGGTCTTTTTAAAGCCTTTCAATAGTTCATAGTCCTCCTCACCTTCTTCTGCAAACGGGCTGGCATCTACGACAAACAGACGAATACTGCGGCCGATCTGAGGCGCTGCCAATCCGACACCGTGTGCGCCATACATGGTTTCATACATGTTGGCGATCAAAGCTTCTAGGCCAGGATATTGTTCGTCAATTTCCTCGGCAACTTTATTTAGGACGGGATCTCCGTAGGCAACAATGGGTAATATCATAAGGATCTAATGAGGGTACAAAGATAGTTAGCGTTGGGCTAAGTAATTTTCCAAAATCAAAGCAGCAGCCACTTTGTCCACTGCTCCTTTTTCGCTCCGCTTAGACTTGCTCATGCCGCCACGAATCATGGCATCGGAGGCTAAGGAGGAAGTGAAGCGTTCGTCCACACGGACTAATTGGACCCTTGGAAAGGCCCGACTAATCTTGCCACATAAATCATCAATAAACGCAGCAACCGTAGAAGGGCTTCCGTCCCATCTAGTCGGCGCTCCCACCACGACTATATCCAAGGGCTCCTCGAGGTTACGAGAATTCAGATAGCCCATGAGCTCAGAAGTGTAAACGGTCAGCAAGGGAAAAGCCATCATTTGCATAGCATCAGATTCTGCTATACCTGTGCGGACTTCTCCGATATCCAAAGCAACGATTTTTGACATGCTGCAAAGGTAGTCTAAAGCATCCGAAAGCCGTACCTTTGGCCTTCAACACAACAACGATTATGCAAGAGTTAAGAGCAACGATAGAAAATGCATGGGAGAATAGAGAATTACTCCAAAACGCAGATACTCAAGAGGCCATTCGCGCTGTGGTTAGCGCACTAGATTCTGGTGAATTACGTGTCGCAGAACCTACTGCAGATGGTTGGCAAGTCAACGAATGGGTAAAAAAAGCAGTGGTGTTGTACTTCCCTATTCAGAAAATGGAGACCATCGAAGTACCTCCATTTGAATTCCACGACAAAATTCCATTGAAAACCGGTTATGCTGAAAAGGGTGTCCGAGTAGTTCCTCATGCCATTGCACGACACGGGGCATTCTTGGCGAGCGGTGTAATTATGATGCCTTCTTATGTGAATATTGGAGCATATGTGGATAGCGGCACCATGGTGGATACTTGGGCTACTGTTGGTTCATGTGCACAGATTGGCAAGAACGTTCACCTCAGCGGCGGAGTTGGTATCGGCGGTGTACTCGAGCCATTGCAAGCGGCACCCGTAATCATTGAAGACGATTGTTTTATCGGTTCACGATGCATCGTAGTGGAAGGCGTACGCGTAGAAAAAGAAGCGGTACTCGGTGCGAATGTTGTGTTGACAGCATCCACTAAAATCATTGATGTAAGCGGCCCGACACCAGTAGAATATAGAGGACATGTCCCTGCACGTTCAGTGGTCATTCCAGGCACCATGCCAAAAGACTTCCCGGCAGGTACTTATAATGTTCCTTGTGCGTTGATTATTGGAAAGCGCAAGGAAAGCACAGATAAAAAGACCTCCTTGAACGACGCACTCAGAACACACAACGTAGCCGTATAATGACTACACCACTCTCGGTTATTATCCTCACTTACAACGAAGCGGAACGCCTGCCACAATGCGTGGAAGCGGTTCGACCCGTAGGTGATGAGATACTGATAGTGGACAGCGGATCTAGTGACGGAACCGTGGTCTTGGCAAAGGAATTAGGCACAAATGTGTTGGAGCGCCCCATGAAAAACTGGGCGGAACAGCGCAACTGGGCCATGGACCAAGCAGCGCATTCGTGGGTACTTTTCATCGACGCCGATGAAGTGTTGGATCCAATGCTTCAAAAGACCATTCTTGCTTGGAAAGAGCAGTCTCACGAGGATACTAAGGGTTATTGGGGGCTGAGGAGAGTACATTATTTCCAAGGAAAACGAATGCGTTTTTCAGGTCTTCAATCTGATGTGGTGGTCCGATTATTTCATCGCAGCCAGCGCTATGCTGACCGCGAGGTGCACGAAAAATTGGACCTACAAAAACCACAGCCTTTGCCTGGTATCCTTCACCATCACACCTACCTCAACCAGGAGCGATGGGAGAATAAACAGCGTTCATATGCGGCCAAAAGCGCGCTAGATAAAAACCAATCCACCGGGGCGCTAACCCCTTTCCACTTTGTGGTAAAACCTGCCTTTCGCTTTGTGAAGCACTACCTGCTTCGCGGCGGCATTTTGGACGGGGCAGCAGGCTGGAATTACAGTATTAGCATGGCCCAAGGAGTATATTGGCGCTATGCAGCAATGAAAAAACTTCGCAACTCATGAGCACAGGACAAACCATCTTTTTAGTCGCATTAATGGTCTTCATCTTGGCCGTGTACAGCTTTAAATGGGCCCTTCATTTTCAATACCTACGGGTAAAGAACAAGAAGAAACCTGGACATTGGTCGGATTACTACAAGCGCAACTACATTCACAAGAAAGACGAACTGTGGTGGCGGGAAAGCATCATGCTGTTTCCCCTACTTTATCCAGTAGAACTGACCGGGAATGAAACGGAGGATTTTTGGCTTCAAAAAATCAAACGCACAAACCTCAGCATCTACTTCATCCTCATCGTACTTTTGCTCGCCGGAATTTATTTCTCAAAACTTCCCGAACTCCAAGCCTAAGTGATGGTACAACGTCCCGAATACATTAAGGATTCTATTTTCTCCCTCGTTGGTGCACAAGCCGACGCCCTGGGCCTAGAATGCTATGTGGTGGGCGGATATGTGCGCGATCAATGGATGGGACGTCCACTAAAAATGGACATTGATTTTGTGGTCGTCGGCAGTGGCATTGCACTTGCCAAAGCGGTTCAACAACAACTCAAGCCACGCCCAAAGCTCACCGTTTTTAAGAATTTCGGCACGGCGCATATGAACTTCAAAGGTGTTGACCTTGAATTCGTGGGGGCTCGTAAGGAGAGCTATAACCGCAATAGTCGCAATCCTGAGGTGGCCGCTGGCAGCTTGCAAGACGACCAAAACCGTCGTGATTTCTCTGTCAATGCGATGGCCATTTGCCTGAACAAAGACCGTTGGGGTGAGCTATTAGATCCATTTGGCGGCATTAAGGATATTGAGGACAAGATCCTCCGCACACCGCTTGATCCAGATCAAACATTCGATGATGATCCGCTGAGAATGATGCGTGCGGTTCGATTCGCAGCGCAACTCAACTTTAAAATTTCGAGCGAGGCGTTGCTGAGTATTCGAAAAAATGCTGCGCGAATCAGTATTGTCGCACCAGAACGCACGGTACAAGAGTTCAATAAAATCTTAGGCGTTGCCAAACCAAGTTATGGATTAGGCTTGCTATTCACCAGTGGACTGCTTGAACAAATTCTTCCTGAACTATGCGCCTTGCAAGGGGTTGAGGAGGTTGAAGGGCAGCTCCACAAGGACAACTTCTACCATACCCTTGAGGGCGTAGATAACCTGAGCAACACTTCTGAAGATCTATGGCTTAGATGGGCCGCATTGTTGCACGATATCGGCAAGCCACGCACCAAAAAGTTCATCAAGGGCACAGGCTGGACCTTTAGAGGCCATGAGTTTTTAGGAGGCAAGATGGTACCCAAGCTTTTCAAGCGCATGCACTTGCCTACCGACGCTCGCATGAAGTTTGTCATCAAGATGGTGCAAATGAGCTCCCGTCCTGCTGCCTTATCGGACGATGCAGTGACCGACAGCGCGTTGAGGAGATTGCTGTTTGATGCAGGCGATGATATTGAGTCATTGATGCTTTTGTGTGAAGCAGATTTGACTACTAAGAATGAAAAGAAAAAGCGCAAATACCTCCAGAACTTCAAGCATGTACGCACGAAACTCAAGGAGGTTGAAGCGCGTGATCAGATCCGAAATTTCCAACCACCGGTTACCGGCGAGGAGATTATGGAGAAATATGGCATAGGACCATGCCGAGAAATAGGACAAATTAAAGAAGGCATCAAGGAAGCCATTTTAGAAGGTGATATCCCAAACGAAAGGGAGGCCGCCTTGCGTAAAATGGACGAACTTGCAGCCCAATTAGGATTAGCATAAATGGAAGTTTTTCTACGTTTTATCGCCGATACCAGCGATACAGTCATTCGTGAGGTTCGCATTAAAGGAAGCGCCTCATTATTAAATCTTCACGAGCAGGTATATGCCACCTTCGGTTTGGAACCTGGGGAGATGGGAAGTTTCTACTACAGCACCGCGGATTGGGACCAAGGTGAGGAATTGCCTATGTTCAGTATGGACGACAGCAGTCCAAGCATGGAAACTATGACGGTGGCGGATTTTTTCAGCCAAACGGCACATGCGCTGTACGTATACAACTTCCTTGATATGAATATTTTCTACGTCGAGAAGGTCAAAGAAGATGAGGAAGAAGGGTTCGAAGATTTTGTGGTGTTGAACGCCGTAGGAGAATTGGACAAAAAACCTAGCGCTGATGCGGCACCAGGAATAGCCAAAGACCCTAGTCAAATGACCGAAGCGGAAATCAATGCCATGTATGGCTTAGACGACCTTGATGGAACTAAGGATCCTTATGCTGACGAAGATGAGGACAGTTTTGAAGACGAAGAGTACTATTAAATCCAATCCACTGAAATCACGCGTTCCACAGGAATGGTGATGTTTCCTTTCAAATAGATGGAGCCGCCATAGTGAAGCCAAATGGTGGTCTGCACCTTGAATACATCAGAATGGGTTTGGAAGACTATATCTACCTTTTCATGGCGGATATTTCCTACATAGGTCGCCGAGTGAATACGCTTGGCGCGCTTCAATTTCTCTGACTTTTTAGAAAGCACATCCCCTACTGGAAAATCCAAGGTGGCGGTTTCTAACCTGCTGATATCTGTGGGTAGTTCTGTCATGGGTTAATGTAAGCGGTACTTATAAATTTACGAAATTTGGTTCAATTATGCGAACAACAAGCCTGAGAGATTCTTTCTACACCATAATTTTCGAAGCCAATACGCCAGCAGGCAAGGCTTTCGACGTTGCTCTTTTCGGAACCATTGGAGTGAGTGTCATAGCGATCATGCTCGAATCTGTACCGAGTCTCGCCGCCAATGATACTGCTCAGAATTGGTTCACGGGTATCGAAGTCATTACCACCATATTATTCAGCATTGAATACTTGCTACGCCTTTGGTGCAGCCCGAAGCCCACGCATTACGCGAGAAGTTTTTACGGGCTCATAGATTTGGTCAGTACCCTGCCTTTTTACCTGGCCCTACTCTTCCCCGCCACCGGAACTTTTGCCATCATCAGAGCCCTACGCCTACTTCGCATTTTCCGAGTGCTCAAACTCAGCCGATTCCTCATTGAAGGGAACCTACTTTGGCAGAGCTTGCTGCGTTCCTCACGCAAGATTGGCGTATTTCTCTTCACGGTAGTTCTGCTCTGCGTGGTCATGGGCACCATTATGTATACCATTGAGGGTCCCGAAAATGGATTCACGTCCATACCGCTGAGCATTTACTGGGCCATTGTAACCCTGACCACCGTGGGGTATGGAGATATTGCGCCTGGGACGGTGTTGGGCCAATTCATTGCTTCGGCCATCATGATCTTAGGTTACGCCATCATTGCCGTTCCCACGGGTATAGTGACCGTCGATCTCGCGATGAATCCCACGGATGGCAAGCCCGCATTGAAACCTTGTGAAAACTGCGGGCACACCAGCCCTTCCGACTATAATTATTGCCCAGATTGCGGGACAGAATTCGCCTCGAATGCCTAAATACTTACTTAATATTTGTGGACCTACCGCTGTGGGCAAGACCGGTGTAGCCTTGTATTGGGCGGAGAAATTAGGGTGCCCAATTCTCTCGACAGACTCCCGCCAATGCTACAGTGAACTGGCCATCGGATCTGCACCGCCATCGCAAGAAGAATTGGACCGCGTTCCGCACTACTTCATCGCCGACCGCAGCATTCAAAACCCCGTGACCGCTGGTGAGTTTGAACAGTTCGCCCTAGAAGCCCTAGACAAATTATTCGAAAGCCACGACATCGTGGTCGCCGTCGGAGGCTCTGGGATGTACATCGACGCCCTTCTTCATGGCCTTGATCCTTTACCCACCGATGCTACGATCAAAGCAGCCTTGGAGGAAAGGGCTCAATCCGAAGGTCTCACGTCATTAAAGGAAGAGCTCCAGCGCTTAGACCCGGAACATGCCGCCAAGGTAGATGTCCGCAATCCACGACGCATTATTCGTGCACTAGAGGTCATCACCATCACTGGAAAGAAGTATTCCGAACAGTTAAACAATACCCCGAAAAATCGTCCGTTTGAAATAGTGAATTGGGTATTGAACATGGACCGAGAAAAGCTGTACGAACGCATCAACTCCAGGGTGCACTTGATGATTTCAGAGGGCCTTGAAGAGGAAGCTAGAACATTGGAACCGCATCAAGATCTCGTCGCCTTACAAACCGTTGGCTACCGCGAATGGTGGCCCTATTTTGAAGGCATGTACAATCGTGAACGCACCATTGAGCTCATCCAACAATACAGCCGTCGCTATGCCAAAAGACAATTGACGTATTTCAAGCGCTTCGAAAGTGCTTTATGGCTCGATCCAAACGACATTAACAGCCAAGAGGACTCTTTGCGCAAAGCGGGGGTGTTGTGAGCATGTATCTAAATCCCTTAAATCCACTCGGATTCGTTCTCGGAGCATGCTATTTATTCGGGCAGAAAATTGATCGTGCGAGGCGTTCAAGTCATGCTAAACATGCCACATATCCGACCATTTGTGTAGGGAACTTTCAAGCTGGAGGCACAGGCAAAACTCCGGCTACCATTTGGGTTGCAAAGCAGTTGAAGTCGCTGGGCTATTCCCCCATTATTCTCATTCGAGGCTATAAAGGTTCGGTTAAAAAAAGTACCCTTGTTGATCGCAATGATGCCTATACCTACGGGGACGAGGCCCTATTGCATGCGCAGCAATTTCCTACTATAGTGGGTAAGAATCGTGTTGAAAGTGCATTGCTTGCTCTGGCCATTGCGGGCGAAAAGAAAGTTTTGGTGATGGACGACGGCTTGCAGCACTACGAGCTGCTCAAAGACTTTAGTATCGTGTGTCAAAAGAGCCAACGATTTGAACTAGACCACATGTTGCCCATGGGTCGTTTGCGTGAAATTCCACATACCAATTTCAATGCAATCCTGTCACAAATCAATGATGCAGGATACCAACCCGTAGAATCTTGGAAAGGAATACCCGAATACACCTTTGAACGGAAAACCGCTTTTGTATCTGGAAGTAAGGAGCAAGGATTGGTAGTTTGCGGTGTAGCGAACCCGGATGATTGCCTGTACCAAATACAGAAAGTAGGCGGCTTTGTTGGAGATGAAATGAAATTTCGGGACCACCATCGTTACAGTGCAGCCGATCTCGCTCGCATAGAAAAGGCTTCTAAGAAATACGAATACCGCGTGCATTGTACCGCCAAAGATGCTGTGAAATTGGAACCCCTGATTAAGGCAGAAAAAAGCCCTATTAGGCTGAGCGTTTGGGATGTTGAAATTCAGCCTGTTGGCGATGTTCAACCACTCCTTGATGCTATGGTGGCGAAGATTGAGGAAGTGTATAAAAATCGGTCACAAAAACAGGCCTAAAAAGCGTAAATTAGCGCTCTAAATTTCCCTTGGATGTCTAGTATTTACGATACATACGAACCGGTTATTGGTATTGAAGTTCACGTGCAGCTCAGCACGCAGAGCAAGGCATACTGTGGCGACGCTACCGCATATGGTGCCTCCCCTAATACTCAGGTAAGCCCGATCAGCTTGGGCCATCCAGGTACTCTTCCTGTCTTCAACAAAGCGGTGATGAACTATGCCGTGAAGTTGGGTATTGCCTGTGATTGTACCATTCGTGAGCGCAATGAATTTGCGCGGAAGAACTACTTCTATGCAGATTTGCCGAAAGGGTATCAGATTACGCAGGACACCACACCGATCTGTACCGAAGGATTTGTGCGCATCAAAGATGCTGAGGGCAATGACAAGAAAATCAACCTGACCCGTATCCACATGGAAGAGGATTCAGGCAAGAGTGTGCACGACATCGACCCGTTCAATACGCTCGTGGATCTAAACCGTGCAGGCATTCCTCTATTGGAGATTGTATCGGAGCCAGAGATTAAGAATGGTGAAGAAGCGTATAGCTACTTGAGTGAGATCAGAAAATTGGTCCGTTATCTAGAAATTTCTGATGGGAATATGGAGGAAGGTTCGCTTCGTGCGGATTTGAACATCTCCGTTCGCAAGAAGGGTGCGACCAAATTTGGGACGAAGGTCGAGGTGAAAAACATGAACTCGTTCCGCAACGTACAGAAAGCCATTGACTTTGAGATTATTCGTCAGATTGATTTGATTGAATCGGGCGAAGAAATTCATCAGGAAACACGTACGTACGACGCTGCAAAGAACATCACCATCGGCCTACGTTCAAAAGAAGATGCGCACGACTATCGCTACTTCCCAGAGCCAGATTTAGTACCTGTTATTGTACCAAAAGCTATGTGGACAGCGTGCGCGAAAACATGCCGCCCCTGCCCTACGAGCTATTTGTGAAGTACACGAAAGAATTGGGCCTAAGCGAATATGACGCCTTTGTCTTAACCGATAGCAAAGCGTTTGCACTGTACTTTGAAGAGGTGATTAAGCATACGACCAATTACAAAGGAGCAACCAACCTGCTTATTGGCCCTGTGAAATCTTGGTTGAATGAACAAAGCGTTGAGATTGAAGAATTCCCAATCGCACCTGCGGCACTGGCGAGCATTCAAACGTTGGTAGACGAAGAAAAGATTTCGATCTCTACGGCTACTCAGAAATTATTCCCTGCGTTGTTGGAAGACCCAACGGCTGATGCTGCATCACTTTGTGAGCAAAACGGCTGGATCCAACAAGGCGATAGCGACCAGCTGCAAGCGTGGGTAGATCAAGCTTTGGCCGCATATCCAGAAAAGATTGAGGAATACCGCTCTGGTAAGAAAGGACTCATCGGACTCTTTATGGGTGAGGTGATGAAATACAGCCGAGGCAGTGCAGATCCTAAAAAAGCAAGCGCCCTGTTGCGCGAGAAATTAGATGCGTAAGCTCTTTCTTTGGATATCCGCTGCTTCATTGCTATCGAGCTGTGGAGACTCTCAAAGCGACGGCACTAAAATCAGCTTCGGCTTTGATGTTCAAGGACAATATGCCGTTCAAATGCGAGATGGCAACGGCGAGATGATGTCCATTGACACGCTTGAGATCTTGGGTTTCGACGAGTTCACCATTTCCTTTGATACCATCAGAACCTTGAGTTTTGTACCTCTCGAGGGTGATTTACCGGTTGTTCATGCCGTTATAGGACCAGAAACTAAGGACCTACAGGTGGATGCGACAGGCTTTATCTCTGGGGATGCAGAAAATAATTGGTTGGGAGAACAACGCAGAATGCAACTCGAGCTTATTGCCCTGACCGATAGCTTGGACCGTATAAAGCTGACCTATTCCGACAGCAGCACATTCAAAGGACTAAACATTCTCGATACCATCTTTTTCCAATACGCTGATACCTATCGCCAGCGCATATTGGATTCATTGGAATTGGCCCCTAATAAAATTTCGAATCTATTGACCATATATCACCGCATCGGTCAAAGTCCTGTGCTGGAGTACATGTACGATAGAGAGGTGTTGCGCAGCATGCAGGGAATCTTGCTCGAAAATCATCCCTATTCACCGGATGTGAAGGCCTTTGACCGTTGGATGTATGAATTTGAGGAGCGGTACCAATTCACTCTTCAAGTACAAGACGCCGCACAAAAATTCCAGTCGGGCCATCCCTTTCCAGAACTAAGGCTCGAAACGCCTGAAGGCAAGGAAGTAGTCGTTCAGAAGAACAGCTTGGAAGATCATGTAGTGGCCGTTTGGGCATCCTGGTGTCCATCGTGCCGTAATGAATTGGCCGGCATGAGCCGTACGACTTCCATGGAAAATTGGGTGTGTTTATCCATTGACGGCTTGCCTGAGCAACGCAGTCCATTGGCAGATTGGTACAATGCCATTCAAAGCGACAACTTAAAAGGCACCCACCTCAGTGACCTACGAGGTGCGGAAAGCAGCATTATCACTGGGCTGGGGATTCAAAACCTGCCGGTGTATTTCAGAGTTCAGGACGGGGTCATAACGCAACGAGTGACTACCGTTGCGGACTTAAATTAATCCTTCTTCTCCAACACCAATCGAATATGCGCCAAGTGGTGTTGGCAGTGCCATGCGTACATCTGAACACTTTCTTTCATGGTGTACACCTTTTCTTCTTCTAGGTGGTAATACGATTTTTCCCAGCCGAGGTCTGTAATTCCATTGAGGAAGCTTACCCATTTCTCGTGGAGGCTCGCCAACAGGATAACGCTTAAAAAAGGATCTGCAGAATAATCCGGCAACACTGCATAGAGGTTTTGAGGATAACCGGTCACCTTGGGAGGCTCTGCTGAAGTGACCGCCAAACGCTGTCTGTTAAACCCATTCATATGGGAATCTGCAAGATGGTGCACCACCTGACGAACGGTCCAACCGCCTTCTCTATAAGGTGTGTCCCACTGCTCTTCCGTCAAGGATTTAGCGAACTCCATCAACTGTTTAGGCATACGCCCGATGACAGCAATACATCCTTCAATACGAGCATCTTCCGGTTGCTCTTCAATACTAGGTTTCCCAATAGGGTACTTCAAAAACTCTATATCCATGCGGCAAAAATAGGCACAAAAAAAGGCCCCGCCGAGGGCGGGGCCTTAAGTATTCTATTCTGATCCTATTAGTGAACGATCATCAATCGCGTGAAGCTCGCTGGTACAGATGGTATACCTACGATGTACAATCCGTTGCCCAATGTGCTCACATTAACTTCGATGCGCTGAACGCCATTCGAAGTGGCAGTGTATGGCATAGTAGTTACTACACGACCGTTGAGATCAAGTACTTGGATGGTGTGATCTCCGGCAGCCAATTCAACTTCCATCGTGGTCTTATCATCCGCCGGGTTAGGGAACAACTTCAATACTTGGTCCGCAGGACCTTCCAAATCACGCTCTGAAATGCCCAATGGACGAGTCGTTTGAAGTGTAGTCGTTTGGAAAGTACCACGACCGAACGTACCGGCGAAAATATCGCCTTCGAGCACATCCATATCGTTGGTTGAGTTCTTGTTCGTTCTGTACTGCTTCAACGTGAATACAGGTACGCGAGCCAAACCGCTATTGTCCGCACCCCACTGTGGTTGCGTAGTATTGATGTTCTGTGTAGAGAAGATACCGAACTCAGTACCAATAATCGCATAGTTGGAGTTGCCCTTATCAAATGTCGCTGCATATACTGGGAAGTTACCCAAGTTGCCGTCCTTCACTACAAAAGTCGGTGAAGCATCGGTAGCATTAGAACTGTAGTATACGTAGTTCGAGTTGTTGTAGTTACCCAAGGTCACCAACACACGGTCATTGTCGTTTGGATCTACAGCAATGCTAGTAATGTTACGTCCCATGTAGTTATCTACCAAGTCAACAGTAACTGCGGTAGCACCGCTATCAAGGTCTGCCGTGCCGTATGAGCGTGCGCCTTGCAATCCTGAGATTCTGTACAATCTACCTGAGCTTGTACCCGCCCAAATGTAATTACCATCGGCACTTACCTCTAGTGATTGAACTGTACCTGTGATGCTTGCAAGCTTCCACCATTCTGGAGTATCCATGAAGTCTAGCGCACCGCGCGTCATCCATATAGAACCACTGAAACCTACCACAAACATGCTGCTTACCGGATCTTGAATGGTGATGCTATCTCCCATGCCCATAGCATTCGGTAAACTGTATTTAAATGGCAAACCGTTGGTATTAGAACCTGCGATGATTTCAGATCCAGCATCAAACGCAAGATCGACAGTCGCAATAATTTCTGCAGCTGGGCTAGAGTTGAAAACGACAGTAAATTCTCCTGTGCTGGCATCGAAGTTTCCAGTACCGTCACCGCTGAGATTACCATTAGCATCTGACACGACTACTAAGTTTCCACTTTGTACTTCAAACGTCGAAGCCACCATGTTGGCAGAGGCCTGCATAGGAACAATCTTCGAGATGAAGGTATCCTGTCCAGCGTTTGCGAACCCAAGTGAGCGAATGGCTTGTTCCACTTTGAATTCTACTGAATCTTGGCTCAATGCATCGGCACTGTTTTCGTACAAGTGAAATGGCGTCATCCATGAACCAATAGCTTGCCCTACTCGAGCATCCCAGAAGGAAGAGAATGACTGACCTTTGTTCTCGCTACGACCAATACGGCCTTGCTGGTATTCTGTAAAGTAGATTTTTGGCACCAACCAAGAGATTGCAGAATAACCACCATCACCTGAGAAACCGTCAACGGCCCCCAGTCCACGGCCTTCATTCGGAGTGTTTCCTGAACCGTCCATAACCCAGCTACCGTTATCCTGTGTACCACCGACCACATAACGGTCAGAAGAAATACCGATGTTGTAGAACTGGGTGGTTGCGTAATTCTTGTTCAATGTCTGCCAAGTATCACCACCATTATTTGAGAAGTAGATACCACCGTCATTGACCATATATACTTTTGAGCTATCCGATGGATGCCATACAACGTCGTGGTTGTCCGCGTGGATGTTGTAAGGACCGAAACCATTCACTTGGTTCCAACCTTGTCCTTGCTCCCATTCCCATACGGTAATACCACCGACGATCACACGGTTTTTATTGCTTGGGTCAACACCCACTGCCAAATCGTATTCTCCTTGACATTGAGAGCTACAGAAAGGATCGAAGTAGGTTGATTTCTGACCAATTTTAGTCCAAGTATCTCCTCCGTTAGTGGTACGGTACACACCAGCCAACGCATTTCCTGAAGTGATTTGCACCACATATACATAATCAGCATCATTTTTTGCTGAAGCAAACATGATACGACCTCCACTACGTGGCAAACCTGTAGA
Organism: Cryomorphaceae bacterium; assembly: GCA_038141825.1. Lineage (GTDB taxonomy): Bacteria > Bacteroidota > Bacteroidia > Flavobacteriales > Schleiferiaceae > UBA10364. The sequence continues at coordinate 158,437 of JAYQIV010000001.1, read as the reverse complement.
GCCCGCACTAGATTTAGAAATTTCTGTCCATGTTGATCCACCGTCAGTACTCTTCATTACTCGGCCCCCTAAGGTTCCCCAAATATTGCCGCCTGCATCCATGTGGATGTCCCAACAGGTTCCGTTTGAACCGATCTGGCCTTGCAATGGGTTGGTCCAAGCTGAACCACCGTTAGTAGTCATGCGAATACCTGAAGAAGTCGCCGCATAGACTTTGTCGTTATTATCTGGATCACAAACGATGGCACCAATACTGCTCAACGTTGAAGTACTTGAAAGCTGAGTGAACGAGTTATCGTTCGCACCTTTTTTGAAAATACCGGCTCCTGGGAATCCAGAAGAAGTAGACGCACCATATCCAGTAGTCCAAGTATTATACAAACCTTCACCTGTTCCGTAATACACATCGCCGTTCTTGCTGTAGGCAACGGTCATCACCGCTAGGTTCTCTTGATCTGGATTCACCTCCAACCAGCTCAAACCGCCGTTGTTGGAGAAGTAGAGACCACCACTTACCGATCCCACATACATTTCTGAAGGATTGGCAGGATTAATCGCCAAACCACGGGTTCTACCCCCACGATTGTTTGGACCGCGCTCTGCCCAGTTCAAACCAATGGAGCTCTCCGGCATATTTTCCAGGCTCTCAATGGCGCTTTGGATATCTTCTTGGGTTACTTCACCAGTAATCTGGTTGGCACGCAGGCTGTGCAAGTATGCAGCAGCTCCAGCAGCACTCTGCTCTTCCACTTGACGTGGAGTGTACTGCGCTTTTTTAGGAAGCGCGGTAATTACGGCGGCGGCTAAAACTGAGCCCGCGAGGGCAAATCGTAATCCTTGTTTCATAGGGTGTGATTAACTCTGTTTTCTTAAAGCATTAAAAATAGGGCGCAACATTCATCCTCGCAAGGCCTAAGCGATGTGCTTTTCGGCGTGATATGAACTGCGCACTAAGGGGCCACTTTCTACAAATTTGAAGCCCATTTCTAGACCAATTTCCTCTAGCTCCTTAAACACCTCTGGGGTAATAAACTCAACCACAGGCAAATGGCGTTTTGTCGGCTGCAGGTACTGTCCTAGCGTAATAATATCAACATCGGCCTCACGCAATTCGCGCATGGCCTCAATTACTTCTTCTTTGGTTTCGCCCAACCCAAGCATGATACCGCTTTTCGTGCGACGGATGCCTTGTTCCTTCAAGTATTTTAGGACCATGAGTGAACGGTCAAATTGGGCCTGGATTCTCACCTTTCTCGTCAAACGACGAACGGTCTCCATGTTGTGACTGACAATCTCTGGGTTCGCCTCAATGATGCGATCCACATTGTGCAACTCCCCTTTAAAGTCCGGAATGAGCGTCTCCATCGTGGTCTCAGGGCTAATGCGACGAATGGCTCGCACCGTCTCGGCCCAAATAATAGAACCGCCGTCAGCCAAATCATCTCTATCCACCGAAGTCAATACGGCATGTTTGATTTTCATCAACTTCACACTGCGCGCTACTTTCTCCGGCTCCTCCCAATCTACATTCAAAGGACGTCCTGTTGCCACATTACAAAAGCCACAAGAACGGGTACAAATGTTCCCAAGGATCATGAACGTTGCCGTCCCTGCACCCCAACATTCGCCCATGTTCGGACAATGACCACTTTCACAAATGGTATGCAGCTTGTACTTGTCCACAAGACCACGCACCTGCTTGTAATTCTCCCCAGTGGGCAGTTTTACACGCAGCCATTTCGGCTTTTGAACGCGCTCTTTGGTTATTTTCTCAGTTGTGTTGGTTGGATTGTCGACCATATCGTTGTAACGCCCTTGGACGTTTTTAGTTCGCTAGTTTTTTACCTCTTTTCGCCACTCTTCAACCGTCGTTTCACTCACTCTGTGGTGGGAACCGTGCGCCATTACTTTGCCGTCCACGAGCATGATCAGCTGCGGGCTTTCGTGCCACACATTGAGCTCTTCTGCCAAGGCCAGAGACAGGCTGCGCTGGGCAACTACGTCAATATACACCCACTGTTCATTCTCAGCTGGATCCACCGTTAACAGGCGCTTCATCGCAAACAAACTCACACTACAGCGAGTGCTGTGTTTGTAGATAAAGGTGGTCCCTTTAAAACGCAGAATACCCGCAACTTCTTCCAAAGACTGCGGGTGTACGAACGGAAATTCCGTGCTCTTAGCGGGACTATTATCCCTGTTGCGCTGGAACCTCAACATAAGAGTAAGACGGGCATTTTTCTGCCGTTCCACATGAAGAGAGCGCTAAAAAAGCGGCTGCTACTACAGCCAAAGTCAATACTTTTTTCATCGTTGCGACGATTGAGAATCGTTAATTTGCGTGATGTAAAAATAACGCACAAGACGCAAAGTTGTTGCCGAATGTCCACATTCCTTTCCACAATTGATATTCCACATTGGCGCATCCTCTTCGCGAGGGTGCAAAAAGAGGCCTATTGGAAGGAGTTAATGGACCAATTATCTCACGAGGCCCAACACCATATTCTATACCCGCCTTCGGACCAAATATTTACTGCGCTCGAGCTATGTCCCGCCCAACAAACCAAGTGCATCATTGTGGGCCAGGACCCGTACCACGGCCCCGGACAGGCCCATGGCCTTTCTTTCAGTGTCCCGAATGGGCAAAAAATCCCACCGTCTCTCCGAAACATTTTTAAAGAGTACCAGAGTGATCTTGGGTTTGAGGAGCCGGGCGGGGGGTCGTTGGAAGCTTGGTCGAAGGAGGGCGTTTTATTGCTCAACGCGGTGCTCACCGTGCGGGACGGAGCGCCCGGCTCCCATCAACATTGGGGTTGGGAGAAGTTTACAAAGGCGGCCATTCGATTTGCGCTGGAGCAAAGTCCAAAGGCTGGATTTATTTGTTTTGGGAAACCCGCGGAGAAATTGGTTCAGGAGGCTTTGGAGGGGCTGGACGCAAGGCCGGTAGTTATCACTACGCCACACCCCTCTCCACTGAGTGCCTATCGTGGATTTTTTGGCAGTAAACCCTTCACAACTTTTAATCATAAACAGCTTGAAAAGGGGCGAGAAATTGTAAATTGGGAATTGCCCTCGTCGCCGCAAACATCGTTGTTTTAACCCTGATAATCAGATTAATAGATGCCTTTTACTGATGTAATTTTTCCCGTGTTAATCGTCGTTCTACTCGCTTACATCATTTTGAAGATGCGAAAAGGAAGTTCGGGCGTTGTGGCCGGGTCGGAAGAGTTGCCGGGTTGGGCGGAGCAGCAATTGGCTGAGGGCAAAGCAAAGGTGGAGGCCTTAGGTCAGGAGTTAAAGTCGAAGGAGGAGGCATTGGTACAACTACAGATTTCATCCGCCCAAGAGATTGCCGGTTTGAAAGGCCAATTGAATGCTGCAACGGAAAAATTGGACACCATTCAAAAACTTCATCAAGAGCAAAAATCCGAAGCTGAAAAGTCGAAGGAAGCGATGAAGAATGAATTCAAGGTGCTGGCAGAATCCATTCTCGAGGAAAAGAAAAAGCAGTTTAAGACGACAAATTCAGAGGAGCTCGACAAGCTGCTCGCACCCTTTAAGCAGAAACTCGAAGATTTTGAGAAGACCGTCAAGGACAATCACGAAAAGGAAGTGAAATCCACCTCTGCCTTAATGGAGAACATCAAATCCTTAAAGGACATGAACGACAAGCTCTCCGAAGAGGCGAGCGGGTTGGCGAAGGCCTTGCGGGGAGACAATAAAAAGCAAGGAAACTGGGGTGAATTTGTGTTAGAGCGTGCGCTGGAGATGAGCGGGTTGCAGAAGGACAAGGAGTATTTTGTTCAAAACAGCGAAACTACGGATGAGGGGCGTCGCTTACAGCCGGACGTTATTATTCAGCTGCCCGGGAACAAAAAGATAATCATCGATTCCAAAGTGTCGCTCGTGGCATGGGATAATTTCATTAATGCTGAGAATGAGGACGATGCAGCGTTGCACATGAAGGCATTGTCGACGAGCGTTCAGGCGCACATCAAGAATTTGAGCGACAAGGATTATCCACAGCTCTACGGCGGAGATACGCCGGAATTTGTGCTATTGTTCATTCCTATTGAGGCCGCATTCATGGAAGTGACGAAATACGATCAAGGGTTGTATGAGTATGCATTCTCGAGAAAGATCATTGTGGTGAGTACCTCTACCCTGCTCGCTACCTTGAAGACCATTGCCATGGCGTGGCGTCAAGAAAAACAGACGAAAAATGTGATGGAAATCGCTGAAGCCGGCGGCAAGTTGTACGACAAGTTTGTAGGGCTCAGTGAGGATTTGAAAAAATTAGGGAGCCAATTCCAAACGGCGCAAAACACCTACCAGGACACCATGAATAAGATGATGGACGGCCGTGGTAATTTGATTACCCAGGTGGAAAAGCTGAAAAAATTGGGCAGTAAAACCAAAAAAGAATTAGATAACCGCATGGTCGATAGAGCTGAGCTCGGCGAATATTCAGACCGTCAAATAGAGGAAGGAAATTCCGAAAATTAATATGGCAAAGGACCAATTAATCTATGGGCTACGTCCCATTTTACAAGCACTTCAGGACAACCAAACCCTGGGGAATGTCTTTCTTCAAAAAGGAATTGGCGGCGCGCTCTACACCCAACTAGAGGGAGAGCTGCGTTCGGCAGGCATCGCACCGAAATATGTGCCGGTAGAAAAGCTAAATCGCCTGACCCCAGGCAACCACCAAGGCGCTGTGGCCTATCTCAGCCCCATTGAGTTTCAGGATTTGGAAACCACCATCATGCAAGTCATTGAAAGCGGTCGCAAGCCTTTGATCCTCGCGCTGGACCGCATTACCGATGTACGCAACTTTGGCGCTATCGCACGTACTGCCGAGAGTGCCGGTGTTCATGCGATCGTCATTCCTAAAAACGACAGCGCTCCTGTAAACTCGGATGCCATTCGCACCTCAACTGGGGCGCTCTTGGAACTGCCTGTTTGTAAGGTGGGACACATGAAGGATGCCGTCTTTTTAGCGCAAAGTCTTGGACTAAAGATCATCGCAGGTACCGAGAAATCAGAGGACGATATCTATGCCGCGCCTTTTAATGAGGGCTGTATGCTAATCATGGGGAATGAAGAAACAGGCGTGCACAAGAGCCTATTGCAATTGGCCGATCACAAAGCAAAAATCCCCATGATGGGTACAATCAATAGTTTGAACGTGAGTGTGGCCACCGGAATTTTATTGTACGAAGCCGTAAGACAAAGACAATGATGAAAAGAATTGGACTCCTAGCACTACTCCTACTTAGCGTTGGCGCCAAGGGCCAATTCAATTGTCAATCGACCAAACACGCGCCGGCCAGTTTCCAAATGACCGCGCCCATCGATTATAATTCACGTTCGGACACCGCCGATCTCGTGGAACTGAACCTGTATTTAAACACCACAGATTTCGCAAACAAACAACTCAGTGGAGTTGCGCAGTATCAGATTGGCGCCGAGATGAACTTCACCTCTTTGCGCTTTGATTTGCTCGGATTCACCGTGGATAGTATCATCAGTCCAACGGGGCCCTTGAACTTCACTCAAAGCGCAGAATACGTTACCGTTCATAAAAGCGCCTACGCCGGCGCCATCTTACATTGGACCTTTTATTACCACGGGACCACTACCAAAGACGCGAGCGGCTGGGGCGGCATCCACCATGATGGGGCCTATGAATACAACCTAGGTGTTGGCTTCGCCGCCAACCCCCACGTATACGGGCGCAGTCTCTTCCCTTGTTTCGACAACTTCATTGAAAAATGCACCATCGAAGAGATGCACATCACCACCCTGCCCGGAAAAGTCGGGGTAAGCAACGGGATATTTGACCGGGTAGATACCTTGAGTAATGGAAACCTTACCTGGGTGTGGAAAGGCGTGGCACCATTGCGTTCGTATTTAGTAAGCATGGCCGTCTCTGATTACCACAAACAAAGCTGGACGCACGCAGGAAAAACCTTCGAACTCTACGGTCGTGCGCAGGACACCGCCAACATGACCGCAGGCTTTGTACACCTCAATGATATCTATGATGCCTTTGTCGAAGAGTTTGGACCTTATGTATTTGAGAAAGTGGGGTATGCCATGACCATCACCGGCGCCATGGAGCATGCTGGAATGATCCATTTACCACGCACCTTGGCCAACGCCAACCTCACGGGAGAAGATATCATCGCCCATGAGCTGGCCCACATGTGGTTTGGCAATGCCGTGACAACCAAAACTGCCGAAGATATGTGGATCAACGAAGGCTTTGCTGAATTTGGCTCTCATTTTTATGAGGAGAAAGTCTATGGACGTCCGCAGTATGTAAAAACTGTACAAAACAACCAAGCCCTTGTCCTAAAACAAGCGGCACAAAGCGACGGTGGCCACCTCGCTCTCAGTGGAGTAAACCAGAACCAAACCTATGGTACACATACCTATCAAAAGGGTGCGATGGTCGCCCACAACCTTCGCGAGTTTTTGGGAGATAGCTTGTTCAGCCATGCCGTAAAACAGCTCATTGCCACCAACACCTTCGGAAACTACGACGCGAACAGTTTCAAGGAGTCCTTTGAGAACTCTACGGGGGTAGATTTGGATGATTTTTGGAACGATTGGATCTATAATCCTGGATATCATGGCGTGCACGCGGAATTGACCTACGGGAATAATGCGAATTGGGCCTCCAACCAAAAAAGCGTGCAACTGCACCACCTAAGTGCACATGTTCCAAACACCTACAGTGCTTCACAAAACACCACTCCGGTGAATCTCTACAAGCACAGCTATAACAACGGCTACCTCGGCAAGGTGAGCCTCGGCACCTCAGAAGATTTTCCGGCCACCTCCTCCAACGGCACCTACTACACCGGTGCCATAGACCTTGGAGCGGGGAGCGATTATTGGATTTCCGTAAATGATAGCGCCGAAAGCCTGGGGACCTCGGTATATGATTCCTTCAAATGGTCGGATCTAAATGGCACCACTACCCTGCCTCGAACCGGTGTAAAAATCACTCCCTCCTCGACGAACAATGGGCTTCATGGGACCTTTTACGTATGGCATCACATCGAAGAAGGATTGCATCCTGATGGGGTAACGACGAGCAAGGACCATTTCTATTTCATTGGATATGAAGGCGCGCACGACCCACCCGTTTCCTTTAACACCGCCCTGCCTTTCGAGGTTACTTTCCAATACAATACCAACGCCAACAATGGAGGCCTGGATGCTGATTTGAAAGGCCAACCCGGCAATCAAATGACTGTGGGTCATTCCAATAGCATGCGCTGGATGACCGGTGCTGTGATGAATGGTGTGAGTAATCAGACTTTAGGCAACTTCGGTATAGGCAATCTTACCTTCACCCCGCAACATTTGGCACGTTACTACTTCATTATGAATACCGCCAATATTGGCCTAGAGGAAGGCAGCATCAATGGCTTGAAAATCTTCCCCAACCCTACCAACGGCATTTTGAAGATTGAAACTAATAGTGCTACTAGCAATCTTGAGTACCAAATCAGTGATGTACAAGGAAAAATTGTAGCTCAAGGCACCCTCGCGCAAACCAACGGCACTAGTGAATTGAGATTACCAGAACACTGTAGTGCAGGCACTTACCTGTTCATCTGTGAGGCAGGCACAACGAAATTTACACTGCAATAATTACTTGAGCACCAGCATGACCGGACAGTGGTCACTACCCATCACCTCGTTCAAGATTTGTGAATCCTGTACTTGGTCCATCATTCCAGCACTGACCATAAAGTAATCCAAACGCCAGCCCACGTTTTTAGAGCGCGCACCGCCGCGGTAGCTCCACCAGCTGTACTTCACCGTATCTGGATACAACGCTCGGAAGGTGTCTACAAAACCGGCCTCAATCATCGTGGTCATGCCGTCGATCTCAGCCTGTGTATAGCCTGGTGTTTTGTTGTAATTCGATTTTGGGTTCTTCAAGTCTATCTCCTGATGCGCCACATTCAAATCACCACAAACCACGACCGGTTTTTTCTCCTCCAACTTTTTTAGATATGCCAAAAATGCAACGTCCCATTCCTGGGTGCGGTAATCCAAACGCTTGAGACCCGAGCTGGAATTTGGCACATAGGTGGTCACATAGTAAAAGTCCTCGTATTCTGCGGTAATGGCACGACCTTCATTGTCGTGCTCCGCAATGCCAATGCCCATGGTTACCGAAAGAGGCTCAGTCTTGGAAAGAATGGCCGTTCCGCTGTACCCTTTCTTCTCCGCGCTAAAGGCATAGATATGATAGCCCTTCAACTCCGCCAAAGCTTCCTTCACCTGCTCCGGCGTAGCCTTGGTCTCCTGCAATCCCACGACATCACAGTCCAATTCGTGCAGGTCTTCAATTAAAGTTTTTCCAGCTGCGGCGCGTACGCCATTGACATTAAACGAGAGTAATTTCATTTACATATTTCTTCTATACTGTCCGCCAACTTCGAACAGTGCATTGGTAATCTGTCCCAGTGAGCAATGCTTCGCCGCCTCCATCAGAACCTCGAAAATATTCTCATTCTGAATCGCAGCCTCCTGAATTTGCTGCAACCCTTCCTCCGCTCTCGCGGCCTTACTCTGGCGCAGTGCTTCAAGCATGGCAATCTGGTATTCTTTTTCTTCTACGGTGGCACGAATAACCTCCGCAGGAATAATGGTTGGGGACCCCTTTTTGTTCAAGAAAGTATTCACTCCAATAATTGGGAACTCCCCAGTATGCTTCAACATCTCATAGTGCAAGCTCTCCTCTTGGATCTTTCCGCGCTGGTACATGGTCTCCATGGCACCTAGAACGCCGCCGCGCTCGGTAATGCGGTCAAACTCCTGCAACACCGCCTCTTCGACTAAATCCGTCAACTCCTCAATAATGAACGCCCCCTGAATAGGGTTCTCATTCTTCGCCAAGCCCAATTCCTTGTTGATGATCAACTGTATCGCCATCGCACGGCGCACACTCTCCTCTGTCGGGGTAGTGATCGCCTCGTCATAGGCGTTCGTATGCAGTGAATTACAGTTGTCGTAAATGGCATACAAGGCTTGTAGTGTCGTACGGATATCGTTGAAATCAATCTCCTGAGCATGCAAACTACGGCCCGAAGTCTGGATGTGGTACTTCAACATTTGCGAACGCGCATCGGCCCCATACTTGTTCTTCATGGCGTTGGCCCAAATACGGCGTGCCACTCGACCTATGACCGCATATTCGGGATCAATTCCATTCGAGAAGAAGAAACTCAAGTTCGGCGCGAACTTATTGATGTCCATGCCACGGCTCAAATAGTACTCCACGTAGGTAAAGCCGTTGGCCAACGTAAACGCCAACTGGGTGATCGGGTTCGCTCCTGCCTCCGCAATGTGGTATCCTGAGATGCTGACGCTGTAGAAGTTGCGCACTTGCCAATCGATAAAATAACTCTGCACATCGCCCATCAAACGCAGGGCAAACTCAGTCGAGAAAATACACGTGTTCTGTGCCTGGTCTTCCTTGAGAATATCTGCCTGGACGGTTCCTCGCACAGTATTCAAAGTGGTAGCCTTGATCTCTCCATAGGTTTTGGCGTCGAGAACTTCATCACCGGTAACTCCAAGCAATAGTAGTCCTAGGCCGTCATTGCCTTCCGGCAACTCTCCTTGGTAGGCTGGCCGGGCAATACCGCGATCGTCGTATTTAGCTTTCTTTACGGCTTCCACCTTAGACTCCAAGCCGTGCTCTTTGATATAGACCTCACATTCTTGATCCACGGCCGCATTCATGAAGTAGGCCAAGAGCATCGGTGCCGGACCGTTAATGGTCATTGAAACCGACGTTGTTGGGTTGGTGAGTCGGAAACCGCTGTAGAGCTTCTTCGCATCGTCGAGACAACAGATGCTTACCCCAGAGTTACCAATTTTCCCATAGATATCGGGGCGTCTGTCCGGGTCATTACCATAGAGCGTCACACTATCAAAGGCCGTCGAAAGTCGCTTGGCCGGCATTCCCAAACTCACGTAATGGAAGCGTTTATTGGTCCGTTCTGGACCGCCTTCCCCCGCAAACATTCGCGTCGGGTCCTCGCCTTCACGCTTGAACGGATAGATACCCGCAGTATAGGGGTATTCACCCGGTACATTTTCTAGCAACAACCAACGAAGAATATCTCCCCAGCTGCGGTATTTAGGCAATGCCACTTTTGGAATCTGTGTATGAGACAAACTCTCCGTGTGGGTTTTGATGTTGATGTCCTTACCGCGTACTTGGAAGGTATATACCGGATCCTTGTAGCGCTTAACGGTTTGTTCCCACTGCTGAAGCTTTTCCCAATGATGCGGATCTAGGTCCATCTTGATGCGGTCGAAGCTCGCTTGCAGTTGGTCTTTGAGCTCCTGATCGTCCAAGGTCTCAATGGAGCGGTGCAAGGCATATAATTTATCTGCCACCTCAATCTGCGCGCTTATTTGCTCGCGGTGAATGCGGTGACTTTCAGAAATCTCACTGAGGTAACGCGTGCGTTTCGGCGGGATGATGAATATCTTCTCGCTCATCTCACCGGTAATGGCAAAACTGCTCTCAAACCCGGCATTTGCTTTGGCATTGAGCATTTCAATGATGGCCTTGTACAGTGAATTTGTACCCGGATCATTGAACTGACTCGCAATGGTACCATAGACCGGCATGCTTTCCGGATCTGCCTCCCAGAGGTTGTGGTTGCGTTGGTATTGCTTTTTAACATCGCGCAGGGCATCCAAGGCGCCGCGTTTGTCAAATTTGTTCAAGGCAATGAGGTCGGCAAAATCCAACATGTCGATCTTCTCCAGCTGCGTCGCGGCGCCATATTCCGGCGTCATCACGTACAAGCTGGCATCGCTGTGGTCTAGAATTTCTGTATCGCTCTGCCCGATGCCTGAAGTTTCAAGAATAATGAGGTCGAAGCCGGCCACTTTCAAAATGTCTAACGCATTTTGCACGTGAGCGCTAAGGGCCAAATTTGCCTGGCGCGTGGCTAAGGAACGCATAAACACATTCCCGTGTTTGATGGCGTTCATACGAATGCGGTCGCCCAACAAGGCACCGCCGGTCTTTCTCTTTGAAGGATCCACCGATACTACCGCGATGCGCTTATCGGTAAAGTCCATGGTAAAACGGCGCACCAGCTCATCCACCATAGAGCTCTTTCCTGCTCCGCCCGTTCCGGTGATCCCAAGAATAGGCGTATGAATGGCCGCGGCCTGCTCCGTGATTGAAGCCAATGCCTGCCCGTGTTGCTCACCACAATTCTCTGCGGCACTGATCCAACGCGCAATGGTAGGATTATTCGCCCCCGCCAATTCCTCGATGCTACCCGGAAGAGTATCTCCGACCAAAAAGTCCGACTTCTCCACGAGGTCATTGATCATGCCCTGCAAGCCCATCTTTCGGCCATCGTCCGGATGGTACAGGCGCGTGATGCCGTAAGCGTGGAGTTCTTCAATTTCTTCCGGCAAGATGGTACCTCCACCCCCACCAAAAATCTTGATGTGGCCGGCGCCTTTTTCCTGCAACAGGTCGTACATGTATTTGAAGTACTCGATGTGCCCGCCTTGGTAAGAGGTCATGGCAATGGCATTGGCATCTTCCTGAATGGCAGTATTAACGACCTCCTCGACGGAGCGGTCGTGGCCGAGGTGAATGACTTCACAACCGGTACTTTGGATGATGCGACGCATGATGTTAATGGCTGCGTCGTGGCCGTCAAAAAGTGATGCCGCGGTAACGATGCGTACTTTGTGTTTCGGTACGTATGGTGCGGGGTTCTCCATAGTTCTGTGATGTATTTGGGAGCATAAAGATACGGCAGAATTGGCCAATGATTCTTTTCATTATCTTCACGGCAAACCGAAAATTATGAAGCCACTTCGCTCCCTACTTTTTTACGTGCCTATCTTCTTGGTATTGATCGTCGATCCTTCCAGTCAAGATATAGGTCTCTGGGTCCGATTCGCTTCTGCCTCACTCCTCGGATTAGCAGGCATTTACTTCTACCGCAACCAGATGAAAAGCGGGTTCACCAGCTTGTCCTTGATGACCATAGCGCTGGTACTTTCGGTGGTAAAAATTGGCCAAGTATCTGCGCCGAGTGAGCTCTATGGATTCGTGGCACGCATCTCTTTCCTCGCCGCTTGGATGCTCATCGCTAAAGCTGCCTTCGAAAAGAACAAAACCAACGCCCTCCAAGCCCTAGGAATGGGGAGCCAAGTCGCCTTGATCATCGCCTCCCTCAGCATCCTGCCATCCCTTGCAGAGGCCTACCAAGAAAACAACATTTACCTGGCCAACGGCCCACTGTTCACGCACAAAAACTACGCAGCCGCCACCCTACTGCTCCTCCTCCCCCTCGGCTTTTTAGGGACGTTTGAAGGTCCAGCAGGCAAATGGGTACGCATTGCAGCCCTTGCCCTCGCAGGCATTGCCATACTCCTGCTCCGCACTCGTGGGGTTTGGTTAGGCGGCCTCGCCATGGCAGTAGTAGCCACCGTACATTACATCATGCAGGGCAACGCTAAACTCAGAAACAACGGCCTCATAGCCCTAGCCATCCTCGTCGTAGGCATAGGTGTCGCCGTGGCTGCCGGCGGCAGTGAAAAAATCTTCAACAGCGATACCATTCAAAGCCGTTTGCACTATTGGAATGCGTCCTGGGAGATGTTCTTAGACAAGCCCATCAGCGGTGTGGGTGGCGGCCAGTGGAAGATTGAATACCCGGCCCAAGGACTCAAAGGCACCAACGAAAGTGTGATGAACGGGGTGACCAATATTTTGCGCCCGCACAACGACCTGCTCTGGATGCTCAGTGAAACAGGAATCTTCGGCGGCGTTCTCTTTGTCGGCATTCTAGTCATAGGCTTTTGGCAGAACTTTAAAAAAGACGGCAACATCTATATGGCCCTTGTGGTAGTTGGATTTTCCGTCTATGGCTTCGGGGAATTCCCCCTCGAGCGTGCCTCTATGCTTTGGCCGCTCGCGATCGCCCTGGGCTTTGCTTCCACCACACTGAAACCCCGTCTGAGCAGCCCGACCAATGCCGTTCTCGCCGGCACCCTTATCACCTTCGCCCTTATTGTGAGTGCAAGCAGAATGATGAGTGAACGCGAGGCTAAGGAATCCCTTGAGGGCTATATGACCCGCAACGCACGCATCATGCAGACCAATGCAGAATCGGCCCAAAGTCCTTTCTTCGAAATGGACATTTACAATAATCCCATGGCCTACTTCGAAGGTCTTGGCATACTCAGTGCTAGCGGAAATCGCCCTACCCAGCGCGATGTGAATCGTGCACAAGAGGCCTTCGAGCGCGCCTTGGACATTCACCCGAATCACATGTTGACCTTGAACCAATTGGCCAGCATTCACCGCATGAAAGGCGAACTCAATGAGGCTGCCGCATTGTACGATCGTGTGCTCGAAATGAGCCCGCGCAATACGACCGCCGCCCTAAAGCAAATCGAGGTACAACGCACACTTGGAGACCTCTACGCTTCGCTCGATGCGCTTAAAATGATTGGACCGCAATACAACCCTCAAAATCTGAACGGATTGGGTCCGGAAGCAACCAAAACGCTCCAAGCTTTCGCAAAATCAGAAAACCCAAGACCGAGTATGCAGGGCTTACACCGCAAATTACAGGGGGTCAAACCTGCCAATATGTGGTCAGTTTGGACCAATTGGCGTAAAAAATAGGGGGTAAAATATTTTTTTGGCACCAATTTTGTTTTTCAATTAGAAAGACTACTTTAGATATATGCAATCACAACGCAATCATACAATCAATTTCATGAACCGCATTTACGTGTGGAAGGGGTTGTTATTGAGTGAAGTGAAGGCATAGAATTAGAACATATAACAACCCATAATAGCAAGAGCGCCTTCCCCCGGAAGGCGCTCTTTTTTTTGACTACATCATGAAGAATTTTCTCAACACCGTAAGAAATTCAGGTCCTATCAAAACAAGGGAATTGGTCCTAGTAGACCATACCATGGTCGATGCCTACGGGAATCTTACCCTCTGGGCGTTGATGGATCACATGAATGGAGTGAAGAAAAAGCGCCTAGAAGCCTTACAGCTCAACGAGCAATGGAAGGAAAAGGTGGTAAACATTGATATGAAAATGTACAACGCCGCAGAACTCAATGACCAATTGGCCATTGAAAGTTGCTTTGTGCAAAACGGGAAGAAAACCGTAGACCTGAAAGTATATGTAAGCCGCCAAAAGAAAGGCCAACCGGCCAAGCGCGTTTGCAAGACCATATATACCGTAGCCATCCATAGGGCGCGGTAAATCGCGGGACCTGCGCTGTGTTTGTGTGTGAGTGTTAGTGGTTATATCTCAGACAGGTCCCAACTAGGTTCCATACCTCGAACCTAAAAAAAGCCCGGCGCTACGCGCCGGGCTTTTGTGTTATAGGGTTCGCTGGACGGCCCGCTCGAGCCAGAGGAGCACTTCCGAAATATCCGCATCCTCCTCAGTGAGATGGATGGCATGCGAACACATACTGCCTGCTTTCATGAGCTGCAGATTTCCCACTGGCTCCTGCCCTTTAATATTGATCCAAACTTCGAACCTACCCTTGGTGGCCGGCACTAAACACCCCACTTGCTTTGAGGTCCGAATGCTGTAATACTTCTTCTTACCGCTGAGCTCAAATTCCAAACCCGTGGCTTGCAAGCCCTCAACGATGCGTTCGTGCAAAGGTTTCCAATGCTCCTTGCCCTTAAAGACGCTATCCTCTACTTGGCTTTCATCCATGTGCAAGGAGGTATTCTCCTTGGTCAGGTGAACCACCATATTCGCATGTCCGTGACCAATACCGAATTCCTCTTTCAAGCGCTTGACATTGGCCATATGCTTCGGCTCGTTCCAAGAGCGAACCATATCCACCCAATACGAAATGGGCTGGCCCGTTTTCTTCTCGAGTCCTGCAATGTGGCTATGAATTCCGGCGTTTAGGTCTTGGCTCATCGTTATCCTTTTAAGGCCTCTAAGCGTTGCGTGATCAAGGCTATTTTACCTTCAGCATCCGCTTGCTTTTTACGTTCCGAGGCAACAACAGCCTCAGGCGCATTGGAAACAAAGCGCTCATTACTGAGTTTTTTCTCGACGCTCTTCAAGAATCCTTGCGTGTAGGCCAATTCCTCTTCTAGCTTGGCAATCTCATCATCAACGTTCACGAAGGCATCGGCCGGGATGGTGTAATTGATCCCACCAACCACAAAGCTGAACGCAGATTTCTTCACCTCACCAACGATGGTGATCGCCTCAACATTGGCGAGCTTCATGATCAGTGCGTCGAAGGCTGGGTCGTGTGCCGTACCCTCGGCAATCTCGATGGTCAACACCTCTTTCGGAGCAATTCCATTTTCATTGCGTACCGTACGAACACCACTTACGACCTCAGCGAAGTGTGCATATGATTTTAAAATCGCCTGATCTTCCACTTTGAGAGTAGGCCAAGCGGCAAAGTTGATGGTCTCCCCATCTTTACGATCTGCGAGGTTCTGCCACAATTCTTCCGTGATAAACGGCATGAATGGATGCATGATTTCCAACAAGGTGTTGAAGATTGATTTGGTCGCATCCAACGCTTCGGCTGAGATTTGCTCGCCCTTCGCAGGCTTCACCATTTCTAGGTACCACGAACAGAAATCGTCCCAAACCAGCTTGTAAGTCGTCATCAATGCCTCCGACAATCGGTATTTTTCAAAGCTGCTTTCTAGCTCTACAAGGGCTTCACCAATGCGGTTGCGCATCCATTGTACAGAAAGTGATTCTGAAGCACTCATGCTCTGAGCACCAGCTTCCCACATGCCTACCAAACGGAAGGCATTCCAAACCTTATTGGCGAAGAACGAACCTTGAGAACAGAGGTCTTCGTCAAACAATAAATCGTTTCCTGCAGGCGCCGTCATGAGCATACCTACACGGACACCGTCGGCACCGTATTTATCGATAAGATCTAGCGGATCCGGGCTATTGCCCAAAGATTTCGACATCTTACGACGCTTCTTATCACGTACCATACCGGTGAAGTACACATCCTTGAACGGACGCTTTCCTTTGAACTCGTACCCTGCCATGATCATACGGGCTACCCAGAAGAAAATGATATCCTGTCCCGTAACCAGTGTATTGGTCGGATAGAAATAATCTTCCTCCTCTTGGTTTCCAGAGAATACGCTGTACGGCCATAGCCAAGAACTGAACCACGTATCCATGACATCTTCGTCTTGGTGTACCGCATCAGTGCCGAGGGCTGCAACGGCTTCTTCTTTGGTCTTACACACGGCTACATTGCCCTCTGCATCGTACCAAGCAGGAATGCGGTGTCCCCACCAAAGCTGACGTGAAATACACCAATCCTTGATGTTCTCCATCCAGTAGAGGTAGGTCTTTTCAGCGTGCGGCGGATGTAGAGTAATGTCCTTTGATTTTACACCGTCAATGGCCGGCTTGGCCAAATCCGACATTTTCAAGAACCACTGCATACTCAAGCGCGGCTCAATCACTGCATCGGTACGCTCGCTGCGTCCGACTTTATTTCTGAGGTCCTTGGTCTCAACCAATAGGCCTGCCTCTTCTAGGGCTTTGGCTACTTTTTTACGCGCATCGAATCGATCCAATCCGGCAAATTCACCGCCGTGCTCGTTCAGTGCTGCGTGTTGATCGAATACATCGATGACTTCCAAGTTGTGCTTCTCGCCCAACATTTGGTCATTCGTATCGTGTGCTGGGGTCACCTTCAGTGCGCCCGTACCAAACTCGATATCCACGTACTCGTCAAAAATAATCGGTACTGCGCGCCCTACTAAAGGAACGATGGCCTTCTTGCCTTTCAAATGCTGGTAGCGCTCATCTTCAGGATTCACACAAACCGCTGTATCACCAAAAATGGTTTCAGGACGCGTCGTAGCCACTTGCAGAGCCTCATCTGATCCTTCGATCTTGTAGGTCATGTAGTACAGGCGGCTGTTCTCCTCCTTGTGGATGACTTCCTCGTCCGACACTGCCGTGAGTGCTACTGGATCCCAGTTCACCATGCGCAGACCGCGGTAAATCATGCCTTTCTGGTGCAAGTCGATAAATACATCGATCACTTGCTCGCTGCGCACTTCGTCCAACGTAAATGCCGTACGGTCCCAATCGCAAGAAGCTCCTAGGCGGCGCAACTGCTTTAGGATGATACCGCCGTATTCATCGGTCCAATCCCAGGCGTGTTTCAAGAAATCCTCGCGCGACAAATCTGACTTTTTAATGCCTTGTTCGCGTAGACGCTTGACCACCTTGGCTTCCGTTGCAATGGACGCATGGTCGGTACCCGGTACCCAACAAGCGTTCAAACCAAGCATACGAGCACGACGAATGAGAACGTCCTGAACCGTATTGTTCAGCATGTGCCCCATGTGAAGTACACCCGTGACGTTTGGCGGAGGAATGACTATGGTATAGGGCTCTTTATCACTGACTTCCGCGTGGAAGTAGTTGTTGTCCAACCAGTGGCTGTACCACTTTGATTCAATTTCTCCGGGGGTGTATTTTCCGATTTCGCGCATTGCAAATCTTGGTTTAAAGCGCAAAAATACATTCTCTCAATGACCAATTGGACACTAAGACTAAGAGATTGTTAAATTCCTTTGAATAGCTCGGCAAGAATCCTACATTTGAACCACTAAGATTTAAATGCTCTAGTCCAATGAAAAAATTATTCCTTACCCTATTCGTTGCACTCTTCGGTTTTGCAGCTCAAGCACAAGAAGCTCCAGCCGACGGCGCTAAGATCACCTTCGACAACAAAGTCATCAACTACGGTAAAGTAGAAAAAGGTGCCAACGGTACTCGTGTATTCAAATTCAAGAACGAAGGTACTGAGCCTTTGGTACTGAACTCAGTGCGTGCTTCTTGTGGATGTACTACCCCTAAATGGACCCGCGAGCCTATTGCTCCAGGTGCAGAAGGTGAGATCCAAGTGAAATACGACACCAACCGCATGGGTAACTTCCACAAAACAGTCACTGTTCAATCAAATGCCACCAATCAAACTGTGGTCTTGACCATTAAAGGACAGGTAATGAACCCTGAAGCTCAGGAAACTACTCCAGAGAAAAAAGGCGGTAGCGTTATTGCGAAATAACATCCCGAACATTACTTACGGATATCCAAGAAAGCCCTGTATTTTTGCAGGGCTTTTTGCATTAAATACGACCCAAGTATGCCAAAGATTTCAGTCAAAGGCGGGCGCATGCCTTCCAGCCCTATTCGCAAACTAGTTCCCTTCGCAGAACAAGCAGAGCGCAATGGCAACAAAGTATATTACCTGAACATTGGACAACCCGATATTCAAACCCCTTTGGAGGCGCAACGCGCCATAAAAGAAGCCGACGTACCAGTTTTGGCCTACAGCCACAGCGCGGGATTTGCTTCCTTGAGAGAGGGACTGTCGAAGTACTACCACGGCAAGAACCTTCCGGTACAAACCGATGAAATCATCGTGACCACCGGTGGATCGGAAGCCCTGTTGTTCACCTTTGGATCCGCCATGGACGAAGGCGATGAGGTCATCATTCCCGAACCGTTCTACGCCAACTACAATGGATTTGCGACCGCAAGCGGGGTAAAAGTCGTTCCCGTTGAATCTTCTATTGAGACCGGGTTTGCCCTGCCGCCAGTAGCTGCCTTCGAGGCCGCTATTACCCCTAAAACCAAAGGAATCTTAATCTGTAACCCTGGCAACCCAACGGGGTACTTGTACAGCAAAGAAGAATTGGAACAACTTCGCGATATCGTGCTGCGACACGACCTTTTCTTGATTGCAGACGAAGTATACCGCGAATTCACCTACGACGGTGAGCCTCACCACAGCGTCCTTGCCATGGAAGGCTTGGAAGAGCACGCTATTGTGGTAGATAGCTTCTCGAAGCGATACAGTATGTGTGGCGCGCGTATCGGCTGCTTAGTCAGCAAGAACAAGGAGTTTATGGCAACGGCCATGAAATTCGCGCAAGCGAGATTGTCGCCGCCGACCTATGCCCAAATTGCCAGTGAAGCGGCGTTGAAAACGCCACAGAGCTATTTCGACGAGGTGAATGCCGAGTATGTGGAGCGTCGCAATGTATTGGTAGATGGCTTGAATAGTATTGAAGGAGTCTTTTGTCCAAAGCCAAAAGGTGCCTTTTATGCCGTGGCCTCGTTCCCGGTAGAAAGCGCGGAACACTTTGCACAATGGCTGCTCAGTGATTTTAACCATGAAGGAAAAACGCTAATGATGGCACCAGCGGCTGGATTTTATGCCAAGCCAGAATTGGGCGCAAATCAAGCACGCCTTGCTTATGTGCTGAACACGGAGGCATTGACGGATTGTATTGCTATCTTAAAAGCAGCATTAGAGGTGTACCCGCACCGCACCCGATAAAACCCATAAACCGTGATTGTACAACTCAATCAAAGCTTAGTCAAACTCAACACCTTTGGTATCGACCAAAAGGCAACCCGCCTAATCTGGGCACATAGCGCAGATGAAATCAGTACGTATGTTAAACATCATGGCGCCCCTGCCCTAGTGCTCGGCGGCGGTTCGAACATGCTACTGACCCAGGATGTGGAAGGCGATGTGCTCAAGGTTGATATCCATGGCAGACGTGTGGTTTTCGAGGACGACGAGGTCGTGCATATCCGCTTTGGTGCAGGGGAAAATTGGCACGAAGTAGTGCTTTGGACCCTCATGCAAGGATTAGGCGGACTTGAAAACCTCAGCTTAATTCCCGGGAATTGCGGCACAGCGCCCGTTCAGAATATTGGGGCCTATGGCGTAGAGTTGAAAGACGTTTTTGTGAACTGCGAGGGAGTCCTTGTCGAGAATGGCGAATTCTTTTCGCTATCAAAAGAGGAGGCCCATTTTGGATACCGCGATAGCATTTTCAAAAATGAATGGAAGGGCAAAGCCATCATCACGCGCATTACCCTAGCACTCACAAAAAAGAATCACAAGCTTCGCACAGATTACGGCTCCATTCAAGCAGAGCTCGAAGCCAGGGATATTACAGATCCTACTCCAAAGCAAATCAGCGATGCAGTGATCAGCATCCGCAGGAGTAAACTTCCAGATCCCGCGGAAATAGGCAATAGCGGCTCGTTTTTCAAAAACCCTGTGGTCTCGAAGGAGCTCGCAGAAAGCTTGGCCGAGCGCTACCCTAATATGCCTTCTTATCCGGCACCGAATGGCGTTAAGCTAGCCGCAGGATGGCTCATCGATACCGCGGGTTGGAAAGGCTATCGCAATGGCGATGCCGGAATACACGAAAAACAAGCGCTGGTATTGGTCAATTATGGTGAAGCTAGTGGGGCGGAATTATTAGAATTGGCCCAAAAAATTATCGACGATATCCAACAGCGTTTTGGCATCTCCTTACACCCCGAAGTAAATCTTATTTAATGCCAAGTGTTGCGTTCCATACCCTAGGCTGTAAGCTGAATTTCGCGGAGACCTCAACAATAGCCAAGGACATGGTTGATGGCGGTTTTGAGCGCGTAGAATTCCAAGATCCAGCGGACGTATACATCATCAATACTTGTTCCGTCACGGAAAATGCAGACCGTGAGACCCGGAACATTATCGGCCGAGCCTTACGTGCGAATCCCGATGGATTTATCGTGGTGGTCGGGTGTTATGCCCAATTAAAACCGGAGCAAATCATGGAACTCCCTGGCGTTGACCTGGTCCTCGGAGCCACTGAAAAATTCAACGTACGCCAATTCTTAGGAGCCTTAGAGAAAACCAAAGGAGATGCGGAAGTGCACAGCTGTGAAATTGAGGATGCAAACACATTCGTATCAAGCTACAGCGCTGGCGATCGTACGCGTGCCTTTTTGAAAGTGCAAGACGGTTGTGATTACAAATGCACCTATTGTACCATTCCTTTAGCGCGCGGTATTTCTAGAAGTGACACCTTGGAGAATGTAGTAGCTAAGGCGCAGGAGATTGCCCAAGCCGGTATCCCGGAAATTGTGCTCACCGGAGTAAACGTTGGAGATTACGGGAAGGGAGAGTTTGGAAATAAGAAGCACGAGAGCACCTTCTTGGAATTGGTCCAAGCCTTGGATGCCCAAGTCCCTGTAGAACGCATGCGTATTTCGAGCATTGAACCGAACTTACTGCGCGACGAGATCATCACTTTTACCGCGGAAAGCCAAAAGTTCGTTCCTCACTTCCACCTTCCCCTTCAAAGCGGTTCAGATACCATCTTAAAGCTGATGAAGCGTCGGTACATGACCGCGCTATACCGCAAACGTGTGGCAGCCGTAAAAGCCGCCAATCCCGACACTTGTATCGGCGTGGACGTTATCGTAGGATTCCCAGGAGAAACAGATGAGCTGTTTGCAGAGACATATAATCTGCTGAATGAACTCGACATCAGCTACTTGCATGTGTTTACCTACAGCGAACGTGAAAACACACCAGCCGCTGGCATGGAAGGCGTAGTTCCAATTCCTGAACGCAAGCGTCGCAATAAAATGCTCCGCATTCTTAGCGAAAAGAAAAAGCGGGC
Source organism: Cryomorphaceae bacterium (assembly GCA_038141825.1). GTDB lineage: Bacteria > Bacteroidota > Bacteroidia > Flavobacteriales > Schleiferiaceae > UBA10364. The sequence goes on along the minus strand of JAYQIV010000001.1, from coordinate 136,865 downwards.
GTTTTACGAAAGTCAACTTGGCAAACTGCGCCCAGTACTGTTTGAGGGAGAAAACAAAGAAGGATTCATGTTGGGCTACACTGATAATTATGTGCGTGTAAAGACCTATTGGAATCCACAATGGGCAAATACTACTAAATCATTGAAATTAAATGACATAGGTCCGGATGGAATTGTTACCTTAGAGGTACCGAAACACGCCGAACATGTCACTGATTTTTCTAGAATTTAGACCGCTTTGCAGCGAAAAAGAGTTCTCCCGATATTGGAGAAGTCTTCGCAGCCGCCATCAAAAAGAAGGCCTTATCCTGCAGAGCGATCTCTTCAAAGTAAGAGAAGGATTGTTCTTAGGCCAAGTTGAATTTGAAGACGTACAACGAACCAATGTGCTGTCTTACTACGACTCAAAAGAGTCGGAATCCGATACTTTACAGGGTATGTGTAAGAGCATACGAATGATTTATACTGCAACAAGAGTACAATGATCGACCTTCCTAACCTACGCCCCCAGGTTGAAGATATTGCCCGAACAGCGGGTCACTTTTTAAGAACACAGCAAGCTACCTTCTCTCAAGAGCGTGTATCGCTCAAAAGCCTGAATGCCTTAGTCAGTGATGTGGATAAAAATGCTGAAGAACTCTTGGTCGCTGCCCTCAGCAAATTATTGCCTGAGGCAGGCTTCCTCACCGAAGAAGGCACAGTCGGCCAAAATACCAACACAAATTACTACTGGGTCATCGATCCGCTCGACGGTACGACAAACTTCGTTCATGGCCTTCCAATCTTTAGTGTCAGTATTGCTTTAATGCATCTAGATGAACCCGTTCTGGGCGTGGTCTATGAAGTTGGCATGGACGAATGTTTCAGCGCAATCAAAGGCGGCGGCACCACCTTAAATGGTAATGCGGTTCATACTTCAACAACCACGGAACTCAAAAACTCTTTATTGGCAACGGGCTTCCCCTATTACGATTTTTCTGGAGTGGCAGGATTTCAAAAGACGTTGGAATACTTCTATCCTAGAACGCGCGGTATCCGCCGTATAGGTACCGCAGCGGTCGATCTTGCCTACACGGCTTGTGGGAGGTTTGAAGGGTATTTCGAATATGGCTTGAGTCCCTGGGATGTAGCGGCGGGCATCTTATTGGTGCGCGAAGCCGGTGGTCAAGTTTGTGATTACCAAGGGGGTAATGCACCCATTGATTCAAAAAGCATCATTGCCACGAACAAAGGCGTCTTTAGCGATGTTCTTGAAGTAATACAACACAACATTGGCAATGGCTGAAGCTCGCGTATGGGTCCTTCCAGGAATGGGGGCCGATTCCCGTATTTACAGACAATTTTCTTTCCCTTGGCAGGCCACTTATCTCGAGTGGATCATGCCTAAGGAGAATGAATCCATTGCCTCCTATGCCGACCGCATGTTGGACCCGCACCCTATCGGTGAGAATGATTTGTTGTTTGGCTTTAGTCTTGGCGGTATCATTGCCCAAGAGTGGGCTTCAAGAAACAAAGTGCAACGCGTTGTTCTATTGAACTCCGTGCATTATCAAACTCCGCTGCGCCCCTTATACGGTCGATTAGCGAAAACGGGAATGTTGAATTGGGCTCCGAAAGAGAGCATTCGCAAGTTCATTTTCTTCATGGCTAGATTGAATAGCCGACCGCAAGCAGAATTAGACCACGTATTAGAAATGATGGAGCAATTCCCTTGTGCCTACTATCGTTGGGTGTTGCGAGCCGTGTTAAATTGGGAGCGACCAGCACCGCTTTGCCCGGTGGATAGCATCCGAGGAGACCACGATGTAGTCTTCCCATTTGAGAATACAAAAGCGGATCACGATTGGGTACTCCCTAATGCCACACACTTGAGTTTCCTGACTCACACGGCACAAATCGCAAAGTTGTTGAAAGAAGGCGTCGATCCTTTACTTTCCTAAACTTATCCGTGTATTTTTGAATACATGAAATTTATCCCAACTGCCATTCCAGACTTGTACGAAATCGAACCACGAGTGTTCGGTGATCATCGAGGCTATTTCTTTGAAAGCTATAGTGAAGAAGCCTTTGCAAAGGAGGGCATTCAAGTGGATTTCAAGCAAGACAACGAAAGCTTTTCCAACGCGGGAGTATTGCGAGGTTTACATTTTCAGCGTCCGCCTATGGCACAGGGAAAGCTGGTGCGCGTGCAACGAGGTAGTGTCTTAGATGTCGCCGTCGACTTGCGCAAAGGATCTCCCACCTATGGCCAGCACCACAAGGTGGTATTAAGCGGAGAAAATAAAAAGATGTTGTGGATACCGGCAGGCTTCGCACACGGCTTCGCAACCTTAGAGGACCACACCGTATTTTTATACAAATGCACCAACACGTACAGCCCTGAAGATGAGGGTAGTTTGTATTGGAACGACCAGGATTTAGGTATTGATTGGGGCATAAGTGATCCACAACTCAGCGCAAAGGATACGGAATGGACCGTCATTCAAAGACTTTGAAACGCCATTCAGTTATGAGGGGTAAGTGGTATTATGCAATCATCGGTGCCGCAGTGGGCATGATGGTTATTCTTGTATTCCCTAATGCCGTGAACGATGTACCCCACCCAGTGGAAGTGCGTCCTAGTACGGTCAAGCCTTTTGCCGTTCCTAACCAATTGTTTTTTGCCAACGAACCCCTTCCATTGCAGCGGTTAGATGTCCAAGAAAAATTGGACCGAGAGGTTTTAGTAAACAGCTATTGGCAGAGCAACAACCTCTTGATGCTCAAGCGTGCCGTGAAGTACTTCCCTATCATTGAGCCCATTCTTGAGAAAAATGGCATTCCAGATGATTTTAAATACTTGGCACTCATAGAAAGCGGTCTGCAAAACGTGGTAAGTCCTGCGGGTGCTGCTGGGTATTGGCAGATCATGAAAACGACAGGCAGGGAAAATGGACTTGTTGTGGATCAGGATATTGACGAGCGCTACCACATCGTTAAATCCACGGAAGTGGCCTGTGCTTATTTGAATGAAGCCTATGAGCGATTTGGGAATTGGACCCTCGCAGCCGCCTCCTACAACATGGGAATGGCCGGTACCGAGCGTCGATTAGAAGAGCAGCAAGTAAATAATTATTACGACCTGCTTTTGAATTCAGAAACAGCCCGCTATGTCTATCGCATTGCTGCGGTAAAACACATTCACGAGAACCTTACTGCCTTCGGATATGTTTTCCATGAGGACCAGGGTTATCAACTTCCAGCGATGGATACCATCGCAGTGGAAGGACCTGTAAACAGTTGGATTCAATGGGCCATAGAGCACGGCGCTACCTACCAAACCTTGCGCGAGTACAATCCATGGATCCGCGATGATCATTGGACCTACAACGCATCAGGGCAAACCATTACCCTCTGGTTACCGAAGAAATAATGAGTGAGAATATTGAGGTATACGGCGCGCGATCTCACAATTTGCGCAATATAGACGTGGAAATTCCACGCAATTCCCTCGTGGTCATCACGGGCCTCAGTGGCTCGGGAAAAAGCTCGCTCGCCTTTAATACCATCTACGCCGAAGGACAGCGTAGGTATATGGAGACGTTCAGTGCCTATGCACGTCAGTTTCTTGGCAACATGGAACGTCCAGATGTCGATAAAATTGAGGGGCTTTCCCCCGTCATTGCCATTGAGCAAAAAACCACCTCGAGAAACCCTCGTTCGACCGTAGGTACGGTCACGGAACTCAGTGATTTCTTACGCCTACTGTACGCACGAACTTCGACCGCTTATTCCTACAAGACTGGCGAAGCCATGATTAGCTACACGGACGCGCAGATTGTCGAGTTGATCTCTGAGCGTTTTGTGGGCAAACGCGTGGCCGTTCTAGCGCCAGTGGTACGGGCCAGAAAGGGACATTACCGAGAATTGTTCGAGCAGATCGTTCGCATGGGGTTCATCAGGGCCCGAGTGGATGGTGAGGTTGTGGAAGTGAGTAGCGGATACCGACTAGACCGTTATAAAACACACGATATTGAGATTGTCGTAGACCGCATTCGTGTGGCCGCCACGGCAGAGTCCCGCATAGCACAGAGCGTGGAAACTGCGATGGCACACGGCAAGGGCACCATTGCAGTATTGGATTTAGACAGCAATGAATTAGCCTATTTCTCCAGGCAGTTGATGTGTCCTACAACCGGCATCGCCTATCAAGAACCCGAGCCCAACACCTTCTCGTTCAACAGTCCAAAAGGCGCCTGTCCACGATGCGACGGATTAGGCACCACAAAGGAGGTCAATCTCAGCAAGATCATTCCAGATCCTGCCGTTTCCATTCGCAAAGGTGGCATTACCCCTATCGGGGAGTACAAGAAGAATTGGATGTTTAACCAGTTGGAGATCATCGCGCTCAAGCACGGGTTTTCCTTAGACGACGCCATTTCAAAAATCCCTGAGGCCGCGATGGAGATCATCATGAACGGCTCGAACGAGGTCATGACGGTGGAACATAAAGCCATTGGAGTAACCAAAGAATACAAGCTGAATTTCGAAGGCATCACGAACTTCATCGAGAACCAAAGCCGCGAAAGCAAGAGTCGCTCCATACAGCGTTGGGCAGACGATTACATGGACGATGTGACCTGCAGTAGTTGCGGCGGCGCAAGATTGCGCAAGGAGAGCTTACACTTCAAAATAGGCGGAAAAAGCATCGCCGATATTAGCACGCAAAGCCTCACTGCCTTTGGACAATGGGTGGATGCCCTAAAAAGCACCTACAGCGCTAAGGAATGGATCATTGCCGAGGAGATCGTCAAAGAACTTAAGGCACGAAGCCAATTCCTTTTGGACGTCGGCCTAGGCTACCTTAACCTCAACCGAAGTGCGAGAAGTCTTAGTGGTGGTGAAGCGCAGCGTATACGCCTGGCTACTCAGATCGGCTCACAACTCGTCAATGTATTATATATCCTAGACGAGCCTTCTATCGGGCTGCACCAGCGCGATAATGCAAGATTGATTCAATCGCTTCAACAACTTCGTGATATTGGCAACAGTGTATTGGTGGTCGAACACGACAAGGACATGATTGAAACGGCAGATCACATTTTGGACATTGGTCCAAAGGCAGGACTGCACGGGGGCGCCATCGTGGCGCAAGGAAAACTCAAAGACATTCAGGCTTCCAATAGCCTCACGGCCCAATACCTCAATGGAAAGAAATCCATTCCCGTACCCGCCGAAAGACGCAAGTCCAGCGGGAGCATTCAATTATATGGGGCCAACGGGAATAACCTACAAAATGTAGACCTTGAAATTCCCTTGGGCGTATTGACCTGTGTTACGGGGGTAAGTGGTAGTGGAAAATCTACCCTGATCAACGGCACGCTCTACCCTATTTTAAATGCCGCCATTTTCCGTGCACTGAATAAACCTCAGCCGTACAAGCGTATTGAGGGTATTGAGCAGATTGATAAGATTATTGATATAGATCAAAGCCCTATTGGCCGGACACCACGCTCCAACCCCGCCACCTACACCGGTGTTTGGTCGGAGATTAGGCAGTTGTTCGCGGGACTGCCCGAGAGCAAGGTCCGTGGATACAAGCCGGGACGATTCTCATTTAATGTAAAGGGCGGTCGTTGTGAGACCTGTGAAGGGGCCGGTTTGCGAACCATTGAAATGAATTTCCTCCCCGACGTATACGTGCACTGTGAGACTTGTCAGGGCAAGCGATTCAATCGCGAAACCTTGGAGGTGCGCTACAAGGGCAAGAGTATTTCAGATGTCTTGGACATGAGTATTGAAGATGCCTTGGTATTCTTCGAACATGTGCCAAAAATTCATCAAAAACTAAGCACACTTGTAGACGTAGGTCTGGGATATATCAGGTTAGGACAGCCAAGTACCACGCTTAGTGGTGGAGAGGCGCAGCGCGTAAAATTGGCCACAGAGCTTAGTAAGAAAGATACCGGGAATACGTTATACATCTTGGATGAGCCCACCACTGGGCTGCACTTCGAGGATGTACGCGTGCTGATGGAAGTCATACAGCGTTTGGTCAGCCAAGGCAACAGCATCATCATTATCGAGCACAATATGGACGTGATTAAGCAAGCTGATCATATTGTGGACCTTGGGCCGGAGGGCGGCTCCGGAGGAGGACGAATCGTAGCAACGGGTACCCCCGAAGAAGTTGCAGAGCATCCTGAAAGTATTACAGGCCAATTTCTTAAATTGGAACTATAACCTAAATCAGATCTTATGAACCACCAACCACGCAAATCATGGACGGAAATCCAAAGTGATAATAGCTGGGGGTTGTTCAAAGTCATGGCAGAATTTGTCCATGGCTATGAAAACCTCAGCCGCATCGGGCCCAGTGTCAGCATTTTTGGAAGCGCCCGCACCGATAAAACCGAACCCCAATACCTTCAGGCGGCAGAGGAAATCGCCTTCCAACTAGCCCAACGAGGCTTTGGAGTGATTACAGGCGGAGGACCGGGCATTATGGAGGCCGCAAACCGCGGCGCTCAAAAGGGTAAAGGACCTTCGGTTGGTTTGAACATTGACTTGCCCTTCGAACAGAGCTCCAACCCTCATATTGACCACGACAAGAACCTCAACTTTGATTATTTCTTCGCGCGCAAGGTCATGTTCATCAAATACAGCCAAGCCTTTGTGGTTATGCCGGGCGGATTTGGCACCTTGGATGAATTATTCGAAGCCGTGACGTTGATTCAAACAGGAAAAATCGACCGATTCCCCATGATCCTCGTCGGCAAAGACTTCTGGGCCGGACTCAAAGATTGGGTTGAAAACACTTTAAAGGCAACGGGTAAGATTTCACCCAACGATACAGACCTACTCCATCTGGTAGATACACCAGAAGAAGTCCTCGCCATCATTGAAGACTTCTACCGAGAAAAGGGATATACGACGAATTTCTAAGGCAACAAGAGCAACGGGAAGCGGCGGAATCCGTAATTCCCGTCCAATGCAAGAATGTAATGACCGTGCGGCAGTTGTGGCAATTCCACACTGCTGCCCATGGTTTTACCTTCATAGACCTTCACACCAGCGGTGTTGTATAAGGCAAACGTTGCATCCTCTACCCCATTTAAGGTGAATTGTCCTTGGCTAGGATTCGGCTGAATCACAATAGGTGCTTCGGCTTCTTCGCCTATACTAACATTGTTGACGTTGAGCAAAGCCACTCTGACCGTATCGAAAATCCCGCCTACCCACTGGTATTGCTGGCGATGCGTCACAAATCCAGGCATGCTCACTATCAAGCTATCTTGCACCTGCAACGGCGTACCAATGTCCGCTAGGCCGTCAATGTTGCTCTCTACAACTTTACCAAGCTTATCAAAGGAAATGTTGACGTTGCTCATCGGAGCTTTGGTGATGCTATCGTATACCACAACGTGCAATCTTGAAGCCTCTACATAGGTGGGCTCTAAGACCCACAAGCCTTCTTCAATGTCGGAACAAATGATCAGGTCGGATTCGAAATAAGGATAGGCACCCCAATTCCCGTAAAAACCACCACCCGAGAAATTTGGAGAGGTATCAAAGTACCCCACTTCCACGAGCAACTCGGGATATTTCGCGTCAACAATCTGAACGCCTGAAGTATAATAAGAGGTCACCACCCATTGCCCACGTACATGCGCATTGTGCGGAATGACTCCCGAATCCAATGAGGATTGAATGCGGTCAAGCTCGGTAATGTTATTCAAATCACTTACATCGTAAGCACTTAAGAAAGCTCCTCCCACCTCGTCCGTACAGAACAGGGTATTGTTATCGTCTGAAATCCAAGTATTGTGCGTGAAGGAGTTCGGCGTACCGTGCGTCGCCAAAGTCACTGAAGAATCCTTTTGGCTTACGTCCACCACCACAAATTTTCCGGTGTAGACGGCGGAACCCCAAAGCGTATCTCCACGCACCATTCCGTCGTGGAAATAGTAATCATCATAAATGCCCACCACCGTTGGGTTCCAAGGATCGCTATTCAAATCCAAAATCAAGGCTCCGCCATTGCCAATGTTCGCCCCAAATAAATAGCAATACCCATTCTCATCGATATACAGGTTATGCGCCGTCTTCAGCGTATCCCAAACACCGGCAGGATACTCTACCGCATAATTGATGTTTTTGTAGGTAGGTACAGGGTTGTCCACGCTGTCCATGTCGATTATGAGCAGCCCATGCTCCGGAATTTGGTTCCAAGCATAAGGGCTATCATGGGTTACGTAAGCATAATGGCCCCACGTTTTCAAATCACGCCAAATGCTGTAGGGCCCTTGAACAAACTGCTTTTTCACGGGCGCCGTCGCCACACTAATGTCCACAATACTTACCCCCGCGGTGGTTCCCACCAAGGCATACTCCGTACCACTGGCCGAATCTGTATATCCCCAGATATCATTGTTATCGTTCAAGTAGGTCAAATGACTCTTTTGAACCATGTTGAAACTCTGTTGGGCATTGGCGCCCATACAGATTAGGAAACTTAGGCTTAGGATTAGGTGTTTCATGTTAAAAATCTAAAGTGATCTGTGGCGCTTCATCGTCCGCATTATAAGAACCCTTGCTTTGCTTTGGAGGTTCAGGTTTAGGGACCGATTCTTTTATTTCCGCTTTCTGCTCCACCTCTGCAGTGGACTCTTGCTGCTCTGTTGACGGCTCGGTATTTTGAACCTCTGCCTCTGGTTCCTCGACACTGGGTCCCGCAGGAGCGATATCCGGCAGCTCCTCCACAGCCACTTCTGGCTCATCTAGGGGCTCCAAGCCGACAATCTTATTCAAGGTATCGGTGGTCAGCTGGTTTCCTTTCGCCTTGATGCCTTTGACCGAAATGAAATCGCTCAATAATACTTCTTCCGGATCTTTCTCGACACCTTTCTGCTTGCGGTACACCATCTCAATCCTCGGTAAAGACGCATTGCTCAGATACACCAACTCACTTTTCGGATGTGCGGTGATAATGTTTTCTTCCTTATCTCCACCTTCCCAAAGGAATCGTTTGACAAAGTAGCGGCTCTTCTCACCGTCAAAATACACGGCACTCAACGGACGATCCACTTCCAATTTTTCAAGGTAGATCATATCCGGATCAAAATGCAAGGTCAGCTCCGGCACCACCACCTTCAATGCACCATTTTTCTCTGCAATCAGGATGCGGTCTTCCCCTTTGAAGGAGCCAATTAACCTGCCTCGCTCATCACTGTTCAATCGCTGCACCGTCTCGTCGAACCACACTTTGCGCGCTTCAAGTGTACTCTCTCCTCGCTCTTTAAGCTCCACGCGCTTCACAGGGAATTTCGTAGCGATATTTCCTTTAGAACCACGACCCTTCACTGCAATTTCAGCGAAGTCGAGGTCGAATTTTAGTTTTTTAAGCTTGGCTAATTGTCTCAAAAGCACCGTCACAACCTCAGCTTCCCCGTTCGGGTTTGCCGTGAAGTACAGCAGCTTTGAGCCCTTATTTCCTTGCGTAATGTCGTATTCGCGGTCTCGAGTAATACTAGTGACGCTAAAGCGCTTGACGTAGCTCACTTTCGAGGTTCCATCAAAGTATATAGCATTATAGACCGTGCGATCGTCGCCCTTCTTCCATACCGCTACATACTCAATGTCTTTTCCAAAGAAGGCTTTATCCTTCACCTTACTCACACTGAACTTACCGTCTTTGCGGATAACGATGATATCATCGATGTCCGAACAATCGCATACGTATTCGTCGCGCTTCATGCCGTATCCCACGAAACCCTCTTCGCGGTTCACATACAACTTCTGGTTGCGGATGACCACTTTCGCAGCTTCCACGCTATCGAAGGTGGCAATCTCAGTTTTGCGCTCTCGGCCTTTTCCAAATTTCTCCTTAAGGTCTTTGAAATAGTTGATGGCAAACTCGGTCAAGTGCGCCAAATCATGCTTCACCGCATCAATCTTGCCTTCAAGCTCCAGAATCTTATCATTGGCCTTGTCGCTGTCGAACTTAGAGATGCGCTTGATCTTGATTTCCGTCAATCGCACGATATCCTCATCTGTAACCTCACGCATGAGGTGTTTGATGTGTGGGGTAAGCCCTTTGCGGATGAACTCGATGACTTGCTCCCAAGTCTCGGCCTCCTCAATATCACGATAGATCTTATGCTCAATGAAAATACGTTCGAGCGAAGCGAAGTGCCATTGTTCTTGTAGTTCCGATAATTTGATTTCTAATTCCGCCTTGAGTACCTCACGAGTGGCCATCGTGCTGCGCTTCAACACCTCACGAACCCCTATGAAGAGCGGGGTATCTTGATGGATGCTACACGCCAAAGGCGCAATGCTCACCTCACAGTTTGTGAAGGCGTACAAGGCATCGATCGTCTTATCTGGGCTTATCCCTGCTGGCAAATGCACTAAAATCTCTACATTCTCAGCCGTGTTGTCCTCGATCTTTTTGATTTTAATCTTACCCTTATCGTTGGCCTTCAGAATGCTGTCGATCAAACTCTGCGTCGTCGTGCTGTACGGAATCTCCGTGATAACCAGGGTGTTCTTATCGAGTTGAGAAATGCGCGCACGTACTCGGACCCTAGAACCGCGCTCCCCATCATTGTAGTTGGAGAAATCTGCAATACCTCCTGTTGGAAAATCTGGAAAGAGTTTAAAACTCTTTTCCTGCAACACCTTGATGGACGCATCGATGAGCTCGAGGAAGTTGTGAGGCAATATCTTCGTACTCAAACCCACAGCGATCCCTTCTACCCCCATCGCTAGGAGCATAGGGAACTTCATGGGCAAATGCAACGGTTCGTTCGCACGACCGTCATAGGACAATTGCCAATCCGTGACTTTCGGGCTGTACGCCACGTGTAGAGCAAACTTGGTCAGACGTGCCTCGATATAACGAGGTGCCGCCGCACCATCACCGGTTAAAATATTCCCCCAGTTCCCCTGACAGTCGATCAACAGGTCCTTCTGCCCCATCTGCACCAAGGCGTCCCCAATGGAGGCATCCCCGTGCGGGTGGAAGCGCATGGTCTGGCCGATAATATTGGCCACCTTGTGGAAGCGACCGTCGTCCATCTCCTTCATGGCGTGGAGCAAGCGACGCTGCACCGGCTTCAAACCATCGTTCAAGGCAGGAACGGCGCGCTCCAAAATCACATAGGAGGCGTAATCAAGAAAATAATCTTCATACATCCCGCTAACCCTAGTGATGCGGGTGCCCTCTTCTTCTTGGGCAGCATCAGGGGCCAATTCAGGATCGAAATCTTCGGGGCTTTGAATGTCGTCACTCATCAGTTCAGCAATTCCTCTTCAAGGTTTTTCTCTACGCGCAGGTTATCTATGATGAACTCCTGGCGTTTCGGGGTATTTTTCCCCATGTAGAACTCCAACAAATCGTCGGAGGTATAATCTTTACTAATCATCACAGGCTCTAGGCGGATGTCCTCACCGATGAAGTATTTGAACTCATCCGGTGAAATTTCACCCAATCCCTTAAAGCGTGTGATCTCAGGGCGCGGTCCTAAATCCGAAATGGCCGTATTCTTCTCCTCCGGGGTATAACAGTAGCGCGTTTCCTTCTTGTTTCTCACACGGAACAGCGGCGTTTGAAGAATATACAGGTGCCCTTCTCGGACCAATTCTGGGAAGAACTGCAAGAAGAACGTGATGAGCAGCAGACGAATGTGCATCCCGTCCACATCCGCATCCGTAGCAATCACCACATTGTTGTATCTCAAATCATCCAACCCGTCCTCGATGTTCAAGGCCGCCTGCAGCAAGTTGAATTCCTCGTTTTCATACACCACTTTCTTGCTCAACCCATAGCTGTTCAGGGGCTTTCCTTTCAACGAGAACACCGCCTGTGTATTCACATCACGGCTTTTGGTGATCGAACCCGATGCACTATCACCCTCTGTGATGAACAAGGTGGTCTCTAGGCGGCGGTCCTGTTTTCCTGGTTTGTTATCATTTAAATGCGCACGGCAGTCACGCAATTTCTTGTTGTGGAGTGATGCTTTCTTTGCACGTTCTCGGGCCAATTTTCTAATGCCCTGTAAATCCTTGCGCTCGCGTTCCGCTCGCTGAATTTTCTTGAGGATGATCTCGGCCACCTGCGGATTGCGGTGCAGGTAATTATCCAGGTGCTCTTTCAGGAAATTCCCCACAAAGGTTCTCACGTGAACCTCGCCTGGGGCCATCTCCAAAGAGCCCAATTTTGTTTTCGTTTGCGACTCAAATACCGGCTCGATCACCTTAATCGAAATGGCTGCAATGACACATGAACGGATATCCGCCGCATCAAAGTTCTTGTTGTAGAAGTCGCGAATGACATTCACTATACCCTCGCGGAGCGCATTTTGATGCGTACCTCCTTGGGTGGTATGCTGCCCGTTAACGAAGCTGTAGTACTGCTCGCCTTGCATGCGTTCGTTGTGCGTCAAAGCAATCTCAATATCCTCCCCTTTCAGGTGAATGATATCGTGCAAGGTATTCCCGTCAAGGTTGTCCTGGAGCAAGTCTTTCAACCCGTTCTCCGAATAGAATTTCTCGCCGTTCAAATACAAGGTCAGCCCTGGATTGAGGTAGGCGTAATTCCACATCATTTTCTCCACGTACTCGATCATGAAGCGGTAGTTGTGGAAAATATCAGGATCCGGACGGAAGGTTATTTTCGTCCCTTTGCGTTGGCTGCTTTCCTCGATGGCATCATCTTCGGTGAGCTTCCCGTATTCAAACTTGGCACGTTTGGTTTTGCCGTCGCGATAGGCTTGCACTGTGAATTCCGTACTCAAGGCATTCACCGCCTTGGCACCTACTCCATTCAAACCGACGGATTTCTTGAAGGCCTTGCTGTCGTATTTCGCACCGGTGTTGATTTTAGACACCACATCCACGACCTTACCGAGAGGAATCCCACGACCGTAGTCGCGCACAATAACCTGACCGTCTTGGATTTTTACCTCGATGGTTTTTCCAGCTCCCATGACGAATTCGTCAATGGAGTTGTCAAGAACCTCTTTGAGCAGGATATAAATCCCATCATCGGGACTCTTTCCGTCGCCCAATTTTCCAATGTACATCCCTGGGCGTAGACGGATGTGCTCGTCCCACTCTAACGACCGGATATTATCCTCGGTATATTGTGCCTCTTGTGCCATAAAATTTCTTGGAATTCAAAGAATCCAATTTAACAAGAGGTGCCCGATTTTACGCGGTGTACAAGGCGAATCTATGCACAGGTTTTACACATTGAAACGGAAGTGCATTACATCGCCGTCATGAACGATGTATTCCTTTCCTTCAACGCGCATCTTACCTGCCTCTTTTACAGCGCTTTCGCTGCCTAATTGGTCGTAATCTGAATAGCTGATCACCTCAGCACGAATGAATCCTTTTTCGAAATCGCTGTGAATAACTCCTGCGGCTTGTGGAGCAGTCATGCCTTTCTTGATGGTCCAAGCGCGAACCTCCTTCACACCGGCGGTAAAATAGGTCTGCAAATTGAGCAATTCATACGCCGCGCGAATCACGCGATTCACGCCGGCATCTTCTAGGCCCAATTCCTCCAAGAACATCTGCTTCTCCTCGTACGTTTCGAGTTCGGCGATATCAGATTCAGTGCTCACGGCAATGTGAATACATCCCGCACCCTCTTCCGCTGCCATCACTTGTACTGCTTCGACGTGGGCATTTCCGGTCTTTGCAGAGCTCTCGTCCACATTACACAAGTACAACACGGGCTTATCGGTCAGAAGTTGCATTTCTTTCAACAACAATGTTTCACGGTCGTTTCTTTCGAAGCCGCGAACGTTGCGTCCCTCCTCCACATATTTGATCAAACGCCCCAAAGACTCCACATTCAATTTTGCCTCTTTTTCGCCGCTTTTGGACATTTTTTTGGCCTTTTCGAGTCGTTTTTCGATCGTTTCGAGGTCTTTTAGCTGTAATTCTGTATCAATGGTCTCCTTATCACGGATGGGATTTACACTGCCGTCGACGTGGGTAACGTTTTCGTTTTCGAAACATCTAAGCACATGGATAATGGCATTTGTTTCACGGATGTTCCCCAAGAATTGGTTCCCTAATCCTTCCCCTTTCGAGGCACCGCGAACCAGACCCGCGATATCCACGATTTCTACGTTGGCAGGTTGTACGCGTTCTGGGTTGACCAATTCTGATAAGCGCTCCAAACGCACATCCGGTACAGTTACCTGACCCACATTGGGTTCGATGGTACAAAACGGATAGTTTGCCGCCTGCGCTTTAGCACTAGACAAACAGTTGAATAAAGTACTCTTACCTACGTTCGGTAAACCGACAATGCCACATTTCATAATTCGAGGATTAAGGGCGCAAAGATAGTCCGATTCTTTGTTAGCAACGTGTGTATATGTGGTCAATCAAAAAAATTACCCCACGGGCAACATACCTTATTTTTGAACGTATAAGAAATAACACTTTTCACATGTCAGCACAAGACCTACAAGCCGTTGTATCACAAGTCCGCAGAGATATCGTTCGAATGGTTCACGCCGTAAATTCTGGACACCCTGGAGGCTCTCTTGGATGTACCGAATTCCTCGTCGCCCTGTACTTCGAACAGATGAACCACAATGCCAAATCCTTCTCAATGGACGGCGTGGGTGAAGATTTATTCTTCCTATCCAACGGACACATTTCACCGGTGATCTACAGTGTGTTGGCACGTGCCGGATACTTCCCCGTGGAAGAATTGGCCACCTTTAGAAAAATCAATACTCGCCTTCAAGGACACCCTACTACACATGATAACCTCCCTGGGATTCGCATCGCTTCGGGTTCACTAGGACAAGGGATGAGTGTAGCTATCGGTGCTGCCGAGGCGAAAAAACTCAACAAGGACAATAGCATCGTGTACACCCTTCATGGCGACGGTGAATTGCAAGAAGGACAGATTTGGGAAGCGGCCATGTATGCGGCTGCTAAGAAAGTAGATAACCTGATCTGTACCGTGGATGTGAACGAGAAAGCAAATCGACGGTTCTACCGACGAGGTATTGGCTATGGGTTCATTGCGCGCCAAATTCGAAGCATTCGGATGGCACGTACTATCGATCGAACAAGGCAATGATTTGAATGCCATTCTTGCCACATTGGCGGAAGCGAAAGCTGCCACAGGCCAAGGCAAACCGATCTGTATCCTAATGCATACAGAAATGGGCAACGGGGTAGACTTCATGATGGGCACCCACAAATGGCACGGTGTAGCGCCAAACGACGAACAATTGGCCAGTGCACTTGCTCAAAATGCTGAAACACTAGGCGATTACTAAATGCTGCATCGCTTCGCCGCCATACTATTCTTCCTTTGTGCCTCGGCTCCACTTTGGTCTCAGACCAAGCCAGAAGCCGAGCCAGAACCGTTGACCCGAATTCTATTCGTGTTCGACGGCTCACAGAGTATGTATGGCCGATGGGAAAGCGGAACAAAAATTCAGGTAGCGCAGCGATTGATGGGCCAAATGCTGGATTCATTACAAGGCATTCAGCGTGAGGCAAATTTCCAATTAGCACTTCGCGTCTACGGCCACCAAAAGCCGGTACCTCCCCAAGATTGTTCTGATACCAAACTAGAGGTCCCTTTCGGCTCGGGGAACATCTATAAAATCAAACGCGTGCTTCGCGCCATCAACCCTATGGGGACCACTCCTATTGCGGGATCTTTGATGAAAGCCGCCGATGATTTCCCGCCCTGTGCCAACTGCCGCAACATCATCATCCTCATCACCGACGGTGTAGAAGCTTGTGATGGCGATCCTTGTATTGTCAGCCAGCGCTTGCAAAAGCAAGGCATCATTTTGAAGCCTTTCGTGATCGGCATCGGAATGGATGAAAACTTTAAGGAGAGCTTTGAATGTGTCGGCACCTACTTCGATGCTGCGGACGAAAACACCTTTAAGAACGTATTAGGGGTAGTCATCTCACAAGCGCTGGACAACACCACGGCCCAAATCAACCTGCTCGACATCAACGGCAAACCTACCGAGACGAACGTGCCGATCATCCTCTACGACCACACCTCTCAAAAGGTGAAGAAGAGTTTCGTGCATACCTTGAACTACAAAGGACAACCGGATACTTTAGTACTGGATCCCCTCGTAGTCTATGATATGGAGGTGCACACCGTGCCGCCCGTTCGCGTAGACAGCATCACAATCTACCCGGGCACCCATACCCATATCGGCGCCTCAACCCCTCAAGGTCAGCTCGACTTGCGTGCCAATACTCGTCAGAACACCAGTATTTCGTGCATTATCAAGCCGCATGGGAAGAATGAAATTTTACACGTCCAGGAGTTTGGAACGACACAACGTTATATCAGCGGCACCTATGATTTGGAAATACTTACCCTTCCCCGGATCATACAAAGTGGCGTTGAAATAGACGCCAGTGCAACTACCACGATCGCCATACCTCCACCCGGGATGGTGACCCTTCAGACAGGGACCAGTGGCTATGGTTCTATTTTCGTGCAACGTGAAGATGGATACCAATGGGTGACAGACCTCAGCGAGAGCAGTGAACGCCAAGTGTTCCAGCTGCAACCGGGTCAATACCTCGTCGTGTTCCGCAGCAAATTCGCCCAGGAAACCGGCTACAGCAAAACGAAAGAATTTAGAGTGAGCTCAGGCTCTTCAACTATTGTGAAAATCAACTAAGAATGAAAAAGTACACCAACACAGGCAACAAGGACACGCGTTCGGGATTCGGCGCTGGATTGCAAGAATTGGGCAATGAGAACGAAAATGTGGTGGCACTGTGTGCCGACCTCACTGGTTCCTTGAAAATGAATGCCTTCGCAGATGAGCACCCGGAAAGATTCTTCCAGGTAGGTATTGCCGAAGCCAACATGATGGGAATCGCCGCGGGGATGACCATCGGCGGGAAGATTCCATTTACTGGAACCTTCGCAAACTTCTCGACAGGCCGTGTGTACGACCAAATCCGTCAAAGCATTGCCTACTCCGGTAAAAATGTAAAGATCTGTGCTTCGCACGCAGGACTTACACTTGGAGAAGACGGTGCGACGCACCAAATCTTGGAAGATATCGGCTTGATGAAGATGTTGCCGCACATGGTCGTGATCAATCCTTGTGATTACAACCAAACCAAGGCTGCTACCAAAGCCATTGCGGCATACGAAGGACCTGTGTATTTGCGTTTCGGACGCCCTTCCGTGGCAAACTTCACCCCTGCAGATGGGGCTGGATTCACCATCGGAAAAGCGGATGTATTGACCGAAGGATCTGATGTGACTATCGTTGCGACGGGTCATTTGGTTTGGGAAGCTATTCAAGCGGCTGAAGCACTCGAAGCTCAAGGCATCAGCGCAGAAGTCATCAACATGCACACCATTAAACCACTAGATGAGGCAGCCATTCTTGCTTCAGTAGGCAAAACCGGCTGCGTCGTGACTGCAGAAGAGCATAACCGTCATGGCGGCTTGGGTGAGAGTGTTGCACAGGTGTTGACGACCAACCATCCTGCGCCACAAGAGTTCGTAGCGGTGAACGACAGCTTTGGAGAAAGCGGTACCCCGGCGCAACTCATGGAGAAGTACGGACTGAATGCTGAAGCTATTGAGGCGGCTGCCAAAAAAGTAATGGGCCGTAAATAATCGATTAAACCTTTTGTACCTTCTTATCATCTAAGGAATGATGGAGGCACAAAAAGACATTCAAAGCCTCCTGTTGCGCCAGCAATGGGAGGCTTCTTTTTATCAAATTGTAGAGCAGTTCAGCGAACGGCTCTATCAATGCGCTTTCGGCATTCTGGGAAATCACGACGATGCCAACGACGCGGTGCAAGAAGCCTTTATCAGTATTTGGAAAAACCTCCACAAATTTGAGGGCAAGAGTGCTATTTTCTCTTGGTGTTATGCCATTGTGCGCAACCAAAGTTTGTCGGAATTGCGCAAACGTGGGAATAGGTACATGGAAGATGTGGAGGCGCAAGTGGATTTGAAAGATGGGACGGCGCTGCGTTGGACGGCGGAAGAGATCGAGGACCAATTGGCCCATGCCCTCTCCCTACTTCCAGACAAACAGCGCATGGTCTTTGAACTGCGCTATTATCAGGACATGCCGTACGATGCGATGGCCGAACTCACCCAAACATCCGTAGGTGCTTTGAAAGCGAGTTACCATCATGCCAAGGAAAAAATTGGCACCCAATTAACTCAAGCATTAAACCTTCCGTAAACTTTTACATCTAACTACTAATGAAAACAACG
Organism: Cryomorphaceae bacterium; assembly: GCA_038141825.1. Taxonomy (GTDB): domain Bacteria; phylum Bacteroidota; class Bacteroidia; order Flavobacteriales; family Schleiferiaceae; genus UBA10364. Next base: position 118,606 of record JAYQIV010000001.1, on the reverse strand, counting down.
CCAAAACATACGATGCCGCCCGGCTACCATGATGCGCTCAAAGCCGCGCTACATGGCATTCCCGAGGCCCATCCCGTTGACCGGACTACGAAAAAACCGAGTGCCCGTCCTGTGGTGTCCTTGTGGCGCTATGCTGCCGTTGGTGTTGCAGCAAGCTTGGCCTTGATCTTCTTTTTCAACACGGCGCCTTCTGACCCAGCGCTATCGGAGATCACCGCCCTTGAATTGTACGAGCTCGGCTACGTAGCCGTGGAGGATATTATGGACTATACTGAGCCAGATTCCCTTCACTTCCTCGACGCGGTCATTGACGAAGACTTATTGATGAATTATACCAACCCGAACGATTATTTATACCAGTTATGAAAAACAGAATCTTAACCCTATTGATGCTTACCTCGATGGTGGCTGTGGCACAGCCAACAGGTCGTCCAGGTGATTTCGATGAGAAGCGCGAAAAGATTGAAGCCATTAAAGTGGCCTTTATCACTGAGCAAATCGACCTAAGTGTCGAAGAGAGTCAAAGCTTTTGGCCCGTGTACAATGAAATGTCAGATAAGGAGCATGCTTTGCGCAAGGCGCAGCGCGATGCCCTTGCAGGACTGAAGGATTTCGAAAACGCGAGTGATAAGGACGTGGAGAAGGCCATTATGGAATTGGCCGACCTGCAAATCGAAATGGAAGAGTTACGCAAAAGCTATTTGCCCAAATTCATCGACATCATTGGTGCGAAGAAGACCGCGAAACTGATGCGCGCGGAGAAAGAATTTGGCAAGCGCCTCATGGAACGTATGAAAGGTGGAGACCGTCCGGACCGTGGAGCCCCTGGTGGACGGAGACCGATGCGATAAACTGACCTAAACTTCCCAAGCCTAAATATTGCTACGGGCGGCCCTTTGCGCCGCCCGTTTGTTTTGACTCAAAAATGGCCCGCCCTTCCCTATCTTCGCAACATGGCGAGCATCCGTGAACTCTTCCTATCAAATGTCGCCCAAGTGGTAGACCAGCCCTCCGGCCTCGAAATCGAGCGTGCCGAAGGCGTATACCTCTATGGACCGGATGGCAAAGCCTATCTCGATCTTATTTCAGGCATTAGCGTCAGTAATGTCGGGCACAGCCATCCTCATATCGTACAAGCGGTACAAGAGCAAGCTGCCAAACACATGCACCTGCAGGTGTACGGTGAATTTGCGGTGACCTTGCAAGCGAAATTGGCCCAAAAAGTACTTTCCAAATTACCGCCCTCCTTTGGCAGCGTGTATTTCGGAAATAGCGGCGCAGAAGCCATCGAAGGCGCGCTAAAGGTGGCAAAGAAGTTCACGGGGCGTACCGGGCTAATCAGTTGTGAGCACAGTTACCACGGCTCGACACATGGGGCGTTGAGCATTCAGGGTTCGGAAGAATTTAAACAGGGGTATTATCCGTTGTTGCCGGACACACACCTGATGCGCTACAACAACTTTGACGACCTAGAGAAAATAGGTCCAAAAACCGCGGCTGTAGTGGTCGAGGCAGTGCAAGCCGAATCCGGATATTTTCCCGCGAACCCTATTTGGTTGCAGACCTTGAGAGCGCGCTGTACAAAAATGGGCGCCTTGCTCATCTTGGATGAAATTCAAACCGGCATGGGGCGCACGGGTACTTGGTTCGCCTTTGAGCAGTACGATATTGTTCCAGATATCCTCTGCTTGGCCAAGGGTTTTGGCGGCGGCATGCCTTTGGGGGCTTTTATCGCGCCTAAGCACATCATGGACGTGATCAAAGCAAATCCCATTTTAGGTCACATCACCACCTTTGGCGGGCATCCCGTGAGTTGCGCGGCGAGCTTGGCGGCCTTTGAGGTGATTGAATCTAATCCGCAATGGATGGAAGAGATGGCACAGAAGTCAGCGTTGATCGAAAGAACATTGGACCATCCAAAAATTAAAGCGCTTACCGGAAAAGGGCTCATGTATTGCGTGCATTTGGACGATAGCGCCGATGCTGGAAAGGTCATTGCTTATTTGGAGGAGCACGGGGTGATTTCCGATTATTTCCTGTTCGCCGGCAATGCCGTACGCATCTCTCCCCCGCTTCCTATTACTTTGGAGGAATTGGGCCAAGGACTTCAAACCATTTTGGACGCTTTGGAGGCCGTCTAGAGGGAACTTTGGGAAGAATTGATTACATTGACCTTCCCCTAATCGCCACACTCTAAAACGCAACACATGCTTGGTAAAGTAAAGCTCAGCTTTTCCCAGATTCTGAATATGAATGTGGGATTCTTTGGCATTCAATACAGCTTCGGGCTGCAACAAAGTGCCGTCAACCCCATTTATGATTTCTTAGGCGCCAGTCCGGATGAAATTCCTTTATTGAATCTCGCCGGGCCCATGACCGGATTGCTCGTTCAGCCCATCATTGGGGCGATGAGCGATCGCACTTGGAGTCCACGTTGGGGACGCCGTAAACCGTATTTCTTTGTGGGGGCACTCATTTGTAGCATCGCCCTACTTATTTACCCGTTCTCCAGCTCCCTATGGATGGCGGCCGGTCTTCTTTGGATCCTGGATGCCGGGAACAACACCGCTATGGAGCCGTACCGCGCCTTTATCGCCGATACGCTTGTGGAAGAGCAGCAACCGCTGGGCTTTCAGATGCAGAGCTTCTTTACTGGATTTGGGCAGACCTTGAGCAACCTCAGCCTGTTCATCTTCCCCATGATCTTTGTAGGTACTACCGGGAAATTGCCTACCTGGGTATTTGCCTCCTTCTTCTTAGGAGCTGTAGTCAGTATCGGGTCGATTTGGTGGAGCATGCGCGGGGTAAAAGAAATCCCGCCGAGTGACGAGGAATTGGCCAAGATGAAGGCCGACGATAGCGGGGTACTGGGTCCGTTGAAAGAGATTTTCTCCGCCATTGGCGAGATGCCGAAGGTCATGTGGCAATTGGCCTTAGTCTATGTCTATGTATTCCAGTGGTATGCGCTGTTCTGTTATTGGCAAAATTCGTCCAAGTCCATCGCACTTTCCGTCTGGAACGCCACCCCTTCTTCAGACCCAGAGAACTACGAGCGTGCCGTCAGTTGGACCGGACTGGTCAATGGCTGGTATAACGTTGTCACTTTTTTGACTGCGTTTATTCTCGTGGGATTCGCAAAAAAACATGGTGCCAAAGCCGTGCATACTGGAGCCTTATTGCTCGCAGCAGCCGGATTCCTCGCCTTCCCACATATCGAAAACAAGAACCTGCTGTTCTTTGCCATCACCGGCTTTGGTATTGGTTGGGCCTCGATGATGGGTATTCCGTATTTGCTGGTGGTCAATAGCATCCCTAAGGAACGCTATGGCGTATATATGGGGGTCATCAATATGATGATTGTAGTTCCTATGATTATCCAAAACCTCAGTTTTGGGTACATCTTGAAAAACTTCTTGGACAACGACCCAAGGCAGGCCATCATGAAAGCGCCCGAGGGGCGCCTTTTTATTCCTTGATCCATTTCATCGTTCGACCGTCGTCCAATCGCAGCATACATCCCCGCCGCATAATGAGTAGAATTGGACCTTAAAAACCCTGTTTCTAAACATTGAGCAACTGGTAGCCAACAGGGCTTTTGCCGGTGTGTTATTGCTCTTGGCAGCGCTGTTCACCCTCAGGATCAAGCCCGCCGCGAAATAAGCATTCTCATTACATCCTAAAATAAAAAACCCTCGACCTAGGCCGAGGGTTCATATTTCTGATAAAATTCTTAAGCTTGACCTGTGGGTCCACCAAAGTTCAGGGGAACTTGTGGAGGCTCATGGGTCTGAACATTCCCAAAGTTCTGCTCGTATCGCGCCACATTCTCACCCAGTGCTTGAAGCAATCGCTTCGCATGCTCTGGAGTTAAAATCACTCGCGACTGAACTTTCGCTTTAGGAACACCCGGCATCATTTGAATAAAGTCCAACACAAACTCCGTAGGGCTGTGATTGATAGCGACCAAGTTGCTGTACACCCCTTGTGCCATTTCTTCACTCAACTCAATGTTGATTTGTTGTTGTTCGTTATTCTGCTCAGCCATTGCTCAATTATTCTACGTCTGCAGCCATTGTTTCCTGCATCTTCTCGTACTCTTCTTGAGAACCTACCACTGTAGCGCGGTATTTCTTCAAACCTGTACCTGCAGGGATCAAGTGACCCACAATAACATTTTCTTTCAAACCTTCTAGCGTATCCTCTTTCGCGTTTACAGCCGCTTCGTTCAATACCTTGGTCGTTTCCTGGAACGATGCCGCAGAAATGAATGATTTCGTCTGCAATGAAGCACGAGTAATACCTTGAAGTACTGGTGAAGCTGTAGCTGGACGTGCATCACGCGCTTCTACCAACGCCTTGTCCTCACGGGTCAAGATGCTGTTTTCGTCGCGTAGCTCACGAGCAGTGATGATTTGCCCCTCTTTCAAGTTGCTGCTCTCCCCTGCATTCTCTACTACTTTCATTCCAAAGATTCTATCGTTTTCTTCCATGAAATCAACAGCGTGCACGAGGTTACCTTCCAAGAACAATGTATCACCATTATCCTGAATTTGAACCTTACGCATCATCTGACGAACGATCACTTCGAAGTGCTTATCGTTGATCTTCACCCCTTGCAAACGGTACACCTCTTGGATTTCATTTACCAAGTATGCTTGAACCGCAGTAGGACCTTTGATATTCAAGATGTCCGCTGGAGTAATAGAACCGTCTGAAAGTGGTGTACCTGCTTTCACGAAGTCATTCTCCTGAACTAGGATCTGCTTGCTCAAGTTGATCAAGTATTTCTTCACCTCACCGGTACGGCTTTCGATGATGATCTCACGGTTACCACGCTTGATCTTACCGTAGCTCACGATACCGTCGATCGCTGCAACAACTGCTGGGTTCGATGGATTACGAGCTTCGAATAATTCCGTCACACGTGGAAGACCACCGGTAATATCACCTGCCTTCGCACTCTTACGAGCGATCTTAACAAGAACCTTACCTGCTGCAATCTCTTCACCTTCTTCCACCATCAAGTGAGCACCCACCGGCAATGTGTAGTGTTTCAACTCGTTGCCATCAGTATCCATCACTTGGATGGTAGGAATCAACTTACGGTTACGGTTTTCAGAAATCACTTTATCCTGGAAACCTGTTTGCTCGTCAATTTCCACCTTGTAGGTAGTACCTTGGATGATGTCCTTGTAAGCAATCTTACCCGCTGTCTCAGCAATGATCACAGCGTTATATGGATCCCATTGAACGATTTCGTCGCCTTTCTTAAGCTTCGCCCCGTCTTTCACTTTCAAGATACCACCGTAAGGAATGTTGTTGGTCATTACCGTACGACCCGTCTTCACGTCGATCAAACGCATCTCTCCAGTACGACCAATGACGATGTTCTCACCGTTCTCGCCTTCTACTGTACGAACGTCCTCTAGTTCAACTTTACCGTCAAATTTCGCTAGGATCTTGTTCTCTTCTGATACGTTACCTGCAGTACCCCCAACGTGGAAGGTACGTAGTGTCAACTGTGTACCAGGCTCACCGATCGACTGCGCAGCAATAACACCTGCACTATCACCCATCTGAGCCATCTTGTTCGTTGCCAAGTTAGTGCCGTAACATTTCGCACAAATACCGCGCTTGCTACCACAAGTAAGTGGTGAACGAACTTCTACGACTTCGATCGGAGAAGCATCTATACGGTTTGCAATGTCTTCAGTGATCAACTCACCGCCAGCCACATATACTTCATCCGTCAACGGATCGACAACATCTTCCAAAGAAACGCGACCAATGATACGCTCAGCTAGCGACTCAACGATCTCTTCACTCTTCTTCAATGCGCTCACCTCAAGACCGCGTAGTGTACCACAATCGTCCTCATTTACGACAACATCCTGTGCTACATCATGCAGACGACGAGTCAAGTAACCCGCATCGGCCGTTTTCAATGCCGTATCTGCAAGACCTTTACGAGCACCGTGCGTAGAGATAAAGTACTCAAGGATGGATAGACCTTCCTTAAAGTTCGAGATAATAGGGTTCTCGATAATCTCACCACCCGAAGAACCTGATTTCTGAGGCTTGGCCATCAAACCACGCATACCAGAGAGCTGACGAATCTGCTCTTTAGAACCACGTGCTCCAGAATCAAGCATCATGTAAATCGGGTTAAATCCTTGACGGTCGTTGATCAACGTACTCATCGCAGCTTGTGTCAAGCGCGCGTTCGTGTTGGTCCAAACGTCAATGACTTGGTTATAGCGTTCGTTGTTGGTGATCAGACCCATATTGTATGAAGCAAAGATGCCATCTACTTCTTCTGAAGCTTCTGCAATCAATGTTGCCTTCGCATCTGGAATACGGATATCATTCAATGAGAACGATAGACCACCGCGGAATGCACGGCCGTATCCCATGGACTTAATATCATCCAAGAACTTCGCTGTGGTAGGAACATCCGTCTTCTTCAAGACGTTCGCGATGATTCCACGCAACGCTTTCTTCGTCAATACCTCATTGATGAATGGTACTTGAGCTGGAACTGCTTGGTTGAACAATACGCGACCTACTGTCGTCTCGATGAATTCCATTTTCATAGATCCATCTTCTTGCTCTACGCGACCTTTGATTTTAATCAAGGCGTGAAGATCCACTGCACCTTCATTCAAAGCGATTTCTACCTCTTCAGGAGAGTAGAATACCATGCCTTCACCACGAACTGGCATCTCAGCTGTATTCTTCATTGGCTTGGTCATGTAGTACAGACCCAAAACCATATCCTGTGAAGGAACCTGAATAGGAGAACCGTTTGCTGGGTTCAAAATGTTGTGCGACGCCAACATGAGGATTTGAGCTTCCAAAATAGCTGCTGGCCCCAAAGGCAAGTGAACCGCCATCTGGTCACCATCGAAATCCGCGTTAAATGCCGTACACGCTAGCGGGTGCAATTGGATTGCTTTACCCTCGATTAGCTTCGGCTGGAATGCTTGAATACCTAAACGGTGTAGGGTCGGTGCACGGTTCAATAGTACCGGATGACGTTTCATCACGTTTTCTAGGATGTCCCAAACAACGGTCGCGACGATCGATGATCTTCTTACCTGACTTCACAGTCTTCACAATACCACGCTCAATCAACTTACGTACGATGAACGGCTTGTAAAGTTCTGCAGCCATGTTCTTAGGAAGACCACATTCGTGTAGTTTCAATTCTGGACCAACGACGATTACCGAACGAGCCGAGTAATCCACACGCTTACCCAATAGGTTTTGACGGAAACGACCTTGCTTACCTTTCAATGAATCTGAAAGTGATTTCAAAGGACGGTTGCTTTCTGTCTTCACCGCAGACGACTTGCGAGTATTATCGAACAAGCTATCTACTGATTCCTGAAGCATACGCTTCTCATTTCTCAAGATCACCTCTGGTGCTTTGATTTCAAGAAGACGCTTCAAACGGTTGTTACGGATGATTACACGACGGTATAGATCGTTCAAATCTGAAGTCGCGAATCGACCACCGTCTAGCGGTACCAATGGACGCAATTCTGGCGGGATCACAGGGATCACACTCATCACCATCCACTCTGGGTTGTTCTCAATACGTGAGTTTGCATCGCGCAAGCTCTCCACTACTGACAAACGCTTCAAAGCTTCTTGCTTACGCTGCTGAGAAGTCTCTGTATTGGCCTTGTGGCGCAATTCGTAGGATAGAGAATCTAGGTCCAATTGGCCCAAAAGCGCTTGAACTGCTTCCGCACCCATTTTCGCGATGAACTTATTAGGATCGCTGTCCTCCAAGTATTGATTTTCGATTGGCAAACGCTCCATCGCATCCAAATACTCGTCCTCAGTCAAGAACTGCATGTGCGTGAGCGGATTACCTTCATTATCTACCGCATTACCTGCTTGAATAACCACGTAACGCTCGTAGTAGATAATCATATCAAGCTTCTTAGAAGGAAGCCCTAGTAGGTAACCAATTTTGTTTGGCAACGAACGGAAGTACCAAATGTGAACGACAGGAACCACCAAAGAGATGTGTCCTACACGATCACGACGTACTTTCTTTTCAGTCACCTCAACACCACAACGGTCACAAACAATACCCTTGTAACGGATACGCTTGTACTTACCACAAGCACATTCGTAATCCTTAACAGGACCGAAAATACGCTCACAGAAGAGACCATCACGCTCAGGTTTGTGCGTACGGTAGTTGATTGTTTCTGGTTTCAAAACCTCTCCATGACTACTCTCAAGGATGGTTTCTGGTGCGCTCAACGAGATCGTAATCTTGTTGAATGCGCTGTTTGTGTTTTTATCGCTTTTTCTAAGAGCCATAATGCGATTGTATTAAAACCCAAGGCCCGAAGACCTTGGGGATTATTCATGTATTAGTCCAACGTAACTTTTAGTCCCAATCCTTTCAATTCGTGCAACAATACGTTGAACGATTCAGGAATACCTGGTTGAGGCATACGCTCACCTTTAACGATGCTCTCGTAAGTCTTCGCACGACCTACAACATCATCAGACTTCACAGTCAAGATTTCACGTAGGATATTGGCAGCACCAAAGGCCTCCAATGCCCAAACCTCCATCTCACCGAAACGCTGACCACCAAACTGAGCTTTACCACCCAATGGTTGCTGCGTAATCAATGAGTAAGGACCAATAGAACGAGCGTGCATCTTATCATCCACCATGTGGCCCAGCTTCAGCATATAAATAATACCTACTGTCGCTTTCTGATCGAATGGCTCACCTGTTCCACCGTCGTACAATTGTGTATGACCAAATTCTGGCAAGCCAGCCTCTGATACATAGCTTGAAATATCATCCAATGAAGCACCATCGAAAATTGGCGTAGCAAACTTCTTATCAAGCTTTCTACCTGCCCATCCCAATACTGTTTCATAGATCTGACCAATATTCATACGAGAAGGTACACCTAGTGGGTTCAATACGATGTCCACAGGAGTTCCATCTTCCAAGAACGGCATATCCTCATCACGTACAATACGAGCTACAATACCCTTGTTACCGTGACGACCTGCCATCTTATCACCTACTTTCAGCTTACGCTTCTTAGCGATATAAACCTTGGCTAGTTTCATGATACCCGCTGGAAGCTCATCACCTACTGTAATGGCGAAGCGCTTACGACGGTATGCACCTTGAATATCATTTACCTTGATCTTGTAGTTGTGAATCAACGTATCGATCTTATCGTTACGATCATCATCTGTGGTCCATTTACCACCTACAATACGGCTGTAATCTTCGATAGCGTTCAATGCCTTCAACGTAAACTTCGTCCCTTTAGGAATTACATCTTCGTTCAAGTCATTCATCACACCTTGGCTCGTTTTACCACTTACCAAGTTTGACAACTTAGAAACGAACACACCTTTCAACTCTGCCAATTCGGCTTCCATTTCTAGGTCTAGTTGTGCGATTTCTTCCTTGTCCTCTGCACGTTGACGCTTGTCTTTTACCAAACGAGTAAACAACTTCTTGTCGATCACCACACCACTCAAAGATGGAGAAGCTTTCAAAGAAGCGTCTTTCACATCACCGGCCTTATCACCGAAGATGGCACGTAAAAGCTTCTCTTCTGGTGAAGGATCGCTCTCTCCTTTAGGAGTAATCTTACCGATGAGGATATCACCAGGCTTGATTTCAGCACCAACACGGATGATACCATTTTCGTCGAGGTCTTTCGTGGCTTCTTCGCTTACGTTTGGAATATCAGCAGTCAATTCCTCTGTACCCAATTTCGTATCACGAACTTCCAATGAATACTCGTCAATGTGTAGAGAAGTAAAGATGTCTTCACGAACTACACGCTCAGAGATTACGATTGCATCCTCAAAGTTGTATCCTTTCCAAGGCATGAACGATACCAACATGTTGCGTCCCAAGGCCAATTCACCTTGTTGTGTCGCATAACCTTCACAAAGTACCTGACCGGTGCTTACGCGATCGCCCTTCTTAACGATTGGCTTGAGGTTGATGGTTGTCCCTTGGTTAGTCTTCTGGAATTTGACCAAATCATAGGTCTTAACATCCTCTTCGAAGCTCACTTCGCGCTCTTCTTCTGAACGGTCGTAGCGAATCTTGATCGACTTAGAATCAACGTATTCTACTGACCCTGCTCCTTCCGCGTTGATCAAAACACGAGAGTCAGAAGCAACTTGACGCTCCAATCCGGTACCTACAATAGGTGCTTCAGGACGCAATAGTGGTACGGCCTGACGCATCATGTTAGATCCCATCAATGCACGGTTCGCATCATCGTGCTCTAGGAACGGAATAAGAGATGCAGAGATCGATGCAATTTGGTTAGGTGCAACGTCCATCAAATCGATGGTCGCAGGCTCCACAACTGGGAAATCGCCTTCTTCGCGCACTTTAACTCGGTCATTGATAAACGTACCGTCTGGGCTAATAGGTGCGTTTGCTTGTGCAATAACCTTTGCTTCTTCTTCCTCTGCACTTAGATAAATAGGTTCTTTCTCAACACTCACTTTACCTTCTTCAACTGGACGGTAAGGAGTCTCGATGAATCCCATAGAGTTCACTTTGGCATAGACACAAAGTGAAGAGATCAAACCAATGTTCGGACCTTCTGGCGTCTCAATAGGACACAAACGGCCGTAGTGCGTATAGTGAACGTCACGAACCTCGAAACCTGCACGCTCACGAGATAGACCACCTGGTCCCAATGCAGAAAGACGACGCTTGTGCGTGATCTCAGACAGTGGGTTGGTCTGGTCCATGAACTGGCTCAGCTGGTTCGTACCAAAGAAAGAGTTGATCACTGAAGACAAGGTCTTCGCGTTGATCAAATCAATAGGAGTAAATACTTCATTATCACGAACGTTCATGCGCTCGCGGATGGTACGTGCCATACGGGCTAGACCTACGCCAAACTGATTGGCCATCTGCTCGCCTACAGTACGTACACGACGGTTGCTCAAGTGATCGATATCATCAATCTCTGCTTTAGAGTTGATCAATTCAATCAAACGCTTAATGATTTCAATAATATCACCCTTCGTCAATACTTGAGAATCCTCTTCACTACCGTTGTACAATTTCTTGTTCAAACGGTAACGACCTACTTCACCTAGTGAGTAGCGCTGCTCAGAGAAGAACAATTTATCGATGATACCGCGAGCAGTTTCCTCATCTGGTGGTTCAGCGTTACGCAACTGACGGTAGATGTGCTCAACTGCTTCTTTCTCCGTGTTTGTAGGGTCCTTCTGAAGGGTATTGTGGATGATGGCGAAGTCTGAAGACTCAATATCTTCCTTGTGAAGAAGAATCATGCTTACTTCTGCATCCAAGATTTCATCGGTGTGCTCTTTGTCGAGAATAGTATCGCGGTCTAAAATAACCTCGTTACGCTCGATAGATACAACTTCACCAGTATCCTCGTCTACGAAATCTTCAATCCAAGTTTTCAAAACTCTGGCTGCCAACTTGCGACCGATAGAACGCTTCAATGAAGCTTTGCTCACTTTCACTTCTTCCGCAAGGTCGAAGATCTCCAAGATATCCTTGTCGCGCTCGTAACCAATAGCACGAAGCAACGTAGTTACAGGAAGCTTCTTCTTACGATCAATGTAGGCGTACATCACTTGGTTGATATCCGTAGCGAATTCAATCCAAGATCCTTTAAACGGAATAATACGGGCTGAATAAAGTTTTGTTCCGTTCGCGTGGTACGATTGACCGAAGAATACACCTGGTGAACGGTGCAACTGGCTTACAATAATTCTTTCTGCTCCATTCACGATGAACGTACCGCGTGGAGTCATGTATGGGATAGTACCTAGGTACACGTCCTGCACGATGGTTTCGAAATCCTCGTGCTCAGGATCTGTACAGTACAGTTTTAGTCTTGCTTTGAGGGGGACACAGAACGTCAAACCACGTTCGATACACTCGCGCTCTGAATAGCGTGGTGGGTCCACAAAGTAGTCTAGGAATTCAAGAACAAAATTGTTTCGTGAATCCGAAATAGGGAAGTTTTCAGCGAATACTCGGTGAAGACCTTCCGCAGATCTTTCTGATGGCTTCGTCTCAATCTGGAAGAAGTCCATAAAGCTCTTCAACTGGATGTCCAAGAAATCTGGGAAATCCGTCTTAATTGCGGTTGAAGAGAAGTTGATACGCTCCTTAGGAGCAGTAACTTGGTTTACCATTTCAGCCCAAAATGTTAATTAAACACAAAAAGGTTTAGGTCTAAGGGGACCTCCCCAAAGACCTAAACCGGATAACCTAGCAGTCGATCAATTACTTGATCTCAACTTCAGCACCAGCTTCTTCAAGCTGTGCTTTCAAAGCTTCTGCTTCGTCTTTTGATACGCCTTCCTTCAATGCAGCAGGTGCGCTATCTACTTTTTCTTTAGCTTCTTTCAAGCCAAGTCCAGTCATTTCCTTAACAAGCTTAACTACAGCAAGTTTAGAACCACCTGCAGCTTTCAAGACTACGTCGAACTCAGTTTGCTCGTCACCACCACCAGCTTCGCCGCCAGCTGCAGGACCAGCAACAGCTACTGCAGCAGCAGCAGGCTCGATGCCATATTCTTCTTTCAAGTAATCTGCCAATTCAGATACTTCTTTAACTGTCAAGTTTACTAGAGCATCGCCCAATTCTTTGATATCAGCCATTTTAGTAAAATTTAAAAGTTTATTACTTAATTAATTGTAAATAAAGGAATTACGCGTTGCGCTCTTCCAAGGTTTTGAGGAGACCAGCCAATGTGCCACCAGAGCTCTGAAGTGCAGAAACAACGTTCTTCGCAGGGCTTTGCAACAAAGTGATAACATCACCAATCAATTCTTCTTTAGACTTGATAGCGGTGAGCATCTCTAGGTTTTCATCACCTACGTAAACGCTTTCTTCAATCCAAGCACCTTTCAAAACAGGCTTATCACTCTTCTTGCGGAACTCTTTAATAAGTTTCGCTGGAGCGTTACCTGCCTCTGAAAGCATGATGCTAGTATTTCCTTTCAATACACCATACAGTCCTTCAAAGTCTTTCTCTGAAGCCTCCATGGCTTTGCGTAGCAACGTGTTCTTAACCACATTCAACTTGATACCCTTACCGAAACTCGCTCTACGCAAGTTTGAAGTTGTATCAGCATCCAAGGCAGCGATATCTGCCAAGTAGATTGTCGGTGCTTGGTTAAGTACCGCTGTTAGCTCTTCAATCTGAATAAGTTTCTCTTCTCTTGTCATGATGCTTACTCTTTAATTATGAAACTGATTTAGCATCTACTGCAATACCCGGAGACATTGTAGAAGAAATGTAGATCGACTTCATGTACGTACCCTTCGCCGCAGATGGCTTGAGTTTGTTCAAAGTCTTGATCAATTCTTCTGCGTTCTCTTGGATTTTCGCAGCATCAAAAGAAACCTTACCGATTGCAGCGTGAACGATCCCGTAACGATCCACTTTAAAGTCGATCTTACCGGCTTTCACCTCGCTAACGGCTTTAGCTACGTCCATTGTAACGGTACCAGACTTAGGGTTTGGCATCAAGCCACGAGGACCCAATACACGACCCAATGGTCCAATTTTACCCATTACAGAAGGCATGGTTACGATGACATCAATGTCAGTCCAACCGCCTTTAATTTTCTCGATGTATTCATCAAGGCCCGCGTAATCTGCACCTGCAGCTTTAGCTTCTTCTTCCTTATCAGGAGTAACCAAAGCCAAAACTCGAACGCTTTTACCTGTACCGTGAGGAAGGCTCACCACACCACGAACCATTTGGTTCGCTTTACGTGGATCAACACCCAAACGCACAGCTAAATTGATAGAAGCGTCAAACTTCGTGCAGTTCACCTCTTTTACAAGGGCTGCCGCTTCGCTAACTGAGTATACTTTACCCTTTTCGAGTTTAGCGAGCGCGTTTTTCATGTTTTTCGTCAATTTTGCCATTGCTTCAAACTTTTAATTAAAACGGCTTCTCGCCTGTTACAGTAATACCCATACTTCTTGCAGTACCAGCGATGATAGACATTGCTGATTCAATGGTAAAACAGTTCAAATCAACCATTTTATCCTCTGCAATCTTGCGAATAGCGTCCCAAGTAACTTTAGCAACTTTATTACGGTTAGGCTCTGACGATCCCTTCTTAATCTTAGCAGCTTCCATCAATTGAACTGCCGCAGGAGGAGTCTTTATTACGAAGTCGAATGATTTATCAGCATACACTGTAATCACTACAGGCAGAATCTGACCCATTTTCTCTTGAGAACGAGCGTTGAACTGCTTACAGAACTCCATGATATTGACACCTGCAGCACCCAAAGCTGGACCTACTGGAGGAGAAGGGTTAGCTTGGCCACCGCGGACCTGAAGCTTCATTACTTTACTAACCTCTTTTGCCATTTCTTGTTTCTACTATTTAGCGTTGTTGTTGCGGCCGTTTCTCTAGTGGAAGCATGAAAAACGAACCTATATATAGTCTCACATCTATATCATTATAACTTCTCGACTTCCGTGAAGCCAAGTTCAACAGGAGTCTTACGACCAAAGATCTTCACAGTGACCTCCAGCTTTTGTTTCTCCTCGTTGATTTTCTCAATGGTCGCATCAAACGTGCTGAACGGCCCATTGATTACCTTAACTGTTTCTCCCACTGTAAATGGAATCATCAGCATGGCAGCATTTTCTGCCTCTTGATCTACTTGTCCAAGCAAACGAGCTACTTCAGCTGCGCGCATTGGAGAAGGATCTCCTCCTTTTATGTTAGCCAAAAAGCCAATCACATTTGGAAGATTTTTAATCATGTGGCCTACCTCACCCGTAAGTGTGGCCTCCACATACATGTATCCAGGAGTCTTGGTCTTTTCTTTAATGACCTTCTTGCCGTTGCGTACTTGAACAACTTTTTCCATTGGGATGACTACACGTCCCACCAAATCACTCATACCTGCATGAGCCATTTCCTTCTCAATGTAGGTCTTCGTTTTGTGTTCCTGTCCGCTGACGGTACGAAGCACGTACCACTTCATTCCTGAATCTGACATGCTTACCCGAAAATTTTGTAAACGAACTCAAGCACAGTTGAGATCACTTTATCCATACCAAAAACTACGAGAGCAAAAATGACTGTACCTACAATTACAAGCGTAGTACTCTTCTGTAGTTCAGTCATTGTAGGCCAAGAAGACTTAACCGCAAACTCGTGCCAAGACTCTTGTATACTGGTAATAATTTTACTCATCTTTTACTTCTTTGCACGGGCACAAGGATTCGAACCCTGATCAACGGTTTTGGAGACCGCTATTCTACCATTGAACTATGCCCGTATGTAGGCAGAAAGGCACCTCCTAAAAAGGAGGCACCTTAACTACCAATTATCTTATCGAGAATTACTCGATGATTTCAGTTACCTGACCCGCACCTACGGTACGACCACCTTCACGGATTGCGAAACGCAAACCATTGTTGACAGCAACATTAGCGATCAGTTCAACAGTGATGCTCAAGTTATCACCTGGCATTACCATTTCAACACCGTCTGGTAGGTGAATTTCACCTGTTACGTCAGTTGTACGCAAGTAGAACTGTGGACGGTATTTGTTGTGGAATGGAGTGTGACGACCACCTTCCTCTTTTTTCAAGATGTAGACCTCAGCCTTGAACTTCTTGTGAGGAGTGATTGAACCTGGCTTACAGATTACCATACCACGACGGATATCAGACTTGTCAATACCACGTAGAAGGATACCTACGTTATCACCAGCTTCACCTGTATCCAAGATTTTACGGAACATCTCAACACCAGTAATAGTGGAAGTCAATTTTTCATCACCGAAACCGATGATTTCAACAGCTTCACCAGTGTTTGCAACACCAGTCTCAATACGACCAGTTGCTACAGTACCACGACCAGTGATAGAGAATACGTCCTCGATAGGCATCAAGAATGGCTTATCACGATCACGCTCTGGCTCTTCGATCCACTCGTCAACAGCTGCCATCAATTCCATGATAGTATCAACCCACTTCTGCTCTCCGTTCAAACCACCTAGGGCAGAACCTTGGATAACTGGAGTGTTATCACCATCGTACTCGTAGAAAGAAAGTAGATCACGAACTTCCATGTCTACCAATTCCATCAATTCTTCGTCATCAACCATATCAGCCTTGTTCAAGAACACGACGATACGTGGAATACCTACCTGACGACCCAATAGGATGTGCTCACGAGTTTGTGGCATAGGACCATCTGTAGCAGCAACTACCAAGATAGCACCGTCCATCTGAGCAGCACCAGTTACCATGTTCTTCACGTAATCCGCGTGACCTGGACAGTCAACGTGAGCGTAGTGACGATTTGCAGTTTCGTACTCTACGTGTGAAGTGTTAATAGTAATACCACGCTCTTTCTCTTCAGGAGCGTTATCAATTGAATCGAATGATCTCAATTCAGACAAACCAGCATTAGCCAACACGGTAGTGATGGCTGCAGTCAAAGTTGTCTTTCCGTGGTCAACGTGACCAATTGTACCAATGTTCAAGTGAGGCTTGGTACGTACAAAATTCTCTTTTGCCATGATTAGCGATTATTAAATATATAAACAGTGTAAAGATTCACATTTCATTTAGAGCCAATGACGGGAATTGAACCCGTGACCTCTTCCTTACCAAGGAAACGCTCTACCCCTGAGCTACATCGGCTTAGCCTGGAGCGGAAGACGGGATTCGAACCCGCGACCCTCAGCTTGGAAGGCTGATGCTCTACCAACTGAGCTACTTCCGCGGTTGTGGGGGGAGCAGGATTCGAACCTGCGAAGGTTTCCCAACGGATTTACAGTCCGTCCTCGTTGGCCGCTTGAGTATCCCCCCGGTAATACACCTACCTCACTTTCAATAGGTGTAAAAAATTGAGCCGGTAGACAGATTCGAACTGACGACCCCGAGATTACAAATCACGTGCTCTGGCCAACTGAGCTATACCGGCTTTTGATGTCAAAGATCTTCCGTTTCTCAAACGGACTGCAAATGTAGTAAAGAGATTGAAACGTACAATACCTTGTAAAAAAAAAGTGAGGGCCTTTTTACCCCCACTTTCTTCATTCTTGTCGCGACCCGTGTTTATTGGTCTTTGCCGCGCAGTTTCGTCTTATATTTTTTTAGTTGTCGGATAATTACATCCACGGCCAAATCCGCCGCCTCCTCAAAAGACTTCTTTTCTTTAGTCACAACAATCTCACTGCCTGGAATAGACATTCGCATCTCAACGATTTTATTCGCTCTTAAATGGTTGTTGTCCACTTTGAGGAATACCTCCGTACTGATCGTACGGTCATAAAAGTGTGTGGTCTTCTGCAAGCGGTCCTTAATAAAGGTGAGCAACTTGCCATCTGCTTTGAAGTTTACAGATTGAATATTCACTGTCATAGCGCTTAAAATTTATGACCCCTTAGGGTGGGCCTGGTTATACACTTTGACAAGCTCCTCAAACGTACTCGTTGTATACACTTGCGTCGAACTCAAACTTTCGTGGCCTAATAACTCCTTAACCGTGTTAATATCCACTCCTGCATTTAAGAGATGCGTAGCATACGAATGCCGTAGCGTATGAGGATTTTTGTCCACCACCGTTGTGGTACCTTTAAGGTAGAATAAAACCCGGTTATAAACAAGTTGTGGATAAAGCTTTTTACCCTTAGGGGTCAATAAAAGTTCGGGATCCGTTGCGGGGGCCAATTGGGCCCTGCGTTTCATGTATAAATCGAAGTACGAAGAAATACTCTTGGGTATTGGAATCTGACGTTCCTTGTTGCGCTTTCCTATAACTCGAACCGTCTGTCGAGACCAATCGAAATCTGCGGGCCGCAGCGAAATGAGTTCGGATTTACGCAAACCGAGTCCATAGAGGAGCAAAAGCATTAATTGGTCCCTAGAACCCACAAAATCATCCTCGAAGCGACCTGCATCGCTGAATAAAGCGTTCAAATCTTCGCGCGGCACACTCATCACCACCTTCTTGGGCGTTTTTAAACTTCGCACGTGCTCCACCGGGCTTTGGCTGATATGGCCTTCGCGGATGCCCCATTTGTAAAACGAGCGCAAGGTGCTGAGCATGCGGTTCACACTTCGCGGAGTGATGCCTTGCTTACTGCGCCAGATCACAAATCGCTTGGCATGTTGTAGGTTGGCTTGGAAAAGTGATGTCTCGGCTTCGGTGGTGAGGTAATCCGACCAGCGCGCTAATTCCTTCTCATAGGCCAACAAGGTATGGGCGCTGAAACGTTTCTCCGTTCGGAGGTACGTAAGGAATTGGGTAATGTGGTCGGTCTTTTTCATCAATGAAGGAAAGGTAAGCCGCTACTGGGGTAAAAACAAAAAACCCAGCCGAGGCTGGGTTTCTTTCTAAGTATTGTAAGAAGCGCTTATTCTTGTTCTGCTTGACGCAAACCTTGAACGTAAGCCGCTTTCATATTCATGCGTCGCTTAGCTTCTGTCGGTTTCGTATGGTAACGATCCTTGCGAAGCTTGCGGACTACACCCGTTGAGCTGTGCTTTCTTTTGTAACGCTTCAGTGCGCGTTCGATTGATTCACCTTCTTTAACATTAATTACGAGCATAGTAACACCTCCTTTCTTTGTGGGCTGCAAATGTAAGCGGATTTTCTTATTCACTGATATAAAGTTTAAAAAAATCAATCTCTGTAGAATCCCAATAATCCCATGTGGCCAATTCTGCCCAAGTCACCGCCCCAAAACTTTCTCGGTAGAAAACGATTTGTTTGACTTGAGAATACCGAAACCCGGGTACCTCGAGCAGCGAATCCATTGGACTTTCGTTTAAAGTCCAACGCGGGGGAGCCGGTCGTACTACGAGGTATTGATCCCAACGTTCATCCCAACCTCGATCAAAAGGAAACTTATCCCTTTAGTTGCTCTAACGAGGCGATACTCCCCCATTGCTCGCGCTCGCGTAGGATTGATTTGGCACCCCACGGCCCTATACCAGGAATAGCGATGAGTGAAATACTATCTGCGGTATTAAGGTCTACGGGAGCGATCACTGTAGGTTCGGGCATAGGTGCTGTAGGAAAAGAACGACGGGGTGCCTTGACCTTTTCCGGTGTGGTAAAATCAAACTTACCCAAATGTACCCACAGCGTATCCATGCCTGAAAGTTGGCGTAGCGCTTCTCCACTGGTAAGGTACCATTGTCGGCTGCGACGAAATTCCAGGGACTTTCTAGCGCGTTGAGAGATGGGCAGAGCGGAAAGGGCGAGGGAATCCAAATCGTTGATGCGAAGGGGTTGTGGGGTATGAGCCCACCAAAGTTTGAGGAAGTCTGCGCGGGCTTCTTCCCGTTTGGATTGTGGAAAAAGCCAGATGCTGGCGGCCATAATGGCCGCCAGCATCAACAATGCGGTGCGCTGTAGTTCTTGGAGCACGGGTGGGTTTTCTTATGAAATTGGGCCCTTCCCGAGCCATCTCCAAATAATGTGAAGAACTAAAAGTTACGAACCTATCTAGGATCGTTGTCGTTCTCGCTGAAAGAATCCGGTTCTGGTTTTGCCGGTGTCTTCAATACTTTACGGAAGAAGTAAATGGTCGCGCCCAAGACGGTGCCTTGGGTCAAAATGATCATGATTAAGGCTGATGTGGTCATGAGGATGCGTTTTGTTTACGGCGGTTAGAGGCTACTTTCACCATGGCTACGAGGGCGAAGAAACAAGCCAACAAGAAGAAGCGGCTCATATCTACGTAGAACATGTTGGTGAAATGACCGTCGGCCACCCATTGTACTCCGGTATTGATGTGGAAGATCTGATTGATAATACTGTCGTTCGCCCAAGGCCAGCCCTGTCCACTAAATAGGGAATTGAAGGCCGTGGACCAATCGGACAATTCTCCATTCAAAGGCTTGAACAATGAAGTGAGGAAAATGATTCCGATAAAGAGTGGCGTGACGTATTTAATGATAGGGCGATAAATACGTGGAACGGTCATATCGGCACCGTCGGTGATTTCCTTCCAGCCTTTGTCCATGCCGAAGACCCAAGCGAAGAGAATGACCTCCGCTAGGGCGAAGATCACAAGACTCACGGTTCCTGTCCAATAATCGTACTCGTCGAAGACGCCTTTTTCAAAGAAGAAGATGGTCGGCAATCCCATGGCGAGGATGGCAATACCTAAGAGCATTGCGCTGCGGTTCTTGCTCCAGCCAAACTCGTCTTGAACGAAGCCCATCCATGGGGTTCCCATAGCCAGTGATGAGGTAATTCCTGCGAAGAACAATAGACCGAACCAAGCGACCCCTGCGATGACCGCTAAGAACACTGCCCCATTGGTCAAAGAGGAACGGCATGGTTTTGAAGGCCATCATAAAGCCGGCATTATCTACTACCCAATCCAAGCCGAGGTAACCTACGGCAATGGGGATCACTACTGCAGAACCCAGTACAATCTCCACAAAACCGTTCATCCATCCTGCAGACATGGCGTTCAGGGCGATATCGTCTTTTTGTTTGAGGTATGAGCTGTAACAGTGAATGGTTCCCATCCCCACACTCAAGGTGAAGAAGATCTGGCCGGCAGCGGCCAACCATATTTTCGGATTTGCGAGGGTGGTGAAATCAGGTTCCCACAAGAAGTTCAATCCCACGAAGGTGGAACAATCTTCACAGCGACCGGTGGAACCGGTGGTCCAGGACATAATGGCAAGAAAGGCACCAAACCCAATGAGTAAGGGCATGGCGATTTTTGCCACTTTTTCAATTCCCGCACTCAAACCGCGAGATAAAATGTAGATGTTGATGGTCAAGGTCACTAAGAAGGCGAGCAACGCCCATACCGGGAAGTTGATGCCGGAACCTAGGTCGACGTAGCCATTAAAGAAGGCATCCAGACCGGCCAAATCCATGCCCAAGAAATCACCTTTGAGGGATTTGAGGGTGTAGGTTAAGGTCCAGCTTTCGATATAAGTGTAGTAGGCCATCACCCCCATGTTGGTGAAGATTCCGAATACGCCGAAGTATTTCCAAAAACGCTTGTGCGTCATGTTGTCCAAAATGAAGGGGGTGCTGTGATCGCCGAATCGGCCACCAAATCTACCCATCGCCCACTCTACCCAGAGCAATGGAATTCCCATGAGCAGGAAGCTGACGAGGTAAGGGATGATGAACGTTCCGCCGCCGTTTTGAACGGCTTGAACGGGGAAACGCAAAAAGTTACCGAGACCTACGGCATTTCCAGCCATAGCGAGGATGAGACCAACGCGTGAGCCCCAAGATTCTGTTGTGTTCGACATGCTCCTTCCGGATTCGTTTAGAGTGAATCCCGAAAATAGTGGAAAGCGCTATACTTGACAAATATCAGGCTACAATCCTGCCTGCTCTGCGATGATTTCGAGTGCTTCGGTGAACGTGTGCGGCGCGTAGCCCAATTCCTTTCTCGCTTTGCTAATATCAAAACCCGTTATTGGCGGGCGTTTAGCGGGTTGATTCAAGGTGGTGCTGTCCACGCGCGTGACCGAATCCATGGAGAGGTTGAAGTGCTGCGCGACTTGGCCAACGAGCTCGTAAATGGACATGTAGTCCGGTCCAGAGATGTTGAAAACGCCTTGGGCTCTTTGGTCTGCGGCCAATAAAGCCCCCTGTGCAAGGTCTTCGGCGAGTGTGGGTGTGCGGAATTGGTCGTCCACCACGTTGATGGCTTGGCCTTTTTCCAATGCGCCTTTGGCCCAGAGCACAATATTGCTGCGGCTCAAGTCCTCGGCCATCCCAATCACCAGTACCGTTCTTAAAATGCTGTAGGACGGCAGTTGCTCGACGATTTTTTCCGCTTCAAGCTTGGTCCAGCCGTAGTGGCTGACCGGGTTCGGCTCTGCTTCTTCCTTATACGGGCCGTCCTTCCCGTCGAAAATGAAATCCGTGCTGATGTGTACCAGATGGGCGCCCACCTGCTGGGCCGCTTCGGCCATGTGGCGCGTGCCCTCGACATTCATCAAGGTGGCTTGCTCGGGATGCAATTCACATTCGTCCACGTGCGTCATTGCCGCGCCGTGAATGATCACATCCGGCTGAAACTCCCCCACTACTCGCAACACATCCTCGCGGTCGGTGATGTCCATCGAAGCGTAGGTCGCCGTTCCCATGTTTTGGGTTCTGTTCGCCCCACGAGAGGTCGCCAAGAACTCGTGTTGAGGGAAAGTCGGTGTAGCGTGGCTGATTTTTTGACCGAGGAGGCCGTTCGAGCCGGTGTAGAGAATTTTCATGGATTGGAGTTTGGACAAAATTACCGCGTTTGCGCTGAGAACCATTTACGCAACGCTCGAATTTCATCGTCATTGCCCAGTACATACAATTTTGAATGTGGGGCCAATTGCATGTCGGGCGATGGATTCACCGTCAATGCTCCGCTTTCGTCCACATATCCTATGACCGTACAGCCTGTCTCCTGGCGGATTTGGAGGTCTTTGATATTCTTCGAACCCTTCGTTTCAGGCAGCTCGTCCACCTCTATTTCTTCAATATTTGTCGCGCTGGATCCTCCCACACTCAGGTGGTCGAGGAAGTTCATCACGCCCGGGTTCATCAGGTTGTGTGCCAGGTGTGCCCCACCGACCAAGTTTGGACTGACGGTGTAGTCCGCGCCCGCGGCAAGGAGTTTTTTCTCGGTACTCTCGGTATTCGCGCGGGCGCCAATTTTCAATCTCGGATTGAGCTGGCGTGCACTAATAACCACAAAAAGGTTGTCGGTATCTGAGGCAAGGGCAGCAATGAGGGAGCTGGCCTTCGCAATGTTCGCCTTCTCTAAAATTTCATCCGCCGTAGCATCCCCAATAATGAGAAGGGCACCGGCGAATTCTTCTCGAAAGCGCTCGGCACGTTCGGCATCCTGTTCGATAATGACCACTTGGGCCTTGTAGGAAAGAAGACGATCCACCACTTGGCGGCCATTTCTTCCCAAACCACATACGATTACATGTCCTGCTAACTTTTCCACCTTGCGTTCTAATCTTTTGGTTTTGACAAATTGCTGAACACTTCCATCTAGCGCTAATTGGGCCAATAAACCTGCCCCGTAAGCGAACGTTCCGAAGCTGCCCACGATCAAGGCGATGGTGAACCAAGTACCTGCCGTGCTGAGCGGCCGCACTTCATTAAAGCCCACCGTGCTCACGGTTTGAATGACCATGTAAAACGCCTCCAACCACGAATAGGATTCGATGTAGCGGTATCCGACAGTGCCTGCCAACAAAATGAAGGCAAATACTGCAAGGGCTTTTCTAAGGCTATGGAACGGATTGTTCATCCCCTTAAAGGTAGGTCAATACCTACATTTTTTGCATCGGTCGAAGCGTGTATCTATACACAATGTTGAGATTGACCATGTCCACCTTGTTTATGGTTTGACCGGCCGTGAGCGGCATGCTGCTCAATGGCACTTTTAAGACGAGCAGCGAAAGCAAGGTATGCTCCCCTCCTGCCCAACTTTGCGACCACCACAAATTCGTTTGTTGGTTGCTGGGCATGCCGTATTTGTTGTACTTGTAGTCCGTCGGATCAGGGCGCATGTAGATTCCGGTGGAAACGCCGCCTTTGTGATTGACTTTTTTTACGGACCAATTCCCTTTGGCCCCAGCCACCACCGCTAGAGTTTTACCCATGCCTTCCTGACGTTCTCGACCTTGGAAGGTGACCAAATCCTCACGTCCCCACTCCCTTGGGAACATCATCTTGCCCGTTCCATCAATGTAGGAGCCCGCCGCGAAGTAATCCACGCCGCCTACCTTGTGGGAGTACTTGATGCCGAAGTAATTGGACCGCTCTTGTTGAAAATAAGCCAAGTTTGGATCGTCATTGCCGCCATTGGCCAACCTGCTTTGATGCACGTATTGGAAGTGCCAGAGGTGCTCATTGTGCGCCAGCCGTTCGTTGAAGGCCACAGTTGCGAAGACATTTGGGACGATAAAGGTTTCCGAACGAAAACTCCCGTACCACTGGCCCAAATTATGCGCTTGCTCCGCGGCACCATAGATCAGCCCCCACGGAGCTTCCACTGCTGTTTTATCGTGTCGCGAACCCTGCTGTATCGAGCCCGGGGTTGTATTGGGACAAGGATTGAGCGACGGATTTGAAGCCCGAGGTGCTGCGTGCACCCACCATAGCGATCCAGGCGCCTTCGAGTTTGAATTGGTCCCAGCGGTTCGAAACATTCATCCCAGAGTACGTGGAAGGAATCATGCGGCCGTGTTCCATGTTCAGAAAAGTGCTCTCCAGTGCGAAATTCCCGAGGCCAAGGCGCATTTTATTTTTTTGATAGACCAATTCCGCAATCGAGGGCATCCACAACGCCTTGCGCTCCGGCGCATCTACCGCGACCAAACCGCTCTCGTACCTCGACGACTTACCAGTCAAGGCATCTTGCTCAAAAGGATTTCCCGCGAGTAAGTAGGTGCCGTACAGATCCAAATCAAGAGACCAACGCCCCTTTCGCACCGCCCCCAAGTATTCTAAGCCCACACTCTGCGCATAGAAATCAAGCAAGTCCCCGTGAGGACCGAAAAGACCATTTTGCGTGGACATGGTGAACGAGGTGAACCGAACGCCATGGTGTATGGATAATGAATTAGAATTCTGACTCCACACCAAAAGGGGGAGCATAAGAGGCAGTAGGTATCGGGTCATTATTTGCTTTTTTTCAAGCCGTATTGGGCTTCATAAAAGGCGGCAATCTCTGCGTACGGGCCGTATTTGTGCTGCTCAGGCGAGAAATCATCTGACCAGGGACCGTATGGCGTTGACATTGGCTTGAGCGTTCTGTCCGGAAAATCTGCTTCGGCGTTCGCTTTAATGGGGCGATCAAAACTATTGATATACCCCGCCACATCGAAGGCTTCTTCGTCCGTCAACAATGGTTCATCAGCAGTGGTCCCAAGCGGCATATTGCCTTTAATGAACTGTGCTGCTGTCAACACGCGGTGCATACCGGCGCCGTGATTGTAGGAATCTGGACCCCAAAGCGGTGGATAGGTATATCCGTTACTCCCTGGCTTGCGCTCCCCTTGACCATCTTCCTTATGACAAAGTTGACAATGCTGTACATAGACATCCTTGCCGTGCTTCAAATCCACGGCGCGATCTGGATAGGTAATGGAAAGGAATTTATTGCCCTTGACTTTTTCTCCGCGCGGCTTATCGTAGCTCAACCATTCCATGTAGGCGACCATGGCTGCCATTTCATCACTGTCTACAGGGAGTGGCTTGCCGTTCATGGAACGCTGCATACAGCCATTGATACGCTCTTCGATGGTTCCTTCTTTATTCTCGCGACCGCGGAACTGAGGGAATTGGCTAGGCACTGTAACGAATGGCGCAGCGAAGGGCTTTCCTCCACCGTCTAAGTGACAGGAAGTACAGTTGAGGTTGTTTCCCGCGAAAGGAGTTTCACTATTTGGGCCCAAGTGGTCCGCAGTCTCCGTAATGAGCTTCCTACCCCACGCCACCTGTTCGTTGGTTGCAGGGTTCAAGAAATCTACATTTTCAAAGGCCTTATAATCCCATGGCACATTTGGAGCGGCCTCAGCCATAGCAGGATAATTGGTCGGTTCTGGCACATTCTTGGAAATGGTCCAAATGGCGACCAACACAATCAAGCCAAAAAAGAAAGTCTGCATCGCCTTCCCCATCTGACCGATGAGGTTGGCGAGCTGAAATTTTCTATCCTCAGGAAGTTGCTTGAAATCCATGGAGGGCAAGGTTTAGTGTGGAAGTTTGTTGCGAACTAATCCGTACACAAAGGTTCCTAGGATTGCGCTGGCCAATACGACTAACATAACCGCCGTATCCTGCACCGATGTTTACTACAATTGGACCTGGACAAGCACCGCTAAGCGCCCATCCTAAACCGAAGATGGTACCGCCAAGCAAGTAACGCCAAATGCTCCAGGCCTTTGGCTGGAATACAATAGGAGCACCTGTAAAGTCCTTCATATTATTCTTTTTGATCAACCAAACCATCGGCACACCCAAAGCCACCGCCAATCCGATGATGCCGTACATGTGGATGGATTGGAAACGGAACATTTCCTGAATGCGGTACCAAGAAGCTGCTTCACTCTTGAACATGATGATTCCGAAGAACACACCCGCTAGTAAAAATTTAAGATTCTTCATGGCTTAGTAAATTAAAGGGAACAAGAAATGAGTCATGGCCAATCCACCGATGAAAAAGCCTACTACCGCCAACAAAGAAGCTGGCTGCAAATCTGAAATACCTGAGATGGCATGTCCGCTGGTACACCCACCGGCATAACGCGCGCCAAATCCTACCATAAAACCACCGGCAATCAAGATCCAAAGGTTGGTAGAGTTGCTCATGGCTTCCCAAGAGAATTGGCTTGCAGGAACGAAACCGTCCACGGTATCAAAACCGAGGTTCGCTAAATCTGCTATCGTTGATTCCGAAATAGCTACAGTGTAGCCTTCTGGAGAAAGGAAGTTCATCGCGATGTATCCGCCGATGCCCGATCCAATAAGGAACATCAAGTTCCAGCTTTGTTCCTTCCAATTGAATTGGAAAAAGGGTGCAAATTTATCCGCACCACACATCGTACATAGTGTACGCAAGTTGCTCGAAAAGCCGAAGCTCTTTCCGAAATATAGCATGATGAACATCACCAGCGCGATCAAAGCGCCGCTCACGTACCATGGCCAAGGTTGCATAATCAAATCCATGATTAAAAAGTTAAGTTAAACGAGTGTACAAGCTCAGCGGTTAGGGGGTAATGGGTAGAAGCGTAAAAAGCCGCACCCCTAGAGGCACGGCTTTTCTGCGGTTTAGTATGGTCTTACAAGGTTGAAGGACATACGTAATCTGTCACATTCAATCCCGCTTCTTTGATGGCTTTGAAACCACCTGCAACATCCACCATATTGTGGTAGCCGCGTGCTTTCAAAATAGAAGAGGCAATTACAGAACGGTATCCTCCAGCACAGTGCACGTAGAACGTACCCTCTTGTGGTACAGAAGCCATTTGATCGTTGAAGTAATCCAGCTCAACGTTCACAGCATCAACCACGTGCTCGCTTAGGTATTCACCTTGCTTACGTACATCAACGATAGTTGCACCTTCGATGCCTTTCAATTCTTCGGCCGTTACTTGATCCAAGGTATCCACATCCTTACCGGCTGCTTGCCAAGCATCAAATCCACCCTCCAAGAATCCTATTGAATTGTCGTAACCTACACGAGACAAGCGTGTTACCACCTCTTCCTCGCGACCTGGATCTGCAATGATCAAAATAGGCTGATTGATATCAAGAATCAATGCACCTACCCACATCGCAAAACTACCGTCGATACCGATAAAGATAGATTGTGGCACAAACCCTTTGATGAAGGTATTTTGGTGACGTGTATCGATTACCAAAGCTTCTGTTTCATTCGCAGCAGCCTCAAAAGCATCTGGAGATAATGGACGAAGGCCTTTCTCCATCACTTTATCCAAGCTTTCGTATCCCATTTTGTTCATACGAACGTTTTCCGGGAAGTATGCTGGTGGAGCACTTAGACCGTCTGTCACCTCAGCAACAAACTCTTCTTTGGTCATGTTTGCACGCAACGCGTAATTCGTCGCTTTTTGATCGCCAATAGTGCCCACAGTTTCTTTAGACATGTTCTTGCCACAAGAAGAACCTGCACCGTGACCTGGGTACACAATCACCTCATCTGCCAAGGTCATGATTTTGTTGCGCAATGAATCGTAAAGGATCCCTGCCAAATCTTCCTGCGTCATTGTCGCTGCTTTCTGAGCCAAATCTGGACGGCCTACATCTCCTAGGAACAACGTATCCCCTGAGAAGATCGCGTGGTCTTTGCCACTCTCATCTTTCAACAAATAGGTAGTACTCTCCATGGTGTGGCCCGGTGTGTGCAAAACATGAATCTCTACATCACCTACCTTAAGTACTTCACCGTCTGCAGCTACGTGACAATCAAACTTCGTGTTTGCCGTTGGGCCGTACACGATGGTTGCACCTGTTTTTGCAGCGAGGTCGAGGTGACCAGAAACGAAATCTGCGTGGAAGTGTGTTTCCAAAATGTATTTGATTTTCACGCCGTCTTTTTCAGCACGGTCCATATATGGCCCTACTTCGCGAAGCGGGTCAATGATCGCTGCTTCCCCGTTGGAAGCGATGTAATAAGCACCTTGTGCCAAACATCCAGTGTAAATCTGTTCTACTGTCATGATTCTGGAATTTTAGTTCTCTATGTTCTTACAATTGTTTTGCTATAATGTAAATGGCCATCAAAAGGACAAACCATCCAAAGCCTTTCTTCAACTTTTTACCGTCGATGAACTTGGCCAAATATATCCCTATAAATATACCAACTACTGCAATTGCCGTAACTGATAAAAGTAAGGTCCAATCAATTTCTAAATCAGGGCGTTGTACATCGCCAATGAAACCGATGAGGCTCTTTGCCGCAATGATCAACAAGGACGTTCCTACTGCTTTTTTCATTGGAATCTTCGCGAACAACACTAGGGCCGGAATAATCAAGAATCCACCGCCAGCACCGACAATACCTGTCAACACGCCAACCACTGCTCCTTCTGCAATGATGGCCGGCACATTAAACTGTGGCTCAACCTCAACTTCACCTTCTTCAACGTCCTTGCGCTTGTTGCGAATCATGCTCACAGAGGCTGCTAACATCACAATTGCAAAGAAGATCATGATGGCCATATCCTTGGTAAGCACGAATTCACCAATAGTTAAGATTTCAGCAGGAATGGCCGGAACCAAATATGCGCGAGTGGCATACACGGCGATGAAAGCCGGAATAGTAAAGACTACTGCCGTCTTGTAATTCACGTTGCCTAATGTCGCATTTCGAATACCACCAACGAGTGCCGTAGTACCCACAATAAATAAGGAGTAAGCCGTACTCAATTCAGCAGAAATCCCAAACAAGTATACCAACACAGGTACGGTTAAAATAGAACCTCCACCGCCAATAAGGCCTAGTGAAATTCCAATGAAAATTGATGCTACATATCCGATAATGTCCATACTGTCCGATTTAGTACCCCAAATTTCAAGAATCTAAAACGAACAAGGTGTGACTCAGCGCACACTAGAACAATATAGCAGACATTTCTTCCTGAAGTTCCCTTGCAGCCTGGCCTGCAGCCGTTGCAAAATCCTCTCCATTACTCTGATAAATGATGCCTCGGGTGCTATTTACAAGCACGCCGTAGTCCTTA
Organism: Cryomorphaceae bacterium; assembly: GCA_038141825.1. Classification (GTDB taxonomy): domain Bacteria; phylum Bacteroidota; class Bacteroidia; order Flavobacteriales; family Schleiferiaceae; genus UBA10364. Next base: position 89,329 of record JAYQIV010000001.1, on the reverse strand, counting down.
TTTGTCGCTTTTTCAAGCACATCCTTCAATGAACCGCCTTGCGCGCCCACTCCGGGTACTAGAAAAAATGATTCCGGTGCCGCAGCACGAACTTGTTCCAAATATTCAGTTTTGGTAGCACCGAGCACGAACATCAATTGGTCCGGTGTCGCCCATTCCTGCGCCTTGCGCACCACATTCTCAAACAAGGCCACCCCATTTTCGTCCTTGATGAACTGGAAATCAAAGGCACCTTGATTAGAGGTCAATGCCAATAAAATGACCCATTTCCCATCGTAGGCAAGAAATGGGCTTACGCTATCTACCCCCATATAAGGAGCCACAGTCACGCTATCAAATTCAAAGGCATTGAAAAATGCATCGGCATACATCTTGGATGTATTACCAATATCACCGCGTTTCGCATCGGCAATAGTAAAGACCTCAGGGTAAGATTCATTCAAATAGTTGATCGTCTTCTCTAAGCTTTGCCAGCCTTTCACGCCATAGCTTTCGTAAAACGCGATATTAGGTTTGTACGCCACAGCATAATCTGCCGTAGCATCGATGATGGCTTTATTAAAGGCAAAAATGGGGTCCGATTCCTTCAGCAAATGCGGCGGAATCTTGTTCAAGTCCGTATCCAGACCTACACAAAGTACGCTGCGCTTCTTCTCAATCTGTGCTACCAATGCTGCCTTGTCCATATTAATAGGTACTTCCCTCTTTTAACTTCTCGGCGTTTTCCGCCATATGAAGTTCGTCAATAAATTTCTGAATATCCCCATTCATCACATCCCCAAGGTTATAGGTTGTGAGCCCAATTCTATGATCGGTTACCCTCCCTTGCGGATAGTTATAGGTACGAATCTTAGCCGAACGGTCTCCTGTACTGACCATCGTCTTGCGCTGAGCGGCCTGCTCTTCTTGCTTCTTCTTGAACTCAAGATCATATAATCTCGAACGCAACACCTTCAACGCTTGTTCGTAGTTCTTATGTTGTGATCGCCCATCTTGACACTCCACCACCAAACCCGATGGCAAGTGTGTTAATCGAACGGCACTTTCCGTTTTGTTTACGTGCTGACCCCCTGCACCTTGTGAACGATAGGTATCTTTCTTTACATCTTTCATATCAAGATCCACATCCACATCTTCCGCCTCAGGCAATACCACTACTGATGCCGCTGAAGTATGGACACGACCCTGGCTTTCCGTCGCCGGAACGCGCTGCACACGATGTACACCACTCTCGTATTTCAAAATGCCGTACACGCCTTCACCGCCCACTTCAAAAGCAACTTCCTTAAAGCCTCCGGCAGTCCCTTCGTTCACGGTAATGACGTCCATGGACCAGCCACGCTGTTCCACATAACGTTGATACATACGGAACAAATCGCCTGCAAAAATGGCACCTTCATCACCACCGGCACCTTGACGAATCTCAACCAAAGCATTTTTGTCGTCCTCAGGATCCTTGGGAATAAGCAAGAGTTTGATGTCCTCCAACAAGGCTTCAAAAGCAGGCTCCAGCTCTTCGAGTTCCATCTTTGCCATTTCTTTGAAATCCGGGTCCGATTCTTCCCTCAGCACCGCCTTCGCCTCTGCGATACGGCTCTCCATCTCAATGAACTGCTCGCGCGCCTCGACAATAGGCTTGAGGTTTTTGTATTCTCTGTTCAATGGCACATAGCGCTTGCCGTCCGAAATGATATCGGGCTGAATGATCAAGTCATTGACCTCATTGAAGCGCTGAAAGACGACGTTGAGTTTATCGAGCATTATTTGCTGTATTCAAAGGTTCCGAATTCACTATTTATAGTCAATTCCTTTCCTGCCGCAGCTTCCACTCGGCCCACGACCTGCGCTGGAACGCCAAATGATTCTGAAATGGCTATGATCTCCTCCGCCAATTCCGGCGCTACGTACAACTCCATGCGATGGCCCATATTAAAGACCTCATACATTTCTTTCCATGCCGTGCCGCTCTCCTCCTGAATCATCTTGAATAGCGGAGGTACTGGGAACAAGTTATCTTTAATGACATGTCCTTCTTTGAGGAAATGCAAAATTTTCGTCTGCGCTCCACCAGAACAGTGTACCATACCGTCAATCTGATGACGGTACTTATCTAAAATCGCTTTAATAATAGGCGCATAAGTGCGGGTAGGACTGAGCACCAACTTACCAGCATCCAACGGCGTATCAGTGGCTTCGGTCAATTTCTTTGAACCGGTATACACCAATTCCTGTGGAACCGCAGGGTCAAAACTTTCTGGATACTTGGCCGCCAAGCTCTTGTCGAAAACATCATGACGGGCACTGGTCAATCCGTTCGAGCCCATCCCGCCATTGTATTCACTTTCATAATTCGCCTGACCGAAGCTGGCCAAACCAACAATAACGTTTCCGGGTTTGATATTGGCGTTATCTACCACATCGCTGCGCTTCATGCGCGCTACCACGGTAGAATCCACAATGATGGTACGCACTAAGTCACCCACATCCGCCGTCTCACCACCGGTACTCAAAATATGTACTCCGAACTTTTCGTACTCCTGAATAAGCTCTTCCGTACCTCCAATGATGGCCGCCAAGACTTCGCCGGTAATCAAACCTTTATTACGACCAATGGTTGAGCTGAGCATAATATTCTCCGTCGCACCGACACACAAAAGATCATCAATATTCATGATGAGAGCATCTTGGGCGATGCCCTTCCAAACACTCACATCACCGGTTTCTTTCCAATACATGTAGGCAAGGGAACTCTTCGTTCCAGCACCATCTGCATGCATGACCAAGCAATAATTTTCGTCTCCGGTCAAATAGTCCGGCACGATTTTACAAAAGGCTTTTGGGAACAAACCTTTATCAATGTTTTTAATGGCGTTGTGAACGTCTTCTTTCTGTGCGCTTACGCCTCTACCAGCGTAACGGTCTGATGATGGTATACTCATGCTGCAAAAATAAAGAGAAAGCGCGCACGGGAGACCCGTGCGCGCTTTCATTTATTCTAGTGGCAACTACTTGATTTGAATCCAGGATCCTACAATCAGGTCGTTGTCGTTTCTAAAGTCATTCAATTGCTTGATATCCTTCGCACTCACACCATTCTTTTTAGCGATGGTGTTGATCTTATCACCGCGTTGTACTTGGTAATGCGAGGCATCGAAGTCAGTGTAATCTCCGTTCTTGGTGATCTTAATCACCATTCCTGGAAGAGGACGAGCCCCTCTCAAACCGCCATTGAGCTTTTTCAATTCAACGACATTCATGCCGTTGCTCATGGCAATTTTACCTAACGAACGGTCTTTTGGACCAAGGGTGAGGGTTTGACCGATCGGATTCTCATCCTTCTTCGGCTTGGCAGTACCACCAGCTTCTCCGCCTTCTTCTGAGGCTACTGAAGCACTCGGCACATAATCATCACTCAATACCTTAAAGTCAGTACGACGGTTCACCTGGTTGGCCACCTCTTGAGCATCGGCTCCTTGGCGACGGATGAATGATTCCGTCAACACGCTTCCGGCATCAAATAAATCTGCCCCTAGCCCTGCATAGTTTTGAGGAATTTCAAATGGTTCGCTCTCTCCCATACCTACCGCGGTCAAGCGATCTGCTGGGATACCTTTTTCAATGAGGTAATCCACACAGCTCTGGGCACGTTTCTGAGAAAGCACTTGGTTCTTGTCGTCAGTATCACGGTAATCCGTGTGTGAACGTAGTCCAATGGTAATAGTCGGGTTACGTTGCAAAATGTTGTACACTGTATCCAAGGCAACCTTACTTTCCTCACGCAAGTCCCATTTCGCCAAATCGAAGAATACGTTTGGAAGTACGATAGGCACCTCGATTGGATCCATTACGAGTTTCAAGTTGTAGGACTTCACATAAGTACGCTCCTCTTTAATGGGTGAATAATCACTCAACATGAGGTCTTTCGTACTCACATCTCCCACAGCCGTTAAGAATCGCTTGCGGCTAAGGTTGAGTTTGTAACTCTTATCTTCTCCGAGGGTTCCTCTATCAATTTTGAATCGACCGTTCGCATCAGTAGTAATGCTGAAGCTATTGCCTTCCTTGTCGCTCACCTCTATGGTCACATCATTCAATGCCTTTCCATTTTTCGAGCTCACAACCGTTCCAGTTACTTCAAACTCTTTAGTCCACTCTGTAACGTGCCAAATATCGTGCTCGCCACGGGTCCCCTTGCGATTTGAAATCACAAAACCTTTTTCAGTATTATCTCCTGGCACCCAACGCAAAGCGATATCATCTGCCTCTGAGTTCACCGGGCTAAGCATGTTCTCCACATCACCGATAGGCATTCCGTTTTCGTCGAGTTTCACTCGGAAGCAGTCGAAACCGCCCATTCCTACGTGTCCGTTCGAAGAGAAGTACAAGTAACCGTCGCCATGTGCATACGGGTACAATTCGTCACCACGAGTATTGATATTCAAGTTCGTAGGCGCATTCCATTGACGGGCACGACGGTCGTAGGTAGTCATGTAGATATCCTTACCGCCCTTACCTCCGTTGATTTCACCGGCGAAGTACAAAATGTTGTCGTCAGGACTCAAGGCCGGGTGCCCCACCGAGGCACCGCTATCCAATGCGATCACCACGGGCTCAGGATTTGCCCAATCTTGACCAACAAGTTTAGTAGTGTAAATGGCACAACCAAGTTTAACGTTCTTCACCTTCATACATTTGGTGAAATACATGGTCTTGCCTCTTGAATCGAAGGTCACTACACCTTCGTGGTCTTTGGTATTTATAACGTCGCTTAAGGGCTCCAAATCTCCCCACTTCACTTCATCATTGGCGTTGGCCTCTTGGCCACGTTTTTTCTTTTTCTTGGCGCGCTCTCCCTCGATTACATAGATATCCGAGAAGCGTTGTCCCGTCCAGCCGTCTTCTTTACGACCCGTCGCATCGTCGCGCATGGTAGAAATCATCAACGTCAAATCCTCCTTGCCGCGCTTACCGGCATACGAGATGGCATAATCAGATTTCTTAGAATTCAAATCCTTGGCATTATCCAATGCGAATAATGAACCCTGTACCAACCAGTTGGCTGCCTTTTGACAAGATTCAATACCCTTTTCTGCACGAGGATCACCCGGTACGACTTTCTTATATTCTTCGTATGCCACAATAGCATCTTCATACTCTCCCTGACACTGGAGCATTTCTGCATACCCCAACACCGCTGTAGGACCAAATCCCATCTTGTCGGCGCGTTGGTAGTAGCTCGCGGCGCGTTTACATTCACCAGTGAAGCGGTAACATTCCGCCATGTTGAACGCTATGCGTTGCTTCTGATCGCGTGATTTCTCTTTAGAAAGCGCCTTTGAATAAATCTCCAATGCGGTAGTATATTCTTTGGCGTCAAAGTATTCGTCTGCCTTTACTGTTGTCTTATGCGGTTCAATTTCAACCTCTTCGATAGCAGCATCTTGTGCGATTGCTGCTATAGGAAGACAAGCGAGTACAAAGGTCCAGGTTCGTAGGATGCGTTTTTGCATTTGAAACGATTCTCTAGTGTTTAAGCGTCCCCCAATATAGTTAAAAACAAAAAAGAAACCCCGCGCCGGCGGGGTTTCTATTTGAATGAATCGAAAAAAGTTCGAATTATCTCGTGAACAACATTTCACGGAATTTCGGCAATGGCCATTGTTCGTCGTCAATCATCAACTCTAGCTTGTCGCTTTCATAGCGGATTACTTCGAAGAACGGCTTCACGTTATCGTAGTAAGCAATGGCTTTCTCACGAACATCTTCCATGGCGTTTGCAGCCTTGCGCGCCTCAATCATCGCATCCTTAGAAGAAAGAATTTTAGAGATACGAGCACTGATTTCTTTGATCATTTCCAATTGCTCTTTCGCCACGCTATTGAAGGTTTCCGCATCCATGATTTCCTTCAAACGCTGTACGTTATCAATCAAAGTATTTTGGTACTTGATGGCTGTAGGAACGATGTGGTTACCTGCGAGATCACCTAGCACACGAGATTCGATTTGAATCTTCATGAAGTAAGACTCCAACAAGATTTCGTGACGAGCTTCCGCCTCGCGGTGGCTCATAACACCCATAGCTTCGAACATTTTCAAGCTCTGCTCGCTTACGTACGCATCAAGTGCACGTGGCGTTGAAGGCTCGTTGTTCAAACCGCGCTTGGCAGCTTCTTCCTTCCATGCATCGCCGTATCCATCGCCTTCAAAGCGAATGGCTTTGCTTTCTTTGATGTAGCGCTTCAATACACTGAAGATGGCTTCGTCTTTCTTTAAGCTATCCTTCTCGATCAACGCATCCACATCTGCCTTGAATTCGATCAACTGCTCTGCCATTGCCGTATTCAATACGGTCATCGGCTGTGCACAGTTCGAAGCAGAACCCGCGGCACGCAACTCAAACTTGTTCCCTGTGAAGGCGAACGGTGAGGTACGGTTACGGTCTGTGTTATCTAGCAATACATCTGGAATCTTACCTACTACATTCAACTTAAGGTCGGTCTTTTCTTCCGGAGTCATTTTACCGCCTTCGATATTTTCTAATTGGTCCAGAACAGCACTCAACTGCTGACCAATGAAGACAGAAATAATCGCTGGAGGCGCCTCGTTCGCGCCCAAACGGTGCTCATTACCAGCTGAACCGATAGACGCACGAATCAAATCTGCGTGACGGTAAACCGCTTTAATGGTGTTGATGAAGAAGGTCAAGAACATCAAGTTGCTCATTGGCGTAGAGCCTGGAGCCAAAAGGTTCACACCTGTATCTGTTGCCAACGACCAGTTGTTGTGCTTACCTGAACCGTTGATGTTCGCGAATGGCTTCTCGTGAATCAATACACGGAAGTTGTGACGACGCGCCACTTTCTCCATCAAGTCCATGAACAACGAGTTGTGGTCTACCGCTACGTTCGCTTCTTCAAAAACAGGAGCAAATTCGTATTGTGCAGGTGCCACCTCGTTGTGACGTGTTTTCACTGGAATGCCCAAGATGCGGCTTTCGTATTCCAGTTCTTTCATGAATTCGATCGCACGCTCTGGAATAGATCCAAAGTAGTGATCGTCCAATTGCTGCCCTTTCGCTGGCGCGTGTCCTACAAGAGCACGACCTGCCAATTGCAAATCTGGACGTGCAGCAAAGTAGGCTTCATCAACCAAGAAGTACTCCTGCTCCCATCCTAGGGTTGCATTTACTTTCGTAACGTTCTTATCGAAGTACTTACATACTGCAGTTGCAGCAGCATCTACAGATTGTAATGCGCGAAGTAGTGGCGCTTTGTAATCCAATGCTTCACCAGTGTACGAAACGAATACTGTTGGAATACAAAGTGTCGTACCAAAGATGAAGGCCGGTGATGTAGGATCCCAGGCTGTATATCCACGAGCTTCGAAAGTGTTGCGAATACCACCGTTCGGGAAAGAAGATGCGTCTGGTTCTTGTTGTACCAACATGCCTCCTGAGAACTTCTCAATGGCCTCTCCATTACCTGTTGGCTCGAAGAATGAATCGTGCTTTTCTGCAGTAGTACCGGTCAACGGCTGAAACCAGTGCGTGTAATGAGTGGCACCAAGGTTCAAAGCCCAAGCCTTCATTCCTGAAGCAACCTGATCTGCGATAGAACGATTGATTTTCGTTCCGTTGTCCATTGCGTCGATTACCGCCTTGTAGGCTTCAGAGGTCATGTATTCACGCATTGCTTTTCTATTGAAAACGCGTGAGCCGAAGTAATCTGAAACGCGTGTTCCAGGTGCTTCGAAGTTCTTAGGCTTGCGCCCCATTGTTTCTTCTAATGCTAGAAATCTTACCGTTGGCATATGGTTAATGTTTTAATTGCGCCAAAGATACCCCCTAAAAAGGAGGGGTGCAACCAAAAATTATTAACTATTTACCAAAGACACCCCTTAAAGCAACAGGTTGGCAACGAAGATTAAGTAGATCCCTAGCAACAATGCCCCCTCTAGACGGTCTAATCTATCCTTAGTAAACCAGCCCATCAGTGGAATTATTAACAATGAGAGACCCACACTCACCCAAAAGTCAGAGGTGAAGAGCGCCGGGTCGTAGGTTGTAATGGGCTGTATGAGCGCAGTGAATCCCAAGACACTCAGGATATTAAAGATGTTTGAACCGATAATATTCCCAATGGCGATATCTGATTCTCCTTTACGTGCCGCCATCATGCTGGTGGCTAATTCCGGTACGCTCGTGCCAAACGCCACAAGCGTGACGGAGATGAATCGCTCGCTCATCCCAAGAACCGCTGCGGCACTGGCGATTCCCTCGACGAAGTAGAGCGCACCGAAGCGAAGAGCCGCGGCACCTCCCAATAAAAAAAGAAGGCCTTTCACAATGGGCATGGCCTCGACCTCGAGATCATCCCCGATGTGGAGCTCGCGATTTTTGCGCGCACTTCGGATTTTTACCACATTATATCCGACCAAAAGCAGCACAAAAATGAGGCCCTGCCAAAACCCGAGTCCACCTAACCAAAGGAAGAGCCCAAGGAGCGCATTAGCCAAAAGAAGAAATATCCAATCCTTTCTGTAGGTGAGCTGCACGGCTTGCATTTTAAAGACGACGGCGGTGAGTCCGAGAATAAGTCCAATATTAGCGATATTAGACCCGATGACATTGCCTAGGGCAATATCACTACGCCCGTCCATGGCCGCCACGACGCTTACAAGAAGTTCAGGGGCACTGGTCGCAAAAGCAACGAGTGTGAGACCGATGACTACTCGGGATACCTGGAGCTTTAGGGCAAGGCCAACGCTACCACGGACTAAGAGTTCACCACCGGCGAGCAACAGTCCGAAACCCAAAAGCAACTGAACAATAATCAAAGCTTGGTTCCTCTTTTAATGGTATCGGTAACCTCCTTGAAGGCGTCCCTTCCCTCCTGCACTGTTTTCTTGACTTCGGTAAGACCATTGTCCTCAGAGCTGTCCAAAATCTCGCGTTTGATATCATTCGTGGCATTGCGCACTTGCTTGATGATCTTCGCGGCAGAGCGTGCCATGGTCGGAATCTGGTTCGGACCAAAGAGCAGCAAGAAGATGAAGGCGATAATGATGAATTCGCCGCCACTGATGTTGAACAAGAGGAAAGTTTGAATCATAGCACGAAAATACATCAAAAAAAGCCCCGCTACTCACGTAGCGGGGCTTTGGTCTTTCAAAAAAATTCGGGCTTACTCCTTGTCTTTCTTTGTCGCGTCGAACATCACCGGTGTAGCGATGAAGAGCGAGCTGTAAGTACCCACTAGGACACCCAACAATAGTGCGAACATAAATCCGCGGATGACCTCACCACCGAAGAGGAAGATCACAAGAAGAACGAAGAAGGTCGTCAACGAGGTGTTGAACGTACGGCTCAACGTTTGGTTCAGAGATTTATTTACTCCATCAAGGAAGTTGGCCTTACGAGTTCCCATGTTTTCACGAATACGGTCAAATACAACAACCGTATCGTTCAACGAGTAACCAATTACCGTCAAGATTGCTGCGATGAAGGCTTGATCTACTTCTAGTTGGAAAGGCAATACACCGTCCAACAAAGAGAAGATACCCATCACAAACAATACATCGTGTACCAAAGCAACTACAGCACCCAAAGAGAACTGCCACTTGCGGAAACGGCCCAAGATGTAAAGGAATACTACGATCAATGAGAAGATGATGCTATATACCGCACCGGTCTTAATATCATCTGCAATGGTAGGTCCTACTACACGTGATCCTACCAAACCGATAGCTTCTTCTGTATCGTCAGTGAAGAAATCTTCAGGAGCAATGCCCTCTACGAAGTAGCCTTTGACACCAGCGTACAATTTGCTTTCGATATCCTCATCCACTGCCGTTCCGGTTTCACCGATACGGTAGTTGGTCGTAATGATTACTTGGTTTGCATCACCGAGAGTTTTCACTACTGGAGTGAAGCTATTGCCATCAGCATCTACGAATTGCTCGCTCAAAGAAGCAGCAACATCACTCACTTCTACGGGTTGGTCAAAACGGACCTGGAATGAACGTCCACCTTCGAAATCAACACCGAGGTTCAAACCTTTGGTGAAGAGTGAGAACAATCCAACCGCGATGACAACGGCACTCACACCATAGGCGACTTTGCGCTTGCGCAAGAAATCAAAGTTGATGTTGGTGTACCAATTCGCTGTAGTCTTCGTAGAGAAGGCAACCTCTTTCTTCTTGTCCAAACGACGCTCGAATACCAAACGTGAGATGAACAAGGCTGAGAACAATGAAGTCAAAATACCAATGATCAAGGTAGTGGCGAATCCACGAATTGGACCCGTACCAAAAGCAAATAGGATAATCCCTACGATCAAGGTAGTTACGTTCGCATCAATGATGGCGCTGTTTGAGTTCTTATATCCATCTACGATGGCAGCACGCAACCCTTTACCCAAGCGCAACTCCTCACGGATACGCTCGAAGATGATCACGTTTGCATCCACCGCCATACCGATGGTCAATACGATACCGGCCATACCAGGAAGGGTCAATACTGCACGGAAGCTTGCCAACAATCCGAAGATGAAGAACATGTTCACGAACAAGGCCAAGTTAGCCACCAAACCTGCACCGCTGTAGTAGAAGTACATGTACACCAACACCAACAAAAGGGCGATGGCGAATGAGTTGATCGAATCTGAAATAGCTTCCTTACCCAAAGAAGGACCTACTACATCAGCCTGAATAATACGCGCTGGAGCATCTAGCTTACCTGCACGTAGAATGTTTGCCAAATCCGAAGCTTCTTCTTGAGAGAAGTTACCAGTGATTTGCGTACGACACCCGCGATTTCATTTTGAACCTGTGGGTAAGAGTATACGTAGTTATCCAATACTACCGCTACAGAACGCTTTGGCGTTTGAGCCGCTGCTTCTGCGGTAAGACGTTGCCACTTCTGAGCACCAGAGCCGTTCATGGCCATGGTCACGATGTTGCGGTTGTATTCGTCCAAATCTGGGCGAGCGTCAACAATGACACCACCGTCCAATTCCGGCGCGTTATCACGGTTGCCTTTGATGGCCAACAACATGATGATATCTGAGTCTGGCTCTGGCTTGTTGTTCCACAAGAATTTCGCACCGCGCAACTCTGTGTTCATCAACTGAGCAATCTCTGGACGAGCCAACAATGCGTTCACTTTCGCTGTATCGCGGATCAACGCGTAACCTACACGTGGGCCTTCAAGTGCCATACCGCTCTCACTAACCCAAGGGCGGAATACCTCGAACAGTGGGTTGTTGGTGTTCATCACATCTGTCGAATCCGCTACCTCTTCTTCCGCTACTGTGCTATCGGCATCGCTTTCGATGTTCAAATCACTTAGATCAAGTGCAGGTGCTTCTTCGGTAGCTGGCTTTTCTGCCTCTACGATGTCGCGCAACTTCTCGTTCGCAGCCACCAAGAATGGCAATACCTCGCTACCCTCGTACATGTTCCAGAACTGCAACTCTGCAGTGCTCTGCAATAGTTTCTTCACACGAGCAGGATCTTTAACCCCTGGCAATTCTACCAAGATGCGGCCCGTTCCTTCCAAACGCTGAATGTTTGGCTGAGTCGTTCCGAACTGGTCAATACGTGCACGAAGTACCGTAAATACGTTGGCAATGGCAGCTTCAACATCACGACGAATCTCAGCTTGGATGGCTTCGTTTGAAGCGTTGAATCCAACTTTCTCCGTCATTTCTGGGGTACCGAACAAGCTCGCGTCGCTCAACATGCGACCACCACCTGTTTCTGCCACCAATGCATCAAATTCTGCAAAGAATGTGTTCAAATAGTTGTTCTGTCCTGCACTCTGTGCGGCGTCAGTATTGGCAAGTGTTTGTTGGAATAGCGGGTCTTGGGCATTTGCCACTTGACCTTTAAGCACATCTTTTACGCTTACCTCCAAGATAACGTTCATACCACCTTTAAGGTCGAGACCTAGGTTCATTTCGTTCTTCTTGACTTCAGCATAGGTGTATCCCAATAGTGGGTATACCTCCTGCGACATCATGCTATCTAAATAGGCTGATTTAACCTTAGCATCCCCAGCGGAAAAAGCCTCCGCATCACTTTCCACGCCGTTCGCAACCCATGAAAAAGAAAGCTGGTAGAGTGAAGCCAGCCCTAGAGCGATCGCGAAAGCGGTAATTAATCCTTTGTTCTGCATCCTTTGTTGGATTATTTCTATTTTTCAATAACGCGCAAATATAGGCAAGTCACCGTGCCTAACCTAACAGTTTTTCTCGGAAGACCTCACTATCTTAGCCATATGTACAACCTCATGACCAAAATCGCCCTTGTAGGCGCCCTACTCCTCGCCGGAACAGGCACCTCTGCCCAGTCTTACACCAATCGTTTGAGCTTTGATTGGACCGTGGGGCCCACGGTGATGAGCGGCAGTGATACGGTGGATTACGCTTTTATGGGCGGGGCCGATTTACCCCAGTGGTCGCGCATCGACCTCAACCTAGACGGCACCGAAGATTTGGCCATTTTCGACCGTCAAGGCAATCGGTGGATCACCTTCTTGGCAGAAAATAACCAATGGATTCCCGCACCACAATACGCGGAAGAACTCCCTGCCGTGGAATATTGGGGCTTGTTCAGGGATTATAATTGCGACGGAAAAAAGGACCTGTTTGCCTTCGTCTTAGGAGGCATGGGCGTATGGGAGAACACCAGCACGACGGATTCCTTAAGTTTTACTTGGGCCCTGAGCGGCAACTACCTTACCACCGACGCTGGCGGCACCACCACCAACCTCTATAATTTCAGCAGCGACATTCCAGCCATCGTTGATATTGACGACGATGGGGATTTGGACGTACTCACCTTTGGGCAGCGCTCCACCATCGAATGGCACGAAGGCCAAACCTCCTGTGGATTAGATTTCTCTATGAATACCACCTGCTGGGGCCGATTCGAAGAAAACCTCGCCACCAACAACCTCACCTTGAACGGCTGTGCGGGCGTACAGAAAATGGAAATCGTCGGAAAAACCTCGGCAGGCATGCACGCGGGCTCCACTCTACTCGTACTCAACCTCGACGGAGATACATTGAAAGATGTACTCATTGGCGATGTAAGCTTCACCAATCTCGTCGCGGCCTATAACGGTGGGCACATGGACAGTGCCTTTATGACTAGCAAGGACACCCTATACCCCACGGCCAATCCTACCAATATTCGATACTTCCCCGCGCCGTTTTATGAAGACCTGAACTTTGACGGCACGCCAGACCTGATGGTCAGCCCAAATCTGAACGGCTCCATCAACACGCGCAACGCCTGGCTCTACGCCAATACAGGCGCTGCAAACAACCCGAGCTGGAGCGCCCCAGATTCTTCCTTCTTAGTGCGTGACATGCTCGACCTGGGTTCGGCAACGAAGCCTGCCTTGGTGGATTTAGACTTTGACGGAGATTTCGATTTAGTCGTAGGCTCCATGGGAAAATACCAAGGCCCAAGTACCTACAAAAGCAAGTTGGTATACTACAAGAACACCGGCACCAACACGAACCCAGCCTTCACACTCGCAGATTCGGATTTTGCCAATGCAGGATATAACAACCTGGGCGAAGAGCTCTGTCCCACCTTCGCCGACCTCGACGCTGACCTCGATCCAGATATGATCGTAGGCGCGAAAAACGGTTTGATCTACTATTACGAGAACACTGGAAGCTTTTTGAGCCACAGTTTTACCTACCGCGGTGCCATTCAAAGCATTGATGTGGGCAATCATGCCACGCCGTATTTGGGTGATGTGAATGGCGATGGTGTGGCCGATTTACTTATCGGCAACGAAGCCGGTACGGTAGCCTATTATGAGAAAACAGGTGCTTGGCCCAACCTCTTCACACTCAACGCCAGCCAGTGGGCCGGCATCGACATGGGCTCTACCACCGCACCGAGTGGCCACAGTGCTCCCGCTCTGATCTACGGGACGGACACCACTCTATTCATTGGCTCCGAAGATTTGGGCGTGGTGCAAAAGGATTCCTTAAAAATCATCACCAGCGGCGCCACTGCATCCGTAGACCTCAACCTTGGCGGCGGCACACAAACCTCAAGCAGCCGCATCGAAACCCCCTTTGGAGGATCCAAGCGCAATGGTCGCACACAAATCATTTTCACTAAAGACGAGCTGATCAATGCCGGTGGACGCTTCGGGCAAATCGAAACCATAGGATTTGAGGTGGGCACCAACAACAGCCTCTACCTCACGCAAGGATTCAACATCAGGTTCAAGCACATCTCAGATACCGCCCAGACCAATTTCCATAGCCAAGACCTCACCGAAGTCTACAGCGGCATTCGCGTGATGACCACCGGGTGGAACGACATCCCACTCGATGTACCCTTTACTTGGAACGGCGTTGACCACCTCCTGGTTGAGATTTGCTTTTCCAAACACGCACAGACCGGTGATATTCCCGTCATTCTTCAAAGTACCCCATTCCGCGCCACCCTTTATGGCGATGTGAGCAGCTGGAATGGCATCACGAACAATGGATGTGGAATGCCTTACGGCGGCAAACTCAAGTTGCGCCCGAACATGAGGTTCAACTTGGTCCCTACCCTGAGAGATATGGATGCTCATTTTACCGCTGCCGGCAAGCGCCTACATCCTGCCGTGGCCGACCTCAACGCAGACGGCTATCCAGATGTGATCTTGGGTAATATGAGCGGCGGCCTGCATTATTTCGAAGGCAAGGCATTCAACAATATCAGTGTGGGAGAAACGCCGGCCCAAGCCCCAAGCTGTATTATTTTCCCCAACCCCACCTCGAACAGAATTCTGTTCCAATGTGCAGCCTCGTATCTCGAGCAAGCCCATCTACTAAGCCTTCAAGGCGAACACATCGGCAGCTTGAGCACGACCGAAGAAAACATGCTGGATCTACCCGCAGGCATCTACATCGTAGTGCTGTACCGAGAGGACGGACAGCGCGAAACCCATCGATTGATTGTGCAATGATGCCCGGTACGCCCATCCTAGTATACGACGGACCCTGCACCTTGTGCAACCGAACGGTACAATGGGTATTTGATAAGGATGCGAGCGAACGAATTTTGTTTACCTCCCTACAAAGTAATTGGGCACAAGCAAACGTCCCTCCTTCCCTGCGGACCATTGATTCTGTGCTTTTCTTCGACGGCACACAGTGGCATGTGAAAAGTGATGCTGTGTTGTACCTACTGCGGGAACTCCCAAGACCCTGGCGCTCCTTCTTTGAACTGCGAATCATCCCCAGAGCGCTGAGAAATGTGGGGTATGATCTTTTGGCCCAATTTCGTTATCGACTCTTCGGCACCGGACATTGCGCCCTTTTGCCCAAAGAGCGGGTATTAGTCTAAGCTCGGCAAACTCCTTTTCTCTGCCTCACGATTACTGAGGCATGCACAAAAATCTCCAATCAGTCGGTTTGAGATGCGTACACTCCTTTATCTGCCTCACCGGCAATAGGGACGAGCGCGGTGCGCTCGCATAGGGGTAAAAAAATACGAGCCGCCCTGCGGGCGGCTCGTATCAAATCACGCAAATTTTTCGCGCTTATAGGTTCGCATCTAGTGCGCTGTTCATCTTGCGAACAGCTTCAGCAGAAGCTTCGAATTTTGCTTTTTCGTCGTCGCTCAAATTGAACTCAACAACATTTTCCCAACCGTTCTCACCAACGATCACAGGTACACCGATACAGATATCGTCTTGACCATATTCGCCGTTAAGCAATACTGAACATGGGAACATTTTCTTTTGGTTGCGTACGATTGACTCAACAAGCTCAGCACCTGCAGCACCTGGCGCATACCAAGCAGAAGTACCGATCAATCCTGTCAATGTTGCACCACCGACCATAGTCTCTTTCACAACATACTCTTGCTGCTCATCCGTTAGGAACTGAGTCACTGGCATGCTGTTGTAGGTCGCGTGCTTGATCAATGGAATCATTGTCGTATCCCCATGACCACCGATCACCTGACCCTGAAGGTCGTTAGGAGAACAACCTAGTTGCTCTGCCAAACGGTACTTGAAACGCGCTGAATCCAAGATGCCGCCCATACCGATGATGCGGTTTTTAGGCAGACCTGAAGTCTTAGACGTCAAGTAAGTCATGGTATCCATAGGGTTAGAAATCACAACGATGATGATGTCCGGGCTGTGCTTGATCAAGTTCTCTGTAACCGTTTGAACAATCTTAGCATTGGTGCCGATCAATTCTTCGCGTGTCATTCCTGGCTTACGAGGAATACCTGAAGTGATGACAGCCACCTTAGAACCGGCAGTCTTTGAATAGTCGTTGGTCGAGCCAACTACCTTTGAATCATAGCCGTTCAAAGTAGCACATTGGTTCATGTCCATCGCCTTGCCTTCTGCAAAACCTTCTTTGATGTCGAGCAATACAATTTCCTCTGCGAGCTCGCGACGAACCATGTTCTCTGCAACCGTGGCACCTACGTTACCGGCACCTACTACGGTGATCTTCATATGTATGTGATTTTTAGTTTGTTTGACTCCCACAAAGGTACATCACGGACAACCGATTTTCATCGATTTTTAAATAAATCCGGTCATTTGCTATCCCCTGATTTATTCGTGGTTCTTCCTTAACTTTGTGGCTTGAAAAGATTGACGCAATGGTACTCCTAAAACTCATCGGCATCACTATCGTATTGGTTGGACTTGGCTTCGCCGGGATCGCGATTAAAATTTGGGCAAAGAAAGACGGCGAATTTGCCGGTACTTGTGCTTCACAAAGCCCATTCTTGAATCAGGATGGCGAGACTTGCTCGTACTGCGGGAAGAACCCGAACCAATGCGACAATAACCTAGAACAAGCTTAATTCAGCTCGTACTGGGACCAGTTTGAAGTGGTTTGAACTTCAAACTCTCCATATTTATTTCCCACGATGAAATAACCTTCCGTATTCGGGAAGCGCTCCACCATGGCTTTCGCTCTGGCAAGACCTGAAACCATGCAAGCGGTAGCGAGGGCATCGGCAAAGGTGGCATTGTTGGCGATGATGCTCACGCTCAAGAGATTGCTGATCACCGGCTGGCCCGTTTCCGGGTCGATGGTATGCACAACACGCTGTCCGCGCTCGTCCACCCAGAATTTACGGTAATTGCCACTGGTGGCTAGGGACATGGTATCTAAGACTACGATGGTTTGGTATTGTCCAGCGGCGCGTTCTTCTTGCGGCTGCTCGATACCTATGCGCCATTTGCGTCCATCGATATTGGTTCCCTTGCATCGTACCTCCCCTCCTATTTCTATCATGTAGTTGTGGACGTTGGCATTGCGGAAGAAATTGGACACGATATCCACCGTATATCCCTGTGCAATGGCGTTGACATCTATTTGATAACCCTTGGGGAGTGCAAATTTCTCCAACATAGGCCCCGGACGACTTGCCACAAGGCCTTTGTAGCCCACGTAGTTCATGAGGCTGTCCACATTAATACTGTCCTTTCGCGTGCCTCCAGAAAAACCCCATGCTTTGATCAGCGGAGCAATGGTGATGTCGAAATCACCATTAGTCAATTCACTGATGTAGATGGATTTGAGAATCACCCCTTGGAAATCGTTGCTCAAGTACACTGAATCTCCACGATTCAATCTAGAGATCTCGCTGTTCTCCACCCATAAGCTCATTTGCTGGTCCATGGATTTTAGAATGGAATCGATGTCCTTGCGGTAATCTACGCCTTCCGGCACGAGGTAGCTGATGCTAAATGTGGAGCCCTGTGCGGGACCTTGATTAGTCATTTGGACCAATTCCGGTGCGCTTTGACAGGACCAAAGCAGCGGAAGGAAGAAAAAGGCGCGTAGTAGTTTCATAGGATGAAAATAAAAAGCCGCTCCATGCGGAGCGGCTTAGGTTATCATTTTTTTCGATTATCCACCGAAATCATCGAAGCTTACGTTCTCTGGTGGTACACCGAAATCGTCGACCATTTTAAGAACCGCTGCATTCATTAGTGGAGGACCACAGAAGTAGTACTCGATATCTTCTGGTGCATCGTGGTGGTTCAAGTAGTTATCGATCAACGCTTGGTGAACGAAACCTACGAAACCATCACCTTCGTCATCCATGTTCTCCTTAGCATTCCAGTTGTCCTCTGGTAGTGGCTCTGACAATACTAAGTGGAACTTAAAGTTCGGGAACTCCTCTTCAATTTGACGGAAATCGTCAAGGTAGAACAACTCGCGCTTCGAACGACCACCGTACCAGTAGCTCACCTTGCGGCCAGTCTTCAACGTGTGGAACAAGTGGAACAAGTGCGAACGCATTGGCGCCATACCAGCACCACCACCGATGTATACCATTTCTGCATCTGTCTCTTTGATGAAGAATTCACCGTAAGGACCTGAGATGGTTACTTTATCGCCTGGCTTTTGGTTAAAAACGAATGATGAACAAACCCCTGGGTTTACATCCATCCATCCGCCTTTCTTGCGGTCGAACGGTGGCGTAGCGATACGGATGTTCAACATGATGATATTTCCTTCTGCTGGGTGGTTGGCCATAGAGTACGCACGGAATAGTGGCTCTGGGTTCACCATTTTAAGATCCCACAGTTTGAACTTATCCCACTCTGCTTGGAACTCATCAGGAGCTTTGCCCAATTTCGGGTGAGAAGTAATATCAATGTTTTTAAAATCTACCGTCGTCGCAGGAACATCCACCTGGATATATCCACCTGCTTCGAAATCTAGTGTCTCGCCTTCTGGAAGCTTAACCACGAACTCTTTGATGAAAGAGGCAACGTTGTAGTTACTTACTACCTCACATTCCCACTTCTTAATACCAAAGATTTCCTCTGGAACTTTCACGTCCATGTCGTTCTTCACCTTCACCTGACATCCAAGACGCCAGTTATCTGCAATTTCCTTGCGGTTGAAGAACCCGGTCTCCGTTGGAAGAATCTCGCCACCACCTTCGGTCACTTGACACTTACACATCCCACAGGTACCACCACCACCACAGGCAGAGGGCAAGAAGATTTTTTGGTTGCTCAATGTAGAGAGCAGTGTAGTACCGCTTTCTACCTCTACCTCATCACCGTTGATGTTCAGTTTTACTGGACCACTTGGGGAGAGGCGCGCTTTTGCTTGTAAGAGTATGGTCACGAGGGCCAAGATGACCACTACGAAAACCGCTACTGCTGAAATGACTGTGCTTGTTGCTAAAAACATGATGCGAACCGAATTATAATTTAATACCCATAAAGCTCATGAACGCGATACCCATCAAACCAGTAATGATGAAGGTAATCCCGAGACCGCGCAAAGGAGCAGGAACATTTGAATAACGAATCTTTTCACGGATGGCAGCAATGGCAACGATGGCAAGGAACCAACCGATCCCTGAACCCAAACCGTATACGGCTGCCTCAGCGATGGTTCCGAACGCACGCTCTTGCATGAAGAGTGAGCCACCTAGGATAGAACAGTTTACCGCGATCAATGGCAAGAAGATACCCAAGGCACTGTAGAGTGCTGGAGCGAACTTCTCTACGATCATTTCGATCAATTGGACCATAGAAGCAATAACTGCAATGAACATGATGAACGACAAGAAGCTCAAGTCGACATCTTCAAAACCAGCACCTAGCCATTTGCCTAGAGCGCCCGGCTGCAATACGTAGTTTTCCAACAACCAGTTTACCGGCAAGGTGATCACCAACACAAAGGTTACGGCAATACCTAGACCTACGGCTGTTTTTACGGTTTTAGAAACCGCCAAGTACGAACACATACCCAAGAAGTATGCGAAGATCATGTTCTCGATAAAGATCGAGCGAACGAATAGATTGATTAATTCTTGAAACATGGCAGCTTAGTTTTCTTCAATGAGTTTAGTGTTTTTCGCACGTTGCGCCCAAATGATCAGACCGACAACGATCAAGGCCATTGGAGGGAACAAGAAGAACCCGTTGTTGGCGTAGAATCCCGTACCAGTCTCCGCATTGATGTACCAGCTCTGTGGGATTACTGAAAACCCTAGCAATGTACCAGAGCCTAGCAATTCACGGAAGAAGGCCACGGCGATCAAGATCACCCCATAACCGATGGAGTTACCGATACCGTCCATGAAGGCTTTCCAAGGGCCATTGCCCAAGGCGAATGCTTCGAAACGACCCATGATGATACAGTTCGTAATGATCAAACCTACGAAGACCGAAAGCTGCTTGCTCACGTCGTAGGCGTAGGCCTTGAGGAATTGGTCCACCAAGATTACCAAAGAGGCCACGACCACCAACTGAACGATGATACGAATACGGTTAGGGATGAGGTTACGAATCAAGGAGATGATTACGTTACCCGCGGCCAAAACGAACATTACCGATAGAGACATTACGATGGCCGGTTCTAACTTAACCGTGATCGCAAGTGCTGAACAGATACCCAATACCTGTACAGTAATTGGGTTGTTGTCGTTGAAAGGATCAGAAATGAGCTTTCTATTCTTCTTTGAGAACAACGACTCTTTTTGTTTTACTTCTGTACTCATGGGGATTAGATGTTTTTGAAGTATTCCGCGTACGGTGCCAAACAGTCGGCCAACATATCATTCACTCCGTTTGAAGTAATGGTACCTCCGGAGATACCGTCTACTGCGTAATCGCCGCTAGAGGTTCCCTTTTTCACCACTGAGATAGATTGGAACATGCCCGCTTCAGAGATTTTCTTTCCTGGGAATTGGTCCGTGAACATTGGCGTCGTGATTTCTGCACCCAAACCTGGGGTTTCACTCTTGTGGCCAAAGTTTGCACCTACCACTGTGTTTCCATCCGCTTCCAAGCTCATGAAGCCCCAAACCGGACCCCAAAGACCTTTGCCACGCATAGGCACAATGTAAAAGGTCTCGCCATCTTTGTTCGCCACGTACAACGGCACCTCACGGTCCATGTTTGACGATTTGATAGCCGTAGCCATATCTACGTTAAAGCCTGTCGCGCGGTCTTCACTCACTACTGCCCCACCTTTGATGGTCAAAACCTGAGTGATGACCTCGTCGTAAGCCGCTTGAGCTTCGCTGCGATCTACCTCAACTCCTACTGAAGCCAAGATGCTTTGCATTTTTTCCTGCTTCACGTTGCTTTCCTGCTTCGATTTCAAACCGAGGGAAGCACCCGAGAGCAATACCGCCACCAATACTACCATCACGGTAGCAAATGTGTACGTATATCCGTTGCTGTTTACATTCATAGTTCTAAAGGTTTAGGCGTGAGCAACGCGTTTTGCACGACGCTTGATATTGGCTTCTACCACGTAGTAGTCAATAAGCGGTGCCATAACATTCATAAATAGGATGGCCAACATAATACCTTCTGGGTATGCTGGGTTGAATACGCGAATCATGATTCCGAAGAACCCGGCCAAGAAACCGTAGATGTATTTTCCAGTTTCTGTTTGAGCAGCACTTACAGGATCAGTAGCCATGAAGACCATACCGAACATGAAACCACCCAACATCAATTGGTGCAATGGATTCAATCCCATGAATTCGTTCACTGCAAAAAGGTTGAAGATTCCAGCCATCACGAATCCACCTACGAAGAAGCTCAACATGATTTTCCAAGAACCCACTCCTTTAAATACAAGGAACAATCCACCTAGAAGAATAAGCAATGCCGAGGTCTCACCGATAGATCCTGGGATCAATCCCAAGAATGCGTTCATGAAAGAGTAGTGACCACCGGCGCCGAACTGAGCCATCACTGCATCGGTAGCAGGATTGCCTAGGCCTTGACCTACAGTAGTGGCAAGATCACCTAGTGCCGTAGCACCTGAATAACCGTCTACTACTTCGCCGCCCTTGGTGTTGATCCATACTTGGTCACCTGACATCCATGTTGGGTAGGCAAAGAACGCAAAGGCACGAGCCGTAAGCGCTGGGTTCAACAGGTTCATCCCTGTTCCACCAAATACCTCTTTACCGATCAATACGGCGAAGATGGTACTCACAGCCACCATCCACAATGGGATATCTACCGGCATAATCATAGGAATCAACAACCCTGAAACCAAGAAACCTTCGTTCACCGGGTGGTTGCGCTTCCATGAGAAGAAGATCTCCACACCCAAACCAGCGGCATAGGTTACGGTGATCAACGGTAGCATCTTCAAGGCACCAAAGAGGAAGCTGTCTAACAATGCAGCTTCTTCACCGATGGCAGCGAAGTGCAATCTACCGATGTTCCACATCCCAAATAGTAGGGCTGGAACCATGGCGAAGATTACAGTCACCATCGTGCGTTTCAAATCGATTGCATCACGAACGTGTGCACCTGAGTGCGTCGTGTGATCAGGAACGAAAGCCATCGTCTCCAATGCGTTGTGCAATGGGTAGAGGATGTTTCTTTTGCCATCTTTTTCAACCAGCGGTCTAGTCTTGTCGAATATGTTTTGTACAAACTTCATAATATGGCTATTACATCATTTCTTTTCTGAGATCATTCAAACCGTCGCGTACAATCTGCTGCAACGGCAACTTAGAAGTACAAGCAACTTCCGCAATGGCGAAATCTTCTGGCACTACTTCGTAAATACCCAACTGCTCCATCTTTTCGATGTCTCTGATCAAGATGCTGCGAAGCAATTGTTGTGGGAAGATGTCCATAGGCATGAACTTCTCGTACTCCCCGCTCACTACAAACGCGCGCTCTTCACCGTGCATGTTGGTGTCCAAATCGTATTTGCGGTTCGGGAACAACCATCCCCAGAAGGCACGGTTGGTAGAAAACTTACCAAAACCTGGAAGTACCCAACCAAAGAATTCAGTTTGGTTTCCTTCAGGAATGGCAGTGAGTTGTGCTTTACCAAAGCTCAAGAAGCCATCTGCGGCCAGTTGAGTCCCTGTCAATACATCACCTGCGATAATACGAGTATTTTCTGCATTGATGTTCGCACTGATAAATCCATTTAGGCTTACTCCTTGTAACATGGTAGCGTAGCCAGTGTTCATGGCTTTCGAACCTGTTACGGCTACTTTGTATTCTGGAGCATATTCTCCAGCTAGGAAGGCACGGCCAATAATAGGAAGGTCTACGGCATTCACAGTCCAAACGACCTCACCTTTATTAATAGGTGCTGCCTTGGCAATCTGCGTACCGACCATTCCCTTTGGATGCTTTCCAGAGAATGAAATGTGAGTAGCACCTTCTACCTGTAGCTCAGCAACTGCTGCGGCATCGGCATCGTGGCTCACATATACTTTACCTGTAGTCATCAAAGCCAAGGCGCTGATGGCAGCTTGTACTGCTTCACCTTTGCCGGCCAACTGTGTTGCTAGGTCTCCGTTCAACGGTCCGCTCTGGATGCCGTTTACGAAGATGTCGCGAGGCTGCTCGTTCATGCTTGCCGCTACGCCGTAGGGGCGAGTGGTGATGAAGGCGCCAACACCAGTGTTCGAGAAGTGAGCTGCTGCAGCCTCGCGATCGCCTTTTTTGAGGTCGAACGCACCGTGCTTGGCATAGCTTGTTTCACTATCCGCCAACAACAAAACAGCCAAGATTTTACGCTTTGCTCCGCGTTTGATCTCGGCTACTTCTCCTGATACAGGGGCACAAATTTTTACTTCTGGACGGTCTTTGTCGAAAAACAAAGTATCACCCGCCAATACTTTTGCTCCAGCTTTCACTGCCAATTTTGGCGTGATACCTGGAAAATCTAAAGGACTTACGGCATAAGTTGAGGCGCTGTGTTGCCCGAGATCGTTCGAAGAAGCTTCGCCGACCAACTTAATATCGTAACCCTTACGAATCTTGAAGGTTTGAGACATCGTACTTTAAGTATGATTTTGGGTCGCAAAATTAGAACACAGACAACTTTTAGCCACAAGAAATCGGTACTAATTGTACCTTAGACACCAATATTTTATAAAAATGTCTGTTCATAAGTCCGTGATATTAGTCATAGCCTTGTTTTGTAAGGTTTTGACGGCCCAAATCCTCACCGATACGGTGGCTTTTGATTACTTGAAAACTGTGCAATTGGCCCCCGTAGGTGCGCCGATGGACTTCCCCGCGTATGAATTGGGCAAGAAACAAGGGCTAGAATTCAGTTTTGACGACATGGCCTATGAATGGAACAACTACGGCTATCGCATTCAACATTGTGATAAGAATTGGCACCCCTCAGACCTTTTGATCAACCAATACCTCGATGGATTTGATGGGAATTATTTGACCAATTTCGCCATTAGCGTCGGCACCTTTGTTCCGTACACACATTACAAGACCACGATCCCCAACGAGTACATCCGTCCAAAGATCAGCGGAAACTACGTGTTGGAAATCTTTCAAAACGACGACCCCGAGGACATCATCATTCGCCGTCGCTTCATCGTCTACGAATCCTTAGCCATTCCTGCGGTCGAGGTCATTCGTGCCGTCGACATGACCAATTTTAGTACGGAGCAGCAAGTCAATGCCCGTGTGGCCCTGGCCGGCTACCCTATTCAGGACTACTTCAACGATTTAGACCTCAGCATTCTTCAAAACCGCCGCTGGGACAATAGCCTCAATGGCCTCAAACCCACCTTCATCAATGACGGCATGCTCGAATACAACTTCATGGGCGAAGGATCTTTTGAAGGCGGCGTGGAATTCCACACCTTCGACACCAAGCGATTGAACCAGGTGGGCATGGGCGTAAAAGTGAGCCAACTGGATTCTTGTTGGCAGGTCTTTTTGGATGAAAAGAAGAATCGCAGCATAGCCGTTTATAGCTTTCAACCGGACATCAACGGGGGCCGATTAATCCAGCGTGCGGACGTCGGAAATCCAGATTTGGCCGGTGATTATTGCGTGGTGGAATTCTATCTCGAAAGTCCGGAGCTCGAAGTTCCGGTATATGTTTTTGGCCAATTGACCAACTGGCAATTGCTCCCAGAATTCCGCTTGGAATACAATTATGCACGCGGCGCTTACTCGGGTAAAATCTTACTCAAACAGGGCTACTACAACTACGTATTTGCCCACCCCAATGCCGAAGGTGGCGCCAGCACCGAGTTGACGGAAGGCACGCACTGGCAGACGAAAAACGATTACACGCTAATTTTGTACAACCGCAGTATGGGACTGCGCTACGATAGAATAATTGGCTACCTTAAACCCTCAATAGTTAACCGATGAGAACACTCCTTTCCCTTACTTTCGCCACCCTCTCTACTGCTGCATTTGCATGGGGACTTACCGGCCACCGCGTCGTGGGACACATTGCGATGGACCACCTCAACCCTGAGGTTAAAGCGCACATTATCAACACCCTTGATGGGGAAGATTTGGCCATGGTCGCGAACTGGATGGACTTTATTAAATCCGAACCGTCGTACGACAGCTTGAACGCGTGGCACTATTGCACCGTGGAATCTGTCGACCACTTGGACCACCACGAACACCCGGACAAAGGGGATGTTTGGATGGCCATCGATAAATTCCTCAAGGAAATTGAAACGCAACACTACAGCGTAGACGAAGCCTTTGCCTTGCGTGCCCTCGCCCACCTCATTGGCGATGTGCACCAGCCGCTGCACTGTGGCAACGGTACGGACATGGGTGGAAACCAAGTAAAAGTCAAGTTCTTCTGGGAGAGCTCCAACCTGCACCGCGTATGGGACAGCGGACTCATCGATTACTGGAAAATGTCGTACACCGAATACTCGACTTGGATCATGAGCACCGTGACCCCTGAACACATTCAATCGTGGAAGGGCACAACCACCAAGGATTGGGTGCGCGAGAGCGTGGAAATGCGCGAGCAGTGCTACTCCACCATGGGCGATCCAGAAAGAATGGGCTACCGCTATGTGTACGACAATACTGAACTATTGCACTTGAGATTGGCTCAGGCAGGCGTGCGCCTCGCGGACGCCCTCAACCAAGCCTACGCCGCACGAGGCTGAGAAAAATTTTTGGCACCATAAAAAAAGCCGCCCTCGGGGCGGCTTTTTTTATGCTTCAGTAGCTACAAGCTCGAGCAGCTTCACGATGACATCGGTCGCGCTCTCCATATCCTGTAGGCTCACAAATTCATAGGGGCTGTGGAAGGCGTGCTCCCCAGCAAAAATATTGGGGCAAGGAAGGCCCATGAAGCTGAGCTTCGAGCCATCTGTACCGCCACGGATCTTCGCCTTTCGCACGGGCAATCCGCACGAATCAATGGCTTTTTCTGCCAAGGCGACGACTTGCGGATGTTGGTCGAGGATCTCCTTCATATTGCGGTATTGCTCGCTGATCTCAATCTCATAGCTGGTGCGCTTCACCGCTTTGGAAGCTTGTTTGGCCAGGGCATGAAGTAATTGGGCATATTCGTCCAATTCCGTCGAATCAAAACTGCGCAAGATCATCGTGATGCGCACTTCTTCCACCCCGCCTTTAATCTCATACGGGTGCACGAAGCCGGCCTCTCCTTTGGTCGCTTCCGGCGCCCATTCTTGGCGCGGCAACAAACTCAAAAACACTCCGGCGGCCTTCAAGGCATTGCCCATCTTCTTGTGGGCATAGCCCGGGTGGGTATTGGCCCCACGGAAAATCACGGTCGCTCCATCTGCAGAGAAGGTCTCGTCTTCAATAGAACCCTTGGTGGCACCGTCCATGGTATAGCCCCATGCCGCGCCTAATTTTTCGATATCCACATGATCCGCCCCGCGGCCTATTTCTTCGTCCGGGGTGAACAACAACTTCATCGTCGCGTGCGGCACCTCTGGATGTTGCATCAAATACGCCGCCGCAGCCATGATCTCGGCCACTCCAGCCTTATTGTCCGCGCCCAACAACGTCGAACCGTCAGAGGTAATAATGGTGTGCCCTTCCATTTCTTTCAACGGCCCGAAAGCCTTTGGCCCTATAACGATATCGCCCTTCGGCAAGACAATATCACCTCCGTCGTAGTTGTGGTGTAAGGTCGGCACCACCCCTGCCCCGCTGTATTCTGGCGAGGTGTCCATGTGCGAGCAGAAACAGATGGCCGGCGCACTCTCGTGGCCTGCCGAAGCCGGGACAGTCGCATATACGTAGCCTTTCTCGTCCATGTGCGCATCACTGACGCCCATCGCGAGCAATTCTTCCACGAGCACGCGGCCCAAATCCTTTTGCTTTTCCGTCGACGGCACCGTAGGACTGTGCGGGTCGCTCTGCGTATCTATTTGTACGTAACGCTGAAATCTTTCTAAGAGGTCGGGGTATTTCATGTGTCCAATTTTTGATGCAAGCTGCTCGGATAAAACACCGTACGTAGCAGCGTTTCCAATATGATTCTAAGGTCCAAAAGCAGGGACCAATTCTCAATGTAATACACGTCCGCCCGGATCCGCTCCTGCAACAGAGCCTCATCCGCGCCCGGTCCGCCGCCGCGCAACCCGCGGCTTTGTGCTAACCCGGTCATCCCCGGCTTGGCCCAATGGCGTATGCGGTAATTTTTCACCAACGAACTGTAGGATTCCACATCCTCGCTCGTGTGCGGGCGCGGTCCTACCAAACTCATCTGTCCCGCCAAAACGTTGAACAGTTGCGGCAGCTCGTCCCATCCCATTTTGCGCATCCAACGCTGCAAGGCATTGGAATCGCCGGTAGACGGTTTGATCGTCTGGAACTTCAAGACTTTGAACGGCCTTCCCGATAACCCAACTCGCTCTTGAATGAACAAAGGCTTCACCCCGGATAAGAGCAAGAGGATGGCCGAAATTGGAAAAATCCAAGACAATAACACTACCACGCCCACCAGGGCAAAAATCACATCAAACAATCGCTTGAGAAGGGCGTTCGACCACAATAATAGCGGCTCGCTGCGCTGCGAGAACACGGGAATGCCTTCCAACGTGGACATGTTCATCTGACCGGCATAATGCGCGCCCATATCCGGAAGGTAGCGGAACCGTACGCCGCGCATCTCTGCCCAGCGCTCCGCCTCTTGGTATTGCGCTGAGGCCGGCGATAAGGCGCAGATAATTTCATCGACATCTAGCTGATCATCCAACGCTCCCGCATCGGCCCCACGTAGGTCCAGCCCAATTCCGGGCGGTGGGTCGTGAGCGCAATAAACGCGTCGGCTGTGGCGTGGTTGCCCAATAAATAGAACCTGCGCTGCCACTTCCCAGCGGCCATTTGGCGACGGAGGTAGGCCACATAAAATAATCGGCTCAACCAAGCGAAAGCATAAAAGGCACTGAAGAAGACCGCCAAAAACAGGCGGCTGTAATAATATCCTTTGAGTCCTACGACGATAATCGCCAGGATGGCGAATTGTGCTAGGGCTGCTTGAAGTAATTGGCCCGTCACATTGCGCTGCTCCAAACCCGCTGTGTAGGTGAAACTTCCCGACCAGCGGCCCACGACGAGCCAGCTCACTCCGGTCAGCACCCAAAGCTGCAGATAGTAGTTGTAATATTCTGGATTCGAGATACGTAGATCCTCAAAGCGCCACCACCCCACTGCCGCGAAGAGGCCAACGATCAGCAATAAATCTGTCGTGAGTGTGAGTATTCTGTAAATATTTGCGCTCTGGTTCTGCATAAACGACGCTGAAAAGATACTTACTTTTACAACGATGAGCACAACCCAAAGCCCTATTGTATACGCCAACGGTGTTGGACCGGATCGCGCCGCAGTCCTTGCGGAGGAGCTTGGGGTGCGTACCATGCGCCAAATGCTCGAGCACTACCCCTTCCGCTATGTGGATAAAAGTAGTTTTTCCACAGTGGCGGGGCTGACCGCATTTAGCGGCGAGGTGCAAATCAAAGGGCAAATCACCGGATGGGAAACCGTGGGTGCGGGCAGGCAAAGCAGATTGGTCGCATATTTCAAAGATTCAACCGGTGAAATAGAATTGGTTTGGTTCAAGGGGGCCAAGTGGATCTCGCGTTCCCTCAAGGCCAATGTGCCGCTCATCGTGTACGGAAAAGTCAATGATTTCAAGGGGAAAAAGAGCATTCCCCACCCTGAAATATATGCCCCAGAGACGCAGCAAAGCTCGGCCTTGGAACCCGTGTACTCCACCACCGACAAGCTGACCAAAAAAGGCCTTCATTCCAAAGGATTGGGCAAGGTTATTTATGGGATATTAAAAACGGAATTGGCCCATATCCAAGATCCCTTGAGCGAAGCCTTTCGCACGAAACACGGGCTCATCGGATTGCCCCAAGCCCTTCAGTGGATTCACTTCCCCAAGAGTGTCGAACACCTCGAGGCGGCCAAAAAACGCATCAAGTTTGACGAGTTCTTCTTTCTACAATTGACCCAATTGCGCAACAAAATGCGCCAGAAAACGGGCATTAAGGGCTATGCTTTTGATGAGGTAGGGCAGACATTCTTGAACTTCTACGAAAACCACCTGCCCTTTGAATTGACCGGCGCACAAAAGCGCGTCGTCAAAGAAATACGGGCCGACGTCCGCACGGGCGCTCAAATGAACAGATTAGTGCAAGGCGATGTGGGCAGCGGTAAAACCATCGTGGCACTGTTGGCCATGTTATTGGCCATAGACAATGGGTACCAAGCGGCCTTGATGGCGCCTACAGAAATCCTGGCCACCCAACATTACGAAGGCCTCAAGGAATTGTGTGCCCCTGCAGGCATTTCCATCGCCCTGCTTACGGGAAGCTCGAGCGCCGCCGAGCGCGCCTCCATTCACCAAAGTCTCGCGGACGGCAGCCTATCCATATTGATCGGGACCCACGCCCTCATTGAGCCTACGGTAAAGTTTGCCAACCTTGGCCTTGCCGTCATCGACGAGCAGCACCGTTTTGGGGTGGCACAACGCGCCAAGCTTTGGAAGAAAAATGAACATCCGCCACACGTATTGGTCATGACGGCCACGCCCATCCCACGGACCCTAGCCATGAGCATCTACGGGGATTTGGACGTGAGCACCATCGACGAGCTGCCGCCGGGAAGAAAGCCCATACAGACCCACCATTTGTATGAAAAAAACCGGCTCAAACTCAACGGCTTCATGCAGCGTGAAATTGCCAAGGGTCGCCAAGTCTATGTGGTATTCCCGTTGATTGAGGAGAGTGAAAAATTGGACCTTAAAAACCTTCAAGACGGCTACGAACAACTCTTGAGAGATTTTCCGCGCCCGCAATACGAGATCGCTGTCGTCCACGGGCGCATGAGCGCAGAAGAAAAGGAGGGTGAAATGCAGCGCTTCGCCAAGGGCAAGGCGAACATTCTCGTCGCCACAACAGTTATTGAGGTGGGTGTGAACGTGCCTAATGCCAGTGTGATGGTCATCGAAAATGCCGAGCGTTTTGGGTTGAGCCAACTGCACCAGCTACGCGGACGCGTCGGCCGAGGATCTGAAGAAAGCTACTGCGTACTAGTTTCTTCCTTCAAACTCACCGAGGATGCAAAAACGCGTTTGGAAACCATGGTTCGCACCCAAGATGGGTTTGAAATCGCCGAAGTGGACATGCAATTACGCGGTCCTGGAGATATGATGGGAACGAGGCAGAGTGGCCAATTACCTTTTAAGCTCGCCTCCCTCACCGGAGATGGACCACTTTTGGCTTGGACACGGCATATCGTGGAACAGTTATTGCGCGAAGACCCACAATTGGACCTAAAAGAACACCAAAGCATAAGAGACCACTGGGCCGCATTGTACAAGCACCAGTGGGGATGGAACCGAATATCATAAGATGCCAAAACGTATACCCCGATTCCTAAAAGCCTACCACCTCCTTCTCGTGCGCACAGGCGGGTATACCTTCTTACGATCAAACCTCCTCAAACTCAGCGCCTCCATCGTCATCATCCTTGGCCTGTTTTACCTGATCGATGGCTATATCATCAACATCGACGATGCCATGGCTTGGGTTACTAAAATCCTCTCCCCAGCCGGCCTTATGGGTTTATTTTTCTTCAGCGAGGTTTCCTTCGGCTTCATCACCCCCGAACTCCTCATCGTTTGGGCCGACGAAACCCTCAAACCCAACTGGATGCTTGCCCTATTGGCTACCTTGAGTTACACCGCGGGAATAGTATCGTATTTCATTGGCCGATTCTGGTCTACACGCAAAATAGTGCGCGAACGAATCCTCGAACGCAACGCCACCACCATGGACCAGCTACGCCGCTTCGGGGGACTGCTCATCATTTTGGCCGCCCTCACCCCATTGCCCTATCCCATCGTGTGCCAACTCAGCGGCATGAACAAATACCCGTTCAAATATTTCGTGTGGATCACCCTAGTGAGATTCCTCAGATTTGGACTCTATGGCGCCCTACTCTTTTCTGCCTTTTAAAAGCAGCCCATAGCCCTTTGCTTTTGCCGGGCAAAGTGTACCTTTGAACCTTATTCGAATTTTGCGCGCATGAAGATTTCATACCGTTGGTTAAAGCGATACTTACCCGTAGACCTCAGCCCTGAGCGAGTGGCCGAAATCCTTACCGATACTGGCCTTGAAGTAGAAGGTGTTGAAGAAGTTGAATCCATTAAAGGTGGACTCCGCGGCGTAGTCGTGGGCAAGGTATTGACCTGCGAACAACACCCCAACGCTGATCGATTGCGCATCACCACCGTCGATGTAGGCGAAGGCGAACCCCTTCAAATCGTTTGTGGCGCTCCAAACGTCGCCGCCGGTCAAACCGTACCAGTGGCACTCGTCGGCACTACCCTTTACCCGGGCGGTGAAGAATTGACCTTGAAAAAAGGTAAAATTCGTGGCGAAGTGAGCATGGGAATGATCTGTGCAGAAGACGAGCTAGGATTAGGCAATGACCACGACGGCATTCTGGTGCTGGAAGATAAATGGAAGGCTGGCACTCCTTGTGCCGAGGTATTCTCGCTGGAATCCGACCACGTGTTTGAGATTGGATTGACGCCAAACCGCACCGACGCCATGGGACACATTGGCGTGGCCCGCGACCTGCGTGCAGCGTTGATCACCGCGGGAGAATCGGCCCCAGCTCTAACCGTCCCGAGCGGCACCTTCCCGACCAACGCCCCTAACCCCATCACCCTGACCGTGGAAGATGATGGTTGTCCGGCCTACTACGGTGCCTACCTCACCAACATTACCGTTCAAGAAAGCCCCGAGTGGTTGCGCAACAGCCTGACCGCCATCGGCCTAGTCCCGAAAAACAACGTCGTTGATATTACCAACTACGTCATGCATACTTTCGGTCATCCACTGCACGCCTTTGACGCAGACCAGCTTCAGGGCAATGCCGTGATCGTTCGTCCCGCCAATCCCGGCGAAACCCTCACCACGTTGGATGAGGTTGAACGCACCTTGGACCCATCAGATATGATCATCGCCGATGCCAAAGGCCCCGTTTGTATTGCCGGTGTATTAGGCGGATTGACCAGCGGAGTAAGCCAAGACACCAAAAATGTGTATCTCGAAGGTGCTTATTTCAACGCCGTACGAGTGAGAAAAACCGCCAAGCGTCATGCCATCAATTCCGACGCCAGCTACCGCTACGAGCGCGGTGTAGACCCGAACATTACCGCACAAGCACATGCATACGCCCTATCACTATTGGCTGAACTCGCAGGTGCTGAAATCAGCCCCGCGGACCTCGTAGGCACCTCCTCTTTCCCATCGGAAGAAGTGAGCTTCAGTTTCCAGAAAGTTATGTCTTTGATTGGACTTGAACTCAGCGCCGACGTTGTGGATTTGATCCTAAAACAATTGGACTTTAAAATCCTTGCCGTCAATGGTGATACCTGGAAAGTCGCCGTCCCCACCTACCGCGTCGATGTTACCCGTGATGTAGATATCGCCGAGGAGATCTTGAGAATCTATGGATTCAATAAGGTAGAGGTGCCTTCGCAAATGAAAATTAGCGTGGCCCCACTAGACCCTCGTCCTGAAAAACTAGAAAAGAATGTGCTTCAACAGCTCACCGGAAATGGTTTCTTCGAAATCATGAACAATTCCTTGAGCAAGGGCGAGGATTATGAAAAACTACAAGGCGAACTCGTGGACTCCCTCGTGGAGATGATGAACCCACTGAGTCTTGACCTCAACGTGATGCGTGCCAACCTTCTCTTTGGCGGTTTGCAAGCCATTAGCTTCAATCAAAAACGCCAACAGCCGAACTTGAGATTTTTCGAGCGAGGAAAAACATACGGCAAAGGGGCCAGCGGGTATTACGAACAAACCAAGCTCGACCTCTTCGCCGCTGGCCACACCACCACGGACTATTGGAATCAAGGCGCCCAAGCCAACGATTACTTCTGGATGAAGGGAATGATGGAGGCACTACTAGATAGATTGGGACTGAATGCCACCTTCAAAACGGGCAGCCACTCTTTATACGGCGAGTACGTGGAAATCAAGGCCGGCAAGAGCACCATTGGATTCCTAGGTATGGTACATCCAAAGGTGTTGAAGCATTTCGATTGCAAAGGTGCCGTGGTGCATGCTTCGATGAATTGGGAACAATGTGTCCAATTAGTCTTGCAGCAAGGCAGCCAACTCTTCGAAAACCTACCCAAGTTCCCGTCCGTTCGCCGCGATGTGGCGCTATTGGTCGACCGAAACGAATCCTACCAAAATCTGGAAGAGATCATTACCCAAACGGGTCGTGGACTCCTACAAAACAGCTTCTTATTCGATGTATACGAAGGCGACAAGTTGCCGAGCGATAAAAAGAGCTATGCAGTAGGAATGATCTTCCAAGACGCCAACAAAACGCTGAACGATAAGGCAGTGGACAAAATGGTTTCAAAGATTGTGGACCAATTGAACAAACGTGCAGGGGCTGTGTTGAGGCAGTAACATGATCAAAATCGCCTGGGCACCCATTTATCACCACCCCTTACCGGACAACCATAGGTTTCCCATGGCGAAATACAGCCTGCTCCCCGAGCAGCTGTTGTACGAAGGTACCCTCACCGAGGATCAAATCATTCACCCTACGCTCCTCCCGGAAGAACGTATTCTTCGGACCCATAGCGCCGAATATTGGCAGCAACTCAAGGACTTGACTTTGCCGGGCAAGGCCCAGCGAAAAATTGGCTTCCCCCTATCCCAACAATTGATCGACCGCGAACGCACCATCTGTCAAGGCACCGTGGACCTTGCCGTTCACGCCCTCACCCACGAAAGCGCGGGACTCAATGTCGCCGGCGGCACACACCATGCCTATTATGACCGCGGCGAAGGTTTTTGCATCCTCAACGACATCATCATTGGCGCCCACCACCTCATCGACTTTCACGGACTCGAACGCATCCTCGTCATTGACCTAGATGTTCATCAAGGCAACGGGACCGCCGTTCTTGCCCAGGGCGACCCTCGCATCCATACCTTTTCCATGCACGGCGCCAAAAACTATCCCTACCACAAGGAAACCTCCGACCTGGACATTCCTCTAGAAGATTTCACTGGCGACGACATCTACCTCAGCGCATTGGAGGACGCCTTGGAGAAACTCTTCAAGACCGTACAACCCGAATTCGTGTTCTTTCAAAGCGGCGTCGACGTTTTGCAAGGCGACAAACTCGGACGCATGGGACTCACCTTACAAGGTTGCAAACGCCGGGACGAACTCGTTTTTGAATACTGTAAAGAACATCTCACTCCTGTAGTTGCCATTATGGGTGGGGGCTACAGTCCGGAAATCAAAACCATTATTGAAGCGCACGCCAACACTTTCCGGTTGGCCTCGTTTTATTTTGGTTGACCTGTTGATAGTACCTTCTATCCTACAGTAAAACTGAGACGCTCATAAAATACCTTTATAGCATGAGGAAGTTTCTTGTGTTAGCGGCTTGTATTTGCTTCTCAACGCTCAGTTTTGGCCAGCGTCATTCCTCTATGCACGCAAACCGATACCTTCTTCAATGTGGGCGGAGGGTATCCTTATGTTGGGGTCCAATTCGGCTATGAATACGACAAAAACACCTATATACAAGTCCAAGCCCTGACCGACGGTGGCAGCATATGGAAGGAAAATAAATTCAATGATTGGCGTACTATTTCCGTAATTAGAAAAATTCCGTTAGAACCTATATACAGTGAGGTGCGTATAGGTATGGGCATCGTACAAACCGCCGAGCAACTATCCCAACAAAAAGCCAATACCTTCGGTGCCGCCCCACAAATAGGGTACGCATGGCATCCCTCTAAGAACTTTGGTGTGATGGCAAGTTGGACTTGGCCTTATTCCCCGGCCACTTCACTCACAACTGGTGTGCTATTTGGACTCGAATATCGAATAGGGCGCTATGCAAAAGAAAACGGCCTCTACTCTCGTAGAAGCCGTCCTGAATTTTAATTCCGCAATTTTATTTGGTGAGGATATCACTCAAGGCATTGTCGTAGATGTCCTGGTACTCAGTAACAGTACCCCAATCTTCATCGTCGACGCGAATGCTGCCTTTGGTTACGTGACCCAACAAATCGAAATCACAACCGTTCAGCATCATCAAGTCGATGAAGGCATCTTTATCATCTTCACTGACAGTTACCACAATACGGCTTTGGCTTTCGCCGAACAGCATAGCATCCTTGCGGAACTCTGCCGGAAGTGTGATGTCGAATCCTAGACCCGAAGCCATCCCTTTTTCCAATAATGCCACAAACAAACCGCCTTCGCTTACATCGTGAGCACTATTGATGGCGCCCTTGCGAATGAGCATTTGAAGTTGTTTTTGGTTCACGTACTCCTCTTCCAAATCGAAGTGAGGGGTTGTACTTATCTCCACCCCGTGAATGTTCACCAAGTATTGAGAAGAATTGATATCGTCGTGGTTTGATCCGATCATGAAGATGAGATCTCCTTTGGCTTTGTAGTCCAAAGTCATTACATACTTCTTGTCTTCAACAACACCAATCATACCAATGGTTGGTGTTGGGAACACTGGATCTACTTTATCGCCAATTTGTGTTTGGTTGTAGAAGCTCACGTTTCCACCGGTTACCGGAGTCTCAAAACGCTCACATGCAGCACTCATCCCTTTGATGGAACCAACAAACTGCCAGTACACCTCAGGGTTGTATGGGTTACCGAAGTTCAAACAATTGGTCACTGCTGAAGGAATACCTCCTGAACAAGAGATATTGCGCGCCGCTTCACTCACAGCAATAGCACAACCTACTTCAGGATCTGCATGCACGTAACGGCTGTTACAATCCACGCTCATAGCCAAGGCCTTGTTCGTGCCTTTGATGTTCACCACACCCGCATCGGAAGGTGCGTTCGTAGTCATGTTACGCGTACCTACCATGCTATCATATTGCTCGTAGATGTAGCGTTTCGAGGCAATGTTCGGTAACGCCACCATCTGCTTTGCAACCGCTTTCAAATCTGAAGGCTGAGCAATGCTATCAATGTGGAATTGCTTGTATTCTTGATAATACGCTGGTTCAGACCATTCTCTGTGGTACACAGGAGCACCGCCACCTAGGACCGCGCTTTCAGCAGGAATAGATCCTACTAGTTCATCGCCCCAGTAGTAATTCACAACACCATCTCCGGTTACCTCACCGATCTCTTCACATTCGAGATCCCATTTTTTGAAGATATCCAGCACGACTTGCTCCTTGCCCTTTTCAACGACAACGAGCATGCGTTCCTGAGATTCAGATAACAAGATTTCCCATGCTTCCATATCTTGTCGCAAAGGCACCTTGTCCAACCAAATGTTCATGCCGTGTTCGCCAGCAGCAGACATTTCGCATGAAGAACAAGTGATACCGGCCGCACCCATAACCTGCATTCCAACCACGGCATCAGTCGTAGCCAATTCCATAGTCGCTTCTAGCAACAATTTCTCTTGGAATGGATCTCCTACTTGTACAGATGGGATGTCGTCAGCACTGTCTTCATCCAAATCCTTCGAAGCAAATGAAGCCCCGTGAATACCATCTTTACCGGTGGCTGAACCTACGATAAATACCGGGTTACCTACACCTGAAGAAGTCGCAGAAATCTGCTTTCCCACTTCAACAATACCTGCTGAGAAGGCATTGACCAACGGATTTTGATGGTAACATTCGTCGAAGTATACTTCACCTCCAACAATGGGGATACCAAAGCTATTTCCATAATCGCCAATACCCTTGCTCACCCCTTTAACCAACCACTTCGTTCTATCTTCAGTAGGTTTTCCGAAACGCAATGAGTTGAGTTGAGCGATCGGGCGTGCACCCATGGTGAAAATATCGCGGTTAATACCACCTACACCAGTTGCAGCACCTTGGTAAGGCTCTACCGCAGAAGGGTGGTTGTGAGATTCAATTTTGAATGCACATGCCAATCCATCACCAATATCTACGAGTCCTGCGTTCTCCTCGCCCGCTTCAACGAGCATGTGAGGGCCTTTTTTTGGCAATTTTTTCAACCAAACGATGGAGTTTTTGTAAGAACAATGCTCGCTCCACATTACGCCATAAACGCTTAGTTCTAAGTAGTTTGGTGTGCGACCAAGTATTTCCTTGATCGAATCAAATTCTTCAGGACGTAGCCCCATTTCCTGGGCTTGTGCTAAAGTGGCAACTGATGTGCTATTCATTTTTGAAAAGAATTTGTGCAAATTTAGGGATTCTTAGAGCAACACATTTGAATTCCATGCGCAATCTTTCCCACACTTTTGGCCGATTCTTTGTTTATAACCTGCTATGGGTTTTACTCCTTACCAGCTGCCAAAATCCTCAAGAGTACGACCTACTACTCAAAGACTTCAAATTACACAGTCCCCATGATGCTATTGCCAGCCATGAAGGCTCGGAGTTTTGGATTGCGGTGCAGGACGGAAAGATTGCAGATATCATCGATATCAGCCAGCACACCCTCCTGCCCAAAGGAAAAACAGAACTCTCTCTTCAGGGACAACACCTTTACCCTGGCTTCATAGATGCCCATGGCCACCTGTTTGGATATGCACGCACCTTGAGCACCGTAAACCTAGTCGGTGCGAACTCGAAAGAAGAGTGCATCGAGCGCATTGCCTCTTACGTAATAACTCATCCAAATGAGACTTGGATCGTGGGGCGTGGATGGGATCAAAACGACTGGCCCGAAAAATCTTTCCCGACAGCGAGCGATCTAGATGGGTTCGAGGGAGTTAATATTTACATGACCCGTGTCGACGGGCATGCTGCCTGGGTGAATCAAGCCGTTTTAGATGAATTCAACATCACAAATGACACTAGAATTGATGGAGGATCCATTATCGACGGTGTGTTGGTCGACAATGCAGAAACCCTGGTCCAAGTCCCTGAGCTCTCCAACAGATTCTGGCGAGCAGCTTTGCTACAGGCCCAAGACAGCCTAGTAAAGTATGGGCTTACCGCCATGACAGATGCCGGCCTATCCAAAGATCAAATTCTACTCTTGGATTCACTGCAACAAGAAGGCAGTTTCAAATTATTTGTGAACGCTATGATCAGCAATAATGAGGAGGACCTTCAGTATTTCGAAACTCATGGTCCCATTGAAAAGCCATTGCTACGAGTAAAAAGCGTCAAAGCGTACCTCGACGGTGCCTTAGGTTCTCGAGGCGCACTCTTGCGAGATCCTTACCATGATTTACCTGATCATTATGGCCTTCCATTACTCAGTCCAGAAGAGCTGAACGCATTGCGCGACCGCTGTTTGCAGAATGATTGGCAACTGTGCGTTCATGCCATCGGAGATAGCGCCCATCACGTACTCTTGGAAAGCTTCCAAGAGTTACCCTACGACCAAGACCTTCGATTCCGAGTAGAGCATGCACAAATCATGACCCCAGCAGATAGCGCCTATTATTCCCACCCTAATATCATTGCCTCTGTCCAGCCCACGCATGCCACGAGCGACATGTATTGGGCAGAGGAACGCTTAGGCCATGAGCGGATTCATCATGCCTACAGTTATTTGAGAATCTTTAATTCGGCGGGAGACCGTGTCGCTTTTGGGACCGATTTTCCTATCGAACACATAGACCCATTGGCCACATTTTTTGCCGCCACCACGCGTCAAGATGCCCATTATTGGCCCGAACAGGGGTTTTTGCCGGAACAACGTGTTAGTCCCGGCATGGCCATCACCGCCATGACCCAAGGCGCTGCCTATAGCGCTTTCGGTGAAGCATAATTATGGCTCCATTGCCATAGGTCAAAGCGCAAACTTTACCATCCTCAACCAAGACCTCTGGAACGAGGACGATCAACTCAGAAACAAAACACGTGTATTGCGAACCATTGTTACTGGGCAGTCGTTATATGCTCAACAATAAAAAGGTCCAAATGACATTTTTACTATCTTAACCATT
Organism: Cryomorphaceae bacterium; assembly: GCA_038141825.1. GTDB lineage: Bacteria > Bacteroidota > Bacteroidia > Flavobacteriales > Schleiferiaceae > UBA10364. The sequence continues at coordinate 50,102 of JAYQIV010000001.1, read as the reverse complement.
CGCTTAACACTATCAAATAACACACATGAATCAACCTACTAGATTATTCGACATCCCTAGGTACCAATTGGATCATATTCCAATGAAGTTAATGATGACTTCTAAAGTTGGCGGGGAGTGGAAATCGTATAGCACCAAAGAATTTGTGGATGCTGTCGATCAGGCAAGCCGCGCCCTTTTAGCTCTCGGAATTAAACACGGAGATAAAGTCGCGCTTATTTCTCACAACAACCGTTGTGAATGGAACATCATGGACCACGCACTGTTGCAAATTGGTGCCGTAGACGTTCCTATCTATCCAACCATGACTGAAGACGATTACGAATACATCTTTAACCACAGCGAAAGCATTTATTGCTTCGTTTCTAACGACGAGCTGTATCAAAAAGTGAAGAACACGATGCCTAAATGTGCAAACATGAAGCAGTGTTACACTTTTGAGAAGTACGACGGTATCCCTCACTGGCACGAGGTTTACGACATGGGTACCTCCATGGATAAACAAGCGGAGCTAGAAAAAATGGCAGCTAGCGTGGATCCTGAAGATTTGGCGACCATCATCTATACTTCTGGTACAACAGGTCTTCCAAAAGGAGTAATGTTGTCGCATAGAAACATGATGTCCAATGTAATCTCCGCAACACCTCGTATTCCTGGATTGGTTCGCGGCCAAGCACGCGCACTGAGCTTCTTGCCCGTGTGTCACAGTTTTGAGCGATTCATCCAATATTTGTACATGTACAATGGGGCTGCCATTTATTTCGCGGAGAGCATTGAAACCATCAAGGCGGATTTGAACTTTGCTAAGCCAACTATTTTCACAGCAGTTCCTCGTTTGTTAGAGAAGTTCTTCGACGGTATTGTTGCCAATGGAACGGCTGCAGGCGGATTGAAAACGAAAATCTTTGAATGGGCGGTAAGCCTTGCCTTGCAGTGGGAGCCTGAAAATGCCAATGGCGCTTTCTACCACTGGAAACTCGGTATTGCCGATAAACTGGTATTCAGCAAAGTACGTGCAGCACTAGGAATGACGGAAATCAAAGCTGTGGCTTCAGGTTCTGCAGCGCTACAACCTAGATTGGCACGTTTCTTCTCTGGTATGGGTGTACCTATTCTCGAAGGATACGGATTGACTGAAACTGCTCCAGTGATTTCGGTGAACACCACGGCAGAACCAGGGATGATTCGAGTTGGATCTGTAGGTAAGGTAATCGACGGCGTTGAAGCAAAAATTGCAGAAGACGGCGAGATTTTGGCCAAGGGACCAAATATCATGATGGGATACTACAAACAACCAGAACTTACCGCTGAAGTAATGACTGGCGAATGGTTCCACACTGGTGATATCGGTGTAATTGAGGATGGCTTCATCCGCATCACTGATCGCAAGAAGGAAATGTTCAAGACCTCAGGAGGTAAGTATATCGCACCGCAGTTGATCGAAAACGAACTCAAAGCTTCACACCTCATTGAGCAGAGCATGGTCATCGGTTCGAACCGCAAGTTCCCGGCAGCCATCTGTATCCTAAATGAGCCAGGAGTAAAAGAGTGGTGTTCACGTCACGACATCGAGTTCACCACCATTGAAGAAATGGCTCAGAACCAACAAGTACGCGATCGCGTATGGAAAGATGTTGAGAAAGCGAATTCCGGCTTTGGTCAATGGGAAAAGGTGAAAAAGATCATCATCGATACCGAGGAATTCTCTGTAGATAACGGATGTTTGACTCCTACCTTCAAGGTGAAGCGCAAGCCTATCCTTGCTAAGTATGAAAAACAAATTGACGAGCTTTACGCAGAGTAAGTCATTGAATAGAAACAGAAAATCCTCGCACTCGCGGGGATTTTTTTTGCCCATACCGTTGCCTCACATCAGGACATAAAAAAACCCGCCTCCACCGGAGACGGGTCACTATTATCTTTACACCGTTTAAGTTAAGCTTATAGAGCAGCTACGTGCTTGGCTAAGCTAGACTTCAAGTTAGAAGCTTTCTTTTTGTGGATAATGTTGCGTTTTGCAAGTTTATCCAACATAGAAGCTACACGTGGAAGCAACTCAGCTGCTTCTGACGCATCGGTGGTTGAGCGCAAACGACGCACGGCGTTACGAGTCGTCTTGTGGTAGTAACGATTGTGCGCAGCCTTCTTGGCTGTTTGGCGTATTCTCTTTAATGCAGACTTATGGTTTGCCATTGTCTTTTTAATTAAGTTTTTGTGACCCGTACGGGAATCGAACCCGTGTTTCCGCCGTGAAAGGGCGGCGTCCTGGACCGCTAGACGAACGGGCCAAAATGTTCCAGAACATTCCCCTCTTTTGTTTGGGGAGTGCAAATGTAATGAGCTTTTTCAGTTCCGCAACACTTTCAATCAAAAAATCGAAAATATTTTCACTCCCCGGAACAAAGGCCTAGTAGGCTTTGGCGAAGACTACGCGTTGCTTACTCGGCTTACCGGTAAGAATACACGTTCCTTCTTCTTGCTCATTATCTAGGGGTATACAGCGAATGGTCGCTTTTGTCAAATCCTTGATCTTATCTTCAGTCTCTGTCGTCCCGTCCCAGTGCGCATAGACAAAGCCTGCGCTTTCCTTGATCAATGCCTCGAACTCTTCCCAAGAATTGGCCACATGCGTGCGCTCCTCGCGGAATTTCAACGCCTTCTCGAATAAGCTGTTTTGAATCTCGTCCAACAACGCTGGAACAACCGTCGCAACGTCCGCTTGAGACACAAACTGTTTTGTTAGGGTATCTCTACGGGCCAATTCCACACTACCCTTCTCCAAATCCTTAGGACCAATAGCTATACGCAATGGCACGCCTTGCAACTCGTATTGGTTGAATTTCCAACCTGGTTTTTGTGTATCGCGGTCGTCGTACTTCACGGTAATGCCCTGAGCACGCAATTGCTGCACCAAATCATTTGCCACTTCTGAGATAGCCTCCAATTGCTCTTGACCTTTATAAATTGGAACAATAACCACTTGATATGGGGCCAATTTCGGCGGCAATACCAAACCGTTATCATCACTGTGCGTCATAATCAGCGCACCCATTAATCGGGTACTCACCCCCCAAGAGGTCGCCCAAACGTGCTCTTGTGTTCCTTCTTTAGTTTGGAACTTCACATCGAAGGCCTTGGCAAAATTCTGCCCCAAGAAGTGAGAAGTTCCTGCCTGTAAGGCTTTACCGTCCTGCATCAATGCTTCGATACAATACGTTTCCAAGGCGCCCGCAAAGCGCTCACCTTCGGTCTTAATACCACGCAACACCGGAATAGCCATGATTTCTTCTACGAACGAAGCGTAGACATCCAACATCGTTTCAGCCTCTTGAACAGCCTCCTCTTTCGTGGCATGCGCCGTATGGCCCTCTTGCCACAAGAATTCAGCCGTACGTAAGAACAAACGCGTACGCATTTCCCAACGCACCACATTCGCCCATTGGTTCACCAAAATTGGCAGATCACGGTAGCTCTGAATCCAATCGCGGTACGTATCCCAAATAATGGTTTCAGAAGTTGGACGTACAATAAGCTCTTCCTCTAATTTGGCATTTGGGTCTACGACAACACCATTGCCATCCGGATCATTCTTCAAACGGTAATGAGTCACCACTGCACATTCCTTCGCGAAACCATCCACGTGAGACGCTTCCTTTGAGAAATATGATTTTGGGATAAACAGCGGGAAGTACGCATTCATGTGTCCTGTTTCTTTGAATCGACGATCCAAATCCGCTTGGATGCGCTCCCAAATGGCGAAACCATAAGGCTTAATCACCATAGAGCCACGAACTCCTGAGTTCTGAGCCAAATCAGCTTTCACTACGAGTTCATTGTACCATTTCGAATAATCTTCCGCTCTTGTTGTCAAGTGTTTTCCCATAATAGAGGTCTTGGTATAACTTTTGTACCTTTCATTGCAGACGGCAAAACTACTGAAGTTATGAAGAAGGTTCTCCTACTTAGCGGCATTTCTTATCTACTACTTGTTTCATGTGGTACTTCTGTGAGTTTGACCGACAACTATTTCGAAGACGAAAACTATTACGACCCCACCCTACCCTTGCCGCTATTTGCCCTTCCGAATAACGGACCGGCATTGGAAGAATTGGGTGAGGATGATTTAGACGCCATCTGGCAAGGGACCACTGCAAACGGCTACAACTTCCCTAATACCCCAACCTACACACAAAACTATTGGACCACCGGATTCGGGAGAATCAACTCGCCATATTGGTCCATAAATTCCATGGGATCCTGGAACACCTTCGGCTGGAATAGCCCCATGGGCCTATCTCCTTGGGGTAACTTTTGGATGCCGATGGGCTTTAACTCTCTTGGGATGAGCGGCTTTGGATACGACCCGTACGGTTACAATCCTTACAGCTACAACCCTTACGGATACAATCCCTATGGCTATAATCCCTTACATGCTACGGGTATGGCTACGGCTACAATCCTTACGGCTGGAATAATGGTTGGGCGAGTTCTGGAAACTCCAATAACAACACTCCTACAAGACCCGGGATTAACTACGGCGGCTCTCGCCCCTCTAAATACGGCAGAAGTGGAGGCGGAAGTGCAATCAATGGACGCACCACTGTGGACACCGACCAAAGTATCGGAGCGCGCACTCTACGCGCTATCGAGCAACTGAGCGAACCCACAACGCCTAAGGCAAATTCTTCTCGACCTACAACGCGTACAAGACCTACTCAAAGCACCTATGAGCGACCCACAAATACACAGTCGTACGATCGCTCTGTGAACGAACGCTCATGGTCTCAACCTTCACAAAGCACTCGCAGCAGTAACAACAGCTCAAGAAGCTACTCCCCGAGCAATTCTTCAGGGCGCAGCAGTTCGGGCAGCAGCGGTGCAGGAGGATCGAGACGTCGATGATTAGATCCAAGCTTTTTCTTCTTGTATCCATTTTAGGCCTGCACATGCACGCCCAAGACTTGGATTATTTCCTAGAACTTAATCAGCCTACAGCCATTGGAGACGCGCGTTTTACAAGCATGTCTACTGCGACAGTCGCCCTGAGCGGCAGCATGACGGCTATCGCATTAAACCCCGCCCTTGCCGGACTATATCGACAACAAGGATTCAGTGTGAACGCAGGTGGCCTGACCAGGACCATGTACGACCAAGATGATTTGTTTTTGAGAGGATCTACAAACAGAGCCGTCCTTCCGAATTTTGGGTGGGTATCTAAAGACCCCGAAAGCCCTATGCGCTTGTTTTTTGTCTACAACACAGACAATGCCTATGCGCGAAAATTCAAAATACAGGCCAGCGATGCCAACAGCATGCAACTGCCTATTATTGATTATGCCAACGGGACACCGCCCGAGTTTTTAGCGGACAACCTAGGACCTTATGAGGATATGCTGTACCAATGCTATGCTGTCGACTGGGATCCTGATCAAATGGAGTATGTGAGTACCGCTGACCTCACCTCAACAGACTACACGCATAACTATTTCCGAAAAGGAATGCGAAATAGAATTACCCTTGGTGCCGCTTTTCAGCAAAGCCCCCAATGGTATTTTGGTGGAAGCGTACAAATTGTAACCTCCAATGAAGACGTTGAAATCGAACATCGCGAGACCTACAACACCTTTTCGGATTTGAATTATTTCAGCTCCACGGAAGTGTGGACGAACATGTCTTTAGGCATCAGCGGAAATCTAGGAATGTATTACCGTCCGGTCCAATTCCTTCGACTGGGCGCAGCCCTCGAGTTACCGCAAATTCATGGGTTCAACCTAGATTGGGAAACTACTTTCAGTGCTACGCGTCCTTCGGTAAGCAGCAGCGCGATGACTGCCCAGGGATATGGAACGGAATATAGTTGGGGCATCATCACTGCACCCAAACTGCAAAGTGGTGCCACCATCGTCATAGGACGAGCGGGGCTGATAACCGCCGGGCACACCTTCATCCCGCATTCGTGGACCATGAGCACGGGCAGAAACGAACGCTACCTCGCTGAAATCATCGATAGCACCGTTTCAAATCAGCACCTCTTTGCGCTCGGCACAGAGTGGCGCTTGGGACCTTTAGTATTAAGAGGCGGGGGGCAATTCTCTCCTTCCTACCGCGAAGGTCAGCAAGCCGCCGTAGGGTACAGCCTAGGACTGGCCATTCGCAGCGATCAAACTACTATAGAATTTGGCTGGCAACGCCGCATTCAACGCAGCCAATACTATCCGTTCAGCAAGGATTACAGCGATCCATTCTTGTATCAAATGCAAGAGGCTATTCTGGTCATAGGCGTAGCTTGGAAAATCTAAGGGCTTTTCCATCTTTTGCCGTATTTTGCAGGGATAAGAACTGCATTAGAATCACACTATGAAATTCACTTGGTTGAAACGCCTAACTGCCCTTGCCTTACTCATTTCACTTTGTCTTCCACAGGAAAGCTTTGCGCAACGTAAAAGCAAAGACGACGCTCCTGCTATGGACGGATGCTAGCTTGAGTGCTTTCAAATGGAGAAATGTTGGTCCAGCTACCACATCAGGTCGTATTGTCGACCTCGCAGTGGACACTGAGAATCCTGGCACCTTGTACTTGGCCTTGGCCTCGGGCGGGGTATGGAAAACGACCAATAACGGCACTACCTTCGAGCCTATTTTCGACGGGGAAGGAAGCTACAGTACGGGGTGTGTAACCATTGATCCAACAAATTCAAATGTCGTTTGGGTTGGATCGGGCGAGAATAACAACCAGCGTTCTGTACCCTACGGTGATGGGGTCTATGTGAGCCGCGACGGCGGAAAATCTTGGGACAATGTTGGTTTGTCTGCCAGTGAGCACATCGGCATGATTACCATTGATCCAAACGACGGCAACCACGTGTATGTGGCTGCTTACGGTCCTTTGTGGAGTGCCGGTGGTGAGCGTGGTATTTATGAAACAAAGGATGGCGGTAAGAATTGGACCCGCATTCTACATGTGAGTGAGCATACCGGATTCAACGAAATACATATGGATCCTAGAGATCCAAAAACCTTATACGCTACGGCTCATCAGCGCCGTCGCCACGTGTACACCTACCTCAGCGGTGGGCCAGAAAGTGCGATTTACAAGAGCACGGACGGCGGGGCGAATTGGGAAAAGCTTGGCGGCGGATTGCCCGGCGGAGATGTGGGCCGTATCGGGATGGATATTGCGCCAGCGAATCCAGATAAGCTGTTCGCGACCATTGAAGGGCACGGTACTTACGCATCGGAAGATCGTGGGGCGAGCTGGAGCAAGAAATCGGGCCATGAAACTTCTGGAAACTACTACGTAGAATTCATTTGCCACCCAACGGATGAAAACACCGTGTACAGCATGGATACCTACGCGCAAGTGAGCACGGATGGGGGAAAAACGTTCAACCGCATTCCGAAGCGATTCAAGCACGTGGACAACCACTGTTTGTGGATTGACCCTGCGAACACGGACCACATGTACATTGGTACGGACGGCGGTTTGTATGAAACTTGGGATGGGATGAGCAGCTGGAATTGGAAGGCAAATATTCCTACGATCCAATTTTACCGCGTGGCCGTCGATAACGACTGGCCGTTCTACAACATTTACGGCGGAACTCAAGACAACAATAGCTTGGGTGGACCGTCGCAAACGATCAACTCTCGCGGAATCATCAACAGCGATTGGTTTGTGACCAATGGTGGCGATGGTTTTGAAAGCGCTACGGATCCAGACGATCCGAACATCGTTTATGCACAAGCACAGTACGGATGGTTGGTGCGATTCAATAAGCAAACCGGTGAGAAGACTCCTATTCAGCCACAAAGCAGATACAAAGAGCCTGCGTATAGATGGAATTGGGATGCTCCGCTTATTGCGAGCAAGCACCAAAAGAAAACCTTGTACTTCGCGGCGAATAAAGTGTTTAAGAGCACGGACCGCGGAGATAGCTGGACGGCTATTAGCGGGGACTTGAGCAGACAATTGGACCGCAATACTTTGCCAATTATGGACCGCTACTGGGGACCTGAGGCTGTGGCTTTGCACAAGAGCACTTCGATTTATGGAAACATTGTGACCATGAAAGAGCACCCGAACAAGCCGGGGCATTTATGGGTCGGAACAGACGACGGATTGGTTTGGAAGACGGAAGATGATGGTAAGAATTGGACCAGCGTCAAGAACTTCAATACTTTGCCTAAAACCCAAGTCGGATCGCTAAATCTGCCGCTGGTATATGTTCAGGACATCGTGCCTTCGCAACACGACGATAATATGATTTACGCAGCGTTCAACAACCACAAAAACGGCGATTTTAAGCCGTACTTGTTCAAGAGCGACGACGGTGGACGTTCATGGGAAAGTATCGCTAGTGACTTGCCTGAGCGCGGCTCTGTGTACAGCGTTGCAGAGGATCACATCAACCCGAACTTATTGTTCGTAGGTACAGAATTTGGCCTTTGGTTTACCCTTGACGGTGGTGAGCACTGGAAGGAGTTGGGCAGTGGATTGCCGACCATCGCAGTCCGCGATATCGCCATCCAAGAGCGCGAGAATGATTTGGTATTGGCCACTTTCGGACGTGGGTTCTATGTCTTAGACAACTACAGCCCGCTTCGCGAGCTTGAATATGTGTTGAATCAAGACAATGCCTTCTTCACTACGAAGCCAGGACTGTTGTTCCGCCGCGCCAATATTGGTGGATTGGACTACAAAGGCGCCCAATATTACACGGCTAAAAACCCTAAAGTGGGAGTGACTTTTGAGTGGAACACCTCATCAAGTGCCGCCAAAGTGAAGGACAATCGTCCCGAAGCTGATGAAAACCTACCCCACTACCCTAGCTTAGATCAACTTCGTGAGGAAGACTGGGAAGAGAAGGCGTATCTGTTGTTCGAAGTGACCGATAGCAGCGGCAATGCAGTGGCCCGTTTTACTAAGGGCGACAGTAAAGGCATTCAACGCTACACGTGGGATGGACGCATAAGCAGTACTTCATCGATCAGCACGAACGGTGAGCCTGTTACAGAAGCCTATGGTACTTCATTTGTTATGCCCGGCACCTATTACATCTCCATGCACCGTTCGACCAATGGCTCGTTGGAAACGTTGGTGGACAAACACGAGTTTAAAGTAAACCACCTCTACAACTATGAAGGCATCGATATGGTCTTCAACCAGAGCGTGGATGCTTTGAGCGGACGCATGAACAAGGTCATGGCCGAGTTTAAGGAGTTGAACGAGGAACTGGGCCAATTACGTGCAGGACTTCGCAACACTCCTGGAGCTTCCATGGAAGATTTGAGCACCGCGCGTTCTTTGGACGTACAGCTCAAGGAAGTTGGAGTACTTCTTAGAGGTGATGCCACGAGGAGTAAACGTGAATTTGAAACTGCCCCATCGGCGCAAGATGCCGTAGGACTATTGGCGTGGGGCGCCTTTAATCACCGCGGTGCACCGACCGGTACGATGAAGCAACTGAAAGAAGATGCAGAAGCTATGTTAGCAGATGCAGAGAAAGCATTGGCTGAAATCGACGAGGCCATGGACGCATTAGAGGCAAAAGCTGTTGAACAAGGAGTACCGTTTTGGGATTAATAGTTCATACCTTTGCCGCCCCTAATTAAGAAGAGAATTGGACCCTATGTCTAAAGACCTACAAGCTTTATTGGCCGAAGAGATTGGCGATGCACACGAGAGTTTCACTGCTGAGACTCCCTTGCGCGAGGATGCATTCGACAAGAGCAATGAGGAAAAAATTGCCATCATTGCCGATCACGTACGCGGCATTCTAGATACGCTAGGAATGGACCTCAGCGACGACAGCCTTCAGGGCACACCTATGCGCGTGGCCAAATTGTTCGTCAACGAAGCCTTCGGTGGATTGCACCCAGATCGCAAACCGTCGATGAGCACGTTCGAGAATTCCTACCGCTACAATGAAATGTTGGTAGAAAAGAATATTGTGGTCTACTCGACTTGTGAACACCATCTCCTTCCCATCGTTGGCCGCGCTCACGTCGCCTACATTTCAAACGGTAAGGTGGTAGGCTTGAGCAAGATGAACCGTATCGTCGATTACTATGCCAAGCGTCCTCAGGTACAGGAGCGCCTGACCCGTCAGGTCGTACAAGCCCTTCAAGAAACCTTGGGCACCAAGGACGTCGCTTGTGTCATCGACGCGAAACACCTCTGTGTGAACTCTCGCGGCATTCGCGACATCGAAAGTTCTACTGTGACTGCAGAGTTCGGAGGAGCCTTCCAAAACGAGGACAAGAAACAAGAGTTTCTGAACTACATTAATTTGAATACTGAATTCGGCGCCTAGTGAAACCGTTGTACGAAGTCTATCCCATCCACATTGAAAACAGCCTGACCGGCGAAAAGGAACCCTTTTCCCCAGTCCACGAGGGACGCGTGGGCATGTATGTGTGTGGACCGACCGTATATAGCGACGTGCACCTTGGGAATGCCAGAACCTTCACCTCTTTCGACCTGATTTTCCGCTACTTCAAGCACTTGGGCTACAAGGTGCGTTACGTGCGCAACATTACAGATGTGGGCCATTTGGAGAACGATGCAGATAGCGGCGAGGATAAGATTGCAAAGAAAGCCCGTCTCGAAGCTCTCGAGCCCATGGAAATCGTTCAGCGTTATACCGTTGATTTCCATAAGGTCATGGACCAATTAGGCGCGCTCCCCCCTTCCATCGAACCTACAGCAACCGGTCATATTGTTGAGCAAATCGCCATGACCCAGGCCATCCTATCCAAAGGCTGGGCCTACGAAAGCAACGGTTCGGTATACTTTGATGTCAACGCCTACAACAATGACGGCGGGGACTACGGCGTACTCTCAGGGCGTAAAATGGACGAGCTTCAAGCCGGAAGCCGCGCCTTGGACGGTCAAGATGAAAAGCGCAATCCGGCGGATTTCGCCCTATGGAAAAAAGCCTCTCCCGCGCACATTATGCGCTGGCCTTCCCCTTGGGGCGATGGATTCCCGGGATGGCATCTCGAGTGTTCTGCCATGAGTACCAAGTACCTCGGCGATGAATTTGATATTCACGGCGGCGGCATGGATTTAAAGTTTCCGCACCACGAGTGTGAGATCGCACAAAACAAAGCGTGCACCAACCACAACGGAGCACGCTACTGGATGCACGCCAACATGCTAACGCTCAACGGCAAGCGCATGAGCAAAAGCACAGGCAACACCATCCTGCCGGGAGAACTGTTCACCGGCACCAACGATTTATTAGTCAAGGCTTTCCACCCTTCTGTGGTCCGATTCTTCATGATGCAAGCCCACTACAGCAGTGTATTGGACTTCAGCAACGAGGCACTTCTGGCCGCGGAAAAAGGACACGATAAACTCCTTGCCGCATGGAACACACTCCAACAAGCCAGCGCTAAAGGCGGCCAAGGGTTTGATGTACAAGCCTGGAAAGACAAGTGTTACGGTGCTATGAGCGATAATTTCAACAGCCCTATCCTCATCGCGCATTTGTTCGAGGCCGTTAAATTCATCAATGCAAGCGAAGGCGGTTTAGCCATTGCTGCGGGTGATTTACAAGAGCTGCAACAGACCTTCAAGGCCATGGTATTTGACATTCTAGCGCTTCAGGGCGTAGAAGATCAAAGCGTACACAAGGACGCGTTGGACAAGGCCATGGATTTGGTCATAGAATTAAGAGCACAAGCACGAACCAATAAGGATTGGGGAACGGCAGATTTGATTCGGGACCAATTAAAAGATGCCGGCATCCAACTCAAAGATGGACCGGAAGGCACGACCTACAGCCTCTAAGTATGAAAACCGTGTCCCATTTGTTGTCGACAGTGCTGGGCGCCCCCCTGCTACTTTTGATTTGGTTGTACCGCAAGGTAGTATCACCACTACTGGGACCTTCATGCCGCTACCAACCGACCTGCAGCGCCTACGCGGCAGAAGCCGTCCAAATCCATGGCCCCTTTAAAGGCTTCTGGATGAGCATTAAACGCATAGGAAGTTGCCACCCTTGGGGCGGCCACGGCTGGGACCCCGTTCCGGGCAGCGCTTTAGAAAAAGAATTAAAAGAGAAAAACATCATCTAACCCTACCTACTAACATCATGAAACATTCCTTGTTTTTTGCCGCCGCCCTCGCCACTGTTGCCTGCCAACCTTCAGGAGAAACTGCTGATGGAGAAAGTGGGGCTACTTGGGAAAGCAAAATTCACTACGACCAAGAGGTGCATTTGGATAACGTACGCCAACTGACTGATGGCGGCGACAATGCCGAAGCATATTTCAGTTTTGACGGCACCATGCTGACCTTCCAGAGCAACGCAGAAAAATGGGGCAACGAGTGTGATCAGATTTACGCCTTTAATTGGGATTCCGACACCATCTTAGAAAACGAGCCTCAGCTCATCTCTAATGACTTAGGACGTACCACCTGTGCGTATTTCATGCCAGGGGACACCACCATCCTTTATGCCAGTACTTTCGCCGGAGATACCGCATGTCCAGCAGTACCGGAGCGCGGCGAAAGCGGCGCCTACGTTTGGCCCATTTATTCAGATTTCGACATTTATGTGAGTGACCTCGCCGGCAACATTGTGGATACCTTGATCTCTGGGCCGGGCTACGATGCAGAAGCTACCGTGAGTCCTGATGGCACCAAGATTGTGTTCACCTCAGACCGCAGCGGCGATTTGGAGCTGTATGTATGCGATATTGACGGGTCGAACATCACCCAAGTGACCAGCGGCCTTGGCTACGACGGCGGCGCATTCTTTAGCCCCGATAGCAAGAAGTTGGTGTTCCGCAGCTCTCGCCCACAAACTGAGGAGGAGATCACGAAATACAAAGACCTATTGGCCAAAGGCATGGTAGAGCCAACACACATGGAGATTTACACCTGTAATATCGACGGATCGGAATTGACCCAAGTCACTGCTTTGGGCAATGCGAACTGGGCTCCATTCTACCACCCTAGTGGCGAGAAAATCATCTTCTCCACCAACCACCACAGCGAAAAAGGCTACCCATTCAACCTGTTCATGATCAATATTGATGGAACGGGCTTACAACAAATCACTTACGACGGTGTGTTCGACGCATTCCCAATGTTCTCTCCGGACGGCAGCAAACTAGTCTTTGCCTCTAACCGTAACAACGGCGGAACTCGTGCCACGAACCTCTTTATTGTAGACTGGAAAGAATAAACCTATGCTTGCCACCATCTTTTGGGACTTCCCCAACCACATTCCTCTGTTCGGATTTGAACTTCGGTTCTATTCGTTGATGTTCATCATCAGTTTTGTGCTGGGGCAGTACGGCATGCAATATATTTTCAAAAAGGAAAACATCGACCCTAAACTCATGGACAGCCTGGTCTATTGGATGATTGGGGCAACCATTGTTGGAGCTAGATTAGGCCATGTTTTCTTTTACGATTGGGACAAATACAAGAACAACCTGGGCGACATTCTCAAAGTTTGGGAAGGGGGACTGGCTTCGCACGGTGCGGCCATCGCCATCGTAGCGGCCATGATTTACTGGTCGCGCAAATATGCCAAAATACATCCGTTGTGGACCTTAGACCGTATTGTCATTGTGGTGGCTTTAGCGGCTGGATTCATCCGTATGGGGAACTGGTTCAACAGTGAGATTTATGGTGCACCGGCGAACAGCGCCTTTGAAACCGTTTTTGTGGAGGACGGTGCACAAGCCATACAACGCGGTTTTGCAGACCAAGTAAAGCACATGGAATTCGAACCTACCGGTGAATTATTGCAGACGGACAGCTTGGCCTTGCCGGAATTGGACCTACGAATTTCCTTTCATCAAAGTGGCGAAGCACAAACGGCACAATACGCCAATACGTATTTGCCACAGATTATTCGCATGCAGCGCCCGGACAACCGCAACCTTTGGATGTTAGACGGCACTGTTGCCGAGGTCTACGAAGGTGCGGATGGATGGGAAGCCTCGGTGAAGGTATATGGCATTCCGCGCTACCCCACCCAACTCTTTGAAGCCGGCGCTTACTGGATCATCTTTATCACCCTCGCATTATTGTACTTAAAACGTGGAGCCGGCAACAAACCTGGATTCCTTTTAGGGCTTTTCCTTACGCTCCTTTTCGGGTTCCGATTCTTTATTGAATACCTCAAGGAAATTCAAGTGGACTTCGAGCAAAGCATGAGCCTCAACATGGGCCAGTGGTTGAGCATACCGCTCGTGGCCTTTGGCTTATTCCTGATTTTCAGAGCACAAAAAACATCATAAATCTTCGACATGAACGCTTTTAGAAAATACGCTATTTGGATTGTCGGCTTGGGATTGGCCGCCTTCATCATCCCTTCAACCATAGGGAGTTTCGGCAAATTCAACGAGAACACAAAGCCATCGGTCAAGCAGCCTACACAGCCCTATGAACCGCCGTTTAGAATGGACGGAACCCTTTGGGCGATCAACGGCACCGATACAACCGCTGTGTTCCGCACGGAATATGCGACCACACCGGCAGCCATCGAAATAGGAATGATGTACAGAAGGTCCATGGACAAGGATATGGCCATGTTGTTCTTCATGTCTGGTGGGGACCAATTACGCAGCTTCTGGATGAAAAATACCATCGTACCGCTGGACATCATCTACATTAATAGTGCCCACGAAGTGGTGAGCATTCAAGCCAACGCTCAACCCCTCTCTACCCAAAGCTTGCCAAGTGGCCAGCCAGCCGCCTATGTACTTGAAATATACGGCGGTGAGGCCGCAGCCCAAGGCATTGGCGTAGGCACAAAAGTCTACTGGTCAGATAAATTGTAAAAAAGTCCTCGGCCTCAATTATTTAACTATCTTTGCGCCCTTAAGCATTACAAACATCTAAACGTGATTTTGGTATGTACCTAACGAAAGAGAAAAAAGCAGAAATCTTCGCAGAATTCGGAGCATCTGCAACAGACACAGGATCTGCAGAAGGTCAGATCGCATTGTTCAGCTACCGCATCAGCCACTTGACTGAACACTTAAAGCAAAACAGAAAAGACCACAACACTGAGCGCTCGTTGATCGCTTTGGTAGGAAAGCGCAGAAAGTTGCTAAACTACTTGAAGGATAATGACATCGAACGTTACCGTGCAATCATTGAAAAGCTAGGCTTGAGAAAGTAAGCTTGACAATACGAACGACAAAAAGGCAATTTTTACAATTGCCTTTTTGCGTATAAAAAAGTATCTATTTCAATTATATATGATTCCTAAAGCAATTACTGAGACTATCGTACTTCCTGACGGGAGAGAGATCACGCTTGAGACCGGGAAACTGGCCAAACAAGCGGATGGCTCTGTTGTCGTAAAGTGCGGTGGTACAATGCTGTTAGCCACTGTCGTGTCTAGCAAAGAAGCGAAAGACGGTGTAGACTTTCTTCCGCTTACGGTAGATTACCGTGAAAAGTTTGCGGCCAATGGTCGCGTACCAGGTGGATTCCTCAAGCGTGAGGGTCGTCCATCGGACAACGAGATTTTGACCATGCGTTTGATCGACCGCGTATTGCGTCCTTTGTTCCCAAAGGATTACCACGCTGAGATCCAGCTCATGATCCAGATGATTTCCTACGACGAGAACGTAGAAGCAACCTCATTGACTGGTTTGGCTGCATCTGCTGCCATTGCAGTAAGTGACCTTCCATTCGACGGTCCTATTTCTGAGGTTCGTGTGGGTCGCATTAACGGCGAACTCATCATCAACCCTACTCCAGCTCAAATCGCTGATTTGGAAGTGGACATGGTGATCGGTGCCTCAATGGACTCTGTGGTGATGGTAGAAGGTGAGATGAAAGAAATTTCTGAAGAGGAAATGGTGGACGCCATCAAGTTCGCTCACGATGCTATCAAAGTACAAATTCAAGCGCAGTTGAACATGGCTTCTCAAGTTGAGAAGGCACAAGTAAAACGCGAGTACAGCCACGAAACGCACAACGAAGAAGTTCGCGAAGAAGTCATGCAAGTGACTTACGACAAAGTATATGAAGTCGCGAAAAGCGGTTTGCCTAAACACGAGCGTTCTGCTGCCTTCAAAGCAGTATTGAACGAGTACTTGGAAGGCAAAGACGAAGAGTGGCTTGCAGCAAATACAGGTTTTGCAAAGAGCTATTTCCACGACGTTGAATACAAAGCCATGCGCAACATGATCCTCAATGACGGTCAGCGCTTGGACGGTCGTTCAACGACTGATGTTCGTCCTATTTGGTCTGAAATTGATTACTTGCCAGGTGCACACGGTTCTGCCGTCTTCACCCGCGGGGAAACTCAATCTTTGACTACGGTTACCTTGGGAACTTCATTGGATGCAAACAGAATCGACGACGCTACATTCACTGGCGAAGAGAAATTCTACTTGCACTACAACTTCCCTCCATTCTCTACCGGTGAAGCCCGCCCTATTCGCGGCGTAAGCCGTCGCGAGGTGGGTCACGGTAACTTGGCTCAGCGTGCGTTGTACCAAATGATCGATCCAGAAAACCCATATACCATTCGTGTGGTAAGTGATATCCTTGAATCAAACGGTTCGTCTTCTATGGCAACAGTTTGTGCGGGTACCTTGGCCTTGATGGATGCGGGTGTGAAAATGGTACGCCCTGTAAGTGGTATTGCCATGGGATTGATTTCTGACGGCGAGAACTACGCAGTACTTTCTGATATTCTTGGAGACGAAGATCACTTGGGTGATATGGACTTCAAAGTAACAGGTACTGAGAACGGTATCACTGCATGTCAGATGGACATCAAAATCAAAGGTTTGAGCTACGAAATCTTGGTGAATGCTTTGAAGCAGAGCCGTGCTGGACGTATGCACATCCTAGGTGAGATGTTGAAGACTATGCCTGAGACTCGTGCGCAATTGAAACCAAATGCGCCGAAGATCATGACGTTGACTGTGAAGAAAGAATTCATTGGACCAATTATCGGCCCAGGTGGTAAGAACATCCAAGGTATCCAGGCGGATACTGGCACGACAGTTACCATTGAAGAAATCGAGGAGCGCGGTCACATCGAAATCTCAGGTAAGGATTACGACATGATGAACAAGGCTCTCGAAATGATTCGTGCCATTGCATTCGAACCTGAAGTAGGTGCTGAATACGAAGGTATCGTTCGCGGCGTTCAGACTTATGGAGCGTTTATTGAAATCGCACCTAAAGTTCAAGGATTGTTGCACATTTCAGAGATCGATTGGACAAGAATTAAGAACGTGGAAGATGTCTTGAAAGAAGGCGATAAGGTCCGCGTGAAGTTGCTCGACGTTGACAAGGCAGGTAAGATGAAGCTCAGTAGAAAAGTGCTTCTTCCAAAGCCGGAGAAAACTGACGCATAATTCATATATTTTAGACTTGTGATGCGAGCGGCGCTGCGCGCCGCTCGCATTCACAGTTAAATTGTAAAGGCCAAACATGAGACAGTTAAAAATCACAAAACAGGTTACCAACCGCGAAACCGCCTCCCTCGACAAATACCTACAAGAAATTGGTAAGGTAGAATTGATTACAGCGGAAGAAGAGGTAGAGTTGGCACAACGCATTAAAGCGGGTGACCAAATAGCTTTGGAGAAATTAACCAAAGCCAACTTGCGATTTGTGGTTTCTGTTGCCAAGCAATACCAAAACCAAGGTTTGACCCTTCCAGATTTGATCAACGAAGGAAACTTGGGATTGATCAAGGCGGCACAACGCTTTGATGAAACGCGCGGTTTTAAGTTTATCTCATACGCTGTATGGTGGATCCGTCAGAGCATTTTGCAGGCCTTGGCCGAGCAAAGCCGTATTGTTCGTCTTCCATTGAACAAGATTGGTTCCATTAACAAGATCAACAAAGCCTACGCATACTTGGAGCAGGAGCACGAGCGTCCACCAAGCGCAGCTGAAATTTCGAAGCACTTAGAGATGAGTGAATCGGACGTTAAAGAAAGCATGCGCAACAGTGGTCGTCACGTGAGTATGGATGCCCCGTTGGTAGAAGGCGAGGACAGCAACTTGTACGATGTATTGAACTCTTCTGATAGTCCACACCCAGACGAGGATTTGATGATGGACAGCTTGCGCACAGAGATCGAGCGCTCGTTGGCTACATTGACGCCACGTGAAGGCGATGTGATCCGCTTGTACTTCGGTCTAGGCGGCCAGCATCCGATGACGTTGGAAGAGATTGGCGAGAAGTTTGATTTGACGCGCGAACGTGTTCGTCAGATTAAAGAGAAAGCCATCCGTCGTATGAAGCATACCTCACGAAGCAAAATCTTGAAGACCTACCTCGGTTAATAACCATGGTATAAAGTTTTTACCCTAGCACCCTGCCGACCACGGCGGGGTGTTTTATTTTTGTACCACATATAAATCACAAAGCATGGCCGCACCTATCATCTCACCTTCCCTTTTAGCCGCAGATTTCGGCAACCTTCAACGCGACTGCCAAATGGTCAATGAAAGTGAGGCCGATTGGTTCCACATCGACGTCATGGACGGGGTCTTCGTACCAAACATCAGCTACGGCATGCCCGTAGTGAAGACGATGGCGGACAACTGCGAGAAGGTTATGGACGTGCATTTGATGATTGTACAGCCAGAGCGTTATATCCAAACGTTTAAAGATTGTGGCGCGGACATTCTTACCGTGCACTACGAAGCATGTACGCACTTGCACCGCACCATTCAGGAGATTCACAATGCCGGAATGAAGGCAGGTGTTGCGTTGAACCCACATACTCCGGTGAACGTATTGGAGGATATCGTACAAGATTTGGACGAGGTATTGCTGATGAGTGTGAATCCAGGATTTGGAGGCCAGAAGTTCATCGAAAACACCATCAAGAAAACTGCGCAAGCCAGAGAATTGGTCGATCGCACCGGATCAAAAGCCATTATCGAGATTGACGGTGGGGTGAATTTGGAAACTGGCGCAAGATTAGTAGCCGCAGGTGCCGATGCCCTCGTGGCCGGCTCGTTTGTCTTTAAAAGCGAAGATCCAAAGGCGACCATCGCTGCTCTAAAAGCCCTTTAACGACGGAATTCAGCCGTTTGATCGTATACGGCCTGAAGGATTTCTCGCTCCATCTCGTCCACGCCTAAACCGCGGCGCTCCATCATTCGGTGTGCCGTATCTAAGGCCTTGTCGATTTTGTATTCCATCGTGCCTTGCGGACCACCCCACGAGAAGGAAGCAATGAAATTTCTTGGGAACCCTGCCCCATATACATTGGCACTTACGCCCACGACAGTACCGGTGTTGAACATAGTGTTGATGCCTGATTTGCTGTGATCGCCCATGACCAATCCACAAAACTGCTGTCCGGTTTTCGAGAATCGCTTGTGTACATACGACCAGGCCTTCACCTCGTCGTAATTGTTCTTCAAATTTGAATTATTGGTATCGGCACCGAGGTTACACCACTCGCCCAAAGCACTGTTGCCTAGGAATCCGTCGTGTCCCTTGTTGCTGTAGCCAATAATCACGGAATTATTCACCTCGCCCCCTACCTTACAATGAGGCCCTAGGGTGGTGGCTCCGTAAATTTTTGTGCCCAATTTCAAGGCGCTGTGCTCGCCCAACGCCAATCCGCCGCGCACCACACAACCTTCCATGATTTCGGCATCCTTGGCCAAATAAATGGGTCCAGTGGTCGTATTTAATATGCTGGCCGTCGCCTTAGCGCCTTCTTCCAAGAATATTCTATCGCCAATGACCGTACAAGTTGGATCTACCGGAGCGCTCGTGCGCCCTGCCGTCAACAATGCATAATCGTTGTCCATCTCCGCCGCATTCTGCGTCCATACATCCCAAGGGCGGGCCAAAATCGTCAATGGCTCATTGTAGCAGGTACTGCCGCTTGTATCCGAGGGTTGGGCGCCCTTCCAGGCAATGACCGCATCGCCTTTGCACAGACTTTGCCCCTCTTCAAGAGATAATACCGCTTCTAAGAATGCGTCCGTGGGACACACGCCACCGTCAATACAAACCTCAGGCGCCTGAAGTGCAGGGAACTTTTTACTCAAATACTCCTGCGTACCATACCCCACTTCATGACCGCGTCGAGTGTATTTCTCGGCGACCGTCAATATGCCGCATCGCAACGCGGCGACTGGGCGTGTGAAGGTCAATGGAAGTAAGTGATCTCTGCTTGAAGTATCTACGAGTTGTATGCGCATGGCTGTGGTTAAAGTTGGTCACGGAAAGTTAGGGCAAAAAAAAGACCCGCGTGAAGCGGGTCTTCTATTTTGATGCAATAAATGCTTATTTGCGGTTTCCGTAACGGTTGCGCACCTTGTCCACACGACCTGCGGTATCGACCAACTTCACTTTACCAGTGTAGAACGGGTGAGAGAAGCTAGAGATTTCCATCTTGATCAATGGGTACTCAACACCATCAACTTCGATAGTGTCTTTTGCATCTGCACAAGATTTAGTGATGAACTGATCGCCTGTTCCCATGTCTTTAAAGACTACTGGACGATAGTTTTCTGGATGAATGCCTTTTTTCATTTCGTTTTGTTTTATGTATAGCCTGAGTTTTTGCCCAGACCCCTTGTTCAAAATTGGACCGCAAATATAGGACAAATGTTCATAACACACTCATTGCGAGTGCGAATTTCATGGAGTAGCTTCGCTGTAGTGAAACTCGGTATAAAAATAGCCCTAATATTCTTTGCGCTCGGCCTCTTCAGCTGTAGGCAAACCATTGATTTTAAGGGGACTGATATTCCACTTTCCTTTTCTCAGGACACCATTTACCTAGATACCGTCTTCACGGGGTTAGGGAGTTCCACCCGCACGCTCAAGGTGTACAATACCAGCAACGAAAACATGGTCGTGGACCGAGTATACCTGGCCCGCGGCGAGCAGAGTTATTACCGCATGAACGTCGACGGGGTGAGCGGCAAAAGCGTGGACAACCTCGAGATTCTCGCAGGGGATTCTGCCTACCTCTTCATTGAAATAAGCCCAGATGCACAAGGGGCCGATGCCTTAGTCTATACGGACAGCATTTGGTTTGAAAACGGCAACCAGCGCCAGCACGTCGATCTCGTTACCGCAGTGTGGGACGCCTATTATCACTTCCCTACGAATGTGCTGACCATTGCCCAGCCCGAGCCTTACCCGGACATTAAAATCCCCTATTCCATCCTGCCCTGTAACGCGCAATGGAGCAACGATAAGCCACATGTGATCTATGGGTATGCCGTGGTGGACAGCGCCTGTAGTTTGAGCATTAACCCCGGCACCCAAATCCATGTACACAAGGGCGGGGGCCTTTGGGTCTATCGCGACGGCCAATTATCCGTGGACGCCAGCGCCATTCAAGGCGCCACTAACATGAGCAATCCCGTGGTGTTCCAAGGGGACAGATTAGAACCCAGCTACGAGTGGGTACCCGGACAATGGGGCGGTGTATTAGGTGGCATTTTCTTTATGCGCTCGAATCAAGAGCACCTCATCCAAAACACCATTATTAAAAACGCAACGACCGGCATTCGATTGGACAGTGCCGCGGTCCTCAAGGCCAATAACACCATCATTACCCACAGCTCCCGCGTGAACCTATATGGCGGCTACGGCAATGCCACCTTGAACAACTTCATCAGCGGGCCGGCCGGTGTATACGGACTCTACGCCTTGGGCGGTCAATACACCGCGAAGAATAGTACGTTCTTGAACACCTGGAGCTACTCCACCCGCGGAGGAACGGCAGTGGGATTGAGTAATTACTTTGAAGATGGCGCGGGCATTCGCTACACGCGCGACCTGCAAGCGCTGTTTTTTGAAAGCATCATCGACGGTTCCTTGGACAATGAGGTGGGCATGGCCATCGACCCGGGTGCAGCCTTTGATGTGCGCTTTGGCAAAAGTGCATTGAGCATAGAACCTAATCCCGAGGGCGGTCATTACGACCTAGGCGATACCACCATGTTCTTTGGCAATGACCTACAATTCAATGGATTTTGGACCTATGCACCGGGCCCGTTACTCACTAACGCCGGATATTCTTACCTGCCGGATAGTGCCAGTACATTGATTGATGCTGTCGTTCGTGATCCTCAGGGAGCCACGCATGATATCCACGGCACTGCCCGTGGCACTACCATCACACTCGGCGCTGCCGAGCCTCAGTAAACGTTAAAGGTTGGCCAAGAACGCCATGGTATTCACGCCGTCGGCGTAGTCCCATAGCTCGGGCTGTTGTGCTTTTCCGAAAGGAATGTGGCCGTGCCCCACCACACATTGAAGCTTCTCTCCCCATTGTGCGATTTTATCCGCAGCCTCCTCCTGGGTTTGGTAGCGGCTTACGTGAAGAATGCCCACTGGGGTGTGCAGTTCCTCATTCTCACGGACAATGATGAAACCATTCTCCAAGAAATCTTCCTGGTTTAGCAGGAAGAGTGCTCGGTAGTAATCGTAGTTGTTGCCGTATTTGTTGTTGTTCACCACATCACTCCAATCCACGATGTTGGCAAAGATGCGTTGAATATCAAAATCTGCCGGGGCTAAGAGATGGCCTACATTGCGACAGCCCAAGCCGAAGTATTGGAAGATGTCGCTGCCTAAGGCGACCAATTCCTCGTCGCTCTCACTCCCGTCCAATAGCGCCAAAGACGTGCGGTTCTTGCGGATGATATTTGGGTATTTCCCGAAGTAATATTCAAAGTAACGGGCGGTATTATCACTGCCTGTGGCGATGACGGCGCCCATATCGTTTAATTGGTCCACGAACACCCAATCCCCTTCAAACAAGGGATCCTGGCGCAATAACACCGTCGCCAACACGGGCATCAACGCCTCATCATCACTGCTCATCTTCACCACCGCGAAATGTCCGCTGAGGAAAACGCTCAAGAAATCGTGCAGCCCGACCAATGGAATGTTCCCGGCCATCACAACGCCTACTCTGTGGCGGTTGATCTCGCGTGTACCGCCTTCACGGTCGCGCCACGCCAAAAGGTTCTCTTTGGTCAAGGCCGCGCCCCAAGAGGCAAGGGCGTGGTACACGTTGGCCTCTGTAAACCAACCGTTGTGACGGAGGGATTTTGTGGCCGCTGCGCGCAATGCTTCCGCCAAGTCCTCTAGGCCTTCAGGAGCAGGAGCGCCCGAAGCCACAGAACGAAGAAATGCTCCTAAGTTGGAAACTGCATCAATTCTATGGTCTGAGAAAAACATTCGCGTGTACCTTTGTGTTGGATTGCAAAACTAAAACACACCACCTACATATGGCCATTAAAATCACAGACGAATGCATAAACTGCGGTGCTTGTGAACCGGAATGCCCTAATAACGCCATCTACGAAGGCGCTATGGAGTGGCGATTCAACGAAGGTACGGACCTAAAAGGCAAGATTTTGACCCCTGGGGGCACAGAATATGATGCCGATGAAGCACAAGAGCCGGTAGATTACGACGTTTATTATATCGTAACGGACAAGTGTACGGAGTGTATTGGCTTCCACGAGGAGCCGCAATGTGCGGAAGTTTGTCCGGTAGATTGTTGTGTACCTGATGAAGACCACGAAGAGACAGAGCAGGAGCTCATGGCGAAGAAAGACTTTATGCACTTTGAGGAGTAGGGTCCAATTTCTTTTTGTCCTCACCCTCCTATCCGTAGGTGCGCTTCAAGCTCAGGTGAGCGAGCAGCGCCTCGCGGCCCTAGGACAGGCCTACCTTCTTCCCCAAAACGCTCCACAAGCAGATTCTCTAGCCGAAGTCTTTGCAGATAGCCTCTGGGCCTTTATCAGCATCCCTTCGAACTACGGAAAAACCCTTCCTAGCGTGCGCAACCTCAGCGTCCAATTGCCGGACGACCAAAGCTTTGCCTTATATACTTGGGCCGTACCGCATGAGAACGGCACCTTCGCCTTCCACGGCTTTCTGTGGAACAAGAATTGGAAAGGGCAAACGCGATTAGTCCTCGAAGATTACGGCACCGAAGACGCCCCCTACCGCTGGCTCAAAGGCGGACAATGGGTCGGCAGCATTTGCTATGATATTTTGACCACGCGCCACCGAGGCAAGAAGCACTATACCCTACTGACCTTCCGCCCAGGAACGTCATTTCACACCAAATACATCGATGCTATAGAGCTGGGCACGCGTGCCGAGCGCATGCATTTTGGCTCGCGCATCTTCAACATACGCGCAAACGGTGATGAGCGGTACCAACGTCGCCCCTACAGACTTCAATTCAGATACAATAGCGCCCTCACCGCAGCTGTGCGTTACGATCGCGAGCACCGAGGGATCATCTGCGACCACCTCGCCCCTTCGCAAGCCGAGCTCATTGAGCGTTGGTTTGCCTATGGACCAGATTTCTCCTACGACCGCATCCACTGGAGCGAAGGCAAGTGGGAGATGGACGAAGCGTATCCACTGATAAGAAACTTGGACGTGGCCCCCACCAATGACCGGGTGCCCACCAACCTAGATCCGCGCCGCTAAGGCGCCGCGGATGGCCTGAAAATACGAACGGCGGCCCTGCGGGCCGCCGTTCGTATATCTAAAAATTCTTTGCTTTAGTGGTTGAGCATCACCGGCATGACGAGCATGAGCAAATCCTCGCCATCGTCCATTCCATCCGCCGGAATCAAGATCCCTGCACGATTAGGCGCTGACATTTCCATGCGTACATTATCGCTGCCCAAGTTTCCGAGCATCTCCAAAAGGAAGCGAGAATTGAAGCCAATCTCCATATCGTCGCCTTGGTAATCACAAGAAATACGCTCGTGTGCTTTGTTGCTGAAATCTGGATCCTCTGCACTCACAGAAATTTCTGCCCCAGCGAGTTTCAATCTGATCTGGTGTGTCGTCTTGTTTGAGAAAATGGCCACACGCTTCACTGAAGAAGAGAACGCACCGCGGTCGATCAACATGATGTTCGGGTTGCTCTGAGGAATGACCGCCTCGTAGTTCGGGTATTTTCCATCGATCAATCGGCAAATCATCACCACATTGTCGAAGGTAAACTGCGCATTGGTGTTATTGTACACCATCTCTACCTCTGAGCTATCATAGCTCAAGGATCCGCGCAACATGTTCAACGGCTTCTTCGGCATGATGAACTCCGCCGTACTTGGCGCGCCTAGATCCGTTCTGCGGTAACGCACTAATTTGTGTGCATCCGTCGCTACGAACGTCAGGCTATTGGTATCAAACTGGAAGAACACCCCACTCATTACTGGGCGAAGCTCGTCGTTCCCCGCAGCGAACAAGGTCTTTGAAATACCGGTAACCAACGCTTCCGCTGGAACAGTTGCTTTGCTGGCATCCTCTAGCGCTGGGAAGGTTGGGAATTCTTCTCCATCGATGAACGCCAAGCTGTATTTACCATAATCAGAGGCCAATTCTATGGTGTGCGACGCCTCATCAAAGGTGAAGGTCAACGGCTGCTCTGGGAACGTCTTCAAGGTATCCATCAACACTTTGGCCGGAACCGCAGCACTGCCCTGATCTTCACTCTCTACCTCCAAGCTCACGCTCATCATGGTCTCTAAATCTGAGGCACTGATCGAAAGCTCGCCTTGCTTGAGTTCAAACAAAAAGTTGTCGAGAATGGGAAGGGTATTGTTGCTCTGTACAATGCCGCCGATCAGCTGCAATTGCTTCAAGAGTTTGGAACTGGATACTATAAACTTCATCGCATCAAATATTTAAAAGCGTGTCTAACAAATATAAATGGGCAGGGCCCTAAAGTGGGGCGCTGGACCCAATTTTCTTTTGCACAATTGTTAATAATCAAACCAAGGCTAAATCACTGTTGCTCAGCGAAATCCCATCTTGTTTTGAGCAAATTGCGCCAGCCGTAACGCTGTATGAGAACCATGCGACCGTCGGGCAGTTCGGCATAAAAACGATCCGGGTCCCATTGGTGGGGCACTCCCTCCGCATCGAGCTGTTCTCTGTCCGGGCGCTTCCAAAAGGCCCGAACCTTTAAAATATCGTTGTCCGCTGTATGAACATACAGTTCAAAAGCAGGGATTGCACTGAAAATACTGTCCTTCTTCTCCCAAATATTATCGCTAGGGATGATGGCGCCCTCATATTTCAAGGTTTCTATACTTCCAACCACGGTCAAAAGCTCCAAAGAATTGGCCACGGGCAATGGCTCAAACTCCCCACCTACAAGCGACCAGCTCTCGGCTTCGTTCGCCGGCTCGACTAGGGTGCCTTGCTGTAAATCCTTACGAGTGATCATCCAACCGTCGCCTGGAATGGCGGGCAATGCCATCTCAACGGCCTTAATATCCTTAGGCGCCAACCCAAAGATGGTGCGGTCGCGCCAGAGGTTTTCTTCGGTGAAAAACCTTGTGGTCAAATAGCCGTTGAACCCTTGGATGTACACCGCAAATGGCAAATCTGATCCTGCCATTTTGTAATACGTCCCCAACATATCCGGGGTTTCTGTACCGACGGTGTATTTCTTGATTAATTGGTCCCCGGCATATACCTCCACCCAGCGACCGTACACTTCCATGCGTTGATTCACCTGCTCCACGGCACTTTGCTGCACAAAATGCTTCAGGGTCACCTTGCTCAAGGTTTCCAGCAACACCTCAATGGCATCCTGACGCACGGGCCACTGCTCCTCTCCTACAACCCAACGATCGCCTACGCGTTCCAACACCACAGTACTCGGCTGCTTGTCGCTGATGACCACTTTGGTGATCTGCGAAGCATCGGTCACGGCAAAATCGTATTGCGCCTTGAGGGCTTCTAGGCCGTCACTAGAGTTGTTTTGACAAGCCATAAGGCCCCACAAAGCTGTGGATAGAAGTAGGAGTTTACCTGCGTGCATAGCGTCTTTTTCGTTGTAGGAAGAAGATGAGCGCAGCCAGTGCTAGGACCAATTCCGGCAAGGCCACATTCAAAAACTTCCAATAATTGGCTTCCGCCACAATCTTTTCACCGTCCAACAAGCGCAATTTCACATCGCGCGTGCGGGTTTGCATCAAACCGATATCGTCCAACATGTAATCCACGGTATTGAGCACCAAATCATCATTGCCGTATTGAATGCCCGTATACTGGTCGTAGCCCAGAGGCAGCGGCTGCCCCCGCGGTATTTCCGGGTTGATCAAATTCACTTGGTTGCGGATGAAATCACCATCACTAAAGACCGCCATTGCGGTTTGAGGACTCTTTTTGAGCTGTGGCAATCCCACTCCAACCTTAGGGGCCAATCTGTTCGCGTAGGCACTCTCAAAACTTCCTTCCAAAAGCACTGCCGGCATCAAATTGCGTTGGGTGAAGGCACGGGGGTCCGGACGGTTGTACAGCATTTCCAGGCTCACTGTATGCGGGGCTGCCATCGAACGTGCATTCGAGGAGCTTAGCAGCAGCGGAGTTTTCTTGATGCCTGCAGCCTCAACTGTATCCAGGGTCGAGCTGAACTCGCCCTTGACCGCATTCATGTTTGCTACAGCGGGGTGATCCGTTGCGCCCCAAAGCGGGAAATATACCCATGGATTGATGCTTCGTCTATCGTTTACTCCGGCACAGCGAACATCCTGAACCACATCCGCATTGATGCGAACGCCATATTTAAATAGGAGGTCGGTGAGGTTCAGATCGTAGATGGTCGGGTACGCTAAGAACTCCGGACCGAAGCTCAAGCTGTCCATTTCTGCATGGACCCCGTCCAGGAACCAAAGTACTTTACCGCCACCCATCAGGAATTGGTCCAATAAATACTTATCTAATTCTGGGAAAGGCTGCGTCGGCTTCGCTACCACGAGTAGGTCGTAGGTGTTCATACGACGCACCATATCACTGAGGTCCGCCTCCCCGTTGGCATCTGCTTTGTAGGCCTGCAATGAGAATCGATCTACCGCGTAATTTTCGCTCAAGGCCAGCCCTATGCCCGCAGTTTGTACCGCAGTGAGCTCGCCGTGACCGGTGACCATACCTACCTTCGGCTTATCGGTGATGAGCAAAGCTTTGAGCGCACGAGCGAGATTAAATTCTAATTGTTGAATACTGATGTTGACTTGTTCCGCAGGATCGAAGACCATCACATTCTCCAATAAAACGGCCGTTACTTCTTGCTCTTTGTAGGCCAAGGTTGCCCCAGGAAAAACATTCAATACGCTCTGCCCGTCGGCTTTCTGCACTTGAAGTTGAACGGCATTTATTCCTTTGGTGGCCAATTGGTTCTTGAACTCCCCCGCATTCTCCACGTTGTTCGGGTTGATGAACTCAAAGAAGATATTTCCATTGCGCGCGGTCCACTCTTCGAGCATGTAGCGCGTTTCTATTTTCAAACGTTCGAATCCTGCCGGAAACTCGCCCTCCAAATACACGGTGATGAGCATCGGCTCGGCTACTTGGTCCAATAAACTTTCTGTACCCTCGCTCAGGCTGTAGCGCTTTTCCTCGGTCAAATCCCAACGCAAGCGCATGGCACTGCTGCCGGCCGCGATCACTAGACCTATGGCCATCCAGAGGAACGCCTTCTTCCACGGCTGTTGCAGGTGATTCTTTGCCAATACTCCCAGAGTAAGTCCGATGAACAGGAACACAACTCCAATGAAGTAACCCACGTCGCGCAAGTCTAATACGCCGCGCGCCATGCTCAGGTAGTGCTCGTTCATTCCCAAGGTGCGTACGGTCAATTCCCAGCCAGAGAACTTGTATATATCGGCCAAGGATTCAAATCCTAAATACATTCCAAAATTCAAGGCCACCCCAAGGACAAAGGCCACTACGTTGTTCGGCGTCAAAGCGCTCGCCATCAAGGCTACCGCAGTATAGGCAGCGCCTATGGCCAAGAGGCCTACAAAGGAACCTATGGCAGCACCCCAGTCTAGGTTTCCGACCGGAGAACCCAGCGTTCGCACGCTCCATAGATAGACAAGAGTGGGAAGTATGGAGAAGATGACGACGGTGAACGTCCCGAAGAACTTGGCCCAGATCAACTGCATTAATGAAATAGGACGCACGATGAGCAACTCCATCATTCCAGATTTGATCTCGTCACTGAATACCCGCATACTGATGGCAGGTATGAGGAACAAGAAGACCCAAGGTGCCAGTCCGAAATAGTTCTCTAATGTGGCATAGCCGCCTTCCAAAATGTTGAATGGACCGTTAAATACCCAAAGCAGTAGCCCGTTGATCAACAAGTAGATCCCAATAATCAAATACCCGAGGATGCCCGAGAAGTATACGTTGAGTTCTTTCTTGAGTTGTGCTATCATGGTTGTTGGTCAAATAATTCTTCGCAGGTCCAAGCCTTTGGCTTGCCCGAAAATAAGGCTTTTGTCTGTGGCCACACCTCTTCAAAAACCGTGCTGTGTCTGTAGGCGTTCAAATGCGCTTCCGATTCCCAGCGGCTGTAGGTAAAAAAGTGTTGGTCGCCTCGCAGCATCTTTACTCCAAGGCAGCCTTCTGCTCCTGCAATTTGTGCTTTGTATTTGTCGAATAGACGAATGAACGCCTCTCCTTCTGTACATTTTGGATCGATGGGTAGTTGTACAATTCTTGTGATCATACAAAGTCGATTCTTACCCAATCATTAATGTTCAACCCTAGAAGTTCGTTGGAGCCCTTGATGTGCTCCCCACCACTCTTACCTACGGCCACACATAACATGCCGTGTGCATCCCATACCCCGGCGATTTTTCCTTGTGGAACCTCGCCAATGCGCTCATAGATCTTGGCAATACTTCTGTTTCGAGAAGTTTCCACGGATGCGCGACGGCCTTTTTGATGGGCATCGAAAAGGGTTCTTGAAATATTGGTAATACAGGTACCGTGGTGATCGATGTACACCACGTTTCCACGAATGGCGTACTCATCCACCAAGGGTGCTGATGTTTTGAGCTTTTTGATTTTGGTCAAACTTGGACCCAATACATCCACCTTACCGCCTTCACTCAAATGCGCCGCGGCACTCGCGAACAGTCCGTGAACATCCATGGGGTCGATGCCACGGATATCTAGAATTCGAGCGGCCACAATCTTCGCCTGCTCCAAAACACTGGCAAGGATGCCGTTGTTGGGCGCAAGAAAGAATTGGCCATCAGCCTTCATGCATATGTACTCCAGGCCCTCACGTGGCGCGCTTCCCACATACATGATGTGGATACTTCCCGGCGGGAATGCGGCGTAAGAACGCTTCAACAAGAACGCTGCTTGCAGCACATTGTGCGGCTCCACCTCGTGGCTAATGTCCACCCATTGCAACCCTTTGACGCGGCGAATAAACTGCGCTTTTGCGAGGGCCACGTTGGGATCTTTTAACCCGAAATCAGAAGTTGCTGTAATTACCGCCATAGAGGGGCTATTGCCGCGTTGAGGATTGGTGAAAATGTAGTTACTTTGTCAAAAGTAAGGCAATTCCGCCTTCCATTTCATCTACTAAGCGAGCAGTAATTGACAGAACGCGTTTTTGAACTCAATGGAGCTGAACCGGCCCAGTTATATGGCCCCAGCAATACCTTTCTAAAACAGATCGGCGCCCACTTTCCGACGCTGAAAATCGTCGCACGCGGACATGCCATCAAAGTCATGGGCCCGGACGATATTATGGACGAGTTTGAAGATAAACTCGAAGCTATTCTCGCTTATGTCAGCGCCAATAAAACGCTGGATCAGAGAGCATTCGACCACCTCATCCAAGCGCAAGACGCGGCGAAAGTAAACCATACTCTACTCAAAGATGAGGTTATTCTCCACGGCCCAAACGGGAGAATTATCAAGGCTAAAACCGTCAATCAATACAAGCTCATTGAAGCTTCTGTAGAAAATGATTTGGTCTTTGCAGTAGGACCCGCGGGAACTGGAAAAACATATACAGCCGTGGCTTTGGCCGTGCGTGCATTGAAAAATCGTGAAGTTCGACGCATCATTATGACGCGTCCCGCCGTGGAAGCTGGGGAGAATTTGGGCTTCTTGCCGGGGGATTTGAAAGAGAAATTAGATCCTTACCTCCAACCTTTATACGATGCCTTGCGTGACATGTTGCCGAAGGAGAAGTTGGAGTATTTCCTGGAAAATAAAACCATTGAGATCGCGCCACTAGCGTTTATGCGTGGACGCACCTTGGACGATGCCTTCGTTATTCTTGACGAAAGCCAAAACACGACGACTTCGCAGATGAAGATGTTCTTGACCCGTATGGGTGAGAACGCGCGATTCATCATTACCGGAGATGCCTCTCAAATAGATTTGCCCAAACACCAAAAAAGTGGCTTGAAAGAAGCCTTATCTAAGCTGGAAGGGTTGAAAGGCATCGGCATTGTAAAGCTCGACGGACGAGACGTCATCCGACACCCGCTAGTGAAACAGATTATTAAAGCATACGAACAAAAAGATTGATCATGAATCAAGAACCGGACTACCAATTCTCAGGACAAACCAAATTTTACCGCGGCAAAGTGCGCGACGTCTACACCATTGGTCAAGATGTATTGGTGATGGTGGCCTCAAACCGCATCTCAGCCTTTGATGTGGTCTTGCCACGCCCTATTCCTGGGAAAGGACAGGTATTGAATCAGATTGCCGAGCACTTTTTGGTGGCTACCGAAGATATCGTGCCGAACTGGCGCTTGGTCACTCCGGATCCACAAGTAACCATTGGCCACCGTGCAGAACCTTTCAAAGTTGAGATGGTCATCCGCGGTTATCTCGCAGGTCACGCGGCACGCACCTATAAAAGCGGCCTCCGCGAATTATGTGGGGTTGTGTTGCCTGAAGGGATGAAGGAAAACGATGCATTCCCTGAACCCATCATCACTCCGGCTACTAAGGCGGACCATGGGGCACACGATGAGGATATTTCTCGCGAGAACATCATCGCCAAAGGCATTGTGAGTGAAGCAGATTACGTGAAGCTCGAGGCCTATACACGTGCTTTGTTCGCGCGTGGTCAAGAGATGGCCGCAGCACAAGGTCTGATTCTAGTCGATACCAAATATGAATTCGGCAAGCTTTCCGACGGCACCATCGTTTTGATCGATGAGATCCACACACCGGACAGCTCGCGTTATTTCTATGCGGAAGGATATGAAGAGCGCCAGGCGGCAGGCGAAGCACAACGCCAATTGAGCAAGGAATTCGTTCGCGAATGGCTTATGGACAATGGCTTCCAAGGCAAAGAAGGTCAGCAGGTTCCTGAAATGACGGATGATTTCGTGGCGTTGGTGAGCAGCCGTTACCAAGAATTGTTCGAGCGCATTACGGGGAAAACTTTCCAACCTACCCCGGAAGAAGGCGCGGAAGAACGCATTAAATTGAACGTCGAGAAATACTTGGCCACCTTCTGGGAATAGTCCTTACGGTGTTTGGCCTGGATTTTGAATAGATGTAGGCATGAGAAAGCTACTTTGTTTGTTGGCACTATTAGGCGCAGGGCTGCAAGGCCATGCCCAGTTCAAGATCCTACGCTTCGGCGTGAAGGGAGGCGTGAACTATCCTCAAGCCAACATCAGTACGCAAGACCTCATCGACCTGTACACCAACCAGAACTACGACATTTCCAACGTTCAAACCGACGTGACCAATGGGTTTAATTTCGGTGGAATCGCACGCATCGCTGTGCCATTGATTCCAGCATACATCCACGGTGAAGCGTTGTACACCCAGTTCGATCAAAACCTAATGATTGTCGACGGCGGTCAAACGGTGGACATGAGTACTACCGTGCAGCGTTTGGATTTCCCGATCAGCGCGGGGATGAAGTTTGGCCCTGCATGGGCTGGATTAGGCGCTACCCCTTCCATTCCTTTTGCCAATGCCAATGATATTTGGACGCCGGATGTTGAAGCGCAATTTACTTGGGGTTGGCACATACACGCCGGCTTGAAACTTTGGAGATTGATGGGTGAAATCAAGTACGAAGGAGGCTTCGGCATGCTCGCTCAAAACGTGGCCTACACGACCGATGCTGGTACGACGTACGACTTCAATCTAGATGCGCGCAACAGCCAACTCGTGGTGAGCGTCGCCTACCTTTTCAAATAACCCTTGCGGTAAAAATGCCCGATCACCCCGATGGTGTATGCATCACTGTCGAGGTCGACCATGCGCTTTTTTAATTGGGCCCGGTTCAATCCATCGGTGCTCAAATAGAAATACGTGTATCCCAGTACGCGTCCGCCTTCGACAATAATAGCGCATTTCTCCTGTCCTTTGCGGCCGGGGCCCACCAAAATAGCTTCCTCAGGCAACATCGCCTTGCGCATGTCGGAGAGCGCCACGCTTTGTTGTTCGGGCTTCCATTGCAACGGTTTTACGTGCTTCTCGTAGTGTCCGCGGTCTTTATCTAGCAAGAAGGTCGCCGGGTCTAATTTGTGTTCCATCATCAACCGCTGCAACCAAGGATAGAGCGACTTCGGGCTATCAAAATACAACGGCGGTAACTGATGGCGCACTGGATACACCTTCACAAATTCCACGGTATGGCTCTTTCTCGGCTCAGGGAAGATCCCGTAATTCAGCAGCTTTTTCTTCTTGACAGCATTGTAGATGGGACGGTGCAGCTCTACGGTTTTGTGGAATAAAATCTCGGCAATGGCCTCGTTTCCTAGATCCTCAATCTCCAAGCGAACCGCCTCGTTTTGTAGGGCGAGCGCCACCTTATTGTCGGCGACGAAATGTCTGTTAATGCTGTTTTGCAAATCCTTACTCGAGCCGATGTAAATGATCTCATCGGCCGCGTTGAAGATGTAATAAATCCCCACCTTATTCTGCAACTCCCGCACCTGCTCCTTGAATGGATTTTTCTGAACGCTGGCCTCTCGAGAAACCTGAACTTCGCTAAATACAGAGGCTCTGTCCTTTTCGAACAGCACTTTGAGTAAATCCAAGGTCAGCCTAGCATCCCCTTCCGCGCGATGTCGCGCCGTATTGACTAGCCCCAATTCTTTACTGACGGTCTTCAACCCATAGTTCTCCCAATCTGGAAAAATGCGTTCTGCATAGGGAATAGTGTCGAGGGTCGCACGATGGTAATCGAACCCTAGGGCATCAAACTCTTGCTGAAAGACTCGGTAGTCGAAACTGATGTTGTGCGCGACAAACGTGCAATCTTCGGTGATCTTCACCACCCGCTTGGCCAGCTCGTAGAACTTCGGCGCGGTACGCACCATTTTATTGGTAATCCCCGTCAGCTTAGTGACATAAGGGTCAATAGATTTTTCGGGGTTGACCAGAGAGACGAATTGGTCCACGACCTCCCCATCTTCCAAAATGAAAATGGCGATGTCGATGATCTTTTCAGACCCAAAGGATCCGCCCGTACACTCTATATCTACTACCGCGAATTTCATGCAGAATAATGTCTAGCGCCAAAGATGGACGAACCTATGCGCACGTGGGTCGCGCCGCATGCCAAGGCAATTTCATAATCCCCGCTCATGCCCATGCTCAATACCTCCCAACCTCGGTCTGGGCCGTAGGTTTCAAAAGCGTTGTGCAAGGCAGTGAATTCTTCACGAATCTGGGCGTGATCGTCGGTAAATGTGGCCATACCCATCAACCCGCGAACACGGACGTTCGGGTATTGTCCCAACGTTTGCACAACCTCTGCAAGCTCGTCCAAATCAAAACCAAATTTGGTATCCTCTTGGGCAATGTGAACCTGCAAGGTGCAGTCAATAATGCGCCCCACCTTCGCAGCCTCTTTATTCAGGGCCGCCAAGACCTTTGGTCGGTCCACCCCGTGCACGAGATGCACAAAGGAGGCCATGTATTTGATTTTATTCGTCTGAATATGACCGATCATGTGCCAATGGATATCCTTCGGCATCACCTCATACTTCTGTGCCATCTCTTGGATTTTATTCTCCCCAAAATGGCGCTGATTTGCATCGTAGGCCTCCATCAACAACTCCACCGGCTTGGTCTTGCTGACCGCGATGAGTGTGGCTTTGGGCCCAATTTTAGTCCGTAAATCCTCTAAAGATTCTGCAATGGTCATTTGAACACGTGAAGCAATAATCCGCTTCGTAGTTTAGGCTCAATATACGTGCTCTTTGGAGGCATTGACCCCCTGTTCTCGGCAATTTCTTTCAATAGTTTTACACTAACCGGAGGCAATCTGAACCCAAGATTATACCCTCGTTTTCCCATCGCGGCGCTCATGTCCAAATCGCTCTGTCGCACGTACCTCAGCCTGCTATCATTGCGCTCGTCGTGCACCTCAAACAAGGGCTTCAAAATACTGTCCAACAACAACTGTGTCGCCAGCACTTCGTCTGCAGCCTGATCCTCATGAATCAAACCGTACCAGCGGCCTTCCCAGTACATTTCGAAATTATGCTCGCCAAGTTCCGAGCTAGGCCCGTCCAGCGGCACCACCGAATAAGCGGCGTCCAAATCATTCACATCAAAAACGCGGTCTTCCAACTTCATCCAACGCTCAAAGGCCTGTATGCTCAATTGTTTTTCACTCATGAACATGCACAGCACACCCTGGGCCAATGGATTCTCCGGCCTGCCCTCAGCCACCCTCACCGAAGAGGCCAATCTGTGGTGCCCGTCGGCAATATATTTGGTGCCGGCCTGCGCAAAAAACTCCTGCAGCACCCCTACCCATTTCTCAGGGACAGGCCACAGTTGGTGTAAGTAGCGATCCGTGGAAGAAAACTCATATTCTGGTCGGTCCAATTGTACCTCAGCCAAACATTGCTCATACGCCTCGTTCACCGAACCAAAAATGAGCACCGGCTCCGCCTGAAAACCGGTCGTATCCAGGTATTTCTCAAAGAGCTTCTCCCGACGTTCCAGCGTTTTCTCGTGCGGCAAGGTCTTGCCCTGCGCCACACTGTCCGCATCCAACAACCCGATCACCCCTAAAAACTCATGGGTCGGCGTTTTCTGACGGTACAAATAATAGGTGGCCAATTCTTCCTGCAAGAACACCCCTTCTTCCATGAAGGCATCGAAACGCTCCCTCACCGCCTCAAAACGACGTTCGTAACTCGCCTCAGGCAAAGCATTGGGATTAATGACGTGCAAGAAGGTATAGGGATTGTTTTCGAGCTTGTCTTCAAGTTCGTAGGGCTCATAGCTGATGTACGAGCGTGTTGCAACCAAATACGCCTTGTCCCTCGTGGGACGGGTGGCTTTGAAGGGATGTAACATGTTGGTGGTTCTCTTTGGGTCCCTCCAAGGTACGCCGACCGCGCAATATTCCCCAACAAAAAAGCCCCGCTCCGCGGGGCTTTTTTAAGAATGCTAAAATTTTTGCCTTACGCTTCGGCTGCTAAGGCATCGATGTGCGCCGCAAGTTCAGTTCCGATGCGGTCTTGCGCCTCACCAGTTGCCGCACCAATATGCGGTGTCAAGCTGATCTTTCCGTTCATCAACACCTTAATGGCTGGGGTTGGCTCGTTCTTGAACACATCCAATCCTGCACCGGCAACCTTGCCGCTTTCAAGGGCATCCAACAACGCCTCTTCATTGATCACACCTCCACGAGCTGCGTTCAACAAGAATACGCCGTCCTTCATCTTGGCAAGTTCAGCCTCGCCAATGAGGTCCCCGCCTGGCACGTGCAATGAGATGAAATCACTCTCTGCCAACACGCCTTCGAATCCTACGTTCTTACAGGTGAAGGTCGAAGATTGACCGTCAAAGAAATCTAGGCTTACCTCGACATCGTCATTGTGCATGTCCGAGAAAACCACCCGCATACCGGCGCCAATGGCAAGTTTTGCCAAGGCTTGGCCAATACGACCGAAACCGATAATTCCTAAGGTGCGACCCTTGAGCTCAATACCGTTGGCATACGCTTTTTTCAATGCTGCGAACTGCGTATCACCATCCAAGGGCATTTGACGGTTTGAATCGTGCATGAATCTGACCAACGAACGCATGTGCGCCATGACTAATTCTGCTACAGAATCTGATGAAGCTGCAGGTGTATTGAACACCTTCAACCCTTTGTTACGAGCGTACTCTACATCGATGTTGTCCATCCCTACACCGCCACGGCCGATTCCCTTAATGGAAGGGCAAGCATCGATCAAGGCTTGACGTACAGTGGTCGCTGAGCGTACCAATACCACATCTACTTGGTGTTCGTTAATGTAATTTTCTAGTTGGTCCTGAGCCACCTTCGTGGTGATCAGTTCGTGGCCAGAGGCTTCAATCGCCGCTGCGCCTGATGCAGAAATACCGTCGTTTGCTAAGACTTTCATGCGTGTTGTTTTTCTAATTCTTTCATACAATCTACCAATGCTTGAACGCTATCAAGGTCCATGGCATTGTACATGGAAGCGCGGTAACCACCCACAGAGCGGTGTCCGTTGATTCCATTAATGTTGGCTGCTTTCCAAAGTGCGTCGAACGCCTCTTTGTGCGCCGCCTCGTCCTTCAAGAGGAAACATGCGTTCATATTCGAGCGATCCTCAACCGCTGCCGTACCTACGAACAATGGGTTGCGATCTATTTCACCATAAAGTAAATCCGCTTTGGCTTGGTTGCGAGCGGCAATGGCTTCAACACCACCCATCTCCTTCAACCAACGCAAAGTCAACATGCTTACATACACAGAGAATACCGGAGGCGTGTTGAACATGCTCTCTTTCTCAATGTGCGTGGTGTACTTCAACATGGTTGGGATGTAACGTCCAGATTTTCCGAGGGCATCCTTGCGCACGATCACCAAAGTCGCGCCTGCAGGGCCCAAGTTTTTCTGTGCGCCCGCGTAGATCAAATCGAATTTGCTCACATCCACAGGACGAGAGAAAATATCCGAGCTCATATCACAAATCACTGGAACGTCCGTTTCTGGGAACGACTTCATCTGTGTTCCGTAGATGGTATTGTTCGACGTGCAGTGGAAGTAATCCGCCGAAGGATCGATGCTGTACCCTTTTGGAATAAAGTTGTAGTTCGCCTCCTTAGAAGAAGCAATAGCCTCTGCACTGCCTAATCCTACTGCCTCTTTCAAAGCCTTGCTTGCCCAAGCCCCTGTGTCGAGGTATTGTGCTTTACCGGTTTCCGTCAAGAAGTTGTAGGCTACCATCGCGAACTGCAATGACGCACCCCCTTGAAGGAAGATTACCTCGTGGGTATCCGGCACGTTCAAGGTTTCTTTGACTAAGGCGACCGCCTCGTCCATCACGGCAACAAAATTCTTGCTGCGGTGTGAGATTTCAATGACAGACAATCCTAGTCCGTCAAAATCTAATAATGCTTTAGAAGCTTCTTCAAACACTTGGCCAGGAAGAATACATGGACCAGCGGAAAAATTGTGCGTTTTCATACGAGCAATTAAAGTGAGCGACAAAGGTAAAATGTCTACATACCTTAAGGCGTAATTGGCACAAAAAGTTTAGATGATTTTTAACGGGTAATCAACAATTGGCCCCTTCCCTTACAAACGTATCAATAGTTACGGCTTTTCCGCTTCGTACACCTTAACTTTGAGGCATTGTTAAGAACCAAAATCCCATAACATGTCGAACGGAATTTTCAATGTACCTGTTGCTGCCAACGAGCCTATCTACGATTATGCACCAGGCACTCCTGAACGCGAAGCATTATTAGCCTCTTACCAGGCGCAATTCAACGCCCAAGTGGACGTACCCATGTACATCGGCGGTGAAGAAGTGCGCACGGGCAACACCGGTAACCTCACCCCTCCGCACGATCACCAGCACGTGATCGGCACCTTCCACAAAGGCGATGCGAGCCACGTGGAAGCAGCCATTGAAGCAGCACTAGCAGCGAAAGACCGCTGGTCAAATATGCCTTGGGAACACCGCGCGTCTATTTTCTTGAAAGCCGCAGAACTGATCAGTGGGAAATACCGCTATAAAATCAATGCAGCGACCATGTTGGCGCAAGGCAAGAACTGTTTCCAGAGTGAGATTGATTCGGTATGTGAATTGGCCGATTTCCTCCGCTTTAACGTCGAATACATGACGCAGATTTACAGCGAACAACCGGAGAGCTCTCCAGGGGTATGGAACCGCATGGAATACCGTCCACTTGAAGGCTTTGTTTTCGCCCTTACACCGTTCAACTTTACCGCCATCGCTGGTAACCTTCCTTCTTCGGCTGCCTTGATGGGCAACACCGTGGTTTGGAAACCGGCCAACTCGCAAATCTATTCTGCGAACGTGGTGATGGAAATCTTCCGCGAAGCAGGTCTGCCGGACGGCGTTATCAACCTTGTATACGTAAGTGGCCCTGTAGCCGGTGATGTGATTTTCGAACACAAAGATTTTGCAGGTATTCACTTCACAGGATCTACAGGTGTGTTCCAAAACCTTTGGAAAACCATCGGAAATAACATCCATAAATACCGCTCGTACCCACGTATCGTTGGGGAAACTGGTGGTAAGGACTTCGTGGTAGCACACCCTTCTGCCAAGAGCAAGGAAGTGAGTACTGCCCTAAGCCGTGGTGCCTTCGAATTCCAAGGACAGAAATGTTCAGCAGCCTCACGTGCCTACATTCCACAGAGCATGTGGCCAGCAGTGAAAGAAGAACTATTGGCTGACCTCGCCACCTTCAAGATGGGAACCCCAGAAGATATGGGCAACTTCATTAATGCGGTGATCGATGAGAAAGCCTTCGATAAAATTGCTTCGTACATCGAGTACGTGAAAGAGCAGGGCGATGCTGAAATCATCGCTGGTGGTGGATACGACAAGAGCAAAGGGTACTTCATCGAGCCTACAGTAGTGGTGACCACAAACCCTAAGTTCCGCACCATGGTGGAAGAAATCTTCGGCCCTGTGTTGACCATCTATGTTTACGCTGATGCGGATTGGGACAGCATGCTTGACCTCGTGGACAGCACTTCTGAATATGCCTTGACCGGATCTATTTTCTCAGGCGATCGTTACATGGCCATTGAAGCCACTAACAGATTGGAGAATGCCGCCGGTAACTTCTACATCAACGACAAGCCAACAGGTGCCGTTGTGGGACAGCAGCCGTTCGGTGGTGCACGTGGTTCAGGAACGAACGACAAGGCAGGATCTTACCTCAACCTATTGCGTTGGGTCAATGCTCGTACCATCAAGGAGACCTTGGTTCCTCCAACAGATTACCGTTACCCATTCCTCGGGTAAGACGAAAAATTTTTCGTCCTCTACATAAAAAAGGCGCCCGTGGGGCGCCTTTTTTTTATCCTCTAAAATTATTGATTTCGCTTTTCGGCAGATAGACCACCTTCTTCGTTTCAAAGAATTCGCCATCGAAATGTCTAGACAATGCAGAAATTCGAGCCTTAAGTGGGCCCAATTCTTCCGCCAAATCACCGCCTTTCAAATACAAGAGCCCGTTCACACGATCGGGGTCCAAATTCTTCGATGCAATCTTACCCTTGATCCAAGGCAAGAAGCGTTGCATGTGGGTCACCGCACGGCTCACTACAAAATCGTAGGGACCTTTAAACTGCTCCGCACGTCCGTGAGATGCCTTAATATTTTCCAAACCCAGAGCTTCAGCAACTGCCTCGACCACCTTGATTTTCTTTCCTATGGAATCGACCAAATGGAATTGGGTCTCTGGAAAAAGAATGGCCAACGGAATACCAGGGAAGCCTCCACCCGTGCCAACGTCCAAGACTTTTTGTCCCGGCTTGAAGGAGTAGATTTTGGCGATGCCTAGGGAATGCAATACGTGCTTTTCGTAAAAGCTATCCATATCCTTGCGAGAGATCACATTGATCTTCGCATTCCATTCCGTATAGAGGTCAAATAGCGCAGCGAATTGGTCCTGCTGCTTCTGGGACAACCCAGGAAAATGACCATAGATGAGTTCTACTGTTTGCATGGGCCAAAGATAGCGTGGGTGCCGTACTTTTGCGCTACATGAAGTTCACCTTATTACATACGGACGATAAAAGTTCCGCAAGAGCCGGAACCCTCGAGACCGACCACGGCACCATACAAACACCCATCTTTATGCCGGTGGGTACTGCAGGCACGGTCAAAGGCGTGCACACGAAGGACCTCAAAGAGGATACCAAGGCCCAAATCATCCTAGGGAATACCTACCACCTTTTTCTGCGCCCCGGTACAGAAATTTTAAAAGCCGCAGGTGGACTCCACAAATTCAACGGCTGGGACCGCCCCATCCTCACAGATAGTGGCGGCTACCAAGTATATAGTCTCGCAAATCAACGCAAGATCACCGAGGAAGGTGCCACCTTCGCCAGCCACATCGACGGGACCAAGCATTTGTTTACCCCAGAACGCGTCATGGACATTCAGCGCGAAATTGGCGCAGATATCATCATGGCTTTCGACGAATGTCCCCCATATCCGTCCACCTATGAGTACGCAAAGGACAGCATGCACATGACCCATCGCTGGCTCGATCGCTGCTTCGACCGCTTGGACCAAGTGGATCCGCTCTATGGATACTCACAAAGCCTTTTCCCCATCGTTCAAGGCTCTACCTACGACGACCTGCGCAATGAAAGCGCAGAATATATCGCTAGTAAAAATGCAGATGGCAATGCCATTGGCGGATTGAGCGTGGGCGAGCCTGCCGAGGAAATGTACAAACATGCCGCAGGCGCTTGTCGCATTCTCCCCGCGGACAAGCCCAGGTATTTGATGGGCGTGGGGACACCAGCCAATATTTTGGAAAACATTTCGTTGGGAGTAGATATGTTCGATTGTGTCATGCCCACGAGAAACGGCCGAAACGGCCAAATTTTTACGAGCGAAGGAATTATCAACCTCCGCAATAAGAAATGGGAAAATGTCCATGAACCGCTCGACCCCAATGGCACGAGCTTCGTCGATTCACAATATACCCTCGCCTATGCGCGCCACCTGATTCACAGCAAAGAATCCTTGGGCGCCCAAATTGCTTCTATGCACAACATCAGGTTCTACCTTTGGTTGGTAGAGCAAGCCCGCGAACACATCATTGCCGGTGATTTTGCAAGCTGGAAGAACCAAATGATTCCTAAATTGGAACAAAGACTCTAAGAAGGTGAGAAAATTGGATTGGTACATATTGCGCAAATTCTTGGGCAGCTTCGTGCTGACCATGGTGCTCATCCTGTCCATCGCCATCGTCTTTGATATCAGTGAAAAATTGGACGACTTCCAAAACGGTGCTGAACTCCATGAAATCATTTTCGATTACTACATCAATTTCATTGCCTTCTACGGGAACACCTTCAGTGCTCTGATCTTATTTATTTCTACCATTTGGTTCACCTCGCGCATTACAGCGAACTCTGAGATTGTCGCCATCCTAACCTCGGGAACCAGCTTTAGGCGCCTACTGCGTCCCTACTGGATCGGCGCCACCATCATCTGCTTGATGAGCCTCACCCTAAACCACTTGGTCGTTCCACAAACCAATATCAAACGCATTGCCTTCGAGGAGAAATACGTGACCGGCGTGAATAGACCCATCAACCAAAAGGTCCACCGCCAAGTCCTTCCCGGCCATTACGTCTACTTCGAAACCTTCTCTGGCACGCGCCACAGCGGGTACCAATTCACTTATGAAGTCTTCGAAGACCACAAGCTCGCCAGCAAACTCAGCGCAGATTTCGTCCGCCTAGATACCGCCGTCGGCAAGTGGCGCCTCGACAACTACCGCCTACGCACCGTAGATTCCCTTGGGCAAGAACATATCCTCTCCGGGCGCCGTCTAGACACCGCATTATCCTTTACTTCGGAGCAAATCGCTCCAAAACTCAACTCCATCGCGACCATGAACAGTCGTGAGCTCAGCAAATTCATCGCCCAGGAGGAAATCACAGGCAACGAAAACATCGCCTCTTACCAAATGGAAATGCAAAGACGCTCCTCCTACCCCTTGAGCGCCTATGTTTTTGTCCTCCTTGCCGTCGCCCTTGCCAGTCAAAAAAGACGCGGTGGACTTGGGTTCAATATTGCCATCGGATTGGTGCTCAGTGCCATATATATCTTCACCATGCAAATCTCCCAAACCTTCGCTACCACTGGTATCTTAAGCACTGACGGTTGGCTCGGGAAAACCTTGCTTTGGATCACCATCCAACCGGCCGAATTCGCCATCTGGATCCCCAACATTCTGTTCGCAGGTGTGGCGATTTGGCGCTACATTGTTGCTCCGAAATAATTGGACATGAACTTCGAAAAAGGATCACATCTGCGCGACCAGCTCAGTCTGCACTTCATCGTGTTTATCTGGGGCTTTACCGCCATCCTAGGCCGATACATCAGTGTAGATGCGGTATCCCTGGTCTTTAACCGGACCGCCATGACTACC
Source organism: Cryomorphaceae bacterium (assembly GCA_038141825.1). GTDB lineage: Bacteria > Bacteroidota > Bacteroidia > Flavobacteriales > Schleiferiaceae > UBA10364. Next base: position 6,906 of record JAYQIV010000001.1, on the reverse strand, counting down.
GTGGCCATCGCATTGTTCATGTTTTGGAAAAAGCGTCCCTTCCGCGCCTCTTGGAAAGAAATAGGCTTCATGGCCTTGTGCGGCATTCTCATTGCCACCCACTGGATCACCTTTTTTGGCGCCATTAAAATTGCAAACATCAGCCTCACTCTAGCCGGAATTTCCACCGGCGCCCTATGGTCAGCGCTACTAAAACCAGTGCTCGACAAGGGTAAGATTGATATCATCGAACTCCTGCTCGGCGCCATTGTAGTGCTGGGCGTTGTGGTTATTTTCTATGAAACGCCGGACGCAGCCAACCTTCGCTATTATGAGTTTTTAGGTTTGAAGGTGACCAATTATCAACTCGGCGTCCTCATCGCCCTGATCAGCGCTTCATTAAGTGCATCGTTTAGCATACTGAACAAACAATTGGTCGCACGATACCCCCTCCCTGTCCAAGTCACCTTCTGGGAGCTGGGCTTTGCTTTTATCGGCGTCGGCCTCTATGACCTTTTCTTCGGCTCACACAATCCCATGTCCCTCTGGATCACCACCACTAGCGACTGGTACTTTATGGCCGTTCTCGCCCTGCTTTGCACGGCTTATCCCTTCATCCAAAGCGTCGAATTGCTCAAGCGGATGAGCCCCTTTTCCGTCATGCTCGCGATCAACCTTGAACCCGTTTATGGCATAGGTTTGGCCGCCATTATTTTCGGCGCCCAAGAAAACATGACCCCTACCTTTTACATTGGAGTGGTGGTGATATTAGCTACCGTTATCGCAAATGGAATAATAAAGGCACAAAAAAGGAAGTCCCTCTCCTAAGGACTTTGTATTTTGCACGACCGATTCAGAATGTAACTATGGACTATCTTTCATTTGAAAAACCCATTGAAGAGCTTGAAAATCAGCTAACAAAAGCCTTAGAACTCGCCGACGAGACCGGTGTAGATATGGCCAAAACCATTACTGATATTCAGCAAAAACTCGACGACGCGAAGAAGGACATCTACAGCAACCTTAGCGCGTGGGAACGTGTCCAATTATCACGTCACCCACAACGTCCCTACACCATGGCCTACATCAACGCCTTGACCCAAGGGGATTTCATCGAAATGCACGGCGACCGCGGTGTAAAAGATGATAAAGCGATGGTAGGTGGTTGGGGAACCATTGACGGCAAGAGCTACATGTTCATCGGCCAGCAAAAAGGCGTGAACACCAAGATGCGTCAATACCGCAACTTCGGAATGGCCAACCCAGAAGGATACCGCAAGGCCTTGCGCCTAATGAAGCAAGCCGAAAAGTTCGGTCGTCCTATCATCACCTTGATCGACACCCCGGGAGCCTTTCCAGGACTCGAAGCGGAGGAACGCGGACAAGGTGAAGCCATTGCCAAGAACATTATGGAAATGGCCCGCCTAAAAGTGCCGGTCATTTGTATCATCATCGGAGAAGGTGCCTCAGGAGGTGCCATCGGTATTGGTGTTGGTGATAAAGTCCTCATGCTTGAGAACACTTGGTACAGCGTGATCTCCCCAGAAAGCTGTTCTTCCATCCTTTGGAGAAGCTGGGATTACAAAGAAACGGCTGCAGAAGTATTGAAGCTGACGGCGAAAGACATGAAGAAAAACGGCCTCATTGACGGCATCATCAAAGAACCTCTAGGCGGCGCTCATGCGAACCCAGAGGCAATGTTTGAGATCGTCAAGCGTGAGATCGTCAAGCACACCAAGGCGCTCGAAAAATTGAGCGCCGAAGACCTCGTCGCTGCAAGAATGGAGAAATTCTTTGCAATGGGCGTCTACGAAGAGTAACTTAGAAGAATGGCAGAACAACGAGCAAATCAACCCAATGCCGGACGCAGTTCCGGAGCCCTCGTCAACTTGACGGCTGGAGGTCGCGTACCCCCACAAGCCGTTGATTTGGAGGAAGCTGTTTTGGGGGCCTTGCTCATTGATAAAAATGCCCTCTCCAAAATTGTCGACATCCTCCACGACGGAGCGTTCTACAACGAAAAACACCAGCACATTTTCAAATCAGTCGTGCGACTTTTCGGTGAAAATCAACCCGTTGATATCCTCACTGTCGCTTCGGATTTGCGTAAAGAAGGCCTAATGAAGCAGGCCGGTGGCGAAGTTTATTTGGCCCAATTAAGCCAAAAGGTCAGCTCCGCCGCTCACATTGAGTACCACGCCCGCATCATCATTCAAAAGCACATTCAACGTGAACTCATTCGAATCTCGAGTGAAATCATCGAGAGTGCCTTCGACGAAACGACCGATGTTCTCGAGCTGCTGGATAGCTCAGAACAAAAATTATTTGAAGTCGCCCAAGGAAACTTGAAGCGCAACTATGAAAGCTCCGAAGCATTGATTCGTCAAGCCCTCGAGCGTATTGAACACATCAGTAAACAAGAAGGTCTTTCCGGAGTGCCTTCAGGCTTCTCTGATCTCGACCGCCTCACCTCTGGCTGGCAACCGTCGGATTTGATCATCCTCGCTGCCCGTCCCGGTATGGGTAAAACAGCCTTCGTACTGTCCATGGCAAGAAACATGGCCATCGAACACGATAAAAAGGTCGCCATCTTCTCTTTGGAGATGTCAAGTGTCCAATTAATCACTCGTATCATCTCCTCCGAAACAGGCCTCAATTCTGAAAAACTCAGAAAAGGTGACCTGACGGATTACGAATGGAAGAACCTGACCTCTGGCGTTGTTGATCTAGAAAAAGCTAAGCTATTCATTGACGACACCCCGGCACTCAGCGTCTTTGACCTGCGCGCCAAAGTGCGTCGTCTAGCCTCGACCCAAGGCCTCGATGTGATCATCATCGATTACCTTCAGCTCATGACCGTCGGCGGCTCCAAAGCGCAAGGAAACCGCGAACAAGAAATCTCAACCATCTCTCGTTCGTTAAAATCCATTGCCAAAGAATTGAACGTCCCGGTAATCGCACTTTCGCAGTTATCACGTGCCGTTGAAACGCGTTCCACTTCGAAACGCCCACAGCTTTCCGACCTTCGTGAATCAGGAGCGATTGAGCAGGATGCCGATATCGTAAGCTTTATCTACCGTCCCCAGTACTATCAAATCGAAGAGTGGGAAGACGGCTCACCTTGTGAGAACGAGGCAGAAATCATCATCGCGAAACACCGTAACGGTTCCTTGGACGACGTTCGTCTGCGCTTTATCGGGGAATTGGCCAAATTCGCCAACAAAGAACAGGGCTCTACCATGATTATGGAGAGTAAAATGAACGACTCAAGCGGCTTCGGCAGCCCAATGGACGGCCCTTCAGGCTACCCAGATCTTCCTACCCCGGATGCGGGAGACGTTCCGTTCTAAGCGCATGTTCGGCACACGTTTACATCGCTTTTTCCTACTCATCATTTTCTCGGTCCAATTCCTGCACGCCCAAATCCTCGTGCCTATGGACCAAAGCAACCAACGCGACCACCTTCGCGCCTATGGCCTGATGTATTCCGCCATTGAGCAAGGCTACAACTGCCATTGGCTTCTGAATTACCGCGGTGGCTCCTTTGCCATCCTCAACGCAGATCAAAACATCGTTCGCGAAGCCATCAAACGTGGCGTATCCTACGAAAGCACCTCCGAAGGCGTCTTGCTTACCATCATGGAGTCTCTTCAAGGCCCGGCAGAAAACACCAACACAGTCGAACTTCAGAAAGTCCCCAAGATCGCCGTCTATTCGCCGCCAGGAGCCCAACCTTGGGACGATGCCGTCACCATGGTCCTCACCTACGCGGACATTCCCTTCACCACCATCTACGATCAAGAGATCCTTGACGGCACTCTCGATGACTACCAATGGCTGCACCTTCACCACGAAGATTTCACGGGTCAATACGGTAAATTCTATGGCTCCTACAGAGATGCCGCTTGGTACATCAATCAAAAAGCCTCTTTCGAGGCGGCCGCCAGAGAGATGGGGTATTCCAAAGTTTCACAACAAAAAGGCGCCGTCGCTCAATCCATCGCAGCCTACGTGAACTCAGGAGGATTCCTATTCGCCATGTGTAGCGCTACCGACAGCTATGATATTGCCCTTGCGGCCATCAACACCGACATCTGTGAACCTATGTTTGATGGCGACGGCATGACTCCAGGTGCCGCCTATGCTTTGGACTACTCGGCCACCTTCGCCTTCGATAATTTCGAGTTGTTCACTAACCCCATGCGCTACGAATACTCAAATATTGATGTTACCGAGCAGCGTGTGAGGAGCATGAAAGAGCCTCAGGACTTTTTTGAGTTGTTTGACTTCAGTGCGAAGTACGATGTTGTACCCACAATCTTGGTTCAGAACCATACAGATTTAGTACGTGGATTCTACGGTCAAACCACTGCCTACCGCCCTGCTACCATCAAACCCAGTACCACCATTTTAGGTAAGAGTGTGATCGATGGCGCCGCACGATACATACACGGCAGCTATGGCGAAGGGTATTGGACCTTTTACGGCGGACACGATCCCGAGGATTACCAACACAGAGTAGGTGATCCCCCTACAGATCTGAACAACCACCCAAATAGTCCTGGCTACAGATTAATTCTGAATAATATTCTTTTCCCTGCCGCGAAGAAACCGCCACAGAAGACCTAGTTAAACAAGGTCCATCGGGCACTCACCTGCACCCATCGATCTGAACGAGGTGTGCTGCCGTAGGCATAATAGGTATATGGTGCCAATCCTTCCAAAGCATTGATGATTCTTACTGCCCCCACGAAATTGGCAATACGTGCTTCAAAATAAGTGGTCGCCCATGGATAACTCCCGGCCAAATAATCAGTCTGCATCGCCCAAATAGGCACACCCACCAAATACGTTGGCGCGTAGAATGCATCCTCTATACTCATATTAATACCCGCCTTCCATTCAAACTTCGTCCCGATACTGGTCTTGTAATTCACCTCTGTGAATCCACCCCAATTAGGCGTCGCAAAACCTCCGAATGAAGATTTGTAAGAACCGTATCCTTGTACACAGGCATTCCAACCCTCATCATTACTGCTCACACCAAGCTGAACTCGACCGTACATTCCGTCCCAAGTAGATAATTGGTCAAAGGATTCGAAATAACGCATACCGCTCATCTGTGCACCGTACAATACCCCTTCCTTTTTCCATTTCTCACCGGATTCCCAATGTACTTTCCCCTCATTTTTGAAATAGGGCACATCAACGGTTCTCAAGTCGTACGAATAGCCGTATAACTGCTCAAAACGGTACATCTGAGGTTGGCGTAGAATGTTCCATTGCAATGACAAGGTCCCTGGAATAGAAAAGATCTTAGCGCTAACTGAGGCGTCAAATGCACCCGCATTATATCCCAAGGCATTATAGTTTACTATGGCCCTGTATTTAACATTCTGAAGAGAGGTGTTCCCAAGCATGAATTGCCCCCGAATAAACGGCATAACATCTGAATCAAATGCTTCAGTATAATGGACCGTATCACTCCTAAATCCATCCCATCCCAAGGAATTACTCTGCAAATGCTCTAAGCCAGTTGCCAAACTAATATCAAACCAACGAGGAAAAGGCCGTCCTATTGGACCGTTTATGTATATGCTATGAGAAAAGTCCACCTGTACCTTGGTCAACCTCAAGGAATCTGAATAACTCAGAGTACGTTGTTTTACAAGTGGACCTGTACCCGTACTGTCCCAATAGTATTCGGCTGCCGACGTTGAATTATTCACAGCCCAGCTCTTTGAATTAAAAGAAATACTACCATTCAAATTTGGGGAACCACCTGCATCTAATCTAGTCCAATACTTAATATCTAACTCCTCTTCAAAAAGCGCCCCAACGCCATCCTCAATAGCGTAATTACGCCTTAGCGTAGGCACATTACTTTCGAATAAACTAGGAGACGATAATCCACCGTTCTGGCCAGATCTAGAATTGAAGTACACCACCTCTAATTTCGCTTGAGTCCAAATATTATATGAATCCAATTGCTTCAAAGAAAATTGTAGCTCATGGCCATCCGTACCCTCATTACGAAATAATCCTAGTGTATTGTTACGCAGGTAATCGACAAATAATTGCCCGTTCGAATCAACTGGTGACATAGCAGTTATACCAAAGACTTGACCTCCACCGATACCCGTATGTAATCTCAAATCCGAGCGCGGTGAAGAAGAACGATAATCTAGTGGCATCTGCAAAAACCTTTTCGAAAATCTATGCCAACCGTCTAAGCCCGACTCATCAAATGGCTCCAAAGAATTATAACTAAGTCCACCTATAGCTGAATTTTCCCTTTGGGTCCAATTCCATGAATCCTGCAACCAAATCTGATCTTCTGCGCGCTCATCCAACAACACGGTCAAAGAATCCCAACGCTGATTTTGGTACAGGTAATACCCCTTACTATTGTAAGGATACGTATTGTAAGGATACGCTACATATATATGGCCATCGACTTTGACCCCAATGTTGGGCAATGATTCCAAAGTATCAGCATCCTCCAGGACGGTTGAATCCACCTGGCCAAACATAGAGGTTGAAAGCAAAAGGAAAAATGAAAGTAGATAGGGCCTCATACGGGCGTAAACTTAAACAATAATGCTGCAATAACGCGTAAATGCTGAGTTTAGCGCATAAAAAAAGCCCAACCTAGTAAACTAGATTGGGCTCGAAAAATGGCGGCGACCTACTCTCCCGCTAACGCAGTACCATCGGCGCAAGTGTGCTTAACTTCTCTGTTCGGAATGGGAAGAGGTGATCCACACTGCAATAACCACCATAAACTTTAAATAAGTTTAATGTAATAACACATTGGTATGTGAACATATAAAGTCTTCGTCTTAGAAAGCCACGGGTAATTAGTACTTCTCGGCTATGATGTTACCACCTTTACACCTGAAGCCTATCAACGTCCTCATCTCGAAC